>NZ_JAKRNT010000005.1 GCF_022346605.1 Sporosarcina sp. ACRSL
TGCAGAAATATGGATGGCAGTGCCGAGTGAAAGTGAAGAAACGCAAACGTACCGGGCAGCCCGCACATGTCGCACCGAATCTGTTGGAAAGGGATTTTACTGCGTCTAAACCCTTGGAAAAACTGTTGACTGATATTACGTACTTGCCTTTCGGCCAATCTATGATGTATCTTTCAAGTATTCTTGATGTCTACAACGGAGAGATTGTGGCCCAGACCATCGGTTTCATCCAGGATACCACTTTCGTTTTGGATACATTGCATCAATTACCTGACTTGCCTAAAGGTTGTATTTTGCATAGCGATCAAGGCTCGGTTTATACATCATATGCCTATCAAAAGGCAGTAAAAGAAAAGGGAATTACCATGAGCATGTCCCGTAAAGGCACGCCCGCTGATAATTCCCCAATCGAAACGTTCCACTCCTCGCTAAAGTCGGAAACGTTCTACCTCGACGGAATCCATCGCACATCGAATGCGCATGTGATTCAAATTGTCGAAGAATACATTACTTATTATAACAATATCCGCATTCAAACGAAATTAAACAGCCAATCGCCGGTACAATTCCGACAACTGGCTGCATAATAAGGTGTTTTTTGACTGTCTCAAAAAAGATAGTCAGTGCCCTTCTCTTCGTGGGTTTTTATTTCGTTAAGTTTAATTAGATAATTCAAACAATATATACCTTTTCATTACCGTCAATGGTATATTCATAGAAAAGGACGAAGGGATGGTGAAGGGGTTTACGGAAGTGTCGGAATCATTTTGGGGAATAACGCGTACAATCCGGTAAAAGGTTCACCAAAACGAAAGGGGATTGATGGGATGAACAGTTCACAGTTATTGGAAAGAAATGCAAGGAAGTATCCTGAAACAGAAGCTGTCGTCAGCATGGGGAAGCGGACGACGTATAAGGAATTGAACACTCGTGTCAACCGGTTCGGGAATGCGCTTCTAAGTAATGGTATCCATAAGGGCTCAAAAGTGGCATTGTTCCTACCGAATGTCGAGGAGTTTATCGTCGCTTACTTTGCCATTCAGCGCATCGGTGCCATCGTTGTTCCCATCAACGTCAAGCTGACGACGGAGGAACTAGCCTACGTCTTAAACCATTCGGATGCTGAAGCGCTCATTGCACATGAGTTGCTATTTGAAACGGTGAAAACATTGAACTCGCCTTCTATTTTAATTAAAACAGGTGAAGCTACCGGAAACTGGAATAGCTTCGAAACGCTCATCCAACAGGCGGACGAGCGATCGATTGCTTGCAGCATGAAAGAGGATGATGAATCGACAATTCTATACACGTCCGGAACGACAGGCAATCCGAAAGGGGTACTGTTCAGTTATCGCAACATCTTAACTGTCGCCTCGATGATCGCCGTTGAAATGGAAGTGAAACCGGAAAGTCGTATCCTGCTCATGATGCCGCTTAGCCATTCCGCACCTCTTCATTTATTCATGATGGCAGCGGTGTATGTCGGTGCAACTTGCGTCCTGACGCCGACGTTCACTCCGGATCTATTAATCGACGCGGTAGAGAAGGAAAAGACGACTCATTTCTTCGGTGCCCCTGTCGCCTATTTGCTCACAGCAGGGCATCCTCGCCTGAAGGAAGCGAATTTGTCTTCAATGAAATGGTGGATTTACGGAGGAGCGCCGCTATCCGCGAATGAAGTGAAAATGGTGCAAACTGCTTTCCGGACGGACAATCTTGTTTGTGTCTACGGCTTGACGGAAGCAGGTCCGAGCGGTTCATTGCTACTTGCAGAAGAGCATATAACGAAATCGGGGAGCGTCGGACGACGGGCGCCGCTGCATACAGAACTTCGTATTGTGAATGAACAAGGAATGGACGTTCAACCGGGGGAAATCGGTGAAATCGTCTTATTCGGCGAAGGAAATATGCTCGGCTACTACAAAAATGAAGAAGCAACGAAAGAAGCATTCATCGGGGACTGGTTGAAGACGGGCGATTTGGCGAAGTTCGATGAGGATGGTTATATATGGATTGTCGACCGGAAAAAAGATCTGATCATTTCAGGCGGCGTCAATATTTATCCGAAAGAAATCGAGGAGACAATTCTCCGCTTTCCTGGCATTCGCGAAGTCGCGGTCGTCGGCGTGCCGCACCCTGAGTGGGGCGAAACGGTGAAAGCGGTGTTCGCCGCTGCAAATCCAATAGATAGCGGGGAATTAAAAGCATTCCTTACTGAGCATCTCGCAAAATATAAAGTGCCTCGACTGTATGAACAAGTCGAAGCATTGCCGCGGAATGCTTCCGGGAAAATTTTGAAACAGCCATTGAGAGAAGGGGTGACGGTTCAATGAAAGTCGTGCAGGAAGCGGAATCGATCAAAACCGACAACTTCTTTGAAGAAGACGATACGCTTCGTTTAATTCTCGAGGAGCATTTGCAAGGACCTTTCCTCGACTATGCCAAACGCGAACTTGCCCTCTTCGGGGAACATTGTGCAAACGCAATCGACGAACGCGCGAAGCATACCGACCGCGAGGGGGAGCCTCGCCTCATTCGATACGACAAATTCGGTGAAGAAGTTTCCGACGTTTGGGTGAATGTGGGATATCGGAAAACGGTCCAAGAAACGTATGACACGGGCATTGTTGGCTATGTACACAAGGAAATCCCGGAGCTCGGCCATAAGGGGAATTACACGTACAGTTTCGCACAAGGCTATTTACTTTCCCATGCAGAGCCCGGATTTTATTGCCCCGTGACGTTGACGATGGCGACCGCCTACTTACTCGATCATTATGCGGATGACCATGTGAAAAACCTGTTTCTCGGCAATGTCTGTTCAACGGGAGAAGTTCCGCTGTACGAAGGAGCTACGTTTCTGACAGAACGCCAAGGCGGATCGGATGTCGGGGCGAATGTCGTGAAGGCGGTAAAAGACGGTGATCAGTACCGTCTCTATGGTGAGAAATACTTCGCTTCGAATGCAGGCATGGCAGGTGTAGCTATGGTGCTAGCGAGAATCGAAGGAGCACAGGCTGGAACTCGCGGATTAACATTGTTCGCTGTCCCGTGGCGCACGGAAAACGGCAAATTGAACGGCCTCCGTATCCGTCGGTTAAAAGACAAACTCGGCGTCCGGGCCGTCCCTTCCGGGGAAGTGGAATTTGACGGCGCGCTTGCCTATGTAGTCGGAGATCCAGCAAAAGGCTTCTATTATATGATGGAAGCGCTCAATCTTTCGCGCATTTGTAACGCAGTCGCTTCTATCGGCATTATGAGGCGCGCCCTATTGGAATCAACTGCGTATGCAACCCGACGGAATGCATTCGGCAAGCGGCTTACCGACTATCCTATGGTGCAGGACACACTCGGAAAAATGGCAGCGAGACTCCATGCCGAAGTAGCAACTGTCTTTGACTTCATCCAACTGTATGAACGTGTCACAGACGGAAACGCATCAGACCGTGAAAAGATCCTGAATCGACTTTTCATTGCGCTCATCAAAAAGGAGACGGCTGAGCAAGCAATCCACTTCGCCCACGAGGCGATTGAAATGCATGGCGGCAACGGCTATATCGAAGATTTCGTCACACCGCGCCTGTTGCGTGACGCCCAAGTGCTCACCGTCTGGGAAGGCACCGCCAATATTCTCGGGCTCGAACTCATCCGTCTCGTCAATAAATTCGAAGCCCATAAACTGTTCATCGACGAAATGCGCAACCGCCTCGTCGTCATCAATGACAGCGAGATGAAAAAAGCGGTTCTCGTTGAACTGAACAAGCTATCTAGTGACTTGGCGGAGTTCGCCTCATTTGATAATGACCTTCAAACGTTTGAAGCGAAAGGTCTCATGAAACGAATGGCGCATGTATTCGAAAGCGTCGTAGCGCTTGAATGGTCAAAGAAACATGGTGGTAAATTCGAAAAGCTCGCGGACATTTATATAGAAGAAACATGGTCTTTACGTAAAGTGGGTGAACCGATGAAGACTGTAGCATATTTCAAAGAGATTATTTGAAAATTAATGGAGTCGGCTAACTATGCTGACTCTTTTTTTATGCATTGCGAAAAATGAATGTTTCCCTAAGTTCCTCCAGCATCTGACAATATAATCTGTCGATGCACATGGGTTTGTTTTATTTACTGACGATTTTCCAAAGTGAATAGCATATTTTATCAATAAAATTGAATTTTCTATTTCTTGGTTCCGTCGTATAGTAAGAGAAAGACATAGTTTGGGGAGTGAGCACGATTAAAAAGTTAGCTGCATTACTTTTGGCAATTGCCGTCGTAGCCAGCAGTGCCGCTATATTTGCGGGAGTGGGTCCTGCCGTAGATCTTCTAGCTTCATTCGAAAAAGAGTACGAAAAGCAATTATTCAAAGCCGAATCAAATTTACTAGACTTAGCTGAGACGCCAGGGAAGACAACCGCCAATACATTGGATGGACAAGCAAGGAAATAGGGGGAAGTGTCACATATAGGAGCTATCTTCCATAGCTCCATACATAATTCTCCAATAAAAAAAGTTCCACAATAACCCAGTATGTGATACGATTGTATTATAATTTAGAAATATAAGTACAGTTAAATAGAACTACTTTTGGAATAGGAGTTGTGGGCATGGAGAAAGAAGATTTGATTTCATTGCAACGAAATGTCCTGAAGCTGCGAGTGGAAGGGAAATATGAAGAAACGATAGAAGCTTGTTTTCAATTATTGGAAGCCGGTTTAGCTGTACATGATTCAAAATCCATTTTAACAGCCCACATTAACAATGCCGCGTCCTTTTATTGCATCGGCGCAATAGAAGAGGCATTCCATAGCATCGATGCCTATATTGAACACTGCACCGACTTCGGCGATGAAGCCGATCGGTTGAATGGGTACAATGTGCTATTCCTACTGCATGAGTATAATAAAGACTATGAAGCTGCGAAAGAAACATTGCAAAATGCTATCAGGTTGGGCAAAAAGCTTGGCCACTTCAATATTCTCAGCAATGCGTACAGCAACTACAGCATGATTTTAGCAAAAGAAAACGATTTTGAAAGCGCTCTTTCCATGGCCGAAAAGGGGTTGGAAGCGGCCAAGCTTCATGAACCGAGAACTCCGATATTGGAATTCCGGGTGAAGCTGAATATCGCAAATGCCCTGATCGGCATGAATGATCTGGAAGCTGCAGAACTGCTCGTAAACGAAATGGTTAATGACCCACTGCTCGATTCGTTTATTCGTGAAAAGACGCAAGTTCATGATTTGTATGGCCGTTTGTTAATAAAGCAAAAGATGTACACCGAAGCTCTGGAAGCGTATGATACTGCGAAAGAACTTGCAGAAAGCTATAAAGACAAGAATTTGCTGAAAGGGATTTTGGAGAAAAAATGCAAGTTATGTGAAGTCATGGGGGATGTGCAACGTGGGTATAAAGCACAGCAAGCGTATATCAACCTATTAAGCGATCTTAGACAGCATGATGTCGCGATGGCTGCAGTTAAATTGGGTGTAAAGCATCGGGTTGCGACAATCGAACGGAGAGCGAACACCGATTACCTCACGGGACTTTACAATCGAAGCTTCACAGAAACAACAACCGATCAATGGCTTGCGGAAGCTGCGGTTACGGGAGAAAGCATTGTCTGTATCGCACTGGACCTCGACAATTTGAAAATCTTGAATGATACGTACGGCCATATATTCGGCGACGAAATCATCAAGAAAATCGGTCAAGCATGCGCCGGCCAAATTAGAAACGGCGACTTGATGGGCCGTTTCGGCGGTGATGAATTTGCCATCATTTTACGTGATCTGTCCGTCGAAAAGGCTCACCACAAAGCCGAAAAACTGCTCGAGGCTGTCCGTTCGATCAAAATTGAAAAAGACGGCATCTACCTTTCCTTAACGGCAAGCGTCGGCATCGCCGATAACGCGAACGGTAAAATTCAAACATTCACCGAGCTGTTCCACCAAGCGGATATTGCGCTGTATGAAGCGAAAGAAAGCGGGAAAAATCAGATTCGCATTATGTGTTAGGGAGACGTTGTCGCGTGTTCTATCGAATGCACATCGTGTCGAAAGTACATGACCCTATATAATACAAACAACTACTTAAGGGGGTTATTTAGTGACGACTGCTTATCGTTCTAACACATACATTCCTGAGCTGGTTAAGGCTTCCAAAAAATTAGCGGAAGAAAAAGAATTTATTAATTCCTGTTCAGATGAAGTTGGAAGACTTCTATTAGTTCTTGTGGGGCAGGTAAGAGATGGGAAAATACTTGAAATAGGGACTGGTTATGGTGTTGGAAGCTCTTGGATACTTTCAGCTATAGCTCCAACAGTAGAGTTCATATCGGTGGATAATTCAAAAGAAAAGATTGTTGATGTTACAAATACTCTACTTCATAACCAGGTAGAATTTATGTATGGTGATTGGAAAGAGGTAATAGCTAAAGGCCCATTCCAATTTATATTTGCCGATGCTGCTGCAGCGAAAACGTTAGAAAGAGAGATTTTATTTCAAGCCTTAAACACTTGTGGAATGTTATTAATGGATGATTTTACTCCTGAAGAATATTTTCCAGAAGAGTGGAAAGGAAAACCGGATGAGGTTAGAGAGTACTGGCTTAATCACGAAGAATTAATTGCAACTGAAATTTATTTGACTCCAAAGACATCGGCGATTCTTGCTACCAAGAGAAATTAGATATTTACAAGGGATGAACATCCACTAAGATAAATACAGATAATAGCTCAGTTCGTACCATATCGGACTGGGTTTTTTTATTGAAATCGCGTCATGGTTTCCAGATGGAAATCCAACAACCCGCATAACAGATCGCAACACAATTAAGCGACTTCGCAACACAATGAGTATTCCTCGCAATGCAATCAAACAGTCACATCACAACGAAACAGCATGGCAACGCAAATATACTAGTTAGCAACACAATCAATCCGACTCGTAACACAATCATGCGAACCCGCAACGAAATCAGCGACAGTAAAAGGATTAAAATATAATAAAAAATTCAGAACTTTGATATAATAGGTAGAGTACTAGTTGACAAGGGGGACTAAAAGATGAAAACTGCAGTAGCAACACCAGTTGAAACGCTTTTTGTGAACTCATTCATTGACGGAGTATTGGATCCCGCAAAAGAGATGCTCGGACCCGTAAAGGACGGCGGGCAAATTGTCGCGAATACAGCACCGGGCTGTTGGGGACCGATGATAACGCCTTGCTTAAAAGGCGGACATGAAGTGACGACACCGGTATTCGTTGAAGGCGCAGAGGTTGGAGACGCGATTGCTATTAGGATTAAGTCCATCCAAGTGACTTCAATGGCAACTTCATCAGGAAGTGACCAGCCAGTGGAAGGCCGCTTCCTAGGCGACCCGTTTGTAGCGGTGAAATGTCCTGGATGTGGGACGATGTATCCGGAAACTGTCATCAAGGGGATTGGGCAGGAAGCAATCCGTTGTGCTACATGTGATGAGGATATTACGCCATTCACTTTCACGAATGGCTATACAATCACATTCAGCGACCGCGGTGATGTCGGAGTGACGGTGCCGAAAGAAGCTGCAGAGCAAATTGGACAAAATGGCAGGCATTATATGGGAACCCCTAATGCGTCTGTCCAAAACCCGATTGTCACTTTTGCGCCGCATGACTTAATCGGCACAGTGGCGAGAATGCGACCATTCCTCGGCCAACTCGGCACAACGCCTTCGATGCCGATGCCTGATTCTCATAATGCGGGCGATTTTGGCTCTTTCCTCGTCGGCGCTCCTCACGAATATGCTGTTACACAGGAGCAACTTGATGAGCACCGGACAGATGGCCATATGGATATTAACCGAGTCCGTTCGGGTGCAACGTTGATCTGCCCGGTAAAGGTACCGGGTGGCGGTGTTTACATCGGAGACATGCACGCAATGCAAGGGGATGGCGAAATCGCAGGGCATACAGCGGATGTTGCGGGTATTGTTCATTTACAAGTGAACGTTTTGAAAGGACTCAACATCGAAGGGCCAATTTTGTTGCCGAATGAAGAGGACTTGCCATATACAGCAAAACCACTTACGGCATCGGAAAAGCTATCCGCCAAGGCCCTCGCCGCACAATGGGGAGTGGAGGAAATAGAGGAGAGCCTCCCGATCTCTGTTATCGGAACTGGCATCGATCTGAACGTCGCAACCGCAAACGGTCTTGCGCGCGCTGCGAAGCTTTTCGATGTACCTGTTGAAGAAATCATGAACCGCGCAACGATTACCGGCTCAATCGAAATTGGCCGCCATCCGGGTGTCGTCACAGTGACGTTCCTGGCACCTCGAACCTATTTAGAAAAGGCGAATTTGTATCATGTCGTGGATGAGCAATACCGAAATCGGAATTAATCAAGAAAGCCTCATGGGATTGTGTCTCGTGAGGCTTTCTGCTATTGACTTATAACCCTGGAAGGAAAAATAAAATAATGATAGCGACAAGTACTGCAATATTTGCGGAAAATGTAATCGTACTCATATCATTTTGTGTATTTCCATAACGAATAACAATGGAAAGAATAAATATGTAGAAGAGTGCTAGAAAATAAATAATAAATAAATCAACCAGCCAGAGCATGTATGTATTGATATCCGATAGAATCGTCAAACCGAGTACAAGAAAGCCAATGATCGAGAGAAGGAGCCAACCTCCTACAATTGCCGGCATAATTCGCCATATCTTATGCTTGAAAAGCGGCTTCCCTTTTTTGCTTTGCCAAACAACTAGGAGAGCACAACCCCAAATGACAGTAATGATCGTTAGAAACGTGATGATGATTGGCGGCTGCACTCCAATATTAATTGAAGTAAGGAATGATAGGATACTTGTCCGGAAAAGTTGCATTCCGGCTAAGAATAATCCTATGGCAACGATTGTCGCGAATTGAAATGAAGTCCACCTAGTCAAATTACTAACCTCCTTACCATCTTCTTTACGGATAAGAGAAGGAAGAGTTTCAAAATGCGATCTTAAAAGCTTCATGGGAAATGATTTGAGATTGTTATTGGGAAGGCATTTTATTTTTTATCCACCCGATGATATTCAGAAACTTGCACGACCCGAACTTTGCCAGTATGGAGCTCGTGATAGATGCCTCTGCTGTCGCGAAAGGAAATGTATTGATCCCGCTCGATGCGGACAAGTTGTTCGGCGCTTTCCAAGGAATCGGTATGTATAAAGCGACGGATGTAATGTTCTTCATCGAAAAAGTAAGTGATTTTGAACTCTTGCATATGGAGGGACCCCTTTCTTCACCAGTCATTGAATATCGTACCCTGTTTGAATTAGAATGATTCCTGGGAATGCAATGACTCGAACAAGAATTGCTCGCGTCCAAAGTTAGTAGTCCGGCGTCCAATCAAGGCCATCGCGCGTCCAAAGTCTGTAGTTCCGAGTCCAAACCCGGTCCTCGCGCGTCCAAAGTCTGTAGTTACGCGTCCAAACCCGGTCCTCGCGCGTCCAAAGTTCATGGTTCCACGTCCAAACCCTCCCTCCGCGCGTCCAATCCCATCTTTCTCCCTAAACCCTATTCCCCCACAATTCCCAATAGTGTAACATAGAGAGAAACGGATGCTGGCGGGAGTCAAGCATCCTCCTATTTACAAACTTCGTGATAGAAAGAGGATACTTCATGAAATTGAAATCCTTGCAGTCCCGCATATTTTTCTATGGTGCCTTATTTGTTTCTCTTGTTGCAATCCTTGTCGGTGTGTCGTTCTATTTCACGATGTCCCACGGGATTGAGCAGCAGCTCGGCATTCGGGCGCTGAGCATCGCGAAGACGACTGCGGAACGTCCGGATGTTCGAGCCGGTTTTGAATTGGAGAATCCGACTGAGGCGTTGCAGCCGATTGCGGAAGCTGTCCGTCTGCAAACCGGTGCTGAGTATGTTGTCATTGGGGACAGCGAAGGGATCCGGTATGCCCATCCTGTTGTCGATCGAATCGGCAAGAAAATGGTCGGGGATGATAATGAACGGGCGCTTCAATTCGGAGAATCGTATATTTCAGAGGCGACGGGGTCACTCGGACCGGCTTTGCGCGGAAAGGCGCCAGTCTTGAATGAGCAAGGTGAAATTATCGGGGTCGTTTCGGTCGGTTATTTAAATGAAGACATTTCGATTATGTTTTTCCAATACGTTGATAACATTTCCTACATCGTGCTCATCGCAATCATTCTCGGTATCATCGGTTCAAGCGTTCTGGCTCGTAATATTAAAAAGGAGTTATTTGATTTGGAGCCTGCGGAAATTGCTAATTTATTCACCGAACGGAATGCGCTTATCGAATCCGTCCGTGAAGGAATTATTATGGTGGACGCAAAAGGGCTCATAACGACAGTGAACGCGGCCGCCTACGATGCGCTTTCCATTCCAGGGCAGGCCGAACTGATCGGACGATCGATCCAGGAAGTTTTACCGAACACGTTGTTACCGAAAGTATTGGAAACCGGTGAACGGCATCTTGATCGGCCAATGGAAATTCACGGCAAGGAAGTCATTGTCAACCGGATCCCGATTCGTGCGAATGAACAGATCATCGGGGCTGTGTCGACATTCCGGCTTAAATCGGAACTTGACCAGCTTACGATGGAATTATCGCAAGTGAAGCGCTATACAGAGGCACTTCGGGCACAGACACATGAATACAATAACTTCCTTTATACGATTTCAGGGCTCATTCAGCTTCAGTCCTATGACGAGGCGCTAAGCCTCATACATGATGAGACGGCAGAACATCAATCGCTCATCCAGTTTGTGACGAAGCGGTTGCAAGATCCGTTTCTTGGTGGAATCGTCATCGGCTTCTTTAACCGTGCGAAGGAATTAAAAGTTAGGTTCCTTCTCGATGAAGATAGCTACCTGAAAGAGCTGCCGTCCCACTTAGAGAAGACCCATTTCGTTTCCATCATTGGGAATCTTGTTACGAATGCTTTTGAAGCCGTCGAAATGTTGCCGGAGGAGAAACGAATGGTCCGTCTTTTCATTTTAGATAATGGGGAGGAGATCTTATTTGAAGTGGAAGACTCGGGCCTTGGCATTGCGGACGAACTGCTCGATGCATTATTCCATGAAAAAGTTTCGACAAAAGATGTTGCAGACCGGGGATACGGACTTCTGAAAGTAGCGGATAATGTCGAGGATCTAGGCGGCTCCATTACGGTAGAAAAAGGGGATTTAGGTGGTGCGTTGTTCATCATCTCCATTCCGAAAGGGGGTTTTTTACTTGTCACTCATTGAAGTTCTGATTATAGAAGACGATAAGCGGATTGCCGATATTCACCGTCGGTTTATTGATAGAATCGAAGGGTTTGAAGTTGTAGGAACAGCACTTACCGGTGAGGAGGCGAAGGATTGGGTGCAGGCGCTGCAACCTGACCTCGTCTTGCTCGATGTCTATTTACCGGATGCGCTTGGCACGGACATTATGAGGTTCATCCATGAAAGCAGCCCTGATACGGATATCATTTTCATAACGGCTGCGGCCGAAGTCGACATTGTAAAAAAAGCATACCGCCGCGGCGTTGCCGATTATATATTGAAGCCACTCACATTCGACCGTTTCAAGGAAAGTCTTCTTTCCTATAAGGCTAAAAGAATGGCACTCGCCGGAAGTGGCATCCTGCAAGCGGATTCGATTGAATTGCTTTGGAATAAAACGAATATAACCGAACCGACAACGGATGCGCTTCCTCCGAAAGGGATTGACCCGATTACGAGAGAGAAAGTGGTCAACCATTTAAAACAGCTCGATGGGGGGATCACCGCGGAATCACTCGGTATGGAAATTGGCGTCAGTCGGTCAACGGCAAGACGTTATTTAGAGTATCTCGTTACTGAAAAATGCGCTTTTACAGAGCTTATCTACGGTACAGTCGGACGTCCGGAAAGAAGATATTTCATTAAACACCGGTGAACAATATGAACAAAATGATATTTACGACCAATATCCAACTTATGGACGAAAACATTGAATCAAACTAACTTTCTGATAAATTTATGATAGCGATTGAAAGCGCTATCATAAATTTATTTCAAAGGGGGATTCACGTATGGTTTGGAAGAAATTAACGACTGTCGCTGTGGCGGGTGCATTGGCTATCGGTCTAGCGGCGTGTTCGAAGACTGATGGGGAAGAAAAGGGGTCTTCGAAATATCCGGAACGTAATTTAACGATTGTTGCTCCATCTGGGGCAGGCGGTGGATGGGACTTGACCGCTCGAGCGATTGCAAAAACGATGAATGACACGAAGTTGGTTGAAAAGCCGATTACGGTTGAAAACAAGCCTGGCGGTGGCGGTGCGGTATACATGGCTGAGTTTGCAACGAAAGAAGTGAAGAATGACTACGCGTTGCTCGTTAAATCTCCACCACTTCTCATCAATAACAATAAAGCCGAAGGGAACAGCCCATACGGCTATAAGGATACGACACCATTGGCACAGTTGACACGCGATTATGGGGCAATCGTCGTCAAAGCGGATTCTCCATTCAATACGTTGGAAGATGTGTTGGAAGCGATTAAGAAGGATCCAAAAGCGATTACACTTGCGGGTGGATCTGCGCCTGGATCGATGGACCATCTTGTTGGCGTTTTGCCAGCGTTCGAATACGGAATTGACCCGAAAACGGTGAAATACGTTTCATACGATGGCGGCGGTGAAGCAATTGCAGCATTGCTCGGTGGGAATGCGGATGTGATTGCGACGGATGCCTCGACAATTGGTCAATACATGAAATCCGGAGATGTCCGTGTCCTTGCTGTCAGCTCTTCTGAGCGTCTAGGTGGAGACTTAGCGGAAGTTCCGACATTTAAAGAAGAAGGAATTGACGCTGAGTTCACCATTTGGCGTGGCCTTTTCGGACCAAAAGAAATGTCCGATGCAGCTGTCGACTATTGGACAGCGAAGCTGAAAGAAATGGTCGAGACGGATGAGTGGAAATCGGAACTTGAAAGAAACGGCTGGGAAAGTGAATACCGCGGCTCTGAAGATTTCACGAAGTACTTGGAAGACCAAGACAAAGTCATCGTGGAACTTTTAACAGCACTTGGTATGCAAAAATAAGGTGAAACTTCAATCAGTGGCGATTTTCCACTGATTGTTAGTTGAACGAATCGGGCTTTTACTGGCTGTTGATCCCCAAGTGGGATCTTACAGCCAGTTAATGCGGGAAAATTTTGTTGGGCGGCTCATGCGGCCGCCTTCTCTTTTAGGGGGTGACAAGAACAATGAGTAAAACATTCGATCGATACGCAAGCATCGCTTTTTTACTGATTGGTCTATTATTCGTAACCGAAAGCTTGAAAATATCGAACAGCGCGTACGGATCTTCGGTTGGACCGAAGATTTTTCCACTATGGCTCGGCATAATTCTGATGTTATTAAGTTTGAGATTGCTGTACGAAACGTTCAAATACAAAGCGGAAGGCGCAGCTTCGAAAGAAAAACTTCAATATAAAAAATTCCTCATTATTTTTGTAAGCGCAGTATTGTATGCATTTTTATTAGAAAAAATCGGTTACGTCATATCGACGTTCATATTTTTACTAATTGCCTTCCAAACGATGGAACGCGGCCGAATCGTGCCAACCATTATTATAGCTGCAGTTTTTTCATTCGGTGTCTATTATTTCTTCTCGGAACTTCTTGGCGGCTCATTGCCTGGTTTTCCGTTTTAACTTATCTAGTAGTAGTATCGAGCAAGCTCGATAATATCCCGACATAATTACGCCGAAGCGTAATTGATTGAAAGGAGAAAGGAGTCACACATGAGCACATTACAATTTTTGGCGGACGGGTTTGCGATTGCATTCCAATGGCATAATCTATTGTTCGCATTTATCGGTGTCGTCATCGGTACTGCGGTCGGTGTCCTACCGGGCATCGGTCCGATGAGCGGTGTCGCACTCCTCATTCCGGTAACGGCAACGATGACTTCCGGAATGCCGACGAGTGCAGCTGCGGCAAGCTCCATTATTTTGCTTGCAGGGGTTTATTACGGAGCGATGTATGGAGGATCGACGACTTCGATTTTATTAAACACTCCAGGTGAATCGTCATCAGTCGTCACGACGCTGGATGGCTATCAAATGGCTAGACAAGGACGGGCGGGAGCTGCATTGGCGATCGCTGCCATCGGATCTTTCTTCGCTGGTATCGTTGCCTTAATCGGTCTCGTGCTATTAGCAGAACCGTTATCGAATGTCGCCATTAAATTTGGACCTGCGGAGTACTTCTCATTAATGTTACTAGGCTTGGCCGCAGTGAGCGGGCTTGCCGGAAAATCGATGACCAAAGCATTGATGATGACTGTCTTTGGACTTATGCTCGGCACGATCGGTATCGATGCAGTTTCAGGAATCGCCCGTTTTACATACAACCAACCGATCTTGTTCTCGGGACTTGAGTTTCTGACGATCGCAGTCGGACTCTTCGCGCTCGGTGAAGTGTTTAAAACAATTTTAGAACGGGACGAGGAAGGAGGGACGATTGCGAAAATCAACCGTATCCTTCCGACAAAACAAGACATGAAAGACAGCTCGGTACCTATCGTCCGCGGCTCGTTGCTCGGATTTTTTATCGGTGTTCTCCCAGGCGCTGGGGCAACACTTGCTTCATTCTTCTCGTACATGACGGAGAAAAAATTCGCTAAACGGCCGGAGACCTTCGGGAAAGGAAACATCGCTGGCGTTGCAGGTCCTGAATCTGCGAATAACGCGGCTTCCGGTGGAGCGATGATTCCGTTGCTGACGCTCGGGATTCCTGGTTCCGGTACGACGGCCATTTTGATGGGAGCGCTCATCATGTACAATATTCAGCCAGGCCCGCTTCTTTTCGATGAGCATCCAGAAGTCGCTTGGGGGCTGATTGCCAGTATGTTCATCGGAAACTTGATGCTGTTAGTGTTGAATATGCCTCTCGTCCGAGTGTTTGCAAAAATCATTCAAACACCGAAGAAATACTTGTTGCCAATCATCGTCATGATTTCATTTTTCGGTGTGTACGCTGTGCAATATACGACGTTTGATTTGTATTTATTGCTCGGATGTGGCGTTGTCGGTTATTTATTATCGAAAAATGATTACCCGGTAGCCCCGCTCGTACTCGCGCTCGTATTAGGGCCGATGATTGAAAACAATATGCGCCGGGCGTTAACAATCTCGAACGGAGACTTCAGCATTTTCTTCACGAAACCGTTATCACTCGTATTCCTCATTGCGGCTGCAGCATGGCTGTTGATTCCGTTATTGTTGAAAATGAGAGGAAAAGCTGTGATTGTAGAAGAAGAAGGTTAATGAAAAGCGGATTGCCTAATGAGCAATCCGTATTTTCATTAACAAATAGCCTCTTCTGTTTCTCGAACAATCATCCATTTGTTATCAAGGAACATCCAATTTTCGATACTAAACAGCCTAGCCACTATTTTATTTTCTTTTTCAATCAAAAGTTCATAAAACACGACCGCATTGTCCTCATTACGAAGACGAATCATCCGATTTTCAAACCGCTTCTTCGCTCCTAACATCTGTTTAACGGATTGTCGCATCCCGCTTATAGACTCATCCCTATTAAAAAACAAAGGTTTTTCATTAGGCTCCCTGAAGTAGGCCACATAATAATCCTCGGTCATCCTTTCAACCGAAGACGACTCTCCCGAATTCATTGCTTCGTTCCAGTCCCTAATAAAGTTATCATGCATATTGGTAAAACTGTCTAAATGCTCGTTATTATGATTCATTTAATTACCTCCAAAACGATAGTTTCATTAGTAATTTCAATAAAGATGACACCAATCCCTCTTCAACTTGTGTAATCTGTTATTAAAATCACGAAAAAACGGCAAACCCAATTCAGGGCTTGCCGGTCATACTTTATCTTTTATACATCCACTTCAATTCCAATGCCTACCTCTGTGGCCTTCCGGTAGACTCCTTCGGCAACAGCGAGGTCGAAGTACGCGGCACCGACCGATTTAAAGAAAGTAATTTCATCGTCGTCCGTTCTTCCGGTAGCTACACCTGTAACCAGGTCCATTAGCTCCCCATGCAAGTCGTCGAAGGTCCAACCTGGCTGCTCGTTCGCGTGGATTAATTCACCGGCTTCTTCTTTCACGCCTACTTCATCATCGGTGACAATTTTGCTGCACCGTTGAATGAAAGTGAAGTCCATTTCACGCATATGGGAAAGGTATGATCCGACGCCGTTGACGTGGGTGCCGGGCATCACATCGTTTCCGTCAAACACGGGAGTATTCGAACGGGTGCTGCAACAGATGATATGGGCTGCGCGAACCGCTTCGGCAACATTTTCCATAACTTCAATTTCAATGTCCTCACCAATGCCGAATGCAAACAGACTCTCTTTGAAGCGCTCCGCTTTCGCTATTGTGGGGTTTACAAGTAGGATTTTTGAAATCTTCCTGACTTCCAATACGCCAAGAACTTGTTCAAATGCCATCGCTCCGGTGCCGATGACAGTTAGTACAGTGGCGTCCTGCCGAGCAAGGTGATTTGTTGCAAGACCGCTTAATGCCCCCGTACGCAACCTTGTCAAATACGAGGCGTTCATCAATGCAAGATGTTCGCCGTCCCGAGCGTCTGTTACAAGAATGACTCCTTGGGTTGTCGGTTTTCCTGAAGCAGGATTTTCAGGGAAAATCGACACGGTTTTGATCGTCGCAATTTCCTTTACCGAATCAGCGCTCGGCATATAGAGGACAGATGCGTGATGTTGTGGAAATTCAATAACCGTCCGGTGCGGGTTTGCGATTTTTTCCCTCGCTTTCGCCCGTAAAATATGTTCGACGTCTTTCATAGCCTCTTTCATCCCGTAGGTCGTTTGAATTTCTTTTTCATTGATGATTAACATGAAATCGCTCCTTAACTATTGATCGAGCGCTTCGTTTTTTCGGTCCTTAACTGCCCAAATGGCAATAAGTGAAACGACCGCGGTGAAGATGATATAAAGCGCAACCGGTACATATGAATCGTTAAATTTAGCAAGCAGTGCAGTGGCAACAAGCGGTGCTGTCCCTCCGGCAAGCGCAGCTCCGATTTGATAGCCAAGTGAAATGCCTGTATAGCGGACTTCCGCTGAAAAAATTTCAGAAAACATCGTGCCGAGAACTGCAGTAATTGGTGACCAGATGATACCCAGACCGATGATTGTTGCAATGACTAGCAATGCTACAGACCCTTGTTTAATCATCCAGAAGTATGGGAATGCGTATAAGATCATTCCAACCGAACCCCATACATAAAGTGGTTTTCGTCCGACTTTGTCTGATAGCCTCCCCATGATCGGAATTAATATCGTCGTAATGATTGTAGCGACCATGACAGCGTTTAACGTTGCCGTACGCGAATACCCCAAATAGCTTGTCGCATAGGAAACGATAAAAGTACCGAAAATGTAGAAAGGCGCCGTCTCGACAACCTTCGCCCCTATTGCAATCAGTACTTCGCGCCAATGCGTTTTCAATGTAGTAACGAGAGGGATCTTAGGAATATCTCCACGCTCTTGGACTTCTTTAAAAGAAGGAGTCTCGTCAATTCCTTTACGAATCCATAAACCGAATACGACGAGTAATGCACTCAAGATGAAAGGCACGCGCCAGCCCCATGTCATGAATGAGCCTTCGGGTAGCAGTGTCATGATCGACAATGCGAATGTACCGAGCACCATTCCGATCGTTACCCCCATCTGTGGTACTGCCCCGAAGAAGCCACGCTTTTCAGGAGGCGCATATTCCACCGCAAGCAAGAGCGCACCGCCCCATTCGCCTCCAATTCCTAAACCTTGGACAAGTCTCAACGTAATTAACAGGATCGGCGCCCAAATGCCGATTGCTTGATAGGTAGGCAATAACCCCATCCCGAATGTGGCAATACCCATAAGACTTAACGTCAATACAAGTGTTTTCTTTCTGCCAATCCGATCTCCAATATGACTGAAAATGATACCGCCGAACGGCCGTATGAAAAAGGCGAGCGCAAATGATGCATATGCCAACAATAAACCAATCGTCGGGTCTTCATTTACAAAGAAGACTTGATTGAATACGAGCGCAGCCACTGTCCCATAAAGGAAGTAGTCGAACCATTCAATCGAACTTCCGACGAGACTCGCGACCAACACCCTATTTAACTGTTTTTTCTCCACATTCTATTCCCCCTTCGCTATAATTGAAGTGCCACTTCAATTGAACGTCAAAAAAATGCAATAACCGAAATATTGAAGTGTCACTTCAATTATCTAACATCATAGGTATATACTAATATTCTGTCAATAGAAAAAATTAGGAGAATGAAAGATGTCAGCAAATCATTTAGGAGAAAAGATAAGAGAAATAAGATCGGGGCGGGGCATGACATTGAAGACTCTTGCCGATAGGACGGGCTTTTCCATAAGCTTTCTTTCCCAACTGGAAAGAGGGAAGTCGTCTGCGACATTGGAATCCTTGAAAAAGATATCGATTGCATTCGGCGTGAATCCAAGTTACTTCTTTGATGAAGATAGGTCGTCTAACAATCAACTGTTAAATATCGACCAGAGGATGGATGAGCATAATATTTATTACAAGGATTTAGGCACAATGGTAACCCACCGAGACTTCACGCCGCTTTTAGTCATTTTGAAGCCAAGTCAGACAGAGGGGAATCTTTTTACACATAAGGGGCAGGAATTTCTTTATGTCATTGAGGGGATCCTCACTGTCCGCCTAGAAAACGAGCTCTACGAATTAGGTCCGACTGAATCGATCATGCTAGATTCTACCCGTCCGCATTATTGGTATAACTACACTGACAGTGATGTAAAAATCCTTTGTGTATCGTCTGAAGTGAAAAATAACTAACTGAAAATATATAACCGGAAGAGAATAGCCTCTTCCGGTTGACTTTTTCATATCAGGCAGCATTATTCTGCAATGAACCATATTTTTCGCATAGGGTATCTTTTGACATGAAAAGGTATCTAGGCATAGGAGTCTTATTTCTTTTTGACGAGGCCTTGGAACTTGATAATAAATGGATCGAGTAATGTGAAATTCGTTTAAACCATGTATACATTCTGCTCGAAAATGAAAAGGATTCAAACCCTAGCCGGCGGTATCCTTTATCAATTGAAGTTATCCCGATGATTCCTTTTATTTGCTCCCGATGATGATGTTGCAATACGTAGAACGCAAGTGCAGGCATCGAATTATAAACTGTCTTGTAGAGATACAATTTATTCGTTGCTTTATCTATCTTCTGCATTTCCTTCATAATACGGACATTATGCAAATGAATTTTTACGAGTAAATCATTTTTCTTAATAATTGTACCGTCGGACAGAACGACTTCGCGACCTTTATAACGTGTTAAACGAATACGGAAGATACTGTATCTTCCTGTAATCTGTTCGAGGCATTGTAGACGGGTACACTTTAGATAAAACGGATCGGCAATACTCCATACGTTGATTATATGTTGTTTCATGTGCAGGCTCCTCACTAAATTCAATGACATCTTTAAGGTTGACCAGATCGCATTCAATTATTTATGAACTGTGATGTTAACAAAAACGGATAAAGTGAATAATTGCACGCACTTGCAATTCAGATTGTAGCCATGTCAATGAAATAAAGAGTTTGTTACTGAGCACTTCTAAAAGTCTTGATGATAAATGGCACCGGATCCTTTAAGTGGGAAATCAACAGCCAGTAAATGCCCGATTGGTCTAACTAACATGAGGTTGAAAGACGTTAGCAAGAGTGAAGTTTCACATCACGACTAGTTTGCGAAATAGGAGTTGTTTTATCCTCTCTTCCTTGATTGGCTATTTGTCATTTCGTCCATATATTACAGGTAAAAATACCTCCTTTCACCATGTATAATTGACAGGAGGAGGAAAACAAATGATTGCTACATTAATAATATTTATAGCTCTATGCTTGTTCATATATATAGGCAATAAGAACACTAGTTCTGTTGTAATAAATCATATAGATATAAATGGTAATAGTGGTACGAAAGATAAGAACCTTAAACCTTTACGTATACTGCATATTTCTGATTTGCATCTTGAAAACATCTCAATTTCCCCGGATGATCTTTATGAAAAAGTTGAAAATCAGCCGATTGATTTAATTGCTTTGACTGGCGATTTTCTTGACAGAAAACGTAGCATCCCTAAGCTCTCTTCGTATTTGGAAGTGTTAAAGAAATTGAATCCTCCTTTTGGTATTTACGCCGTACTTGGCAATCACGATTATGTATTGCGGAACAAGGACTTGAAGCAATTAAAGAACATGTTGATTCAGAATGATGTCAAACTGCTTCAAAATGAAAACGACATGATTGACATAGACGGAGTTCAATTCAATATTATTGGTATAGATGATTTCAGCACAAAACGTAGTAATTTGGTGAAATCCTATGATGGTCTAGAAAAAGGATATAATTTGGTTATTACACATGATCCTAATGTTGTATTGACAATGAATAACTACCATTTTGATTATTTGCTTTCGGGTCATTTTCATGGCGGCCAAATTCATTGGCCCAAGCCATATCATCTTGTAAAAATGGGCAAATTGGTTAGAATGAATATGGTAAAAGGTCTGCATAGCTATAAAGAAAAACAATTCTATATTAGCGAAGGACTTGGACAAACCGGCATCAATATTAGGATAGGTAGCCGGCCCGAAATTACCATTCACAACGTTCATTTATCTCCTGTAATAGGTGAATAAAAAAGAGGCTGTTCTAGAAGTCAATTGTCACTGACTTTCTAGAACAGCCCTTTTCTATTCCAACCGGTTTATCCGAGCATATCAAGAGGTACTAAGATAAGTGAAGTATAAATAGAAAATATACTGAAAAAGTTTATTTCATTATGGATAGAATAAATTTTGGAGGTGAAAGCCCCTATTTTCGTGGGGTCACTATTGGATACAACTATAATGATCAATTTAATGCTAGTTGCTTTATTAATTGCACTGACAGCTTTCTTCGTCGGAGCAGAATTTTCGGTTGTCAAGGTCAGGAGGTCTAGGCTCGACCAACTCATCGCGGAAGGTAATAAAAAAGCCGTTGTTGCTAAGAAATTAGTGGACAATCTAGATTATTATTTATCAGCATGCCAATTAGGAATAACAGTGACTGCTTTAGGACTTGGTTTTTTAGGAGAGCCGACTGTCGAGAGACTGCTGCATCCTCTTTTCGAGAATTCGGGAATGCCTGAAGCTTTGTCTACCGTAATCTCTCTCATATTGGCATTATCGATCATGACTTATTTACATGTCGTCGTAGGTGAATTGGCACCAAAAACATTGGCGATTCAATTTACAGAGAAAATCACATTGCTTTTGGCGGGGCCTCTCTATTGGTTCGGTAAAATAATGTTTCCCTTCATCTGGACGTTAAATGGTTCAGCTAGAATTTTAATTAGGCTATTTGGGGTGAAGCCAAAAGATTCAAAGGATGCCCTCTCAGAAGATGAATTGAAAATTATTATGGCGAATAGTTTTCAAGGCGGCGAGATCAACCAAACCGAATTATCATATATGAGGAATATCTTTACGTTTGATGAACGGGTTGCTAAGGATATTATGGTACCGCGCACACAAATGGTGACGTTATCTCAATCGATGGAGACAGCCGAGATTTTATCAATCCTGGATGAGCACCAATATACACGCTATCCGATTACAGATGATGGAGATAAAGATCACGTGATCGGTTACGTGAATGTAAAAAAGATGTTAACCGATAACGCAGTCGGTCGTAGAAAACCTTTGAGTGAAAGCCTTGAAGAGATGCCGTATGTGAATGAAAGTACACCATTACAAGATACACTCCTGAAAATGCAAAAGGAACGTGTCCATATCGCACTTGTCATCGATGAATTTGGTGGAACTGCAGGTATGATTACGATGGAAGATATATTAGAAGAAATCGTTGGAGACATTCACGATGAATTCGATGTAGATGAAGTACCGGATATTGAACAAAAAGGTGAGGACCTGTACTATGTAAACGGCCGTGTGTTACTTACTGACTTAGCAGAGCGTTTCGGTCTTACCTTTGAAGAGATGGAAGACGTTGATACAATCGGTGGTTGGTTCCAATTGAACAATATTGATGCTTCCTTACATGACTCAATTGAACACGAAGGCCACCGATGGTCAGTAATCGAAATGGATAACCACCAAATTCTAAAAATCGCATTGGAGCTGAAAGCTGCTCAAGAGGAACAAGATAGTTAATATTCCAAGCCCACCGTTCGTTTACGCGAACGGTGTTTTTGGGGATTATTCTAATTCACATACGATTTTTTGTCTAAAGGAACCGTCCTTCTATTTGATCTTGATACGAGTAAACTAATTGTAATGCCAACAGAGAAAACGGTCATAAAAGATAAAATTAAATACATGGATGAAATAAGAATGCTACCAATCGTGACGATCAGAATATCAAATGAGAAAATTACATAGCCAGGATTTAATTTTAGACGCCTTGCAATCATTTGTGCAAGTAAATCGGTCCCACCAACACTAATCTCATGACGGAGCATAATTCCCGCGCCGATTCCAATAAAGATTCCTCCGAGTACGGCGCTTATAAGCGGAGTTAGTGATAAGGTGCTTCCCCAACTATGCATGGGGTAGAAAACATCAATCATTAACGAGGAAAAGAGCAAGCCATGGATCCCATTATAAAAAAATGAACGATATAAAAACCACGCCAAAATAAAAATAGGGATATTCACTAGTAATAATGCCCAGCCGACCTTTATATCTTGTACATAATGAAAAATTAAACTGATCCCGAGAGCACCACCGTCTAATAATTCAAATGGAACTAGAAATAAATTGACACCGATTGCAACGAAAACACTACCGATAAGAATAATGATGGCTTTTTGAATGAAAATAAGAACCCCACCTATTTGAATAGTTTATTGATGTATATGTCTATCGCTTGCGATTCTATACTTGCGAAGTTAAACAGCAAGCGTTATACCTCTATAAATTCGTATGAATGAAGAATAAAAGATATAATAATAGGTAATTGAGTTTTATTATTCTGTGAAAGGGGATTGTTATGGAATTAGGATTAAAAGGAAAAGTTGCAATCATTACAGGTTCAAGTAGAGGGATTGGCTTAGAAACAGCTTTAAACTTAGTAAAAGAAGGCGCTAACGTAACCATTTGTGCAAGAAATAACGAGCGATTAGAAGAAGCAGCAGCTTTTATTCTAGAACAAACAGGTAAGGAAGTATTTTTTGTAGAAGCGGATGTTACAAAAGAAGAAGATTGTGCAAGAGTCGTTTCTGCTACGGTCGAAAAATATGGACGGTTAGATATTTTAGTGAATAACGCGGGTACTTCACAAGCCCATCGCTTTGAAGAAGTAGGAACAGAACTTTGGCAGCAAGATCTTGATTTAAAATTATTCGGTGCCATTCATTGTTCTCGTCATGCCGTTCCACATATGCGACAAGTCGGTGGAGGTGCAATCGTCAATGTAACCGCTGTACTTGGAAAGACGCCTCCTGCAGCATCCTTACCCACTACAGTGAGTAGAGCAGCAGGTATGGCCTTAACAAAAGCAATGAGTAAAGATCTCGGTCCAGACAATATTCGGGTAAATACCGTCTGTATTGGTTTAATTCGAAGTGAACAGATTGAAAAGAAGTGGAAAAAAGAGAACCCGGAGCTATCATGGGAACAGTTCTCTCGTTTAGAACGTCAAATTCCGCTCGGACGTATTGGAAATACGGATGAGGCAGCAAAAGTGATAACGTTCCTTGTGTCAGATGCGGCTTCTTATGTGACGGGTACATCCGTTAATATTGATGGTGGGATGGCAGGAGTTTTATAGAAAAAGGAAAGCCGATTGAATCCCTAATGGAAACAATCGGCTTTTTATCATTTATTATCTTTCACATGCGTAGCCGTCTTTGTCCCGGTCCATTTTAGGTTGGTAGGCTGCATGGCCTTCAGGAACGCCGTTCGGGTATTTCTTTCTAAGCTCTGTGCAGTTTTTAAACCATTCTTTACTGCCTGAAGCATTCGTGCTCGGCGGAGTAGACGGTTTGCTCGTAGCGACTGGCGCTTTTGGCGTCGGAGCTGGGCTGCTAGCTTTTGGCTTTTCAACTGCGTCGCTGTTAAATCCGGAATCGGTCGCATAGTTTTCGACCGACCAGATGCCTAATCCTTTTTTCTTCGCCTCGGCTTGCGCTTCTTCGAAAGGCGTCAAATGTCGGGTGTTTGGTGGATACACGTACGCGACACGCGCCAACCCTTCAGCAAGCAACGTCTTTTGGACGCTTTTCCCATCGACGTAAACGTAGGCAAGCAGTCGATCGTATTTATCCACACGTTCCCCGATATCAAATTCAAGTGTCAACTCGCCGCTATTCACCAATTGCCGGTTGCGTTCCTTCGCTTCTTCACCGAACGGCTGCTTGCCGAGTCTCGGATGATTTGTTTCAGGCGTATCAACCAGCAAATAGCGGACATTCATCTCTTTTCCGTTATACAATACTTTGATCGTATCGCCATCTATTGTTTTTACAAGTTTGACGGGAACTTGCGCCGTCGTACCAGAGGTTTCGGTTTTCTTTACAGGTGCTGGTTTTGCCGTCGAAGCAGCGGGCTTCTTTTCACCGGATGGCGGGATAACTGCCGTATTTTTTTGAGCAGTCTCTGATTCAGCCTCATCCTTTTCCACTTTTGAACTTTCCTCAGCCGTCGCTTCCTCTTTCGGAGTTTCTGTCTCCGGTTTACTTTCTTCTTCCGGCGTTTCCTCCTCAACTTGTTGGGTAGGAGCGACTTCTCCGGTTTTTTCCTCGTCGACCGAACCGACACATCCTGAAAGTGCGACTAATAATCCAATGACCAATAGGGTAGGAGCCATTTTCGACTTCCGGCTCAATTCCTTGTTTTTCCGTATTTTAATCCCTCCCCAAATGGCGATCGCGACGCCGATGAAGAAAACAGGGAATGCGATGACTAGGCCAATGAACAACAATACGACCAATACCGATAAAAGACCTTTCAAATTTCCATCCTCCAACATATCCTAATGATACATAATCTATTATTTTTTTGGTAATTTCATGCGGGTACAAACCTTTCTGAAATCCCGGCTATTATTATAGCAGGAAAGTTTATAAGAAACGAGAGTTTGAAGAAAATGGATGGAAATTTTCTGGAGTAAGATGGTTTTTATGATTGCTTCTATGGATTTATAATCACTTGTACGAATTTATGATCGCTTGTGTGGATTTATGATCGCTTGTGTGGATTTATGATCGCTTGTGTGGATTTATGATCGCTTGTGTGGATTTATGATCACTTGTGTGGATTTATGATCACTTGTATGGATTTATGATCACTTGCACGATTTTATGATCATTACCCCAATTTTTTCACCTCAATCCCCGTAAAAAGACCATGTACCTTACAAGGCGCATGGTCGATTTCATTACTTATCTCGATTCCGATCCTGGTTTTTCGGCTTGAGCCAAGTTTCGGCATTGCTCTCCTCTTTTCCGACATTCCGCAAGTCGATGACAATTGGCTTCTTCGTTTCGGTTCGATTCGCGGAATAATTTCCGTGCCTCGAATGAGAGTCATCCAGACCATTCGGACCAATGGGATCGACCATCGCATCCTGGCGATCCATCTGGCTTTCCATGAAGTGTCGAGGATCGGGGATGACGTCTGAGCGATCACTTTCTCTTTCCCGCATGGCTGCTCGATGCAGCTGAGCTCGCTCCCCGGACGGAGTACCGCGAATTTGCGAAGGAGAGGAAACGTTAGGTGGGTTCGGTTCATATTCGGATCGATCGAATAAAACCTCTGCGCCTACTTTGCCAAAAAGTAGATCCTCCTGCACGACATGCATGACTCCCTCATAGCTATCCGACAGAATGCTATCCCGGTATTCATTTTTCGGCAAGCCATCCTTCCCGATGCCAACTGGTGAATCGTCATCGCTCTTATTTAACCGTTCCGCTTCCGAAACCGGCTGATTAAATGGATTTGTTTCCGCCTGATGCCGTTCCGCATTGATCTCATAAGTGGATTTCTCCAATTCGTCATCGACGTACAGCAGCCATTTACCTGACTTGATCTCCGCTTCATACCGCCTCAAATCCGCCTCGTCAAAACCGACTTCTACGAGCATGCTACGTACATGATTCTCGTCTGAAATATAGCCGATAAAACGGTCCAACCAATTCGAAGGCGCGGATTGGATATCTTCAGACGTCCGCCGTCGCAGCATTTGCACATCATCTTCATTCTTTGCAATGACATACATGTTCTCAGGGGCGATTCCTTTTTCATCTAACTCTTTCATCGCAGCAAGCAGCGACGTCTCTGTATCGTATAACCCGACAAATGTTTTCTCAGTCATTTCCTCACTCCTTCAGTTTTTTCAGATAGCAATGCAAGCTACTGATGCAATACCCAAATCAGCAAAAAGGGAAACGATTGCAACAAGTTTAACTTCCCGATTTTTAATGAATCCATACCCGATTTTGTTGTATGATAGAACGTATGGTTTTATTTTGATTCAGCGGAAGACTCTTTAACAGGTAGCAAGTTGGGTATGATTTTTCCCCTACAAAGTGAGGATTCAACCTCCTGCTGAATCAAAATAAAGCCTCCTGCGGATGTCAGGGATTTTGAAGGGAATTAATTGCAAATCGAACCCTTCGTTGTTCGATTCGCAATTCAAAACCCCGACGCAATTACGCCAAGGCGAAATTGATTTCGAATCAGGATCGGAAAGGAGGATGTCATGATGAAAACTAGCGAAGTGATGAGCTGCCGCCTCGATATGACACATCGGGCTCGCAAAGAAATTGGAAACTGGGCAATCGACGAGAACGAGCTCTTTTCCATGCAGGCCAACTTTACTGTTTACATCGAAAAACTTCCTGCCAAACAGGACAATATGACATTCGCCTTCTATTTCGATCCAGTGGCAAATGCGCAGCTCGCGATTCTGTTGAACGAACGGGTCGCCGTCATGGAATGCGTCTACAAAAACGAAGGATTTCTCGCCACAAGCTTTCGAGTGAAAGGGCGGAAAGAGCCTGTTCGGACGAATCGCCGACTTTGCGCGCGCCTAGCTTTTGCAGTGAACCGGCGTACGGGCAGTCCGATGCCGATCCAGCTGTATACGAGCCTTCGGGAGCTCCCGATTGCCCAAGAGCGGTCCGAATACGTGGAAAAACGAATCAAAAGCTGGGAAGGCTATTTGCGGATCGAGGAGAAAAATGCAGACGTTGCGGATGTGACCGCGCATTTCTCGAATCCGGTCGTCAACGAATCGTTCAGCCAGTTGACAATCAAGTGCGGCGGCTTAGAAGCGAAAGATTGGGGATCCATTACTGGCTTCAGCGCTAAACTAAAAGGTTCAAACGATGATCTCGGAACTGTCATTGATGTGAATCGTGGAAAACGATCGGTAAAAATCGAGTTAACCCGGAAATACCAGGGAATAGCTCGATCCAGCTCTTTATTGCCAAAGGACGCAAGGGAGATCGTCTTCAGTAACTTTGCGGAATTAAGTCAGATTCGAAGGTTGCGGAAAGGCTTTAAAGATTTGCAAGATGGCTTTGCGGCCAATCCGAATTTGGAAAAAGTGTTATTCGAGGAACGTCCCGTCGTTCAAATTAACAATAAGCGATTGGAGCTCGAATTCCATCATCCGTTGAATGAATTCCAGCAGGAAGCGGTCATCGGTGCGATGTCGGCGCATGATCTGTATGTCATCCAGGGGCCTCCAGGTACTGGGAAAACGACAGTCATTTCGGAGCTTTGCCACCAGCTTATGAAGGCGGGGCAGCGGACACTCGTCGCCTCGCAATCGAATTTGGCGGTCGATAATGCGCTCGGCCGGCTCCTGTCCGACCCGGGCATCCGAATATTACGCTATGGACGGACGGAGAGCATCGAAGAGGAAGGGAAACGGTTCATCGAGGAAAACGTCGCTTCCTATTGGCGGGACGAAACGTTAGCCGCGGTCAATGAACAGCGGGAGAAACGTGCGGATCGAAAGCGACAAATCCATGAGGAAATCGGACGTCTACAAGAGGAAATCGAGCGAATCCAAGCGGAACAAGAGGAAGTACAACGGCAAATCGTCGAAAAAAGGTCCGCCGAAGCGGATCACAAGGAGTTGCTTGAACAGAAGGAAGCGCTGCAAAGCTTGCAAGCGGATCTTACTGCAAAACAGATTGCCAATACGGAGCAACTGGAAAAATTGATGACCATGCAGGAGAAGCTGACGACCGATAAGGACAGGCTCCTCATTGAACTAGAGGCTGTTTCGATCAGTTCGGAAATGGATGAACAGATGGCAGAGGCAACAAAGGACTTGTCGATGCACCGAAAAAAACTCCGTTATTTCCAAACTGCTGAAGCGATGAGTTACGCGGAAATGGCTATTCGTACATTGGGCGAAGAATCTGCGATGCACAGATTGAAGGTCGGCTCTTTGCCGCGATTCATCGAACAACTGCCGCATGTTCGGAAGCTGCATGAGCTGGAAGAACTTTTTACTGCCCACAATATCGAGCCGTCGCTTCCGACGAGTCTCGAAATGAATACTCTTCGACGTTTACGTGTAGATATCCAAAACGGGAAGTACCCGTACGCTCTTCTCGAATGGAATGAAGTGGCGGATCGGCTCGCAAAAGGAATCGGCTATGCGGAAGATGTGCTCAGAAAACATTTGTACCCGGTTGAACAAGTCCAAAGTAAACAGGATGATACATACAAGACGGCAGAGGAAATGCACGATATGCTCGATAAGATCGGCCGTTTCTTTGCAAAGCCAGCAACGAAACGAATGCTTGCAATGCCAGCAAATCCTGAAAAAGCGGCTCTTCTGCATCGGTTGGCGGCCAATCTCGGGTATTTATACGGGAAGGCGGAAGAAGTGCGGAAAATCGCGACAACGATCAAGGTATCATCCGATCGAGAGGCGTCTGGCCGTTTTATCGCTTTGAAAGATGAAATTATCGAAGAAATGACCGCGGAGCTACGAGATGTTGAAGCTGAGATTGTTGCTGCTGAAAATGCGGTCAAAGAGCATGAGAAACAGCTTCTCCAATTGAAGGAAGAGCATTCTACACTCGTGAATTATGTCGATGAGCATGAAAATCAACTAGACGTTGAGCAAAGAATCGCGGAACAGGAAAAGATGCTTGCCGATTATGAAGAGCAAAAGGTTTTATTCCAACAAGCAGAACGGGCAATTGAAGAGAATGCTAGTGAAGCTCGCAGACTTGCCGAACAGCTGGAAACTGTACATGAAGCAGCGGAAAGCTTGCGAATGGAGAAGGCGGAGTCAGAGGGCAGGATGGATCATATCGAAGAACGGATTGTAAGCCTTTTGGAAATCATCCGTTCAGAACCGGAAAAACGACAGCAGGAATTGATTGAAGAAAAGGAACGGAAATCGGCGGACATTGTTAAATTGCAAAAGGAATTTGAGCGAATCCCGGTTGCGGAACGCCTGCAAGATGAATGGAGCGAGATGCTTGCGGGAGCGGGAGAGTTCGATTTGGATGAAATTCGCAAGCTCTATGTGAAGCATGCCAATGTTATCGGGACGACTTGTGTCGCTTCTGCCCGCCGTGATTTTATGGAAGATTACCCGGAATTCGATGTTGTCATTATCGATGAAGTGTCGAAAGCGACGCCGCCGGAACTGTTGTTGCCGATGCTGAAAGGGAAGAAAATCGTCCTCGTTGGGGATCATCATCAGCTGCCGCCACTCGTCGGTAGAGAGACGATGGAGGAGTTCATCGAGGAAATCGAGGACAGTGCTGAAAAAGAAGAACTGCGCGGCATGTTGAAAGAATCGCTTTTCGAGCGGCTATTCAGAACGTTGCCGAAGCAGAATAAAACGATGCTCGCGATCCAATATCGGATGCATGAAGATATTATGGAGACGATTTCTCCATTCTATAAGGAAGGCCAGTATCGCTTGCAATGCGGGCTGACTGATTCGGATGCGTCACGCGATCATTTGCTATCTTCCAACTATATATCGCGGAATGATCATCTTCTATGGTTTGATTTGCCGAACGAACCTGCATTTTTCGAAGCGCAAGTGAAAGGCGGGACGAGCTTATATAACGAAGCCGAATTGCACAAAGTCCGTGAATTGTTGCTTGATATCGAGGAAGCAACAGCCCTTGCAAAGCGGGAAGGGCGGATCCAGCCGGAAGCGAAGAAAAGCGTCGGCGTCATCAGTTTTTACGGAGAACAAGTGAAGCGGATCGACCGGCTGATCGAACAAGAAATCATGCCGAAGCATTTGCATTGCCGGACCGGCTCTGTCGATAAATTCCAAGGGATGGAAATGGATATTATCATTTTGAGCTTCGTGCGGAACCACGATCAGCCGAGCGGTACGATCGGCTTTGCCGAAGATTACCGCCGCCTGAACGTCGCGTTGTCGCGGGCTCGTGAATTACTCATTATCGTTGGCAGTTCGGAAATGTTCACGAAACGGCCGAAAAAGGCGGGGACGAAGGCGATGTACACCCGTCTTGCGGAACAGGTGAAACTACAGGGAGGCTTTAAGGAGCTAGCCCTCGCAAGTTCTGGAAGGAATGGTTAAATGGATGAATTGGAAAAACGGCTACGCAATGAATTGCTGAAGAATCCGAACGTGAAATTGTTGGAAACTATAAAATGGTCACTGCCCATCCAACTAATCGAAGTTGAATTTGAAACAGTGAAGCGAACGAAAATGGACATCTTAATGAAGATGCTTCTAATCGCTTTTCGGACATCCCAATTCACATCAGCTGAGGAATTAAGCGACATGCTTGTCGTCGAACCGTTATTCATTGAAGACGTCATGGAACGAATGAACCGGGCGGGTATGATTACGAAGACCGGCGGCGCTTATGCACTGACAGAAACGGGGAGACAGCAACTCGAATCCGGCATTCATGTCCATCCAGAAGAGAAGGCTGAAGCGACCGTCCATTATAGCCCGTCCCATGGGGCATTCCTTTTAGGGGAGATAGTGGATGGCAATGAGGGGATGTATCGACATGCACCCGATTTCCGCCGGCCGAACGATTTCCGTGACGATGAATGGCGGGAAGCGCTTAACCAGTTGGATGTGACGTACACGGAAGGCGATGTGCAGGTCGTCGTCCAGACGATTGTGAAGGTCGTGGAAGTCGAGAAGAAGTCTGTTCCGTGCATTGAATTCCGTTTGCACCAAACTGCAGATGACCGTCTATATGTCCGTGTCTGGAATACGATGACCGGTAAATGGGACGAAACAATCGAGAAAGAGATTATGGAACACGAACTTGCGGATTGGCGGGAGAAGTACTTGCACTAGATGTTAGTGCCGCGAGATGACCGCCTGAAGTGCTATCGTAAGCGCCTAAAACTACGCTTAATCCGCCTGAAGTACCATGCTAACCGCCTGAAATTGCGATAAAACCGCTTGAAGTGTTATGATAACCGCCTGAAACCAAGTTAGAACCGCCTGAAGTAGCTCGACAACCGCCTAATAACTTTCACGAACCGCCTGAATTGCAACGGTTAGTAAAAACGTGAACATTGAACGCTCCGGACTACATACTATAAGAGGAAGACGGGGTAGAGGAGTTTGACTATTGGAAAGTTCGAAAGTTCATCGAAGTGATATGTCGAGCGGGTTTCCGATTAATCAGGATCGTTTCGTTTGGAATCCATATATTGCGTTCATTCAAGAGCAAACCGGTATAAATGCGCATCTTTTAGCGGCGTTAGACCGATTGGAAGTTCTTTGCGGCAAAATGCTCGACATCGTCTCCAACCAGCAACATGTCCATCGGAACCGTTATATTCATTTACGGGATCGGATTTGGGAAGTCCATGAAAAACTGAAGGCTGCATCCGACAGGCAAGACGCGATTCGGGAAGAACTCGGGAAACAAGGGGAAGCCGTTTTCCGCCTGCGAAAAAGCTTTCAACATCACCGGATGTCGATGCGCGAGTTCACCGTTAACCAATACGATGATTTGCATGACGTTCTGGACATGCTCGACCGCATTAGTTCTGAACATGCGAAAATAGGCGTAATGCAGGAGAAGGTCATCGGCAAGTTGGAGGAACATGATTTGCAGCGGAAGCGGGAAGCAGAGGAAGTGGAGAAATCGATCGGAAAAATCCTCCAGGCAAAGAAAAGCATAGGTACGCTTCTTGCTACATTGCCTCCGAAATATCCTATTCAACGAATCGTCGTTGATGGTGGGCCGATTGACGTCGATCATTTGCTGAATGTAAATGAAAAAGAGGGGGTTGCCTATTTTGGCGCGTCGTCTGGCGTCGTCACCGTGGCAATTGATCGACTGGATGCCATTCATTGGTGAAATTTTAATAGGTAAGTAGACAGTTCAACACCGGATGCGCTGCATCTCGCGTTGAACTGTTTTTTTGTGTGAAAAGCTCATTTTATTCCAACCCTCCCCGACAGTAGTCCCGAAATTCAAAAAAAGAATGTGGACAATCGAGCGGACGTCCTACGTGGACCAGAAAAACGAGTCATACAGTATAAGGATCCCTTGAATGCAAACGGGAACTCAACATCTGCACAATTACGTTACGACGTAATTGATGTCGGAAAGGAGGTGACCAAGCTATAGGCGACAGAAACTGGATGGAAACGGACATATTGGAAAGCTCGAATCGGATGGAAGACAATGAACATAGAAATATAGATGGCTCAGAATGAACATCGGGCAGAGATAGCATCATCTTCAACACCCCATTTATAAATACAAAAAGCCCGCAAAGCGGACTCGCTGCTTTGCGGGTTCATTTTTCAGGCAATCAATGCGGTTCGTTATGCCATTTATCTCGCATCGTCTGTACGTCAACGACTTCATCCTGATAATCTTCGCCATCATGCCAATCGACTTCACCGGATTGCTCAAGACGGGCTTCTTCCCGTTTAACTGTTTCATTCACAGTCTCGGTATCTTCCACTTGCCGTTTGCCGACGACGATTTCTTCCGAAACATATGGTTTCTTCGTCACTTCCAGACGCTCTTCAGTGATTGGTACACGGATCGTTTCATCGTCATGCTGCATTTTGTAGGAATTTACATCTGACTCGTATTCATTTACAGGACGACGTTCAACGTAGACTTCTTCATGACGGACAGGGACATCAAAGGATTGTTCTTCCTCGACAACGTCTTTATGGAGTGAGATTTCGCCTCTTTCAACTTCTTCTTTATCAACATTGAGACGCTCTTCATGCAAGCGCATCTTGTGCTCCTGCATCTCTTTGTCCAATTGATTCGTCTCGTCGTATCGGTTTTGCACTCCGTAATAGTTGTTCGGAGGGGTTTCATAGTCACGCTCTTTACGCAACGCTTCACCGCCGACTCTTCCGAAGTTTTCATCGCTACCTTCATACAAATTGGAATCTTGGAATGCTGCAGAAGACGTGCCGTATTGAGCCCGGTTCAATTCATTCTCTTCAAATTCGGAGACAAAGTTGCCACCGATATTCGGATCCACGCCTGCATTCGTAAAGCCGAAACTTCCATCGCCTCTGGTATGAAGCTGATTTATTTCGCCTTGATCGACATAGAGCAACTTTCCACCATTGAGGATTTCATTATAATAATTATCCATATCGTGATCCGCAACGCCGGCTTCGCGCAGCATGCTGCGAACATGATTTTCTCCCGTTAGGAAATTCAAGAAACGGTCAAACCATGAGTCCGGCGTCGTCTGTACGTCACCGTATTTCATCCCTTGAAACATTGTAACATCAGATTCATCTTGTGCAATGACATAAATATTTTCGCCTTCGATGCCTTGTTGTTTCAAGTCATCTATTTTGCTCATCAATTCCGAGTCGTCGTGATACATACCGATAAATGTTTTATCATCCATGTAAGATCATCTCTCCTTCTCTTTAATTGATGGTACAGTCTAGTAGATACCCGTTCTTGTTGGATAAAAAACGCATTTCGCATGTACGACCCACTATGCAATGAATTAAGAATATACTAAAATTGATAGAATGGGGGGAGAATGATCATGCAAAAAAAGATTGCTGTTTTCATAATGATAGTTTGTTTATTTACCACTTTTCATCATACGTCTGCGGCGACGGAGTCCAAGGAATTATCCAACAGAAAAACTGATACGGTACAGTATGCGATTAGCGTACCAGTGACAAATGTTTGGCGACTGCCTACTAAGACCCGTAAAATCGACGCCATCTCGATCGCTGCAAAGCCGGATATGGCAAAATGGACGAAAGGCTTAACAGTAGCGGAAAAAAACGGGCTCATCGGCCGCACGGATACGCAAGCTTTGTACGGGGATCGGGTAGAGGTGCTGAAGTCGAGTGGGAACTGGCATTATATAGCGGTAACGGACCAATTCAACAAAGGGCAAGCGAAAGGCTATGAGGGATGGGTGCCAAAAGCGCATGTGAAAGCGTACTCTCCTCCTTCCGGTAACAATTCAGAAATCGCGATAGTGACGGCGAAAATCGCTTCTTTGTACAATGAACCAAAGCTCAATGACAAATATAAATTCATCGATATTAGCTATACGACAATTCTTGAAGTCGTGAAGGAGGAACGGGATTGGCTACAAGTGCAGACGAAAACGGACGGTGTGAAATATGTCCGCAAGAAGGATGTAAAAGTGTACGCCGATTTCGAATCCATTCCGAAGCCGACACAACAGGATCTTGTCGATAGCGCGAAACAGTATGTTGGCCTTCCGTATTTATGGGCTGGTGTGTCCGCATATGGATTTGATTGTTCGGGATTGGTCTATTCGGTTTATAAAAATCACGGCATCCTCATTCCGCGGGATTCTTCCGTTCAAGCGACGTATGGGACGGCAGTGAAGCGGAAAGATTTGCAACCGGGCGATTTGATGTTTTTTGCACATAATAAAGGAAAGGGGAACGTGTATCACGTTTCGATGTATATCGGCGACGGCAAAATGGTCCACGCCCCGAATTCATCAAAGAAAGTCGAAATCGTCAGCATTAACTTAGGTACGTATAAAACAAACTACGCCGGTGCACGGAGATATTTAAAATGAATGATGAGGAACGGCCCTTCCTATTTGCGGAAGGGCCGTTCTACGTCCAAAGCAAGGGATTACGCGCTCAAAGCGTGTCGCCCCGCGCTCGAAGTGAAAGGTTCCGCGCCCGAAGTGAAAGGTTCCGCGCCCGAAGTGAAAGGTTTCGCCCTCGAAGTGAAAGGTTTCGCCCTCGAAGTGAAAGGTTCCGCGCCCGAAGTGAAAGGTTCCGCGCCCGAAGTGAAAGGTTCCGCGCCCGAAGTGAAAGGTTTCGCGCCCGAAGCGAAAGGTTCCGCGCTCGTAGCGAAAGGTCTTGCGCTCGAAGTGAAAGGTTCTTGCGCTCAAAGCGAGTGGCCACGCGCTCAAAGAAAGCCGTCCCGCGCTCAAAGCCAGCCAATCACACCAAAAACCAACATCTATTTCCTCATTCTGTTCTACATTCCTTCGCGAACTATTATAGTGTACTAACGCCATGGGAGGGATGCTGTGTTAATTGATGGGGTGTTTGCAGGTGGCGGATTGAAAGGGTTTGCTTTGGTCGGTGCGTACCAGGAATTAGAGAAAAAAGGGTACCGTTTCAAACGGGTGGCGGGCACGAGCGCGGGGGCTATCTTAGCATGTTTCATTGCAGCAGGGTATTCCGGCAAGGAAATTGAAGAGATGATGGTGGAAGAGAATCTCCAATTATTGCTTGACCCTCGACAGACGATCATTCCTATTCCATTTATGAAATGGTTGTCGCTTTATTGGCGCATGGGTCTTTATCAAGGAAAAGCGTTGGAAGATTGGTTTTTCGAAAAGCTTTCGGATAAAGGGGTCTACAATTTTGCAGATTTGCCGCCCGGTTCACTCAAGCTCGTCGCCTCTGATCTGACAAATGGAAAATTGATCGTGCTGCCGGATGACCTTGTCCATTATGGCATCGAGCCGGGAATGTTTCCAATTGCGCGCGCACTTCGGATGAGCTGCAATATCCCGTTCTTTTTTGAACCTGTTCGTTTTAGGGCACCGAGCGGGGAAACGATTGTTGTTGACGGTGGGGTGTTGAGCAATTTTCCTATGTGGATTTTCGATGACGCCCAAGGAAAGAGGGAGCGGCCGTTGATCGGCATGAAGCTAAGCCACCGGAAAGACATGATGGGCGGCAGGGAAATCAACAATGCGCTCCAATTGTTCGAAGCTTTGTTCTCGACGATGAAAAATGCGCACGACGAGCGGTATATTTCAAGGAAGCACGAAAAGGATATTATTTTCATCCCTGTCGAGCAATATAGCGCAACCCAATTCAATATGGAAGACGAACAGAAGGATGCTCTCATGGAAATCGGAAGGAACCGCACTGCTGACTTCCTACGGACTTGGCCACATTCCATCGAAAATGGCCGATATAATTTCAGGATGATCGTATAACGCAAAACCGCCTGCACACATTCGTGTACAGGCGGATTTTTTTATAGTCGTTTGAAACTGTGGAATTTTGATTTCCAATAACTATTGTTCAAGCTTGTGATTTGCGATTGCTTCCCACCGGCATGAACGAATTTATTGTTACCGACATAAATGCCAACGTGAGAAATGCCTTTACGGTATGTATTTTGGAAGAATACCAAATCACCCGGTTTCGGCTCGCTTACTTTTTTCGATTGTGCGTATTGTCCTAATGTATCACGGGCTACTGATTTGCCCGATTTTTTATAGACATATTGGACGAAACCGCTGCAGTCGAACCCTTTCGTCGTCGTTCCGCCAAAACGGTATGGAATGCCTGTCAGTCCAGTTGCACGTTTCACGACATTGTTTGAAAGCGCAGCATTAGTAGTCGTACTTTTCGCTACCGATTTTTTTGGCGCAGATGCTTTCTTTGTCAATAAAGTGCTGAGCGCCCAACCAGTTTTGCCGTTCACTTTCACTTGATACCAAACTTCTTTTCCGACCTTCTTTTCATTGACGTACGTAACGTTTGTCCCTTTTTTCGCTAAGAATAGAACTTTATTATTTGTTCCTGCTCCAGAACGGAGATTTACATTATATGCGGTTGAATATGTTCCTTTATTTGCTTGTACTGATACGGTTTGTGATGAAGGAGCACTTGCCTCCGCGTCTGCTGCTGTAAATCCAAATGCCAATGAACCTGCTACGAATAACGATAAAGCAACTTTCTTCACACTTTTCCCCTATCTACCACTGATCTATATGGTTTCATATTTTTGTATACTTGCTGATCACTCTTCCTATTGTAGAGACGACATATTACGAGAAAGGGGCAATTATATTACAAAAACATTACATTGGGATGCAATTCGTTTAATAACTGTAATAAAGGGGTATTGTATCTGCTGAATTTTTAATGATTTCTGAAGAATATTATATTTAATTGATGTGTATCCTTGCTGTTTTTGTTACATACTATAGATTTGTAACGGAATGGAGGGATACTGATGTACCAAATCATTCATATGATGGCGACTGTACAAGATCATAAACGGAACACACAGCCCCGCAAAAACACAAGCGGGACTTTACGTGTCCAAGGTTTACGGAATGAAGAAAAACGGCTGAATGGGCAATAAATCCATTGAGTCGTTTTTTTATTTTCTCAAGAAGAGAAATTACACATTTCGAAATAATTAGTCGTAATGCATATACCTCCTTAATAAGATGGTAGTAATTAAGCTGTAACTCGATGGAACCGTTGAAAAAGCGGAAGGAGGATGCGAAGGAATCGAATGTAAAAGGTAAGCCATTACTTTTGAAAAGGGGATAGGTAATGAAGAGGAAACTGATGCTTCTGGCGGTTTTTCTACTTGTGAGCATTTTCTTTCTTGCCGCTTGTACTGGAAAAGGGGATAAGGCGGAAGAAGGGACGAAAACAGAAGAGAAAACAACGACGAAAACTGAACCGAAGGTAGAAGAAAAAGTGGAAGTCAAAGACCCTGTTGAGCTCGTCATGTATAGTTGGCGACCAGAAGACAGGGAGGCGTATGAGAAATTCATTAAAGTATTCGAGGATCAAAATCCAGGCATTACCGTAACGTTCAAACCGTATAAATCGACGGAATACGGAACAATTTTGACAAATGCGCTGACTGCGGGGCAAGGGCCGGATATTATCCAGCTGCGCCCATATGAAGGAGCGCTGTCGATTATCGATGCCGAATTCATCGTGCCACTAGATGATATTCAAGGGATCAACGAAATTTCCGATGAGTATTTGACTGCGGCAAGGGGCACGGACGGTAAAGTCTATGGGGTACCATTATCGCTAAATGCGGGTGTCATTTTTTACAATAAAGACGTCTTTGACGAGCACGGCTTTGCTTTGCCGACCACTTGGGATGAGTTGCTTGAAGTCGGAGAGGAGATGAAGGCGAAAGGGATTGTTCCAATTGCACAAGCCGGTAAAGCCGCTTATTTGCTCTCCCTTACGCATAGCGTCATCGGTGCCACCGCTTATGATCAAGCGTATATCGATGATCTATTGAGCGGGAAAGCGGATTTGGCCGACGACCGTTTCATTGAATCGGTAAAACGGATGGAACAGTTGGAAGGACTCTTTCCGAAAGACTTCATCGCTTTAGATGACAAAGATACGCAGGCGATGTTTTATACGGGGCAAGCCGCGATGTACATTAACGGAAGCTACCGTTTGGAAACATTTGAAAACACAGCTCCGGATTTGAATATCGGAATCCTGCCTTCATTTGCGAAGGAAAAAGGCGGAGAGACGCCACTGGTTACGTGGGTGGATGGCTCTTATGCAGTCGTCAAAGCATCAAAGCATCAAGAGGAAGCGAAAAAATTTATGGAGTTCATGGCTTCAAAAGAATTCGGCCAAATGTTTAGCGATGAATTGTCTCGGATCAGCGCAATTCCTGGAGTCGAACCGAAGCACGAATTGGTGAAGGAAATGACAGCGCTTGGCGAACAAAACCCTATTCCTTATTTGATGCTTGTATATCTTGGCGGTGGTTCACCGACGACGAAGACGACTTTTGAAAACGCCTTACAGGGCATGTACATTAAAGAGCTGACCGTTGACGGCGTCATCGATGAATCCCAAAAATCAATGGATAAGTGGTTTGAACCAGTGAAATGATATCCGGAAAAATCAGCTGGTATGTGAGGGCTCGCCCAGACCCTGCCGGCTGATTTTTTAATACGAAGAGGGGGATGCGCTATGGTTTTGAAGGAACAAGACGTTATAGAAGTGAAAGCTTCACCCAAACCCTCCAAAAATAAAAGAAATATGAAGAAGCATCTGTTGCATCTTTTTTTACTGCCTGCCTTATTTTTCTACGTTGGCTTTCAAGTGTATCCGATTTTAGCGGCGTTCGTGAACAGCTTCTATTCCTTTAAAGGAATGGTGAGGCAAGACTTTATCGGCTTAGAAAATTTTATTCGGCTTTTCACGGAAGAGCCGTTTAACAACATTTTTAAAAATGCATTTTGGCATAACATCATTTATTTCATCGGTACGGTGTTGACAAAACTGGTGTTGGCATTCGCTTTAGCTTTATTGATCAGTAGCAGAATTAAAGGAAGGGAATTTTTCAAAGCTGTCTTTTTCATGCCGAAATTATTGTCTGTCATCGTTGTCGGCTTCTTGTTTAGTTTAATTCTGAACCCGACGAACGGGGCGTTGAATAGCTTTTTGAAAATGGTTGGGCTGGCGGAATGGGCTCATCCATGGCTCGGAGATCCGAAAACGGCGTTATACACCATCATCTTGGTCAATAGCTGGTATGGAATCGGTTTTGCGATCCTCATCTTCCTTGCAGGCCTTCAAGCGATTCCAGAAGAAATTTACGAAGCGGCGAAAATCGATGGGGCGTCCGGATTCAAGATGTTGTTTCGAATTACGATTCCGATGGCAATGCCAGCCATCATGATCATGACAATTCTTACGTTCATCGGGTCTTTTGAAACGTTTGAACTCGTATTTGCGATGCAAGGTTCTTCAGGTGGGCCTTATTATTCCACGGATGTCTTGGCCTTATTTTTCTACCGATTGGCGTTTGGGTCCGTTGACGGTGGGGAAGCGATCGGACTTGGTTCTGCGCTAGCGGTCATACTATTCCTCATCATCTGTACGGCAACCGCTATTTCACTGTTCTTCTTTAAGCGGAAAGAAATCGAACAATAAGGGGTGTCAGCATGTCAAAGAGCCTTAAACAAATATGGAAGTATCCGATTCTGATTGTGTTTTCACTCATTGCCCTCTATCCGATTTACCTCATGTTCCTTTCATCCGTCAAACCGAATTTAGAAATATTGACGGCGCCTCTGTCATTTCCGAAGGAGTTTACGTTAGAAAACTTTGCCGTCGTATGGGATAAAGTGAATTTCAGCAGTTATGTATGGAACAGCGTGTATGTGAGTGCAATGTCTATCTTCTTCATTTTATTCTTTTCGTCATTGGCTGCGTTTTACTTGTCCCGATATGATTTTAAATGGAATGCATTCATCCTGTTTTTCTTCATGCTCGGGCTCATGATTCCGATGAAACTGGCGATCTTGCCGCTTTATATGATGATGCTGAAGCTCGGTCTATTAAATTCGCTCAACTCCCTCGTTATTGTCTACATAGCGGGTAATGTCCCTTTCGCTGTATTCGTATTTTATGGGTTTTTCAGGTCTCTCCCGAAGGATTTGGATCAGTCGGCACGATTGGATGGGTGCAATGAATTCCAAATCTACTACAAAATTATTTTACCACTCATGAGGCCGTCGTTGGCAATCGTCGGGATTGTCAATTTGATAGGCGTATGGAATGACTTCTTTTATCCGTTAATATTCATTCATGATGATGCAAAAAACACAATACCACTCGGGATGCTTTCGCTTTTCGGTGAGTATGACACGCAATGGAATTTATTGTTTGCGGGGTTAACGATTTCGTCGCTGCCGATGATCGTCGCTTTCGTACTGGCATCCAAACAGTTCATTGAAGGCTTGACGACAGGGGCAGTGAAATGAAGAAGTGGATTACGTTCGATTTGGACGGAACGCTCATGCAAAATCCTTTCGTCAGTTATGTCTTCCCTGAAATTGAGAGAAGAATACTGCTCGAGAATGAAAAGCTGAAAAACATAGTTGGTCATCTTGTGGCCGAGCATGAAACACGGTTGAAGGACGGAAGGACTGCTGCCGCTTATGACTGGGACGATATTGTCTTGCATTATTTGAAAACGAATAGTCTGCAACTATTTATTAATGTAGAAGAGATTTTGAGAGGATTTTGCGTTGAACCGAATATTTACTTGCTGGAGGATACGGTGTTTGAAGTGCTCAGTGAACTGAAGCAGAGTGGATTTTCATTGGCGGTAGTGACAAACGGTTTTACAAAATATCAATTGCCCGTCATGAATGCATTGAAGCTTACGGATCATTTCGACTTAATCGTCACCCCTGAAGAGGTGGGCTTGGCAAAGCCGGATCAAAGAGTGTACGATTCCGTTTTAAAGCAAGGTGAAATCATTGCGCATGTTGGAGATCGGATTGATCATGACGTCATTTCTGCGAATGCAGTCGGAGTCCGTTCAATTTGGATCTATCGGCGCATGCCGGATTGGATGAAAGAGCTGTCGCCTGCTGAACGAAGGGGGTTATCGGAAATGCAGGAGTTGGTATTGGAGAAGTTTGCAAAGGAGATGAAAAAACGTGTAACAAAACTTTCAAAAGAGGCGATTCCCCAAGATGTAATTTGCAGTCTATCGGAACTACCTTCTATGTTAAGGGGATAAATAAAGGAGAGGGTGCGAAATGGCAGAGTTGGTATTGGAACATATTTATAAGCAATTCGATAAGAATGTAACCGCTGTGTCTGATTTTCATCTCCATATAAAAGACGAAGAATTCATTGTGTTTGTCGGCCCTTCAGGTTGCGGCAAGTCGACGACGCTTCGGATGATTGCAGGACTCGAGGAAATTACGTCAGGAAACATCTATATTAATGGAAAACGGGTCAATGATGTGGCACCGAAGGATCGGGATATAGCTATGGTTTTTCAAAACTATGCGCTATATCCACATATGACGGTGTATGGCAATATGGCATTCGGTTTAAAAAACAGAAAATTTCCGAAAGCAGAAATCCATGAGCGGGTTATCAAAGCAGCAAAAATCCTCGGACTAGAGGAATTATTGGACCGGAAACCGAAAGCACTATCCGGAGGGCAACGGCAGCGTGTCGCATTAGGAAGAGCGATTGTACGGGATGCCCAAGTATTCCTCATGGATGAGCCGCTATCCAACTTGGATGCGAAACTGCGTGTCCAAATGCGGGCGGAAATCGCGATGCTCCATCAACGGCTGAAAACGACAACAATCTATGTGACACATGACCAGACGGAAGCGATGACGATGGCGACACGACTCGTCGTCATGAAAGACGGGTTCATCCAACAGATCGGTTCGCCGAAAGAAGTGTATGAGCACCCGGAAAATATCTTCGTCGGTGGATTCATCGGCTCGCCTGCAATGAACTTTTTTGAAGGAACTGTGGGAGAAGGAACGTTTACGATCGGTGAAACTATATTATCCATTCCAGATAGCCAGATGGAAATGCTGCGCAGTCTCGGTTATATCGGGAAAGAAGCGGTGATCGGAATTCGGCCCGAACATATCGAGGAAGCTGTTAGTGGTAATGGAAGTGGAACGAAATCGAGCGTTACGGTCCTCGTGGAAGTATCCGAGCTAACTGGTGCAGAAACGATGGTGTATTCGAGTCTAGAAGGCCAGAAGTTTGTTGCCCGTCTAAGCGCCGAAACGTTAATCCGCCATGGTGAACGTGTAGAGCTTGCTTTTTCCATGGAAAAAGCTCATTTCTTCGATAAAGAAACAGAGATGCGCATCAGACACGTCCAGGAAGCAGTGTAAGTTAGTGAAACGAGTTGAATAGATTTACGTTTAAAGGGCTGCACATATTAATGGAGGTAGCCCTTTATTGTTGTTGTCATAAAGTAGCATTAACTAAAAAAGAAGGAAATCGTTTATGAATCACGAAGATAAAAAAAGTATACGACATTATTCCAATAAAAAAGGAGAACTGGAGGTTCCGAATGGATAATCAAATGAGTCTACTAATAGATTTACATGAAAGCCTAGAAGAGTTTTCAAAAATAGGTGACAGCTTGCGTGCTCCAGACAAAGCAAGGGTGTGGGAAGAGTTTACATTAACTGAAGAGGAATTAAGTGCCTTACAATCAACTGAATTTAGCGGTAAAAGTATTAGTGCAATTGAAAAGATCGTTAGAGATAGGATGCTTTTGTCATTCCATCATTTTTTGGCTGTCCTAGATGGCGTAGGTGACCCAAGATTTAGAAAAGACGATAGCGTTTGGTTAGGTCTACGGTTAGAAAACAAAAGTATAAGTGATGAAGCAGGGGATGAGGAGTTCCTTCATGATATGTTATTTGAAGCTTATTGGAAGTGGTTAGAAATAAAAAACAATAAATGATATTAGGTTTATATTTTGCAAATTTATCGGAGAGGAGGAAATAAGATGAAGAATATACTAAAGGAATTTGAAAAAACAATGGAGGCCATTGAGAAATTAAAAGGTGTGCAAGAATCTAAGTTAACTGAACCGATTCGTAAAGGAAAGTGGTCAATTAGAGAAATTATAGGACATTTATATTATTGGGATAAGTATAATCTCGAAAAAATGGTTCCATTAATGGCTAATGGAGCAAACTTGCCGCAGTTTCCAGACCATGATCAACATAATAAAGAAGCAATATCATATATAAGAGACAACTCAGTGGAAACTATTATAGATGCTTTCCTGGAAACTCGAGAGGAGCTTATTGATAGGATTTCAAAAGTAGAGGAAGATGTTCGATTTACAATAGGAAAAGGGAAACGACAGTTTTCAAGTGAAAGTTTCATAAAAATCTTCTTAAACCATGACCTCCACCATTTGCAACAAATAAATAATAAATTGGATAATTAGACTGCGATTTGTTTCAATTCTTATTGTGCTAATGGGTGCTTTACTTAAAGAAGTAGAAAAGTCGTTTTTCTTATTTATACATAAGGTGAAGGAGAGGGTTATCAATGCATATAGAGTTAGATGCAAATGCGAAAAGTTGGCTTCAGTCAAAAGGTGAGCAGGTTTCAATAAAAACAATTCAAGTTAATGCTTGCTGTGCTCCTCCTATTCAGGATCTAATGACCCGTCTAGGAAAGCAGAAAGATTTGCATAACTATGTTGAAATCAAAGTAGACAACTTATCAATTTATGTTGAGAAACATCTTTCATTAAACGAAAAAATTACGTTAAAACTTACGGGATTTGGTATTTTTAAAACGATTACAGCCAAGACGATGACGGCTAAGTTTTAATTAGGGTAAAGTATAGACTCGGGACATGAAAAACTGTTTTGAAGGATAGGAAGGATACTACATGAATGTAACATTATCAATTATTCCATATGAAGATAAAATTGTACTCTCTAATTTAATTCAGTTATATCGTTATGACAGTAGTGAATTTGATGGGCATGTTCTGGGTCAACACGGAACATATTCTTATAAGTACCTCGACCATCAATGGACGGAAGACTACCGTCGTCCATTGATCGTTAAAGTGGATGGAGAAATTGCGGGGTTTGTATTAATCATTCTGGATGCACCAGGAGATTTCACTAAACTAAGTACAGCAGATAAAACAAACGTAATAAGTGACTTTTTCATAATGCGAAAGTTTAGACGTAAAGGTATTGGAAAGACAGTTGCTTTTTCTGTGTTTGATCAGTTTAAAGGTGTTTGGGAAGTAAGACAAACTTATGAAAATAAACCTGCCTATGCTTTTTGGAAAAAGGTGATTTCTGAGTATGCAGATGGTTCTTCCTATCAGGAAGAAATGTTGGAAAATGAACTTTGGAATGGTCCAGTTATAGTATTCAAATCATAGGTAGAGGTTGTTCATTTACTAAAGTTGCAACAAAGTGGGAGAAATGAATATTAGGGGAATGGTTTTTGTGGATAAAGAAATACTTAAATTATATAAACAGGATGAATCAATTCATACTTTATATGTGTCAAAATCAAATAGAGAGGTAGTTAGATTTCAGAATAAGAAAAATCCTCACTTAATAAATATTCGTTCAATGACAAAAAGCATCGTTTCACTTTTAATTGGGATTGCATTACAAAAAGAATTTATCAAGTCACTCGAAACTCCAATTCATTACTACCTACCTAATGCTCTTGATCATATATCTATAAGAGATTTGTTGACAATGAGCTCGGGTTTTGATATTGATGACAAAAATCTATATAAACTAGTTCTACATAGTGACGACTGGGTAAGGGACATCTTAAACCTTCCATTAGAAAGAAAAGGTACATTTAGATATAAAGGTGTTGACTATCACCTCCTATCAGCAATTATTAGCAAGTCAACAGGGTTACCGTTGTCCGATTTTGCTCAGACAAATCTCTTTTCACCACTCGAAATATCAGATGTTAAATGGGAAAGTGACCCTCAAGGTATAACTGTTGGGAGTTCAGGTTTAAAGATTTCGTTTGAAAGTTTAATAAAAATATCTCAAATGCTAGTTGATAATGGTTTCAAAAATACCGAGGAAATAGTTCCGAGTAATTGGATAACGGCATCTACTACAAGTGGCGTTCCAACAAATTTAAGTTATGGTGATTATGGATTTGGATGGTGGATCAAATCGTATAAAGATAATGAAATTTATCGTGCTCTAGGGTCCGGTGGTCAACAAATGCTTATCTATCCTAAGGAAAGAATTTCAATTATTGTAACTGCTGATTCAAAAACATTTAACCACGTAGAGAGTGAAAATTTGTCAAATAAAATTCTCGACATAATTACGTAATGGTTGAAAAATCCTTCTTCGTCAAATTACGATCAGATTCAAAGGGTTTTATTTGCCTTTACTATTATTGAAAGCGCTCCGCATCTTATGTGGGGCGCCTTTATTTGGCAAAGGGCTCCTTTATTTCATCAAGGGCTCAATTAATCTCGCGAGGACTCAATTCTCTCCGTTTCGACCCCATCTAATCATACTCTTTGAAAATAAATATCAAAAATAGTTCAATAATTTAAAAGGGAATTTCATAGCTTCGTCGAATTTCTACTAGAAGCAACACAAAATTACAAAAATAGTAGAGAGGGTGGGCGATGGATGAAGGTTCTGAAGTATATAGCCGTGGGTCTGTTGGTGTGCACGATGTTTCTTCAAGGGGCAATCGGAAACTATGCGTCTGCGCAAACCGGAGACGATCCGACGATCCGGATCGGAGTCGTGCCGAGTGTCGGATCATTGACAGTCGGCGGGCAAGGAACATTTGACGTAATCGACAAGTTTACAAGAGAAGTTATATTCACTGGAGAAAATGAAGAAGTATTCGTGGAACTAGGCTCCGCTGCTACTTCTCAAACAAATTACAGGCTGCAAGCTGCTTTTACGACGAGTCAGTCCTATATCGACGATTGGCTTCGACGTGCGCACGCCGAAGGGTACCCAACATACCTGGAACCTTATAACAACGGCTACCGTTTGCTCATCGGTGAATTTCCTGCGGATGCTTCCTTCGCAGTTAGGACTGCATTCAAAGATGAAGTCGTCGCAAAAGGATTAGCCGCAAGTGACGCGTACTGGAGACTCATTACGATTGCAGAAGGTGAAACGCAACTGAAAGTGACGAAAGACGGAGAAGTGAAGGAAACTTCAAATCCAGTCCAAGTTGTAGCACCGTCCGGGTTCGTCACGATCAATGGGCAGACGTACCGTGGTCTCGCTGAGGTCGGATTCAACAGCACTGGTACTCTGGCGGGCATCAATGAATTGAGCATCGAGCAATATTTATATGGCGTTGTCCCGCGCGAGCTTCCACCGGTTCCATATGGGGAAGTCGAAGCACAAAAAGCGCAGGCGATCGCTGCAAGAACATATGCATTATCCAATATGGGCAAGCGAAGCGCGGACGGCTATGATCTATTACCGACGACTTCCGATCAAGTATATGGCGGCTATAGTGCGGAACATCCGATTTCCAACGAAGCTGTTGACGGAACAAGGGGCATTGTTGCCACGTATGAAGGCAAGCTCATTACAGCTGTCTTCCATTCGACGAGCGGCGGATTCACAGCGAATAATGAAGATGTTTGGAATTCGGAAGCGACTCCTTATTTGAGAGCAAAGCATGTCGGACAGAAAGGGAATGATCTGAAATACGTCCCTGCATTGGATATTTACAAGAATAGCGACGAGGGCGAGTCATTGCGTGAAGTGAAGAGGGGCGATTTCGAGGCGGACTGGTCCAGATATTATCGTTGGCATTTCGAATGGACGGCAGAGGAGATCAGTGAAGTCATTGGAACCTACTTCAACACGGACGTCGGACAAGTGCTCGAAATCAATGTTACGGAACGCTCCAGTTCAGGCCGTGCAGCTGTCATTGAATTCGTGACCGAAAACGGTACGTTCTATGAATACAAGGATCGTATCCGCTGGGCACTTCAATATATCAATGCGAACGGCACTCCGGCGGTATTATTAAGTACATTGTTCATCATCGAGCCGATCAAGGATGAGGAAACGGATGAGACGATCGGATACAAAGTGGACGGCGGCGGATGGGGACATGGTGTTGGAATGTCCCAAGTCGGTGCGGTCGGAATGGCTGAAAAAGGATATACGTATGATGTTATATTGAAGCATTTTTACACTGGAATCGATTTGGAAACTAGATATTAACTTAATTCAGCCCCCGCTGAATTAAGTTAAGCCTCCGGCGGATGTCACAGATTTTTAGTGGAGTCTTTCGAGCGTGCTCGAAAAAATCTGGACGCAATTACGCCGAGGCGTAATTGATTAGAGGGGCGGTAGTCAGCAAATGTATGTTTTAGGGATAGATGGGGGAGGAACGCGAACGACGGGCGTTGTTGCAGATGAATTTGGAAACGTTTACATGCATGCGGTAACTGGTCGCAGCAATCCGAACACGTTGCAACAGATCGAATTCGAAGAAGTGCTTTGCGGATTGGTAAGAGAGTTGAAAAGGCAGAACGAAGCCATTTTTAATGAAGTATCTGTCTGTTTTGCTGGCATCGCGGGCGTTGGGGAAAGTGGACGGGACGTGGAAGTGGCGGCTTTGTTAACGAAGGAGCTGCCAGCCGGAACGAAAGTGACCGTCCGAAACGATGCGTTTAATGCTTTGTATTCCGGCACGCTCGGCGGACCTGGCATCGTTCAGATTGCAGGCACCGGCGCCGTCACATTAGGCATCAATGAAAAAGGGGAAGTCGCCCGTTCTGGTGGATGGGGTTATTTATTCGATGATGAAGGAAGCGGATTTTATTTAGGGAATGAGGCATTGAAAGCGGTGTTCCGTTCTTTTGATAATCGCGGACCAGCGACATCGCTGACGGATCGGGTTATGGACTATTTGTCTGTCCAAAAGGTACCGGATATTATCGGCAAAGTGTACGGCAAAGAACACCCGCGTTCAGTCGTCGCACCTCTTGCACGCCTCGTGATTGAGGAGGCACAGGCAGACGACGAAGTTTCAAAATGGATTGTGGAGAAAGCTTGCATTGAAATGATACATTCCATCAAAGCATGCCACGACCGTTTATTCGATGAAAAACACCCGGCAACAATCGTGCTGTCGGGCGGTGTCTTCACAGACGCAGAGCAGTTTCTCGGTCGTTTCCGCGAATTGGCCCTTCTTTCCATGCCGAACGCTGTTTTCCAATTGACACAAGTGCCGCCTATCGGAGGGGCGGTTCTTGCGGGATTGGCTGAGCGGCAAATACATGCAGAAGCTGTATTTGTGAGCAGTTTGAATGAACAGCTTCAAGAAAGGGTCACGCCATGAAAGTTGTGCCTATATCCGAAATCAACGTATCCGATATCGTGAAGCTGTGGAATGAAGAAATCGGCGAACGTTTTCCGATGAGCACCGCTTTATGGCATCAAAACACGACAGAAGAGCCGAACGTTCTAAAGGAAGGATCGCTCGCCGTTATCGAAGAAGGGGAACTTCGCGGGTTAATCGTCGCAAAACGGTATGTGGAAAAACTGGATGCACGAATGCAGGCGACGATCGGATGGATTCAATGCATGCTTGTCCGAACATCATCGAGAAATGAAGGGATTGGGTCGGAGTTGTTGCGGCTTGCGGAACAGGCGCTCATTGCTGCCGGAGTCGAAGAAATCCGTTTGGGCCGCGATCCGTGGCATTACTTTCCGGGCATACCGCTCGAAGACGAAGATACAATTAACTGGTTTGAAAAACACGGCTACGTCAAAGGTGGGGTAGAAACGGATCTGATCAAAGATGTACGGGATGGCGAGCTCTATAAGCTAACGAACTCGAGTGAGCATTATCGTCTGTTGACGACAGAGGATATCCCTTCGTTGCTGTCGTTTTTGGAACGGGTCTTTCCGGGACGCTGGCATTATGAGGCCATTCATTATGAAATGATCGGTGGAACTGGAAGGGAATTCATTGGATTTTTCATGGAAGATGAACTGCAAGGGTTCTGCCGGATAAACGATTCACAATCACCGGTCATCGCGCAAAATGTGTATTGGTCCGCACTCGTCAAAGGGGAGATGGGCGGGATGGGGCCATTAGGAATTGACCGCGACATTCGGGGGAAGCATTTTGGACTCGATTTGGTGAAAGCTGCTGCGAATGAACTGATCAACAGGGGAGTGACGGACATCGTCATCGATTGGACGCAGCTCGTTTCGTTTTACGGCAAGCTCGGATTTCAACCATGGAAACAGTATCAATCGATGGCGAAAACAATAGGGGTGGGTCAATGAAAGAAGCGGTTCGGACGTTTTTACAACGTGAAATCAATCAAAATGTGACGCCGGGCGCGGTGATCCGCGTGCGTTATAAAGGGAAGATCATTCTCGACGAAGCGGTCGGGACAAACAGCTTGGATTATGACAAAGTTCCGGTGACGGCGAACCATATTTTTGATATGGCATCCCTGACTAAAGTGATGGTGACGATGCCTGCCGTCCTGCAATTATGTGAAGCGGGCGAAATTTATTTACACGATAAGGTTGCGACATTCCTTCCTTTATTCCAACAACATGGGAAAGAAAGCGTGACGATCCAGCAGTTGCTCACCCATTCTTCAGGATTGCCCGCTCATCGGCCATATTTTGAAAGAAGGCTTCCAGCTGATGAAGTGCTGAAAGAAATCGAAGAGGAAAAACTGGAGTATGTACCGGATACCGACGTCGTCTATAGCGATCTTGGATTCATTCTCCTCATGGCAATTATCGAAAAGGTCTCGGGGCAGAAAATCGACCAGTACGCACGGCGGCATTTATTCGAGCCGATGGGAATGAAAGATACGGGATATAAACCGGCGTATGAGCGGCAACGGTATGCGCCGACTGAGTATTACGAGCATTTGCAAGACCATAAGTATGGGATTGTTCATGATGAAAATACGGAATTCATGGGTGGAATAAGCGGTCATGCGGGTCTGTTTTCAACGATGGAGGATCTGTCCGTCTTTACACAAATGATTGAGAACGACGGAGTGCACGAAGGAAAGAAAATCCTTGATCTCAATTGGCTCGCGCTTTCGAGACGCAATTTAACGCCCTTTGCTACCGAAAGCCGAGGGCTCGGGTGGCAATTGAAAGGGAGCGGGGCGAGTCCTGCTGGGGATTTGATGTCGCAAAGCACATACGGCCATACAGGATTCACCGGCACGAGCTTCTATATCGATCCGGAAAAGGAATTGACGGTCATGCTCCTGACGAACCGGGTATATTTCGGACGGCATCTTGCGATGATCCGCTTGCGGCCCCGCTTACATAATCTCATTTATACATCATTGTTTTCATAGGGGGAATTGGTTTGAAACATGTCATGGTTGTCGGGGCGCATTGCGGCGACGGGGAAATCCAGGCTGGCGCAATCGCCCATAAATACGCGCAGGCGGGGTATCGGGTGACGTTCCTTCATTTGACAGCCGGGGAGAAGGGGGCCCCGCCTCATATCGATGTCGAATCGTATAGGTTGCAGAAAATTCGAGAGGCGGAAGCGGCAGCGGCTATTTTAGGCGGAACGAGCATTACACTCAACCACCGGGATGCCGAGTTGACGTTCAATGAAGAAATCGTAAAAGAGGTAGCGACGATTTTTCGGCGAGAGAAACCAGAATTTGTCATTACCCACTGGGAGAACAGCATGCACCCGGATCACGAAATTTGCCAGAAAATCGTACAGGATGCATGGTTGAAAGCTTCCTTACCTGGATTCGAACTCGACGGGTTGCCGCCACATGGACTTCGCCGCGTGTTCCATAGTGAGAACTGGGAAGACATGGAAGGGTATGAACCGGATATTTATGTCGATGTGACCGATTCATTCGACGCTTATTTGGAGGCGTTGTCGTGCTATTGGTTCATTATGAATTCCACGAGTTACCGATATTACGATTATTATAAAGCGCTCGGAACGATGCGAGGCTGCTTGGCCCGCACGACATATGCGCAAACGTTGAAGAATTCACGGGGCTTGCATGTGAGGAAGGAAGGGCATATTCCGGGATTTCCGATTTGAGGAAGGGTTTTTAGATAAGGATAGGATTTTCTAATTTAAAGGGGGAGCACCATGAGTCTACAGAAAAAGGTTGGTCGATTGCTTATTGCTGGATTCAAAGGCATAACGATGTCGGAAGAAATCAAGCATTTGATTCACACCTATCACATTGGAGGAATCATTTTATTCGGTAGGAATATCGGGACACCCGAAGAAATCCTCGCTTTGACGAACAGTTTGCAAGCGGAAGCGAAGAAGGCGGGTTATGAAACACCATTGCTCATTTGCATCGACCAGGAAAACGGAGTCGTCAGAAGACTCGGGGAAGGGACGACGATTATTCCGGGTGCGATGCTGCTCGGAGCGACCGACGATCCGTCGATTGCAAGAAAAGCTGGATTCCTGACCGGTAAGGAATTGAAGGCGCTCGGCATCAACTGGAATTTGGCGCCTGTCGTGGATGTTAATAATAACCCGAAAAATCCTGTCATCGGGGTCCGTTCTTTCGGGGAGCATCCTATAAAAGTAACTGAGATGGCGAAGAATTCGATGCTTGGCATGCAGGAGGCGGGGGTCATGACAACACTGAAACATTTCCCGGGCCACGGCGATACGAGCGTCGATTCGCATCTCGACTTGCCGGTGATTGACCATGATCTAGACCGGTTGCATGCTGTTGAGTTGGTTCCGTTTAAGGAATGCATTGCTGCGGGTGCGGACGCAATTATGAGTGCGCATGTCTATTTTCCAGCGCTTGAAAAGCAGGAGAATGTCCCTGCGACTTTATCACATTCGGTCATAACGGGACTTCTTCGGGAAGAGCTTGGGTTCAACGGTGTCATCACGACGGATTGCATGGAAATGGACGCAATTGCGAAGCGGATCGGTACAGTAGAAGGATGCGTGCAAGCGGTCGAGGCGGGAGTCGACTTTGTCATGGTGTCCCATTTGCATGATCTACAGGAGCAGGCAGTACTCCGAATGGCGGAGGCAGTCGAGAGCGGCCGGATTTCCGAGCAACGGATCGATGAATCTATCGAAAGGATTGAAAAACTCGCGCGCAACTATACGTCTTGGGAAGAGATTAATGGGAATAAAAAAGTTGCCGAATTTGTCGGCTCAGAGAAACATCATGATGAAATGAAAGAGATTTATAAGCAAGGCATAACAGAAGTGACTGGTCCGGGTATCCCGATCAAAGCGGAAGACCGGGTGCTCCTTGTCCACCCGAAAAACGAATATGCGATGATGGTCGAGGATAAGCGATATGCGACGTTGACGATGGCGGAGCAGTTGAAAAAGGTCCACGGGAACGTCGTGTCCATGCAAATTGATAAGGAAGTTCCGGGAGACGTGAACATGACAGAAATAGCTGGGATGTACGACCATATTGTCGTACTGACGTTGAATGCCGATAAGAATGAAAACCAACGGCAGCTCGTCGATGACTTAGTAGCTAGCGGGAAGCCGGTCGATGTAGTCGCCGTACGGTCGCCATATGACGCGTCGTATTTTCCGAAGGTGAACCGGATCATTTGCACGTATGAATTTACGGAATCTGCGTTTGAAGTCGTTGCGGAATTTTTGGCAGGGCAAACATCGATCTTAGGTAGATTGCCGGTTACAATTGGATGAGTGAAAATTCTTTTTAGAGAAACAAATTTGTATTGATATTTAATTTCAGAAGGTTTAAAATGTCGGTAAGCGCTTACAGTTAGTAGTTTAGTAGATTGAAAGGGGAATGCCCGTGAAATCAATGCGTGTCTGCGGATTAATGTCCGGCACGTCCTTGGATGGCCTCGATATCGCTGTTGTCGATTTCTCTTATGAGGAGGGCAAGGTTCGGCATGAATTGATTCATTTCAAGACGATGCCTTTCGACGACGGGCTTAGGGAGGAACTGCATAAGTTGATGGATCCGGCGGCGCCATTGCAATTTGTTTCCTCGATGAATATGTATCTCGGGGAACGATATGCAGATTCGCTGAAGGAAGCTTTACAGGAAGCAGGTATCGGTTTGGAAACGGTAGACCTTATCAGTTCCCATGGCCAGACAATTTGGCATGAACCCGCGGTTGACCTTGACCGAGCGTTCGCTCGTCCGAATACGATGCAAATCGGGGATATCGCTGTTATTGCGGAACGAACAGGTAAAAAGGTCATCGGGGATTTCAGGACGCGTGATATGGCTGCAGGCGGGCAAGGTGCCCCGTTAGTGCCATATGCGGATCATGTTTTATTCCAGTCGGAAACGGCAGGGCGCATCCTGCTCAATATCGGTGGTATCGCCAATATGACTGTGCTGCCGCCATCTGGATCAGAGCAACCGATCATAGCGTATGACACGGGGCCTGGAAATATGGTGATCGACGCATCTGTTGCGAAACTAACGGACGGACAGCGCTCATTCGATCAGGACGGCGAATTGGCGAAGGATGGAACGGTCGACGATGAATGGCTTGAGAGCCTAATGGGTCACGACTATTTCGCAGCACCGACGCCGAAAAGCACCGGCAGGGAATTATTCGGGACCACATATGTCGATGCGTTTTGGGCGGAAGGTGATGAACGCGGACGATCGGCTGCCGATAAAATCGCGACCGCCACGATGCTGACAGCAAAAACGATAGCGACGGAGATAGAAAGATATATACAATCTCATGAAGTGAAAGAAGTGATCGCTAGCGGAGGTGGTGTGCACAATCGGACATTGATGGAGTTCTTGCAAAAGCTGTTGCCTGAGAAAATTCGGATTGTAACGACTGGTCATATTGGAATCGATGCAGATGCGAAAGAAGCGTTCGTTTTTGCATTGTTAGGCTACTTGGGCATCCATCAAAAGCCGAATTCCTTGCCTGCGGCGACCGGAGCGGAGCGAGCTACGATTATGGGGAAAATCGCGTACGGTTTATGAGTTTTTATTGGCGGTTATGCTTATATTTGGGGATTTATGCGTGAATCCAGCAAGTTATGCGTCACTGGCGGCGTTTATGCGTGAGTTTATAGATTTATGCGTGTTTAGCAGCGTTTATGCGTGAGTTTAGCGTTTTATGCGCATTTGGCAACATTTATACATGTTTTATAGATTGCTGTTGTTCCAGCTGTCGATAAAAGATGGGGAAGTTCACAGACAAATAAATTGGGGGTTCAAACATGAAGAAGCTTTGGAAGAAATCCGCTCTTGCTGCTTTATCACTCGGGTTAGCTGGCACAGTGCTAGCAGCTTGCGGTAATAAGGAAGAAGCGGGAAATGCTGATGAGTTCAAAGGGAAGATTACCATTTGGGATGGTCCAAGATGGCCAGACGAAGATGATAATAAGTTCCACTGGCTAGAACAAAAGATCAAAGAATACGAGGAAGCGCATGACGGCATAGAAATCGAACTGGTCCAAGTGCCATGGGCGGAAATGGGAGATAAGCTCGGCGTTGCGATTGCAGGGAAAGCTTGGCCGGACATCGCTCCTGTCGACATTAGCGGCAGTTCGGTGAGCATCGATCATATCGAACAAGGCGTCATCGAATCATTAGATCCGTATTTGGACAAAGATGCGAAGGCGGACTTCTATGAAAATGCGTTAGATGCGTATACGTATGATGGCAAGTTATATGGAATTCCGAACAGTATTACATTGCATACGATGCTATTAAACTTGGATTTATTTAAAGAGGCAGGCGTAGAGCCGCCGAAAGACGGAAAGTGGACTTACGACGAATTTTTACAAGCAGCGGAAAAACTGACGTTTGACCGGGATGGCGACGGCAAGACGGATGTATACGGATTCTCGACGTACATTCTGCCTGGTTATTATGAAGCGTGGCCGTTCTTCTATAAAAATGGCGGATCGCCACTTAACGAAGACATGACGGAGTTCACATTTGATTCACCGGAAGCAGTCAAAGCAATTCAAGACTTGGCTGATTTGAAATTGAAGCATAAAGTTGCGCCAGAAATGCACGGCGGCAATGACGTCGGCGGCACATTCCAAGCATGGGCGAATGAAGAGCAGCGTACGGTTGCAATGCAACCATGGGCAACATGGGCAATCGGTGCGGCACAAGGCAAATTTCCGACAAACTTCATGGTTGCTGAATATCCGTCAGGGGATAAAGGCGCAGCTACAATCGGCGGTGTTGGCGGATGGGTCATGATGCACCAAGAGGATGCGAACAAGAAAGCGGCGGTCGCAGATTTCATGAAATTCATTTCTACAGCTGAAGAGCAATACCATATGGCACAACACTACGGTATCTTCCCTGCACGCATCAGTGCGTCTGAAATGGATCCGTTCAAAGACAATCCTGAAATGACACGTGCAATGGAAATGTCTGACCAAGTCGTCATGCTTCCGCGTCATCCGGAATGGAAAAAAATCGACGAAGCGATCCAAAGTGAGCTGCAGCTCGTGTTCAATGGTGAAAAAACAGCTGAACAGGCCATGGCGGATGCTAAAAAAGCAGTCGATCAAATATTGAAGTAAGCAGTTTTGATTCAAACAGACCAAATATTGCAGAAATAAATGAAAGCAGGCTATGCATCGCGTACGCCTGCTTCACTTTTAGGGGGTGTCAACCATGACTCAGATGCCTATGGGTGCAGTGCCGAAAAAGGAAAAGGAAAAACTGAAATTAATCGGGAAAAAGAATGGGAACTCAAGGAAACTGTTTTACGAGATGAAACGGAACTATAGCTCGTACCTCTTTCTACTGCCGAAACTCATTCTATTTACGCTTTTCGTTGCAATCCCTGTTGTGTGGGCATTCATCCTATCCTTTCAAAAATACAAGATTTTCGGCAGTGAATTTGTCGGGTTCGAGAACTACATAAAAGTGTTCGAGAGTGATGCATTCCGCATTGCATTGAAAAACACAATGCTATTCACTGTTGTGACAGTTCCATTTAGTGTCATAAGCGCCCTCGTGCTGTCGACGCTCATCTTCGAATTGGGGAAGCTGTCCCAAAGTCTGTTCAGGTCAGCCTTCTATTTACCAACGGTCACTTCAATGGTCATCATCGCGATGGTGTGGCGCTGGATGTACAATTATGATTTTGGACTCTTCAACTATGTGCTCGGATGGTTCGGCGTCGGTCCTGTCAATTGGCTCGGGCAGTCAAATACGGCGTTATGGGCGTTGATCATCATGCAATGCCTCATTCCATTCGGTGTCGGAATCATTATGTATTTGGCATCGATGGGATCGATCTCCCAATCATTGTATGAAGCAGCGAGGATGGATGGCGCAAGCCGTTTCAAGCAATGGATCCATATTACGATCCCTTTATTGAAACCGACGACATTGTATTTGGTTCTCCTGAGTACGATTGGTTCATTCCAAGTATTTACGCAAATCATCATGATGACAGGGGGAGGACCGGGGAGCGCGACAGAAACGCTCGTCCACCTCATTTACAAAACGGGCTTCCGAGATTTCGAATTTGGGTTGGCAGGAGCCCAATCCGTCGTATTATTTGTCATTATCCTCATCTTTTCTGTCATCCAATTCCGGGTGCTTCGCCATGATGAGTGATTGGGGGATAGGGAAATGAAGAAAAAACCGCTCGATCGTTTAAATAAACTAATTATATTCGGATTGCTCACTGTTTTTGCAGTTGTATCTTTGCTCCCGCTCTACTGGGTATTTTCGACTTCGCTTCAGTTGAGCAGTTATCAATCCCAAGATATGGAACGGCCGGTTTCGTACGTCGATTCCAATCCACCGAAAATGTATCCGATGGGAATTCCGCTTTATTTCAAGCATTGGGGCGAGGCAAGGGAAGCGGCAAAAGCTGGAGATGCAACGGAGGAAGCCTACCATCGCGACATGATGGACCATATCGTTTCAAATTCATTTGCAAGTTTTAAGACATTGTTTAAGAAACATGATGTCGGAAAATGGTTTTTCAACAGCCTTTATATAGCCGTAGTTGTCACAATCGGCATCTTGCTCATCGACTCGATGGCAGGCTATGTACTGGCAAAGAAAAAGTTCCCTGGGCGGAATCTTATTTTCTGGGTCATCATTTCCACGATGATGATCCCCGGGCAAGTGACCCTCGTACCGTTATTCATCATGGTCGGGAACCTTGGATTGATGGATACGCATTGGGCATTGATCCTGCCCGATCTTTCAATGGTATTCGGCGTATTCCTCATGAGACAGTTCATGTATTCTATTCCGGATGAATTATTGGAGGCTGCACGAATGGACGGTGCAAGTGAATGGAGGACGTTTTGGACAGTCGTCCTGCCGCTAGCAAAACCGGGACTTGCAGCACTCGGCATCTTTACATTCATGAACGTGTGGAATTCATTCCTTTGGCCGATCATCGTGTTGAATACTGCAAAGTTGTACACATTGCCGGTCGGTTTAAAAACGTTGCAGGACGCGAACTTGGCTAGCTTTAAGTTGCTTATGAGCGGGGCTGCGGTCGCGGCGATTCCGATGATCATCGTCTTCATCTTGTTCCAGCGCTACTTCGTACAAGGATTGACGCTCGGCGGCGTGAAGGAATGACGATGGGACAGCTTCATAACGTGAAACTTGGCGTAGATGTGCTTTTTGAAAGGGACTTGTCGGAACTTCGAGGGAAGCGGATCGGTTTATTGACGAATCAAACAGGGGCGAATGCCAAGCTTGTTTCGACAATCCGGCTATTCCATAATCATCCGGATCTTCGATTGACCGCCCTTTTCGCACCAGAGCATGGGCTGTTGACGAATGCGAAGGAAGGGGAGAAATTCACCGATACGGTTCATCGGTCGACTGGAATTCCAGTGTTTAGTCTTTACGGACAGACAAAGAAACCGACCGACGCGATGATGGGGCAAGTTGACATTGTCGTCTTCGATATTCAAGATATCGGCGCGAGATATTATACGTACATTTATACGATGGCGTATATGATGGAAGCTTGTGCACGGACGGGCAAAAGGATGATCGTCCTCGATCGTCCGAATCCGATTGGCGGGGAGAGGGTCGAAGGGAATTTCGTCGATCCAGATTACACATCTTTCGTCGGGCTTTACCCGATTCCGAACAGGCACGGCATGACAGTCGGTGAACTGGCTGTTTATTTCAATGAAGAGTACCAGATCGGCTGTGATTTGGAAGTCGTCTCAATGGAAGGGTGGAAACGGTATTCATTCCAAACGGAGAACGGGCTTCCTTGGATTCCGCCTTCACCGAATACGACATCGCTCGATATGATGCTGTTGTATCCGGGTACTTGCTTGGTGGAAGGAACGAATCTTTCCGAAGGGCGCGGGACGACGCAGCCTTTTGAAATAATCGGGGCTCCTTTCATTGACGGGGAGAAGCTACAGGATCAAGTAAATGCTTTAGGGCTGGAAGGGATTCATGCACGCGCGCTCGCTTTCACACCGACGTATCAAAAGTATAATGGCCAGCTTTGTGAAGGAATCCAGTTGCATATAACGGATCGAAAAACGTTTCGGCCAGTGGAAACAGTTACCTCGGTCCTTTCAGTCATCGCTTCGATGTATGCCGAGGAACTTGAGTTTTTAGAGTATGGCAGCTTGCGGCATCTGATGTTCGATCTGCTCTCTGGGAACGATGTATTGCGCCAAGGGCTTATGAAGGGAGATATCCATTCTTACCGACAGCAATGCAAACGGGACACGGAAAGATTCATGGAATTGAGAGAACGTTACTTACGGTATAGATAGGAAGGCGGACGATGGAAAAATTATCACTTCTGACGACTGAACGATCCAATCCGAAGACGTCGCGGTTGGATGAAATGTCAATCGAGGACATACTGAAAACGATGAATGACGAGGATCAGACCGTTGCCCTAGCTGTCCGGCAAGTGATCTCGCAAATTGAAAAGACGGTAGAAAAAGTGGTGGAAGCGTTTAAAAACGGCGGCAGGCTTCTATATATCGGTGCGGGGACGAGTGGAAGGATCGGCGTCATGGACGCGGTCGAATGCCCACCGACGTTTGGCACTTCCCCCGATCTCGTGAAGGCGATTTTGGCGGGCGGCGAAGGGGCGATGTATCATGCTGTTGAAGGGGCAGAGGATGATGAAGCACTAGGTGCGAAGGATGTAGAGGACTTACAAATTACCAAGCACGATGTCATCATCGGCATTGCTGCAAGCGGTAGGACGCCTTACGTAAAGGGAGCGCTGATGTACGCAAAAAACCGCGGCGCGACGACTGTCAGTCTATCCAACAATGAAAACTCGCTTATTAGCAACTACGCAGACATTCCAATTGAAGTCATTACCGGTCCGGAAGTATTGACTGGCTCCACCCGGTTACGGGCAGCAACTTCCCATAAATTGATTTTAAATATGATATCGACGACAGCGATGGTCAAGACGGGCAAAGTGTATCAAAACTTGATGGTCGATTTGAATGCAAGCAATTTTAAATTGCGCGAGCGTGCAAAAAAGATGGTTTGCACGATTACGGAATTGGATGAAGAAAAAGCGGAGTTCGTATTGAAACAGACTGGGTACGATGTGAAGCTTGCGATCGTTATGATCCTAGCGGAAGTCGATAAAGAATCGGCTCGAGCTTTCATTGAAGTAGCGGAGGGATTCGTAGGGAAAGCCGTAAAACTCGCTTCAAGGAAAGAAGGGTGATCATCATGTTTCGGACGTTTCAAAATGGAGATGAAATAGGAATTGTTGAACTGTGGAACGCTGTCCTGCTCCATGACCCTATCAATCAAAAGCGCTTTCGGACACAAGTGCTGCTCGATGCAAATTTCGACCCGGAAGGATTGATTGTCGTTGTTGACGGAGATCGGATAATTGGAGCGATGTTAGCAATCACACGAAAGCTGCCGATGATGGGGGCCGATCTTGAACCGGATAACGGATGGATCACCTTTTTCTTGGTACATCCTGACGTAGGAAGGCAAGGGGTCGGATGTGGACTGATGGAAAGGACGTTTGATTACATCCGGAAACAAGGGGCGAAGAAAGTGTTCTTCTCCTCTTATGCACCGAATTATTTCTTACCAGGAATTGACGAGTCAGCTTATCCTGCAGGGTTCAACTTCCTTCAGAAGGTTGGGTTCAAGCGCGCCTATTCACCGGTTGCTATGCATCGGGCGTTGACGGATTACGTATATCCAGAATCGGTGAAGGCAGTGAAAAAGGAGCGGGAGCTAGAAGGATATGTATTTGAAACTGTTCAAGACGGTGATTTGCCTGCTGTCATCCGGTTCGCAAATACTGACTTCAATCCGGACTGGGGCAGGGCAATTCGCGAAGGTTTATTGCAAGGGCTTGATCCTTCTCAAGTTCTCATTGCCAAAAAGGAAGGAAAAATCGTCGGGTTTGCGATGTATGGAGGGTACGAAGGGATTCGGGAACGTTTCGGTCCTTTCGGAGTCGATGATAGTGAGCAAGGAAAAGGGCTCGGGAAGGTTTTATTACACGAAGCCCTTCATTCCATGAAACAAAGGACGATCCAAGGAGCCTGGTTCCTCTGGACGAGTGAAAAGAGCTCAGCAGGGCATTTATATTTGAAAAATGGATTCAAAACGTACCGGACATTTCATGTTATGGTTAAGGAACTAACAGATTAAACAAGTGGAGGGATGGAGATGGCGATAGCGAGCGGCGGCTTAGTGCTGCTGAAAGAAATGAGGCATTTGCTCCCTCCTTCGGAACAAAAAATTGCCGACTATATTTTGGCGAACCCGCAAGATATTGTGACGATGACTGTTTCGGAGCTAGGGGAAGTGAGCCAAACGAGCGGAGCTGCCGTTACGAGGCTATGCAAATCATTGCAATTGAAAGGCTTCCAAGAATTAAAGTTACGTATTAACGGCGATCTTGGACGGAAGCTGGAAATTACGACACGAGATATCCAACCGAATGAGCCGGTCGCGACGACGATTCAAAAAGTGACGGAACATGCCATCCATACGTTGTTGGAAACCGCTGAATTGCTCGATACGAAACAGTTGGAGCGTGCGGTCGACGCGATTGTTCAGGCGAAAAATATCCACTTTTTCGGCGTGGGTGCTTCAGGAATAGCCGCAATTGATGCGCAGCAGAAATTTTTGCGGATTCATAAAGCGTCCACGGTGAGCACGGATTTACATATGGGAGCAACGATCATGGCAAATGTCGACGCAGAGGATGTCGTTGTCGGTATTTCGTTCTCGGGCGCGACGTACGAAGTAGGAAAAATTCTCGAACTCGCTCAGGCGAACGGAGCGACAACGATCAGCTTAACGAAGTTTGGCCAAACACCGATCTCCCAGATTTCAGATATCCAGCTGCACACGTCACCTGCCAAAGAAGCGAATTTGCGAAGTGGAGCAACCTCATCGAGGCTCGCCCAGTTACATGTTATGGACATCCTTTTCATGTCAGTCGCTTCCAAGCAATTCGATACGACGATCACCTATTTGGATGCCACGCGCGATGCAATCGAAGAGATACAGAACGAAACATTCAAAAAATGGAAGAGATAATTCGGGAGGTGACTGCGTTGACTTCGTTGCTTATTCATAACATCCAAATCGCCATGCCAGACGGAAGTGTGATGGACGGCGAGATAGTCGTGGAAAACGGGAGGATTGTAAATGTATCCAATGAGTCGATCAAGGGATTCAATGGACAGCGATGGGACGGTCAAGGCTGTCTGACTCTTCCCGGATTCATCGATATCCATATCCATGGAGCGGCTGGCGCCGATTTCATGGATGGAACTGTTGAGTCATTTGAAACGATTGCAAATGCATTGCCGAAGGAAGGAACGACTTCATTCCTCGCGACGACGTTGACACAATCGGAAGATGAAATCTCTAAAACTGTTAACGTAGGCAAAAGGTTCATGGAGCAAACGATAAACGGTGCCGAAATGCTCGGTTTTCATTTGGAAGGTCCGTTTATTCATCCAAAACAAGCAGGTGCGCAGCCTGTCGAATATATCCGGAAGCCGTCTTTTGCACTTTTGGAAAGATGGTTTGGCGAAGCGCTCGACAGTTTGAAAGTCGTGACACTCGCTCCGGAATGCGATGAAGGACTGGAAGTGACCCGGCGGCTCGTAGAACGCAATGTTCTCGTTTCCGCAGGTCATACGAAGGCGACTTTCGAAGATATGAGCAATGCTACAGAAGTGGGACTGTCACATCTGACCCATTTCGGAAACGCGATGAGCGGATTGCATCACAGAGAAATCGGAGTCGTTGGTGCCGGATTTTTGCTGAAGCAGCTTCATTGTGAAGTGATTGCAGATGGTATCCATTTATCAGAGGACATGCTGCAGCTTATGTATAAAAAAATAGGACCTGAGCGGATCATCCTTATTACGGATTCGATGCGGGCTAAAGGATTGCTTGACGGATCATATACGTTGGCGGGACAGGATGTGAATGTGACCGGGGCAAAGGCGACGTTGGCAGATGGGACGTTGGCCGGCAGCGTCTTGAAAATGAATGAAGCCGTCCAGACGATGCGGAACGCTGGTGCTGATCTTCCTCACTTGATGAGCATGTCATCCTCTAATGCTGCAAAACGATTAGGCGTGTTTGATCGAAAAGGAAGCATCGAAGTCGGAAAAGATGCTGATCTCGTCTTATTGAATGACGATTTCCAAGTTCGTGCGACGATTTGCAGAGGGATGGTGGGCTATTCCCGTGATGGAAGTTCTAAGTAATTGAGGGGGGATATTCAATGGCAGAGCTGAAATTGACTAATTTGACGAAGGAATATGACAAAGGAGTCGTTGCCGTCAAAGATTTCAATTTGGATATAAAAGATAAGGAGTTCATTGTGTTCGTCGGTCCTTCAGGTTGCGGCAAATCAACGACGCTCCGAATGATTGCGGGACTTGAAGACATTACGGATGGCGATTTTGAAATTGACGGCAAGCGGATGAATGACGTTCCACCAAAAAATCGGGATATTGCAATGGTCTTCCAAAACTATGCGCTCTATCCGCATATGACCGTCTACGAAAATATGGCGTTCAGTTTGAAGCTTCGTAAAGTGAAGAAGAAGGAGATTGAAGCGAAAGTCCAGGAAGCCGCTAAAATATTAGGGTTGGAGGAGTATTTGGATCGTAAGCCGAAAGCGTTGTCGGGCGGACAGCGCCAACGTGTAGCGTTAGGCCGTGCGATTGTAAGGGATGCGAAGATCTTCCTCATGGATGAACCGCTCTCCAATTTGGACGCAAAGCTCCGGGTGCAAATGCGCGCCGAAATCCAAAAATTGCATAGACGTCTTCAAACGACGACAATCTACGTGACCCACGACCAGACGGAAGCGATGACGATGGCGACACGACTTGTCGTCATGAAAGATGGATACATCCAGCAAGTCGGTACGCCGAAAGAAGTATATGATTATCCTCGAAATGTCTTTGTCGGCGGCTTCATCGGATCACCAGCCATGAACTTCTTCAAAGGGCATATGACGGAAGAAGGCTTTATGATAGGAGATACTAAGGTTTTTGTTCCTGTGGGAAAACGCGAAATGCTTGAAGGGAAAGGGTATGCTAGGAAGGAATTGATCTTGGGCGTCCGTCCAGAAGATATTTATACGAAAGCTTCCGATATCGAATCTAATGGACAGGCGACATTCCAGGCAACGATCGAAGTGGCGGAGCTGATGGGGGCTGAAACATATTTGTACGCCACGCTGAACGGCTCCGACTTCATCGCAAGAATCGATTCGGACACGTCAATCCGTCCGTCAGATACCATTCCGCTCGCGTTTGACATGGAAAAGGCGCATTTCTTCGATGCTGAAACGGAAGAACGTATTTATTAAGTGAATTGGAAAAGGGCTGCTCTCATTTAGAGAAGCAGCCCTTATTATAGTAACTTTTATTGTTGAAGTTTTATGTGATCGAAAGCTCCGGTAAGCCGGACTTTATTAAAAAATGATCAATGCCGCGGTATTGTTCCACTGGATGTCTTCTATCCTTAAGCAACGCAAGCCCTACCAACTCTTGCGTCCTTGCGACCCTTTAGCCGCGCCAGTGTGAATAAGTGTCCTCAAAAACAGTACGTAGAATGCCATGTCAAGTTAAAAGTTACTATGGCGTTAACTCAACTATTATAGCATAGGTGAAGATAAATGGCAAGACCGAATGTTTCAAATGTCCTTTCGAACGATGCATGCGTGTTTTCGTTGGTAAACTGCATATTTCCCGGGGAATATACATTTTTCGACAAGCTGTCGTGTGCTAATGAACAATTGGAGAAAATATCTTTAATTAACAAAATATAATGTTTTTATGCTGTGATAAACAAATAGAAGTATAAAAAACCAACAAGCAAGCCAGTTAGCGCGATATAATTGTCATAGTTTCTATATCTTTCTTGTTGTTTAACAGGCTCTAAATATTATATAATAATAGCATCTTTCTTAAGGGAGTTGGGGATGGCTTGAAGCCTAATTCAAAATTTGCAACGAAGATTGTCGTCCTTGTCGTTTTGGTCATTGGAATTGCTACAAGTGTCGGGTTGGTTCTCTCGGGTGCAAATAAAGGAATGAATGTGACGTTTTCGGAATTTGAGAAGACGATCCAGGCTCAAGAAGGTCAGCAACTATCTTTGAAGGAGAAAGCTGATGGCACATTGCATCTCGAGACGAATGATGGACTGTATGTAACACAAGTCCGTCCACAAAGCCAGCTCGCAGAACAACTAGTTGAAAAATACAACCTTTCATATACATTTGCCGATGCGAGCCAATATAGTGGTCTGATCATCGGTGGTTTGATTCTCGCATCGTTTTTGACTTTGGTCATTCTTCATAAAAAAGGGAAGCTTGGGGTCGGCGTGTCTTCGATGAAAAACGGAGCATCGAAATCGACTCCACTTCCTGACATTACGCTTAATGACATTGGTGGACTTCCGGAAGAGATGAAGGAAGAGATCCATCAGACATTGTCGATTATTAAAGATCCGAAACGGGCAACACAAGTCGGAATTCGGGCACCAAAAGGGATTCTTCTATATGGGCCTCCAGGAACCGGGAAGACATTGCTCGCACAGGCGATTGCTCGTGAAATTGGTGCAACGTTCTATTCGTCAAGCGGATCCGCCTTTACGGAATTATTTGTCGGCGTCGGTGCTTCACGTGTGCGGACATTATTCCAAAATGCCCGAAAATCTAGACCGGCTGTCATCTTTATCGATGAAGTCGATGCGCTAGCAGGCAAGCGAAAAGAGCATGGCGGTGAAGAGTCCGAGAAGACATTAACGGAGCTGCTCGTTCAACTGGACGGCGGCAACGATAATGACGGGATTCTTTTCATCGCAGCAACAAACAGGAAGGATATGCTCGATGACGCGTTCCTTCGTCCCGGACGTATTGATTATACGTTTAATGTTCCGCTTCCTGATACGCATGGACGTCGTGAAATTATCGACATTCATACGAAAGGCCGCCTTCTTGCGGATGAAGTGTATGCTTCATTGGATGTATTGGCAGAAAGCACATCTGGATTTTCCGGCGCGGAGCTTAGCTCTTTATTTGAAACAGCTAGCAAGCGGGCAATTCGTGATGGCCGTGAAGAAATTGGAAAAGGAGACCTCGATTTCGCAATCGACCGGACAATCCTTGGCAGCACTTCACGTACGTTGAATGATCCTGATACGAAAAGAAGGGTCGCGATTCATGAAGCTGGCCACGCATTAGTCGCAGCGATCACAAAACCGGGATCCGTCAGAAAAGCGACGATCATTCCACGTGGACAAGCGCTCGGATACGTAGCGCCGATTCAGAAAGAACTCCATCTACAGACAGCAAGTGAGCTACTCGACCAAGTGAGCATGATTCTTGCAGGAGGCGTCGCGGAGCGGTTGTACCTCGGCGAGCACAGTATCGGCGTCAGCGGTGATGTACAGCAGGCGAAGGATATCATCGAACGGATGGTCGACACAGGTTTGCTTCAAGATGGATTTACACTGACGTTCAATAAAGGTGAAAAAGAATTAAAAATGCAAGCAATTTTTAATGTGGCATTACAGAAAACCGAAGAACTAATTCAGGAAAATGCCTCGCAATTTGAGGAATTGGTCAATGTGTTATTCCAAAAAGAAACTTTGGATGGCACTGAAGTTCAGGAAATCGTTGACCGCAAAGAGACGAAAGTCGAAGAGATAGTAGTTATTGTTTAATGGAAACACTCCTTAGTCCAATTGGGCTAGGGAGTTTTTTTGTGGGATGAAAAATCTTTGCGCAACACAATAAAGTAAGGCCGCAACACAATGAAAGTGCGGCGTAACAAAATCAAAGTCTGTCGCAACACAATGAACTAGGCGTAACACAATCAAAGTAGGTTGTAACACAAACAAACTCCGTTGCTACACAATCAAGCTGCCATGCAACACAATCAACGCACTTCGCAACACAACCAATCACTATAACTATTCTCATGCATCCTTTCTGAAAAAACGTGTCGAAAGTTTGATGGAAAAGTCGGAAAATATTACAAAAAGTCGCATAGCCACGCCGTGGGAGCAATGCTACGATAGGTATGAAATCTAGCAATCTACTAATTTAATTTAGAAAGGGAGCGGTTCTCGGACAATCTTCACGCAGTTCACCTTAATTTCATTAATGGAAGGAGATTGGTTTCATGCGGAGTAAGAGATGGAAGAAGCGCTTGAACGGTTTTCTGGCGGCTGGATTAGCTGTAACAATGGTAATACCATCAATCCCTGCAGTGGCAAAAGCTGAGGCAGTTGCATCGGATCTATTCATTTCCGAGTATGTGGAGGGTAGCAGTTTCAATAAGGCTATCGAGTTATACAATGGAACGGGACAAGCTGTCAATCTAAGTAACTACAAGTTGGAGTTGTATTCTAACGGTGCATCAACTGCTTCTCAGACACTGTCATTATCGGGGACGCTGAATAACGGCGAGACGTATGTTTTGTATCATAAGGATGCCGTAGATGCAATAAAGAATAAAGGTAATCTCGAGAATACTACTGTCATTAACTTTAACGGCGATGATGCTCTCGTCCTCAAAAACAATGGAGTCGTCATCGATTCATTTGGACAAGTCGGAGCCCGCATCAATTGGGGGGAAAATGTAACGCTTGTCCGGAAGGCTTCGGTTACGACTGGTGATTCAAATCCGGGTGATGCATTTAACCGTGACCTTGAATGGAATCTCCACCCGCAGGACACATTCACTTATTTAGGTTCGCATGAGATGGATGGAACTCCTGGCGATCCCGAAGATCCCGAAGATCCAAGTAATATTGTACCGATAGGCGAGGCACGCACAAAGGCACTTGGGGAAACCGTGACAATCAAAGGAACTATTGCCGCTAAATTGAAAAATACGATTTCCGTACAGGACGGAACAGGCGGAATTGCTGTTCGGCCAACTAGCTTGAATGTCCAGATCGGCGATGAGGTCACATTGACCGGTAAACTCGCTGAATTCCGAGGATTATTGCAGTTGGATGGTGCCACAATCGTTGAAGTGACGGAAGGTGTAGGTGCTCCGGAACCTGTCGTCATTACCGGCTCGGAAGTTGGTGAGGAGTTGGAATCGCAGCTCGTCACTGTTCATAACACGATCTTAACAGATGTATCAACGGGCAGTGGCTGGGCGAATTATTTGGCGAATGATGGAACTGGTGATTTCATCGTCCGTGATGAGTTAGCATCCTTAGGTCTCTCAGTTGGGACAGCTTATGATTCGATCACCGGAATTGTCCAGCAGTTCGAAAACGATTATCAGATCATTCCTCGTTCCACGGTGGATATTATCGTTGACAGTTCTGTCATCCAGCCGGTCGTGGCGAGTCCAGGTAGTGGCACGTTCGTAGGCAATGTGCAAGTTTCATTGACGACGAGTACGCCTGGAGCGGAAATCTTCTATACATTGGACGAAACAGATCCGATTGATAATGGGTCAACATATGCATCGCCAATTAATATCAACGAAGACACGACAGTGAAAGCGGTCGTGAAAACGAATGACGGCCGTTTCGGCGAAACAAGTACGTTCACCTATACAATTACAGAAAGTCTACAAATCCATGACATCCAAGGGGAAGGCCATACATCTCCTTTTGACGGTCAAGTGGTTGAAGGTGTTGAAGGGATTGTTACGTATAAATATGAACTGAACGGTTCGACTTATTACCATATCCAAACACCTGACGACAAGCGTGATGGCAATTTGAACACGTCCGAAGCAATCGTCCTTTACAGTGGGAGAGATGCTTGGAACCTTTCTGTAGGCGACCTTGTTTCCGTCACAGGAACGGTGAGCGAGTATGCAATCGATGGGTTTGCGGATCGACAGGAATCAGACTTGAAGACGACGCAAATCAATGTCCGCGACGACCGTGGTGGAAATGTGCAAGTCCTTGAGCGCAACGTTCCGCTTCCAACACCATTCATCATTGATGAAACGAATCTCCCGAAACATGAAATCGCGAGTCCTAATTTTGCTGAATTTGATCCAACAAGATATGCGGCCGATTTCTGGGAGAGCCGTGAAGCGATGCTCGTACAGGTAGGCAATGTGAAGGCTGTAGCACCTCAGGAGCATGGCGACTTAATAACGGTTTTTGAAAATACAAAAACAGAAACGATTCATGGAGGACTTCTTTTGAAAGAAGACGACCTTAATGCGGAGCGTGTTCAATTCCGTCTGGAACCTAACGGGCCGGCACGTGATTTTGAAGTCGCGACAGGCGACCGATTTACGGGTCCGATTACGGGAGTTGTCGGTTATTCATTCCAAAACTACAAGGTTTACACGTCTTTAAGTGATATGCAACAGGCACATTCAAAAGGCAGTTCAGTACCTGAGAAGACGACGATTGTAAAGGATGCAGACAAGCTTACAATTGCTTCTTATAACTTGGAAAACTTCTCGAACAATACAAGTTCAACATCAAATGACAAAGCGAAAAAGTTAGCTAGGGCATTCGTACAAGATATGCAAAATCCTGATATCGTCGGCGTGACAGAAGTACAAGATAATAATGGTCCGAATGCAGGCGATTCCCGTGCGAATGAAAGTTATGAAAGACTTATCCAAGCGATAGTAGATGCGGGCGGAGTCCAGTACGAATATGTCAACATCGACCCAGTGAACAATGCGGATGGGGGACAGCCGAATGCCAATATTCGTGTCGGGTTCCTATACAATCCTGATCGAGTAACACTGATGGAAGGCATTCCGCATGGGGATGCGACGACAGCAGTCGGCTACGAAAATGGCAAGCTGACGCACAATCCAGGACGCATTGCTCCAAATGATCCGGCGTTCAATAGCAGCCGGAAGCCATTAGCGGCACAATTTGATTTCCAAGGCGAATCGGTAATTGTAATTGTAAACCATTGGAATTCAAAAACTGGAGATACACCGTTATTCGGCTCAAAACAGCCTCCGGTCTATGGAAGTGAAGTGCAACGGAAACAGATTGCACAGCTCGTTTATAATTTCATTTCTGAAATTAAAACAGAAAACCCGGATGCGAATATCGTCTCAGTCGGAGACTTCAATGACTTCCAATTTGCAGAGGCATTGAAAATCCATGAAGGCAGTCTCATGACGAATATGATCAATTATGTCGATGAAGCCGACCGTTATTCGTATGTCTATCAAGGAAACTCGCAAGTGCTCGACCATATTTTAGTGTCGAACAATCTGGTGGATCAAACAGAAATCGACATTTTGCACATTAACGCGGATTTCACGGACATGGCGGGACGTGCAAGCGACCATGATCCAGTGATGGTGCAAATCGGATTTGGAGCACCTGTCGTTTGGGAACCTGTTCCAATCAAAAAAGAGTACAAGCTCATCAATGAACATAAAAAACAGGTGATGATTGCTGAACCGAGTGTCTCTGTCTACATGGACGGACAATCATCATTGAAAGATGGCATGTACTTGAAAGGCGATTATGCCGAACTGACAGGTGAAGGGTTCAAAACGAATACCGTCATCCTGCAGCCTAAGAAAAAAGGTTTGATCGTCGATATGAAAGGCACCGAAATGGGTCATGTCATTATCGAAGGATCGAATCCTCTCGAAATTAGAGGGGCTGAAAACATTAAGAAAATTGACTTTGTCAAAGGGGCAGACTCTTCTAAGGTCATTTTCTACAACTCGAAAGGAAAGCGCATCAACGTGCCGACGGTGAATAATGCACCAGTCATCACGAAGCCAATCGCAAATCAACAAGCGAAAGCCGGAGAGACAATATCAATCGTCCTCTCCGAACATTTCAGCGATCCGGACGGCGATAAGCTGACGTATTCTGCAACGAAAGGGACGATTGATCTTACTCGGAACGTTCTGAACTTGGAATTGGAAGAAGGCAGCCATATTGTCGGTGTAACGGCGTCTGACGGAGATAAATCTGTAACTGCAAGTTTCTCGGTTGTCGTCACGAAAGCGGAAGTGCCAGCTGACGGCTACTATAAAAATGCGATCGGTAAGGAAGGACAGGCATTGAAAGCTGCTCTTCACGACATCATTTCGAACCATCGTCAGTTGTCCTATTCGGAAGTATGGGAAGCGCTAAGGGAGACGGATGAAGATCCGAACAACCCGAATAATGTCATCTTGTTGTATTCTGGTGAATCCCGCTCGAAAGATCGGAACGGCGGAAATGTAGGCGACTGGAACCGGGAGCATGTATGGGCGCAATCACACGGCAATTTCGGTACGAGCAAAGGACCTGGAACGGACATCCATCATTTACGTCCAAGTGATGTCCAAGTGAACAGCTCACGCGGAAACTTGGACTTCGACACTGGTGGAACTCCAGTGAAGGGCTGTGATGGATGCTTTAGAACGGCGAATTCCTGGGAGCCGCCCGATCGTGTGAAAGGCGACGTAGCACGGATGCTGTTCTATATGGCAACTCGTTACGAAGCGGGCGACCGCGTGGATTTGGAGTTGAATGACCTAGTGAACAACGGCAGCAAGCCATTCCACGGAAAGCTTTCCACTTTACTCGAATGGCATGAACTAGATCCGGTCGACGAGTTTGAAATGAACCGCAATAATGTGATCGAACGAATTCAAGGAAACCGGAACCCTTTCATCGACCATCCGGAATGGGGGAAGTCAATCTGGAAGAAAATAGATTCTAGTGACCTGAAAAAAGCATCATAATGAAAATAAGACCAGAGGAGGAGCAATTCACCTTTGGTCTTCATCTATAAGTACTTATCCTACATATTTTTCCTACATCATTCCTACAAAACAACTCTATATTCATGCTCCTATTATACGAAACAAGCAACCTAGCTAGCATTACCATAGTCTTGAAATCAAATATCTCAAATTCCAGATTTTCAAATTATGGAAAATGATTCATAAGTTGTGAATGGCAATAGAAAATATGATTTTTTACCTTAATTTTCCCTCTAGGACCACTCATAAAATGCCTCTGTAAAAACAAGATTCAATAGCTGCTTCCCTTTAGTCCAATGACTAATGACTCAGGTTGGTTTGGGCTTGTTTGTCACGGTTTTGACATACAATTCTTGCAGTGATATTAATAATGAAGATAGGAGACTATTAAATGGAAAAGAGAGCGGACAATTTCCGGAGTTCTTAGTATGAAAGAGGGATTGGGATGTTAGAAGCAAAAAGGCGAGCGGCGATTTTTTTAATATTGGCCTTCATATTAGCAGCTGTGACTGGTTATCTCGTGCTAGAAAAGGTCAAAGAGTTGAATGCTGAATTAGGTGGAATGACATCGATTTACATTGCGAAAGGGTCCATCCCTTCCCGCTCACCGATCGAACTTTCGCAAGTAACGAAAATGGATATCCCTAATAAGTTCGTAACGGATAGCCATATTTTGTCCGAAGATGAGTTCGAGCATAAAGTATCCATCGTTCCGTTGAATCCAGGGGACATCATTACAAAAAACATGATTAAGCCGGTATCGAACCTACAAGACGAGAACAATCGTCTCGTGACGATGTACCGAACGGAAAAAACCCAGTTTGACCAAGTACTGACTGCTTTGGATCGAGTCGATATAATCGTCTCGACAAACGACAATGGAAAGAAAAAGACTGAGGTCTTCATGAAAGATGTTTTGGTCGCCTATGCACAAGGAACAAATGAGAGTTTTTCCGGTATCGCGGTAGAAGTGACAGCTGAAGAAGCACCAAGACTCATACATATGCAAAATTACGCAGAACATATCCGCGTACTGAAGGCAAACGTCGGGCAGGCCAACTCATTTGGTGACAAAAACGCATCGACTGGTGGCAAGGAAGAAACAGTCGAAAAGCAAGAACCGAAAGAAGAACCGGCCGGCGAAAAACCCGATAGTAAGGCTACAGCAGAAGAAGGCAATGGAGATACAGCTGAGGAAACGGAAGAATCATCAAATCAGAAATCGGAATCTTCAGATGAATAAAGGTGAACAGTCACTTATCGAAGGGTGAGAAAGTTGGAAAATAAGTTGAATATTATGATCGTCTCCGATGAAGAATCACTTATGTCGCAGTTGAGAACTATTGCAGAGACGCAATCGGAACAGGTCATTGGCGTACGATCAAATGAAGCCGTGAGGGAAATGAACCGTGAAATGGCGCATATCGTCATTTTTGGCCAAACGGATATCGATACATCGGTTGAGGTCGTTCAAATGCTGAAGATGATCAATCCGAATGCGCTCATTCTGTTCATTGCCAATGTTTCGGACTTCGGTGTTCTCCGTAGTATAACGAGAGCCGGAGCGGATGAGTTTTTCGTCTTTCCGGAAGAGGCCGGCATATTCTCAAGCCGGTTCCCGAATATCGTCAAAAGCTATGCAGCGAAGAAGGCGAAAAACGAAGAGTTAGCCACCCACTCTTTTGGTCGTGGAAGAGGAAAAATCATTTCGTTTTATAGCGGGAAAGGAGGGAGCGGATGTTCATTGCTTGCCGCTTCCTTCGCCCAGACGATGAAGCTTGAGTCATCTGCTGAAGTCATTCTCATTGACTTGAACGGGCAGTTCGGTGGTGTTGAAACATTGCTTTCCATTGAATCGAATCGCTCGCTTGCCGACTTGCAGCCCGTCATCGAAGAATTGAACGAAAGTCATATCCGGAACGTTTCCCAAACGCAGGAGCATTCCAAAATGGAAGTACTCATTAGTCCGTGTGATGCGGAAATACTCGAAACACTTGACGAGGAGTTCATCGCAAAGTTGCTACGGACATGTAGGCGCTCATTCGATTACGTTATCGTCGATTTGCCGTCCTCGATAAACGGGCTTGTCGTAACGGCAATGGAGGAGTCGGATAAGATTTATTACGTCCTCACTCCAGACACTCCGTCCTTAAAAATTATGAAGCAATACGAAGAATTGTCGGAGAGGCTTGGGCTTGTCCTGACAAGCAGGATGGAAATCGCCTTGAATAAATTATCGAAGAACTATGAAGTGAAACAGAAAGATTTGAAAAATGTGTTGCGCCACCCAATCATCGCTTCGATAAGGCAAGATACGAAAGGCCTCCAGCCATTTATCAATCAGGGGCAGCCTGTTCGAAAACAGGCCAAGGAGAGGAAACTAATTCCGTTTGCAAAGGATGTCCGGAAATTCGCCCGTCAAGTCGCAAAGCAGCAGTAGGAGGTGGTGAAGGATGAGTTCTTTATTCGAACGGCGTAAAGAGAAGTTGGCAAAAAAGCAATCATCGTATAAGTATGAAAATCACCTTGTGGATGAACTTGTCGATCATTACAAAGCTAGATTGCTAAGGGATACGAACTTAGAGGCGCTCACCCAATTGTCGCAAGGTGAAATGCGTCTCCGAATCGAACAATACGTCTCCCATTTCATGTCCGAAGAGAAAGTGATCATCTCTCGAAATGACAAAGATCTTTTAATAACGAGGATTCTTGACGAAGCGGTCGGATATGGACCACTTGAGCCGCTCATCAAAGATCCAGCAATTACCGAAATTCTCATCAACGGATTCGATGAAGTATATATCGAGAAATCAGGCCGATTAGAAGTGGTGGATGTCGCTTTCAGGGACGACGAACACGTCCGTCATATCGTGGACCGTATCGTCGCTCCTTTAGGGAGACGTATCGATGAAAGCTCCCCAATGGTTGACGCTAGATTGCCAGACGGCAGCCGTGTTAACGCCGTCATCCCGCCTGTCAGTCTGTCAGGGACGTTGGTCTCTATCCGGAAATTCCGGGAAGAGCCATTCCAAATGGAGGATCTGCTTAGCTTCAATTCATTGAATGAAGTAATGGCACGCTTCTTGCAAGGTGTCGTAAAGGCGAAGATGAACACCCTCATTTCAGGAGGTACTGGATCTGGTAAAACGACATTACTGAACGTCGTTGCTGCATCCATTCCTCACGGTGAGCGGGTCATCACGATTGAAGACTCCGCCGAATTGCGCCTCGATCGGCCGAATGTCGTCGGTATGGAAGCGAGACCTGCTAACGTGGAAGGCCGAGGGGAAGTGACAATCCGCAACCTCGTTCGGAACGCGCTCAGGATGCGCCCAGATCGAATCATCGTCGGGGAAGTCCGAAGTGGGGAAGCTTTTGACATGCTTCAAGCGATGAATACGGGGCATGAAGGGTCGTTAACGACCGTCCATGCGAACTCACCTGCTGACGCACTGCGAAGGGTTGAATCGATGGTCATCATGGCGGGCATGGAACTGCCTTCGACCGTCATCAGGGAATATATTGTTGGAGCACTTGACATCATCATCCAGGCGACGCGTCTGACTGATGGGACTCGGAAAATCATCTCCATTTCGGAAGTGCAAAAAAATGAAGAGGATGGAACTTATAGAATCGTTGAGATCTTCAAGTTCAAGCGGACCGGCATGTTGGAAGACGGAACGGTCCTCGGTCACTTTACACCAACCGGTGAAATCCCGGCGTGCCTCGATCGGCTCAAAATCTTCGGCATCCATATGGATAGGTCGGACTTCCGCGTAAAAGAGGAGGTCGCCACATGGTAGAAGCATTAATTGCGGCGGCAACCGTTTTTGTCTTCCTCATCGCAGTCTATTTTATGCTTGATTACCGTAAGTCGAAAAGAGAGTGGCGGAAGGAAGTTGAACAGTTTTACCTCGGCGGGGAAAAGCGGAAAAGCGTCATCGTTCTGATCGGTACAAAATTTGATGAGACGGAGACCGCAAAGGAATTGGAACCGAAGCTTGTCGACGCCAACATCCCGTTCACTCCGTCAGAGTTCATTGGCGCATTAATCGTTGGATATATGGGCATCGTCTTTATGCTCGTTAACATGTTTAAGTTGGCGTTGCTGCCTGCGCTGCTTGTCGCTCTGCTCCTCATCGAAGGAGCGAGAAGACTTCTGTTCCTTCTTAGGAAGAACAAGAAAAAACAAATGCTCATTGATCAGTTGCCGGAAATCTGCCGGATACTTGCCAATTCAACACGATCTGGGATGACGTTGAATCAAGGGATCCAGCTTGTCACACAAGAAATCAATGAGCCCGCAAAAAGCGAATTCAAACGGATGGCCCATGAGCTGTCGTTAGGCATCGAATTTCCTGTAGCTCTTCGGACAATGGAAAGACGGATCGACCATAAGGAATTCCAATTGTTCGCAGCGACGATGCTTATCCAGAAAAAGGCGGGAGGCAACTTATCCGCCGTACTCGATGAAATGAGCCAGACACTGGACGACCGGAAATTGCTCAAACAGGAAGTGAAGACGATGACTGCCGAACAACGGTATGTCTCAACACTAGTTCCGATAATTCCCATCTTCCTGGTGCTGATGATGAACAATATTATCGAAGGCTTCCTTGATCCGTTGTTTACGGGCATCGGTGTGATTTTGTTAGTGTTCTTCCTGTTTGGGACTGTCCTGACTTTTGTCATCGTCAGGAAAATTACGAATATCAGGGTGTGAATGAATGGATGGCATAATTGCATTATTTACCTTCTTAGTTGTTGGGACAATAGGAATCTCGTTACGTGCTTACTATGTGTATTTAAATGAAAAAAGGAACTTACGTGAAGAAATTACCGAGTCAGTCTATATCGAAACATGGACCCGTAAAAAGAAATCGCGAAAAGAGAAAGTGTTTGAAAGGCTTTTCAAATTTGCCGATGATTTTTCCGATCTCGGACAGCGTGTCAACTTCTTCAGTGAAAATGAAGAGGTAAAAAAATACCTTATTCAGGCGGGTCATCCATACGAATTGACGGTTGCCCGTTTCCAAGGGCTGAAAATTTTCATGATGATCGCTGGATTTTTCATCGGAGGGATTTTATTTATCCTCGGATTCCCGTTGTCGCAATTCATGCTCATCCTGATGCCGGTCGCCGGATTTGGAGGAACCGTCCTCTGGCTTAGATCCAAGGCGAAAAAGAGGCAGGAGGAAATTTCGTATCAACTGCCAGATTTCCTTGATACGATGAGCGTCACCTTGCAGGCAGGGGTTGGAATGGACCAGGCGCTTCGTGATATCGTGCATTATTTCGAAGGCCCCGTTAAAGAGGAATTCGGTCGTTTTATTCAGGAATTGAGCGTCGGGGTTCCTAGGTCGGAGGCGTATAGGTCTTTGCTCGAACGGAACGATAGCAAAGAGTTCCAAATACTGATCAAATCATTATTGCAAGGGGAACGCTTAGGTGTTCCGATTGCGGACACGTTTAAACAACAAGCCGAAGAGATGAGGAAGCTAAAGAAAGAATTGATCAAGGAGAAGGCGGCCAAAGCTTCACCGAAAGTGACGTTAGTAACTACTTTCCTCGTGTTGCCTTCTGCCCTCGTACTAATCGGAGGCTTGATGATTATAAATATTTTCAACCAGAACAAAGGGATTTTTGAGTTATTCAATTAAAATACATTTATTTAAGGAGAGAATTGGAAATGAAACAAAGATTAATGTTGGCTTGGACGAAAATGATGTTCCCGGTAAAGAACGAAAAAGGGGCGCAATCTTTGGAGTGGTTAGGCATTGCGGCATTGCTCATTTTGGTGCTTGGGATCATTTCGACTGCTTTAAGCGGTGAAAAGGAAAATATCGGTAAGTTGGTTACGAAAATCGTTACGAAAATCGACGGAATGGTAGGACCAGAATAAGAATAGAACTTGATAAAGGAGTAGTCATGAATAGAAAAAGATATGTTGCATTCACCCTCATGCTCATGCTCCTTTTAATAGCAGCGGCATGTAGTGATAAAAGTAATAACAACGAAAAAGTTGTCGCAGAAGATCCGACCACATCAGACGCAAGTGAAGACAATGGAAAAGGCGAAGGGAATTCCGACGATGATGAGGAAGCCGATGGAGACCCGGTTGAAGAAGTGGCTGCGGCTCCACTTCCCCAATCATTGGCGGAACTTGAAGCAATGCCTACAGGATATACAGAGTTTATTTCTATCCTCGATGAAGAAGGACAGAAGAAAATTGATGAATTGACGGGTCATTTACCTGACATTTCAGGAGAACATTCTCAAAATGAATTAGATCATTATTACAATGAATTGCTCGCAGTCTTCCAACAAGATTTCAAGGGACCGGATGAGCTGATCGCGAAATTGAAGTTCCAGTCGATCGGCAGTCCGGATATTGAGAATCCCCGAATGCAATTCAAGGAGAATTTGAACGTCTTAGTCATTTTGGACGGCTCAGGTAGTATGGGGAAAAATATCGGCGGCCAAACGCAAATGGAAGCGGCGAAAAAGGCGATCGTCCAGTTCGTCGGAAATTTGCCGGAGGAAGCAAATGTCGGTCTTCGTGTCTACGGACATAAAGGGACTGGAAGTTCTGCCGACAAGGCGATGTCATGCTCTAGCAGCGACTTGCTCTATCCACTGCAGCCATATGAAAAAAATGCGTTCAAACAGTCGCTCGATCAAGTGAAGCCAGCAGGTTGGACACCGACTGAACTTGCTATTACGGAAGCACAGAAGGACTTGGCCAATTTTGACGGGGAAAATAACACGAATATCGTTTATCTCGTCAGTGACGGCATATCGACATGCGATGATGATCCAGTTGCGGCTGCAAAAGCCCTCTATGATTCGGATATTACACCGATTATCAACGTCATTGGTTTCAATGTCGATAATGATGGACAGCGCCAATTGAAAGAGGTTGCTAAGGCAGTGGAAGGGACGTATCAAGATGTCCAGGATGCTGCATCCCTCCAAAAAGAGTTAGACCAGGCAAATGAAATTGCAAATCAATGGGCCACATGGAAAAAGAGAGAAGCCAATAGTCTGGATCATCAAAGGCTGAAAAAAAAGCTGGAGATATCTAATTATGATGTGGATGAATACAGAAAGATTATCGACGAGCGAGATCAAGTCGGCTTTACATTGCAATATTTCTATCAGACAAAAAAAGTGATGTCCCGCGAAAGCTATGATTATCTCCGTTCGAAAAATAAGGAATACCATGATTGGATTCAATCGCAATATAATGCACTCAAAGCTGATTTGAAGAACATGAATGAAATGGAGTACAGCAAAGCGATTCAAGCACTCGAGGAAAAGTATCTACAAAACTCTCCTGATTAAGAAAGGAGGATGAATTTGAAGAGTAGACAGTTGAGAAAGACGTTCGCCATCTTTATGCTGTCAATCATTCTGTCTTGGACCATTTTGCCAGGGATTGCGATGGCAGACAACTGGCTCAAAGCCGGAAAAGCAATTAATGTTCCGGACCCGATTACCGGAGGTGAAGCAATCACAGGTGGGGAGTCATATACAGGCGGGGAATTCATGGCCCCTGGAGATGTATATACGTATGGCTCCTCCTATGAAGGAGTGTTTTCCCTTACATCTGGTACGATCATTATTCCTATTACTGCTAAAAACAATGGATTGTTTTTAATCCCAAGCACGTTGAACGGGACGGAATACGGCGAGTTCCTTAGAGCGGGAGATCTCATTTCAGGTGGACAATCGCCGACTACCGGACAGATTCCGGGCTCCGTCGGAACGGCACCTACATCCGGTGAAGCGGTTAACGGCGGCGAAGGTCCGAATGGCGGGCAAGCGGGGAATTCAGGTGACACCCTGACTGGAGGAGAAGGACCGAACAGCGGTGAAGGTGCAAAAGGCGGAGAGGCCTCTACTGGCGGCGATGGACTGTCCGGCGGAGAAGGTTCAACCGGTGGTGATGGTCTGTCCGGAGGGGAAGGCTCTGCCGGTGGTGATGGTCTGTCAGGCGGAGAAGGCTCTACTGGCGGTGATGGTCTGTCCGGCGGAGAAGGTTCAACCGGTAGCGATGGTCTGTCTGGTGGAGAAGGTTCAACCGGCGGTGACGGTCCAATTGGTGGAGAAGGTTCAACCGGTGGTGATGGTCCAATTGGTGGAGAAGGTTCTACCGGAGGCGATGGTCCAACAGGTGGAGAAGGCTCTGCTGGCGGTGATGGTTCAACTGGCGGCGAAGGTTCTGCCGGCGGTGACGGTCCAACCGGTGGTGATGGCACTACTGGGGGCGAAGGTCCAAACGGTGGAACAGGTCCGACAGGAGGAGACGGATCAGCCGATGGAAAAACTGGCGGCGGCCCAACTATAGACAGTGAACAGAGCCATTCCGGCAGCAGTGGGTCATTAGATGAAAGCGATCCATTTGCGGGCGGACCATCAATGTTGAATGCACTTGTAAAGTCTACCGACGGTTCGAGAGGAATTCTCGGTCATATGGTAGGCGTGCTAAGGGACGTCAAGACATACTGGTTTGGTTTTGGTGAGAAATTATTAGGGCCACTAGCAGCCTATCAAGCCAATTTTAATATAGTTCCAGATGGAAAAGGGAACTACAAGGTGATGGGGCAGAGATATCTAAAAAACTCAGTCCTCAACCATTATTTTCAAAAATTCAAAGAGTATACGGTTGACGGTAAAACAAGGAAATTGAATGTTCGGTTAGGTCAGGACCTACTTGATGATTATCATGCATCTAAGAAGTTGCCGATTGAAGGGAATCAAAATAAAACCAAGTGGCAACTGGCTAAAGATGCAGCAAAATCCAGTGTGGACGATGCTATTAACGTAACAAGTAAGGGTTTTTGGAAGCCTTCCAATATCGCTAAACTCAATGGACCACTGAATGTGCTACTAAGTTCTGCAAATAGCCTCATTGACTATTCTGATAGTAAGTGGTCTGCGGATCCTGAAAAGTCGAAAAAAGGTTATCTATCGACAGACTTTGCTGCAGATATTACAACTGACGTCGCCATTGGTGTTGGAATTACTGCCGCTTCCTCATTAGTCGGGAGCATGGCTGCTGGTGCAGTTGCAGGAACTCTTGTACCTATCCCAATACTCGGGACTGCAGTAGGTGCAGTTGTTGGCTTAGGCGTTGGATTGATTTCTACTGCTTTGTTAAACACGAAGACGGGTCAGGCTGTCAAACAATTTGCTAGAGACAGTGTAAAGGCTGTTTATGATGGAGCTGTTGAGACGGTGAAAGGTATATGGAATTCTGGTAAAAAGTTTTTTGGCAACATGAAGAGCATCTGGGGTTGGGGTTCTTAATGAATGAAGTCTGTTGGCTGACAATCCAGCAGACCTTCATTCCATTTGGGAAGGACGTGGGATTGAATGTTTGAAACTAAAAAATTTTTACAGGCGGTTGGTCTGTCATTACTTATTTCAGTAGTCGTATCTACAATCCTAGGGCTAGTCCAATTTGAACATCAAATGGTGTTTCTAATTATTCAAATGCTATCGTTTTATGGAACGATGGGTTTTTTTGCAGTTGTTTTTAATCCTAAAACTCCATTCATAGCATCCTATCTCGGAGCCCTCATTATCGCAATGCTAAATATACTATTTGCCAATTTTGTTTTTGGAATATGGATGTTTGTTAATCCAACCAGTATTAATAACATCCTTTCATTTGCTGTCCTAACTGCATTAAGCGTTACGTCCATTACTTTGTTTATTAAAAATAGAAGTGGTGAGAGATTTGCCGATGTTTAAAGATGTCCTAGATATATATAACCGTAATCTGCTTGATATTCTTTTCCTTATGGTTCTCGTAATTCTACCTGTTACTAGCTTAATTTTCCTAGCAATCATTTACTTCGGTATTGAATTTGACGGGGAGCTCTCAGTATTTTTTGTAGGCTATAGCATTATTATCAACTTCATCATCTGTCTACCACCTTTCCTATGGCTGACATTGAAAGATCTGAACGATGAAAAAGCAGGGTTGAAAAAATGTCTTGCATTCTTTGCCACTCAATTCGGCCCCCTTTTATTTACTACGTTTTTATTTTATTCTATAGCAATTTATACGAGTTGGATGATGCTTGTACCGACAATCATCATTTTACTGTTCACAATGATTTATCCGTTTTTCTCTGACTTTCCAACGTTGAAAGAGATGTTTATCCAAGCAAAAAACAAGATATTTGAAGAGAATATTGCAATCGTTGTTGACTTGATCATCATAACTTCGACGCTAGTTTTACTCTGGGCGGGAATGACATACTTCATGCAAAACTTCGATAATAATATTATTTCCTTCATGCTGATCCGTTCCCTATTAAATATGGTTATATTCCCGTTCCTGTATATTTATTTGACATTGCGGTACAGGGATACTGAAGAAGAATTTACGATGATCAATGTATAAGGAGAGGAGATTCAAGATGGAAGTTTCTGCGAGCAAACAAAATGAACAGCCATTGCTAAAAAAAGTACCCATTTGGTTGATGATTCTTTTAAGTGTATTGTCTCTAGGCTTTTATCTGGGCTTTTGGCTACTGAATAGAAAAAGAGATCTGAATGCATTGCAATCGACTAACCATATACCTTTCACTTTGTGGACGATTTCTACAGTACTCCTAATCGTCTTTTTCTTTCTGAACACTTTCAACCACTTCATTTTTTCGAATATAGGTTATTTATACGTAGAGTCAATGGATACTATTTTCACTTTTTTCTTTATTGGACTATTGTATTACAGTGCTTTCAGAATACGGGAATTAATTGAAGAGACTTCAACGATTACGTTTAATAAATATCTCTTATTTTTCTTTCATATTTTTTACATCCAATATAAAGTCAACCAAAATACTGCGGCAAAAGCTTGAGTATTTTCGCATCGTTAAGGAATCTGTCGTGAAAATAGAGGAGAATGACCAATGATGTCACAAAACAATGTAGCGAAACCAATCGCGGAAAAACGTCTGGGATTTACTGTTGTCTTGCATCTCTTTTTAATACTAGGAGCAAGCGCCATTCCAGAAGGCCGTTTTTTCTTTTGGCTTGCCATTAATCTAGGTGTAGAGGCTTTAATTATATTTCGAGTACTTACGATGTGGAATCGATACAAACACGAAACAAAGCGTTATTATTCCATCCAAGTGTATTGGATGCTTATAGGGTTCTCGATTTTCACAACAATGCCTTTTGTAAGAATGAGCTATGGAACAGCAGCTTTCTGGCCACTTCTTATCGGCACTATACTACTCTTCCTATTAGGACATCTCTGGAAGGAGAGTATAGGAGAGGTCTTTGTGAACCCGCGCAAGGTAAAGCAACTCGTAATGTGGCCAACAGCTCTAGCGGGGATAGTAATCATTGGTATTGTAATCATGGCAGTTCTACGAATTAAATCGGTACATCCGAACGTCGGTATAGTTGTCTTTTTATATATGCTAGGGGTATTTTCAATCTTCATAGCAAATCCATTTTCTCTATCGGAGGAAAGGATAGAGAAACTAAAGGGCGAATGAAGAAGTTATATTTTGCATCCGCTTTGAAGAACAGGAAGCAAATCAACATAGTGCAGCAATCCAAGCAATAGCATAAAAATATCTACAAAAACTCCTGGCTAAGGAAGGAGGATGGACTTGAATAGTAGACAGATAAGAAAGACGTTTGCCATCTTTATGCTGACAGTCATTCTGTCCTGGACCATTTTGCCAGGAATTGCGATGGCAGACAACTGGCTAAAAGCCGGAAAAGCGATTAATGTTCCGGATCCGATTACCGGTGGGGAAGCAATCACAGGTGGGGAATCATATACAGGCGGAGAATTCATGACACCTGGAGAGGTTTATACATACGGCTCTTCGTATGAAGGGGTGTTTTCCCAGACTTCGGGTACGGTAATTATTCCGATAACCGCTACAAACAATGGATTGTTTTTAATTCCAAGTACATTAAACGGTACGGAATATGGGGAATTCCTCATTTCCAATGGTCAATCACCAACTAACGGACATGTTCCTGCTTCTGTTGGAACGCCTCCAATATCCGGTGAAGCGGTTAGTGGTGGCGAAGGATCAAATGGAGGGGAAGCCGGTAATTCTGGTGGCAATGTAAATGGTGGAGAAGGTTCCTCGGGCGGTGAAGGTACGAACGGGGGTAATGCAGGTACCGGCGCCGAAGGACCAAATGGTGGTGACGGTCCAAACGGTGGTAACAAAGGAACCGACGGTGAAGGTCCAAACGGCGGTGATGGGTCAAAAGGACGCAACGATCCGAATAGCGGCAATGGTTCTGCCGGTGGTAACGGTCCAAACGGAGGGAATGGGCCGAACGAAGGTGATGGTTCCACAAGTGGAACAGGTCCATCCGGCGGTTCAACCGGTTCAGGCGAAGGAACATCCGGCGACGCGACAGGCGGGGGTCCGACGATTGACGCGCTAATCGCAGCACATGGAATAGCTAAAGACGTTAAATCATGGAACGGGAAACGAAAAACCTACTTAAAACTATTTGACGGCATATTGGCTACCGCGGCAGGCTTCAGGATTACGGACTTAAAAACGGCGCCGGGAAATAAAAATCTATACCGCGTAGATGGCAAAGCCAAAATACTGAAGGGTGATAATTTCTTCAGTAATTGGGTGAACAAACGTTACTCTGATTATCTAGGTTCCTTTGAAAATAGAAAAGATGTTGTCAAGGGTGATAGTAAAGGCGAGTATAAGCGGAAATGGTATGAGTTAAAAAAACAGACGCACAATGACGTAACTTATGCTCCACGTACAGATAGCGAAATTAAGCAAAAGCATCTCCAAGGATTTTTGAAAGAAGTCACATCGCCCGGCAAAATTGGCAAGGAAGTCAAAGACTATTTAAAATCCAATTGGGTGCCGAACAAAGACTTTTTTAAACTGAAGACAATGATGAAAGGTAACGGTCTCACCAATGTCGTATTAAGTGTCGGGACCCGCCTCATTCAAAATTACAATGATCCGACTAGGACAGGGATGGATTTAGCTGCAGGGATTACAACGGATGTCATCGTTGGAACAGCATCTACAGTCGTTAGTGCTGGTGCTGGATGGGCTGCATCTGCCATGACGGCTGCTGCAGTAGGAAGTGTTGTTCCAGGTGTCGGAACAGTTGTAGGAGTTATAGCAGGTCTAGGATTTGCAGCTCTAACCCAGACAAAAACAGGTAAAAAAGTAGTTGAAAAAATCGAAGCAGGTGTGAAAACAGTCTTCGAAGGTGCCAAAAACCTTGGGAAGAGTCTGTTTAAAAAGTTAGGTTGGGGGTCGTAAGTGATGGGAAATCCATTCAAGGCAATGATAATGGGATATTTTTTACCGCTATTGGCAGCGGGGATTGTGGCATTCGTTCCAGATTATGACGAACAATTCATAAAATGGGCTGCAGTGATTTTTGTCATTTTACTGGCGATGCCAATCGTATTATCATTCCGATTCCCATCAAATAAGGAGAAAGCGTATCGGTTGACACTTACGTATCAATTGTACGCTTTCACCTTCCTTTTCACTTTTCCGCTATTGAAAGTGTTAAAGGAAAACATCGTTTTTCAATTGTTACTAGTCATTGTATTCATTAGTATTTACTTTTTGGCTAGATACGACCAACGAACGGAAGTGCCGATTGTTTACCCGGACGGAGATAAAGAGAAAAAATGGGTGGCGTATGTCTACTATGCCATTCCGTTTTTGCTGATCATTCTCGGATTCGGAGGAAACTACATAATTACACGAACAGCTTTCCAGCTCTTTGGCAATGAATTCATGATGCCATACGTTTCAACTATACTCTATCTGCTTTCATGCTGGCTTCTATTCCTGTTAAGTTCGGTTGCCTATAAATCCCACGTGAAGGAGGGGTATTTGGAGAAATGAAATACATACAAGTGTTAGGGATTGTAACAATCGCAATGATTGTCTTCAGCTTTGTCATGGTTCTTGTCATCCCGGATTATTTAATCCATTCCATCATTGTCATGGTCTTTTCGTACGGTTTGTTAGGGTATCTATCCCGCTCGTTTCAATTCCCTTACTTTACCGCCTACATGCTGGCATGCGCATTGGTCATTATCAATATTCTGTTCTCCCATTTCTTTTTCGAGATTCCTTTATTATTTGAACCGGATATCGCATTCTTCAGCTTTGTCAATGCTTGTGGAATTGTCATTGCAAGTGTGTTCATCTTTAGGAAAATGGAAGCGAGGAGGGCTCATAGTTGAGAGAGGCAGCTCAATATTACAATGAACAGCTATTGAAGATTGTTGCGTATGGGCTAGTTGTAATGGTGCCTGTATGGCTGATCTTTTCCAATTATAGTTTACTCCTATTTACCGTCGATTGGGCAGGCAGCGAAAATGTGATAAATGTATTATTGAATATTCTTATGTTCGTCATTTTTGTTCGACCGCTCTTTTCTTTATACAAAAGAGCGAGTGTTAGCGAGGAATTGGAATTCAAAACAATGCTTAAGGAATTTATTTGGTCAATTGGACCACTTTTGTTGATGGGCTTAGTTTTTTCAGTGTTAGTATACGGTGGGATATTTGCATTCTATGTTCCAGGAATTCTTATCTTACCAATTTTATTCATTTTACCTTTTATGTATAGCGGCACGATTTCTATTAGAAAGTGGATTCGAAATTCCGTTGATTTCTACATAAACCATTTCATACAAGTATGGGTACAAATCATCTTATGGGCATCCATCGTGACATTGGTATGGTCAGGCGTGCTATACGTTACTTCATTCTTAGAAATGAGTTACGACGCATACAACATAACACGATTGGTTTTCTCATTACTCATTTTTCCCTTTATGGTATTCTCATTATCTGAAAAATTTCTAAGCATGACTGGAGAGGTGGAAGAATGGGCGAACTAACATTTAAAAAGACAAATACCGCTCTCGCTGTTGTGTTGACGAATGTGACATTTGGAGTCTATGTCCCATATTGGTTCATTTCACGTAGAGAATCGATCGGCGAGCTAGGAAAAGTTCAAGTGAGCTACAACTGGCTGAAATTCCTATATGCTGTATATGCCTTTCTTGCGTTCTATTTCGTTATCGGCGGGGCATTCCTTACCGAAATGGGGACGGATTTTGTCGAGACATTTAATATTATCAATACGTTCATCGGGCTTGGCATCACATACTATTCGGTTTTCCGTGTCGCCGAGGCGATTGAGGAGAAAACCGGAGACGAAATTTTCAACCGGGTACTCTTAATTTTATTCCATATTTGGTATTTGCAATACAAAATCAACAGACACGAATGATTGAAGGGGTGTTTACGGTGAAAAAGTTTAAGTCCATTCGTAATGAAAGAGGATCGATGAGTATCGAATTCCTAGGCATTCTTCCTTTCTACTTCCTGTTTTTCATACTACTATGGCAAGTTGTCGCGTCGGGCTATGCGGTGCTCTGTTTGAAAACTGCTGCGAACGATGGTGCACAGGCATATGCATTGTCGGGTAGTTATAGTGACGCAGTTAATGCTGTCAATAAATCGATCGGCAAAAGCAGCGTGCTAATAATTGATAGCGTGGAAGTTTGCCAAAACAACGACACTGAATACTGCAATCCACCATCTAAAGATAGTCTATTTGATCTAAAGATTTCAGCGAGTCATCCTCTTGAGGTTATTCCAAAAAAATGGAGGCCAACGATTGACTTCGAGGCGAAAGCAACAGGCAAGGTGCTACTCCATTGAAGTATTTAAAAAATGAACGTGGAAATGGTTTAATATTTATGCTTTGGATCATGGTCGTTTCGATTGCAATCTGCGTAATTGTGTTGAATATCGCTAAAGTATACATCGTCAAACAACAAGCTGCGACCGCTACGCAGCAGGCTGCAATTGCGGGAACATTGGAGTATGTAAATGCAGCCAAAAAGGCGCTATCTGCTTTCGATGACCTCTTGGTAGAGGAAGATACTGAAGATGAAGATATCCTATCATGGACCGAACTTGTGGATAAGAAGGCGGGTGAGAATGAAAGTCGTGGACAGTTAAAAGAAATTGCGTATATCAATGCTTTAAATGATATTTTTCCAGTTATAAAAAACGTTTATCCAGATGATTACCTACGTATTATGGAATCTAATTTGATTCCTATTGAAGCAGAAGTGAGAAATACTGTGGAAAAAGTTATCCTTGAAAACGATGGCAATCTTAAACGCTTTAAGGTGAACCTCGTACTTCCAGATTACCGCATCGAAGTAAAAGCGTCCGTTACTTATGAATCAATTACGGATTCTTCTGAGGAATTCATTGAAAGCATGGAAAAAGAAGTTCGGCAAAAAGGTTCCGGTCCGCCCCTGCCTTTTTTAAAAGGAGTAATAAGTGGCTGGTAGTCTTCACATAAAAAATGCCAAAGGAAAAATTCCTCTGGCAATTTTTTATTTGGTTTGAATGATCATCCGACTCGCCGGAAGCGTCGGCATGCGACTCATATTAATCGACAAATCCTGGTCTTTGACAACCGAGTAGTCCAACTCCTCTACAAGAAAGGACAGACTTGCTTTTATGATCGCGACGGTTATTGCCTCCCCTGGACAGCGGTGGCCGCGCGCAGGATCTCCGCCGCCTTGTGGTACAAAATTATACGGGGACACGGTTTCTTCTATAAAACGGTGAGGATTGAACTGATCAGGCTGATTCCAACTCTTCGGATCGTGATTTGTGCCATAAAGATCGATGAGAACCGAATCGCCTTCCTTAAATTGATAGCCTCTCCATTCAAAATCATGGCGTGCCATCGCTCCTAGGAATGGGGCAAATGGATAATACCGACGGATTTCCTGGGCGAACGCCTCCATAAATTCAGCATCGGCACCTTTTAACTTTGTGCGGTATTGTGGAAAGTCATGAAGAGCCAGTGCCCCAAAGACGATGAACCGTGCAACTGCCACAATCGGTCGAAGGATGTTGATCAATTCCACTGCGGCAATTTGTGCGTCCAATAACTGCCCGTTCTCATCTTTATGGATTGCGATGGTTTCCAGCGGATGATCTCCGTCCGCGACAGCTCCCGAACGGTATTTTTCAATCAAAGAACGGATCCATTCCTCTGTCCGTTTCCGAGCTCTCCGGCCTTCCCGATATCTCGGCCCGACTCCTCCGAACGCATCGATTAAAGCTCCTAAATCATAAGCCCGCTGTGACACTTCAGATTCTTTCAGAGGCACGCCCGCCCACAAACAAGCGACTCGGCATAACACTTCTTCAGCCTTATCGAATAAAATGACTTCTTGTCCGCTCTTCCATCGACTTGCTTCTAATCTCCATTGTTCCAATGTCAATTGGTGGACGCGCCTTACCGCGGCCTCCGTCATTAGCGATAAAAATATGAGCTTCCGAACTTGATGCGCCGTCCCATCAAGCGTTTGCACTCCGCCTTCTCCAAACAACGATTTCTGAATACGCTTCGGAACAGCGCCCTCCCGCTTGAAACGGGAATCATCATAAAACAGCCTAACCGCCTCAGGGCCTTTCATACAAATCATCTTTTTCCCCATCAATCTCGTCTCGAATATATCCGTACCAAATTCATCGAACCGATTTCGCATAAAATGGTATCCTTCTGTCAGTAAATCAGCAGAATGATCGAGCCCTTTATCCACTGGCATTGCCATTTAATCATACAACTCCTATTCACATTGGTATGTTGTTAATATTCCCTACTTCAGTGGTTGTTAACGGTGAAAAAATGTAATAATCCATAATGACTAGTCAGAAAATACTATTTGATTCCGTTAATTTTATATATTCTAAAAACATATTGTATTCCGCTGTAAATTCATTTAATATTATCTGTAATTATTCACGAAAGTGTGAATGAATAGTTTACTAGGGGGGCAGAAGATGAAAAGAAGAAATCTATTATTTTTTGCAGGAACGCTATTAATGATGTTGTTATTAGCGGCATGCAGTGGCGGGAAAGATGAAGGTGCAACAAGTAATAATGATTCATCGAGCAAAAATAATACCTCTAGCAGTAAAGAATCATCCGGCAAGACAGAAGAAAATCGTACATTAACGATCGCAATGGGGTCGGATATTGTTAGCTTTGATATTCACAATCATAACAATACGTCGACAGAAGCGGTCCATGATAATATGTTCAACTATCTTTTCAAAAGGGATGACAACAACGTCATTCAACCGGAACTCGTTGATACATTTGAGCAATTGGATGAATTGACTGTGCAGATGAAACTGAAGGAAGGCGTGAAGTTCCATAATGGCGACACCCTTACTTCTGAAGATGTCAAGTTCACTCTTGAGCGGGTTGCAACAGACGAAACATTGAGAGAATATCCTAACTATAAGCAAATTAAAGAAGTAGAAATTGTGGACGAATTGACGTTCAAGGTCATCACACATGCTCCTGAGCCGTCTTTGTTCCATAGATTATCAAGACTTGGCTCTAGTATGCTTCCGAAAAAATATATTGAAGAAAACGGATGGGATCATTTCCTATCGAATCCGGTTGGAACAGGTCCATATAAATTTAAAGAGTGGAAAAGGGACGACCGCATTGTAATGGTTCCATTTGAAGACTATTTTGAAGGAAAAGTAGATGAGTGGGATGAAGTAGTCTTCCGTATCATTCCGGAAAACTCCACTAGGGTTTCCGAGCTATTGACGGGCGGAGTCGATATTGCCGTTAATATTCCACCAAGTGATTGGGATCGTGTCGATAAAAATGAAGGTACGTCAATGAAGAAGAATACTTCCAACCGTACAATCATGTTAATTTTACGGGCGACGGAAGGGTATCCGACTGCCGACGTCCGAGTTCGTCAAGCGATTGACTATGCCATCGACGACGGATCGCTCGCCGAGCATGCATTGAAAGGCGGCGGAACTCCGACACGTACACGAGTCGGCCCGGGTAACTTCGGCCATAACCCTAAATTATATGACACTTATAATTATGATCTCGAAAAAGCAAAATCGCTTCTTGCAGAGGCTGGTTATCCGGACGGCTTTGAAATGACATTGCATTCACCGCGCGGACGTTACTTACAAGATGCCGAAGTAACAGAAATGATCGCCGGTATGCTTGCTCAAGCAGGTATTAAAGTGAACATCGAATTCATGGAATGGAGCAACTTCACTGAAATGCGGACAGCGAAGAAGAATAAGGATGCATACCTTCTCGGATTAGGAAATTCCATGTTCGATGGCGCCTATGCGGTTGACTGGTACCGTGCAGAACGGTTCGTAGGTGAAACGGATTATAAAAACGATGAAATCGAGGAATTGCTAAATGCTTCCGCTTCAAATATGAATTCGGATGAACGCGAAGCGCAAATTCAAAAAATCGAGGAAATCGCGGCCGAGGATGTACCGCACGTACAGCTTTATCAGGAAACGATCAACACTGGGGTTAGTGATCGGATTGAATTCAATCCACCTCAGGATGAAATGATTTACGTTCCGAAAATCAAACGGAAATAGAACCTGATTGTAGGGCCGGGGAGCAAATTTCCTGGCCCGTTTCTTTTAATTTGGAATTTGGGGTTGTAAAACCGACTAAGGAGGCCACTATGTTTAAATTTCTTCTGAAACGGATTCTTGAGTTCATACCCGTTCTGATCATTATTTCATTTATTGTCTTTTCGCTTGTTTTCATAGCAGGAAACCCCGTGGCCTTGATGCTTCCCGAAGATGCTAGCCAGGAGGATATCGAACAATTGACGATAGCGTTAGGGCTTGACCAGCCATTTATCGTCCAATATGGAAAGTATATGTTAGGTCTCGTCCAAGGGGATTTCGGAAAATCATTCAGATATAATACCGATGCTTTGCCATTAGTTCTTGAACGATTGCCTGCCACATTGGAATTGGCAGCAGCGGCCATGATCATTGCAATTATTATTGCGATACCACTCGGTGTATGGTCTGCTACGAAGAAAAACTCTTCATTGGATTTATTGGCAACTGGTGGAGCGGTCATCGGGAAAGCAATGCCGAACTTCTGGCTCGGAATTATGTTGATCTTATTGTTCTCGGTCACTCTAGGATGGTTTCCAGTATCAGGTAGAGGAACAATGGCGCATTTGATATTGCCAGCGATCACTCTTGGAACGGGAATTGCCGCAGAAATGACGAGGCTGATCCGGTCCAGCATGGTGGAAATATTGAGCCAGGATTATGTAAGAACCGCAAAAAGTAAAGGGCTTCGAGATTTCTTTGTTGTGTATAAACATGCATTCCGGAATTCACTCATACCCGTTGTCACCATTACCGCATTGCAAACGTCGACGCTTGTCGGCGGCGCGTTAATTACTGAAACGGTCTTCTCATGGCCGGGACTTGGGCAACTTCTCATTCAGGCCGTCAATACGAGGGATATGGCAATCGTACAGGCAAGTGTGTTCATTATCGCGATACTGGTCATCTTGATGAATCTACTGGCAGACATTGTGTATCGAATTTTGGATCCACGAATCAAATACAGTTAAGGGGGGAGTCAAATGTCTGCAAATCTACAAACGCATGCCGCAGATAGCAATGTCAGTGCAATGAAGAGTAGGGGAATTTTACATTTTATTACTCGTTGGCTGAAAATGCTATTAAAAAGTAAAACAGGCACAGTCGGTTTCATCATTGTCCTGTTTGTATGCTTCGTGGCAGCTTTCGCAAATTTCTTAGCTCCACATGATCCCGCCCTCATCAATCCGGCTAAAATGCTGAAGCCCCCGTCCTGGATGGAAGGTGGCGATGAAGCGCACTTGCTTGGCACAGATAATCTTGGTCGGGATATTTTGAGCAGAATCATTTACGGTTCAAGAGTTTCCATAATCGTAGGCGTAGCATCAGTCATTCTCGCTGGAATGATCGGCATCGTCGTCGGCCTTGCATCTGGCTATTATGGCGGATGGTTGGACGCGGTTCTGATGCGAATTGTCGATTCCTTCCTATCCATTCCGAATATTTTATTTGCGTTAGTCTTCTTGGCGGTATTTGGACCGAGTGTGCCGACGTTGATCATCGTTCTTGGGGTAACGAACTGGGTCGCGTACGCACGGATTGTGAGAGGAGAAACTCTGTCCATAAAAGAAAGGGAATTTGTGAGAGCAGCTCGTTCCATCGGAGTTCGAAATGTGAAGATCATTAGTCGACATGTTTTGCCGAACGTCATCTCATCGTTTATCGTCATCTCGACGTTGAGTGTTGCGACGACAATCATTTTGGAAGCTTCGTTAAGTTTCCTAGGGCTCGGCGTTCAACCCCCGACAGTGTCATGGGGAGGCATTTTGAGCGACGGGCGTGATTATCTTGCAACGAGTTGGTGGTTGGCGACATTCCCAGGGGTTGCCATAACGATTACGGTGTTAGGCATCATTTTCTTAGGCGATTGGCTCCGTGATGTATTGGATCCTCGTTCGCAAAGCAGAAGTTAAGGAGGTGTAGGGAAATGAAGACAGGAACGGCTATTTTAGATGTAGATGATCTACATACCTATTTCAGAACGGAACATGGTGTCATACCTTCTGTAAATGGGGTGTCCTTCGAAGTGAAGGAAGGGGAAACGTTAGCTATTGTAGGGGAGTCGGGTTCAGGTAAAAGTGTCACATCACTTTCCATTATGGGGCTGATCGAAGCTCCCGGGAAAGTGGAAAAAGGGAGTATTCGATTCGAAGGGAAAAACTTGACGACACTCGGAAAAAAAGAGTACCGGAAGTTACGGGGCAATGAAATTGCAATGATCTTCCAAGAGCCGCTTTCTTCGTTGAATCCTTTATTCACAATCGGTAATCAGCTTTCCGAGTCTATTAAGTTGCATCAAAAAGTAGATAAAAAAACGGCGAAAGTGAAAAGTATAGAAATGCTTCGCCACGTCGGAATTCCACGGGCGGAAAAAGTGTATCATTCATTTCCCCATGTGTTAAGTGGCGGGATGCGGCAGCGTGTCATGATTGCGATGGCATTATCATGCAATCCGAAGTTGCTCATTGCAGATGAGCCGACAACGGCATTGGACGTAACGATTCAGGCTCAAATTTTGGAGCTGATGAAAAAGCTCGCAAAAGAAAATAGCACTGCGATTTTATTGATTACTCATGATCTCGGTGTTGTTGCCGAAATGGCGGATAAAGTCGTCGTCATGTATGCCGGCCAAGTTGTTGAACATACCGACGTCTATACGCTGTTCAGCAAACCGAAGCATCCGTACACGAAAGGTTTGCTCAATAGTACACCGAAATTCCACGAAACAGACGAGGTCCTTGAATCCATTACCGGGACAGTTCCGACTCCGTCAAACATGCCGACAGGTTGCAAATTCCATCCGCGTTGTCCGTTCGCAATGGACGTATGCACGTTGAACGAACCGGCATTGAAAGAAGTAGATTACGACCATAAAGTGAGATGTTGGCTGTACGAGGAAAAGGAGGATGCTATTTAATATGGGTACGTTAAAAGAACATCCGCCTTTATTGACAGTGGAAGGTTTGAAAAAGCATTTTGAGATATCGGAAGGCATTGGCAAAAAGAAACTCCTGAAAGCTGTCGATGGAATCGATTTTACGGTTTATGAAGGAGAAACTCTTGGAATCGTCGGCGAGTCAGGCTGTGGAAAATCGACGACCGGCAATTTACTAGTGAATTTGCTTGATAAGACAGAAGGAACCATCATCTTCAACGGCAAAGACATGGACTCCCTCACAAAAGAAGAGGTAAGGAAATCACGTGCCGACATCCAAATGATTTTCCAAGATCCGTTTTCTTCATTAAATCCACGTATGCGGGTCGTCGATATTATCGGGGAACCGTTGAAAACACATACGACGATGAAGAAACGTGAAATACGGGAAGAAGTATTCAAGCTTATGGATGCTGTAGGACTTGACAGGTCTTACGGAAAACGGTATCCACATGAATTCAGTGGAGGGCAGCGGCAACGTATCGGCATCGCCCGAGCGATTGCACTGCGTCCCAAATTGATCATTTGTGATGAGCCGGTTTCCGCTCTGGACGTCTCCATTCAGGCACAAATTTTGAACTTGTTGATCAAACTGCAAAAGGAATATAAACTGACGTTCATTTTCATTGCACACGGATTGCCGGCTGTTAAATATATAAGCGATCGAATTGCCGTCATGTATTTAGGGAAAATCGTAGAAATTACGACGAAAGCTCAATTATTCAATAAACCTATGCACCCTTATACGGTAAGCCTCGTTTCCGCTGTCCCGCTTCCAGACCCTCACATTCGGGATAGAGAAAGGGTGTTGCTCGAGGGGGATATCCCGAGCAACGTCGATATTCCGTCCGGATGTAGATTCCGGACGAGATGTCCATATGCGGAAACGAAATGTGAGCTCGTTGAGCCCGAATTGCAGGAGCTCGAGGATGGCCATTTCACCGCTTGCCATTTTCCGTTGAATATCGATGGTTCCGACATATTGTCGAGTAAAGAAAGGGTGGGAAATGTTGAAGGAATACTTGCAAACGAAACAAACTGAAATGCTTCAGCTGCTTGAGAAGCTCGTTAATATCGATTCAGGCTCTACACATAAAGAAGGAATTGATGAAGTGGGCGGGATATTGAAATCGCTATATGAGGAATTGGGATTCGAAGTCGAAGTGATCGAAGAGCCCAAAAACGGAAATAATATGGTCATCACATATCAGGGGAACGACAATCCGACAATGCTCGCGGTTGCGCATATGGACACAGTTTTCCGTGTTGGAACGGCGAGTGAAAGGCCGTTTACGATCAACGGCGATCGGGCATATGGACCTGGCGTTATTGATATGAAGGCTAGTCAGGTAGCTCTTCTCTATGCACTTAAGGCATTAAAAGAAAAGAATCCTACAGCACTCGAGAAAATACAAATCATTTTGAATGGTGATGAAGAAATCGGATCATCAACTTCAAGGCCGCTCATTGAAAAGTACTCGGAAGGCAAAAAGTACGCCCTTATTATGGAGCCTGCTAGGAAGGATGGTTCACTCGTCACTGCGCGTCGTGGCGGCGGACGTTACTCCGTTTATGTGAAAGGGAAGGCCGCTCACTCAGGCGTTGAACCACAAAATGGAATCAGTGCAATCGAAGAGCTTGCCCATAAAATCATTAAACTGCATGCGTTGACGAATCACGAAGAAGGGATAAGCGTCAGTGTGGGTATAATTGAAGGAGGAGAATCCGTCAATACGATTGCGCCGACTGCCGTGGCCCATGTCGATGTAAGGATCACATATATAGAACAAGCTGAAGTGCTTGACCAAAAAATAAAGGAAATATGCGCAACTTCCGACGTAGCCGGTACGTCGATCGAGCTCGAAGGCGGCATTAACCGACCGCCAATGGTGAAAAACCAACAAACGATAGACCTTTTAGAAATTATCAAGGAAACTGGCGAAGAATTAGGAATCAAAGTAACTGATGTAGCAACAGGCGGTGGTTCCGACGCCTCCTTCACCTCTGCCATGGGAGTTGCCACGATAGACGGATTAGGGCCAGTGGGAGGAAATACACATAATGAGGATGAATACTTGGAAATCCCTACATTGGTGGAAAGAACGAGTTTGCTAGCTGAAGTAATTCGTAAACTTGCAGACCAATAACGGAAAAGAAGAGGTTCCTGGACTTATCCCGCATTAACTGGCAGTAAGACTCCACTAGGGTGGAGGTCAACTGCCAGTAAATGCCCGATTGGTTCAACTAACACTCAGTGGGAAAGGCTCCCACTGAGTGAAGTTTCACTTTATCGTCCAGGAACCTTCTCATAAATCCCTTCATCTACATAATAAAAGAAGTTATCATCGGACATGAGCAACCGCAATTCGGCTTCACCATCTTCGCTATTGGCAGTACCGTAAATGAGGAGTTGTCCCGTTTCCGGTGCGAAGAAGAATTCGGCATCCCATTCTGATGTCCGGTAATGGTCGCCTTGGAATTTCTCGATAACTTCCTTAAGATCCCCTTCGTCTGCTTCGATTACAAGAAATGTAAGTTTTTCTTCATAGTAACCAATTGTCATGCCAACAGCAGGATAGTGATAATAGGCTTCACCATCCATCATATGCTCTTCGTCCAGGATTTCTGGACTTCCCCATTTCGCTTCTGCTTTTGAAGGAGAATCTCCAAGTGTCATTCCATAAATGAAAAGATGGCCGTCTTCCATGTCAAAGAGGGGCGGTTCATTTTCCGTTCCAGCGATTTGAACAACTTCTTCCTCCTGATCTTCTTCCTCCGGACCTTTTTCCTCCTGATCTTCTTCCTCCTGAACCTCTCCTTCATCAACTTCAACAACGGCTGAGCCATTATCTTCCTCGTTGACCGGTTCCAGCTCTTGCACCGTTTTCTCATCGGAGCATCCTGCTAGTAGTAACATTGTAACTAATACGGAAAACCAAAGTGAACGTTTCATTTGAAATCCTCTCGTTTCATAATTATGAAATACAATTATTGAAATAAATGACCCTTTATTGGAATAAAAGATCTAACAATATTATCCAACAAATCTAGCGTTTTAACAAACTAAAACAATAAAAAAACCCATTTAATAAATAAAATGGGCAAAACAACTATTTCATTTCCAAATGATCATTTAACTCAGATTTAACATGTTCAAGCTCGCCGGGATCCATCATATAATACCAAATCCCGTCCATCCATTTTCCTTCCCCTTTTTCAAACTTAATTTGCTCGACGGATTTGGCGGCGCCCCTATAATTTTTTTGCACTTCCACCATTTCTTCGAATGTCATATTCGTCCGTACGTTATTGCCGATTGCTTCGAAAATGCTTTTGTATTTTAACAAACTCGAGAGCTTCGCGCCTTTTTGCAAAATCCCTTGAATGACTAGCTTCTGCCTATCTTGCCGGCCGAAGTCCCCGCGTGGATCATCCATTCGCATCCGGACAAAGGCAAGTGCTTGTTCTCCATTCAACGATAGTTCACCTTTCGGAAATGAATGCTTATTGACGCTAAATTCGAATTCATTCACAACAGTCACACCACCGATGGCATCGATGATTTCCTTAAAACTTTCCATATTCACCTGTACAACATAGTCAATCGGGATATCGAGAAAATGCTCGACAGTAGCTAGCGACATTTCAATGCCTCCAAAGGCATAGGCATGATTTAGTTTATCCTCGAATCCCATCCCGACGATTTCTGCGTACGTGTCCCTCGGGATGCTTACCATCTTTGTCGATTGAAGCGTCGGATTGACGGTCAATACAATCATTGTATCGGAGCGGCCTTTGTCTCCTTGCCTTTCATCCACACCTAAAACGAGGACTGAAAAGGGGTCTTTCTCTTGAAAAGCTACTGGGTCCTCTCTCTTTTCAGAGAAAACACGCTCTATTGGTTTATGGATCTCTTTCGCGGTTTCCGTTAATTCATTCACGAACAAGAAGGTGTAGCAAACAAGTCCAACGACTATGAAAGAGGCAATTCCGCCTGCCCATAGTAAAAGTTTTTTAGTTCGTTTTTTCTGAGTGTCCGCCATTATTCTCTCCCGCCAGTTAAAGAATCAAAAATGATAGTTACTAGCAGTTTACGCAGAGAATAAAAAATTAGACATAAATCATTTTATCTGAATATTAATTATATATCTTGTAATCTGAAATATCGGTTGCTACTATATGAGTAGATTGTAAAAACAGTGCAAAGGGGAGATTGTCCATGTTCATGACGGAAGTGTTAGGGGAGTATGCAAAAAGTCAGCCGGACAAAGTTTTTACATCATTTAACGGCAAAGAGTGGACGTACGGCGAGTTTTATGAAAGTGCGAAGAAAGTGGCGGGGCATTTTCAAGCAAAAGGATATCAAAAAGGGGATATTATCGCACTTTATTCACTGAATTCCGATCTGTTTCTCGTCTGCTATTTCGGCATTCAATTGGGCGGTTATATTGTCATGCCGGTCAATACGAAATTAGCGCCCCCTGAAGTGGAGTACATTTTCAATCATTCAGTGGCAAAAGCGCTTATTTATGATAAAAGACTGGAAGACGTCGTCCAACAGTCGAAGCATCCATTCAATGAGCGCTTGTCGATTCAAGATGATATCGAGTCATTTCTCACTGGACATGAGGAGAACTATGAGCCCGCTATCGTTGATGGGGAAGACGTAGCGGTTGTCATGTACACGTCCGGTACGACAGGCAAGCCAAAAGGGGTCATGTTGACGCATCAAAATTTATTATCGACCGCTGAAATCTGGTCGGAGGCAATGTCCATTACAGACAGTGACCGGATGCTCATTTCCACACCGTTATTCCATTGCGCAGCTTGCCATGTGTTTATGATTCCAGTCACGTATAAAGGTGGAACAGTCATCATCGAGGAGGCGTTTTCACCGAAAGGCACAATCGAGCTAATTCAGAAGACGGGGCCGACAATTTTCTTCGGCGTTCCTGGTATGTACACAATCATTCTTAACTTACCGGAAATAAAAAATGTCGATCTATCCTCTTTGCGATTATTTTGCTACGGCGCTGCGCCAATGCCGTATGAAATGGTGAAGAAGCTCAAAGAGACGTTCCCGAATGTGAAAGTGCAAAACCTATATGGGCAGACGGAGAATTCGCCTGCCGCTTCCACGTTGAAAGACCATCTCGCCCTCGAGAAAATCGGCTCAGTCGGAGAACCACTGCCACAAACTGAAATCCAAGTCGTCAATGAATTTGGGGAACCGCTTCCGACCGGTCAAGTCGGCGAAATTGTAATGCGCGGCCCACAAGTGATGAAAGGCTATCTAAAAAACAAAGAGGAAACAAGACGGACAATCAAAAACGGCTGGCTCTATACAGGCGATCTTGGCCGAATGGATGAGGACGGCCTTCTTTATATCGTCGATCGGAAAAAAGATATGATTATCCGTGGAGGAGAAAATGTCTATCCGGTGGAAGTGGAAGAAGTGCTTTACCAAATCCCTGGACTTTTTGAAGCGGCCGTTGTCGGCATTCCACATGAAGTGTTAGGGGAGGTGCCGAAAGCGTACATTGTCGTAAAAGAAGGCGCAACGCTTACGAGAGAAGACGTCATCAGCCATTGCTCAAGCAATCTCGCAAAGTATAAAATCCCTGCCGAAATTGAATTCCTGGATGAACTTCCAAGAAACGCATCAGGCAAAGTACTGAAACATACATTGCGTGCCAGCGTGCACTCCACAACAACATAAAAGAGGAGCCCTTTCTGATGTCGAAAGGGCTCCTCAGCCTGTTGACAAACGCTCGCATCCGTTGTTGCTCGTGTCGTGACTGAAGTTCTATTCGCGTCTTCGCTCCACTTCGCGCCTAGGCTGACAAGCGTTTTCAATCAGGCTGAGGAAATCCTGTTTATCTTGTTATTCCCTAAAATTCAAAAACGCATAAACGGTAGAATTTACGCATAAATGTCTCCATAAACACATAAATAGTTGAATTGACGCATAAATGCTTCTAAACACGCATAAACGTTCCCATACGCGCATAAATTCTCATAACGACGCATAAACGCCTAGAAATACGCATAAACTTGCCAACTATCAGATTAGCTCCCATCTAATCCGTTACATCCCTTTCAATTTATCCGCAAAGTCCTTCAAACTCATATGCGAATGGACTCGCTGCCGATTCAATGCATAAATCGGATCGCCGCGGTGGACATTACCCTCCTCAATCGTGAAAGCAATCGTGATACCCGCATCTTTCAGTGCCTGAACGGCTTGGGGAGAGTTTTTTCCGTATGGATAGGCGTGTGCACGCACTTTATGGCCGCCCAAAATCTGTTCAATCGTTTCATTCGCTTCCCTCATATCCGCAGCGATGGCATAGCGCGATTCCGATTGCAAATAGCTCAAGCCGGTACGTGAATTGAACATATGGTAGGAATTTGTATGGTTTTCATACGAATAAACATCAGTCGTTTTTCGCAGATCATCTTCAGAAACCATTCCATGCTTGCCGATTCTGCTAGTAATCAGAAAGGACGTCGCCTTGAACCCATGACGCTTCAAGATGGGGTAGCCTAATTCGATTGTCGAATCATAGCCGTCATCGAATGTAATAAGGACGGACTTTTCAGGCAGATTGAGCTTGCCTTGTACCCATAATTCCAATTGCCTCGGCGTAATGGTTGTCCAATTGTTCTTCTTCAAATAGTCCATCTGTTCCTCAAAATTCTTTACTTCAAGTACAGAGACATTATCGCTCAACTTGACCCTCGTCAAGTCATGGTACATTAACACAGGGATGCCATCGTCGATCACGATGTCCTTCTTTTCAATATAGGCGGTCTTTCCACCAAAGTTGATCGGATAATAATTGCCTTGTGCTCGTTGAAGATTGATAGTCAGATTCGGCTGTAACTGACCGATCGCCTTTGCCTTTTTGTTAGGCGAATTAAGAATCGGGACATGCTTTTTCGTAATGGCTCGGACCGGATAGGAACCTTTCAACGATCCATAGCTATCTTTGACGGTTTTCGCACGCTTCTTGGAAAACATCACTTCCTCGCCGCCGATAACCGTATGATAATAACGGTCCGTTTCCTTCACGACAGAAGTGGAGGTGCCTTTCATGAAAACGGCTACTTTCTGTGATTGGTTATAAACAGGTGTATTTTCTGTGATGTTAACGGTAGGAACGCTTCCCGCTTCTGGCATAAGTGGAAAAGCCAGCGTAAATAGAAGCGCCAACCAAAAAACTCTTTTCATGTCTTACTTCCTTTCATTTCTCGCTTGATGTTGAACAAGAAAAAACCTTTGCGAACAAGTAATCTTGTCCACAAAGGCTTTCATGCACAATCATCTTGAAATAGTCACTGTCCTGGATGCGCCGATCTGGTTGCCATTACGGTCGTATGCAAGGAACTGTGCTTCTTTATAATAATGAATATCTTCCATTTCGTTTAGTCCTCGAATGAAGCGATAATTGTTCTGCCCTCGATGAACCAATTCATAATCGATATACCCTCTCGTTGATTCAAATCGGACGATCACTTTTGCAACCTCTCCGCAAGTTTCACGGATATCCGTCTCCATGAAAACATCGCTATTCGTAATCTTCACGGATGGGGACACAAACATTTGGCTCGCTGACGAACAAGTCGGCAGCTTCACCCCGCAAGTGATTTCATCCAAAATGGATTGATAGACGAGCCCAAGATCGATGCTGTCTGAAATATGGTAATACGATCCACCTGTTTCAGCGGCAATTTTCTTGAGAAGCGCAGTATTTAAATTTTTCTCATTACCGAGACCGATTGTGAAGACTGTGATGCCTTTCGCTTTTGCCACTGATAGCGCAGATGCAATCTGCCTCTCACTCGACTTACCGTCGGTTAATAAAATCGCGACTTTTTTTCCTGAACTATTCATTTGATCGAATGCAGTGATCAAGCCTGCGCCGATATTCGTTCCACCTGTCTCCTGAACTCGAGGTATATGAGGAACGACTTCGAAAGGCGCACCGGTTCTAAGATTGCGAGCTGACGAATTGAAATCAGTCGCAATATTCCGTGCGGCATTCAGACGATTAATCAACCTTTGTGTCTTCGCAACCCTTAATCTGTCCGGATCATTCTTCTTCATACTTCCTGACGAATCAATGATGAACGCCATTTCCGGTATATCAGAAGTACAGCTCGGATTGATCCGTAACTCCGCATCATGAAGCACTTCGATGCTATGGCTTTCATTCAACACACCAATCAGTTCGTTTGGATATCGCGAATCGTATGGAATTACCTCCGCGATAATGACATCCCGCGTAGGCTGCACAGTTTGGATAGGATATAAGGAAGTTGTTGCGACACCGTTCCAGAAGTTGACGGTATCAGATAAAAATTGTGATCCACCTGTTGAACGGAAATTTATCCGACCATTGAAATTGTGTACTACTTCTCCGCCAGGTCGTACAATTGTCGCACGGATAGTTGTTCCTTCATTCTCCAAACGTAGCTCCGCTTGCGGCACATAATTCAAACTGACATTCACAGGCTTCGTCAAACAAAAAGTACTTCCAAAAGCATCTCGGTCAAGCACTTCAAAAGTGATTGTGTCCGTACGATAAACGGTCGATTTGGGAGCAGTCACTTTAACAGTAATATCTGGACCATCTGTTCCGCTGAGGATGGAAGTTCGACCATAGGTGACTTTACTATTCAACTTTTGATCGAAATAATGCTCTCCGTCCAAAATAGCCCCGGCACTCGAACTTACCCGGACCGCTAAAGAACGGTCGTAAGGGATCGACTCTCCATTGCAACCCTTAAAAGAAACGGTGACATACGTTGAATCCAAATTGTTTGCAATGAGATCTCGCTTGCCTACATCAATTTCAACGGAATCGATCGGATTAAACACAACAGGCGGTTTCGTTAGTCCACCCGGAGTCGGGAAGTATACTGTTCCGTCATCCTTAAAGTTCTGAGGAAGTTGATAACTACCGTTGTCGCTTCCAGTCGCTTTTTTCTTTAATCCAACTAGATCGCATTCACCCGTTTTCGACAGTCGATGCAAAAGTTCGACAGCTTCCGCACGGGTAAGGGATTCATTTGCCCCGAAATCATTGAATGTGTTTTTCCCAGTTCGACCACTTGCCAAGTCTTCCGTGTACAAATAGTAGACGGCTTGCGCTTCGCTCAAATCATATCCATTGAAAGCAGCAATGATCCGTGCCGCTGTTCCTTTTTTCACTGCCCAATCACGTGCGAACGTCCTTGAGGTGCCTTCGAGTGGAAGGTGCTTTGATGCTAAATATCGATAGTTCCCGCTCGATTTATGTTCACCTTTCAGGGACGGGAAAGCGTCCGGTGACGTGCAGTCGAATCGGACGAGCATCGTAACGAATTGTGCTTCCGTAATTGGTTTATCCGGAGCGAATGTGCCGTCCGGATAGCCGTTTGTCAATCCTTCAGCGTAAGCCCAGCCGACGGATTCAAACGCCCAATGTCCCGGTTTCACATCTTTGAAAGGGCTTGCCGCTTCTGTCGAGGCAGGCATTAATGAAAAAATCATCACTACCATTAACAGCAATGCGATTATTCTATTGCGTTTCCATTCCATCCATTTCCCCGCCTTTCATTCTTCAATCAAATCTTAATTAAAGAAGAGAATGTCGTCTCGGTAATTCTGTTGTAGATCGTCTTCAAGGAACTCTAGGAAACGGGACGTCAATGCTGCGGCTTGTGCCCGAGTTAACGGCTGCTTCGGATTGAATCGGTTTCTTTCATCCCCTGAAACGAGTCCGAGTTCTGTTGCGACATAGACGCTGTCCTTCGCCCAATCTGCAATTTGATAGTCATCCACATAATGGGTTCGGAAGCCAGGACTTGGTGCACGGCCTTCCATGCCTAAAGCCCGGACAAGAATAGCGATGGCTTGTACACGGGTCAAAGGAGCATCCGGGTCGAACCGGTCCGGAGTAACGCCAGTGATAATCCCTTTTTCTACAGCACTTTCAATATACAAATAATCAGGATCTTTGACGTTCAAGTCCTTGAAAATCGGAGTTCGAGGCGCCTTCTTTTTACTTTTCGGCTCCTCCAGTACACGGATGTCAACGGCCTTCAGGATGCCGACCGTGTATTGATACCGTTTCATCGGTGTGTTCGGTGAGAAAAATTGCGTTGTTTCGTCAAATACACCAAGTGAATACAGTTTTTCGATATGATCCTTCGCCCAGTGCTTATTCAAATCACGGAATTTCGGAACAATGAGCCGCTCGATTTTCGGCGTTCGTTTCCGATTTAAATGTATAGTCCCAACACCATCACCATAAGGGATGTTATATGTGTATTCACCGATCATATTTGATTCGCTGATGACGGCATGTCCGCCTGTGAAACTGGAAAGGGAAGGGTCATGCGGTTCATATTGAAGGACTCTGCTCTTACTATCGGACACTTTGCTTGTCACAAAGGCGGATTGTCCGTTCGGCTTGACGATTTCATAGTCGATCAACTGCGTTTCAGTAGCCCCCCAGAAGTTTTCGTAGCCCATATTTCTTCCGCTGAAATGCACGGTAATGAAATCCTCAGTTTTTGTAGAGCCGTACTTAACTTTATAGATTTTCCTACCGACGACATTGCCCGAATAGTAATCAGAGGCAGGGCGATTATCAATTACAGTGCCTTGGGAGAATTGATAGTCGTCGAGCGTATATGTCGTTTTATCGGGCATTGTAATCTTTTCGGAATAGCTTTTAATAGAGCTGTTCGAAGTCGTCTGTCCTTTGTCTTCACGCTTTTCGAGGTCAGCAACATAGACGACGCTTCTCGTCAGTTTTTCTCCATTTTTACCCGTCAATGTAAAACGATACGTCGAAGTGACCTTACCCTTATTCTCTTTTTCCGTAATCGTTGCTTTCCCGGAGAATTCAATCGGATGACCTGTCAAAAAGAACACTTCTTCATAAATATATTCATTTGCAACGCCACCATTATAATCCGGTGGCTTCGCTTCTGCATGTGGCGCGACCAAGAAGAGGGAGATACATAGAACACAGGCGAAGACAAATAGCCTGTTCAATTTATTGGGGGAAAACGTTATCATAGTTTTTTCAATCCATCCTTTTTTGAATTGGAAGCGACTTGTACAAGCCGCTTCCATTCCTTTTATTAATCAACGAAAATAATCCGTCCTTTAACTGTTGATTCATGTAAAATATATAATCTGTCATTCGGCTTTAGTTCTTTTGCTGTAATGACTTTTCCATTACGGATAATTGTCGCTTGTTCGATATCCATCCGGAAGATGCTGCCGGCTTCCTTCCAAGACATTTGCTGCCAGCGACTGACATTACGGACATTTATAACGGCAGGGTACGTTGCTGACACGCTTTCCAGCCTGCCGACGGATACCATAGGGGCAGCCGTATATTGCCAACGCTTATCTTCTATTAAATGCAATGCGACAACATTGCCGTCTTTCACATAGAAGTAGCCATATTTACCAGTCTCAAATTTCAAATCCATCTGTGGAATGAGCCGCAGAACGGAATTATTCTTATCCTCGACAGCAACCGTATCATTGCTGAATGTGAATGAAGCGGTGGATGCTGCAGTCCAACCATTATTCTTTAGCTCGTACGCATTATTGATCGTCAATCCGTAATTATTGCTCACAGAACTGATTGAACCGAAATAAATTTGATGATCGACAAGATTCGGGCTGTCCAACCCGTCGTTCGCAATGTGGATTACATTGGCGAAGCGGCTTTTATTCAACCCATCCGTCGCAATAAACGCTGTACCTGCTGCCTGCAACGCAATTGGGTCGACCAATCGTCCGTTCCGAATCAAAATGGTGCCATCATGATATTTGAAAATGCCTGATTGACGCAGTCCAACTTCTTTTCGTTTCGTGTTGACCGAAGCGAGCGCTTCATTGAACGTCCGCTCGTTTTCCTTTTGAATGACCATTCTTTCAATGACTTCCTTGCCGAATTGCTTGATCGTTACGAAATGGACTTCGTTTCCGGCATAATAGCGGAGTCTATCCGGGCGAATCTGTTCATCGCCGACGTAGATCGGTGTCTTCGTCGAGTACGTATAGCTGCTCGTGCTCTTATATGTACGATCGCGCCAATACCAGTTTTCGAATACCTTTTCATCTTTCAATAGAAGCTTATTGTTCGTCTGGTCGATTCGAAGGATAGTCCCTTTGTACAATCCTTCGATCTTAATGCCTTGTTCGATGATTTCTACCGTTTCCAGGCGGTTCGTGTCGTATTCTGGCAGTGTGAGCTTCACGCGATCCCCTTCATAGAAGACGCTTAGATCCCGTAACGTCGTCCCTTTGAAAAACTCAGTCCGATTCGTAATGAAATACGTGCTCTCTCTACCATCATCGCGTTTGACGGTCAGGAATTTCCCATTTCGGTCGATTTGTGTGATCGTAGCAGTGATCACTTTATCGCGCTTACTTATAGCGGCAGGCTCTGTACCCGTTTTTCCACGCATTGCTTTCACACGGCGTAAATTCACATCCGCCTCGACTTCCATCCCAAGCTTGAATGCCTCGATTTTGACTGGGCGGGAATCGACCGTCAAATGGGCGAATTTGTCGATAGTCAAAGTGATTGTACGGCCTTGTGCATTTTTAATCGTCACTTCTTTTAATCTCTTTTCGGAGCTGTCTTTGTCTAATTGCACGTCCTCATATGTAACGCTGACAAAAGTCCCTTTCACAGGGGCACTCGCTTCTACGGTGCGACCTGTTGAAAAACTGGTGACGACAAGAATGATGATCGCTAGATGAAGTAAACTCTTTCTGAACACGGCTACACCTCCATAAAGTCTATTTATTTATCTATCTAGTATATCGGTCGAAAGATGCAGGATGTTAGAAAGGATTGTGTGAAAAAAATGGTATTCTAATTCGAGCGGAAAGAAGTATAATAGTAGTTATTACTTAATAGAAACGGGGATTTAGTTTGCTCAGAAAACAAATGCAGTCACTTATTGCGCTGTTTGCTCTTCTTTTTGTCATGCTGCCGTTCCATCAAGTGACTGCGGCAGAGCCGATCAATGAAATTCGTCAGCTTGTGAAGCAATATTATATCGACGACGTCCCTCAGAGCGTTTTGGAAGGAAAAACAGGGAAAGAGATTACGGATCGCCTTGACGCCCATTCCGTCTATATGTCCAAACAGGAGTATGAAAGTTTCATAAACGGAATTGAGCAGCGCATTGTCGGAATCGGTGTAGTGCTCGAGGAAAGCAGTGAGGGCATTAAAGTGATTTCCGTCATTACAGATGGCCCTGCATTCAAAGCGGGAATACTTCCTGGCGACGTCATTACGCATGTCGACGGTACATCGTTGAAAGGAAAGTCCGTGCAGGCGGCAGTCCCTTTGATTAGTGGAAAAGAGGATACAGTGGTTTCCCTCACAATCAAACGGGAAAAGACTGATCGGCCTATCCAAATGACAATCCGGCGAGCGGAAATCCATTTGCCGACGGTCGAGTATGAAATGCTTGGCGGGAATATCGGCTATATTCGGTTAAACAGTTTTGCGACCGACTCCGGCAAAGAAATGGCGAGCGCCATCCAATCACTTGCAGGAGCAGAGGGGTTCATCGTCGATATCCGAAATAACGGGGGAGGCTATATAACTGCGGCACAAGACATTGCGGGCTTTTTCCCAGGGGTCGAGCAAGCTTTCCAATTACGAGAGAAAAATAAGCAGCCGACTATTTATCCTTCCGTCAAGCAGAAGCAGAATATCGATCGCCCCGTTTCGTTGCTCATCAATGAATTCAGTGCCAGCGCATCCGAAATGCTAGCTGTTAACTTGAAAGAACAACAAGCAGCGCTATTGTATGGAAGGAATTCATACGGAAAAGGGACGATGCAATCGATGTACGCTTTCAATGATGGAAGTGTATTGAAATTGACGACTGCCCGTTTTTATTCACCAAAGGGCATTGCTGTAGATAAAGTTGGTGTTGCACCGGACGTGTCAACGCCGGAAAATGAAGAACTGACGACAGCGCATTATGATCAGCTTTTGTCGAAGTTAGAAGGATATTCGGCATTCCCTTCATTGGAAAACGTTAAGACGACGAAGACATTTACGGTCAGTTTGACGAAAGAGATGGATTGGCGTCAACTTGGAACACATTCAGTCCAATTGATCGAGATTGGTGGAAAAGAGAGCAGTGTCCGACTAGAAGTGAAAAACGGAAAGACAATTGAAGTGATTCCGAATGCACCCTTACAGTCTGGCAAGGAGTATTTATTGATCATCCACCCTGAGTGGAAAGATAAAAGCGGAAGATCCGTCACAAAAGGAATCTATCTACAAGTAACTGTGAAATAAGATAAAAAGAAAGAGAGCTTGTCCGTCAATGAATGGAGGGGCTCTCTTTTTTAATGTAGCAGAAATCAGAATCTCGGTGAGCGAATTGTAAGGAACGGCGGCGTTTAATTTCTTTTTCCAAAAGACTAATGAATTGTGGACAAAGGTTCAGCGCAATTGCTTTTTTGTACGAGTCGATTAGAAAATCATCCGGTATTTTTAACAATTTCTTTCTCCTCCTTGTCATTCATTTCTACCTGTTTGCATACGATAGTAGTTTTGCTGTTTTTACCTTACCAAAAAATCATTTTAAGAACAATCGTTCCGATATCCACAGTTAACCGTGGATAAGTTGTGGTTAACTTGTTTGTAAGCCGCATAAGTCAAGGGGGGTGTAGTGGAAAACGTGGACAAAGTTATCCACAGACAGGAGAAAGCTCGAAAATTGTCGAAAGATTTTTCTGAAGATGAACTATCAATTACGCCTTGGCGTAATTGTGTCCGGATTTTTATCGAGCTAGCTCGATAAACTCCTCTTGAAAATCCGTGACATCCGCCGGAGGCTTTTACTTAATTCAGCCGGGGGTTGAATTCAAACTGTATCTTAGAGAATTCTGCATTCATCCCACCACTTATGGGAGCGGAGGTAATCAGCTGGATTAAGTAAATATGAATTTTCATTGAGAATTTCTTAGAATTCCCATACTATTAACTTAAAAACATTATTGGGAGAGGGAAAATGTCTATGATGAAATCGGAGTTTAGGAGGAGGCTGCTTTATGGATGAGCATGTAAAAGAACGATTGATTGCCATTACGGGTAGTGCTCATGCAAGAAGTTCGACAGCGCAAAAATTGGCTTATTCCTATGACGCGACGGCCAATTTTCAGGCGTTGCCGGATTTGGTCCTTTCGCCCGCTTCCATTGAGGAAATCCAAGAGGTTGTAAAAGTTTGTGCCGAATATAAAGTTCCAATCATTTCCCGCGGTTCCGGGACAAATCTTGCGGCAGGAACGACACCGACTTCTGGGGGAGTCGTTGTTTTATTCAACCGGATGAACCGGATTTTGGAGCTGGATGAAGAGAATCTGACATTGACGGTCCAGCCAGGCGTCATTACACAAATGATCAATGAAAGGGTTGCAGAAAAGGGATTGTTCTACCCGCCTGATCCAAGTTCAATGAGCATTTCGACGATTGGCGGGAATGTGAGTGAGAATTCCGGAGGCTTGCGAGGGTTGAAATATGGCGTCACCCGCGATTACGTGAAAGCGCTTAAAATTGTCCTACCAAACGGTGAATTGTTGACGACAGGCGGGAAACTCGCAAAGGATGTGGCGGGTTATGATCTGACAAGTTTATTCGTCGGTTCGGAAGGGACGCTTGGAATCATTGTAGAGATCACATTAGGTCTCATTCCCGCACCTGAGACAAAAAAGACGCTACTCGTATTTTACGACACTCTCGAAAAGGCCGCACAGACAGTTTCTTCGATTATTGCAGCGAAAATCGTTCCCGCGACACTGGAGTTCATGGATCAAGGAACGATTGAAGCAGTTGAAGAATTTATGAAAATCGGCTTGCCAACGAATTGCGAAGCGATGCTTCTCATTGAACAGGATGGAGATCCGGCTGTTGTCGAAAGAGATATGGAACTTGTCCACAAGCTTTGCATGGAGCACGGTGCAACGTCAACACAGATGGCGCAATCGGCGGAAGAGGCAGCTCGGTTGAGCATTGCGCGCAGAGTCGCGCTGTCCGCACTCGCAAGAAAACGGCCAACAACAATTCTTGAGGATGCTACTGTCCCGCGCTCTGAAATTGCGAAGATGGTGAAAGCTGTCCAGGAAATTGCTGCTAAATACGATCTGCTTATTTGTACATTTGGACACGCGGGAGACGGGAACTTGCATCCGACAATCTTGACCGATGTAAGGGATGAAGCGGAAATGGCGAGGGTGGAAATGGCGTTCGCGGAGATTTTTGACCATGCTATTAAACTCGGCGGTACGATTACGGGCGAACATGGGGTTGGTGAAATGAAAGCGCCTTATTTGGAATGGAAAATCGGCAAAGCAGGAATCGACACGATGAAAGCGATCAAGCTGGCGATTGATCCCCTCAACATTATGAACCCAGGGAAAATATTCGCCAAGTCGGTGAAGAAAAGGGTCGTGGTGCATAATGAGTAACGCCCAGGCTGAACTGATCCGGCAATCATTCGTCACCCATGTCGATGAAAACAGGCTAATGGATTGCATGCGTTGCGGCTTCTGTCTGCCAGCCTGTCCGACGTACATTCATTCTGATTATGACGAAACCCAGTCGCCTCGCGGAAGGATTGCACTTATGAAAGCTGTACGTGACGGGGTTGTCGAATGGGACGGCTCCATTGAAGAGGCTTTCGATCTCTGTCTCGGTTGCAGGGCGTGTGAGCCTGCGTGTCCTGCGGGTGTCCAATACGGGACGCTCATCGAGGAGACGCGGGAAGCGGTCCTTTCGGTCAAATCGCTTTCATTGAAAGAGAAGGCAGTCCGGAAAGGGGCATTCGACCATCTTTTCGCTGATCAACGGAAAATGAAGACTGCCGTGAAACTCGTAACGTTTTATCAAAAATCCGGTTTGCAAAAAGTCGTTCGGAAAGTCGGATTCATGGAGCTATTCCCGCCTTTTATGAAAGATATGGAAAAGTCGCTGCCCACGCCGCCAAAAAAGAGACGGGAGCAACTGCCACCGACCGAAAAGAAAACAACGGTTGCCTTTTTTTCCGGCTGCCTCATGGATACGATATTCCAGGAGACAAACCGGAATACAATCGACTTGTTGAACCTGCTTGGCTGCGAGGTCATCATACCGAAAGGGCAGCAATGTTGCGGAGCTCTTCAAGGGCATAGTGGAGAAATGGAGCGAGCAAGACGGAACGCGAAAGTGAATCTCGAAGCGTTCGATCTCGATGGAATCGACTACATCGTCAACAATGCTGGCGGTTGTGGCGCGTTCCTATCTGAATATGACCGACTGTTCGATCGGGATACAGAATTGCATGTATTGGCTCGGCGCTTTGTCGAAAAACAGATTGATATTTCCTCGCTTCTCGTGAAACTCGGCATCGTTGAAGAGTTGTTGAAGCAACCGAAAACGGAGGCTACAGAAATCGTCACCTATCAGGATTCCTGCCATTTACGAAATGTCAATCGGGTGAAGGACGAGCCGAGGGACATGTTAAAAGCGGTTTCCAATAGTCTGTTTGTGGAATTGCCCGACGCACATTTATGTTGCGGTTCCGCCGGTGTCTATAATTTACTTCAACCAGAAATGGCTTCACGGATTCTCGGTTCGAAAATGGAAGAGGTGAAACGGATTCAAGCAACGACGATCATTACGACGAACCCAGGATGTTTACTTCAAATGAAGGTTGGCGTAGAAAGGGAAGGCTTGTCCGGAGCCACCCGCGCCATGCACGTAGTCGATTTTATTCACGAAAAACTAATGGGATCAAATGGAGGGAAATGACCAAGTAGAAGGGATGGACGTGAAAAGGAGGGAATCCATTGAAAGTATTGCAAATAGCGACAAACATCATTTCAAAATATTTACCGATTTGGATTGTCCTTTTATCCGTAATTGCGTACTTAGCTCCTGAGCTCTTCATTCACATCCGTGGATTGACAGGCGCCGCACTTGGAACCATCTTTCTCCTGATGGGCTTGTCGTTGTCGACAGATAAATTGATAGCGATCATTAAAAATCCGAAATTTGCATGTATCGGCGTTTTCTTGAAGTGGACTTTGAACATCGTTGTTGCGATTGGAATTGCTTATTTGTTTTTCAGGGACGAAGCAGAAATTGCGACGGGTATTATCTTATCAGGTACTGTACCGAGTGGTACGTCCGCCAATATTTACACGTTCATGGCAGGCGGAGAAGTGGCTTTGAGCATCACGATGGCGACGATGGATACATTCATATCACCTGTTTTAACGCCTACGCTCGTGCAAGTGTTTGCGGGAAAATTAATCCCGATTGCATTTTGGCCGCTCTTTCTCAATATTATTTACATCGTGTTCCTCCCATTGTTGGCAGGATTGTTCATCCAATGGAAATGGACGAAAAGGGTAGAGGTCATCAAACCGTATACATCGGTCCTCTCCCAGCTCGCCTTGTTTATCGTCATTTTGTCGGTCATTTCAAGCGCACAACAATCTTTACAGCAAAATCTATCGGTGCTTCCGCTCGTTTTTGCAGCGGGGGTATTTCAAGTATGCATCCCGATGGTAGGAGGCTATATCATTTCGAAGTTATTAAAAGTAGCGGAACCGAACGCGCGCGCCATCCTGTTTCATACAGGCATTTGCAATACTGCACTTGCCGCAACACTTGCAATGGAGCACGTTAGCTCACTCGCAGCGGTGCCAGCCGTCGCCAACATGGTCATCAATTTGACAGTCGGCGCACTCGCCGCAAGCCTGTTTGAGAATAAATTCAAAATATCAGAGCGAGACAATCGGATTGCCGCAAGTGAATAAAGTCGAAGGCCGCTTGAGTAATTACCATTGAAATTGACACGATGGTGTATGTAGCCCCTAGATAGTTCATACGTTAAAGTATTAGCTCTCAGGGGGTTGCACGTTGAAAAAGACAATGAACGTAGTGTCGGTCATTTTACTATTACTCATGACGACAGCTTGCGGCGGGAATACACTAGCGGACCAAGCTGCACTAACGCCGAAAGATGCTGTCGAATTGACAATCGCATGGATAGGAACGGAAACAATTATTCAGGCTGGCGGGTTGTATAAGGAAGGCGAGTACCAAACATTTGCAAGTAAAGGCTTGGAATACCGCTATTTGGCAGCACATTTGGATTCCAAGAAGAAATTGAGAGCGGAACTGCAGAAGCACGTGACGAAGAAGAAAGTGAAACGGTTCATGAAAGAAAACGGAATCAAGAAATTCCATGGAAAATTGGCATCGCCTGTGACGGAACCAGATTCCGAATCGCTATTGTTATGGGACATTGCGACAGCAAAAGAACTAAAATCGAAAAAGGGCAAGAAGACATTCGAACTTACCGTCCCGATCGGTGACACGCGAACAGCCGAAACATTTCTCGTCAGCTTCGTTCACGTGAAGAAATCTGGCTGGCGAATCGACAAATTCAACGAATAGGCAGGGGCACTACTTTCTTTATTTTTTTATGAAACACGCATATATCCTTAGAGTGACGCATGACCCCCTCGAAAAGCGTAGAAAAAACGTATGCGCATTTGAGGTGGGAATGCGTCTTTTTTGTTTGTTCATTTATCTACGAGAATGGTAAAGGAATCTTCATTCACCTTCTTTGTTTAACCTATTTACTTCCATTTAAACTTTGAAACTATTCTTGGTTACGTCCTTGGTCAAGAAATTCAAAAAAATATTTTTAAAATGTCATAATTGGTTTAATATGCAATATATCGCGGATGTAAGCGGATACAAAATTAAACATAATTCTTAATTGAACAATAATTATAAAAAGACTGTTGACGTGGGCCGATATCCGATATATGATAGCAACAATCTATTTAGATATGTGATTCATTTCACATAATTCATCTAGCACGAACGCTCTTGGATGATTTGATTAGGAGAGATTGCAATGAGAAGTGACATGATTAAAAAAGGGATTGACCGTGCGCCTCATAGGAGTCTCCTTTACGCGACGGGTGTCAAAACGAAAGATTTAGAGAAACCTTTCATCGGTGTCTGTAATTCATATATTGATATAATTCCAGGCCATAAACATTTGAATAAATTTGCTGAAATCGTTAAAGAAGCAATTTGGGAAGCTGGTGGAGTTCCATTCGAATTCAACACGATCGGTGTGGATGATGGAATCGCGATGGGGCATATCGGTATGCGTTACTCGTTGCCGAGCCGCGAACTGATTGCGGACGCAGCGGAAACGGTCATCAATGCCCACTGGTTCGACGGAGTGTTCTACATCCCGAACTGTGACAAGATCACGCCGGGAATGCTCATGGCAGCGGTTCGGACAAATGTCCCTTCTGTCTTCGTCTCAGGCGGACCGATGGAGGCAGGAGTCTCGTCTACTGGAGCACCACTTTCCCTTACGTCAGTGTTCGAAGGGGTCGGAGCTTACAAATCCGGCAAGATGACAGCCGAAGAACTTCTCGATATTGAAAACAACGCATGTCCGACTTGCGGATCGTGCTCGGGAATGTTCACGGCGAACTCGATGAACTGCCTCATGGAAATGCTAGGAATGGCATTGCCAGGCAATGGAACGATTGTCGCTACATCTGAAGAGCGTCACAAGTTGATCAAAGAAGCGGCGAAACATTTGGTCCGTATGGTGAAAGAAGATATTAAACCTCGTGACATCATCACGAAGGAAGCGATCGACGATGCGTTCGCTCTCGATATGGCGATGGGCGGATCGACAAATACAGTTTTACATACATTGGCGATTGCACACGAAGCAGAAATCGAATATAGCGTTCAGGATATTAACAAAGTTGCCGAACGAGTTCCGTATTTAGCGAAAATCATGCCGGCATCCGATATTTCCATGGATGACATTTTCAGAGCAGGCGGCGTCAGCGCTATCATCAATGAACTTACAAAAATACCTGGAGCTATCCACCCGGATCGAATTACCATTACAGGGAAAACGATCGGTGAAGACGTCCAGGACTATCATATTACAAACGATCAAGTGATCCGAACGAAAGATAATCCGTACAGTCCGGTAGGAGGCCTATCCGTTCTATTTGGAAATATTGCACCGGACGGCGGCGTCATTAAAGTCGGAGCTGTCGATCCTTCCATCAAGCAGTTCACTGGCGAAGCAATCGTCTTCGACTCCCAGGAATCTGCGCAGGAGAACATCGACAACGGCACAGTCCGTGAAGGGCATGTCGTCGTCATCCGTTACGAAGGTCCAAAAGGTGGACCGGGCATGCCGGAAATGCTTGCTCCAACGTCCGCTATCCAAGGAAGAGGCTTAGGAACTAAAGTAGCACTCATTACAGATGGCCGTTTCTCCGGGGCATCCCGAGGCATTTCCATCGGCCATATTTCACCGGAAGCAGCTGAAGGCGGCCCAATCGCATTAGTCGAAGATGGAGACATTATCGACATCGATTTGACGAACCGGACGATCGAGTTGAAAGTGCCAGATGAAGTATTGGCAGAACGCAGAGCGAAGTTGCAGCCATTTGAACCGAAGATTAAAAAAGGCTATTTAGCTAGATATTCAAAACTAGTTACGTCTGCAAGTACAGGCGGCGTCATGAAAATATAAAAATCGATGATGGGGCAAAAGGGGATAGATCCTTGCATTCACAGAGAGCCGGTCGTGCTGGAAGCCGGCAATGCAACTATCCGCGACATCACCCCGGAGTGGATTGCTGAAAAGGTTACTGATTAGGCAATCCCGGGCTCGTGAAAGATGGGCTCGTTATCAGCGAGTGGAATTTCTAATAATTCCATTCACGAGGCGGCAAATGCCGCGAACAAGGGTGGTACCATGAAAAGCTTTTTCATCCCTTATACGAAGAACTAGGCTTCTTTGTGTGGGGAGAAAAAGCTTTTTCTTTATATAAAAACAATTAATGAGAAAAAAGTAAGGAGGAGTTCGTACATGAGTGCGGAAGTTCAAACGAAGCAGGCAGTTATGGAATTGGCGCCGGAGCCTCAGGCTGTGCAACAGAATAATCAACCAATGGATGGTTCTGCAGTCTTGATTAAAGGGTTGAAAGACCAAGGTGTCGAAGTCATTTTCGGTTACCCTGGAGGTGCTGTTTTACCGATTTACGACGCATTATACAAGGATCCGATTCCCCATGTGCTTGCACGTCATGAACAGGGGGCCATCCACGCAGCGGAAGGCTATGCGCGAGTATCCGGTAAACCGGGAGTAGTTATTGCGACGTCAGGTCCGGGTGCGACGAACTTGGTTACAGGTATTACGGACGCCATGATGGATTCATTGCCACTCGTCGTTTTCACAGGGCAAGTTGCAAGCTCAGTAATTGGGACGGATGCATTCCAGGAGGCAGACGTCATCGGCATTACGCAACCAATTACAAAGCATAACTATCAAGTACAAGATCTCAAGGATTTCCCAAGAATCATCAAAGAAGCATTCCACATCGCTTCAACGGGAAGACGCGGCCCAGTTGTCGTTGACATTCCAAAAAACATAGCGACAGAAATCTTTGTCGGAGATGTTGAGCGCGATGTAGAGGTGAATCTACCGGGATACCAACCGACAACGACTCCAAATTACTTGCAAATACAAAAGGCAGTTGAAGCGATCCGCTTCGCTAAGAAGCCGCTCATTCTCGCAGGTGCAGGCGTTTTGCACGGCCAGGCGATGGAAGAATTGAGAACTTTGGTCGAATCGAAAAGGATACCGATTACAAACACTTTGCTTGGACTCGGCAGCATTGCCGGGGACCACGAATTATTCCTAGGGATGGCCGGCATGCACGGGACGTATACAGCGAATATGGCCATTAGTGAATGTGACGTACTCGTCAACGTCGGTGCTCGATTCGACGACCGGCTGACAGGTAATTTGAATTCATTCGCACCGCATGCAAAGGTCATTCATATCGACATTGATCCTGCAGAAATCGGTAAGAACGTACCTACTGAAATTCCGATTGTCGCGGATTCGAAAGAGGCTTTGAAAGCGTTACTTGAACAGGAATTCGAAGCGCCGGATACAGCAGATTGGATTGCTTACTTGAACGGTTTACAAGAAGAAGCGCCATTATGGTACAACACTGACGAGCACGAAATCCTGCCGCAAGAAGCGGTTCAAATGATCCACCGAATTACAGAGGGAGATGCGATTGTCACGACAGACGTCGGACAGCATCAAATGTGGGCGGCTCAATATTATTCATTGAACAATCCAGACCATTGGGTAACTTCTGGAGGTCTCGGAACGATGGGCTTCGGATTCCCGGCTGCGATCGGTGCACAAATCGCGAAGCCGGATAAAAGGGTCGTCGCGATCGTCGGAGACGGCGGTTTCCAAATGACAGCACAGGAACTATCCCTCTTACAGGAAATGAGGATTCCGGTGAAAGTTGTCATCTTGAACAATGGAGCGCTCGGAATGGTGCGCCAATGGCAAGAAACGTTCTACGATGAACGCTACTCGCAGTCATTGATTCCAGTTCAACCGGATTTCGTCAAACTTGCCGAAGCATACGATTTAAAAGGCTATCGCATCACGAAAAAAGAGGACGCTGAACAAATATTCCGCGAAGCACTCTTGTCGGATGAACCGGTACTTATCGATTGCCGGGTGAAAATGCTAGAAAACGTCTATCCGATGGTGGCACCAGGAAAAGGACTACAAGAAATGATCGGAGTGAAGAGCAAATGAGAAGAGTCATTACGGTCACTGTCATCAATCAAAGCGGAGTATTGAACCGGGTGACAGGATTGCTCATGAAACGGCAATTCAACATCGAAAGCATTACAGTCGGGCATTCCGAAAAACCTGGCATGTCGAAGATGACATTCATTGTCCATGTGGAAGATGAGCAGAAAATCGAACAGCTCGTCAAGCAGCTACAAAAGCAGATTGACGTTATCAAAGTGAATGACATTACTGACAAAGCGATCGTCATGCGGGAATTGGCACTTGTGAAAGTTGTCTCTCCACCGCATGCACGTAGTGAAATCAATAGTGTTGTTGAACCTTTCCGTGCAACGATCATCGACTCCGGAAAGAACGTCGTCACGTATCAAGTGATAGGCACACCCGAAAAGATTGAGGCATTCATCGATCTCGTCAAGCCTTATGGCATTAAAGAGTTGGCTAGAACCGGTGTAACGGCATTCACACGTGAAATCCAAAAAAGCAATGCACCACAGTTATCTATTTTAAAATAACAAATAAATCGAAAACCCCGAGGAGGAATTTACAATGGCTAAAATGTATTACAACCAAGATATCAACGAAGGACTTCTACAAGGAAAAACGATCGCAATCATCGGTTACGGCTCACAAGGTCATGCACACGCACAAAACTTGAAAGACTCAGGATTCAAAGTTGTCGTCGGTGTACGCCCAGGTAAATCATTCGACCAAGCGAAAGAAGACGGACTTGACGTAAAACCTGTAAGCGAAGCAGCTCAAGAAGCTGACGTCATCATGATTCTTCTTCCAGACGAAAGACAAAAGAAAGTATATGACGAAGAAATCGCACCGGCATTGAAAGCAGGAAAATCACTCGTATTCGCACACGGTTTCAACGTTCACTTCGGTCAAATCGTACCTCCAGCAGACGTGGACGTATTCCTTGTTGCACCAAAAGGCCCTGGTCATCTCGTACGTAGAACGTATGAAACAGGCGCTGGTGTACCGGCATTGTTCGCGGTTTACCAAGACGTTTCAGGTCAAGCAAAAGACGTTGCCCTCGCATATGCGAAAGGAATTGGTGGAGCTCGTGCAGGCGTACTTGAAACGACATTCAAGGAAGAGACGGAAACAGACCTATTCGGTGAGCAAGCGGTACTTTGCGGTGGGTTGACTTCCCTCGTCAAAGCAGGCTTCGAAACATTGGTAGAAGCAGGTTATCAGCCTGAACTCGCTTATTTCGAAACGATGCATGAATTGAAACTGATCGTTGACTTGATGTACGAAGGCGGAATGTCGGGAATGCGTTATTCAATTTCCGATACTGCTGAATGGGGCGATTACGTATCTGGTCCACGCGTTGTTGATGCAGACACGAAAGCACGCATGAAAGACATCTTGACTGATATCCAAGAAGGTAAATTTGCAAAAGGCTGGATCGAAGAGAACGAAAACGGCCGTCCAAATTACAATGCATATGAAGAGTCAGAAGCGAAACACCAAATCGAAGTTGTTGGCGCAAAGCTTCGTGAAATGATGCCGTTCGTTAATGAAGGCAAGAAAGCACAACAGAAGGAAGTGGTGGGTAGTGCGAAAAATTGACATCTTTGATACGACACTTCGTGATGGAGAACAATCAGCCGGCATTAATCTGAATACGGCTGAAAAGATGGAAATTGCCCGCCAACTAGAACGTTTTGGCGCTACGGTGATCGAAGCAGGGTTCCCTGCTTCTTCACCTGGTGATTTCGAAGCGGTGCAACGCATTGCGAATACAGTGAAGAACTCGACAGTAACCGGGCTTGCCCGTGCGTTGAAGAGCGATATCGATACTTCGTGGGAAGCGCTTAAAGGTGGACAGCAACCACATCTCCACGTATTTTTGGCTACTTCTCCGATCCATATGGAACATAAATTGATGAAGACGCCTGACCAGGTCGTAGATATTGCAGTTGAAGCTGTAAAATACGCTCGAAAATTCTTTCCTCTCGTTCAATGGTCAGCAGAAGACGCATTCCGTTCCGACCCTGAATTCCTCGTCCGGATCATCAATGAAGTGATCAAAGCAGGTGCGACGACAATCAATATCCCAGACACGGTCGGTTATGCAACGCCGCTTGAATATGGTGCTTTATTCAAATTCTTGAAGGAGAACGTGACAGGCATTGAGCGCGTGAAACTATCTGCGCATTGCCATAACGACTTAGGAATGGCAGTCGCAAACTCCATTGCAGCAATTGAAAATGGTGCCGATCAAGTCGAAGGCACGATTAACGGGATCGGTGAACGGGCTGGAAATGCAGCGCTCGAAGAAATTGCAGTCGCACTCCATATCCGCAAGGACTTTTACGGATTGGAAACAGGCGTTAATTTACAGGAAATCAAACGCACAAGCCAATTGGTCAGCCAGTTGACAGGTGTCGTCATTCAGCCGAACAAGGCAGTCGTCGGGAAAAATGCTTTCGCGCATGAATCCGGAATTCACCAGGACGGCATGTTGAAAAATCGGGAGACATACGAAATCATCACTCCGGAACTGATTGGTGATAAGACAGCTCCGCTAGCACTCGGGAAGCATTCCGGTCGCCATGCATTCAAGGACCGCGCCATTTCAATGGGCTTTGAGCTAAGCGATGAGCAATTGAATAAAGCTTTCGCCGAATTCAAGAAGCTCGCAGATCGCAAAAAGGAAATTACGGAAGACGATCTATTCGTGCTCTTCACAGGGCGTCAAATCGAAGATGCGGATGCGGACATTTATGAATTGACAAATGTGCAAGTGCAATATGGCACTTCGAACGTTCCGACTGCAACAATCTCAGCGAAGGACCCTTCCGGAGAAAATGTTGTCGTTGCGACAACAGGCGCTGGTTCAGTAGAGGCGATCTTCAATGCGCTTGAGCTGCTCGTCAAAGGGCAAGTCAACATATTGGATTACCGCGTCACATCGATTGGAAAAGGACGCGATGCTCTAGGGGAAGCCGTCGTCAACTTGCGTTTCAATGGCGAAACATTCACAGGTCGCGATGTTTCACAAGATGTGTTGGAAGCGTCAGCGAAAGCATACTTGAACGCCATTAACCGAAAACTGGTGAAAGATCAGATGAAAGTATTAGAAACTGTTGGTCAATGAAGAAAAACGCTTAGGTGGAAATTGAGTTATGCGTAATTGTGGGGATTTATGCGCGAGTATCGCAATTTATGCGTAAATAAATAGATTTATGTGCCAATCTCGCAATTTATGCGCAAATAAGTTGGTTTATGCGTAAATGGATGAGTTTATGCGCTTTTAGGAAGTCGTTTGGAATGATTTATACATGTTCAAGTCAGAAGATTTTGCGAATGGGAATGACAACAAGGAGGAGAAGTTCAATGGAAAAAAGAGTAGCTGTATTACAAGGTGATGGAATCGGACCGGAAGTGACGTCGGCGGCAGTGCGTATTCTTGAAGTGGTTGCAAGACGGTTCAACCACACATTCCATTTCAATTACGGTTCAATCGGAGGGGCGGCGATCGATGCATTCAACGATCCGCTTCCGAAGGAGACAGTCGAACTCTGTGAATCGAGTGATGCAGTGCTCTTAGGGGCGGTCGGCGGTCCTAAATGGGACCAGAACCCTTCGGAATTGCGTCCGGAAAAAGGGTTGCTGGCGATTCGAAAGCATTTTGATTTATTTGCGAACCTTCGACCAGTAAAAGCGGTCCCTTCCTTGATTCAAGCTTCTCCTTTGAAGGAGGATATCGTTCGTAATGTCGATATGATGATCGTCCGCGAGTTGACAGGGGGCCTTTACTTCGGGCAACCGAGCCGCAAGACAGAAACATCCGCAGTCGATACACTCGTCTATACACGTGAAGAAATCGAACGGATCGTTGAAAAGGCTTTTGAACTGGCTCGCTTACGGAGAGGGAAAGTGACATCCGTCGATAAGGCGAATGTACTTGAGTCGAGTAAGCTATGGCGGGAAGTCGTCGAAGAGAAACGAAAAGGCTATCCAGATATAGAAGTTGAGCATCAGCTCGTCGACTCTGCAGCGATGAAATTAATTACAAATCCACAATCCTTCGATGTTGTGGTCACTGAAAACATGTTCGGCGATATTTTAAGCGATGAGGCATCCGTCATTACCGGTTCACTTGGTCTACTGCCGTCAGCAAGTGTTCGATCCGATGGTTTTGGCCTTTACGAACCCGTGCACGGCTCTGCGCCTGACGTTGCGGGCAAGGGCGTTGCGAATCCAGCCGCGGCCATTTTGTCGGCAGCGATGATGCTGCGCTATTCATTCGGAATGGAGACGGAAGCAGCCGCGATTGAAAAAGCGGTGAATACTGTATTTGAGGATGGTCATTTCACAGCGGACCTTGCAAAGGATGCAGAACGTGCTCTTACAACAGAAGAGTGGACAGATAAAGTGATTGCTGAACTCGATTTGGAGTTCGTCTCGAATAGCATTATGTTTTCTTACGTCTGAAATGAAGGGAGAAACTCAAATGGCTAAAACGATTATAGAGAAAATTTGGGATCAACACGTTGTATACGAAGAACAAGGAAAACCGGATTTGTTGTACATCGACCTTCATTTATTGCATGAAGTGACTTCACCTCAAGCATTTGAAGGATTACGGCTCGCAGGGCGGAAAGTTCGCCGCCCCGACCTATGTTACGCGACGATGGATCATAATGTCCCGACACGAAATTTGCCGACGATCAACGATCCGATTGCGAAGAAACAAATTACGACATTGGAGAAAAACTGCGAGGAGTTCGGTATCGAGCTTGCCCATATGGAGCATCCGGATCAGGGGATTGTTCACATTATCGGTCCAGAACTCGGGTTGACACAGCCGGGCAAGACGATTGTTTGCGGAGATAGCCATACTTCAACGCATGGTGCATTCGGAGCGATTGCGTTCGGAATTGGTACGAGTGAAGTCGAGCATGTCTTGTCGACACAGACGCTATGGCAATCAAAACCGAAAACAATGGAAATCCGAATTAATGGAAATCTCGGCTTTGGCGTCACTGCGAAGGACGTCATCCTAGCAATCATCTCAAAATTTGGCATCGACGTCGGAACGGGACATATTGCCGAATACACAGGTGAAGCAATCCGTTCCATGACGATGGAAGAACGGATGACCATTTGCAATATGTCTATTGAGGCAGGGGCGAAAGCTGGTTTGATCAGCCCGGATGAAACGACAATCGAGTATTTGAGAGGACGTCGTCATGTTCCTCAAGGCGAAGCATTCGAGCAGTCAGCAGAAAAATGGTTGGCACTCGCAACGGACGAAGGCGCTGTTTACGATAAAGTTCTTGAGATCGACGCAGATGAAATCGAGCCATTCGTAACATGGGGCACGAACCCGTCGATGGGATCCGGCATTAGTGCCCATGTACCGTCCGCGGCAGATTTTGAAGATGAATCAGATAAAGAGGCTTTGAAAAAAGCACTTGCTTATATGGGATTAGAAGAAGGGACACCGCTTACTTCAATCGAAATCCAGCACGTTTTCATAGGGTCTTGCACAAATGCCCGCTTGAACGACTTGCGCGATGCGGCAGAAGTGATCGCTGGACAGAAAGTTCATCCGAACGTTACAGCAATCGTCGTTCCTGGTTCGCGAACGGTGAAACGCCAGGCAGAAGAAGAAGGTTTGGATAAAATCTTCATCGAGGCAGGATTCGAATGGCGTGAATCGGGATGCAGTATGTGCCTTGCGATGAACGATGATGTCGTTCCTGCTGGCGAACGATGTGCATCGACATCGAACCGGAACTTCGAGGGACGGCAAGGAGCAGGTTCCCGCACTCATCTTATGAGCCCTGCTATGGCTGCGGCAGCAGCAATCGCCGGTCGTTTCACAGACGTACGTGAAATGAAATTGGCACATGCTTAACAAAAGCGGAGGGCGGCGGTTAACTCCGACAGGCATAAGGCGGATCTGCAAAACGGCGCACTTTGCCGTGTAGCAGAGCTGACTTATGACCCGAGGAGTTGCCACCCGGAGTCTAGACGATAACAAAAGCGGCTAACGCTCATAGATGAAGAAAGGATGGATACTATGAAACCGATCAATGAAGTGCGAAGTGTCATGACCCCGTTGAATCGTAAAAATGTCGATACGGACCAGATCATATCGAAGGAATTTCTGAAGCGGATCGAACGGACCGGCTTCGGGAAATACTTGTTCTACCATTGGCGTTTCCAAGCAGACGGCACGGAAAACAAAGAATTTGTCTTGAACGACGACCGATTCAAAGACTCGAAGATTCTCGTCGCTCACGACAATTTCGGCTGTGGTTCCTCTCGGGAGCATGCGCCGTGGGCAATTTTGGACTACGGCTTCGAAGTCGTCATCGCCCCGTCGTTTGCGGATATTTTCCATAATAACTGCTTCAAGAACGGCATCTTGCCGATCCGCCTTCGTGTCGAGGAAGTGGAAGAGCTGTTAGCGAAAGGCGAATCCGCTCCATATACATTAGACATCAATCTGGAAGAGCAAACTGTCAAAGGCGACGATGGAAAAACGTACTCCTTCGATATCGATCCGTATTACAAGCAAATGCTATTGAATGGATGGGACGAAATCGCATTGACGTTCCAGTATGAAGAGCATATTGCCAATTACGAAAAAAAACACGCATAATTCCAAAGTCCACCTCTACGTTCAACAGAGGTGGATTTTTTGTTGAGAAATCTATTACATTCTTTGTCTACTACTGTCGAAATAGTGTACAATAGAGAAAAACGTACAGATATTTGTAAATGACATACATACTATTATGAACAAGGGGTGGGGACGTGTTTGTTTCCGTATTAAATGATCGACAATCTTTCTCGATGCAAGTGAAAGATGCGAATAGCCCATCGGGTGACGGCTGGCGGAAAGTGTGGGGCAAGGAAGCGGCTGCCATCAATCCGCTCGCAGCAGTGAACCAAGGACGCAACTCCCTCATCCTTGAAGCGGTCCGGACGAATGATTGGTCCGACTACCATCAATTCCAAGCAAAACAGCATCCTGCCTGGTATGACAACGTCGGCGGGGTGATGAAGCAAAATAAGCTTTATTATGGCAACTTGATCGACGTGCAAAATCGTTCCTTAAAAGAAGCTGTCCAATCAGGCGATCAGGCGGAAATCGCAAGACGGCAAGCGCGTATGAACGAGCTCATTGCCGATTTCAAAAATGCTCCAGGTGACGTCCCGCACGTCATTGCATTCGCCCAAGATCCGGAATTGGCTGCTGCGCACGGCATTCCGAAGCCATCGAGCGAGTGGTTTAATTCACCTTATAATAATCCACTTGCGGTGTCGCAAGGCCGTTTTGAAGATAAGTTTTGGTATGAAAACCCTTATTTCGCAGACCATCCGAACGAAATGGCTTTCGCATTGGAAGCTGTCAATGAATATCGACCGGATATCGCGAAAATTGCCGCGTCCATTAATAAAGGTGCATACGAGCGGAATGCTGCATCCTCTTCATTCAACGCGAAACAAGTGCAGCCTGCGATTGTTGAAGAAGTGAAGGAAAATGAACAAACCGAAAACGTTGGTATCGCTGAACAGGCGACAGCAGCACTTGCACAAGCGACAGCCGTGAAAGTGGAGCAATTCGCACGCCAATTCAGTACGGTCAATCTTGCAACCGAGCTGTTCGCGAAAAAAGAGCGCACAGAGACACAAACAACGACGAGCTATTTACTGGACCGGTTGAATCAAAAAGCTGAAGAGCGCAAATACGGAATCGTCTAAATGGATATGAAAAACCTCCTAGCAATTAGGAGGTTTTTTGTCGAAATTTAAACCGAACCTACATAGTGGGAAGGAAAGAAATCCCCACTGATTGAAGCTGCACTTTATGTTATGATAGGACTTTAAGAAAAAGGTTTATAGCAGGAGGGTGTTATATAGTGTCGAAAAATAGAATGACGACAATCGTTCTGTCGAGTGTGCTATCTATTGTACTTGTGCTAGTTGGCTGCAGCCCAACAGATGCAAATACAATAACGATGGACCAAAATTTCTCTGATATACATAATGAGTTTTGGGCTAAGGACGAAGTGACGCAGCTTGTCGATATGGGAGTCATCAATGGCTACCCGGACAAGCAGTTTAGACCAGCGCTTGAAGTTTCACGGGGACAAGCGGCGAATCTCCTCTCAAACGCGCTTCAGCTACCTGACGCCCCGTACGAACCAATCTTCAAGGACGTCAGCAGCAAGTCTTCCCATTTAAAAGGGGCGATGGCAACGTACAAAGCTGGCATTTTCCTTGGTAAAGAAGACGGGACATTTGGCGTAAGAGATTCATTGACGCGTGAACAGATGGCAACTGTTCTGGTACGTGCCTTCAACTTGGAAGACACGGGTGAGAACATCCAATTTAAAGATCAGCATAGGATTAGCGAATCGCACCGAGAAGGCGTGAAAATTCTTGCCCAGCACGGGATAACGACTGGTAAAGAAGACGGAACATTTGACCCGAAAACGGCGGTGAATCGAGGAACGTATGTCGTTTTCCTTCATCGAGCGATGGTCAATGCCGGAATGATCGAAGAAACTGGAGAAATCGTCTTCAATAAACCAACTATACTTGGCGATTATGAACAAGTCCGCCACGAACAGAATTTTGCAGAAGTGCCGATAGGCGGAACAGGCAAAACATACTTGCGTTCCAATGCCTGGTTGCAGTTTGCGGGTGAAAAGACGAGGAAACACGCCCATTCAACTGACACACAATATACGTATAAAGTAGGCGGCTACTCTCCAGCTGTCGTAAATGTAACAAAACGTGTATTGGAAAACGGGGATTATTTCATTTTCACGGAACTGAAAAATCCTCAGCGGATGCCGATTACAATTGATGTCATCCAGACGGAAGGCGACGTAGAGAAAGGGATATTAAGGGAATATAGCCGCTACCCGATCAAAAAAGATACAGACGATACATTCGGCTTCGATTTGACGACGTATCCGACAGGTGTGTTTGAAAAGACTTCAATTGATGGAGATAAATCACAGCGGATGATCGGCAAGGCGTATCGATCGAAAGAGCTGACGATGACATATCCGCACGGTGGAAGCAGTCATACGCGTGAATTATTTGATGAAAGCGAGGCATTCAGCGGAATCCTCCTCGGAGATACTCAGCTTTCCGTCTATACGTTGCATTCGAGAGGGTATGACATTGTTGACCAATGGCTTCTTGTTTCCGATGAGTTGCTCTTCTCGAGCCATCAAAGCATGGACCGATGGATGCTTGAATCGGCTACTTATTATAAGAAGCGAAACAAATGGTATACAGCAAACGGTCCATACAATAAAATGGCCACGACAATTGAACCAATGCCGAAATCTGGAAGAGGGTACGGCCGTAACTTGCTCCTCGTGAAAGAGGATCGTACGATGGCGCTGTACAATGAAACGAAAGAGCGGTATTTTGAAAGCTTGCTCTTCAATTCATTCGCGAACCTCGACATCTTCAGAGGAGATAAAACGTATTGGGAAACCGAAGTGACGAGCACGTATTTGAAAAATCTGTTCGGCATTACGGCTCCGTTCGTAGATACGCGATTCAATGAGCAGATCGCTTTATTCCTTTATAATGGAGGAAAAGCGTTCGGGCATGATGATTATACACTTGGCTTGAAAAACTACGCTGACCTGCTCGTCTCCCAAGAAAGTAAAGGGAATATCATTAGAGTTGACGCCTCTTCGTTTTACATCCAGGATTATTTCCCTGGGAAGCAAAACGTAAAGACACACAGTTCAATGAACCATTTGCTTGGCGGCATGAACATACTCTTGCTAGCCTATAAGGAGCTTGGTGACCCGGCATACTTGCGAACAGCAGAAGCCATTCAATCAGCTCTCGATAAGGACGTCAATAAATGGATCCGACCGGACGGAGATATTTGGTATAAAATTTCACCGGATCATACATTTGTCGGTAGGGATTACGTACATTTGACATTAGAGGACCTTATCCACTCGTACGAGTTATGGTCTGAAATTGATCCTTCCAAAACCGCAACCCTTGAGAAGTTGATGAGATCAAAAGCGGGTTATATGGATCGAAATGAAAAAGGCTATACGACGAAAATTAATAATGGTCTTGAACGGATCGACATGATGGAATTATTACCAGCAGGTGTTGAATATACGGACGCTCTATAAAGCGTAGGGCGCCCGCATAGAGGCGACGGGCAAAGCCGTCACGTAGAACGGCTTTTGCGAGTAAAAGCGTAGCGTTACGAGCACATCTTTGCTCTGGCGCCCGAAGCTAGATTGACTCTAAATAGGAAAAGTCCCGTACGAAGGATAACTTCATACGGGACTTTTTTTAATCGATTTTATTCACAAGATCTGAGCGGATCCATCCATAGTCGGACGGTGGGTTGATGTCTGCCAACACTTTATACCAGACATATCCGTCGCTGCCTGCCACTTCTTCGACAATGACAACAGGATAGCCGAATGCTGCATTATAACCTGGATTCTTCGGTTTGTACGTAAACAATTTGTTGTCTGAACGAACTTCAGGGCTCGTCCTTACATTGACACCTTCAGGACCTGTATAATTGATAGTTCCTAGTTGCGCTTGTTTATAATCACGTCCGCCAAGGAATGTATCCATTTTCCACATATGGCCTGCAATTTTACTTCCCCAGTTCGGATCAGATGCATATCTGACGTTGATGCCGACGGCTTTGTTGCCTGGTACAGCACCGTTCGCATGTGCGCCAAGTGGATTTGCATAATTCAAGTTTATATAACGTTGGATGAACGCATTGACGCTATTTTCAGGAGTCGCGTATACTTCTCCCATTTCAGGCGAAGAATCAAAGACTTTGATTCCGAAAATATTATTTTTCGTCAGTGCATTCGCACTAATGCCGTAATCACTTTCGTGGATGGCAGTAGCAAGAATGAACATTGCATTCACACGGTACGTTTCTTCTACTGATTTCAAGTATTCTCCTAAACCGATCAGCTTTGATTTCACCGTTGCATCTTGGTAGCGGGCATGTCCCGTACTTTCTCGGTCCCGTAGTGCCCAATCAATGTAGGAGTCAAGCTCCGCTGCAGTGTAGGACGTTGGCTGTCTTACGGATTGGAATTGGAAATACGGGTAATACTTGATTGTATTCTTCGTTCCAACTTCCGTGAAGTGGACGCCGTCAAAACTCGTATATCTTTTGCCGTTTGACATGCCTGGCGCTGCAGGACCGACGTTATAAGCCCATGCTGTCTTGTTGAAATTATCATAGGTTGAATGTGTTAATACGCCATTGATCACTTCATAGATATCATGGCCAGTGACAAGTTCTGTAGGAACGAGATCGACCTCATTATGTCTTGCGTAGAAAGTCGACCCTGCGAATTCGACGATTACATAATCGGAGCCGCTACCGATATATTTCATCTCGCGGCCTCTCGAAATGTATGTAACTTCATTCCGCAATGCTTTATCGCTGTAAAGGGATGTGTAGTTTTTCGGGTTATTCACGCCCGAGCCGAAAGCACGCCCCGCCTTCATCTTAATGATATCGCTACCTTTTTGGATGACCTTAATGGAGGAAGATGCATTGTATACTGCCAATGCATCTTCATATGTTGTGTAAATTGCCGGTGTCGGGTTGACTAGTCCATTTGAAATCGTGCTCACCTTATAGATTTCAGGATCTACTTCAGGTGTCTCCGGATTCGTGGGGTCAGTCGGCACAGAAGGTTTCAACTTCTCTGCTGCTGCAGTCATTCTGAATAGGAATGCGGCTGCATGCGCGATTGTTGCATTATCTTGCGGTTTGAAATAAACACCCGTCTTTTGATGGTCTCCACGGATAATGCCTAAAAAGACAGCAGCTGAGACAGCATCGCGGAAATTCGGCGAAATCTTATTAGTGTCTTTGAATTTGAAATTCGTCTTTTCAATAGGTAGATCCATATAACGGAATGCTTTATAGATCATTCCCGCCATGTGTTGGCGTGTGATTTTTTCATTCGGTCTGAACGTGCCGTCAGGATAACCGGAAAGCAATCCTGCTCCAGCGGCATTTTGAATTTCAATCGTCAACCCGGAGCCCGCCTTCAAATCTTTGAATGTGTACTTCGTAGAAGTGGGCAATTCTAGTGCACGGGCGAGATAGGAAGCGAATTCCCCCCGAGTAACCGCCTTATTCGGATTAAATTTACTGTCTGTCCGAATAACGTTTTTTTGAATCCAATAATTTAACTCCGTTTCCATCTGGTGTCCAGAGACACTGCTCGCTTCCACCTGATTTTGGAATAGAGAAGTAAACATCAGCAACATTACCAAGGCGAAAGCTGTTATTTTTTTCACCAATAAACCTCCTTTTGTACATCTTCTATTATAATATCAGATACTTTATGAAATAATAAGGTGTAAATTGGGGTGAATTTCCGTCTAGTAGAAAATAATTTTACGAGAATTGATTGGATGGGGATTTCGACAGGTTCTTGTCGATTTTTTTAAAAATGCAACTAAACAATAAACCGCTACGTCCTATAAGATGCTATAATGACAAAGGGCGAAGGCCCATTATTTATCGGAGATCATTCGTGGAAAGGGTTATATCGTTAATGACAACACTTACAAACAAGTTGAAGGAAAAAGATACAGTTTATTTCATCGCCGCTTTGGCGGTCGTTATCGTCGCGCTTTTCCTTCCGACGTCTATCGCACTCGTCGCGACATCATTGTTTTTTGCCCTCTATGCATTTTTCAGGCCGCAACAGAGCCTGTTATTTCTCGTCATCTATGTAAGCATTCGTCCGTTGCTCGTGGAAGTGAACTCCGGCTTAAAGCTCGTAGGAGACTTGATCACTGTCATCGCGTTCGCAAAGCTTGTCCTTTCAAGCGGCCGTAATTGGAAGACATTGTTTCATTTCAAATGGTTCGAATGGGCGTACTTTGCTTTAATGGTGGCTGGTTCGATCAGCGGATTGCTCCAAGGTGTCTTGCCTGCGGCTGTCATTTTCCAAATTCGGACATTCATCATTATGTACTTGCTTTATTACATCATCTCAAGATTGGTGTTGCCGGATGATTGGTTGAAGAGACTCGCATGGGTGACCGTTTGGACGGGCATGATAACATGTATCCACGGACTTATTGAAAAGCTTTCGATGCGACAGCTCCTATTGCCGGACGTCTGGAAATATAAAACGTTAAGCGCAACGAACGCCGTGCGCATTTACGGGTTGCCTGGCAATCCGAACTCACTCGCACTCCTGCTGCTTTTCGGAATTATGGCATTGCTATTCCTCCAAAATATTTACAAAGGCGAAAAGTATAAATGGTTCTTGAACATTAATTTAGTTCTTTTCATCGGGGTTTTCATTTTGACGTATTCCCGTGGAACATGGATCTCCGCTTTCGTCTTAGGAGCCATATTCATTTTGACGACAAGGAACTGGCAATTGCTGAAGAGGCTTGTCATCGCGGGTATCGCTTCGATCATTCTCATTTATTATCCAGTGAACTTGGGCGTCAAGTTGGTGGCAAAGCTTGGACTTGAGCCGGTGGAACCGGACATTGGTAGTATAGCGGGGCGTTTCGGTGAGACGTTCGATCAGGAAAACTTGGCGCTTATGACGGAAAGCGGAAGGTTCTTCTATATTACGAAAGGCTTCGAAATCTTTAAGGAGTATCCGATTGCCGGTTCAGGATTCGGTTCGTTCGGCGGCTCTGCAACATTGTCGTACGGTTCGCCGATTTACGATCATTATGGAATACGTTCGGATATTTACGGAGGCAAGTTTTTCTATTCGGATAACCAATACATTCAGATCATCACAGAAACAGGAGTCATTGGTGTCATCCTCTTTGCAGCTTTCCTGCTCGGTATGCTGTATCTGTTCTGGAAGGAACGGAAAACAACAATGGGCAAGTTCATGATTGCTCTTTGGTTCGCAACCTGTTTCTCGGGCTTCTACTATAATATATGGGAATTGAAGCTCTACACGATGTTCTATTTCATCCTGTTTGGTGTCTTTGCTTCGATGACAAATCAATATACGAAATTCAAAATGAAAGATCTTTGATTCCTGCCATCCGGTTTTATTACCGGATGGTTTTTTTTCGTCATGAAAAAAACTGCCTCCGCTATTCTCCTATCCTCGTATTTTTTTTCCCTCACCCCTTCCCGAATCGTATAAAATTTCCCAGTTAAGTTAGTTGGAAATCTAGACAGGACAATACTTTATTCGCTATTTCCTTCTTATGGATTATAGTATTTTGTCGAATCCTCTGGTAAGCTTGACATTGATTTATAGAAAGGGAGTGTCGACTTATCGTTAGGAAAGTAGATTCATTGAAGTTTCTTGGGAAAAAAGTCGCGCTGACAGCTGCAGCTGTGTCACTTCTCGTGGCAGTACCAGCAGGAGCATCGGCAAAGACGCAGACAGTGGATAGCTATCCGGTTTCATCCGGAGTGACGTATACGCATTACACGCATTCGGGCACGAATCATATTAATCATGTGAGTGTCAATTTGAATGACCCTTACACGAAGCTGGATATCGGTTTGCCTTCCCCAATTGCAAAACGGGAAGCAACGACGACATTGGCTAATCGGGATTCGCGGGATGGGAACCGCGTTGTCGGTGCAGTCAATGCTTCATTTTTCGATATGACTTCGGGCTTGCCGATGTATTTGATTTCGCAAGGGAATGAAATTATTAACGGAGGCGTCATTTCAAGTTCACGGGAATATTATGTGAACAAACCGATTGCATTCGGCGTACTGAGTGATGGCCGTGCGGAAATTGATGAATTCAATTTCGACGTTCGTATCAACCATCAAGGCACGAACTACAAGATGACCGGATTGAATCGTGAAAGACAAGCGGAAGAAACAATCGTATTTACACCACAACATATCTCATCGACGACCGGCTCGAATGAATTCGGTATTGAAATTGTCGTCGATACAGGTTCACCAATCACGTCTACATATTATGGACAGCAGTTGACTGGACAAGTTGTGCATGTAAGGGATTATGGGTCAAAGGAAAAAGTCACGATTCCGAAAACTGGTTTTGTCATCTCGGCACACGGTAAAAAACCGTTGGACCGATTGGGGAGTGTTAAAGTTGGGGACAGTGTATCTCTTAATTTATCCATAGATTCAAAATGGATGGATTCTTCTTTCATGCTTGCGAGCGGGCCGATGTTGTTGAAGGACGGCAAGCCGCATATTACGATGGATACGTCGAACTGGCGCGCGAAAGCGATGACTGCTCGGACGGCGATTGCTATCAGCAAAGACAAGAAGAAAGTTGACCTTGTTACGGTGGACAACCGTAGCGGATACAGCAACGGCATGACGTTGACACAGTTCGCTAACTACTTGGCTTCCCAAGGGTACGACCGCGCGATCAATTTTGACGGCGGCGGCTCGACGACAATGGGTATCCGTAAATACGGAAGTAATACAGTTGTCCTTGCAAACCGGACGACAGATACGAGCCAGCGGAGAGTGTCTGCAATCATTGAAGCGATCAGTACAGCACCACTCAGCGATCCAGCACATATTAGCGTTTCCCGCGGACAAGTCGGCGAAATGCTCGTCGGTGCAAGCGTCCCGTTGACGATCAATTATGTATTGGATACGTATTACAATCCATTAAAGGTTGACCCTTCACAATTGTCGATTACATCCGTTAACGGCAACGCAACTGTTTCGGGCACAACATTTACTGCGACAGCGCCTGGTACAGATCGAATCAATATCCAATATGGTGCAGCGACGCAATCATTCCCGATTACAATTGTAGAAGCGCCAGCCAAATTGACGATTTCACCAGTTACATCGGCAGTTGAACCTGGTTCAACGATTACATTTACTGCGACCGCTACGGATGCACAAGGAAAACCGGTCATTTATTCACCGGAACAATTGAAGTGGAGCGTTAGCGGCGATATCGGTTCCATTACGCCATCAGGTACGTTCAAAGCGTCCAAAGTGCCTGGCAAAGGGGCCATCAACGTAACACTCGGAACGAAAACAGCTTCAATGCCAATCGAATTGTCGGATGGCTTGCCAGCATTCACAGACATTTCGTCCGACTATGCATACTACACGGAAATCCGTTTCTTGAAGGACCTCGGATATATTAAAGGGGATCTCGACGGCAAGTTCAATCCTGGACAGACGTTATCAAGGGAACACGCAGCAGTCATCTTGAGCCGCGTATTCAACTTGGATACATCTACAGCGGGAGCCCAAAAGTTCAGTGATGTCCCATCGACTCACCGCTACTTCAAGGAAATCAATGCAATTGCTGAGGCAAACCTCGTTGGAGGGAAAGGGGACGGCACATTCGACCCTGCCGGCCAATTAACACGTGCACAAATGGCTGCGATTCTTGTAAAAGCGTACGAGTTACAAGGGGAGTCCGAGAAGAAATTCAAGGATGTACCTCCAAGCCACTGGGCACACAAACAAGTTCATATCCTTGCGAACCATAAGATTACGACAGGAAATGAACAAGGGAACTTCGAACCGAATAAACCGGTCAACCGCGCCCAATTCAGCGCATTCCTATACCGCGCCATTAATCGTTAATTGGTTAATCAAAAAAATATGTCGTTGGATCGAGTTTTCGGTCCGCGGCATTTTTTTATTAGAACCTAAGCGTGCTATCATCTAGCTGCGGGCGCTGGAAGGATGCCTTAATTTCTGTAGATGGCTAGTGCTAAGATGTGCTCGCAACGCTGCGCTTGTGCTCGCAAAAGCCGTTCTACGTGACGGCTTTGGCAGGCGCCCTCCGCTTTTGCGTGTTATAATGAATTCATTATTTTGTAGAAGGAAGTTGGATTATGAGAATAGGAATTGTAGGGAACTATGGAAACGATAATAACGGGGATGAAGCGATCCTGCTCAGCCTCGTGAAACAAGTGACGTCCACATTTAACATTCAAACGTCCCAGCTCACCATTTTCAGCAATAACCCAAAGCAGACCGCCGAGCGGTACGGGGTTGAGAGCTATCCGCTTTATTATAAGAAAGGGAATGCGGTCAAGACGTTCATCGAAACGTTCCGCCAAAATAAAAGGGTCGTCAACAAACTCGACTTGCTCATCATCGGTGGCGGCGGCATCCTCATGGACTTGTACAAACGGGAAGCGCCATTATACGGATCGTATGCCATGATGGCAAAACAGTCGAATACCCCTTACGTCATTTATGGATGCGGAGCAGGTCCATTGAACACGTCCTTAGGAAAATGGTTCATCCGGTATATGTGCAAACATGCGGAAAGTGTTTCAGTTCGGGACCCGGAATCTGCTGAGTTGTTACGTTCGATCGGGGTCATTGAAAAGGTAGATGTCATCGGCGACCCGGCATTTTCATTGAGAGAAGAAGGTGCTACTGCGAAATCGGATACCCCGACAAAAATCGGTGTAACGGCCGTCCCTTATTACAACGCAGATTACTGGCCGGAAGGGAATCCTGAAATTTACCGAACATACGTAGAGGGCATGGCGAAAAATCTGGACAAGCTTGCTGCAGGTAGAGACGTTGCAATTACGTTTTTTGCAACGAAATTTCCACAGGACGCCAATGTGACAAAGGATATTCAAGCGCTCATGAAAGAGAGCGGAAAAACGAATATCATCGATGAAAACCTATTGCCTGCTAAAATTATGGAAGTGACGGAGCAGCAAGATATCGTAATTGGTACGAGATTGCACTCCTTGATTTTGGCAACATGCACCGAAACGCCAGTCATGGCGATTTCCTACCATCATAAAGTGAAAGACTTCATGAGTTTGGCAGAGCTCGAACGCTTTTCATTCCCGATTGACGAGCTCCATGAAAACGAGGACTATTTCCTAGGTGCGTTCAATGAAATGAGTGCCGATTGGCCTGCAACATTGCAACAAACCGAAAAACTTTCGAAAAAACTGTACGATGAAGCAATGAATGGAACAGTACAGTTTACGAATGCGGTGAAAAAATAATTGAGGACCGCCGGATGCTTTATCCTGCGGTTTTTTTAGTGGACGTAATCCCCAATCAAAACCCCAACACACATTTCACCTCATTCACATACGACTGGCTCACTGGCAGTTCGGTGCCGTCTGTCAACGTGACGACGAGATTCGATGAGAAGTCACGTGAAATCCTTTGGATGCAACTTGTGTTCACAATATAAGAGCGATGAATGCGCAAGAAAATTTCAGGCAGCCGTTTTTCCAATTCCTTCAATGTGTTTGAAATGCTAAATTGCCCGCACTCCGTATAGAAAAAAGTCTTCTTCTGAAAGCTTTCGATATGGGTGATCTGTTCGACCGGCACCGGGTACCATTCGTCATCGAGCTTGCCAGTGAGCAGCCGGAGCGGAGCGCTTTTGGCTGTTTCATATGCAGGAGGAAGAATGACAACAAGGGCAGCCGGCTCTCCGTTTATGTCAATCGGATAGCCGATTGCGTACGTTTCATTCCCATACAGTGTTGGATCGATCATGACCCCTGTTTTTTCCCTCTGTTTCAAAACTGTTGCAGCAATGCTCCCCGCTTGCACCGGTTGACCGTCGATCCATTTGTGATCATCATGTCCCGGAAGGCAATGTAGATAATAACCGTTGAACGCAATGACTAGTCGGGCATCTTTGGGAATCCAATCTCCTAACAGACAGGAAAATTGCTGCAGGAGTTCTTCACGTGGTACCGTTTTCTCCATTGATTAAACAACCCCTTTTCGATTTCGTCGAGCTATTTCTTCATTCATCCTATGAAACTATCCTTTTGTCGGAATGCACAGACAGTTTTAATATTCTGTTATATAGTAATGTATAACAACTTTAGCTGTTGTGGAACAGTAGGAAAGTAGCAATTATTCTATTAATGGAAAGGTGAGGAATGAAATGATGAATCGAGAAGAGCAAGTACAGGAGTTGGAAAGAAGCTGGCAGGAGGATGCACGTTGGCAAGGAATCGAGCGCGGCTATAGCGCTGAAGAAGTTATTAAACTACGTGGCTCTGTTCAAATAGAACATACGCTAGCAAAAAAGGGAGCAGATCGGCTATGGAAGTCGCTCCACGAAGAGGACTTCATCGCAGCACTTGGCGCACTAACAGGAAATCAAGCTGTACAGCAAGTGAAGGCTGGTCTTCAGGCGATCTACTTAAGCGGTTGGCAAGTGGCGGCGGACGCCAATATGGCGGGGCAAATGTATCCAGACCAAAGCTTGTATCCGGTCAATAGCGTTCCGAATGTCGTCAAACGGATCAATCAAGCTTTGCAACGTGCGGATCAGATTGACCATGCGGAAGGCCGGAACGATGGATTCGATTGGTTTGCTCCGATTGTTGCGGATGCCGAGGCTGGATTCGGAGGTCCTCTAAATGTATTTGAATTAATGAAAGCGATGATCGAGGCTGGTGCAGCCGGTGTCCATTTCGAAGATCAGCTCGCTTCGGAAAAGAAATGCGGTCATCTTGGAGGAAAAGTACTTCTTCCAACGCAAAATGCAGTACGAAATTTAATTGCTGCTAGGCTTGCGGCTGATGTGATGGGCGTCCCAACAATCATTATTGCAAGAACGGATGCTGATGCAGCGGATCTCATTACGAGCGATGTTGATAGCCGGGACCATGCATTTATTACTGGGGAGCGTACACCTGAAGGATTTTATCGGACGAAAGCAGGCATCGATCAAGCGATTGCACGCGGTCTTGCATACGCGCCATACGCAGATCTTGTATGGTGTGAAACTTCGACTCCGGATCTTGAGGAAGCGAAACGTTTTGCAGATGCAATCCATGAAAAGTTTCCAGGCAAAATGCTCGCTTATAACTGCTCTCCTTCCTTCAACTGGAAATCTAATCTGGATGACGAAACGATTGCCAAATTCCAGCGGGAGCTCGGCAAAATGGGCTATAAATTCCAATTTGTTACTTTGGCTGGATTCCATTCATTGAACCATAGCATGTTTGAATTGGCACACGGCTACAAAACAGATGGAATGGCGGCTTACTCGAAGCTCCAGCAAGCTGAATTTGCAAATGAATCGAAAGGATATACAGCGACACGCCACCAACGCGAAGTTGGAACGGGCTATTTCGATGAAGTGGCACAAGTCATTTCAGGAGGTACCTCCTCGACAACAGCTATGAAAGGATCGACGGAAGAAGCGCAATTCGTCTAATACCGGTGACAGTATACCAATCTAAAAGGAAGGATGATTCAACTGACTATTCAAGAGACGCGTTTTAATGTAGATGTTGTCGGTGAAATGACGGCAGGCACAGAGGAAATTCTGACACCGGAAGCGCTTGAATTCCTTAATAGCTTGCACGAAAATTTCAATGGCCGACGAAAAGCGTTGCTTGCTGAAAGGGAAGCGAGGCAACGGCGGTTTGACGAAGGTGAGAAGCCTAGTTTCCTAGAGGAAACGAAGCATATACGCGAAAGTGATTGGACGGTAGCACCCATTCCGCCGGATTTGCAAGACCGGCGGGTTGAGATTACCGGTCCTGTCGATCGAAAAATGATTATTAATGCGCTCAATTCTGGTGCGAAGGCGTTCATGGCAGATTTTGAAGATGCAAGTTCGCCGACTTGGTCCAATATGATTGACGGTCAGCTTAATTTGAAAGACGCTGTGCGCCGGACGATTGCATTCGAGCAGGAGACGACAGGAAAGAAATATAGTTTGAATGAAGAGACCGCCGTTTTAATGGTGAGGGCACGTGGTTTGCACCTGGATGAAAAGCATATCGTTATTGACGGAGAGCCGATGGCAGGTGGATTTTTCGATTTCGGACTGTACTTCTTCCATAATGCGAAGGAATTGATTGAGCAGGGCACAGGTCCATATTTCTATTTGCCAAAGCTTGAAAGCCATTTAGAGGCAAGGTTGTGGAATGACGTATTCGTTTTCGCACAAGAAAAGCTCGGCATTCCGACTGGCACAATCCGCGCAACTGTGTTAATTGAAACAATTCCGGCTGCATTCGAAATGGATGAAATCCTATATGAATTGCGTGATCACTCTGCAGGTTTAAACTGCGGGCGCTGGGATTATATTTTTAGTTTTATTAAAAGGCTTCGCAATCAACCGGAGGTCATTTTACCGGATCGAGGGCAAGTGACAATGACATCCCCTTTCATGAGGGCCTATACACAGCTGTGCATCCAAACATGCCATCGGCGGAACGCGTCAGCAATGGGCGGGATGGCGGCTCAAATCCCAATCCGCAACGATGTGGAAGCGAACGCCGAAGCTTTCCGGAAAGTCGCGGAAGATAAACGCCGGGAAGTGATGGACGGCCATGATGGAACATGGGTTGCGCACCCGGGGCTCGTCGCAGTCGCAATGGCTGAATTCGATCAGCATATGGAAACACCAAATCAAATTCATCGAAAACGGGAAGATGTACGAGTGACCGCAGATGATTTGCTCGAAGTGCCGACCGGGACGATTACGGAGGAAGGGTTGCGGACGAATTGCAGCGTCGGTGTCCAGTATATCGCTTCTTGGTTGAAAGGCAGCGGAGCCGTGCCGATCAATCATCTTATGGAAGATGCGGCGACTGCTGAAATTTCCCGCACACAAGTATGGCAGTGGATCCGTCATCCTGAAGCAAAACTGGATGATGGCAGGGACATTACTGTTGATTTATTCAAGGACATATTTGACGATGAAATGGAGAAATTGAGAGCGACTTTCGGTGAAAAGGAATTCCGTTTCGGTAAATTCAAAGAGGCAAGCGAATTGTTTATGGTGTTGACGCTCCGTGATGAATTCGAAGAGTTTTTGACGCTGCCGGGATATCAACTATTATAAGGAGGAGATTCAAAATGGTGAAAACAAATGATATGAAACAGAAGTCGAAAAAATATTGCCGGGAATGCGGTTGTGAAATCGTGGAGAAAGTTGAATCTTTACTCTATGAATGCGAACGTTGCATCGGCAAACATAAGGAATGAAAAAATGGCCCGCTCTCCTTTCCAATGGGGAACGGGCTTTTAACATTTTTATATGTAGAAGAGGGTTTCATGCTAACCTCGGCGAATGGGGTATAATAGAAAAGAATAATTTAACGTAAAGGGGATGTTATTTTTGCGAAACGAAGAAATGCTTTTAATTCCTGGCCCAACGCCTGTTGTTGACTCGATTTACGACGCGATGGCGAGTGAAACGAGAGGACATACAGACCCACGATTCGTTGAAATTTACAAACGGTCGATTGAGCGGACTCGCGAAATGCTGAAAACCGATGGGGAAGTGTTTGTCATCGCTGGGTCGGGGACGATCGGAATGGAGATGGCGCTTGTCAACACGGTCGGAGCCGGCGAGCGGATTTTGGTCATTAGCCATGGCTATTTCGGAGACCGTTTCATTCAACTCGGAAAGGCGTTCGGAATTGAAATCGACGTCCTCCAAGCAGAATGGGGTAAACGGGTCGCGCTCGAAGAAGTGGAACGTCAATTATCGGAGCATACATACAAGGCGGTGACGATCACGCATGCGGATACGTCAACGGGTGTAGCTGCCGACTTGGAAGGGCTCGTGCCGATTGTGAAGAAACACGGAGCGCTCGTCATTTTGGACGGGGTATGCGCAACTGCTGCGATGGAAGAAGATATGAGCAAAGAGTATGGGGAAGCGGGCTATAAGATCGACGTTGTGCTGACCGGCTCTCAAAAGGCGATCGGTGTTCCTCCGGGCCTTGCGATTGTAGCATTCAATCAAACCGCATTGGAAGCACGTAAACAACTTGGACGTATTCCTGCATATTATTCAGATATTGAAAACTGGATTCCAATTATGCATGATCCATCGAAATACTTTGCGACGCCACCAGTTAACTTAATCTATGCGTACGATGAAGGGATGAGACTTGTCCTTGAAGAGGGCTTGGAAAAACGATATGCGAGGCATACGGCATTCGGCCGCGGTGTACGTGCTGCCCTCCGTGAATACGGCATGATACCGTTGGCGGATGAAGAAGTTGCAGCATCGACGTTGAGCTGTTTCCATTATCCAGAGGGTGTCATTGACGCAGATTTCCGTGCTGCCCTTGCGAAAGAAGGTCTCATCGTCGCGGGTTCGTTGGCACATTTAGCTGGAAAAGCATTCCGCATGGGCCATATGGGCAACACGACGGAGGAAATGCTCATTTCTGCAATTAAAAAAATCGGTGGCGCGCTGAATGCAGTCGGACATGAAGCTCCAATCGAGCAAGCAATTAACCGTTTTAAAGCGGAAGTTGAAGCAACTGTATAATGAAGATGGAAAACCACCTTGTTTTTTATCGACAAGGTGGTTTCTTTATGCGTGGATTTTTCGGTTTATGCGTGAAAACTTGCGTTTATGCGCAGATTTCTTGGTTTATGCGCAAAAATATAAGTTTATGCGTAATATTCTCGATTTATGCGCGAGTTTCACGGTTTATGCGTAAATTGCTTGTTTTCATCTGAATATCGAAGTCCGGTAAAGTTATGCGCGAGTTTGGCATCGTTTTGCTCGAGTTCTATAGAGTTATGCTCGAGTTCGGCGTTGTTTTGCGCGAGTTTGACATAGTTATGCTTATTTTGGGACTTTTGACCCTGGGGAATCTCACTCCTCACTAAGTTCCTTTAACACTTTCACCGCCACATCTGGTACATCGGTAAAGATGCCATCAGCTCCAATGTCGATCATTTGCCGGATTTCCTTTTCTTCATTCACCGTGAACGGATGAACGTGCAACTCCACTTCGTGCGCAAGCTCCACTAACTCCTTCGTCACGACTGTTTTATCGACACCGATGCCAGATGCGTACTCCGCCACTTTCTGCAATCGATTTTTCGTTAGCATCGTTTCATTTTTCGAGGAATACAGTTGAATAAGCGGAATGGCAGGCTCTTGCTCGTGTATCTTCCGTAAAGAAGATGGATCGAACGATTGGAGGATCACTTTTGGCAACTCTCCGTCTTCCGTTAACAGGCCGAACTCCCGCAGCTGTCCGAGGAGCGCCTCCTCAATCCCCGGGTAGGAAGCGGGGGTTTTCAATTCGATATAATAATTTACATCTTTTTGGAAGTACGAAAATACTTCCTCCGTACTCACGATGCGTAATGGATCGATACCGACTGGAAATGATACCGTCAGCTTCCCCTCATAATCAGTTTCACGGGGAACATTTTTCAACTCCTGAAAATCCACTTGGGCAATCTGTTTTCTGCCATTCGGCAAATGAACGAACGGATCGTGCATGGACACGAGCTCTCCATCTTTCGTCATATGCACATCCAATTCAATATAATCGGCCTCCATCTGAACGGCCAATGCATAAGAGAGCATGGAATGTTCCGGAGCGTAGGCGGAAGCGCCTCGATGCGCGATAATAAGGAACTTATCGGCAGGTAATGACGCTGCTTCTGAAGCAGTTGAACATGCCGAAAGAAGAATGAGTAAGCAGAGCAGAATCCCTTTTTTCATGAATGTTTCCTCCTTGAACAGAAAGTAATTGTAAAAAATGTGAAAATAGGAAGGAATCATGACTTCTTTTATCGAAGTGTGTACCTAGCATTTAATTTCCAGACTAGTTGAATACTACCTGTCAGAAAGGAATTTGATTGATGAAGAGAGTGGAACTGATCGATGTCTCAAAATCGTACGATAAACAAGTGAATGTTATCTCCAATATAAACGTAACGATTGAACCGGGCGAGTTTTTTGTCCTTGTCGGTCCTTCCGGCTGTGGAAAGAGTACGATGCTCCGGATGATTGCGGGCCTTGAGGAAATTACAGGTGGGACATTGAAAATCGGAGAGAAGGTCGCGAATAATTTGACGCCGGACAAACGCGATCTCTCCATGGTCTTCCAAAACTATGCATTGTATCCGCATTTGACCGTTCAGCAAAATATAACGTTTGGACTTGACGTTAAAAGGATGAAGAAAGAGGAGCAACGGAAAAAGGCGCAGGAAGTAGCGAAAATGCTCGGATTGACTGAGTATCTCGAGCGCAAGCCGCGTGAACTTTCAGGCGGACAACGTCAACGTGTCGCTCTAGCGAGAGCCATCGTCAGTGAGACACCGATTTGTCTGATGGATGAACCTTTATCGAATCTTGACGCTAAACTTCGTGCCCATATGCGTTCCGAAATTAGAAGGATCCAACGGCAACTAGGCATTACAATGATTTACGTCACACACGACCAAGTGGAAGCGATGACAATGGGAGATCGGATCATGATTCTCCACGAAGGGAAAATCCAACAAATCGGAAAACCAATCGATATTTATAACTACCCTGCGAATCCGTTCGTCGCGACGTTCATCGGGTCACCGCCGATGAATCTGGCAAAAGCGGAGTTCGACCGATCGACTTCAGAGCTCATCATTGGCAATGCATTGCGGCTTCACGTCCCAATCGACGAAATCGGTAAAATCCCGAAGACAGCGATGACTGTCGGCGTGCGACCCGAAAACTTGTACCCGGCGAAACCGGAAACGAAGGCGGAAGACGTTTTCCAAGTCGAAGTGACGAATGTCGAAGTTCTCGGGAATGAAACCGTCTTTTCTTTCAAACTGGGCGAAGAAGAGTGGATGGCAAAATGGAGCGGCCAATGGCATATTGATATCGGCAACTTAGTACCTGTCCAAATGGAATTCGAGTCATTATCCATCTTTGATGAACAGAGCGGTGAGCTGTTAAAAAAGACGATCGACTACGGAAATTATGTTACGCAACAAGAGGTGTCGCCATGACACGGATTGCGACTTTTTGGAGGAAGTCCATCGACGGCCGGACTGCTGCCCTTTATTTACTGCCATCTATCATTCTATTTTCCGTTTTTGTATTTTATCCGATGTTCCGGACGATCTATTTAAGTTTTTTCCTGACGGATCAAACGGGCAAGGCAGCCATCATGGTCGGATTCGAAAACTTTCAGTATTTGCTCGGATCCTCCGAATTCCAAAACAGTATGAAAGCAACTGGACTATTTGTCATCTATACCGTTCCAATCACAATCATTTTGGCGCTGTTCTTTGCCTTGCTGGCGAATGAAAAATTGAAGGGCATCGGATTTTTCCGGACAATGTATTCTTCGACGATGGGAATATCGGTTGCAGCCTCTTCTGTTATATGGCTCTTCATGTTCAACCCGAGCATCGGGATGTTCAACCGGCTGCTAAGTGTCTTTAATTTCCCGCAAATCCAATGGCTGCTCGATCCGGAATGGGCCTTGTTATCTGTTTCAATCTCAACTATTTGGATGAATATCGGATTTTCATTCCTTATCCTATTAGGTGGTTTGCAAAACATCGACGAACATCTTTACGAGAGTTCGAGAATAGACGGAGCAGGCTATTTCTATCGATTGAGGCGCATTACGTTACCGATGCTGTCACCTACGCTGTTCTTCATCATCACGATTTCCCTCATCAATGCGTTTCAGACGTTCGGCCAGATCGATATTTTGACAAAAGGCGGACCTTCGCAGTCGACGAACTTGATCGTCTATTCGATTTACAGGGAAGCATTTATCAACTATCAGTTCGGCACCGCGAGCGCACAAGCCGTTATTCTATTCCTCATCATCTTGGTTATCACCATCCTCCAATTCAAATTGGGTGAAAGGAAGGTGCATTACCAATGAAAATGCGATTGGCTTCGAAGATATGGATTTATTTCCTATTGATCGTCACGTCGGCACTCGTCTTCTTTCCGGTATTGTACGCATTTCTTATTTCATTCATGACGGCGCCGGAAATTATCCAAGGAAAATTTTTGCCGGAAACATTCAGTTTTGATAACTACGTGAAAGTGTTCAGTCGGCTTCCGTTACTGAACTATTTGTTGAATAGTTTCATCGTCTCCGTTAGCGTCATGCTCGGGCAGCTTCTCGTCTGCAGTCTAGCAGCCTATGCATTCGTCTTTTTCAAATTCAAAGGAAGGGATTTCATATTCTTTTTGTTCATTTCGACGATGATGATCCCGTGGGAAGCGACGATGATCCCGAACGTGTTCACAATTCGCAAGCTAGATTGGTTCAATACGTACCAAGGGCTCACCTTGCCGTTTTTCGCGCTTGCATTCGGTACATTCCTGCTTCGGCAGCATTTCCTCACGATCCCAAAGGAATTGCATGAAGCTTCCCAAATTGCGGGGTTAAGCCGTTTCGCTTTTTTCTGGCGGGTCGTCCTGCCGATATCGAAAACGAGCCTTGTCACGTTAGGGGCTTACGGTTTCCTGACGACGTGGAATATGTATTTATGGCCGCTGCTCATTACGACGAATCAATCCGTGCGGACTGTGCAAATCGGCCTGAAGCAGCTGCAGTCCCAAGAAATCGCAACCGAATGGGGGGTGGTCATGGCAGGGGTCATCGTAGTCATTATACCGACGCTGCTTTTGCTGTTCATCGGACAGAAGCAGCTGCAAAAAGGGTTATCCCAAGGTGCACTTAAGTAATGGGAATCTAATTAAAAGGGGTGCTGGAACTTGAAAAAAATAGTCACTTCATCTTTGTTTTGGATGCTGATTCTTGCCGTTGCCATTTTGACGGCTTGTACGAACAGCGACAGCAAAAAGGAAACGAATGAATCAGCAACGCCGAATAATTCATCTTCCGAAACGGAAGGGTCGAAAGAAGAAAGCGCCTCTACGGGCGAAAAAGTAACAATCGAATTTTGGCATGCGATGTCTGGTACGGGACAGGAATCGATCGATGCCATCGTAAAAGGATTCAATGAATCCCAAGACAAATACGAAGTGAAGGCGGAATTCCAAGGATCCTATGAGGAATCATTGACGAAGCTCCGTGGTGTTGGCGGAACAAAGGATGCACCGGCGATTACACAAGTGTTTGAAGTCGGTACAAAATATATGATTGACAGTGGGTATATCGAGCCGATGCAGAAGTTCATCGACGAAGATAATTATGACCTTTCCCAGCTTGAGGAAAACATTTTGAACTACTACCGTGTAGACGGCAAGCTTTATTCGATGCCATTCAACTCCTCGACGCCAGTTATGATTTACAATAAGGACGCGTTCGAGGCGGCTGGATTGGATCCAGAAAAAGCGCCAGAAACGTTCTCCGAAGTCATTGACGCGGCTGCCAAGCTAAAAACGGATGAAATGTACGGGTTTTCCATGCTGACGTACGGCTGGTTCTTCGAGCAGCTAGTTGCGACACAAGGCGGCTTGTATGTGAATGAAGACAATGGAAGATCAGGGGACGCGACCGAGGCTTTATTCAATGGTCCAGAAGGGCTGAATGTATTCCGCTTCCTCGATACGATGAACAAGGCCGGCACGTTCGGAAACTTCGGAACGAACTGGGATGATATCCGCTCCGCATTCGCAACAGGCAAAGTTGCGATGTACATGGACTCGTCCGCAGGTGTTGCAGGTGCGATTAAAAACGCTCCTTTCGAAGTTGGCGTAGCGTATATTCCGCACGCGGATGAAGTTCAGAGGAACGGTGTTGTCATCGGAGGAGCTTCCTTATGGATGTCGAAAGGGATAGCGGAAGAAGAGCAGGAAGCTGCTTGGGAATTCATGAAATATATGACGACGCCAGAAGTCCAAGCGAAATGGCATCTTGACACAGGTTATTTCGCGATCAACCCAAAAGCGTATGAAGAGCAAAGCGTCAAAGATAAATGGGCTGAATTCCCTCAGTTCAAGGTTACAGTGGATCAGCTTCAAGACACGATTCCTGGACTTGCGACACAAGGTGCGCTCATTTCCGTATTCCCTGAATCGAGACAGCAGATCGTAACAGCTTTGGAAGAACTATACCAAGGAAAAGATCCGCAGGAAGTCCTTGATAAAGCAGCGGAAGGAACGAACCGGGCGATGGAAATCGCAAATAAGACAAAGCAATGACAACAAGCTGTCCGGTAATCAATCGATTACTGGACGGCTTTTTTGGATGAACCGATTGAACAGGTTTTACGTGCATGAAGCACTTAAAATAATAAATAAGTAGGGGAGATGGAACAATGTCTTTCATTCGAAAAGCAGGAATGTGGATCGCTATTTTGGCGCTTGCATTCAGCGGTTTTTCAACGTCTGTCGTACAAGCGGCAGGAGCTCAAGATGTGACGCGAGGGGAATTCATTACAGCCGTCGTCGAAGCACTTCAACTCGAATTGGGAGATGGAAGCACGACAGAATTTACGGATGTTGATGAAGCATTAGCTCCTATCATTGAAGCGGCCCAACAACACGGACTGATTAAAGGCGCTACTACGAACGAATTCAAACCGGACGAGAAGTTGACGCGTGAGCAAGCGTTTTTGATTGCAACCCGTGCAGTGAAGACAGAAGAAACGTATCCTGTTGGTTTACTGGACCGCTTTAAAGATAAAGCTGACTTCAAAACGGATGAACCCGAAGAACTAGCGAAAAGCATCGGTTTGGACCTTTTCAGAGGGTATGAGGACGGTACTGCGAAGCCGCAACAAATTGTAACGAAAGGCCAAGTGAAGAAAATCATCGAAAGAATGCTTGCAGTGTATAACGCTGTACCAGAAGTGGAAGAAACGAATAAGGACGCAGTCGCTTTACGCATTCTCGGCACGAGCGATTTGCATACAAACTTTGTAAACTATGATTATTATCAGGACAAGCCGACGAATGAATTCGGATTGGCAAAAACAGCTCTTCTGATTGAAGCAGCACGTGCTGAAAATCCGAATACCCTTTTATTCGACAATGGGGATTTGATACAAGGGACACCGCTAGGCGCGTATAAAGTGTCCGTTGATCCATTGAAAGAGGGTGAACTTCACCCGGCATTGGCCGTTTTGCAAGCATTGGATTATGATGGCGGCACGTTAGGGAACCACGAGTTCAACTATGGACTTGACTATTTGGATCTAGTATTGGCAGAAGAGCCATTCCCGGTGTTGAACGCCAACGTCTATGATGCTGAAACGGGTGAAAACCGTTATACCCCTTATGTCATCTTGGACAAGGCGGTTGTCGATGGAAACGGAGCAGTACACGAACTTAAGGTTGGTGTGATCGGTGTTGTCGCTCCTGGAATTATGCGCTGGGACCGTTCTCATCTGGAAGGGAAAGTGACTGCGGAAGATGCTGCGGACACTGTGGAGAAATTCGTACCTGAAATGAAAGAGGCAGGCACGGATATTATTATCGTCCTATCCCACTCCGGAATGGGAGATGAAACCCATACGAAAGGGGAAGATGATGTTGTTTATCAAATTTCCCAAATCGATGGAGTCGACGCGATTCTAACGGGGCATAATCACTCCGTATTCCCTGGTGATTTTGCGGACCTCGAAAATGTCGACAGCGAAAACGGAACTGTCAATGGGACGCCTGTCGTTATGCCAGGTAAATTCGGCAGCCATTTAGGCGTCATGGACCTTATTCTTGAAAAAGACGGCGATAGCTGGAAAGTCGTCAGCGGGAAAGGCGAAGTCCGTGCAATTGATTCCGAATCGGATGCAGCTTCAGAAAAAGTAATCGAAGCTGTGAAGGAAGCTCATGAAGGCACGGTCGAGTATGTCCGTAGCCCTGTCGGAAAAACGACAGCTGCGATTACTAGCTATTTTTCACTGGTGAAGGATGATCCTTCGATTCAAATCGTCACCAATGCACAAAAATGGTATGTTGAAGAGCAGTTGAAAGGAACAGAGTATGAAAGCTTGCCGATACTTTCCGCAGGTGCGCCATTTAAAGCGGGTGGACGCAACGGGGCGAGCTACTATACGGATATTCCTGCAGGCGAAATCGCGATTAAAAACGTCGCAGACCTTTATGTGTTTGATAATACGGTGAATGCGCTCGTCATGACAGGCGCGGACGTGAAAGAATGGCTTGAAATGTCTGCAGGCCAATTCAATCAGATCGACCCGGCTTCAACAGAACAGCAGAATTTGGTCAATGGTGAATTCCGCACGTACAACTTTGACGTTATTGACGGTGTGACGTATGAAATTGATGTGACACAACCGGCGAAGTATGATTACGCAGGAAAAACAATCAATGCAGACGCCAACCGTATCGTCAATTTGAAGTACGACGGTAAGGATATCAATCCTGAGCAGAAATTCATCGTCGTAACGAACAATTATCGTGCGAGCGGTAGCTTCCCGGGTGTCATCAATGCATCCGATAAGATCGAGTATGCTTATGAAAACCGTGAAGCGATCATGGATTATATGATTGCGCAAGAAACGATTGATCCATCGGCAGATGACAACTGGAAGTTCGTTCCGATTGAAGCCGATGTAAACATCGTCTTCGAAACATCGGCAAAAGCTCAAGATTTCATTCCAGCCGATAGCGGAATCAAATTCATCGCACCAACAAAAGACGGCTTTGCCAACTTCTCAATTCAATTGAAATAAGTAGAGTGTATGCAGGAGCAGGGAGAATTCCCTGCTTCTTTTTACATGCATACACGCTCAAACCTTGACAAGTGCTCATAAATCCTTGCAAGTGATCATAAATCCCTGTAAGTGATCATAAATCCTTGCAAGTGCTCATAAATCCTTGCAAGTGATCATAAATCCCTGCAAGTGCTCACAAACCCTTGTAAGTGATATCATAAATCCCTGCAAGTGCTCATAAATCCTTGCAAGTGATCATAAATCCCTGCAAGTGCTCATAAATCCTTGCAAGTGCTCATAAATCCCTGCAAGTGCTCATAAATCCTTGCAAGTGATCATAACCCCTGCATTTTAATCCCTCCCGTTGTCATCTCAGGTTAAAAGAGCGGATTATGGGTATTGATAAGGTACAACATGAAAGTGGAGGAGCTGTTCATCATGAAGGACAACCGTTTTCAAACCAATCCCAACGAAGAGAAGGGAGAGGCGTTTACGGGTATGCCGAGCGCTAAGCAATTCCCTGACTTAGAGCCCGAACAAGAGGCGGAAAAGCAAATGGCACAATTCCGGAATTCTACCGAATGCAGAGAAAAGCCAACAGATCATAAATGGGAACAATAAAACTGTGACCTATGTTTCGTTCTTGAGAAGCATAGGTTTTTCTATCTTCCAAAATTTACAAGAGTGGTGTATAGTGAAAAGATACCATTACTTTTGACTGGGGATAGTTGGTTGAAACGTTTTGCTTTATTTACCATTGCCTGCTGTTTTTTATTGACGGGCTGCATCAAAAAAGAAGAAATGATCGTCCATCCTACTAATTTTGGCATCATAGAGTGCAATCCACCTAAGATGAAATTGAATGAAAAGTCATCGGACATCACAATCGGAATGATAGGGGATATCCTGTTACATTATCCGCTCTACACGTACGATAACTATGATAAATCGTTCACTGCCGTGAAAGAGCATTTGATCGGTACTGACTTCATGATTGCTAACCAGGAATCGTTGCCGGGGGGAGTGGAGCTAGGTTTGTCCGGTTACCCGCTGTTCAATAGTCCGAAGCATATTATCCGAGATTTACAAACAAATGGCGTAGATTTACTATCAATCACGAACAACCATACGCTCGATCGAAAAGATAGCGGCCTTTTAAAAGCCATTGGCCATATGAAGGAGTATGGAATGCAATACGTAGGTGCATATGAGTCGCCGGAAGACCGAGAGGCAAAGCGGATCTTCAATGTGAAAGGCGTTCGTATCGGCGTTTTAGCCTACACATATAGCCTGAATGGACTTGCTGTTCCGAAAGGGAAGAGTTACTTAGTTTCATTAATTGATAAAGACAGGATGGAGGCAGAAATTAGGGAATTGGAAGAGGAAGTTGATTTGACAGTCGTCTCTATCCATTGGGGTGACGAATATTCGTTGTACCCATCTTCTCGACAAGAGGAACTGGCGGCATGGCTTGCGGAGCAAGGTGTCGATATCATTTTTGGTCATCATCCACACGTCCTCCAACCTTATACAAAAATCGGCAATACAGAAGTGTTTTATTCGCTCGGTAACTTTTACTCTGCTCAGCAATTCGACTCCACTAACATTGGGGGCATTGCGAAAGTGCAAATTTCGACGATTGACGCAGCGGGAAAACGATATATGGAAGTGAAGAAGTCCACATTCTTTCCGACTACTGTCATCCGGGATGACAAGAAGAGATTCGTTGTCGTGCCACTACAGGATGTGAGTGAAAAGACGATGTTTGATGAGGCATGGGTGACGAACCATGTCGGCCTTCCGCCTGAATGAAAAAATGTCCTCTGCACGAGAGTTGTGCAGAGGACATATTATTATTCTGCTTTCTTCACTTGTTTCGTATTATAAATATAATTGGAAACGATTTTTGCCGCTTGTTGACGAGTTGTGAATTGTTCTGGCATGAACTTCCCTTCATAGCCGGAAGCAATTCCAAGCTCATGCAACATGGAAATCGCATTTACCGTTTCATCGGCGTAGTTGCCGAGGTCGGAATAAGGCGCTTTTGCAGCAGCTGTGTATTTTTCGCCTGTGTAGTTTTCAAATGCACGCTCAAGGATCGAAGCGAATTGTGCACGTGTCACTTTATCGTTAGGCTTGAATTTGCCGTTATCACCTTTCACGATGCCATTTTCGTATGCAGCTGCAATATCAGCTTTCAAGTCATCTGAAAGTCCGTTGAGATCCGAGAATGGCGCTTCACCTTCCGCTTTCAATCCGTTCGCTTTGACGATCCATGAAACCATTTCAGCACGAGTGATATGCTTATTTGGCTTGAACGTAGTTTCTTTCGTCAAAATGTCTCGGTAATGCAGGTCTGAAATATATGGATATGCCCATTGTCCGAGTTTTAAGTCCTTATAAGGAACTGTAGCGATTATGCGTCCTTCAAGGCCAGTTGTAACGTTGCCTAACGATTTGACATGGTTCGCAAGGTTTTCCCAGTCACTGAAACCAGGTTCGATTACACGACCTTCTTCATATGCTTTGCCAAGAGCTGTAAAACCGTCTCCACCTCTAGCGGTGAAAACGTTCGTGGCAGCCTTGTACATTTTGTCATTTTCAACTTCTTTACCGTTGATCTTCAATGAAACGATCCGTTTACCTGGCTCTGCTGTACCGTCAAAAATGACTTGCATGCCAGCGACATGAAGGAAACCGCCGCTCTCTTTCGGGTACTCCTTAACGGAATGCTCGAATGTTTCACGGAGTTCCGCACCGGTCAATTCCATGATTGCAAGGCTGTTGCCGAATGGGAGGACAGTGATGACCTCACCGTAAGTGATTTCACCTTTATCGATAGATGCACGGATACCGCCACCGTTTTGGAACGCGATAGCAACTTCCGGATCTACTTCTTTCGCTTTTTCAAGCATTCCATCTGTAATGATATTGCCTAGATTCGTTTCAGATGTTCGGACACCGCCCAAGTTTCGCAAGCCGTTCAGGAATACTTCTGCAACTCCGCCAGTAGGAGAAACTTTTGTAGCTTCCACTTTTTCAGCATACGGCTTCAGCAGCTCTTCAGCCTCAGCGTCTTTTGCTCCTTCTTTCGTGTCGACTTCATGAAGTACGCCATTATATTCCTTGATGACTCCATTCTCATCGAATGTAATATCCAATTGTCCAAGGAATTTATGATGTTCATTAGCTTGTACAATGACGACAGGGCCTGATTCTCCTTCATGTACATATGGATCCTTTAATGTTGAGTGTGTATGTCCACCGACAATAATATCGATTCCAGGCACATTCTTAGCCAATTCTTGATCGTTATCGACAGCGGAGTTGTCATCAAAACCGATATGTGTCAACGCGATAATCTTATTGATGCCCATCTCTTCAAAAGCTGCCACTGCAGCCTTCGCTTCAGTAATGTAGTTCGTGAATTTAATTTCGCCAGGACTTGAGAGATTGACAGTTTCTTCAGTCGTCAAACCGAAAATACCGATTTTTTCCCCGTCCACTTCTTTTACGATTCCGTTGAAGATTTTGCCGTTTTCAGGCTCGGCAGTCACTTCACGGGATTGAAGCCCTTCAAAGGTGCTGTCTTCCGTGAAATCAACGTTGGCTGAAACGAATGGGAACTCCGCTTTTTTGATGAAGTCAGCGAGTCCTTTATGGCCGACATCCGATCCTCCAAGGTCAAATTCATGATTTCCGAATGTCATTGCGTCATACCCAAAATAATTCAAGAATTCAAGGTCTGCTTGTCCGATAAATTCATTGAAGTAGAGGGATCCCGAGAACACATCTCCTGCATGCAACAATACGTTGTGCGGTACTTCCGCCCGCTTCGCTTTCAATAATGCAGAGAAGTAAGGGATGTTGTCCAACTGCGCATGAGTATCATTCGTGTGGAACACTGTCATTGAGAAATCTTTTGACGCTTCTTCTGCGGAAACGGCAGTAGGAGTGATTCCTGCCATACTGAACAGCAACATGGATGCAGCCGCGCCTTTTACATACTTCTTTGACATAATGCACCTTCCTTTTATGGTTTTTCATTCATCAATATTCCAGTAGAGTTTCAAAGATGGAATAAAGATGAAATTACAGTCAATGATAGTTTACCATTGCCACTAATAAAGAACAAATTAATTTTTAGTAAATTTATAGGTCAAAAGAAAAAGCCGGAAAGAAGTAAAAATCACTTCTTTCCGGCATATTTTACTATTGTATTGCGTAATATTGTACAAGCCCTTGGTAGATTGCTTCTGCATAAATTTCTGCATATTGATCGCTAGATAGTTTTTTGAAATCATCAGGATTCGTGATGAAACCAAGTTCGACAAGGACTGCTGCAACGTCGTTATTTCGAATGACATAAAAACGTTGGTCCTTAACTCCACGATCGTACATATTAGCGTTTTTCACAAGATTTGCTTGAATCTTGCTTGCCAGTTGCCTACTCTCTGAAGCATTCGGATTCGTGGAAGAATCATAGAATACTTCCGCACCTTTTGCTGCAGAGGAGCCTGCTGCATTCACATGAATTGAAACGAAAGCTTCTGCATAATGCTTCTTAGCGAAATCAGTTCGTTGTTCTAATGTTAAGTACGTATCATTAGAACGCGTCAGCAATACTTTTGCACCGGCTTTTTTCAACTTGCTTTCTACGAGCTTTGAAACTTGCAATACAACGTTCTTTTCACTTAATTTATTTTTGGAAGCACCCGGATCTTTTCCGCCGTGGCCGGCATCAATGATGATGACTCTATCTTTCAACGGATTACCAGTTTGGTTGAGTAGCTTCAAGTAGTTTTTATGGACATAGCCAGGACCACTTTGTAAGCGGATTTGAGCCCAATTGCCGTCCAATGAAATGACATCAACTTTCTGTCCCGCTGATAACTTCGCGGTAATAGCAGCTGACGTGCTAGGGGATTTGCGGACGTTCAACACTTTGGCAGTCACTTTCCCGACGAGGCCAGTCGTTTCGGTAGGCGTGTCCCACTCTTCTTCAGGCTCTGTAATTTCAGGTTCTGTAACTTCAGGTTCATCACTTTCCGGTTCAGTCACTTCAGGCTCGTCCGGCTCCTCAGTCGCGACATCATCGGATGGTGTCGTAGTACCGACTTCGACTGTGTACTGGCCGTGGATATACCCATAATTACCGTCAATGATGACGTTCAGCCAATCACCAGTTTGGCCGATGACTTCTACGATCTCGCCATCTTTCAATCGGTTGACAACATCACCTGTCACTGCTGGGTGGCTTCTAACGTTCAAGTTGTCACCGCCCGTTGCTACTTTCGCAAAATACGTTCTAGACGTCTGCTCTGGCAATTTGACAGTTAGCTTAAAGTCGTCATTCAATGCACGTGCAACGAATAATGCAAATTGTGAACGGGTCAAGTAATCATTCGGTAGGAATTTGCCCGCATCACCTCGAGTAACACCACCGTAATACAATCCATTTATTTCTTTTACGTAAGGATGGTCTTTCATGTCAGTGAGCATAAGGGGACGATCGACTGTCACGTTTTCAGAAAGATTGAAGGCGACGGAGAGGGCATAACCCATTTCATCCCGTTTCAATTTTTCATTCGGACCAAAGCTTCCATCGGCTTTTTTCTTGAAATAACCGAGGTCTACAGCGCGGCTCGCAAATTCATATTGCTCTGTGCCGGGCTTTAAGTCTTTGAAGTGAATGTTTGGCGTAGGCATGTCCTTTTTTCCGGAAGCGATGACAAGCATTTTTGCTGCGTGTGCTCGTGTCAAATTGTTGCCGGGATTGAACTTGTCGGCTTTATTGACAATTCCGAGTTCCGCTATGTAATGTACTTGATCATAGTATTCCTTACTAGGTGAAATGTCCGAGAATTTGAACTGCGCCGAAGATTGACCAGGGACGATGGAAACAAGAGCGAAAAACAGTAAAGCAACAGCTGCCCATTTAATCGTTTTCATGGTGTCCTCCTAAATAAGATGTAGATTAAGTTTACCAGTGTTCATGTCGTAAATCCATAGAAAGTTTACTATTTTAATAGAATCCTGTCGAAAAAAAACGGGTGTCCAATTTAACGGAACACCCGACTTACTAAGGCTATCAATGAAGGCGATCAAGAATCTTCTGGAATTGCTTTTCAGTCAATTTATCGTTCAGACCGAATGATCCATCTTCATATCCGCTAGCAATATTGTTATAGGCTAGTATATTGATATATTCATTAGCCCAATGATCGGCAGGTACATCACTATAGGAAGTGTTTGCGGAACCTTGAAGTCCGAATGCTTCCACTACCACTTTCGCCATTTGTGCACGAGTCAATGAATCATTGGGATTGAATTTACCGTCATTTCCTGTAAAGAGTCCGGCGCTTGCCACTTTTGCAATCGCATCGTATTGCGGGTGATCCGCAGCTACGTCGGTGAATGAAATGTCGGTAGTTTCAGTTTCAAGTCCAAGCTCTTTTACGAGAGTCTCTGCAATTTTTGCACGAGATACATAGACTGGAGCTTTCTCGGTTGCCGTTGGTTCTTCGAAAGCAACAGCTTTATCCGGTGTGAAATCCGCTACGCGACGAGCGCCCAAATAACGTTTCCCCCAATATGCGGGATCGTTGATGGAAGAAATCATCACGCCTTTTGATGTTGAAGCATGGATGAATCTGTTGGAGCCGATATAGATTCCTACATGTGAAACTCTGTTCCCGAAAGTGTTGAAGAAGACGAGGTCTCCTGTTGTAAGATCGCTTTTCTTAACAGCTGTTCCCATAGCAAACTGTTCACCAGTCGATCTTGGAATTGTAATTCCTTGCTTTTTAAAGACGTATTGCGTATATCCTGAGCAGTCGAATCCGGAAGTGGTTGTGCCTCCATAGGCATAAGGCGTTCCTATATAGGCTCGCGCTGTATTGACGAGCGAAGTAGGTGAATTCGCCGAAGCCATGTTTGGTACGGTTGTTGACAATAAAAGGCATGCGAAAAACAGCAAAAACATTCTCTTCATATGGTCCCCAAATTCCCCTTTCGCACGTTTACTTGCACTGTGCTTTATCTGAGAACATCCTACCATAGCTAAACATTCATTTCGGTTACAGTTACATTACAATAACATTACATCGTTCGACGCATGTCGAAAACCCAATCATATCAACGTTTCCTAAAGAGTGAATTTTTGTGATAAACGTTTTTTGTGTTGAATAAAAACCTATAATTCGTCAATTTTCTCCATTTTATTAGGTAATTCACCTTAATTTATTACAATAGAGAATATGTATTATGACAGTCATATTACAAAATAGTTAGAACCATCTCTGATTCTAGTAAAAGTCGTTTTTTGACTTTGCTTACACTCTACTTTTGGAAAAAAATATAAATAGAGATATCCTCAGCCTGATTGAAAACGCTTGTCAAGGAAGGCAACCTAAAAGCGCCACGTCCTGTGGCAACGGTTGCATGACTCGCATCCTGCGAGCCCGCGCGAAGTGGAGCGAAGACGCGAATAGAACTTAAGTTCATGAGCGGACGAGCGACACGAGCAACAACGGATGCGAGTGTTTGTCAACAGGCTGAGGTGCAACCATCTATATGGTATAATCGTTCAATATAAGAATTACTTGTAGATGGGATGAGAACTTAATGCGCAGAATCGCTGTTTTCAGCAATATGTATCCTTCGGAAAAACATCCGACTTTCGGTATTTTTGTCAAGAACCAAGTCGAGCTATTACGCTCAAAAGGAATTGAAGTGGATCTCATTGCAATCGATGAGCCAGGAAAAGGAAAAGTCGCCACATTAAAAAAATATGTAGCTTGGTTTCTCAAGTCAATCGGTTTTTTATTAAAAAATAAAAATCATATATCACTCACGCATGCTCATTATGCATTTCCGACAGGAGTTCTATCCTTGATAGGGAAGAGACTGTTTGGAATCCCATATGTCGTCACCGTCCACGGCGGGGATATCGACAAAATGGCTGCGAAAAGTGCTCGTATTGCGAACTATACACGGAAAGTACTGCAAGGCGCAGATACCGTCATCGTCGTTGGAGAGCGATTGAAACAGGACGTCATCACGAAGTTCGGTGTGAAGGAAGAACATGTCCATGTGATGAGCATGGGCGTCAACACGGATATCTTTAAACCGATGCCGAAAGAGGAAGCTCGTCAACAATTGGACATCCCTTCGAATGAAAAACTTCTATTATATGTCGGCAATATGATTGAAGCAAAAGGCGTTCTTGATTTGGTCGATGCGTTTGAGACCGTTCAGAAAGCTCATCCGAATGCATCTCTTCACTTCATCGGCTCTAGCAAAGATGAAAATTTTATGGAAAGATTTAAAACACGGCTACAGTCGGATAATCATAAGATCACCCATCAAGAACCGCTGTCCCAACAACGAATCGCAAAATGGATTGCGGCTGCGGACGTTTTCGTACTTCCTTCCCACCATGAAGGATTCGGGCTCGTCGCACTGGAAGCGATGGCAGTCGGAACAACGGTTGTCGGAAGTGATGTCGGGGGGCTTTCGTTCCTTCTTGGCAATGAAGCAGGTATCCTCGTTGAACCGAGAAATCCGGATTCGCTTGCTGCAGGCTTGCAACAGGCGTTGGAAGAGCCGTCTGACACGAGAAAGACAATCGCAGAAGAAACCGTCGCAAAACATACGTATCATGTCATTGCCGAACGATTGATGGCCATCTATGACGCTGTGTCGAAAGGAAAGAGTGTAAAATGAGTAGAATGATGAAAATCATCGGCGCAGTCGCCATCATTAATATCGTTGCCCGTCTTTTCGGGTTCCTTCGGGAAGTAGTTATTGGAAAACAATTCGGGACGTCTGTAGCGGCAGACGCCATCGCAACCGCTTATACGATACCGAATTTTATTTATCTAGTTGTTGGCGGTGGACTAACGACAGCTTTCATTTCTGTTTATCATTCTTCCAAAACCGACAAAGCGGTATTCGTTAGAAAAATGTTGACTTCGGTGTTAATGGCGGCAACGATTATTACAGCACTTGTTCTCATCTTTGCAAAACCAATTTTTCAAATACTATTAAACCCAGACCAGTTTGAATTAACGTATCCGTTGTTTTTATGGATGATGCCATCGACAATAATTCTTGTGCTCTCAACTTGGCTAAGTGGATTGTTGAATTTGAATGATAAGTTCAAGCTATCAAGCATTGCTATTCTCGTTTACAATGCAGCGTTTGTCATCATTTCTGCTCCTCTTGTCAAATGGTACGGTACAATGGCATACGGAATCGGAGCATTGTTGAGTGCAGTACTCATGGGCATTTTCTTATTTGCCGGAATTAAGCGTAGCAGGCTGTATTCATTAAAGCCTGCTTTCGGCAAGTCGGAAGATGTAAAACGAGTTTGGATTATTGCGTTGCCAATTCTTTTAGGCGGCGCATCGATGCAATTCTATGCTCTCATTCATAGGGCCGCCGCCACAGGTTTAAGTGAAGGGGCAATTTCAGCAATTAACTACGCCTCTAAACTGAGCAACTTCCCTCAAGCGATCATGATGACCGCTGTTACGACCGTCATCTATCCAATGCTGAGCAAGAAGGAAGGTGAAGGGGATCACGAAACGATCAAGAAATTGTACAAAAAAGGATTGCTTCTGTTGGCAGCCTTAATTGCGCCAGCAACTGCAGTCGCTTATTTTTTCGCAGATCCGCTCGTCCGTCTCGTTTTCGAACGGGGGGAATTCGGCGAGGCATCGGTGTTAATTACGGTTCCAATTTTCAAGGCGTTCGCATTGTCAATGTTCTTCCTCGCGGGGACAACGTATGTAACACGTTTTTATTATGCTAAAGGCAATTCAATATTGCCGGTAATCTTTAGTCTTGTTAGCGTTCTCGGAATTAATATCGCCATCATTTATCTGTTCATTGATTCAATTGGTGCGCCAGCAATTGCATATGGAACCGTCATCGGCTCAGCTTTCAACTTCATCATGCTCATGATCTACGCAAGACTGAAATGGAAGCTATAATAATCTTTCATAAATCCCGCCGCAGCTCGACTGCATGCGGGATTTTCTTTTATCAAAAACGCATAAATTTGAAAACCTGCGCATAAACACCTCTAAAAACGCATAACTTCCGATACGTACGCATAAATCCCGGAATTCGCGCATAAATCACTACGTATACGCATAAATCCCAAAATCGACGCATAAACCGCGATACAGTATAAACTCCATCTATTATTCATTGCCAAATTGCGATATTCTGAATGAAAGAAGAAACTAGTTAGCGAATAGGAGAGAATGTCAATGGCGATAGAAAAACAAATAGGGGAATGGTTTGCGCATTTCCACGCAAACCCTGAGGTCAGCTGGAAAGAAGTCGAAACGACTAAGAAAATAGCAGAAATCCTAACCGACATGAAGGTGAAGCATCATACTTTCGATGACGTAACAGGGGTAGTTGCTGAAATCGGAGAAGGGGATCAGATCATTGCAGTCCGTGCTGACATCGATGCGCTTTGGCAAGAAGTGGACGGCGTTTTCCGGGCGAACCATTCATGCGGGCATGACGCCAATATGTCAATGGTGCTCGGCGCGCTTTCCTATTTACTGGAACAACAAATCGGAAGCCGCATTCGGTTCATTTTTCAGCCTGCAGAGGAAAAAGGGAATGGAGCAAAGTCGATGATCGAAAGGGGAGCCGTTGACGACGTTTCGCACTTATTCGGCGTCCATCTCCGTCCGCAGGAAGAAATTCCGTTTGGCAAGATTTCACCCGCGATTCATCATGGGGCAGCCATTTTCCTTGAAGGGAAAGTGAAAGGGATCGATGCTCATGGCGCGAGGCCGCAGCAAGGCAAAAATGCACTTGATCCGATATTCGCGATTGCACAGTTTTTGAAAACGATTCATTTTTCGCCGTATGAAGCATATTCCGCAAAATTGACGAAAGTCCAAGCAGGTGGAGACAGCTTGAACATCATCCCGGGGAACGCCGTTTTTGCAATTGACGTGCGAGCACAGTCGAACGCAGTGCTGAACGAATTGCAAGGGCGAATAGATGGAGGAATCCATTCGATTGCCCAACTGTACGGTGTCGATATCGAATTGAACTGGTCGGACTATACGCCTGCAGCAGAAGTATCTGAAGAAGCTGCTTCCATTGCGAAGGATGCGATTATCGAAGCTGCTGGGGAAGGGGCATTTGCTCCTGCCATTATTACATCCGGCAGCGATGACTTTCATTTCTATACGATTCACCGCCCTGACTTGAAAGCGACAATGATTGGCGTCGGTGCGGATTTAGGCCCTGGACTTCACCATCCGGACATGACATTCAATCGGGACGCCCTCGATTTAGGTGCAAGAGTACTCGCGGCGACATTGGCAAAAGCTTCATTTATGGAATAAAAGAAATCACTCCATATCCCAGACGGTTTGTCGGGAAATGGAGTGATTTTTGTTTATTAGTTTTCCGTAAGTCCTGCATAAGCAATTACATGAAGAAATTCTCTTCCCCGATCCGGTCGTACAGTCCGCTCTTTTTAAACAACGTAAGCTTCTGTTTCGGCAATTTCTTTACAATGATTCTTACATTCTTTTTTGTTGCTCGATCCACTAATGCGGAAAGGGCGGCTTCACCTGTCGCGTCAATCATTGAGAGGTGCTCAAAATCGAGGATGATTTTCGATGTGCCTTTTGAAAGCATATCAGGCATTTTATCCTCGAACGGTTTTGCAGTTCCGAAAAATAACGGCCCTTCAACGATGAATTTCGTTACATCTTCACCGAATTTATGAATTTCAACGTCGGAAAGTTTGCTTTCAGCAATATAGAGTTTGCCACTCATCTTACGCAAGAATGAAATGGCGGCTAACAGAATTCCTACTTGAACCGCGACAGTCAAATTGATGAAGATCGTCAAAAGGAATGTCGTTACAAGTACGATCGAATCACTGCCCCTGACCGATAAAATATGAAGAAATGCCTTGCGGGCACTCATATTCCATGCAACGAACATTAAAATAGGCGCCATGGCGGCCAACGGAATATAGGAAGCGAACGGCGCAAACACCAAAATAAAAAGTAAAACGAATACGCTTTGCACCATACCGGAAACAGGGCTGACCGCCCCTGACCGAATATTCGTCGCTGTACGCGCAATCGCACCTGTTGCTGGGATACCCCCGAATAGAGGAGAGACGATGTTCGCAATACCTTGCCCGAACAATTCGCGCTTCGAATCATGCTTCGGACCTTCTTTCATACCATCCGCTACGACTGCCGACAAAAGCGACTCAATCGCTCCAAGTGCAGCAATAATCAAAGCGGGCTGCCAAAGGTTTACGAGTTTGGACAGTGTAATCGTCGGAAATTGAAAGCCCGGTAAAGTTTGAGGAATTCCACCGAAGGCCGTACCAATCGTTTCCACTTTTCCGGGGTAGAGCAGCACGGATATAATCGTTGGAATGATAAGTGCGAAAAGGAGCAAAGGAAGCCGAGGCGCCACTTTCGGCAAAATGAAAATCAACGCGACTCCGATCACCGCTGTAAGGACGCTATAGATATTCACCGTATGAAGATGTCTTGCTACCTCAATCATATTTTCATGGAAAAATTCTTTGCTTTCCATACCTGTGAGACCAAGGAAATTCCCAAATTGACCGGTAAAGATGATGATGGCAATTCCCGAAGTAAAACCGATCGTAACAGAGCGGGGGACGTAATGAATGAGATTGCTGATCCCTGCAAAACTCATAATGACTAGAAAAATACCAGCTAGAAAACCAGCTATTAAAAGATCCTCATAACCATATTGAAGAACGATAGCAAGGAGAATCGGGATGAAAGCACCCGTCGGTCCGGCAATTTGAAAACGGGAACCGCCGAAGAGGGCAACGAGAAAACCGGCAATGATGGTCGTATACAAGCCATATTCCGGTTTAACACCTGAGGCAATTGCAAAAGCCATCCCGAGTGGAATGGCTACGATGCCGACAGTAATCCCTGAAAGTAAATCTTTTCGAAATCCTGCCGCATTATAATCAACAAATCGCTGATCTTTGAACAAGTTGGTCACACTTCTTCCACTGTTTTTGTAAAAACATTTCCTATCATTATTATAGGCGACAAACGCAGTGATGGCAAGGTCTCCCTTTAATTTCCTGCAGTACTCCTCGCAAGAAACTCGCTCTCTTTCAACACGATCTGCTCATATCCTAAACTGCGGACGAGCTTTGTAATATGTGGCTGTTCGACCCGGGCAATCCGCAAAGCTTCCTCTTGTGCAAATGCAGTGCGTGTCAGTCCATCGAAAAGCATTTTACCGTTGCTGAAAATGATTGTTCGACCGAACGTTTCTGCAACAAAATCCATGTCATGCAAAATACAGATGACAAGCTTGCCTTGTTCATAAAGCAAATCGATGATCTCCTTCACCTTTGCCTTTCCGCGCGAATCCTGTCCAATCGTCGGTTCGTCGAAAATGACAACATCGGTATTCATCGCAAGAATGGACGCCATGGCAACCATTTTTCGTTCCGCAAGGCTCAAGTCATACGGATTTTCATCCGCTTTTTCAAGAAGCCCGACAAGTGTTAACATCTTGTTGGCGTTTGCCAGTGCTTCTTCCTTAGACTGGCCGATATTCAAAGGTCCGAACATGACTTCATCAATCACTGTATTTTTAAAGATCTGGTCGTTCGGGTTTTGAAAAATGAGTCCGATGCGACTTGCCAATGCAGCAGCCGTTGTTTTGGAAATCAGGGTTCCGTCTAGTTCAATCTCGCCGGCATCCGGTTTCAATAAAGCCTTCAATAATTTTACGAATGTCGTTTTTCCTGCACCATTCTGCCCGATGATTGCAATGGGCTCGCCTTGCAAAGAGACATTCAGCCCATTGATGACGTCCTGTCCTTTCTCATAGCCGAAGTGAAGATTCCGCACGATAAGTTCAGCAGTGTCCTTCTCTTTCAATCTTGATTCAACTTCTGGTGCAAATTGAATGTCAAGATTCGCAGGCATTTGCGTTAGCGAAATCGGGTAAAGCCCTGTAGCATCATCTCGCATGCCGAGAGTCCGGGCGATTTTTGCATAAACGGGTGGTTCCACGCCGAAATCATTCAAATCATCCCTCGAAAAGATTTCTTCCGGCGTTCCGTCCTCAATCAGTTTTCCGTTATGCATTAAGAGGATCCGATCTGCATATTCCGCAAGCTTCTCCATTTTTTGCTCGGCCATAATGATCGTCATACCTTCCTGCGCCAACTTTTCAATGACGTGGAACACTTCCTCAGTGCCTTCGGGGTCAAGCTGAGAAGTCGGTTCATCGAGTATGAGGACGTCAGGTTTCATGGCGATGACGCTTGCAATAGCGACCCGTTGCATTTGTCCACCTGATAGGGAAAATGGATTTTTCTCTTGCAACTCTTCGATATCGAGCAGTCTCATGCTTTCCCGAATCCGTTCGTGCATCACATCACGTGGGATCCCTTGATTCTCAAGGCCAAACGCAATTTCATCATAGACCGTGAATTTAGCGCCAGTCATTTGCGAGAATGGATTCTCAAAGACGAGCCCTACGTTTGCCGTAATTTCGCTAATTTCATGCGTTAGGACATCCATGTCACCAATGTATACATCGCCGCCATAAGCCCCTTTGAAAAAATGGGGAACTAGTCCGCTCAACGCATAGCATAACGTCGTTTTTCCAGCAGTGTTCATCCCGACAATCCCGACGAATTCACCCTTTTCGACGGTGAAAGAAATGTCATTGAGTGCAAATCGGGAACTGGCTGGATATTTATATTTCAGATTCTCCAAACGCAATACACTCATGAAATGACCCTCCAAACGATGACAGTGATAAAGAAGGCGACCAATGCAATCCGTAGTGGAATGCCATACCGGTAGTCTTCCGTCTCATTTAAAAATGTTCGTTTCCCTTTTCTGTTGAAACCGCGTATTTCAAGTGCAATCGATCGCTCGCGTGTTTCTGTCAGTGAATTGAGGACGACGGGACCGAGAAGGGGAAGGAAGGATTTGAATCGCATCCACAACCCGCCTTCCGTCTCCATGCCGCGAGCCCGTTGTGCATCCGTTATTTTGCCGGTCAACGCGACCATTTGTGGGATGATTTGCAGCACTGACAGCAACACATAGCCGAATCTCGGCGACAACCCTTTTTGCAACAGTGCTTCCACAAGATCATCTGGCTTTGTCGTCAAAATGAGTACTCCGAAAGCGGATACCATATTGACGACACGAAGCGTGATGAGAAATGCAATGGAAAACCCTTCTTTGTAAATCGAAAAAGGGCCGACTTCGAACAGCACGGTTGTCCGATCGGGATGAAAAAATCCTTGCACGATAATGATCGATGCAATCAACAAAAAGCTGACCCCGATCACCGGCAAAATGGACTTGAACACTTTACCGGTGAGCAAGATAGCGAATGTAAAAAGGAGAATCCCTAAAACGACCAGATGATCCGAAACAAGATAGGTCGATGCGATGGAAATGAAGACGAATAATAGCTTTGTCAAAGGATCTACACGATGGACCGGAGAATCCCTTTGAACGTACAATGTCATGTTGTTCATCCGAATCATCCTTCCTGGCAATGCTTACAACCTTTCAATCTCTCCTGAGTTGTCATACATAAGTTTCACGTTCTTCGGCAATCCTTTGAAAATCAAAAAGCTAAGTAGGACAGTGACGACTTTATCAGGCACATCGACGACGATGCTGTCTGCAAACGATGCGAGCCAGAGCGGCATATCTTTTGCAAGCATAATTGCAAATAATGCATCACCCCATACATTTGATGTAGTACCTTCCCAAAAGATAATGTTGAGAGGCGTCGATACGATAGCAGCAATGAATCCGACGACAAGTCCGAGGACAATCGCTTTGCCGACATTCGAAATCCAGCCTTTGTAAGCCATGATTCCGGCAGCTATCCCAATGGCGGCTTGGGTTATTGCGTACACGAACGAAACGGGATCTGTCGTAAAGCCGTAGACGATATTATTGACGATACCGACAATCGCACCAACAATCGGCCCCGCAAGCATACTCGCCAACACAGTTCCGATCGCGTCCACCCATAGAGGCAATTTCAAGACGCTTGCAAACAATTTCCCCAAAAAGTTGATGCCGACCGCCGCAGGAATCAACACAATCGCAGCGGTTGAAAACTGCAACGTCCACATACGTTTCTTTTTCATTACTATTCTCCTTTTCTTTGTGATCAAGATAGATGTCAAGACACATGACTATACTAATCCATTATGACCAAATAAGGAAGCCTTTTTTGAAGGAAATGCAAATCAACTTATTCTTATCTTATGACCCGATTGTACTTTTAGATATAAAAAGACCAAGAGAATAAAAATCACATATCTCTTGGTCTTGGTTTATGTTATTGAACTGTTTGGAGTTGATTGAAGCGGGTAAAGCCGACGAATTTATCCTTCCAGTAAACGGAGTCGATTGATGAGATTTCCACTTTCTGTGTCCCGGCATGGATGAATTGACCGCCACCTAAATAAATGCCTGCATGCGAAATGCCGCTCCTGTACGTATTTTCGAAGAAGACGAGGTCACCGGGAACCGGCTCGTCGACAGGATGTGAATTCGTGAACATGCTAAAGGTGTCTAGCCTCGGTAACTGGAGGCCGGCATTCGTAAACACATAATAGATGAATCCGCTGCAGTCGAATCCTTCAGGCGTTACGCCCGCCCATGCATATGGTGTATCCAGAAGTGGAAGGGCAACGTCGATAGTTGCCAATTGAATCTCTTTTGCTGTTTTCGATAAAGGCAACAAGGTAGGCTTGTCCTTCGTTTCGAATGATTTGAAAAAGCTCGTTGAAGATGTCAGTTTTTCGACAGGTTTGCTCGTATTCAACTGGTTTGTACTGTTGGCATTGGCAGTTGTCTTCTGTTCAACGTTTGCCGGTTTTTTGACAATCAATTTTTGAGAAACTATTATAGAATCTGATGTTAAATTGTTCATTTTCTTTAATTCGTCTACAGTTAACTTATGTAGGGAAGCGATCTTCCAAAGTGAATCACCTGTTTTCACAGTGTATTGCTCAGTGGCGGCTTCCGCACTTCCAGTTGCGATACATGTCGCAAGAGCAAATGTGGCCATCACTGAAAAAACTTTCTTTTTCACTCCTATTTCCCCCTCATCGACAAATTTCTTTGGTTCTATTTTACTTGCAATCTAGTAGTAAAACAAGAGGAGGAAAGCGAGAGGAATTGTGTTTTATATGAAACTAGTAATATAATAGTATATGTTGGTATACCTCTATAATTATAAAATTATGTCGATAGTAAGGGGTAGAGATAGTTTTAGTCAGAAAGGGGTAGTATCCGTCCGATGAATCGTTCAAAAGATGAACTAAACATGATATTGGAGGAACTCCAAAAAAAACAGGAATTTATATTTACACAGGCGAAACAGTCGGACCTTTCACGACATACAATTGCCCCTGTATTAGAAGAATTATGCATGCGCATATCAAAAATAATGTCGTGCGATCGAGTGAGTATTTGGTTATTTAATGAAAGTCATACAACGTTGACAATGCAAAATAGTTTCCATAAAAAAGATTCCGCCTATTCATCCGGCGTAAAGATTTTTGCGAAAGAGCTGCCATCCTATTTTGAAGCTGTCCAACAAGAGCGGATTTTAGCGATTGAGGACGCTTCTACGGATCCGGTAACGAAGGAATTGAGGCAACATCCATTCTACGACGAGGGAGAAGTGAAATCACTTATAGATGCTTCAATCATCTTAGGTAAGGGAATTGGCGGTGTTGTCTGCTGCGATTCGACCGAACTGAGGAAGTGGTCATATCTTGATAGAGTACTTGTAGCGTCGATTGCAGACATGCTTTCTTACATTTTCGACCGACTGGAACGGATTGAAGTGGAGGAGCACGTTCAACAACTTGCGTATACCGATCAATTGACCGGCCTAGACAATGAATATTCATTCGCCGAAAAGGTAACAAAGCAAATTGCTAGTTTCAAAGAAGGGCAGCGTGGGATCTTCTACTATTTAGTTATGGATCAATTTACGGAAATGCAAGGGGTTCTCGGACCTGACGGAGCGGACCTGATGATCCAAATCACAGCGAACCGGTTGAAGAAATTGTTCCCGTACCCTTCGCAAACAGCTAGATTGGCATTTGATCATTTCGTCATTTTTTCACCGTTCGACGGCGAACTGGAAAATGAAAAAGCGAAAATGGAGCTCATTGTCAATAAATTAAAGCAACCGATGCACGTATCTGGTCAGGAAGTGTATATGACATTCAGCTATGGGGCTTCCGTCTATCCTGAACACGCCTCGAATGTGAAATATGGAATTCAGGCGGCTTACATGGCTTTGCAATCGGGGAAAGTGGCAACGAACCGGAAAAGTGGTATCGTATATAATCCCGAAATGCATACGTATTTGAAAGAGACGATGCTTTCCGAAATGAACTTGCGAAGAGGGCTTGATATGAATGAATTTCAACTTCATTATCAGCCTCAAGTAAATTGCCGAACAGGAGAAGTAATCGGGTTTGAGGCACTCATTCGGTGGCAGCATCCAGAGCGGGGTCTCATCTTTCCGGGGGACTTCATCGAGCTCGCCGAGTCGACCGGTCTGATTACGCCGATTGGAGAATGGGTCATCCAGCAAGCGGCCAATCAAATCCGTGAGTGGAATGAGCAAGGCTTGAACAATGTCACCGTATCGGTGAATTTGTCACCGAGGCATTTCTTGCATCATAACCTTCCGTTCTTTCTGGAAAAATGCATCACCGAAGCGAATATTAAACCGAAAAGCCTTGTGCTCGAAATTACCGAAAACGTCGCAATGGAAGATACGGAAGCTGTTGCAAAGCGAATTCATTTATTGAAAGAAATGGGCTACTTTATTTCAATCGATGATTTCGGAAAAGGGTATTCTGCATTCATCTACTTGCAGCACTTTCCAATCCAGCAAATTAAGATCGATCGTCAGTTCATCAATGGATTAGGAAAGAACCCGAAAAGCTCCGGAATCGTCCAAACAATTATCCATCTAGCGGAGATGCTGGGTTTGCAAACGATCGGCGAAGGTGTCGAAACGAAAGAGCAATGGGATATTTTGAAGGGATTTGGCTGCTCCGAGCTGCAAGGGTTTTATTTCAGCAGACCTATTCCTGTCGATGAAATTAATGAAATGATTCGTAAATACGGGCGGGGCGGGAAGTTGCTTCTCCCTTCCGCTTAATAACGAAAAAGCCTTACGCAACGGAAAACTTATTGCGTAAGGCTTAATTTATTCTTATCGTCCTATCGGCCAGTCAAATGGCAGCGACCCTGGAGGGGAGTGCTTGATAATATCGATTACTGGAATTGTATAGGCAAAGAGGATGAGGGCGATTGTAATCCCAATCCATAAATACCAGTTTTCTAAAATTTTTGGAGTTGGGTCTGCATCGATCTCTTCTTCTGCAATCGGGTATTCCTGAACGCCACGTGGTGCGAAAAACGCGAGTTGGATGAAGATATAGACCATCAAGATAATCCCGATGAACAGAATCGTTCCTCCAATTGCTTGAGCCATCTGGTAGCTGATCCATGTGCTCACTTGTTCACCGCCCGCATAATTCGAGAAGTCGGAACGTCTTGGACCGCCAAGGAGACCTTGGATATGCATCGCTGTTGACATGATCGTCATACCTACAGTCCAAATGATCGTTTGAATGATCCCGAGCTTATTCAACTTCGGCGTTAAACGTCTGCCGGTCAAGTGTGGGACGAGCCAGTAGGCGATTCCGAAGAACGTCAGAATTACTGTCGTTGCAGCCGTCAAATGGAAATGGCCAGTTACCCAAATCGTATTATGGATGAGCGTATTCATTTGGTGGGACGCATTGACGATACCGCCCGCGCCGCCCGGAATGAAAGCGACCATCCCGATGAAAGGCGCAAGGAAACGAACGTCCTTCCAAGGCAAATGTCTGAACCAACCGAACAGCCCTTTATGGCCTTTACGACGACCTGTAATTTCAAATGTTGCAAATATCGAGAACGCGGTCATCAATGTCGGAATGACAACCATGAATGTCAGGGCGACTTGGATGAATTTCCACGTCGGATCAATTCCGGGCTCTGTCAATTGATGGTGAAAGCCAACTGGAATTGAGAACATAAGCAATAGAATGAAAGAAAGTCTTGCAAGAGAATCACTGAACAATTTACCGCCGATAATTTTCGGGATAATTGCATACCATGCCATATACGCCGGTAACAGCCAGAAATAGACGAGCGGATGGCCGAAATACCAGAACAGCGTACGGCTTAGCAATACGTTGATTGTTGCCGCGTAACCTAATGACCAAGGAATGAATTGAATTAAAACGGACGATGCCACGCCGAGCGATGCGATGAACCACATCGCCATATTGATAACAACCATGAATGAGAGCAATGGAGATTTCTGACCCGGATTCGCCTTTTTCCAAACATAGAGCTGTCTGAAATTGACGAATACGGCAATCCAGCTCCCGACGATGACTAGAGCGAGTCCGATGTAAAATGCAGCATGCGCACGAAGCGGTGCATAAAATGTATACAATACGTTTGCCTCACCGACTAGAATGGTGATTGCTGCAGTAATCGTTCCGACGAGCATCGTCCAGAACGAAACCCATCCCCATTTACGTTGTTGATCAGAGATGCCGACCGTTTTCCCCATGAGGGAAAATTGAAAACCGATGATGAAGAATGTCGTTAAGACTAAACCTAAAATAACGCCGTGAACAGTCAAAATCGTATAGTAATTAATTCCAAATGGCAATTGAAACTTACCCGACCGGGACAATACTTGCAAGAGACCCATGAGCCCCCCGACGAGCAATGCCGCGAACGTGACATGCATGAACGACATATACAGACGGGATTCCTTCTTCGAAAACGAATTGTTTTTTAACATCATTCATACACCTCCACAGTTGCAAACATTTGATGGTGGCCGATTCCGCAATACTCATTGCAGACGACGGTGAATTCACCGGTATTTTTCATTACTGTTTCAAGCCGGCTCACATGCCCTGGCTCAACCATCATGTTGACATTCGTGCCTGCAACTTGGAAGCCGTGCACGACGTCCTTAGTAGTGACCTGGAATAAAACAGTAGAACCCTTTGGTATACGGATCTTTTTAACGGGCTTACCGTCCGCGTCATTACCGAAATCATAATTGAATGCGGAAGCGACGATATTCACCGTATATTTTCCTTCTGCCACTTCGCGAAGGCCGAGGTTCTCAGGTTTAAAAGAATCATGCGCCTCGACGTTTTGCGGATCGATCGTTTCGATATGGCTCATTGGATGCGTTCCTTTCCAGAAAGCTGCAAAACCGATAATGATAAGGAAAAGTGCGAGCGACCCTAATCCGAACGTAAGCCAGATCTTTTCGTATTTATGCAAATGCATCGTTGTTCCTCCTAACAAGTTTCATTATCTTGATAAAAAAAGTGCGTACAGTCCGAACCATAGTACTAGGATAAAGACACCTAGCAGCATGACTGAGATGAAAGTCCCTTTTAGATTGATTCCGGAATCAGCGGTTACTTGTGGACGCTTCTTTGAGTTGCCCTTAGCCATACTTTCCACCTCCTGCTTGAAGTTGTCTGCCTCATACTTTTATCATAAGCTTGGTGAAAAAATAGAGAATTAGGGAAATCCCTATGAATCTATATTTTGGGAAATAGTACACACTTTGTTCACAACGCCTTCAAAAATTAGACATACAAATTAGCAAAATGATATGAGTTTTAAAAGATACAAAAGGGGAATAGAAGTGTGGTCAATCTTCCGTGCATATTAATCTTTTAATTGACCATACTGTTTTTGGAAATTACAATTAGACAGTAAAACCAAATCTATAATGAAAGTCGGTTGAGAATGATGGAAAACGTTAAACTTATTCAAGTTGAAAGCCCAGATAAAGGAGCAGAGCGCTTTTATCAGGTGATAAAAGAAGAGCTTGAGCATAATCGACTTCATGTGCTTGGATTGGCAACAGGAAGTACGATGATCCCCGTCTATAAGAGATTGACGGAATCGGAACTGGACTTCTCGGATGTAACAACATTCAATCTCGATGAATATGTCGGCTTAACTGCATCCAGCCCGAATAGCTACGCGTATTTCATGAAAGAACATCTATTTAATAAGAAGAAATTTAAGGAAACAAATATACCGGACGGCATGGCGGAAGACCTGGAGGAAGAATGCAGACGTTATGAGCAAGCATTGCAAGACGCAAAACTAGACATTCAACTGTTAGGCGTCGGCGAAAACGGCCATATCGCATTCAACGAACCTGGCACACCGAAAGATTCCGTCACACATGTCGCTACGTTGACAGATTCAACACTCGGCGTGAACAGCCAGTACTTCGAAAATGACGAAGAAATCCCGAATATAGCCATTACGATGGGAATCGCCTCCATTATGAGCGCCAAAAAGTTGGTACTTTTAGCATTTGGAGAGAAAAAACGCCCAGCCATCTCAAAAGTGCTCGAAGGCAAAGTCGACCCTGACTGGACGATTACGTACCTTCTCGAACACGATGATGTTACAATTATTACAGACTTGGAATTTTAATGAAAAGCCGCGTCCCATAGGATGCGGCTTTTCTTATGGATAGATAGATGACAGGAATGTTTCAAAGTGAAAAAAACGAAAGATTTTGTAATGTTTCTGTTACCGAATTGTAATATAGGACGAGCATAGTACATGTTAAAGTAATCTCATACAAATATTCAGATAAATATAAATTCGGGGGATCATATGAGAATACTTACGCGCATGCAAAGGCAGATTGCATTTTTTGCAATTGTCCTCGTGTTATCGTTCACACCTATCTTTGATCAGGTCGAAGCATCATCCGATACGGCTTCCATTTCAGAAACGGCTAAGAGCCTGCAAGGCATCCGCTATGCGTATGGCGGAACGACGACAGCTGGATTTGATTGTTCTGGATTTGTACGATATGTGTTTAATCAACATGGAATCTCATTAGCCCGCACGTCTTCCGGCATGTACGCATCCGGGACAAAGGTCGACAAAAGCGATCTAATAGAAGGAGATCTTGTATTTTTTAACACGTCCGGCAAAGGGGTCTCCCACGTCGGTATATATATTGGGGACGGCAGTTTCGCTCATTCATCATCAACTAAAGGAGTGAGCATCGCCAAAATCGACGACCCTCATTATTGGGGCAAGCGGTATGTAGGAGCGAAGCGCATTACTGGAACTGATGATGTAGCATTCAATAAATAAAACGGATTCCTTTACGGGGAATCCGTTTTTTTATGTTCAATAATAAAATACGAGAGTGGGTCTAAAGTAACGAAATGATCATAACTAGGCAAAAGTCGCGCATTACTCACTCAAACTCGCGCAAAACTCCTTCGAACTCGCGCATAACCCAACCTAAATCGCGCAAAACAGTACTAAACTCGAGCATAACCGAACGCAACGCCGCAAAATTAAAAAAGCCGCGAATTTCGCGGCTTTCAAATTTACATTATTGAGGTACACGGATTGTCCAACGGGAGAAATCCGGGTTTTCCTTTTGGACCATTTCTTTCGGATAAATGAACGTCCATGGTTTCGATGTGTTCGCTTTGACAGAAAGCGGCGCTAGATCGAATGATCCGCGTGCAACGATTTCGCCAGTCGCATCGACAAGTTCCAATGGAAGCTTTTCGATATTGATCTGTTTCGAATGGCCGTTGCGGATGAAGATCGATGCTGCAATGCTTCCGTCTTCCTGTTTCTTCACTTGGAACCCGGCAAAGTTCACTTCACGCGGCTTCAGCTTTGGCATGTTGGCAACGACTTTTTCAAGCGCTTCTTTTTGCTCAGCTGTTAGGCCATCTTCCCACGCTTGCTCCAACTCAAGCTTATGCGGCACCATCGATTGGACGTTGAACGCAAGCTTCCAGTTTTCAGCAGGAGGCTCTTCGGCGAAAATATTATCCTTCGTGAAAGCGAATACCCAAGGACGTGCGCTTTTTCCAGGGATGTCGCCCAGCTCTTTCAAATCGAATTCTTGCGATGCAAGTGTCTTACCTTCAGCATCAAGCAACATCAACTCGACAGAGCCGACGGAAATCGACTGTTCCAATGAAGAACGGAAGAATGATTTGACGAGCCAGCTTCCATTTGCCGGTTCGACGTCAATGTCGATGCCGGAGAGGGAAATTTGGTTCGGCTTCAGCGGTTCCAGTTCATTTGCAAGGAAGCGGAATACGTATTCCTGTTCTTGGGTTAGCGTCCATTGCGGATGGAGCGAAAGAGTCGTCTCGACTTCGTCCGTTCCTTGTGACTGTGCACTACCTTCTAAAATTTCTTCTGAATCGATCGTGCTGTCTGAACCCGTTTTTTCGGTTTTCTTGAATAAATTAAAGAGTTTCATGATTCTTGGGCCTCCTGTTGTTGTGAAATAACCTTCATAAAGCCGATCACTTCGGCTGCGATATCCCTCCGCAGCTTCTGATAGTGCTTGCCGAATAATTGCAAGCCTTCACGCTGATAAATACGCATCGGATCTTCTTGGCCATACGACCGCAATCCGATTCCTTCCTTCAGACGAGCCATTACTTCCAGATGTTTCACCCACATTACATCGATATGGCTTAACATCACTTGTGGAATAATCTCATTCACTTGTTCATTGTCAGCAAACGTATTTAAATACGCAAACAGTGCAGCAACCGGCTCTTCATAAAACTTCAAAATGTCGGCTGGCTTTTCTAAGGTGCGTGGAAGTGCAACAGGCTCCAATAGAAGTCCGTTCATCGTGCGCTCAATTCGATCGAAATCGAAGCTGTCCGAAGTTTCGTGTTCTGGACAGCTATCATAGATAACGAATTCCACTGCCTCGGACATCATTGTTTTCAATTGATCCATAAGGTTTTCGCGCTCGAGCACTTTATCCCGCAACGTATAGAGGACGCCGCGCTGATCATTGATAACGTCATCGAGTTTCAAATTGTACTCACGCATTGCGAAGTGGGCGCCCTCGACGATCCGCTGTGTACGCTCCGTAAGCTCGTTCACATCGGAGTTTAAGACGAGACCGTTTTCATCCACATCGACTTTCTTATTGAATTTCTCAAGATCATCCTTTGCGAAACGTTTGAACATATCGTCTTCAAGTGAGATGAAAAACTGGCTTTCGCCGTGGTCCCCTTGACGGCCGGACCGTCCGCGAAGCTGGTTGTCGATTCGTCGGCTTTCGTGCTTTTCCGTACCGAGGACGAACAGACCGCCAAGTTCCTCGACACCTTCACCAAGCATAATGTCCGTTCCGCGTCCCGCCATATTTGTGGCGACCGTAATATGTCCTCGTTGCCCCGCTTGGGAAATGAGATCGACTTCCTGCTCGACACTTTTCGCATTCAATAGATGATATTCAAGATTCTCGCGATCCAAATACTCTGCTACTTTTTCTGATTGAAGGATAGAAGTTGTTCCGACAAGAACAGGTTGTCCTTTCTTATGGCGCTCCGCCACTTCCTTCGCAACCGCTTCATACTTTTGTTCAATAGTTTGATATACTCGGTCAGGCGAATCAATCCGCTGGCGAGGGCGATTCGTTGGAATTTGGATGACTTCCATATTATAGACTTCACGGAATTCCTTTTCCTGAGTTTTCGCCGTTCCCGTCATACCGCTTAACTTTGGATACATACGGAAATAGTTTTGGATCGTAATTTGTGCTTGGGCTTTATTCTCATCGGTAATCGGCAAGCCTTCCTTCGCCTCAATCGCCTGGTGAAGACCGTCGGAAAGCGTCCGTCCTTCCATGATCCGCCCAGTGAACATGTCGACAAGTTCGATTTTGTCATCTTTCACGATATAATCGACGTCACGTTTGAAAATGACGTAGGCACGGACAGCCTGAATCACGTAATGATAAAGGGTTTGGTGCTCAAGTTCGTATAGATTATCGATGCCGAATGCCTTCTCTACTTTTCCAATCCCTTCGTCTGTGAGGGAAGTCGCTTTTGTTTCATCATCAAACTCAAAATCTACGCCTTTTTTAAATCGCTTTGCAAGTCTTGCAGCGATGTAATGAAGGTCCGGATCCGCTTGCATTTTCCCCGCGACGATCAAAGGTGTTTTCGCTTCATCAATCAAAACGCTGTCCACTTCATCAATAATGGCGAAGTGATACGGGCGTTGAACTTTCTGGGAAGTATGCTGAACCATATTGTCACGGAGGTAATCAAAACCGAACTCCGTTCCGACGCCGTATGTAATATCGGCCATATACGCTTTCTGTTTCGCAGGGCCTTGCATCATCGGAACGTTCAAGCCGACAGTCAATCCTAGAAAACGGTGGATTTGGCCGATCTGATCATAGTCCCGCTTTGCTAGATAATCGTTTACCGTAATAACGTGAACGCCTTTTCCTTCCAAAGCGCGTAAATAGGATGGGAGGGAAGCGACAAGTGTCTTTCCTTCTCCGGTAGGCATTTCGGCGATATTGCCTTCCGCCAAAACCATCCCGCCGATGAGCTGCACGTCAAAATGACGCATGCCCAATACCCGCTTGGAAGCTTCGCGGACGACGGCAAATGCGTCGGGAAGAATTGTTTGTATCGTTTCGCCTTCTTGAACTTGTACTTTGAACACTTCCGTCATATGTGCAAGTTCTTCGTCGGACAATGTTTCGTATTTCGATTCCAGGTCATTTATGTGTTGCACAACTTTGCGGTATTTTCGAAGTTGTCTTTCGCTCGTTTGATTTGAACGTTTAAATATTGATAACATATGATTGACGCTCCTTTATCTTATCCTACTATTAAGGATACTGTTTTATTTTATCAAACTATATGGGAAAAGACTACCTTGTTACGAAATTGTGCATTCTGTAGTTATGCATACTCTATCTTACAAAAGGGTAAGGTAGAATTGAGTGTCCAGTTTCACGAACTTGGGTGCTTTCCATTGACAGACGTGCTATAATACTTGTGGCTAAATAAATTAATGTAATTACGGGGAGGAAGGACATGTTATTCCTTGCAATGGCTGCTGCATTCATAGCTTCCATCATACTGACTCCGCTAGTCATTAAATTCGCGTTCCGCATTGGAGCAGTCGATCATCCGAATTATCGGAAGGTGCATGCATCTGTCATGCCACGTATCGGAGGGATAGCGATTTTCGGTGCTTTCGTTGTCGGTTATTTATTGTTGCGTCCTGAAGATGAACATGCGATCGGAATTCTCGTTGGAGCCGTTATCATCATTATAACAGGCTTCCTTGATGACATGCTTGATATTACCGCCAAGGCGAAGATGCTCGGTCAATTGGCTGCTGCAATTGTCGTCGTCACATGGGGCGGATTACAAATTGAATTTATTAACTTACCATTTTTTGGCCCGTTTGATTTTGGCTATTTAAGTATACCTATAACAATTCTTTGGATCATCGGCATTACAAATGCTATTAATCTTATTGATGGATTGGATGGTCTGGCGGCGGGCGTTTCGACGATCGCGCTTATTTCCATCACGCTCATGGCGATGATCATGGGTGAAATGTTTGTTGTGGCGACTGCTGCCATTTTGGCCGCAAGCTCACTCGGCTTCCTATTTTATAATTTCCACCCTGCGAAAATATTCATGGGGGATACAGGAGCTTTATTCCTTGGCTATATGATTTCAGTGCTTGCGCTATTAGGATATAAAAACGTCACGATGATTTCACTCGTCATTCCGATTATCATTCTGGGTGTTCCGATTTCGGATACATTCTTTGCGATTATCCGTCGGGTGCGGATGAAACAACCGATTTCAGCTCCTGATAAATCGCATTTGCATCATTGCTTGCTGCGGGCAGGATTCTCACATCGACAAACGGTCCTGATCATCTATGGACTTGCTATTCTTTTCGGTGTAGCGGCAGTGCTTTTCTCGCAAGCGACTGTATGGGGTGCAATCGTCCTGATCGTCGTCATGCTCCTAGCAATCGAGCTATTCGTCGAAATCATCGGCCTGGCCGGAACAAATTACCGGCCGTTGTTGAATTTAGTTCGTATGATTGGAAAATAAATGAATGCTATAAATAAGTGACTGTAGACAAACACTAGGAATTTCCTGTGTTTGCCTACAGTTTTTTTCTTTTCAAAAAGTGATAGAGGGTTATCCTAAATACCGAAAATCGCCAGAACGGCTCCCTTTCCGCGGGCGTCGCCTCAGCCTCCTCACTTCGCTTCGCTCCGTTTGCGGGGTCTTCACCTGACGCTTTTCCCGCAGGAGTGTCGCCTTTTCTGGCGATTTTCTAGAGACACAGCAATTATAGATAGTGATATCTCCGATGGAAATAGGCTGCCTTAATTTCTGCAAAGGACGCAGAAATACGGCAAATCGAACTCTTCGTTGTTCGATTGGCTCAGCGCTCGCCCGCGGAAAGCGTCCACCTGGAGCGTAAATCAACAATATACAACCCCTTTTCTAACTTTTATATATTAAAAAACCATCCCACTAATTAAATCAGCCGGGATGGTTTATTTATTGATTTTATTCGATTTAAAAATCATCGCTGCCGTCAGCGGATTCATCGGTACTTCCGATAATGTTCGAATTGCTATCTGTTAAAGAGGATGAGTCTGGAATCAAGCCGAGATGAGCTTTCAACAGTTGGCTCACATTCTCTAAATCATTCTTGTCCAATTGATAATAATATGGACCTTTCGACCAATCATCATAGCCTTTCAAATTGAGTGAGTCCATTTTTGGCATGCCGCCTTTTGCATATTCCCAGAAAGACGTCATTTCTTTGAAGGTCAAGTCGGTTTTCATATTGTCGCCGACTGCTTCGATGACATCACCGTATTTCCCAATGGACTTCACGGATATCATCTCTTTAATGATCGCTTGCATAATCATCTGTTGACGTTTTCCGCGTTCGATATCGCTATCCGCCATACGCGTCCGTGCCAATGCGAGGGCATGTCTACCGTCAAGCTTTTGCAATCCTTTTTTCAATTGAATCGTGTTTCTGTCATTTTCGTCCTTTTCGAGCCTATTATACGGAACCTCGACTTCGATCCCGCCTAGTGCGTCGACAACATCAATGAATGCATTGAAGTTCATTTTCACATAATAATCGATCGGAATATCAAGCATTTGTTCTACCGTTTCGATAGAAGCATGAGTTCCACCGAATGCATGGGCATGATTGATTCTGTCCTTATAGCCGACCTTCGGAATATAGACGTAGGAATCGCGCGGAATGCTGAGCATCTTCACTGATTTCTCTTCAGGATTGAATGTAGCGACAATAAGAGCATCAGAACGGCTATTGCCTTGGCGCACATCGCTATCATCCACACCGATCAGGAGGACGGACACATTGTCCTTAGCAGGTTCCACTTTTGCTTCGCCCCTAATTTCGGATTTCTGTGTGGCGGGAACCGCTTCATATGCGCGATCGACTGCCTGTTCCGCTTGGTTGCGCAATGAAAGGCCATAAGCTGCTATCGCAAGCAAGGCAGTTAGCGAAACTAACAGACCGACCTTTATGGCCAGTCGTGTTTTGGACCTCTTCTTTTTCATTTTTTTATAGTCTCTTCTTTTCATAGCTTGTATTGGCCTCCACCATTGGCTAAGGAATCATCCCAAGCAAATTTACTCTTCCATATATGTTGACGCGCCATGTATACGATCCAACAGAATACTCAATGAATCGTCAACTTTCACCATTATACTATTAATTTTCTAAATCGTATACTATTATTGCACATCAAATTCAAGGAAGGAAGTTGAGACTTCCGAAATTTCGGCTTGACCATTCGTTAATTCCGTCATCCAGCTGACAAATGCCTCGGTCTCTGCAATTGGAACATTCATTATTATACTTACGTCTTCTTCATAGAGGATTTCTACGAGAGGGTAAGGCGACTGCCGCGCTTCATTTTCAACCTTTCCTAGCCATGTGTAATCAATGGTCACTTTCATAAGCTGGTGAAGCTTGCGCTCGACGACACCTGTTGCGGCGATCCCTTCAGTCGTTGCGCGGCCATACGCGCGGATGAGTCCGCCGCCTCCTAATTTGATGCCACCGAAATAGCGTGTCACGACAACAGCCGTGTCTTTCAACCCTTGTTTCTTTAGTACTTCTAGCATTGGGACACCCGCTGTGCCAGAAGGTTCTCCATCGTCATTCGCCTTTTGAATTTGATCGTGCTCGCCGATGATATAGGCAGAACAATTATGTGTGGCTGTATGATGCATCTTCTTGATGTCTTGAATGAAGCTTATCGCTTCCTCCTCCGTCTCCACTCTCTTAACGTATGTGAGGAACCTGGATTTCTGAATGACGATCTCGCTTTCACCGAACAATTTGACCGTTTTATAATCCGTTCGCATTTGCAGCACTCCTATCACTTGTAATACAATCGTAATACGCAATTAGTTTTACGATGATATAATAATAAAGTGTATAAGGAATTAAGGAATACTGCAACAATGCCTATGTGTAGCTGTTTTTCATTTCCAGGAGGGAGGGGTTGAAATGGTCGAAGAGACGATAAATATCCAAAATTTGGAAAAGATATTCGACAATATGGTTAATGTAATGGATCAATCCAAAAATGATATTTTCGCGATTAGCGAACAAAGCCGTCAATCCTTCCATGAGATGCAAAATGAACTCGCCGTTATTAAAGAAGATATTTCCCGGGTAATCACTGAAGGTGATTATTTGGAAGATATGACTCGCCAATCTAGAAGACGGCTTGCTGATGTCTCTAAAAACTTCATGCATTATTCTGAAGAACAAGTGCGTCAAGCATATGAAGTTGCTAATGATTTGCTCGTCAGGCTGTCAATCAACCGGATGGAAGAAAAGCAGTTGCGTGTTCGCCGGGATGAGTTGGATCGGCGCATTGCAGCTCTTTTAGAGACGATCGAAAAGGCGGATCATCTCGTCAATCAAGTGACGACAGTCATTACATATTTGACTTCCGATTTGAAGAAAGTCGGGGAAGTGCTTGAAACAGCCCGACAGAAACAAGAGTTCGCCATTCAAATTATCCAAGCCCAAGAGGATGAACGTAAACGGATTTCACGTGACATCCATGACGGACCTGCACAAATGCTTGCGAATGTATTACTTAGGTCGGGACTCATTGAAAAAACGTATACCGAAAGAGGTCCGATTGACGCCTTATCTGAACTGCATCAATTGAAGGAAATGGTTCGGAATGCCCTTCTTGAAGTCCGTCGCATCATCTATGATTTGCGACCGATGGCTCTCGATGATCTCGGATTAATTCCGACACTCCGAAAATATTCTTCGACGGTTATGGAATATGAAAAAGGCACGACAATCCATTTTGTGAACAATGGATCCGAAAGGAGATTCGAGTCGAATATCGAAGTAGCGATTTTCCGGCTCGTCCAGGAGTGTATCTCAAATGCACTTAAACATGGAAATTCAAGAGATGTTTGGGTGAAAGTAGAGTGGCTTCGTGATACAATGAATATTATCGTGAAAGATAATGGTGAAGGATTTGATCCGAACCAAACAAAAGAAAAATCATTTGGCATTATAGGGATGCGGGAGCGCGTCGAACTGCTAAAAGGCGAGATGAAAATCATGTCGACAATTGGCAAAGGCACAACTGTATTATTCCGTATTCCGTTACATGAAAATATAATTGAATAGGGTATTGGGAGGGAATGACAATGACGAAAACGAAAATTGTAATTGTAGATGATCATCAGCTTTTCCGCGAAGGAGTAAAAAGGATTCTTGATTTTGAAGACTCATTCGATGTTGTGGGAGAAGGAGACGATGGCACAGAAGTGGTCGAGCTATATCGCCGCTTTGAGCCGGACGTCGTCTTAATGGACATTAATATGCCTGGAATGAATGGAGTAGAGGCGACGGAAGTTCTGAAAAACGAATTTCCGGAAGCAAAAGTCATTATGCTATCTATCCATGACGATGAATCATACGTATCGCACGCATTGAAATCGGGTGCACTCGGTTATATGCTGAAAGAAATGGATGCCGACGCAATTGTACAAGCTATTAAAGTTGTTGCTTCAGGCGGATCTTATTTACATCCAAAAGTGACGCATAACCTTGTAGCCGAATTCCGCCGTCTAAGCGAGCGTGAACATAAAGGGTCTTTCCAACAAAATGATATTCGCCGTCCGCTTCATCTATTGACGAAGCGTGAATGTGAAGTGTTACAGTTGTTGACGGATGGGCAAAGTAACCGGACAATCGGGGAAACGCTCTTCATTTCCGAAAAAACGGTAAAAAACCATGTATCCAGCATTTTACAGAAAATGGGCGTTAACGACCGTACACAAGCAGTCGTTACAGCGATCAAAAATGGTTGGGTCGAAGTGAAGTAATGTTATAATGTAAGGGGCCTCCTATTAGGAAGGTCCCTTTTACTGTATAGGAACTGTATAGGAGGAAGAAGAATGAAAAAAATACTCGTTTTCTCATTGCTTATATCCGTACTCATGATTGGCGCATGTTCGAAAAAGGAAGATACTTCATCAAACCACGGCTCGGTAAATGACGGGGAAGTTCCGAGTGAATTCGGTTCAATCGATCACGGTGTAGATGAAAGTAAAGTAGGCTTCAATTTGGCTGGCGGCACGATCGAAGAGGCAGCAAACGTGCCGGCGGAAGAGAAGGAAAGCATTCTCAAATCGTTCGATACATATATCGATGCGTTCAATCATCAGGATATCGATGAATATATGAGTACCCTTTCCGAAAACCCGAAAAGCTTTGATCTGAATGAAGAGCGGGAGTATATCGAAACGGTATTTGATCAATTTGAACTGACGCGTGATGCGAAAGATATTACAATTGTAAAATTTGATGAGGAGACAGGCGAGGCGCAAGTGTTTGCCAACTTGTCGACGAAGATGAAACAGAAGTCCACCGGCTTGGAGACAAACCGTGAGGGCAGGCAAGTGACCGTATTCACAAAAGAGGGCGAGGATTGGAAAGTAAATTCTGTCTATTATATGGAAGATCAGAAATAACGTTTAGTTACAATAAAACTTCCACAAACTAAAACTGTCCGGGCCTTTATTGCCGGGCAGTTTTTTCGTTCTATTTAAATGTATGGATAAATTTATTTGACATTTGAAGCTTGGAGTGGAGGCGTCTTCCTGCGGGAATAGCATGAGACTTGAGACCCCGGAGGGAGCAAAGCGGACGAGGAGGCTCAAGCCATGCCCGCGGAAAGCGGACGCCGGAACGGAAAGCAAGTTTTAGCGGTTAAAATTACCTACTGCGCCATCTTGCTTTCCGGAAATGAAAAATGTATAATGAGAACAGATGTTCCTTTTGAAAGGAGGAAACCGTGATGCCTTTAATTCCAGCAAAGGCATTGCCTCATTTTGAAAATATGATCTACTTGCCGATGGTTCTGACCGTGTTGCAGCGCGATCGGGAACTATTTGAAAAAGGCCCATTCAAATTGAAGGGCCCTTACTTGAAAATCGTCGACGCTACCGTGAAGCAAGTCCAAAGTGAGCTGCAGGAAACGACGTTCTATTTGCGGCGCCATAATATGAAAGTGATTCGGAAAACGAGGGATAGTATGTTTACGGAATACATTTTCATTAATGGAGGCTATGAAGACCACCGTCGCTATTTGAATGTTAGGCTGCGCAACCGGACTGAAGAATTATTGGACTTGTATTTTACAAGATCGGGTAATCAATTTGCTGGCCATTAGGTGGAAACAGGAAAGCGGAACGGTCAAATGCCTTCTGCTTTTTTAAAAAATCCCTCTCCAACAGTCTTGCCAGCGCATATTGCCTGTACATCGTCGGGATTGAAATATCCAGTTTATATTTCTGATCATTTTCCAATGTGACGGAAGTCCCGAGTCCGTCAGCTGTGAAGAAATCGATTGCATGATAGGAAATCCATACATTTTGATCCGATAGGGGAGATAATGTTGGAATGAAGATGAATGGAATTCCGAAAGCGTTTGCCATTAAAAGAGGCGACTTCTGCTTATTATCCCCAAATAGTACTCTTGACGTGTTCATGACATTTTTATAGGTAGAGCCATAAAAAGCGCAAGAACCCGTCACGATATGTATCGGTTTTTTTGGTACAATTACAGTTCTGTTCCGCTCAATCACCCTCGTAAAGATTTTATTGCCTTCTTCCTTCGGTTGTAACATGAGAGTATCGAACGAGATATAATACCTAGTTACAAATTCAGTCAAACCTACTTCCTCCTATCCTATTTATTCCATCCCTTACTAGTATTATAGGATAAGGAAATAGAAAAACAAGCCTTTTGAATGAATAATTGGAACTATTCGATAAAAAGTACAATTCTACCATTTATGAAATCATAAAATCCGCCGTTATAAAAAACGGGGGATTCAGCCTGTTGGTAAACTCTTTATTCGGCTTGATAATCCAATGCGGCAGCGCCGAGTGTTTTCGCTGCGACGAGCATAGCTTGTTCCTCGAAATCGAATTTCGGATGATGATGAGGATAGGTTTCAGCAGGCTGGGCGCCTGTGAAGAAAAATGTGCCAGGTACCTTTTCCAAATAGTACGCGAAGTCCTCTCCGCCCATTTGCGGTTTGCTTTCAACGACATGCTCGACGCCTGGAACCGACTCCGCCACAGTTTTCAAAAACTCGGTTTCGGCTTGATGGTTCACCACTGCCGGATAGCCGCGGAAATAGTTGAATTCAATTTCACAATTGTTGGCAAGTGCCGTACCTTCCACGACCCGAGCCATTTCCCGCTCCATCAGGTCACGAATGTCGGGATCGAATGTCCGCACGGTGCCGCCAAGCTTCGCAGAGTCCGCGATGACGTTGAACGCGTTATCCGCAACGAATGAACCGACTGACAATACGGCAGATTCAATCGGATCCACACGGCGAGACACGAGCTGTTGAAGATTCATGACAAGCTGCGCGCCGATAACGACGGCATCCTTCGTCTGGTGTGGCGCCGCTCCATGGCCTCCCGCGCCTTGAATCGTAATTTCAAAACGGTCAGCAGCCGCCATGATCGGCCCTGTTAAATATTCAATAGTTTTGAAAGGGGTAAGCGACCAAAGATGTGTACCGAAGATTACATCGACACCATCCAGGCAACCGTCCTCAATCATTGAAATGGCCCCGCCTGGAGCAAATTCTTCTGCATGTTGGTGAATAAAGACATATTCCCCCGCGAGATCTTCCCGCAGTTCATGGATCGCTTTCGCCAGTTGCAGCAATGCAGCTGTATGCCCATCATGCCCGCAAGCGTGCATAACGCCAGGTACCGTCGATTTGTATGGGACATCCTTTTCGTCCTGAATCGGCAATGCATCGAAATCCGCGCGCAACGCGACCGTCTTTCCGGGACGCGCTCCTTTTACGCGTGCGACGACGCCGTTGCCACCTACGCCTGTACGGACTTCAACGCCGAGATCAGCATAAAAATCGTGGATGTATTGTGCCGTTTTCTCTTCCTTAAAAGATAATTCCGGATGCATATGCAGATGTCTGCGAATGACGACCATTTCTTCATAAGCGAGATCCAACTTTTCGAACAGTTGCTCGTTCATTCCATTACCCCTCTCGAAACGCGTTATTTTATTTATTCATTCATAATTATAACAATACGTTCCTGGGGTAGCAATCCAGTCGAAACGATCATTCACTGTCATCGATTTTCGCAACGTACGTCGTAATATACGAAGCGCTCGAGAAAATATGTGTCGTGTTATTCGCGAATTCTTTCATATCGTTCGATAAAGGAGATTGCTTGAACGCTTGCGAGTTTTTCCACCGATCATAGTCGGCGGGCTCCTCCCATTCGGTCATGACGACGTACGTGTCCGAATCGAGCGGTCGAAGCAGACGGAAAGCGATGAACCCTTTCTGGCTTTCAATGAGGCTGTCTCTTTTCGAAAATCGGTGTTCGAAGACAGGGCGGCCTTCATCCGTAACAGGGACGTTGTTGCAGACGAAGTATCCCTGTTCCTGCAATTTGCCGACAGAGCTGATCACTTCATACCGCCTCGGAGTCTGGAAGACCGACTTCGCTTCGGTTTCATGCAAAAGGACCGATTGGCCTCCGCCATGCATGAGAATCATCTCTTTCGTCGCATGGCGCTCTCGGAGTTTCTTCATGAAATCTCTCGTTCCGGTAGTGAAATACATATACATTCCCAAACCCTCCTTAAAAATTAACGTATATCTCATATTTTCCCTTAATCAGGCAATTAAAACAAACATTGTCGAATTGGTGGCGGCTAACAAGTGAAAGTGAGCACAATTTCATGACAAATCGGGACAAACACTATACATTCAAAAAGGAAACGTCTATATTTGAAAGCGAATATGTGAAGTTCGAAGTTCGAAAATAAGATAAAGAAAGTGGGAATCGATTTTATGACAACATTTAACGATACACTGCTTCGTGCTGCAAGAGGAGAAAAAATCGAACATACGCCTGTTTGGTTTATGAGGCAGGCGGGCCGTTCTCAACCTGAATACCGTAAAATCAAAGAGAAGTATTCACTTGAAGAGATTACTCACCAGCCGGAGCTTTGTGCTTATGTAACAAAGCTGCCTGTCGACAACTATAATGTCGATGCTGCGATCTTGTATAAGGATATTGTAACGCCACTTCCGGGAATTGGAGTGGATGTAAAAATAAAAGCGGGTGTCGGCCCGGTCATTTCCAATCCAATCCGTTCGGTTCAGGATGTACATAATCTCGGAGAGCTTTCGCCGGAGGACCACATCCCTTACGTCATCGATACGATTAAAATCTTGAAAGAACAATTGACTGTACCCCTGATCGGCTTTGCGGGGGCGCCATTCACGCTTGCAAGCTACATGATTGAGGGTGGACCTTCCAAAAGCTATAATTTGACAAAATCCTTCATGGTGTCCGAGCCTGAAGCATGGTTTGCACTAATGGATAAATTAGGAGACACGATCGTTGCATCGATCAAAGCTCAAGTGAAGGCGGGAGCGGCGGCAATCCAAGTATTCGACTCATGGGTCGGCGCATTGAACGTTTCCGATTACCGTACGTTCATCAAACCAGTTATGACTCGAGTTTTCACTGAGCTTCGCGAATTGAATGTTCCATTGATCACGTTTGGCGTTGGTGCAAGCCACTTGGCGAATGAATGGCATGACCTTCCTGTCGACGTCGTCGGATTGGACTGGCGTTTATCTATTAAGGAAGCTGGGGAAAGAGGATTAACGAAAACATTACAAGGCAACTTGGATCCTTCCTTGCTTCTTGCGGATTGGAACATCATCGAGGAACGTGCAAAAGTGATCGTTGAACAGGGCGTCGAGCACGGCAGCCATATTTTCAACCTCGGCCACGGTGTCTTCCCTGAAGTCCAGCCGGCAACATTGAAACGTTTAACAGAGTTTGTTCACGAATATAGTATGCAGCTTCGCAAATAATCACGCGAAAAACGAAAAAGAGGTGCAATTGATGACAAAAAAGAAAATGGGCCTATTAGTCATGGCGTACGGAACGCCATATAAGGAAGAGGATATCGAGCCGTATTACACGCATATCCGGCGCGGTCGTCCGCCAGCACCGGAACAACTGGAAGACCTTAAGGCGCGCTATCAAGCGATCGGCGGCATTTCACCGCTTGCAAAAATTACAGAAAATCAGGCGAATGCGCTCGGTGACCGTCTGAATGAGATGCAGAATGAAATCGAATTTAAGGTATACGTCGGATTGAAGCACATTACTCCATTCGTCGAAGAGGCAGTTGAACAGATGGAAGCGGATGGAATAAAAGAAGCGGTGTCGATCGTATTGGCACCCCATTATTCATCTTTCTCGGTGAAATCATACAACGAACGGGCGAAGGAAGAAGCTGAGAATCATGGCATCTCCATTACATCGGTCGAAAGCTGGTACAAGCAGCCGAAATTCATCGAATACTGGTCCGACAAAATCCGTGCCACGTATGAAACGATGAGTGAAGCAGAGCGGGAAAAAGCGTGCCTGATCGTTTCGGCACACTCCTTGCCTGAAAAAATCAAGCAATTCGGCGATCCTTATCCTGAGCAATTGGAAGAGACGGCTCAATTGATCGCGGAAGCAGCAGATGTGAAACAGTATGCAGTCGGTTGGCAAAGTGAAGGACAAACGGGTGAGCCGTGGCTCGGGCCGGACGTCCAAGATTTAACACGCGATTTGCATGAGAAGGAAGGCTATACAACATTCGTTTACACACCGGTCGGCTTCGTGTCGGACCATTTGGAAGTCCTGTATGACAACGACTACGAGTGTAAAGTCGTATGTGATGAAATCGGTGCATCGTATTACCGTCCGGCTATGCCGAATACGGATCCGCTTTTCATCAGCTCAATGGCAGACGCAGTACGTGAACAATTGAAGAACGCCTGACGGCAGCTAGGAAGTGATGATGAACATGAGTGAACAGAAAAAAAGGGTCGTCATCGTCGGTGGAGGGATCACCGGGCTTTCCGCGGCATTTTATATGCAAAAAACGGCACGTGAACAAAACTTGCCGATTGAAGTAATGCTGATTGAGGCGACGAATCGTCTTGGCGGGAAGATCCAGACGGTCCGCCGGGACGGCTTTGTCATCGAACGAGGACCGGACAGTTTCCTTATAAGGAAGAAAAGTATGGAGACATTCGCAAAGGATCTCGGCATCGACGGAGACCTTGTGCGAAATGCAACTGGACAAGCGTATATTCTTGTGAATGGAAAATTGCATCCTATCCCAGGCGGTTCCGTCATGGGAATTCCGACAAAAGTCGGTCCATTCTTGAAATCGGATCTGTTTTCATTGGCAGGCAAGTTGAGGGCAGCGGGAGATATCGTCTTGCCGCGCTCGAGGGCGGATAAAGATCAGTCACTCGGTCACTTCTTCCGCCGTCGATTCGGGACGGAACTCGTCGAAAACCTCATCGAACCGCTCTTATCGGGAGTGTATGCGGGAGATATCGACCATATGAGCTTGCAGTCGACGTATCCGCAGTTTTTCGAAGTGGAAAAGAAACACCGTAGCCTGATCCTCGGCATGAAGAAAACGACGCCGAAGCAAGTACCGCAAAAAGACGGCCACGGAGCTTCCCGAAAAGGGGCGTTCCATTCGTTCCGGAATGGCCTTGAATCAATCGTGGAAGCTGCAGAACAGCAGCTGGAACAAGGTACAGTACGTAAAGGGATTCGCATCGAAGGCATTTCCAAACAGGGGGATCAAACCGTACTCGAACTGAATACGGGGGAGACAGTCGTCGCTGATTCGGTCATTTTAACGACTGGCCATATGGCGGCAAGCCAGATTTTCGCCTCCCATGGACTGCTCGAAGGGCTGAAGGAAATTCAGACGACATCCGTCGCGACGGTTGCTCTCGCGTTTCCGGAGGAGTCCATCGTCCAAGATACGGAAGGAACCGGCTTCCTCGTGTCCCGAAGCAGCGATTATTCGATCACTGCCTGTACTTGGGTCCATCGGAAATGGCCGACGACGACGCCGGAAGGAAAAGTCTTGTTGCGCGCGTTCGTCGGACGTGTCGGTGAAGACGCGATTGTCGATTTGCCGGACGATGAAATTGAGCGGATCGTGCTCGAAGATCTCGGGAAAATTATGACGATCAAAGGCAAGCCGGACTTCACGGTCATTACACGCTTCAAGGAAGACCGCCCGCAATACCGGGTCGGTCATCGCGAACGTGTCGACGCCGCTCGTGCCGAATTGAAAGAAGCTTTTCCGAACGTCAAATTGGCAGGCGCCTCTTATGACGGTGTCGGATTGCCGGACTGTATTAACCAAGGTAAAGCAGCAGTGGAAGAAGTCATTGCTGATCTATTTGCGAAATAAAATCGAAAAGTCCGCCCCTGTGCGGACTTTTTATATTAGAAAGGAATGTTATATGAGAAAGCTAGTATTCATAATCAGTACAGTGATTTTATTGTCCGCTTGCTCCATCGGCAATACATGGGATAACCCGATGCCAGAAGAAGGCTTCCTCATAATCGCGCACCGTGGTGCCTCCGCATACGAACCAGAAAATACGATACCTTCCTTCAAACTTGCAGAACATCTCGATTCGGACTATGTCGAGCTTGACGTCCATTTGACGAAAGACGGAGAACTGATCGTCATGCACGACGATGACGTAAAGCGGACGACGGAAGCGGTCGGTAAAATAAAGGACTACACACTAGCCGAATTGAAACAGCTGACTGCGAATGAGGATAAAGGTGAAAAGGTCGCCGTTAGCGGCAAGGATGAAGAGGCATACGAAATCCCGACTTTACAAGAAGTCATCAACGAGATGGAAGAGGATATCCGCTACGTCATTGAATTGAAAGATACGGAGCAATATCCTGGCGTAGAAGAGGAATTGGTCCGTTTACTGAAGGAAAATGACATGATCGGCGTTGACGGACAGCAGTATCCAAAAGCGGTCATCCATTCATTCGATGAAAAGGCATTGAAACAAGTGCATAAAATAGAACCAACCATTCCATTGCTACAATTGATTTCTTTCGAAGAAGGGGAAGAAGCGCGAATTTCGGAGGAGGAACTGGAGGATATAAAAACATACGCCTCAGGCATTAGCGTAAGCTACGAGGCACTGACGCCTCCTTTCGTCAACACGATGAAAGACGAAGGGCTTGCGGTGTACGGGTATACGGTTAATGACGAGGAAGCTGCCTTGCGGTTGAAAGCGATGGGCGTGAACGGGATTCATACGGATGAGCCGGATATATTGGAAGAATGATAAGTAAAACAGCTGAGATACGGGTTCTCAGCTGTTTTACTGTTTATTATATGATGTTGCACTCATCGCATTTATTGCTGTAGCATTCGTGCTGTTCCTCGATTTCTTTTCCACACTCGGCACAGCTTTTCGCAGGCAGGTTTTTGAAAAACTCAATGACATTCTCTAACATTGGCGTTCCTCCTATCTTGTTGTATTAGTACTAAATGGGTGTTTGTACTGTTGTGATATAACAGCCGAGGTAAAAAAATTAGACGATGTTGCACTCGTCACATTTATTGCTGTAGCATTCGTGCTGTTCCTCGATTTCTTTTCCACACTCGGCACAGCTTTTCGCAGGCAGGTTTTTGAAAAACTCAATGACATTCTCTAACATTAGCGTTCTCTCCTCTCTTTCTGTAATAGTACTAAATGAGTAATTCTACAATTGTAATATAACAGGTACGATAAAAAAATTAGACGCTGTTGCACTCGTCACATTTATTGCTATAGCATTCATGCTGTTCCTCAATATTTTTTCCACATACGACACAGACTTTAGCAGGCAGGTTTCTGAAAAACTCAACGATACTCTCGATCATTTTTTCATCCTCCTATTGTTCTATAACTAAATTTGTTAGAGTGATTGTAATATAACAGCCAATCAAATGTCAAGACTTATATGTTCTTTTCAGATAAAATAAATGTAAATTCATTTACATAGGGAGCGATAACTAATGTATTTCGTTGATAATAAAGGCATTAAAGATCCAAGGATCAACCTTGCGATCGAAGAGTATGTATTGAAAAACATGGATGTCGATAAAGATTCGTTCTTGCTGTTCTATATCAACGAACCGTCCATCATCATCGGACGGAACCAGAATACGGTCGAGGAGATTAATACAGAGTATGTCGATGAGAATGGCATACACGTCGTCCGCAGACTTTCAGGCGGAGGCGCTGTCTACCATGACGTAGGGAACCTCAATTACAGCTTCATTACGAAAGACGACGGAGAGTCGTTCCGCAACTTCAAAAAATTCACCGAGCCGGTCATTAAAGCGCTGGCAGAAATGGGCGTTAAGGCGGAGTTGCTAGGCCGCAATGATATTCTTGTAGAAGGTAGGAAAGTTTCAGGCAATGCGCAATTTGCGACACACGGCCGCATGTTTACGCACGGGACGTTAATGTTCGATACGGAAATCGAGCGAGTCGTGTCTGCATTGAAAGTGAAGAAAGATAAAATTGAATCGAAAGGGATCAAATCGATCCGCAGCCGTGTAGCAAACATTTCCGAGTTCATTGAAGAGCCGATGACGATCGAACAATTCCGGATGAACATTTTGAAATCAATTTTCGAAGGTGAAGAGAACATCCAATATTGGGAGCTAACGGATGAAGATTGGGACAACATCCGTGCATTGTCCGCTGAACGATACGGGAACTGGGATTGGAACTATGGAAAATCCCCCAAATTCAACATGCAGCATTCCCATCGTTTCCCTGTCGGCGGCATCGATGTGCGCTTGCAAGTTGAAAAAGGGAATATTATTGATGATGTCAATATTTACGGAGACTTCTTTGGCGTCGGTGAGGTGGCGGTCGTTGAAGAAAGCTTGAAAGGTGTACAATACGATCGCGAATCAATCAGAAAAGCGCTCGACGCAATCGACATCCCGACAATATTAGGCGGAATTACGAAAGAAGAGTTCATTAATTTAATATACTAAGTAGAAGACCGGTGCAAACCGGTTTTTTCTTTTGTCCTAGTTTATGCTAGATGGTATCAGCTTGTGTGGTTACCTCGGTTTCGACTGAGATTTTATCTTTTGAATGCTGAGTGGTGATAAACCTTGTCTGAGTGGTGATAAACCTTGTCTGAGTGGTGATAAACCTTGTCTGAGTGGTGATAAAGTCGTCCTAAGTGGTGATAAACATTGTCTGAGTGGTGATAAAGCCTTCCTAAGTGGTGATAAACTTCCGCTGAGTGGTGATAAGTTGTAGTCAATCGGTGACGACAGGCCGAGAATCGGTGGTAAAGTCCTCCGAATCGGTGGTAATGCATCGAGATTCGGTGGTAAACCATATAGAGTCGGTGGTAACGGGCCGAGAAACGGTGATAACCCGGATAATGTCGGTGATAAAGTCGCCCAAGTCGGTAATAACCCATTTCGCCCACGCCCGCCGAGCGTACATTCCATTTTTACGATATAATATACGGAATAGCGAAGGGGGAATTTACGATGAGGAACCACCGTATCTTCATTGTTGAGGATGATAAAAAAATTGCGCGGCTGTTGGCGGATACGTTGCGCAAATACCAATATGATGTAGCGATTGTCGAGGATTTCGATAATGTGGAGGCGGAGTGTTCCGCGTTCGATCCGCATCTGATACTCCTCGATATTAATCTGCCTTCCTACGACGGGTATTATTGGTGCAGGCAGCTTCGGCAGACGACGACATGCCCGATTATTTTCATCTCCGCACGTTCGGGCGATATGGATCAAGTGTTTGCGCTCGAAAACGGAGGGGATGACTTCATTACGAAACCTTTCCACTACGAGATCGTCCTTGCGAAGATCAGAAGCCATTTGAGAAGGGCATTCGGAGAATATGCTCCGAGCCAAGGGGAACGCACCATAAAGCTCGGTTCACTCGAGCTGTTCATTGAACGGATGGAACTTCATTTACGGAATGAAGAAATTCCGCTTCAAAAAAAGGAGTGCGTTATTCTTGAGCTGCTGATGGAGGCGTCACCGAAAGTCGTATCGCGGGAGACATTGCTGGAAGAATTATGGGATGATCAATCCTTTGTCGATGAAAACACACTCAATGTAAATATGACGCGCGTGCGGAAAAAGCTAGCGGATTATGGCGTGCAATCGGTCATTGAGACGGTTCGCGGTTCGGGCTACCGTTTCCTTATTGCGCCGGAGGAATCATGAAGATCATTGTTTTATTCCTAAAAGAGCATTTGTCATGGCTCATTTTTGAAATGCTGCTCGTGACATTCATCCTCGTCTTATATTGGCTGGACGGATTCCGGGGGCTCAATACAGCAATCTACTCGATCATTATGAGCTTGCTGTTGACGGCGGGGTTCCTTGTTGGGAAGTTTATCACCCGGCGCTCGTATTACGAAGCGATTCTTCGAAAGCCAGAAAAGATGGAAGATGCGCTCATCCGAAAAGTGCAGACAGCGGAGCAACTGCAATCAGCTGCATTCATGCGCGATTTGTATGGGCTGTATCAAGCCGAAGTGCAATCATTGTACGCATCCCAGCATCGGCAGCTGCAGTTCGTCAATCAATGGGTGCACCAGATGAAGACGCCGATCTCCGTCATCAATTTGCTGCTCCAGGAAGAGGGCGAGCTTGATAAACGTAGCGTCCGCGAAGAAATGGATAAAATCCAGCGTGGGCTCGATATCGTGCTCCTCAACGCCCGGCTTGAGACGTTCGAGGAAGACATGCAGATCGAGCGAGTCGGCTTGAAAAGTCTCGTTCAGCAAATTGTGACGGACCATAAACGCCTTTTCATTGCGAATGGCGTGTTTCCGGTCATTTCGATCGATGAGTCGCTCGTCGTCGCAACGGATGCGAAATGGATGAAGATTGTCATCGGGCAATTCATTACAAATGCTGTAAAATATACGTTTGAAAAAGGGAAGCGCCTTTATTTGTCTACGAAACAGACGGCTATCGGCTTTGAACTTACAATCCGTGATGAAGGGATCGGCATTCCGAAATCCGATTTGAAGCGGGTGACGAAGGCATTCTTTACGGGTGAAAACGGCCGATTGACTGGTGAATCGACTGGAATGGGGCTGTACATCGCTGATGAGATCTGTTTGAAGCTCGGGCATCCATTGACGATTGAATCGGAAGTGGGGCAAGGGACTTCCGTCAGGATTCTGTTTACAAATGGAGAGATAGGTGAAGCGGATGAAGAAATCGATCGTGAAATTGGAGCAAGTGACGAAGATCTATGAAGGGAAAGTGATGCACCGAGCGCTGAACCGACTCGACTTTGAGGCGGACCAGGGCGAATTCATTGCCATCATGGGGCCTTCCGGGAGCGGGAAGACGACGTTGTTAAACATCATTTCGACGATCGACATGCCGACGTACGGGCGTGTCATCATTGACGGCATCGAGCCCGAAGCGTTGAATTCGAATGAATTGGCGCTCTTCAGGCGTCATAATTTCGGCTTCGTCTTCCAAGACATCAATTTACTTTCAAGTTTGACGTTAGAAGAAAATATTGTCCTGCCGCTCACATTGGATGGGTTACCGATCGCGGAAATGAAAAAACGGGTCGAACAGCTTGCGAAGCAGTTGAGCTTGAAGGATATTCTCAACCGACGTCCGGATGAACTGTCGGGTGGACAGGCACAGCGGACCGCTGTCGGACGAGCACTGATCCATAAGCCGAAGCTCATTTTGGCGGATGAACCGACCGGAAACCTCGACTCGAACTCGGCAAAGGAAGTCCTCGAATTGCTCAGCGTTGTGAATCAAACCGAGCGGACAACGATCATTATGGTGACGCATGATCCGATTGCGGCGAGCTATTGCGATCGCGTGCTGTTCATCAAGGACGGCGAGTTTTTCAATGAAATCTATAAGGACGAGCGGCGCCAGACGTTTTTCCAGCGCATTTTGAATGTGCTCAGTTTACTTGGAGGGAATGTCCATGATTTGCGGATGCTGTAACAGTGACAGCCGAATAAGGAGGAGTGCTTCATGACATTTCGCCAGTTCGCTTTTCGAAATGTCGTGCGCAACCGTCGGATTTACGCTGCCTTCTTCATGGCGAGCGTTTTTTCGGTCATGGTGTTTTTTCTTTATTCCATGCTGCTGTTCCATCCGTCGATTGAAGGAAGTGCGCTTCAGGAGATCGCGGTGCTCGGCATGGGGATTGCCGAAATCATTCTGTACATATTCACGATGTTCTTTCTGTTTTATTCGATGCGAGCCTTTTTGCTCGCAAGAACGAAGGAATTCGGCATCCTCCTTCATTTAGGGATGGAGAAGCGGCAGTTGCACCGTCTCATTTTCATTGAAACTCTCATTATCGGTGCAGCTTCGATTGGCATCGGGATATTTTTAGGATATATGTTTTCGAAGTTTTTCTTTATGGTCGTCAAAAATATTGTCATGCTGCCGGCGCTTCCCTTGTATTTATCATGGGAACCTTTCGCGTTAACCGTCGGAGCATTCCTAAGCTTATTCATCATCATCTCTTGGGTCGCTCCGGTTTTCATCCGGACAGGTAATCTCGACGAATTGATTCGCGGAGAGGCTGTAGGTGGTGTCGGGCAGCATGGCTTTTCAAAAGTCCGTGGTGTGATCGGTCTTCTTCTAATTGGTCTGTCCTATTGCATGGCTGCTTTCACATCGAACAGCATCGTGATCGGGCTCATTTTCCTATTGCCTCCGCTCGCGACGCTTGGAACGTATTTCTTTTTCACGGACTCATTGCCGTTCCTCCTTCATTTATTCAAAGTGCGGAAGGAGTTCTATTGGCGGCATTTTAGATTGCTCGCGATTTCGGAAGGCGTCATTCGGCTGAAAGAGAACGCCCGGATGTTTTTCATCGTGACAATCGTCTCAACGGTCGCGTTCATGTCGGTCGGTATCCTCGCGTCCCTCACGTCATTCGCGTCCCAATACCGGGCAATGAACCCGCTCGGACTTGTCTACGAAAGCTTTCCGGGCAATGAACTCGAGGAGGAGCATATTAACCGGCTCGGCTATGAACTGAGGAAGAACGAGATCGACTACACATACGTCCGTTTCCCTATTCTGAAACAGCGGTCATCGTTGACGAGCTATACAGTGACGATCATCAAAGTTTCGAGCGTCAACAGGCTGTCAAAGTCACTTGGCTACCAGGCGTTCGAATTGAAGGAAGGAGAGGCACTCTTCCTGCCACCGACCGCCTCTACTTATGAGCAGCTGAACAGTCAAACTGTCGAGACGGTTCTAGAGGAAAGCGGCATTGCGGTACGGATTAACGGCGCTTATCCGTATCAATTGTTCCCGGCTCATGCGATCGGTACAAACACGATCATCTTGAATGATGCTGACTATACGAAGTTAGCTGAGCTAGTTGAGCCATCTTCCGTCTATCACGCCTTCGATATCCCAGACTGGCAGAACACGAAAAACATCGGGTTGAAGATCGAGAATACATTGACGGAATCGCTGTTGACTGGGACGCGCAGCGAACTGCGCTTCAACTTTGACAACCCGGGACTCAATTATTCCATCATGCGCACAACGTTTACGCTGTTACTATTCATCGGGCTGTTGCTCGCAGGGGTGTTCCTGCTGGCCGCGGGAAGTTTTATCTACTTCCGTCTCTATACATCGCTCGAAAGCGACCGCAAGCAATTCGATGTGCTGAAGCGCATGGGGATTACGGACAAGGAATTTAAAAAAATCGTCAACCGACAGCTCATCCCGCAGTTTTTTGTTCCATGGGGCGTGGCCCTCGTCCATAGCTCATTTGCGTTCCTGTCGTTGCAAGTCATTTGGGACGCCCTCGCGGAAATTTCCATCGTCCGCGAACTGACGATGGTGCTCGTCGGCTTTACGGTTTTACAAATCATTTATTTCTACCTCATCCGTTGGCGCTATTTAGCCCATATCAGGATACCGGGTTGACCATTGCCGCCTTCCCTCATGTGGGGAAGGTTGAGGTAATTATTTTCTTGAAATAAAAAGTGTTTCCCATCGATGTGTGATATGCATAGATTTTCTAAAAGTATTGTAAACTTTAAATTTTTCTTATATAATAATAGCGGGATTGAATGAATAGTCATTCATTTTATGAAAGGGAGGATGTTCAGTATGAATTTGGTAACTCAAGTTTACGAAACATCAAAGCTGCAGCCTGGGAAAACTGCATATCACTTCATGGGGAAAGACACTACGTATGCAGAGTTCGATCAGTCAGTGTCAATGTTTGCGTCTGCATTGGAGGATTTAGGAATCGAAAAAGGGGATCATATCGCCTTACTGTTAGGGAATACGCCGCATTTCCTCATTTCGCTTTATGCGACGATGCGAATCGGGGCGACTGCGATTCCAATCAATCCGATTTATTCACCTGACGAAATTTCATACATTTTACATAATAGCGATGCGAAGGCGGTTATTGCGCTCGATCAATTACTGCCTTTAGTCGAGAAAGCATCCGCTTCGTTCCCATCGATCGAGCAGTATATCATCTGTGAAATGACTGCTGACATCGGGGAGAAAGTGGCGGCATTGCCGGATCGTGTGAAAGCGAAAGTGAAACTGTTTTCCGAGTTGATCAAGACAGGTCGTCCGGATTTCGAACCTGTCGCAGTTGACGGAAATGAAACCGCTGTCATCTTGTATACGTCCGGAACGACGGGCTATCCGAAAGGCGCGATGCTGACGCATCATAATTTATATTCGAATGCGCGTGATGTCGCGGATTATTTAGGGTTCGCGGAAAACGACCGGGTCGTCGCAACGTTGCCTGTTTTCCACGTGTTCGCGCTAACTGTCGTCGTCAACGCACCATTGCTTAGAGGAGCGACGATCTTGCTCGTGCCGCGATTCAGCCCGGCGGATGTGTTCCAAACGATAAAGAGGCAAAAGGCAACCGTGTTTGCGGGAGTGCCAACGATGTACAATTTCCTGTATCAATTCCCGGAAGCCAAACCCGCGGATTACAGCACAATCCGCCTATCGATTTCGGGAGGGGCGTCGATGCCGGTCGCGTTGCTGCACAACTTTGAGAATAAATTCAACGTGAAAATCTCAGAAGGCTACGGCCTATCAGAAGCGTCTCCAGTCACATGCTTTAATCCGCTAGACCGCGAACGGGTGCCGGGATCGATCGGCACGAATATCGTCAATGTCGTGAATAAAGTTGTCGACGAATTTGGCGATGAAGTGCCAGTCGGCGAAGTCGGCGAGCTCGTCGTCCAAGGGCCGAACGTCATGAAAGGCTATTACAAAATGCCGGAAGAAACCGCCGTTGCCATCCGTGACGGTTGGCTGTACACGGGCGACTTGGCCAAACAGGATGAAAAAGGCTATTTCTATATCGTCGACCGGAAAAAAGACTTGATCATCGTCGGCGGCTATAACGTCTATCCGCGCGAAGTCGAAGAGGTGCTCTTCACACATGAAGACATCGTCGAAGCCGCTGTCGTCGGCGCTCCAGATCCCGACTTCGGCGAACAAGTCCAAGCTTTCGTCGTTGTGAAAGAGGGATCTAAAGTGGACGCCGAACAACTGAAAGCTTACTGTGCGAGCCGCCTCGTGAAATACAAAATACCGAATGTTATCGAGTTTTTGGACGAGCTGCCGAAGAATACGACCGGTAAAATTTTGCGCCGCTCGTTGAAAGATCGAGTGAGGCAGTAAGTGCGGAGGCCCTTCCACGTGGCGTGGTAGGGCTTTTTTGGCAAGGGCTCAATTGAAGGATTTTCACCTTTCTTGGCGAATAGTGTCAGTGGGGGTGAGATAAGTGATATCAACATTTACAAAGGGACAGTATATTGGTGAATTCACTTTAGGGCCTGGTATTCCGAATATGAGGTCTGGTGTAGATCGAATTGTAGGGATGTGCAAAAGAGAAAACGGAGCTCAAGAAGTCGAAATCCATCAGGTTCTATGGTGTGGTGAAAACAAGTACGCGGTTATTTTAAACTATTATAAAGCATCGAAGACTAATATTTATTAAGCACTCAATTCTTTGGGTGCTTTTTCTATGCCTAAAATAAAGGAGGCGGATGGTGATATGAAGCTTAGAACCCTGAAAAGCAGAAAGAGCCTTGATAAGTGGTCGAGGGATGCTCCAAAATTCCCCGTTGAAGGTCCATTCCACCATCCACTACCCAAAATAATAAGCCGAAATCTCCCGAATGAACTCTTCCTCCAATTCGCCTTTCTTTTTCACGAGAATGAACGTTGAAACGGTCGGCAACCGAAAAAGATCGAAATGCGGGCGCATGAGCCGGCCTTCTGTCAGTTCGCGGCGGACGATGGAATGGGGGAGGAACGAGACGCCGAGCCCTTCCTGGATGAAGCGTTTCGCGATATGCGGCTGTGTCACTTTCATCGTACGTAACCCCGGTACATGTTTGTTCAAAACGACAAGCAAATCGTCCCAATAGACGGGGTGATGATGCGTCAGTAAATAATTCCCGAGCAACGCCTCCTCCACATCGACAGGCGGCCCGCTTTCCTCGTCGTAGCTATCATTTGGTGTAATGAAAACAATCGGATCATCGTAGACACGGAACGACTCAATGCCTTTTAACGTTGCGTCCAACGCCGAAATGCCCAAATGGACTTCGCCCGAATCGACAAGCTGCTCGATCATCGCGGATTCTTCCACTCGGATCGTGATTTCCACATCAGTATGCCGCTCCATGAACGTCCGCAAGAAATACGGTAAAATCGTCTCCGCCATGAGCGGCGAAATGGCGATTGTCCACATCCGGCGATACCCTTGTGCAAATGCATGCATCCGATTCACGCTATCATCCAACCGCGCCAACAGCTTCGTCGCTTCTGCGTAAAATAATCTACCCGCATCGGTCAACGAAACACGATTATTGATCCGGTCGAATAGCTGAACACCTAACTGCTCCTCAAGAAGCTTAATATGTACCGTGACCGTCGGCTGCGACAACAGCAATTTCTCTGATGCCTTCCTGAAGTTCAATGTCTCCGCCGCCACGACGAATGTTCGAAGCCATTGCGTATCCATCCCCCAACCGCCTTCCTGATTAATAAAATTAATCAAATCATTCCAAAACATTCAATTTACCTAATTATACCTTTCTCTTATACTGAAGAAAAGGAGGAGGAATGATCATGTTTCAAAAAGGTTTGAAAGATGTCGTTGCAGTACACACGAAAATCGCTTCAGTCGAAGGGGATATTGGAGAACTCCGTTACCGTGGGGTCCTAGTAGGTGAGCTTATCAATGAGCATTCATTCGAGGAGATTGCATATTTCCTCTGGAACGGAAAATTCCCGGACGAAAACGAATCATTTACACTTCAAGACGGAAGAGACTTACCCCCTCATGTAAAAAAGATCATCGACGCTCTCCCGCCCGAAACGCCATTGATGGACGCGATGCGTACCGCCATATCTGCATACGTGCATGAAAGTTTCACGAATCAATCGATCGAACAGCAAGCGCTTCATCTCACAGCGGCGCTGCCCGTCATCATCGCGAGACATTACCGGAACGCGAACGGACTACTAATCATAGAGCCGGACCCAGCTTTATCCCATACAGCCAACTACTTATGGATGCTTACCGGCACTAAACCTTCAGACGTCCATGTTGAATCGCTTGAAACGTATTTGAAATTGACGATGGAACACGGGATGAACGCGTCCACTTTCGCAGCCAGGGTGACCATTTCCACTGAGTCAGATCTGACGGCAGCTGTCACGTCCGCTCTCGGCACGATGAAAGGGCCATTGCATGGCGGCGCTCCTTCAGCGGTCATCGAACTGCTTGAAGAGATTGGCACAATCGAAAACATCCGACCGATCATCGAGCAAAAATTGCAAACCGGCGAACGGATCATGGGATTCGGCCACCGCATTTATAAAACGGAAGATCCCCGTTCGATCATATTACGAGACAAATGCGAAAACCTGTCAGGGAAAGACGGGTGGCTCGACCTCGCGACAGCGGCCGAAAAAGAGATTATCGCATTGCTCGAAACATACAAGCCTGGTCGTAAACTATACACGAACGTCGAGTATTACGCAGCCGCAATCATGCGCGCGATTAACATGCCGCCAGAACTGTTCACCCCGACATTCAGCGCAGCGAGAATGGTGGGATGGACGGCCCACGCCATCGAACAATTAAGCGACAACACGATCTTCCGGCCGCAATCCGTCTATATCGGAAAAAAGTCTTGAAATAAATCAAAATATTAAAAGGGAAAACTCCTCCGGATGTCGAAATATGTAGGAGAGAAAAATAGAAGGGGGAATTCCCATGAGAAACTTACAAACAGAAGATTTATTCAAACTGCAATCGGTCACGAATCCACAGCTTTCGCCTGATGGAAAAGAAGCAGTATTCATCAAAACGCATATCGACGAAGAGGAAAATAAATATATTTCCAACCTATACCACATCGACTTAGCGACGAAAGAAACGACGCAATGGACATACGGAAAACACCGTGTCAGCTCGCCAAAATGGTCCGCGGACGGCAAGCAGATCGCTTTTTTGTCGAATCGCGATGATAAAAATCAGCTTTACATCCTTTCCGCCCGCGGAGGCGAAGCGAAAAAGCTCACTTCATTTGAAAAGGGTGTTTCCAGCTTCGAATGGTCACCATGCGGAACGAAAATCTGGTTTGACGCTTCTGTGAAGGAAGGCAAGAAGTTCACGGACAAAGAAGAGAAGGATGAAAAGAAAAAGCCTGAACCGGTTCGCGTGACAAAAATGAAATATAAAATGGACGGCGTCGGTTTATTGCCGCAGGATTCATTCAAGCAAATCGGTGTCATCGACATTGCAACGGAAGAAGTTACTCAATTTACGGAAGGGAATCACCAGCATACGTTACAGGCTGTTTCGAATGACGGCAAACAGCTCGTCATCGGTGTGAACCGGAGCGAGAATTTGGATCATGAATTCCGCCAACCTCTTTATTTAGTCGATATCGAGTCGAAAGAAGAGACGGTCATCGTCGAAGAACAAGGCTACTACGGTGGTGCTAGATTCTCATTCGACGACAACTATATCGCTTTTGTCGGCTCGGATCGCACGTTCCAAAACGCGACGCACGGCAATTTGTATGTATATGACACGAGACGTGGCAATACAATCAATATTACGGAAAGCGTTGATGCTCCGGTCGGGGATTATACGGTTGCGGACCATCAGCAAGGGGCAAGTGCACCAAGTGCTGAATGGACGAAGGACAATCATTTGTATTTCCAACTTTCTGCGATGGGCGATGTCCGCCTTTATTTCGCGACGCTTGAAGGGGAGCTGTATCCGGCAACTGCTGAAAACGAGCACGTCTATGGCTATGCCGTCCATCGGGAAGGCGATTTCGCGTTAGTCGCGGTGAGCGATCCGGTAAATCCAGGCGAAATTTATCAATTGACGATTGCAACGGGCGAAAGGGAAGCCCTTACTTCATTCAATAAAGACTATTTGCAGGAAGTGAAACTCGTTAAGCCGGAAGCGATTGTATTCAAAGGCGCGAAAGACTGGGATGTGCACGGTTGGCTCATGAAACCGGCTGGCTACAAGGAAGGGGAGAAGTACCCACTAATCGTTAACATCCACGGTGGACCGCATACGATGTACGGGAATTCTTTCTTCCATGAAATGCAGCTTTTTGCAGCGAAGGGGTATGGTGTGTTATACACTAATCCGCGCGGCAGCCACGGCTACAGCCAGGAATTTGTTGATGCAGTTCGCGGTGATTACGGCGGCGGCGACTATGCAGACATTATGGCGTCGGTCGACTATGTTTTGGCGGAAAATGAATGGATTGACGGAGATCGCCTCGGTGTAACGGGTGGCAGCTACGGTGGCTTCATGACGAACTGGATCGTCGGCCATACGAACCGTTTCAAAGCGGCGGTGACGCAACGTTCAATCTGTAACTGGATCAGTTTCTTCGGCGTATCCGACATCGGCTACTACTTCAGCGACTGGCAAATCGCGGCAGACATGAAGGACGTTGAAACACTTTGGAAGCATTCACCGTTGAAATACGCGGAGAACGTGGAGACGCCACTATTGATTCTACATTCGGAAAAAGACTTCCGCTGCCCAATCGAACAAGCGGAACAGCTATATATTACATTAAAGAGCATGGGGAAAGAGACGGAATTCGTCCGTTTCCCGGATGCTGACCATAACTTATCGCGGACCGGTGCACCGAATCTGCGTGTTGAGAGGTTGAACGAGATTACGGGCTGGTTCGAGAAATACCTATAAGAACCGGAGGATTTTAGTTGTCATACACTCTAGAAGGCGTAACGATCCGACCAATTAAAGAAGAAGATTTGCATCGCATGTGGGAATTAAGCTTCAAAGAGAAGAATCCCGAGTGGAAGAAATGGGATGCCCCGTACTTTGAGCACGTGACGATGACGTACGAAGAGTTCCTGGAAAGGAAAGAGCAAATCGTCGATCAAGGCGATTACTGGGCCATCGAAGTGGACGGCGAGTTGATCGGCATGGTGAGCTACTATTGGGAGCACCAGCCGTCCCTCTGGCTTGAGATGGGCATTCTCATCTACGAGCCGAAATATTGGAGTGGCGGCTATGGAACGAAGGCGCTCACGATGTGGATCGATCATTTATTCAATGAAATGCCGCTCGTCCGCGTCGGCCTTACGACGTGGTCGGGTAACGCCCGGATGATCCGCGTCGCCGAAAAGCTCGGCATGACGATGGAAGCCCGCATCCGCAAAGTCCGCTATTGGGAAGGCGTCTACTACGACTCGATTCGGATGGGCATGCTTCGTGAGGAATGGGAAGCGCATAAAGCGAAATGAGATGGTCGAAAGTTAAGCAACTGGCGGAAGGATTGCTTTGCGAGTCGCTCAAAGGACGCATCGAATACCATTATGTCATCCACCGGAAAAGCCACGACCAACCGGGGACGTTCCGGATCACCTTTGACGGTAAGGAGATTTTTCGAGCTTCGGATATTCCCTACAACATCGCTGCCAATACTCGAGGTCAGGAATTAACTGAGGAGAGGGCACTCTCATTGAAATGGGATTCTGATTGGAAGAAGATGTGGGAATCAAATGAACTTAAGCAACTTCACGCCGCATATGATGATGCCGAAACAGAAGTGAGAGAGAGCGGCTTATATCCCGCATATGAAATCATCGGGCTACTGTTCGATTACATCCATATGGCCTTTGACAAAGCGCTCACCTATGAGCATCCTTTCATCCGGGCCATTGCCTTATTCGACCGGCGCCTCGGGAAAAGAAGATGGGCCAACATGAACGTTGAAGCAGAAGCAGACCTTGTAAGGGATTTTTACAAGCTTCGCATGAAAGCAGAAGAGGATCGTATGTCGTAATGACACACGATCCTCTTTTTTAATTCGATTTCCAGCTGTTCAAAATGTCATTCAATCGATTGGCAACCCATTCAATGTCATATCCTGCTTCGTTGAGGATTACTGTGTTATAGATTTCTTCGAGTCCAATCCGAAGCATATAGCAATAAATGACTTCTCTTGTTTCATCAGAAGTAATGTACTTCTTTTTCACTTCCTGAATGAGTGGTTGTAATTTATCTTCATTCCAAAAGAGTAAATTGGCTTTATCGTATAAATGGTCTCCGTACAATGCCAAGCTCCAATCGATGATGCCTGTTATTTGGTTATCCTCGGCCAATAAGTTGTATGAGCCTACATCTCCGTCGACAAGATGCTTTTTGGTGGAATTGATGCAGCTTATATGGGACCTCAACTCTTGAATGGCATGTTGAACAACATCCGAATCCAATCCCTTTTCCTCTAATGACGACCAATTATAAATGTCATTGTTGTAAACCGCCTTGATAAAATCGATCCAACTTGGGTAGGAAGCATTTCCTGTGCCATCAAAATAGCCATAGCCTTCCTTTTCTACTTCAATCGATTCCAACATTTCGAATGTTTGTAAGACAGCAGGGACGATGTCGAGTAATTGCTGGCTGTTGAGGTCAAACAATTTATTGCCTTCGATATATTCGGATATAGCGTAGGCTACCTCATCTGTCTCGTGAATCTCTACTACATGACGGACAGGCAACGTGTTAGAAAGTTTTTGATCAATGAACTGTTCTTTTTGAAAACCTTTAAGATTTCCTACTTGAAAAATAAACCGTTGCTTGCCTTGTTCGAAGAAGTACGTTTGGGAAGCGAGACCGCCAGTCAATTCTTTCACATTGATCGCTTCCGGGTAATGTGTTGTGATCAATGTTTTGATTTCCTCTATTGAAAGTTTCTTACTCATAACAGATTCTCCTTTAAAATGGATTTTCCCTAACAGCAACTCATCCAACGAGAGATTATAAATTTGGCTAAGTGAAATTATAGAGTCAATATCGGGATAGTTTTTACCAACTTCCCAATTCGATAATGTTTGTCGTGTGATATTCAGTTCCATGGCAACTTGCTCTTGTGTCAAACCTGATTTTTTTCTCCTGAGTTTTAATTTTTCTCCAAGATTCATTATCACCACCTCCTTAATTGAATCTTCTCAGAATTCAAAAGGTAAATCTAGCAAGCATTCATTGCATATAGCTGTTTAGTAAATAAAAATAATGAGTGATTACTCACTATACAATCCGATTTTCATAGAGTATACTAAAGTGAGTAATCACTCACTATGAAAAAGAGGTGACCATCAATGAATAAAAGTGAAGTATGCGTCTCTGTCCGCAACGTCTCCAAAAGCTTTGGCAAGCATCAAGTTCTGAAAGGGATTAACCTCGATATTTACGAAGGGGAGATCTTCGGCTTGCTTGGACCGTCCGGAGCGGGGAAGACGACATTGGTGAAGGAGTTGGCGGGACTCGACGAGCCGACGGAAGGGGAGAATTATTTATTTCAACAGAGGATGCCTTCGTTAGATCTGATTAGACGCATCGGGTATATGGCACAATCGGACGCACTATACGAGGAATTGTCGGCGAAGGAAAATCTCCAATTCTTCGCTGAACTGTATGGGTTAAAAGGAGAAAAACGAATGGAGCGAATCAGCAAAGTGATGGAGCTCGTCCAGCTTTCGGGTGACATGACGAAACTCGTGTCGAACTACTCGGGTGGAATGAAAAGAAGATTGTCGCTTGCGATTGCGCTTCTTCATGAACCGGAATTACTCATCCTCGACGAGCCGACCGTCGGAATCGATCCGGTCCTACGGAAAAGCATTTGGAAAGCATTTACCGATTTGAAGGCGGAAGGGAAGACGCTCATCGTTACGACCCACGTCATGGATGAAGCGGATAAATGCGATCGTCTCGGGCTGATCCGTGACGGCAAACTGATTGCGGTCGGCACGCCAGCTGAGCTGAAAAAGGAAACGAACTCTTCGACAATCGAGGAAGCGTTTCTTGTATTCGGAGGTGAGGAACGATGAGAGTGATGGCATTAGTGAAACGGATTCTCCGTCAACTCGTCCGGGATAAACGGACGATTGGACTGCTTATTTTCGCGCCGATTCTTGTGCTGACGATGCTTTATTTTGTCTTTAACGGTGAGGATTATATCCCGAAAATCGGGTTGGTCGATGTGCCGGAAATGCTCGCTGACCAAATCAACACAGAAGGTGCGCAAGTAACGTTCTTCGAAACGGAAACAAAAGCAAAGGAAAGCCTTGCCGCGCAGGAACTCGACGGCTATTTGAAGATTGAAGGCAATACTCCCGCCATCGTTCTTGAAGGAAGTGATCCAAGCGTCACGGGTGCCACGATGAAATGGCTACAGAACGCATTGCCGAAACCGCCGCAAGCAGTCGACATTCCCGAATTGGAAGTTACCTACTTGCACGGTTCAAGCGACATGGGGCAGTTTGATTATTTCGGTCCCGTCCTACTCGGATTTTTCGTGTTCTTTTTCGTCTTCCTCATCGCAGGCGTTTCATTTTTGCGCGAACGGACGACGGGCACACTCGAACGACTTCTCGCTAGCCCATTGCGGAAATGGGAAATCGTTGCCGGCTACGTCATCGGCTTTGGACTTTTCACGACAATCCAGTCTACAATAATAACAGCGTATGCGATTTATGTGCTCGGCATGGTGATGGAAGGGGCCTTCATATACGTGCTCCTAATCATCCTCATCCTAGCAATGACTGCGCTGACGCTTGGCATCCTACTTTCATCATTCGCCCATAACGAACTGCAAATGATGCAATTCATCCCGATTGTCGTCGTGCCGCAAGTGTTCTTTTCCGGCCTGTTCAACTTGGAGACGATTGCCGAGTGGCTCAGCTGGATCAGCTACTTTACACCTCTTTATTATGCCGCTGAAGCGTTACGCGACGTCATGGTAAGAGGTGCCGGATTTGGCGACATCATGATAAACCTGTTCATACTTGCAGGATTCTGCCTGCTATTCATTGGAATGAACATCGCCGTTCTACGCAAATATCGCAAAATTTAGGAGGGACTCATGAAAGACGAAAATATGTTTGAAGAACTACTGCAGGAAGACGACAGCTTAACAGAAAAACAGCGGCAAATCCTCATCGCAGCTACTGAAATGTTCGCAGAAAAAGGCTTTGCCGCGACATCAACAAATGAAATCGCCAAAAAAGCAGGGGTCGCAGAAGGTACAATCTTCCGCCATTACAAGACGAAAAAGGACCTCCTGCTTTCCATTGTCACACCAATGATGCTCAAAATGCTTGGTCCCATCATTTTGAAAGACTTGAATAAAGTGCTGAACAAAGATTTCGAGCACTTCGAAGACTTCGTACGCGCGATGATCAAAAACCGCCAGGAATTCCTTGAGAAAAACTTGAAAGTCGTCCAAATCTTTCTCCAGGAAGTCCCGTTCCACCCCGAACTGAAAGAGCAATTCATCGAGCACATCGGAAAAAAAGTAATCAACCGCTTGATTCAGATTATCGAACACTACCAATCGAAAGGCCAGATCGTCAAGTTGCCCGCAACAACCGTCATCCGCCTCGCAGCTCCGACAATCATGGGCTTCTTCGCCACAAAATACGTCCTCGGCGTAAAATGGGATGACGAGGAGGAAATCAATCGAATGATCCACTTCCTCAAAAAAGGCCTTGCCCCGGAGGAATGAATGAAAAGAAGGTCTCGCACCTTCTTTTTTTGTTGGAAACCCGCATAAATCCGTCCAGATGCGCATAAATAGAGAAATCTACGCATTAATCCATCAAGCTACGCATAAATAAAGAAATCGACGCATAAACCAAGAAATCTACGCATAACTCTGTCCAGATGCGCATAAATCAAGAAATCTACGCATAACTCTGTCCAGATGCGCATAAATCAAGAAATCTACGCATAAATCCGTCCGGCTACGCATAAATCATGAAATCAATGCATAAACCGTGCCAGATACGCATAAATCCCTGTATCCGCGCATAACCATGAAAACATTTCCATCCTACATTCACAACCAACTCCAACAATGTTACAATTGATGAAAATATAACCAATCCTAATGGCGGTCCATCTCCAAAGCTCAACATCCGCCGCGGAATAGATCCTAGGGGGGTTACGAAAACATGCCAGTATACAACGTAATGGAAGAAGTCGTCCAAGCCGTATTGCAACAATACAAAAAAGAACTTCAACTGAATTGCGATTGTGACAGATGCAAAGACGACATCATGGCAATCGCACTCAACGAGCTCAAGCCACAATACATCGTCAACGAAAAACATAGCCCGTACATCCGTGCCGCCCACGTCGCCGATCGGCAAGCCGCCACGAACATCCTCTCCACCGTCGTAAAAGCAGCACGAATCGTCTCCGCATCACCCCGCTGCGAAAACACAAAAAAAGAGTAGGCCGGGAGAAATCCCGAGCCTACTCACTTCGAAAACAACGACATCACACTATGGATATTCTGATTCACCTGTTTCACAAGCAAATGATCGCCTTGCTGACGAATGTCCAAATTGACGAAGTTCATCATTTCCTTCGCCATATCCGTATCCTCCAGCAACGAAAGCGACTTCGTCAAATTATTCTCGAACGTTAAAGCATTCGTCAAATGATGCTCGACGGCTTCCATGTTTGATCCGATTCGCGTCAAATGACTTGAAACCGTTTTAATTGCGTCATCGATTTTTGTAATTAACGATTCTGCAAGATCCCGCAACTCCAACGAAGCACCTTTAAGGTCAAGCGCTTCCGAACTAACATCCACAAGCGTAATCTGCATCTGCTGCCCGGGATTCGCCCCAACTTGCAACGTCAACGAACCGTTCTGCCCCAAAATCTTCTTCGTATTGAACTCAAGTTTCGTCGCCGTATCATCTACTGCCTCAAGTAACTGATCAAGCTCCAATTGACTCGCCGCCCGGTCATTCACCGTCAGCGTATCATTCGAACTCATGACCGCAAGCTCGCGCGCCCGCTGCAGCAGGCCATTCACATTGTTCAGCCCTTCATTCGAAGCCTCCAGCAAAGACAGCCCATCCTGCATATTGCTCTGCGCCCGCGAAATCCCGCGGATCTGTGCACGCATCGTCTCTGATATCGACAGCCCCGACGCATTATCGCTGCCTTTCGCAATCTTCGTTCCAGACCCGAGCTTCAACAAACTCTTCTCGATCTGGCCCGCATTCCGCATCGATCGGTTTGCCGAAACCGCAATATGCTCTGAACTCAAAACACGCATTCCATCACCCCAATTCCAACATTCGTCAACTTCTCTTTTTATATCGGCTCCAAATCATTCAAATGAACAGAAAAAAGCCGATACTAAAGAAAAAGCGACAGGGGAATTACTCATGACAACCGTAGACATCGAAAAAGCGATCCAAATCTACAAAGAAGCAAGCGCATCAACACTTTCCATGATGGAATACGTCCTTCTCCTGCTTAACGAATTCCAAAAAAACGTCCAGCATTGCAAGCAGGCAATAGAAGCAGGCGACAACGACGAACGTGACCGAACACTGAAAAAAGCCCAAGACTTCCTCTTCGAATTGATGACGACGACCGACCACGAAGCAGAACGAAGCGACCGGCTAATGGTCATTTACCTACATATGAACCAATGCCTAGTCCAGACGCATATGGCCAAAACAGATGACCTGCTCGGCCATGTCGAAGAAATAACCGTTCAGCTAATCGCGTCATGGCAAGTCGCAAAGCAAGTAACGCGACGCAGAAATTTCACGACGGACCGCCTTTGAAGGAGAAGTTTCCGGGTGAATACGAGAACTTATTCCGTATTTACGAGAAGTTTCCGGGTGAATATGAGAACTCTTTTGGCACTTACGAGAACTTCCCGTTAGAATATGAGAACACTTTCCGTAGTTACGAGAAGTTTCCGGGTGAATATGAGAACTCTTTGCGCAGTTACGAGAACTTCCCGTTAGAATATGAGAACTCTTTCCGTATTTACGAGAAGTTTCCGGGTGAATATGAGAACACTTTTGGCACTTACGAGAACTTCCCGTTAGAATATGAGAACTCTTTCCGTAGATACGAGAAGTTTCCGGGTGAATATGAGAACTCTTTGCGCAGTTACGAGAACTTCCCGTTAGAATAAGAGAACTCTTTCCGTAGTTACGAGAAGTTTCCGGGTGAATATGAGACTCTTTGCGCAGTTACGAGAACTCCCAGGAACACACGGCATTTGCGATTCCCGGGACGTCCCGTTATCATCTCCCTTTGAACAACGGTTTCCGCTTCTCCGCAAACGCAGCTAGCGCCTCCAACCGGTCCTCCGTCGGAATGGTGATTTCATACGCCTTCCGCTCGATTGCAAGCCCGGTTTGCAAATCGGTGTTCATTCCATGCCTAATGGCAAATTTAGCCTGCTGCAACGCAATTGGACCGTTTGCGAGCAGCTGCTCTGTAAATCGGTCCACCGTCTCCTTCAAACCGTCTGCAGTAGCCACACCCGTCACCATGCCATACAAATACGCCTCATCCGCCTTTAATCGCTTCGCCGTTAAAATAAGCTCCATCGCTTTCGCTTCGCCAATGAGCCTCGGCAGCCGCTGCGTTCCGCCAGCTCCCGGAATGATCGCAAGCCCCGTTTCCGTCAGCCCCATGACAGCCGTGTCCGCTGCGAACCTGAAATCACACGCAAGCGCAAGCTCCATTCCGCCGCCGAATGCATAGCCATTCAACATCGCAATCGTCGGCTGCGGCAAATTCTCCACCATCGTAAACACTTCGCCGATTTTATAAATATTCCGTTTTACTTGTGAATCCGTCAGCTGCCGTCTTTCCTTCAAATCGGCCCCCACGCTGAATGCCCGGTCCCCAGCCCCTGTAAAAATGACAACCCGGATATCGGGATTGATGCGGATTGACTCGATTACTTGTCCTAGTTCTGTAAGCATATTGTAATTGAAAGCATTCATCGCTTCCGGGCGGTGGAGCGTCACCTTTGCGATATGTCCTTGTTGTTCAAATAATAGCGTTTCCATTGTTTGTCTCCTCCCATTCCCTAACTTTCTTACAACATATCATTTTTCACAACTTCAATCTATTAAAATAGTTTGAAAATTTATAGTCAAAGAGGACTAGTTTTGGTATACTGTTTGCATTGAGGGGTGGGAGAATGGAAGTGCATATATTTGTAGGCAGACAGCCGATCTTAGACAGTGAAGGTCGCATCTATGGATACGAATTACTTTATCGGAATAGTGAGCGGAATAGCTTTCCGAACATCGATCCCGAACAGGCGACGATCCAATTGCTTGTCAATACGTTTCTGTCGATCGGCGTCGATCAGATCTCGGGAAACTCGAAGTCTTTCATTAATTTTTCCGGTGATCTGCTTATCAAAGATATTTTTTCAAGCTTGAAGCCGGAGTATGTCGTCATCGAAATTTTAGAAGACGTCGAAATTACACCGACACTCATTTCGAGAATTAAGGAAATCAAACAAGATGGATTTCAGCTTGCGCTTGACGACTTTATCTTGCAAGACCAATATGCCTTACATAACGAACTGTTCGATCTCATCGATTACGTGAAAGTGGATTTCCTCAATGTCGATGAAGAGGGCAGAAAAACGATCGAAAGATTCATAAAAAAATATCCGCATATTAAGATGCTTGCGGAAAAAATTGAAACTGAGGAACAATTCCAGCAAGCGAAAATAAGCGGATATGACCTTTTCCAAGGTTATTTCTTCGCTAAACCCGATATCATTAAAGGCGTCGAAATACCCGCGAACCTCAATTTGCATATGCAAATCATTAACAGGTTGAATGACAACGCTCCGAACATTGACGAAATCGCAACTCTAATCCTCCATGACATTTCACTCACATACAAATTATTGCGATTCATTAATACACTCAATTTCAGCATCCCGAAAAGTGTCGGCTCCGTCAAACAGGCAATCGTCCTGATTGGATTACGTGAACTGCGTAGATGGATGCGGATTTTAATGCTGCAAGATATTAGCGATCATTCATCAAGTGGCCGCATTAAAGCGCTTGTTTCTTATTCGATGTCACGAGCCAAAATGTGTGAACTCGTCGCAGTCCGTATGGGGTATCCGAACGGCGACGAACATTTCTTTGTCGGATTGTTCTCGTTGCTGGACGCCATTATGAAGCGCAGCTGGAACGATATATTGCCAATGTTCCCATTCTCCGAGAAAGTGGCGGAAACGTTACTTGGCAAGAAGACGAGCATGACGACTTACTTGGAGCTCGCCATTGCTACGGAACGATTCGATTTGGAGAAAATCGAGAAAATCAGTAAACAGCTTGGGATATCGAAAGAAGAGATTGCATTGTTTTCCAATAAAGCAAACCAGTGGGCACAGATGATTGAAAGATGAACTCTATGTCATTTCTTTTCACCTGCATTTTTAGTAGAATAGTCTGCAGGAGTTGATAAGAAAATGAAGACAGCTATTGTTACAGACAGCACGGCATACTTGCCTCCATACATAGTGGAAAAACTCGATATCCACGTCATCCCGTTGACGGTGACGATCGACGGACAAGCTTACGAGGAAGAAGTCGATCTCACAACAGAGGAATTTTACGATAAAGTGCGCGGGGAAGGCCCATTGCCAAAAACGTCCCAGCCACCGATCGGGAAATTCGCCAAGCTATTCGAATCGTTGAAAGCGGATCATGACGCGATTATTTCTATCCATCTATCAAGTGGCATAAGCGGTACATACACAGGTGCCGTCCAAGCTGGGGAAATGGTAGGAGGCGTCGACGTCCGCGCATTCGACTCGGAACTGTCTTGCTATATGCAAGGCTTCTACGTCATCCGTGCAGCGGAAATGTCGAAAGACGGTGCCAGCCCCGACGAAATAATGGCGGAGCTCGAAGAAATGAAAAAGACGATGCGCGCCTATTTCATAGTGGACGACCTCGCACATCTACAGCGTGGCGGCAGACTATCAGGCGCACAAGCATTGATAGGTGGATTACTGCAAGTGAAGCCGATTCTTCACTTCCAAGAGAAAGTCATCGTCCCATTCGAAAAGATTCGTACTCGTAAAAAGGCGATGAAACGAATTGCGGACATGCTTGCGGAAGACGCGGCAATCATGCCACTAGAAGCAGCGATTATCCATGCCAACCAGCCGGAAGAAGCGGAAGCGTGGAAGGCAGAACTTGAAGAACGCCTGCCGGACGTCAAGTTCACGATCAGCCACTTCGGCCCGGTGATTGGAACGCATTTAGGCGAGGGGGCAATGGGGCTTGGATGGGTGAAACGGAGGGCGTGATTTGATGAGTGATCATAAATCGTGGCAAGTGATCATAAACACTGTCCGAGCGCTCATAAATCGGAATAAGTGATCATAAACGCCGTCCGAGCGCTCATAAATCATAATAAGTGATCATAAATCTTCCATCACTTATCTAAATCATTAGTTTGTCAAAGGCATTTAGCACGGCACAAAGTTTCGTTCAATGAAAAACCCGCCGCGCACAACAACAAATAACAAAACTGGGGGTGGAGACATGACAAAACCATTCAATCCGGCAATCCGTGATTTCCTGGAAGGCCGCATTTGGCTGCGCATGCACACCCCTTTTCCACGTGAAGAAATTGACGCGCTCATCAAAGGAGGCCATATCGATACAATCAAAGGTATTGAATCAAAACCGTCTTTTCTCAATCAAAAACAACATTTCTGCAACCGTTGTGAAAACGATGATCAGACTAGATTCACAACGTTCTACTGTGCGAAATGCGAAGGGTCGTGCACGTATTGCCGACAATGCTTGAAAATGGGGCGGGTTTCGTCTTGTACAGAACTCATCGTCTGGAAAGGAGAGAAACCGGAATACTCGACGGACCATACAATCGCTTGGCAAGGTACACTGACACCGCTTCAGCAAAAAGCTTCCGAGGAATTAACGCAAAGCCAAGAAAAGAAAGTTTCCCATCTAATCTATGCCGTATGTGGATCGGGGAAGACAGAAATAATGTTCCAGCCAATCCATAAGCTACTCATGGAAGGAAAACGTGTTTGCATCGCCGCGCCCCGCGTCGACGTCATCCTCGAACTCGAACCGCGCCTCCGTGCTGCATTTCCGGAAACGAAAATCGAAGCTTTATCCGGCGGTGCCAAGCCAGCTATGGAAGCCTCGCATCTCGTCCTTGCGACAACCCATCAGCTGTACAGATTCCGGCATGCATTCGATGCCGTCTTCGTCGACGAAGCGGACGCCTTCCCATACAAGGCAGATGCGACATTGCAACGAGCCGTGAAAAAAGCCGTCAAACCTGGATCCCCCGTCCATTACGTTACCGCAACGCCTTCAGACAAACTCCTCTTAGAAACGAAACGGACCGGCTTCGTCTCGATCATCAATCGTCGCTATCATGGCCATCCATTACCAGTCCCAACCTTCAGCCCGCTATGGAATTACGAAAAGCAAATCCGGAAAGGAAAACTTCCGAAAAAACTCATCGATTGGACGGAGCAACGACTCATGCGGAACGAACCATTCCTCATCTTCTTCCATCATATTGGCTTAATGGAGGAAGCGGAGCCTTTATTCCAACTCATCGACCCGCGCATCCGGTCCGTCCATGCCTCGCACCCAGACCGAAAAGAGCATGTACAAGAATTGCGGAATAAAGAACTGCCTGGACTGCTTACGACAACAATTTTGGAACGTGGGATTACCATTCCGAATGTCCAAGTGGCGGTCGTTGGGGCCGAGCAGAAAATTTTCGACAAAGGGGCACTCATTCAGATTGGTGGCCGTGTCGGACGTTCGGTCGATTATCCAACAGGTGATTTCATCCTGTTCCATAACGGCATCACGTACGCGATGGACGAAGCGAAAGCTGAAATCCTCAAGTTGAATAAAGGAGGAGTCCGTACATGAATTGCCTCCTTTGCGAACAAAAACTCGCTTCAATCCCGAGCTGGCAGTCCCTATTCGACATTGAAACGTCATCATTAATTTGCGGAAACTGTTCAAAAAGCTTCGAACGTGTCGACATAAAAGAGGAAGGCGATATCGTCGATCACATCACTTCCATCTATACATACAACGAGCCGATGCGCGAATATCTCCACCAATTTAAATTCCTTCAGGACGTCGCGCTTGCAGGTGTCTTTGCGAATGAGCTGCGAGGGGAGCTCGCCCGAAAAGACGCCATCATCGTGCCGATTCCGATGCATCCAAAAAAGAAAATCGAACGGACTTTTGCACACGTCGAAGAAATGTTGGTGGCGGCAGGCATTCCATTCGAAGATCTGCTCATGAAGACGAACACCGAAGTGATGGGGGAGAAGACGAGGGAAGAGCGGCTTGCGATGCAGAATTTATTCGTAATTAAACCCGGAAGCGACATTCAAAATACGACGTATATACTCGTCGATGATATTTACACAACAGGCACGACACTACGTCAAGCTGCTGCTGTCCTAAAGGAAGCCGGCGCTGATCGAGTGGAAGCAGTTACACTTATCCGTGCCGAAAACTAGGAGGAACAAAAATGGCTGAATTACGAAATTGCCCGACATGCGGAGAGTTTTTCAATTACACAGGTATCCGCGAAGTATGCGCTAACTGCGCTCGCGATGAAGAGAAAATGTACGAGGAAGTATACCGTTTCCTCAGAAAACGCGAAAACCGCGCCGCGACTATCGAACGAATCGTCGAAGTGACAGGCGTCACTGAAACATTGCTCCATAAATGGGTGAGAAAAGGCCGCCTGCAACCGGCACTATTCCCGAACCTCGGCTACCCATGCGACAACTGCGGCAAACTGACAACAAAAGGGAAGCTTTGCGTCAACTGCACTGAAGAACTAAAAAGCGGTCTGCGCCAATTTGAAGCCGCTCAAGAATTCAGGGAAGCTATCAAAAGAAATGAAACTGGCACATACTTAGCCGAGCGCAAGCAAGATGAGTAAGGAATCAATCGTACTCAGACCATTGCGGATCGATGATTACGAAACCGTCCTGAAGTGGAGCAAGGACGATCAGTTCTGTTCCGCAAATGACTGGGAGAGGAACCGCGATGAAGAAGAGCTGCGTCAATGGTGGATTTTTTGTGTAAACAATAGAGCAGATGATTTCATCAGAATGGGAATCGAATTAGATGGAAAAATGATCGGCTATGCAGACTTGGCAAATATAGAAGGAAACACCGCTGAAATCGGCATCGCAATCGGCGAAAGCTCGCTATGGGGACGAGGCATTGGCTATCACGCAGCGCAGAGATTAATGGAATACGCATCCACGAAACTAGGAATCACCGTTTTTACTGCAGAAACTCACGAAACGAATAAGCGGTCTCGGAAAATGCTGGAGAACTTAGGGTTCGAGGAAACAAGTAGAATTGGTACCGAAGAATATTTGGGAGAAGAGACTCAGCTTATTCAATATAGTCTGACCCAAAACGCAGAAAACCCAACAATTGCGCATAAATCGCAGAATACACGCATAAATCCTTCAAAATACGCATAAGTGCTTACAGATACTCATAAATGCCAAAACGTACGCATAAATCTCAACAAATGCGCATAAACGCCGCAACCGACTTGCACAAGTCGGTTTTTTCTTCATCTAATAGGAAATAATAAGCACGGAAACCCCAAGGAAAAAAGCACATTTCCGGTTTTCGTCCAAAAGCCCCTAAACGTTGTCACAAATCTGCCGAAATAAAGACTAAGAGCATAATGAAACCGAAAGGAGCGAGGAAAAATGAAAATAAGTAAAATCAACATCCCGGCCATTAACCCGTACCGCACAAACCAATTGAAAGCGGAACAGGTGAAGGAACAGGCGAAAATCAAAACGGATAAACTTGAAATCTCATCCGAAGCGAAAAAACTTTCAGAAACTTCACCGATTACGACGGAACGAAATGAACGTGTGCAACAATTGAAAGCCCAAATCGAATCAGGGAACTACAAAATCGAGTATGAAAAACTCGCTGCCAACCTGATCAAGTACTACAAAAAATAAACGAAGACGAAAGCAGGGGTCTCCATGTCTATCCCAACAATCCTTTCCATACTCGACAACTTGGAAAAACTGCATAAGAGCCTACTGCGCATTGCAAATGAAAAAACTACGCTTATTAAAAGCGGCGACATCAACGGCATCGACCAGCTCATGAAAGACGAGCAGGCACATCTTGCTGCCATCGTCCAAATGGACAACGACCGGCAAAAAGCGGTCATCGCCTACTTGAAGGGACAAGGACGGCCCGTACCGATGAACCCGACAATCTCCAACTTAATCGAAGCAACGCCCGAACCGGAAAACAAACAACTAACGGAGGCGAAGGACCGTCTCCTGCATGCGATTCATGAATTGAAAGCGCAGAACGACTTGAACCAAAAACTAACTTACCAATCCCTTCAATTCGTGAATCTATCGCTGGACATGATCCGCCCACGCCCGGAATCGGCGACCTACTCAAAAACAGAAATCAACGGCAAAAAAGAGACGAAGGACATACCAAACTTCGACTCGCAAGCCTAAGGAGGAACACTCACCATGCGCTCCACATTCATGGGACTCGAAACAAACAAACGCGGCTTGTTCACACAACAATCCGGCTTATATACAACCGGTCACAACATCAGCAACGCCAACACACCCGGCTACTCCCGCCAACGCGTCAACATGCAAGCAACAGCGGGCTTCCCAGGCGTAGGTCTCAACACACCAACAATGCCCGGCTTCCTTGGGACAGGAGTTGAAGCTGGTTCTATCCAGCGTATCCGTGATTCGTTTGTCGACCAGCAGTTCAGACAGGAATCTAATAAGCTTGGGTATTGGGAATCAAAATCAAAAGCCATCTCCCAGATGGAAGATGTTTTGAATGAACCATCAAACTATGGTCTTCAAAAATCGCTTAGTGAATTTTGGCAGTCACTGAACGACCTTGCCGTCAACCCGAAAAATGGCGGAGCGCGGGATGTCGTCGTCCAACGTGGAGAGGCTGTTGCTGATTCATTCAACTATCTCCATAGTTCATTAACACAGATACAAAAGGATATTGGCAGTGAGATTGGAATAGCAATGGAGGACGTAAACTCAATCCTTGATCAAATTGCGAAACTAAATGGACAAATTGCCCAAGTAGAACCGAACGGCTACTTGCCAAATGATTTGTATGATGCACGTGATAATTTATTGGATCAATTATCCGCCTATTTTCCAGTCAAGACAGAGAAGGTTGAATCCGGCGGAAGGGCTTTGAAAATAGCAGAAGGCACACTTACGGTGACAGTAACATTCGGCGGTAAGGAAATAAAAGTGGTTGAAGGTTCGAAGTATGCACAGTTTAGAACAGAGGGAGCAGATGTTAAGAATAAGACAACTCCAAGCGCGTCTCCTTTTGCAGGCTTCTATTTAGTTGATGGAAAGTCCGTTGAAGAAGGAGTCGAGAAGTTTGTCAATCTGAATTTATCTGACAGCCAAACCAAAGTCGACCCTATTACCTTCGCAAAATCAAAGGACGTGGGAAAAATTAATTCCCTGATCACTTCTTTCGGCTACCAGGTTGATAACAATGAACTCAGGGGTCTTTATCCGGAAATGATTGAAAACCTGAATGAAATGGCGAGAAAGTTTGCTGAGAAGTTTAACGAGATTCATAGTAGCGGCTACGAATTGAACAGTGGAACGCATGGCGATAATTTCTTCATAGGCTACACGGAGGACCTTAATAACCCCGCTGATCCATATGATTATAGCCAAATGACTGCAGCAGATATTAAGGTGAATGGCGAAATTCAAAAGAACTCGGATAAACTGGCAGCTTCTTTAAAACCTAACGAAGAAGGCAACGGAGATAATGCGAAAAATCTTGCCCGTATGCAATTTGAATCCTTAATAGGAGAGTCAACTATTCAATCCTATTTCCAAGGGGTCATAGGAAAGCTAGGAGTTGAAGGGCAGAATGCTTCGAAGATGGCATTCAATTCAGGTGCACTGCTCGGAGCGGTCGAACATCGAAGAGCATCCATCAGCTCAGTTTCCTTGGACGAAGAGATGACAAACATGATCCAGTTCCAGCAAGCGTACAACGCATCTGCCAGAATGATTACAGTAATTGATGAAACATTAGATAAAATTATCAACGGCATGGGTGTAGTCGGCAGATAATGGGGAGGTAGAACTGCAATGCGTGTAACACAATCAATGCTTTCCAACAACATGCTCCGGAATTTATCGACGAGCTACAATAAAATGGGCAAACTGCAAGACCAGTTAGCAACCCAGAAGAAAGTGAACCGCCCATCCGATGACCCGGTCGTTGCGATGAAGGGCATGGCATATCGTATGCAGGTGGATAAAGTAGAGCAATATCAGCGAAATCTTGGAGAAGTGCATAACTGGCTAGATACAACTGACGATGCACTTGACCATGTCGGTGAAGCAATGAAACGGCTTCAAGAACTTGTAACGGATGCAGCAAACGATACAAAAACATACGATGATCGGCAAAAAGTTTTAAAAGAGATCGAGCAGCTGCGTGAACAAGTGCGTGACCTGGCGAATACAAAGTCGGGAGAAAATTATCTTTTCTCCGGAACAAAAACCGGAGAACCGCTATTTAATGCCGAGAAAATCGCAGGTCTTGATATCCCCCAAAACGCAAGTGAACCTTATCCAACCTTTACTGATTATTCGTCGTACGAACAATCCGTAACAATAGAAGTTTTCGATGGTGTTGAACTACAAGTTAACACAAATGGCTTTGAATTGTTTTCTAAAATAGATGACATGTTCCGACAATTGACTGAGACGATCAATGATGAAGGAAAGAGTGGATCGGACATCGGTTCGTTTTTAGGTAATGTAGACACTGTACAGAACCTTGTCCTGAAGGAGCGTGCAAACATCGGTGCCCGTCAAAATCGAGCAGAAATGATGGATAACCGTCTCTATTCCCAAGAAGTCATCTCTAAAAAACAAATGTCCGAAAACGAGGACATCGATATCGAGAAAGTGATCACAGAAATGATCACACAAGAATCGGTTCATCGCGCTGCTCTATCCGTAGGCGCAAGGATCATCCAACCGTCTTTAGTAGAATTTCTACGTTAATAAACCGAAAGCGTTTGGTCTAACGCCAAACGCTTTGCTAAAAGGTGAAAACTTATGAACATCCCACAACTTCAAATCCAGACAACGCGCGGCATCCTCGGCCTTCAAATCGATAAACCAGTTCAGGAGATTGAACAACCCAAAGCGACCATTCACCAAGAACAACCGGCTGCCATCCTTGAAATGTCGACAACAAGTTCACAGCTGTCTATCGACACAACAGAAGCACGTGCGGATATCGACTTGAAAAGCCCGTTGCGAAGAGGCGATGAGAACGCTCAATACGGGATGCAGACCATACTTGAAGGTATCGCAAGACGAGCGCAAGAAGGCCAACAGCTCATGCAAATCGAAAACGGCGGCAACCCAATCGCCGACATAGCTAAACAAAACACAAATCCGCCTCCTGCACCACTAGGCATCCGTTTCGTTGGTAATCGCACCAAAATCCAAATGTCCTTCCAACCGGGAACACTCAACATCAACGCAACACCGCAAAAGCCGGTATTCGATGTCCAAGTGAACAAACCGATTCACACCTACACAACGGGCAAAGTATCCGGCGTGATGGAACAGTACCCATCCATCCAAATCGATTGGAAAGTGTAAAAGAACGGGAGAGCTCGTTCTTTTTTATTTTCTCAGACAATGGTACTCTCAATATAGTGAACTAGTTAAAGGAGCGACATACATGATCATCCAAACAAAATTCCACGGCGAAGTTAACATTCAGTCCGAACAACTATGGAACTTCCCAAAAGGAATGCCTGGCTTTGAAGACGAAAATGAATTTATCCTTCTTCCTATTGAAGGAAACGATATGTTTCAAGTATTGCAGTCTTCTAGAACACCATCAGTGGCTTTCATCGTCACAAACCCATATACACTTGTTGATGATTATTCATTCGATATCGACGAACCGACAATCGAACTGCTTAATATTGAAAAACCGGAAGATGTATTCGTACTAGGCATTCTTACGCTCAAACAACCATTTGAAACATCCACAATCAACCTACAAGCACCGCTTATCTTCCAATTGAACAACAGGAAAGCAAAGCAAATGATCTTAAACGATAATCGTTTTACAACCCGCTATGTTATCGGTCAACCAAAGGAGGCAAAATAAATGTTAGTCCTCTCACGTAAAACGAACGAAACAATTAAAATCGGTGATGAAATCGAGATTCGAATCCTTGATGTAAAGGGCGACACAATCCGAATAGGAATTGAAGCGCCGAAGCACGTTGATATCCTTCGTGGCGAACTCGTGCAATCAATTACAGAAACAAATACCGAAGCACTAACATTAGATGCATCCTTATTTTCACAGCTTACAAAAAAAGAATAACCTTCATTGGATGCCTGAACTACTCATGAAAGCTAGGGCATCCAACCCACCCTCTAAAACATTCCTTAAAATATTCTAAAATCCCACAAAATCTTTCACAAAACGCTAAACTCATAACCAACTTGTCCGATACTAATATTGTAAGCGGCAGTAACGAGTTCGGCCGGCTCTTACTCCGTGAGCACTAAACTACTTAGGGTCACAAGGACGTGAACCCATAAACACTCAAGGAGGAAATTACAATGAGAATTAATCACAACATCGCGGCTCTTAACACACACCGCCAACTAGGTGCTAACAACACTCAAGCATCTAAAAACCTAGAAAAACTATCTTCAGGTCTTAAAATCAACCGTGCAGGAGACGACGCAGCAGGTCTAGCAATCTCCGAAAAAATGCGTGGTCAAATTCGTGGTCTGGATATGGCTCAAAAGAACGCGCAAGACGGTATCTCTTTGATTCAAACTGCTGAAGGTGCATTGAATGAAACCCATGCAATCCTTCAGCGTATGCGTGAGTTAGCTGTTCAATCATCTAACGGAACTAATAATGATTCGGACCGTGCAGAATTACAAAAAGAGGTTGACCAATTAGCACAGGAGTTAACTAGAATTGGTAATGACACAGAATTTAATACACAAAAGCTATTAGATGGTTCGTTTAAAGGAACTTTCCACATAGGTGCCAATGAGGGACAAAACATCTCCTTATCGGTTGAGGATATGAAATCTTCATCTCTTGGAGTTATTGGAGATGCAAGCATTGCAAGTAGTGGAACCTATACTGCAGGTGCTGCGGGTGAATACACACTGTCTCAAGGAACAGTTTATACAATTCAAGACGGTGCTACTGCAGGCTCGTATAATTTAGTAGATTCATCAAATAATATTGTGGCAAAAAGTGCAGATGGTTTAACATTTACAACAGAAAAAGCAGATGGAACTGGTGCTGGTACTGGTACTATAGTTTTCACTCAAAAAACCACTACTGGTCAAGCGACATTCGATGGCACTAATTTGAAAGCTAATGCAACATTCCAAAATAATGGACTAGAGTCAGGATCATTTAAGTTCGATTCTGCAAATAGTGTATTAAGAGATGCAGCAGGTAAAGCGGTAGCTAAAACTGCAGACGCGGGAATTACATTTACTGACATGAACGACACAACAAAAGTTTTATTTACAGCTACAGTTGCTCTTACAGATGGAGCACAAGTTGATGTAAAAGGAATTAACATTTCTGACGGACAATCTGCTAGTAAAGCTATTACAACTATCAATGATGCTTTGGAGAAAGTATCGGCAGAAAGATCAAAGCTTGGTTCTTACCAAAACCGACTAGAGCACACAATCAACAACCTCGGAACTTCTTCCGAAAACCTAACAGCTGCGGAATCACGTATCCGCGACGTGGATTATGTCTTAGCTGCTGCGTAAGCAGTGACAGACACAGTCGTCCTGACTGGTAACGGTCAGTGAGTACAATCGGGTGAATTGCTGGAAACCCCTGAAGCTTTCTTCCCCACAACGTAACCGGAAACGGTAAGCGTGACGGGCCGAAAAGAAGAAAGATTGGGCAATCAGCAGCCAAGCTCCTGTCTCGAAAGAGTGGAGAAGGTTCAACGACTAGGGTATACCATCTACAGCACATGCCATGATGATGAAACCCGTAGGAAACGCAAGACTGAGAACCTTGCCGATCCGAAGTGCCCGACCCCTACCGAGCAATCGAAGGGTGAAGATATAGTCTAGTCATTAGTGAAAGCTAATGTTCGCACGATGGCGAAAGAAATGATGGAGTTCACAAAGAACAACATCCTTACTCAAGCAGCACAAGCAATGTTGGCTCAAGCACAGCAATCCCCGCAAGGAGTCTTACAACTTCTTCGGTAATGTTGTGAACGGGCGTCTAACTTGGTAACGAGTTAGAGGATCACTGGGTGAATTGCTGGAACCTCCTGAGAGCTCTTCTGCCACAGCGGAACTGGAAACGGTAAACGCGACGGCTTGAAAAACGAAGAGATTGGACAATCAGCAGCGAAGCCCCTGTCGGGAAACCGTGGGGAACGTTCAACGACTAGGATAGACCGTCTAAGGCAATCGCTATGACGATGAAATCCGTAGGGTGTTACGAGTTGTAACATTCGAAGTGCCCAGCCCCTACAAGGCAACTTGAGGGTGAAGATATAGTCTATTCCATGATTGAAAGACATGGCGGCAAAGCAAGCCAACCAACAACCACAAGGCGTACTTCAACTTCTACGCTAATCTGGTTAATAAAACGCGGTCCGGAGTTTTTTCGGATCGCGTTTTTGTACTTAGAGACAAATTGTTATTGAATACATTACTCTTCAAAATTAATTGAAAGTAATTAGGAAATGTTTTATAAACTACTTATAGATACTGTTTGAATGCGATTTCATAATGAGAATACATAATTAAAATAACGGAAATTGAGTAGGTAACTTGCTTAAAGCATAAAAGTAATTGGGAGGAAGTCTATATGCAATCAAGTAAAATTGCTTTAAATATTAATTCTCCATTTTGTAAACTACCTACCAAACACGATTCTAAATTGTTTTTTATTCAAGATGAATGGGCAAGAAATGACATTACTGAACATGTCTTTAAAAGACCTAATAGATTATTTTTTATATTGCATGAGCAGTTAGAATCCATGCCAAAGTTATTAGGTGAACAAGGTACATATTATTTTCATAGAGTTATCTTGTCCTTTTTTGATGCAGCCCATATGCTAAATCATTTCGCGAGTAAGTACTACAAGAATATTCAAGAAAGTAATTTGAGCTTTGATGAAATACAGAAACAATCATTACATTACAACATTATGGAGTTTAATTATGAGTCCGTTGATGCAACTACGTACCTTTGCACCTATTATCCTGGACAAGATAGAACTGATAATAATGGATATATAACTAAAAGTGAAGTGTTAGAGGCTTGGCTTGCTATGAATTTGAATAAGATTCTAGAAAGTCATGGAATTTCACCATATTTATCCGCCGATGAGAAGGAATTTATGATTAGTGATTACGATAATCTAATTATAAAAATGGCTTCCAATCCGGAATTAGGAATGGTAATGCATAATTGGAGAAAATTAAATAATTACAGTGATGTGCAATTTATATCGACAGCGAGTAAGATTTTAGAGTTTATTAAAGCAGATGTACAAAAAAATAGTAGCAAATTCAGAAAGGATAGTGGATTCGATAAGTTGATTGAATTACTAGATCTAGTTAGTAACAAAGAGAGAAAGCATTTTTTTGGATTATTTAACGAGGCCGAAAAACTGGGGTTTATTTCAAGACATGGCACATCTACCGACAAAAAGAAACTTGAAGAAGAGTCTCATCTATTTGTCTACAAAAGTATAAGCAAAAACAATCCAGAAGACATTGTTGAAATCAGAAATAGAATGTTTAAACATAGAATATTGCCCAACGGAGCTGAATTAAATTATCTATACGATGTTTGGCACTATACTACTTCAATTATTGTGTTGTTATGGTTTCTCGGGAGGAAATCAAAATAGGCGATGAGATAAAATGGGATAAACTATGATCTAATTATATTGTTTAATTTAGATTTGAATGGCATCAAAACTTTATGAATTACTATTTTTAAAGGTCCTTTGTTTGTGGTTCTAAATATATGAATCCTATTTATTTAGTTTTCCCAATTTCAAAAATCCCATATACCAATTCTCTTATACATTACACAATAACTAGGTTGATTATTTTAGAATAAATTAATGGCAGGTGAAATGGAAGAAGTTAAAGAAATATTAAAGAAATTACGGTTTGGATCTTGTAACCGAAATAGAGAGCATTATTTAAAACGAGCACGATCAGGAAAAGATCTTATTCGACTGTTCGCGTAGGGTCTTTTTTGACTGTACATAAAATGGATATTTACAAATTAGCCCACTCGAAATCAACTTAGTGCATGAATAACAAGGGTTATGTTTTTAGTGCATACGAAAAGCAATAATCCGCTAACTGACTTACTGTCAAACCAGTCTGTTGGCGTATTTTAGCTAAATCAGTCCTATGCTGTTGTTCAATGACAATTTGATAGCCGATTGTCTTTTCTTGCTTTCTAATAAGAGGATGAAATGTATGGAAGATATGATCAAGACAAACTGTACGCGTGAACGGGTCTTTGTACAGTGACGAAAGTGTTGACAATTTCATGTTTATTTCAACTGTAGGTTTTTCAATTTTGTAAGTGGTAGGTAAGTAAATGCTTGTCCTTTTCGCTATTGTTCGGAGTGGTTGGGTTGGCAATATTTTCCTATCCATTGACTCATGTATCCATGGTGATATCAAGTGAACGAAATAAATGATTTGGAATTGATCATATAGGATGAGCCGATTTTGACCGTCTATACTAAATTTCAATCTCCAATTATCCCACAATAGCTGCATAAGAAACTCGTTTTCTTCCGAAGAAAAGCTATCGGTCGATAATATTATTTTACTTGCAACTCCATTAACCATTTTCAAATGCCCATCATCTTGGTACCACCACGCCAACGCTCGCTCATCTAAATATTGTTGAACCCATCGGATTGGTAATTTCTTTTTTCCTTCTGGATACCAAATCTCATGTAACTCTGTGATGATTAGATTCGTTTTCGACTGAACTACATAACTTTCGGAAAACCCTTTCTTCAACCGCTTGTCTGCAACTTTCCTATAAACAGGAGGGTTTAAGGGAATTTCGTCTTTTAGTTCCTCATAACAGTACAGTGACCAGCCGAAGTCTTCTACGCGATGCATGAATTGAAAACGGGGCTTTCTTTTATCCTGCTTTGTAATACAACCGTCTCCTAATAATTTTCCGCAAATGAATTGATTAAAAGACAATGTATTTCCCTCCTTAGGAAATTATATTCCTACTATATCAAAATTGCCTAAATTGTTCATCATGTAGTAGCAATATTTAGATCATAGATTTGTTCAGTGAAACAATTATTATCTTTTAATTTTTGATGATAATTTAAGGCTGATCTTGAACATAAAATAACCGATTTATGATTGCAAAAAAATAATTATAACCAATGTGTATCCTTTTCCCTCGGAGCAGTCTATATCATTAATGAAAGGACTGTTCATAAAATACTTAATATGAGGTGAAGGAAAATGGATCAAGGTTGGATCAAAGTACATCGGTCACTGTGGGATAAACCTATTTGGACGGGGGCGACGTCGGATCAGAAAGTTATTCTATTGACTTTGTTGAAGATGGCGACATATAAGGAGCGGCAGTGGGAATGGAAAGGGAAGCAGTATTCATTGCAACCGGGACAATTGATAACGTCTCTCCCGTCTCTCGTATTACAATGCGGCAAAGGTGTAACTGTGCAGAAAATTCGCACAGCTCTCAAACGCTTTGAAAGATACGGATTTCTAACAGACGAATCAACGAATCAAAACCGGCTCATAACCATTGTAAGTTGGGATGTTTACCAACAGAATGATAGCTTTGAAACAGCCGTTTCAACAGGCAGTCAACAGCTGGAGAACAGGCATGTAACATCTAACAAGAAGGTTAAGAACGAAAAGAATGTAAAAACTAATTATCCACCAGTTGTTTTCGATGAATCGTCTGAGTATTATCAACTAGCGTTGGCACTACATGATAATATCAGGAGGAATCATCCTGACAAGAGGGAACCCGATCTAGAGAAATGGATAAATGACATGAGGTTCATCGTTGAAAACGATCACCGGACAATTGAGCAGATCCATCATCTTTTAAAGTGGTCCCAGCAGCACCATTTCTGGCAGACAGTTATCTTATCTCCGACGGCATTGCGTAGAAACTGGGATCAGATGATGGCACAAGTGAAGCAAGAACACGAGCGGCGCAAGGGACAAGTCTATCATTTACCGAAAAGGCAAGTGAACGAATTTGTGTTGGATTTGACGAAAGGGGAAGCGCTGTTTTAATCAAGAATAAAGCACTTTTGTTTAACTGAAAAAATGCCCATACTAACCGATATAAACACAGCACCGCAAATTTGAATTCGATGGAGGCAGCATTTTGAAATTAATTATCGGGGAACAACATATTGAGTATAAAGAGATACCGTCTGCGGATGAAGTGATTGAACTGATTAACGAAAGCCTGACGGAAGGGTATTATTTCAGCCACTTCATTTCTGATGGTGAAGAAGTGTACGATGAGCATGAGGAGTATTTGGAGAGTAACTTGGACGAGATCAAGGAGCTTGAGGTTGTCATTAAGACGGAAAAGGAATTCATGAATGATGTTTTACTATCGGCAGAGGAATATTTGCAGCGTGCAATTCCCGACGTGTGCGCACTTGCCAATGACTTCAATCGTGTTCCTACCAATGATACCTGGGAAAGATTCGATATGCTGTTAGGTGGGGTAGAATGGCTGAATGATATGCTGAAAGTGGTTTCTACTAGCAAAGAACGCCCTTCTAACTGGGAAACGTATCACAAGTTGACGTCTAATATGCAAGCTGAGCTTTCGAAGCTTGGAAAAGCAATTGAGAAGAAGAAAAACAATCAAATATCTGCGATTATTAAGAGTGGTCTTCTGCCGATTTTTGAGCGGTTGGAAAAGGAATTTGGGGAGACGATTGATTTGGAGTTTGTTCGTAGGAATTTGAATTGAGTTGAACACACCAAATGCATCGAGTTAGTCTCAGATACATTTGGTGTATTTTTATTGCATACTCACGGTAGCTTCCAACATCATTTTGAATTGGACTGCTTTCAGTCTTATCCCAGTTTGTCCAGGTATATTTTCAATTAACCCATTCGCTCCTTGGCCAACTTTATTTTTATTATTCTATCAGAAAAAAGTATTATTACCTTTATTCTGAAAATTACTAGTAAACATTTTGGTATGTGTTAAAATAATAGGTATTAATATATAAAGTTTATATACATAAAACTACATTATACATGCAGATGCAAGATCTCAATCTGATTGGCATGTTGTGTAAAAGGGAAAGTGCTCAGAGCAAACCGTACAGGGTTAGTGGCTAGAATCGCGGTTTAATGGTGGATTTGAGAAGGGGTGAATGAAATGAATACAGAATGGTATGAGATGTGTTACAAAAGCAAGCTAACGGAATTGAATGGAACATCTTTTGAAGCATTTTTTCAAGAAGTGATGGTTCAACTACATAAAGAAAATTTTACGAACGCGATGCCATGGGGGACGCTTGGAGATCGGGGGAATGATGGATATTTAATCACTGAAAAAATATTGTTTCAATGCTACTCTCCTTACGATATCAAAGCAGCTGAAACAATTAAAAAAATCGCTACAGACTTTGAAAAATCAAAACAATATTGGGAAGTACATATTAAAAAGTGGGTACTAATGTTGGGAGGACCTCGTGTTGTAAATGATGTGCCTACTTCCGTTTTAAAGTATTTACTTGATTTAAAGGAGCAATATAAAGGCAGGATTGAAATCGAGTGGTGGTCAACACAGCTTTTAAAACATAAAGTACTCAGCTTACCGGAAGAAAGCCTTAGAATACTTTTTAAAAAACCTCCTTCAACTGAAGAAATATACTCCATTCGAGTCAGTGACATTGAACCTGTACTGAATCAGCTTAAAGGGATTGCGCTAACAATGCCATCTGTCCCCGAAGAAGATTTAACACCTGTACCGATTAATAAAATCCAAATAAATAAATTAAATGATGTTGCAGAAACGCTTATTAAATCAGGAAGTAAGCAGGCTGCTTTAATCGATAAGTATATTGAGCTATCTGGAGATGAAAATGCATTCATGGAACTCGCTTTAAAAGTGAACGCTGAATATCATAGGTTGAAAAGTGAGTACCCAAATGATCCAAATGTCATTTTTATGAAGTTACTTACGTATACTCGTTACGATAAAGCAACTAATGATAAGGATCAGGCGGTTTACTTGACAATTCTTGCTTATTTGTTTAACAGTTGTTCGATTTTCGAAAGAGAGCTATGATATAGTGTTATTAATTAAAGACGATATTATTCGCGAAAAGGAGTTGAGGGAGACGATGTTATTACCAGGGAAGTACATACATCCGGAAAGAACGTTAGTGTCAATTGGTGCCAAAATCATCTATCTCCTTCAACGTCCACAGAGTGTTTCGAAGCTATGGAATGACTATAAAAGAATGCAGGAAGACGAACAGTTGCCGGTCGTCTCATTTGACGTTTTTGTCAATGCCTTATGTTTTCTTTATACGATGAATGCAATTGAGATGAAGAATCAGGCAATAAGGAGGATTGAACATGCTGAAAAAAGTTTATAGTTCTCTTCCAACCTTTAAAACAGTAGAATTTCATCATGGCTTAAATATAATTGTTGCCGAAAAAAGTAATCCGCTGTCTGGAAAGTCAACGAGAAATGGAGCTGGAAAATCGACAATTGTAGAGATTCTTCACTTTTTGTTTGGCGGTAATGTGGATCCGATTTTCAAATCACAAGAACTAATCGAACATAGTTTCTCGGTTGATTTTGAAGTGAACAATAAAAACTTTACGATTACAAGGTCAGCAAAGCAACCGACAAAATTCATACTAAATATGATGAGAGAAGAGCAAAAGGAAACTCGAATTTATTCAAAAACTGAATTGATAGGCTTACTAAGACAGGAATTCTTTTGGGATATGCCGGAATCGGTTTCATTGAGAAGCACCTTATCATACTTTTTAAGAAGAGACGCTGACGGCGGTTTTTCGGAGTCCACAGAATTTATTAAACAACAAAAAGCCAGTGATAAGAAAAAAACATTATCATATTTATTAGGGTTAGATACAGATCTTCCACAGGAGTGGGAAGAACTAGAGATGAAAAGAAAAGATTTGAATTCATTAAATAAAATCATGAAAAATGGCATGATTGATTCGATTAAAATGGATTCAAGTTACTTAAAAAGCGAAAAAATCGTTTATGAAGAACGGGTACAAAAGTTAGAAGATGAAATCGCTAAGTTTGAAGTGCTTCCCGAGTACAGAAATCTTGAGCAAGAGGCAAATGATCTTACACAAAAAATCAATGAAATCACCGATCGTAACTTTTTCTTAAATAAAGAACTTTCTGTTTTAGATCAATCTCTAGAATCAGAAAAGCAGATGAACACAAAATTCAGTATAAAAGATATGTATGAGGAAATGAATATCCTAATGCCAGACTCCATATATAAACGTTTTGAAGATGTGGAAATTTTCCATGAATCAGTTGTGAGAAATAGAAGAGCGTATCTGCTGGAAGAAAGAGAAGAAATCAGCGAAAGATTAAAAAATAACAGTCTGGAAATCGAAAGGTTAGCTAAGAGAAGACAAGAGATTATGGTCATCCTTCAAAATAAAGGAGCTATTGATCAGTTTTCGAAACTCCAAGATGAATTAAATAAAATTAAAACAAGATACACTGAAATTATGAATCAGTTAAAAACATTGGATGATATTGTAAATATTAAAACAGAGTTAACGACAGGTAAAGCTAAGCTAATAAAGAAAATGCGTGAAAATCAAGCTGACCAAGAAGAACTGATTAAACATGCAGTTTTAACGATTAATCATACTTTAGAGGAGCTTTATGGAACAAATCATGGGACTCGTTTTACGGTAGATGTGAGTGAGCAGAGTGGATTGGTCGTAATGCTTAGCAAACCAGATAAAAAGAGTCGTGGTATTAACAATATGTTGATTTTTAGTTTCGATATGATGTTAATTGAGATGAATAAAAAGTTGGGTAGATCCTTGGATTTTTTATTTCATGATAGTCATTTGTTTGATGGTGTCGATTCGACTCAAACAAAAATTGCTTTGACGTTAGCGGCGAGAAAGACGAAAGAACTTAATTTTCAATATATTACTACTGTCAACAGTGATATTTACTCTTTGCTTTCAGATGAGTTAGATCAATATAAATTAGAACTTGATTTAACAGATGCTGAGGAATCAGGGGGCTTATTAGGGATTCGATTGCAATGACGTGTGACGAGTATTAATTATAATCAAATGTATAAAAAAATATAAGGAAATCATTGTTAGGAAGAGTACCAACCTCAGAACATCCAAACCACCCGACTAAATTAGCTATCCAAAGCGCTGATGGACATGCAAATCCATCAGTGCTTTTTTATTTTATCTTCCAATAGACATCTTTCCCCCTAACCCGAATATACATAGAAGTAACAATCTGCGATTACTAATCCTTGGACAAGTATCACTACGAGACCAAAGGAGGAATCTACCAGTACAAATAAGAGCCAAAAAAGGCGAAACAAAATCCAATAAAGGGGGAATTTGTAAGTGAAAAAGACTCTAACTCTTTTATTTCTCACTATGATTGTCTTCGCACTGATCCTTTCCGGCTGCGGGAAAAAGGCGAAAAAGGGCGATCGGGAAATCATTGTTGCAGCTATTTCGGAGCCTGATTCTGTCGATGTGCATCGAACGTCGTCGATGGGGGATGCGAACTCGGCTTTGTATGATGCGTTGATGAAGTATGACGATGACGGGAATATTGTCGGGAATTTAGTGAAAGAGTATACGGTTTCGCCGGATGGTAAGGAAGTGACGTTCGAGCTGAAGGAGGGTGTCGAATTTCATTCTGGAAAGCCTGTGAATGCGGAAGCGGTGAAGGCGTCGTTTGAGCGGTTGATGGAGTCGTCGCCTTTCAAAACGAATGCAGGTGACATTAGCAAAATAGAAGTAGTGAGCGAATATGTATTCAAACTTACTTGGAATGAACCGTTTGCGCCGTTCTTTACAAACTCGACTTCCAATTATTTATCTCCTATTGATGTGTCTGTGCTCGATAGCAATGGGGAAGGGTTTGAGAAAAATCCGAGTGCTACGGGTGCATTAAAGCTTGTGGAAATCAAGCGGGGAGATTCATTAGTTTACGAGCCGAGCGACAAATATGACTGGGGACCGGATGGACCTGGCTTTGACAAGGTGACGTTTCGTTTTATTCCTGACGAAGAGACGCGCATCTTGGAGTTTAAAAAAGGGAATGTCGATGTGTTAGGAAGCGTTCCGTATCAATATATCGAAGAGCTTGAGAAGGAAGAAGGCGTGACGATTGTCCGTGTTCCGAACTATGTTTTGAGCTATCTCGGCTGGAACAACAAGAAGCCGATCTTCCAAGATGTGCGCGTAAGGCAAGCGATTGCGATGGCGATTGATCGGGATTCAATCATTACGAACACATTCAGAGGCGAGGCGAAGCCAGTTTTTGGTCCATTGCCGCCTGCGACGTTTGGCTATAACGAGAAAATTGAAGAGATGGCACGCAACAAATATGCAAGGGATCTAGATAAAGCAAAACAATTACTTTCCGAGGCGGGTTGGAAAGATACGAATAAAGACGGCATCGTCATGAAAGACGGCAATCCGTTTAAAGTGGATATGTGGGTAGATAATGATCCGGCAAACCAACGTGCAGCGCAAATCATTCAAAGTCAGTTAAGGGAAATCGGTATTGACCTTTCAATTTCGGTGAAGGAGTCGGCAACAATCATCGAACAGACGCCGCAGGGGGCGCATGAAATGCTGTTATGGAGTTTTGGTTGGCTTGATGCAGATGTATTGAATTTCCTCCTATTTGGAGATGGAAAATCGACTCGCCTTCATTATGAAGTCGAAGAAATTTATAGCTTGTTAGAAAAAGGTGCGGTTGAGATGGATCAGGAGAAACGTTTGAAACTTTATGAGGATGCACAAAAGCTGTTAGTTGAGCAATCACCTTGGGTTCCGCTTTATGTGAAAGAGAACATTACTGCAATCCGGAATTTCGAGGAATTTGAGATTCATCCGAGAAGGAATCTCATTATTTGGCAAAACGTTAAAGTTGCAAAATAGTTGATTTCACGGGAACGCAGTCTTGTCTCAACGAAAGACGGTGTTCCCGTATATATAGGGGTGTATGGCATGTCGTCTTATTTATTGAAACGTCTGTTGACAATGGGAGTCACTTTGATTGGCGTTTCCTTGCTCGTTTTCTTCATGATTCACCTTGTGCCAGGAAATCCGGTGACGTATATTTTAGGTGATTTTGCGACGGAAGAATCGATTAAGGAGCTGGAAAGCCGCCTCGGTCTGGACCGCCCGATTTTCACACAATATGCCGCATATATGTTGAATGCTGTTCAAGGAGATCTAGGAACTTCCTATATTACCGGCTACACAGTAGTCGAAGAGATTTTAAACCGGATACCGATTACAGCCCAATTGGCATTGTACAGCGTCGCTTTTGGTTCGATTATCGGGATTATGATGGGAATCATTGCGGCTGTAAAACAAAATACGATTTTCGATCAAATGGCGATGCTTGTAGCACTTGTTGGCATTTCGGCGCCGGGATTTTGGATTGCATTGTTTTTAATTCTTCTATTCTCCTATCAGTTAGGCATTTTCCCCATTTCGGGCTATAGCGGATTCTACTCGCTCATTTTGCCTTCAATAACATTGGGGTTAGGGACGGCAGGAACGATTGCGCGGATGACGAGATCCAGCATGCTCGATGTCATTAAGCAGGATTATATCCGGACTGCTCAAGCGAAAGGGGCAAGCCTATACCGGCTCATTTTCCATCATAGCTTGCAAAATGCACTGATTCCGGTTGTGACAGTTATCGGAATGCAATTCGGCTATTTGATGGCAGGGGCAGTCGTAACAGAAACAGTGTTTGCACTTCCAGGCCTTGGCAGCTTAGTCGTTTCGGCGATATCGACGCGTGACATTCCAACTGTCCAAGGATTGCTTTTGTTCATGGCGTCGATGATCATACTTGCGAATTTCGTAGTGGACCTTCTTTACACGAAGCTGGACCCGCGCATTCGATTTGACTGAAATGGAGCTGAAAGGAGGAAGTGGATTTGAAACAATTGGACGGTGTGAATGGACCGGTTGTGTATGTAGAAGTAGAAACAAAAACATATTCAAAGTATCGGAGTTTTTGGAAGAAGCTAAAGAAGAACAAAGGTGCTCTAGTAGGAGCGGGAATTCTCTTGTTTTTCATTACGATGTCCACCCTTGCGCCAGTCATCGGACCTTATCCTGTCAATGAAATGATGTTTGAAGACAGTTTACAAGGGCCGAGCGCAAAGCATTGGCTAGGGACGGATGAATTTGGGCGGGATTTATACACAAGAATGTTGTACGGGGGACGCGTTTCCTTGCTGATGGGGCTTGTCGCCGTTTCCATTTCAGGGACAATCGGCGTTATTTTAGGTGTCATCGCGGGCTATTATCGCCGGCTTGATATGTACATTATGCAATTCATGGATATATTGATGGCTTTTCCTTCATTGCTGATGGCAATCGCAATCGTTTCGATTCTTGGTGTCGGGTTAACGAACGCGATGATTGCAGTTGCGATATCCGTCATTCCTTCATTCGTAAGGGTTGTTCGAGGATCAGTCTTGTCTGTTCGTGAGACAGAATACGTGGAAGCGTCAAGAGCACTAGGTGTAAAAGATGGGAAAATCATCATAAAACATATTTTGCCAAATGTCGCTTCGCCGATTATCGTTCTTGCAACGATTCAATTCGGTAGCAGCATTCTATCCGCGGCGGCACTTAGTTTCCTCGGGTTAGGGGCTCAGCCGCCGAATCCGGAATGGGGCGCGCTCGTTTACGTCGGGAAATCATTTTTGAGCCAAGCATGGTGGATGATGTTATTCCCAGGCCTTGCGATTATGCTCGTTGTATTAGGTTTTAATTTACTTGGCGATGGACTACGGGATGCTTTGGATCCTAGGCTTAAATAGTAGGGGGAAATCGAATTGCTAAAGGAAAAGATCGAATCATATATAAGTGGAATTGACGCGACTTTTGGGATATCAATCAAACATTTACAGACGAATGAAGAAGTGCATATACAAGGCGACCGCTACTTTCAAACAGCAAGTGTCGTGAAAGTGCCGATACTAGCGGCTTTGTATGATGCTGTCTATAAGGGGAAGATCGATGTATCGGAACGAATTGTTCTGCGAAGGGAAGACCGAGTACCGGGTTCTGGTGTCATTCAGGAAATGGACACTGGTATTTCACCGACAATTAAAGACTTGGCGACGATGATGATTATCGTCAGTGACAATATGGCGACGGACAAGCTGTTGTCGATGGTGGATGCGCAATCGGTTCAGGATTATATGCGAGCAATCGGATTAGAGCATATTTTTGTAAAGCATTCGATTTGGGAGCTGCTAAGCTTATGCGCTGGCATTGAGCCTACTGCGTATAGTGATGAAATGTTCGATCAAATCATTAACACTTTGATAGCTGGTCATTATAATCGGGACAGCATTGTTTTCCAAGGCAGTACGGAAAACAATGTGAGCACAACCCGAGATATGAACCGGTTAATGGAGAAAATAGCGAAAGGTGAAATTTTCTCCGAGGCATGCTCTGCCGATATCCGAGATATCCTTCTACGCCAACAATATACGCAGCGAATTCCAGGTTTATTGCCTAGAGGAACGAAAGTCGCCAATAAAACGGGAAGTCTAGGGACGATGTATAACGACACAGGCATCGTATACTTGCCTGATCAAAGAGGGGAATTTGTCATAACTGTATTTTCGGTTGGGAAGACGCTTGACTACGAAGGGAATGGACCAATCGCCCGGATTTCGAAGATTGCCTTCGACCATTTCCTAGAAGGGGCGGCTACATGAATGGAAGAGCTCTTGAGGGTAGAAGATATGCATATTTTCTTTCATGGAGATAAAGGGGATGTCATTCCAGCCGTTAAAGGTGTCAATTTCCATATCCGTGAAGGGGAGACGCTTGGACTTGTCGGAGAATCGGGATGCGGGAAAAGCTTGACGTCTCTATCGATTATGCAGTTGATACCTAAAAATGCCGGTTTTACAGAAGGACGAATTTTACTAGATGATATAGACGTGAATACATGCAGTGAAAAAGAAATGCGGGCGATCCGCGGGAATAAAATGTCGATGATTTTTCAAGAGCCGATGACTTCCTTGAATCCGGTTCATAAAATTGGTAAGCAAATCGGTGAAGTGCTTTTATTGCATGACGTGGGTGATCCGAAAACGATCGAAGCCCGGACGATTGAAATTTTGAAGAAGGTCGGAATTCCTCGGGCGGAGAAAATTGTCGATGAATATCCCCATCAGTTGTCGGGCGGTATGCGTCAAAGAGTGATGATTGCAATGGCGATGGCTTGCAATCCGAAATTATTGATTGCGGATGAACCGACGACGGCATTGGATGTAACGATACAGGCTCAAATATTGGATTTGATGAATACATTGCAGGAAGAATACAAAACGGCAATTTTGCTGATCACTCATGATTTAGGTGTCATTGCTGAAATGGCGGATCGAGTGATGGTTATGTATTACGGACAAATCGTTGAAGAGGCAGATGTCCGTTCACTGTTTAAGGAGCCGAAACATCCGTACACAATCGGATTATTGCATTCTGTCCCGACATTGGAGGCGGAGGATGAAGTTCGGTTGAATCCGATTGAAGGAACAGTACCAAATTTAGGTGATATTCAGGTAGGCTGTCCGTTTAGGGCGAGATGTGAAAGGGCTTTTGATAAATGCGAAGCCGAAAATCCTCCTTTATTCCAAATGGACAACCATTCCGTCAGATGTTGGTTGTACGAGGAGGTGTCCGTATGAGCGAACCATTGTTGACAGTGGATGATTTAAAAACTTATTTTCCAATTAGGAAAGGTTTATTGAAAAGAAATAATGGGTTTGTCAAAGCGGTCGATGGAATCAGTTTTCAAGTGCATCGAGGCGAAACGCTTGGCATTGTCGGGGAAAGCGGCTGCGGGAAATCGACGATGGGCCGAAGTATATTGCGTTTAATTGAACCAAGCTCGGGCTCTGTCCAATTCGAAGGACAAGAAGTGACGACATTGAATCGTTCTCAATTACGAAAATTAAGAGGAGAAATGCAAATTGTCTTTCAAGATCCGTATGCTTCCTTAAATCCGAAAATGACTGTTGGTGCAATATTGGACGAGGCATTGTCGACACATCAAATTGGAGTCAATTCGAAACAACGTAAAGAGATGATTGCGGATTTATTAATGAAAGTCGGTTTGAGCACTTCACATATTGGCAGGTACCCACATGAGTTCAGTGGCGGGCAGCGACAGAGGATCGGCATTGCGCGTGCGATAGCAGTCAATCCTTCAATCATCATCGCGGACGAACCCGTGTCGGCATTAGACGTTTCTGTCCAAGCCCAGATTCTGAACCTATTCGAAGAGTTGAAGGACACCTTAGGACTGACGTATATTTTCATCGCCCACGACTTAAGTGTCGTCAAACACGTCAGCGACCGAATTGGCGTCATGTATTTAGGAAGGATCGTCGAGCTTGCAGAGAAGAAGGAGCTATTCAAAAATCCATTGCATCCATATACACAGGCGTTGATGTCAGCGGTCCCTTCGTTAGATCCTGATGTGAAGAAAGAACGCATCATTTTAAAAGGTGACGTGCCAAATCCGGCAGCTCCTCCTTCAGGTTGCCCGTTCCATCCGCGATGCCAATTCGCAAAGGATGTATGTAAATCGGCGGTACCGAAGGAGATTTTGGTCAATGCTAATCGGTCGGTAAGTTGTCATATGTATGATGATGACTATCGGAATGAATTTTAATAGGAGAGAGTAGGAATACCAAATGTCATGGCAGCCCATTCCATGGCATTTTTTCATTCTTCAAAACCTCTTCCAAATCCAAAAAACTAATCTATAATAAAGAGTGGGAGACAGAATTATTTAACAATACATACAAACGGGGGAATTCCATTGGACTACTTATACAACCCATACCCAACAACTCGCCATACCGTCTTCGCACGAAAAGGGATGGTGGCAACGTCGCAACCGCTGGCGGCACAGGCGGGTATTGAAGTGATGCAGAAGGGCGGGAATGCGGTAGATGCTGCGATTGCAACGGCCGCTGCACTCACTGTCGTTGAGCCTACGACGAACGGCATCGGCGGCGATGCTTTTGCGCTTGTGTGGATGAAAGATAAACTGTACGGCTTAAACGGGTCGGGACCGGCCCCGGAAGCACTCACTTTAGAAGCGATGAAAGAGGCGGGGCATGAAAAGATTCCTACTTTTGGTTTCACACCGATTACGGTGCCGGGGGTTCCGTCTGCGTGGGCGGAGCTTGCTAAACGGTTTGGCAATTTGCCGTTAATTGAGTCGCTTGCCCCTGCGATCCGTTATGCGGAAGAAGGATATCCGCTCACGCCGATTTTAGGGAAGTATTGGAAGTTTGCGTACAATAAATTTAAATCGCTAGATTCGGCTGATTTCGATGAATGGTTCAAGACGTTCGCGCCGGATGGTAGAGCGCCGGAAATCGGTGAAATGTGGAAGTCGCCAGGGCATGCGCAAACGTTGCGGGAAATAGGCGAAACGAATGCGGAGTCTTTTTACAGAGGCGAGCTTGCCGATAAAATCGATGCGCATGTCACTGAGAACAATGGCTATTTACGTAAATCCGACCTTGAAAACTACAAAGCTGAATGGGTTGACCCGATTTCGACGAACTATAAAGGCTACGATGTTTGGGAGATTCCTCCGAATGGGCAAGGGCTTGTAGCGCTTATGGCTCTCAACATTTTCTCTGAAATGAATCCTGTAGTCCCGAACGACGTGAAATCGCTTCACGAACAGATCGAGGCGATGAAGCTTGCGTTTACCGACGGAAAAGCATTCATTACGGAAGAGAAGGATATGCCGATTGATGTCGAACATCTGCTGTCGAAGGAATATGCAAAGGAACGGGCTGCGGAAATTAAAGAACGGGCAACAGTTCCGAATCCATATGAGCTGCCGAGAAGTGGAACGATCTATTTGGCGACTGCGGATGGAGATGGGAATATGGTTTCCTTCATCCAATCGAATTATATGGGCTTCGGTTCCGGAGTTGTCGTGCCAGGGACAGGTATCGCGCTTCAAAACCGTGGCGTCGATTTCTCGCTCAATCCAGAGCATCCAAATGTGTTGAAGCCAGGGAAACGAACATTCCATACGATTATCCCAGGATTCCTGACGAAGAACGGACAAGCGGTCGGTCCGTTTGGTGTCATGGGTGGTTTCATGCAGCCGCAAGGCCATTTTCAAGTCGTCGTCAATACCGTCGATTATCACCTGAATCCGCAAGCCGCGCTCGACGCTCCGCGCTGGCAATGGGTCGAAGGGAATAAAGTGACTGTCGAACCGAACTTCCCGAACCATATTGCACAAGCGCTCACACGTTTAGGACATCAAATTGTCCCGACATTGGATGGTGGTTCGTTCGGACGAGGCCAAATCATTTGGCGCGATCCAGAAACAGGCGTCCTGTCAGGTGGAACAGAAGCAAGGACGGATGGATCGATTGCGGTTTGGTGACAATAAAATAATAGTTTATTAATTTACACACCTCCTATCCCAGCGTAGGAGGTATTTTTTATGAAACAACTGACAAAGTCATCCAATTCAGAACCTTCATATGATAGAATAGTTAGAAAGAGATACATAGGGGTAGGTGAGAATTGGTGCAAACAAAGCCCATTTTACTATCGAAACTGATGCCGCCGACGCCATCCGCCACGTATATGCGAAGGGCTTCGTTCGTCAAAAAAATGAAACAGGCGGATCGAGTGAAGCTCACGTTGTTGCATAGCGGGGCGGGGTACGGGAAAAGCTCGGGACTTGCTGCTTATTTCCATGACACGCAATCGACGTACAGCTGGTATTCCGTGACGGATGAAGACGATGATGTCCTTCCGTTCATTACATATTTAACGCAAAGCATTCGCCGTGTGCTACCGGGATTCGGATCTACACTATCGGAGTGGGATGAGCCTACTTTGCATCCGAAGGAAATGGACCTTGAGCGTTGGCTTGCCCTTTTCTTGAATGAATTATGGCAAGTCGAAGGCCCGCTCTTCATTGTCATCGATGATTTTCATCACGTCGACCATGTCTTCTTGGTGAATTATCTCGTTGAGAAAATGATCGGTTCATTGCCACCCCAAATCCATCTCATCGTTGCTACGCGGAACCGTCCGAGATGGGCGAGTCTCGTGAAGCTCAAAGTGACGGGGCAGCTATGCGAGCTAACGGAGGAGGACTTTCTTTTTTCTGATGAGGAAGTGGCCGTTTTCTACGAGGACTATTTCGATCAGACGCTTACCGAGGAGGAGGCGGCTTCTGTCATTCGGTTAACGGAAGGGTGGGCGATTGCGGTCAATCTGCTTGCGCTTCACCTTGCCGGGGGCGAAACTCATTTGCCGACCGCCATGAAGCCCGCGTTGCACGAACTGTTCGCCTATCTATCCGAGGAAGTGTTTAACCGGATGAGCTATGGCGAACAGGAACGGCTCTTAGCCTTCTCCATCTTTCCGACCTTTTCCGTCGAGCATGTCCGTGAGTTTTATGGAAATGAAATGGCGAAAGCTCTCCAACAGTTCGCGGAACGCCATGTCTTCATCCAATCGCTCGGCGAAGGAACGTACCGATACCATGCCCTTTTTCAACAATTTCTCGAACGGAAATGGCAATCGATTGATCCGGAACAATTTTACAAAACACAAAAGCGGGCGACGGAATTTTATCTTCGTCAATCAAACCCGATCCAAGCCATTTCCCATGCATTGAAAAGTGGGGATTCGAATTTCATTGGACAAATTATTGTGTCTAATGGCGCGAGTTTAATCAAAGCCGGACAGTTCGAATGGCTGCTCGATATTTTGAAAGGATTGTCTCCTGATGTGCTTGAACGGTACTATCCCCTCTATTATTTCGAAGGTGAGGCGCATCGGTACCGAGCATTTTACGAGAAGGCGAGAGTGGCGTATTCGGCATGCCTTAAGGCCGCGGAATTTCATGGGGACGATTATTATGCGGGACGAGCCCACGCTGGGATTGCGCATATTTATCTCGATACGATTCAACCCGGTCTAGCCGATCCGTATTTAATGAACGCGATTGTACTTGCCGAAAAGAGCGAAAAGACGAGCGAGTTGGAAATGGAGTTGCTAAAGCGGCAATTCGCGGAAAACCTCGTCAATCTTGGGAAAGCTTCAGACGCGGCGAAATGGGTGCAGAAGGAAATTAACGATCACAGCATTCTCCGGGAAGGGAATTTGGATGCTCGTATTGCGCTAAGGACAGGCAGATTACGGGAAGCGCAAGCGATTTTGAATGAACGAGAGAACGATTCGACATTGCCAGATTCGCATAGGGAAACGGATATTTTACTGTCGCTGATCTACTCGCTGATTGGTGAGGTGGAACTTGCGCTTGATAGTGCCGCTAGAGGGATTGAGCTTGGCAGGGAAGAGAAGTCGGGGTTTATTGAAGCTGTCGGGATGATTCGGATGGGACATGCGAAAATCCTATCCGATCCCGGAAATGTACTCATTGCGAAAGAGCATTATGTACAGGCAATCAAGCGGATGGATGAGCTGAACGTATCGCGCGGCAGTGCGGAGCCTTATATGGGGCTGTCAATCGTCGCTGCACGTCTTGGCGAATTCGCGGAAGCGATCCAGTACGGAGAGGCGGGCTTACGGGAGACGGAGCGGGTCAATGACGGCTGGCTATCCGCATTGATTCATATTGGACTAGCAATCGTTCATTTCTATGCGAGCAATGAAACCGAAATGGAGTATCATCTGAAGGAAGCGGAACGGCTTTTCGGGGAATGCGGAGATCTGTACGGCGAGATGATTACGGCGTTTTGGTCGATGAAGTTGTATGACCTAACGAATGATGACGAGCAATTTTCATTGCATGCCGAACGCTTTTTCACGCTTTGCGCGGAACAAAATTATTTGTTTTTCTTAACGGCTGACACGATTTTTGCCCCGTTCGACATGCAGTCGATCCATCCGTTAGTGCTCAAAGCAAGCCGTTTTCACACGGAGCATGCCGGCATTCAACAAGCCATCCAAATTCTGGGGGTGGAGGATGCCACTTCACATCCGGGATACAAAATCGACGTCCAACTGTTAGGGCCGTTCATGATTCAACTCGGACTTGACGAAGTAGATGACCGTAAATGGCAACGGGATAAGTCGAAGGAGCTTTTCATTTATTTGTTGTTAAATAAAAACCGATACGTTCCGAAAGAGGAAATCATGCAGGCACTCTGGGCGGATGCCGACGATAAAAGCGCCGATCGGGATTTCAAAGTAGCATTAAACGCTTTACTGAAAGTGATTGAGCCAAATCGGAATGCAAGGGAAAACCCGTTCTTCATTCTCCGTAAGCAAACGATGTACCGACTAAACCCAAAAGCGGATATCCGAACCGATCTCGAACGGTTCAAGCAGTACGTGGAAGCAGGGCTATCAGAGAAAGTTGCTGATATAGCGGTCGACCAACTATTAAAAGCCGCTGCGTTCTACAAAGGGAAACTGTTCGAGGAAAAGCTGTCCATCGACTGGATCACACAAGAACGCGAGCGGTTCGAACAGCTATACATCCAAACACTCGAGCGACTCGCCCAATCATATACAAGACTACAAGACTACAACAAAACAATCGAATGGGCGGAAAAACTATTGCGGATCGACCAAACATGGGAAGAAGCATACCGGCTCCTCATGTTCGCCCACTACCAGCTCCAAAACCGCCCGCAATCCATCAAATGGTACCGAAAATGCCAAACCGTCCTCGAAGAAGAACTAGGCATCGAACCAATGGAAACAACCGAGCAAATGTACAAGATGATCATGAATGAACTATAAGACGGTCCCGGTTTCCGGGGCCGTCTTTACGCTCAAAGTGGCACGTCCGCCCGCAACGGAAATCAACTGTTACAATCTACGTCTAGACTCCGGGCGCTAGCTTCTCGGGTCATAAGTCAAAGCTACTACGTGGCAAAGACCGCCACTTCGTATCTTTGTCTTATGCCTGTCGAAGCTGGACGAGCGCCCTCCGCTTTTGTTTTGTAACTCATTTGCAACTACCATCCAATAGAGTAAGAGACAGAAAGAAAGCGTTTACAAAACAAGTGAGGGGAGTTGCAGTATGAAGAAGAAATTGTGGTTGGTCCTATTATTTGCAATGGTGCTCGTCATCAGCGCAGCTTGTGGCAAAGACGAAGGGGAGACAAAGTCGTCAACAGAAAAAGAAACAACATCCGGAACGACAACTGCCGTATCCGGTGAAAACAAAAAGGAAGAGAAAAAGGAAGAGCAAGAAGTAATCAAAATCGGTGTCCTCGCCTCATTAACAGGTGCTCTTGAATCTTACGGAAAACAAACGAAACAAGGCTTTGAACTAGGTCTTGAATATGCAACAGACGGCACGATGGAAGTTGCAGGCAAAAAAATCGAATTCGTTTTTGAAGACACAGAAACAAAACCGGAAGTCGCTGTTCAAAAAGCGACGAAGTTATTAGAAGAAGATAAAGTCGATTTCCTCGTCGGATCTTCCAGTTCAGGAGACACGCTAGCGGTTCTGCCTCTAGCAGAGGAATACGAGAAAATCATGATCGTTGAACCAGCAGTTGCGGATAGTATTACAGGTTCAGAATTCAACCCGTACATCTTCCGTACAGGACGTAACTCATCACAGGATGCTGTTGCGGGGGCTGCAGCAATCGCAGGTCCTGGCGTTAAAATCGCAACATTCGCACCGGATTATTCATTCGGTTGGGATGGTATCAAAGCATTTAAGAAAGCGGCAGAAGATCTAGGCGCTGAAATTATCGTTGAGGAATACGCGGATCCTGCAGCAACGGATTTCACATCCAACTTGCAAAAGATCATTGAAGCAAAACCAGATTATTTGTTTGTCGTTTGGGCAGGTGCGAACTCGCCTTGGAACCAAATTGCTGATTTGAAAATGCAAGAAAAAGGCATCAAAATTTCGACAGGTGCACCGGATATTCCGGCACTTTCCATCATGGAGCCGCTCGTCGGCATGGAAGGGTTCTCGGTTTACTACCATACGCTTCCGAACAATCCGATCAATGATTGGCTAGTTAAAGAGCACAAAGCTCGCTACAACGGTGAAGTTCCAGATTTATTCACGCCAGGCGGAATGACGGCTGCAATCGCAATCGTCGAAGCATTGAAGAAATCTGAAGGCGACGCGGATGCCAATAAATTGATCGACATTATGGAAGGAATGTCTTTCGATACACCGAAAGGAAAGATGACATTCCGTGAAGAGGATCACCAAGCATTGCAAACGCTTTATTCCATCAAGCTTGAAAAACAAGATGGTGTGCCGTACCCAGTTCCAGTGCTCATTCGAGAGCTTTCGCCTGAAGAAACTGAGCCACCGATCAACAACTGATTACCTAAAGGAAAATCTATTAAGTAGAAGGACAGTCATTGTGCTGTCCTTCTCAATCGGATAAAAAGCTCCATTTCATCCGATTGAGAAGGACGGACGCTGGGAGGAGGAAAATGATTGGAACCGATCATTAGAACAGAAAACCTGACAATTCGTTTCGGTGGGCATACAGCCGTGTCCCATGTGAATTTTGAAATGCCGCCGAAGCACTTGAAATCGATTATCGGGCCGAATGGGGCTGGCAAGACGACGTTTTTTAATTTATTGAGCGGCGAGCTGAAACCGACCGAAGGGGATGTCTTCTTCAAAGGGGAGTCGATGGCGTCGTTATCGTCTGTTGAAAGGACGAGGAGAGGGATTGGTCGTTCTTTCCAAATTACGAATGTGTTTCCGAATTTGACTGTGCTGGAAAATGTCCGACTGGCCGTTCAATCAAAGGAGAAAATCCGGTATCAAATGTTCCGCCACTTCCTTCATCATAAGAATCTCATCGAAGAGGCGGAGAAATTGATCGCACTCGTATTGCTCGATGGCAAGGAAGACGCGATCGCGAGCCAGTTATCTCACGGGGAAAAGCGGAAGCTTGAAATCGCGATGCTACTTGCGCTCGATACGGAATTGTTGCTGCTCGATGAACCGACTGCGGGCATGTCGCTCGAGGAAGTTCCGGCAATCTTGGATGTCATCCGGAAAATTAAACAGACCGGAGAAAAGACGATTTTATTAATCGAACACAAAATGGATATGATTTTGGATTTGTCGGATTCCATTATGGTGCTTTTTAACGGCAAGCTGCTGGCGGATGGAAGCCCGCGGGAGATCATGGACAACGAAACGGTCCAAAATGCGTATTTGGGAGGGCTTTACGATGAAAACCTTGTTGAAAGTTGAGGACATCCATACGCATATCGGCCAGTACCATATCCTTCAAGGCATTTCATTCGAAGCGCGTGAAGGTGAAGTGAGTGTACTGCTCGGCCGTAACGGAGCAGGGAAGACGACAACGTTAAAGACGATTATGGGCTTGACACCGGCTTCCAAAGGGGCGGTCGTTTTCAATGGAGAGGACATTACGAAAAAGGCTACATACACGATCGCAAACGCCGGAATCGGCTATGTGCCTGAGGATCAAGGCATCTTCGGTGACCTCACTGTCGAAGAGAATATGAAAGTCGCGATGCGGAAGGAAGACGATGCTGCGTATAAACGACAAGATTATGTGCTCGAGCTTTTTCCAGACTTGAAAAAGTTTTGGAAGAAGGACGGAGGACATCTTTCGGGCGGACAGAAGCAAATGCTTTCGATGGCGCGGGCGTTCGTCAATGACAGCAAATTGCTCCTCATCGACGAGCCGTCGAAGGGGCTTGCACCGATTGTCGTCGAGACGGTGATGGAAGCGATTACGGAAATGAAAAAGAGTACGACGATCGTGCTCGTGGAACAGAATTTCATTATGGCGAGCCGGATCGGCGATCGGTATACGCTCATCGATGACGGTGCGACAGTCCATGCGGGAGACATGCAGGACTTGATCCACAACGAAGAAATTAAACGAAAATACTTAGGAATCGGATGAGGGGGGCTGCACGATGGAATTACTCATCAATTTAACGGTGAACGGATTAGCGACGGGCATGCTCATTTTCCTTCTCGCTTCCGGTTTAACGCTGATCTTCGGTTTGATGAGCGTACTGAATTTCGCGCATGGCGGATTGTTCGCATGGGGTGCGTATTCAGGTGTTTGGTTTTACACGATGTCGGGAAGCTTTATCGTCGGCATACTTGGGGCAATTGTAACAGGAATTATTCTTGGATTTGTTACCGAAAAGCTGATCATTACGCCGGTGTACGGCAATCACGTGCAACAGATCCTCATCACGCTTGGCTTCATGCTCGTACTAGCTGAAATGCTGAAAGTCGTTTGGGGGCCGAATCAAATCGCGGCAAAAGTGCCGAAATATTTGTCGGGGAGCTGGGAATTCGGGGATGTTCTCATCATTAAATACCGGTTGTTCATCATTATCGTCGGCTTCATTGTATTCGGGATTTTCCAATACATGCTGCAAAAGACGAAAATTGGCTTGATCGTCAGAGCGGGCGTTATGGATAAAGACATGGTGCAAGCACTTGGCATTAACATTAAGCGCGTTTTCTTGTACGTCTTCATGGTCGGTGCTGCACTTGCGGCGTTAAGCGGTGCTCTATTTGCTCCGTATTCCGGCGTTATTTATGCAGAAATGGGCTTTGAGTTTGCGATTTTGGCGTTCATCGTCGTTGTTATCGGCGGGATGGGCAGCTTCCCAGGATCGTTGTTCGCGGCTATACTAGTCGGCCTTGCGGGAAGCTATATGGCGTATTACGTTCCTGCTTTATCACTTGCGGTCAATATGATACTAATGGCTATCGTATTAATTTTCCGTCCGCAAGGGCTTTTCTCGGCAAAGGGGTGACGGCATGAAAACAAAATTTCAATGGAATAACGTGTTTCTCGGAATCATTGTCATCGCACTCGCCCTTTTCCCGTTCGTATCGGATTCAAGGACATGGACCATTTTATTGACGCAGATCTTCATCTTTTCGATCTTGGCGATGAGTTATGATATTTTGCTTGGCTATACGGGAATCGTCTCTTTCGGGCATGCGATGTTCTTCGGGATGGGGGCGTATACGACCGCTGTCATGCTAAAGAGGATGGAGCCATCGATCAGTGTTTTCATTATGTCGATCGGTTTCGGGATGCTGCTCGCTGCTGTGGTCAGTTTCTGTATCGGACTTTTGACGTTGCGACTGAAAAGCCATTTCTTCGCAATGCTCACATTAGCCGTGTCAGGGTTGTTTTTAGTGCTTGCAGAAAAATGGCGTACGATGACGCAAGGGAATGATGGGTTTACGTTCAAGGCACCTGAAATTTTCAAGGACCGGGTCATCTTCTATTTCGTCACGCTCGCCTGTCTCGTACTCGTTTATTTTCTGCTACGGAGATTCGTCAATTCCCCGTTCGGCCGTGTTCTAGTCGCCACGAGGGAAAATGAACAGCGGACGAAGTCGCTTGGATTCAATACACTGCATTATAAAGTGATCGCATCTGTCGTGGCAGGGGTCATTGCCAGTCTAGCGGGTTCGCTTTACGCAGTGTCGCTCCGGTTCGTCAATACTAGTGTGATGACGATGGACATTACACTTGACGCATTGCTCATGACAATCATCGGCGGCGTCGGTACGTTGATCGGCCCAATTGTCGGTGCGGGCATTATCGAGTTGGCCCAGCATTACTTATCCGGTCTAGCGAAAGAGTATCCGATTTTTGAGCGGTGGATTATTTTCTTCGGTATCGTCTATATTCTCGCCGTTATCTTCTTCCCAAGAGGGGTTGTTGGGACGGTCCGTGAAAAGATCTTCAAGCAGAAAGTGAAGAAGCGGCCTGTCGGGAAGGAGGAAGTTTCATGACGACTGTCGGGATTGTGAGTACAGGTACGTATATCCCTTCTTCGAAAATGACTGCAGAGGAAATTGCAAAACGGTCCGGGTTGCCGGTGGACGTCGTGAAGACGAAGATGGGGATTACGGAAAAGCCGATTCCGGGAGAGCATGATCATACCGTCGCAATGGGTGTATGGGCGGCTCGTGAGGCACTTCGAAAAGGGCAAGTCGACCCGAAAGAAATCGATGTCATCATCTATATCGGGGAAGAGTATAAGGAATATCCGCTATGGACTGCTGCCATCAAAATGCAGGAAGAGCTTGGTGCTTATCACGCTTGGGCGTTCGATGTTGCGCTCCGTTGCGGAACATCGATCATGGCGATGAAAGTGGCAAAAAGCCTTATGACGGCTGATCCAGAAATTCGGACGGTCCTTCTAGCAGGTGGCTACCGGAATGTAGACTTCATTGATTATGAAAATGAAAGAACCCGCTTCATGTTCAATCTTGGAGCGGGAGGGGCTGCGATGATCTTACGTCGCGATCATACGGAAAATATTGTACTAGAATCAGAGCTTATTACGGACGGCTCGTTTTCGGAAGATGTCGTCGTTCCTGTCGGCGGGACGAAGAAGCCGTTGACGGCAAGTGATCTAGATAACGGGTTATACCGTCTTGATGTGTTAGATCCAATCGGTATGAAAGCGCGGCTTGAACAAAAGTCGATGGAAAACTTCCTAAAGGTCATCCGCACTTCATTGCAAAAAAGCGGGTTAAACGAGAAAGACGTCGATTACCTCGCCATCTTGCATATGAAGAGGTCTGCGCATGATTTCGTCCTACGGGAGCTCGGACTTGAGCAAGAGCAATCGATTTATTTACATGAATACGGCCATATCGGGCAAATGGATCAGATTTTGTCTTTGGAGCTTGCATTAGAACAAAACAAATTGAATGACGGGGATATCGCTGTACTCGTCAGCGCCGGAATCGGCTATGCGTGGGGCGCGATTACGGTGAAATGGGGAAAAAGTGAGGAGGAGAAGAAGAATGTCACTTCAAAAAGTGGAATTGCCGAAAGTGAAACTGCCTAACGGTGAACAGATTGCCTATCGGAAACGGGAAGGCGGCGAGCAGACCGTCATTCTCGTCCACGGCAATATGACGTCATCGAAGCATTGGGACGTCCTGATCGACAAGATGGATTCGAAGTATAAAATTTATGCGCCGGATCTTCGCGGATTCGGTGAATCGACGTACAACGAAAGAGTGACCGGCATCCGTGACTTCTCGGATGACCTTGCAGCGTTCATCGATGCATTAGGGTTGAAAGATTTCCATTTGGTCGGCTGGTCAACGGGTGGTGCAGTCTGTATGCAATACGTCGCGGATCATCCGGGCAAATGCGAGAAGCTTGTGCTGCTTGCATCGGCTTCGACACGCGGGTATCCGTTTTTCGGATCTAAGGAGGACGGAACGCCGGATCTTGAGAATCGTCTCCAAACGATTGAAGACATCGAGCAAGACACAGGGAAGACGATCCCAATGCAAGGCCTTTATGATACGAAAAACCGGGAAGGGCTGAAGGCGGTTTGGAATGCGGTGATCTATACGCATAATCAGCCGGAGCCGGCGAAATACGATGAGTATGTCGATGATATGCTCACACAGCGGAATTTGGCGGACGTGTACCATTCATTGAACACGTTTAACATTAGCCCTCATCATAACGGCGTCAATGAAGGGACGAATCAGGTGAAAGACATTGATATCCCTGTTCTCATCCTGCGTGGCGATCGAGATTATGTCGTGACGGGACCGATGACGGACGAAATCATCAAGGATCTCGGCGACAATGCGACATTCGTTTCCCTTAAGGATATGGGGCATTCCCCGTTAATCGACAATTTGGAAGAACTGACGAATACAATCCAATCGTTTTTGGAGTAAGGAGAGACAGCATGAGACTATCGGGAAAAGTGGCGATCATTACCGGCGGGGCGAACGGAATCGGCCTCGCTGCGTGTGAGCGCTTCGCGGAAGAAGGGGCTTCTGTCGTCATGGCTGATTTTGACGAGAAGACCGGAAAAGAGCAGGAAGCGGCTTTGAAAGAGAAAGGGCATGACGTCACATTCGTGCAAGTTGATGTCGTCAACCGTGAAAGTGTTGCAAGTTTAGTGGAACAAACACTTGAACAATATGGGAAAATTGATGTGTTAATTAATAATGCGGGCATTACGAAAGATGCGACACTCCTGAAAATGGATCCCGCGGACTTCCAGCGTGTGCTCGATGTGAACTTGAGTGGCGTTTTTAATTGTACACAAGATGTCGCACCTCATATGGTGTCGGCAGGAAGCGGAAAAATCATCAATACGTCTTCTGTAAGCGGCGTGTATGGGAATTTCGGTCAAACGAATTACGCCGCAACGAAGGCTGCGGTCGTCGGGATGACGAAGACGTGGGCGAAGGAACTTGGTCGGAAAGGGATTAATGTCAACGCGGTGGCGCCTGGCTTCACAGCTACTGCAATGGTTGCGAAGATGCCGGAGAAAGTCATTAGCCAAATGGAATCAGCTGTTGCTTTGCAACGGCTCGGAAAGCCGGAGGACATCGCGAACGCGTATCTTTTCCTGGCGAGCTCGGAATCGGACTACGTCCACGGACATGTTTTGCATGTTGACGGCGGCATCACAATGTAAAAGAAGGAGGGGTTCCGCGTGTTCCATGAGCATGGCTGGATATTGAAGAGGGCCGCACTCTCCGCGGAACGGCCCGCATTGATCGACGTCCATTCGGAAACGTCCTGGACGTATACAGATTTGAAAAACCGAATACTGCGCTGGGCATCGTTCTTCCGGGCGCAAGGTTTTGAAAAAGGGGAGCGCATCGCCGTCTATTCCCCGAACAGTCCGGAGCTTTTTGCCGTACTGTTTGCATGCGAACTGCAAGGGATCATCTACGTCCCGCTCAATTGGCGGTTGAGCCGATTCGAATTGCAAGGGCTGCTTGAAGACTGTACGCCTACGTTAGTCTTATTCCATGATGATTTCGAAAATGGAATGGAAGGGTTAACGGTGAAGAACGCAATTTCCCTTTCCGTCATCGAAACAGTGCTTGAACCTATCAATTGGCAATCGTCCGTAGCGCATAAACGTTCGGACACGTGGATGATCATTTACACGGGCGGCACGACAGGGGTTCCGAAAGGCGTCATGCTTTCCTATAATGCGGTCAATTGGAATGCACTCAACACAGTGATGAGCTGGGGATTGTCAGGACGTGATACGACGATCAATTATATGCCCCTTTTCCATACGGGCGGTTTGAACGCCTTATGCATTCCTTTGCTCATGGCAGGCGGAACTGTCGTTGTCGGCCATCAATTCGAACCGACGGAAGCGCTTAAAGCTACCGACAAGTACGAAGCGACGATTTCATTGTTCGTTCCGACTATGTATCAATTGATGACCGGGACAGACTATTTCCGACAGTCTGCATTTCCATCAATGGACGTCTTCCTATCCGGAGGAGCGCCTTGTCCGCAGACGGTGTACCATGCCTTCCACAAAAAAGGGCTGCGATTCAAGGAAGGGTACGGTTTGACGGAAGCGGGACCGAATAATTTCTTCATCCCTCCGGAGATGGCGGCGCACAAGGTCGGCTCCGTCGGAAAACCGATGATGTTCAATGAAATCCAAGTGCTCGATGCTCATGGCAATCATTGTGCTACAGGGGAAATCGGCGAGTTGTATGTCAAGGGGCCGCATGTATTCACGGGCTATTGGAATAAACCGACCGAGACAGAAGAAGCGTTTCAGGACGGGTGGCTGCGGACAGGCGATTTGGCGAAGATTGACGAAGACGGAGATGCCTACATCGTCGGAAGAAGGAAGGATATGATCATTACCGGTGGGGAAAATGTGTATCCGCAAGAAGTGGAACAATGCCTCATTACTTGTGCCGGTATAAAGGAAGCTGCGGTCGTCGGCACAGAAGATGGTAAATGGGGAGAGAAAGTCGTTGCATTTCTGACGGTAGAGGAAGATTGTACGTTGGATCATAAAGTCTTGATTGAGCATTGCAAAGGCTTTTTAGCTTCTTATAAAATCCCGAAACAATTTATCATCCTGCCTGAACTTCCGAAGACGCATGTCGGGAAAATCGACAAAAATGAATTACTGCGAATGGCATAAAATAATGGCGAGCGACCTAAAAGGTTGCCGCCATTTTTATTTGGAACGACGATTTGTGAATAAATTATTAATTCCTCCATTTGTGACAGAAATCGGAAATAACTGAATGTGGTCTTGAATGAATTGTTTCCAAGACCGATAATAAACATAAGTGGGAGAAAAGATATACATAAAATGGGGGAGTTATATGGATAACGGACTATTACGCCTGTTTCGTAAGAAAGATGCAGAGCCGATTGCTGTGGGAACATCTTCAGTTACGCTTGATTTTGCAAGTGACGAAATCGGAAGGCAAGTTGATTTTATCGGACTGACAACGGAGGATTTGGCGGTCATCAAGCAATTGAGTAAAGTCCTCACTCCGCATTTGGAAGCGATTGTTGACGGATTTTATTCCAAATTGTTGGATATCCCCATTCTTAATAAAATCATCTATGAAAACAGTTCACCGGAACGATTACGTGAGACGATGCTGCTACATATTGGAGAAATGCTGGAAGGTCAATTTGACGATGATTATGGGCAAAAAAGATTGCAAATCGCCCGGGTTCACTATGAAATTGGACTAGAGCCTCAATGGTATATGGGCGCATTTCAATTGTTGCAAGATGGGATCATTCAATTTGTGACGAAAGAAGTGAACGATAAGAATCTCGCGAACAACTTTATTCGAGCGATCACAAAGATCTTTAACTTTGAACAGCAACTCGTTTTGGAAGAGTATCATAAAAGCTATATCGATGGAATTGCTCACGAAAACAGGAAAGTACGTACGGAGATTAAGAAAAGCATCGGTGCGACGAGTGAAAATCTTGTCGTCATCAGCGAAACGGCCCAAACGGCGATGGAAGAATTGAAGGATAAAGGAAATGAAGTGACGGCTACTATACAAAAAACGGCTGAACAGTCCGTATCCACGCAGAAACTAGCGCAAGACGGTTATGAACAAATGGAATTGTTAAATGAAAAATTCACAGAAATCCAAAAAGGTGCAATGGAAATGAAGCGGATGGTTGAGCATGTAAGCACGTCGTCGACCGAAATCGTAGAGGTCGTCACCATCGTGAAAAACATTGCAGACCAAACGAATTTATTGGCCCTTAATTCGAGCATTGAAGCAGCCAGAGCCGGAGTACATGGAAAAGGGTTCGCGGTCGTAGCAAAAGAAATCAAGAAGTTGGCCGACGAAACGAAGGATTCCATTTACCGGATTACCGAGCTCATTCAAATGAATCAAAAGTTCATAGATGAAACCGTACACACATTGACAACGGTGGATGTTAAAATTGACGAAGGCAGTCGTGATTTTGAACAGACGAGGACTTCCTTCGCCGGCATTATGGAATCGATGGATGAAAATATTCAAATTGTAGATCAGGCCATCCAGGAAATTGAATCATTAATCAAAGGCATCGTAAATCTTAGCTTGACGACAGACGATATTGCTATTTCGGTGGAAGAGCTGAACGAGACAGCGAATCAATTATAGAAGAGGGAGGCCTTTTGGGGCTTCTTTTTTTATTCTAGTCATAACGCTATTTTTAGTCGGAGTGACTCAACTTCTTTCGGTTGAAGCCGATACAAACAGTAATGGGATTTTCATAGACAGGGAGGCTGGGAGGATGGTTGGACGCATTGGAGGAGCAAACAGCACACAGCAAATTAGCGCAAAAGCGGAAAGCGCAGCACCGGACAGGGGAGTCGCGGTAGCGGAAGTGCAAGCGGTATCCGTACAAAACGAACAGCGAACAGGGGAAGAACGGCAACTGTCGCTTAAAAAAGCACAGCAGATGACCGATAGTATGAATAAGTTCCTAGAAAGCGTAAACACGCAGCTACGCTTCAAATTACACAATGAGTTAAAGGAATACTACGTGACAATCGTCGACTCGAACACCGACGAAGTCGTCCGAGAAATTCCTTCAAAAAAATTAATGGACATTTACGCTGCCATGAAGGAGTTTGTCGGACTACTCATCGACCGAAAAATCTGAGGAGGGTAACAACCTATGCGAATTAGCGGACTAGCGACAGGCATGGACACGGAATCGATCATCAAGGATATGATGAAAGCGAACCGCATCCCACTGGAAAAAATCAACCAGAAGAAACAGTACTTAGAGTGGCAGTTAGATGATTATCGGGCTGTGAACCGACAATTGTTTGATTTTAGTCAGAACACGTTTAATAATATGATCTTGTCGAAGAATTTTACGGCTAAGAATGTGAGTGTTTCTACGCCTGACGCTGTTTCAATTAAAAACATGAGTTCAACAAGTGATTTTTCGGGGACGATTGAGGTTCATCAATTGGCGAAGAATGCTACGATGCAAGGCAACAAACAAATTAAATTCACAGCAGATCAATCAGAGAACACGACGCTAGACAAGTTAGGACTATCTGGTACTGAAATTAAGATATACGCAATTGATAAAGAGGGAAAAATGCCCACTGAACCAGTGACCATTACATTTGATCCAACAAAAGATACTATTAAATCGGTAGTAGAGGAAATTAACAAGAAGACCGGCGTGAATGCTTTCTATGATCCTTTTAGCGGAAGGATTGGTTTGACTGCTAAGAATAGCGGAAAGTCCGATTCAGGTAATGAAATTGTCGTAGCAGGGAACTTGGCAACAGCTTTGGGAATAGATGGTGACTCCACAACTAAAGGTACTAGAGGTGCTAATGCTGACTTCACATTTAACGGTTTAAGAACTCAACGTTCCTCAAACACTTTCCAAATTAATGGTTTTGAAGTGAACCTTAAACAAGTCACGGCCCCATTAGATGGAGCAGGAAATGTCATTCCAGGTGGAAATGCAGTTTCATTCAACTCATCTCCGGACACTGATAAAATCTTCGATTCCATCGTCAAATATGTCGATGAATATAACAAATTAATCGAAGATCTGAACAAGCAGATCCGCGAGCCGAAATACCGTTCTTTCCAACCACTTTCTCCTGAACAGAAAAACGAAATGAAAGAAAAAGAGATTGAGCTTTGGGAAGAAAAGGCGAAAAGCGGTACATTACGCAACGATTCGGATATAACGAGCCTGCTTTCAAAAATGCGGACCGCCTTAATGGGTAAGGTTGGTGATCAAACGTTAAAGGACATTGGAATTTCAACATCCCCGAACTATTTGGATCACGGAAAGCTGATCATTAATGAAGATGACTTGAAAAAGGCGATTGCGGCAGACCCAGGTAAAATTCACGAGTTGTTTTCGAAGGACGCTGGCAAAGATGCAAAATTGGAAGAGCATGGATTTGCTCGCCAGCTGCGCATGATTGTCGATGAAAGTCAAAAATCCATCGCCAAACGTGCGGGTAAAGTTGGCGACGTCAATGATACATTCACATTAGGTAAAAACTTGAACGACATGAACAAGCAAATCGAACGTTTCGAAGACCGTCTGCGGATGACAGAAGATCGTCTTTGGAAACAGTTCACCGCAATGGAGCGGGCAATCCAACGCGCTAACATGCAATCTGCAAGCCTCATGAATGCATTCGGCGGTGGAATGTAATCCATAAAAAGGAGACAAGCAATCTATGGCAATTAATAATCCATATGCAACTTATCAAAATACTTCTGTAAATACATCGACGCCTGGTGAATTGACGCTCATGCTGTATAACGGGTGCTTGAAATTCATTCAACAGGCGAAGAAGGCAATGGAGCAAGGTAATATCGAGGAGAAAAACACGGCAACTCAAAAAGCGCAAGCGATCGTATCTGAACTGATGGTTACGTTGGACATGTCGGTTGAGGTTTCCCAAAACATGATGGTGCTCTATGACTTTGTCAATAACCGTCTGATCGAAGGAAACATTAAAAATGACATTGCGCTTTACGATGAGGCTGCCGAAATTATTACTGAGTTTCGCGATACGTGGAAACAAGTGATCCAAATCAATCGTACGAAGCAGTACGCGAACACGGACGAAATATGATACGGCCTGCACTGATCCGATGGAAGGAAATTGCGCAGCAGCTCCTTAAGGTGACAAGCCGTACCGAGGAAGAGCAACGGGATGCTGTCATAGCGGAAATCAATGAGCTGCTCGATGAAAGGGATGCCTTGCAGTCGGAAATTGTCGCGCCCTTCACACCGGAAGAAGAGGAACTTGGCAAGGAGCTTGTCTTACTCGAACAACAAGTTTCCGCAGCACTCGCTTCCTATATGAAATTGATCCGCTCCGATATCACGGCTGCCCAGTCTAAGAAAGAACATGTTAAAAGCTATGTCAATCCTTATAATAAAGTGGCGCGTGACGGAACATTTTATGATACGAAGCAATGAAATAAGTGGTTTTATCGGATGAAGGAAAGTTTACCATTTTCCTTCATCTTTTTTTGTGGTTTGAAAGATTAACAGGCGGTCCAGCAATCTTCAGACCTATTATTCTCCTCTGGAACTAATTGCCTATTCATGGTACATTGAATACAAGGAAAAGAGATTAACTGCACGGGCAAGGGGGAATGGGAAATGGTAGCAGGGAATGTGGATCACTTAATGCAAGAGCAATTTTCGAAGAAGAATTTCATATTATTTATCACACTCGGCGCATCGAGCTTTATTGGTGCCATCTTTTATTTTTTAACGGGGCAGGATGCGTTAAAGACAATTAGCATGACGATTCCGATGACGACGTCGGTCATCCTTTATCTTTTATCAAGGAAATTCACGTTTTTTGAAAAGCTGTTTCCGTGGGCAATCATCGGCATTACCGCGTTCGCTGCCATTTTCAATGGACTTGTTGGGGATCCGTCCATTGCAACGGTCGGTATTGCATTTTTCATTGCGGGCATCGCGAGCGTCCATGCATCGATGCGCATTATGTCGTACGGGTTCGCTCTATCGATTATTGTCATGATTGTCTTTATGACAAATTATCCACATCAGGAGCAGATCGCCTCAAGCAAAGGGAGTGCCACACTTACACTCATCCTCATGGCGGTTGGGTTGCTAATCCAAATTCGGCAGACGAAAAAACTGGAGGCACGTGTTTACGAATTCACGGCGGAGCAGTCAAAGCGAGCGATGGAAGAGGAACGGAAACACCGTACGTTAAATGAAAACGTCGAGCAGGTGGCGAAAGATCTCACGTCAGTGGGCACTACGGCGGAACAACATTTGTTAGCTCAGCAGGAGCTGCTAGGTATAATGAATTCGCTTGCTGCGGGTGTGGAGCAGGAGGCTGAGCAGATTAGTAGGATCGCTCAAAATGCGGGACGAGCACAAACCGATGTAGCGGAAATGTTGAAAGAGACAAAAACGGTTGCTCTCGAGGCAGCGAAATTACGTGAGGAATCCGATGACGTCGTCGTCCTGATGCGCAATGTTCGCACCGGCATGGAAGAGGTCGAGCAGCTATTGAATGAGCTGAATGGATCGTTCGGCGCGTTGACGCAAAATATCGAACGGACCAATGCGCTTGCGAAATCGATTGCGACGATCACCGAGCAGACGAATCTGTTGGCACTCAATGCGTCGATTGAAGCAGCTCGCGCAGGTGACCATGGAAAAGGATTCGCAGTCGTGGCGGAAGAAATCCGGAAACTTGCGAACATGACCGCGGAGACGCTCGCGGAGATTAACGGCAATTTGAATGACGTGAATACAATGAACGGACGCTCCCGTGAAAACTTGACGGCGAGCACCGGTAAATTGAAGGCGCAAGGAACGAAGACGATTGAGGCGGAACAAAAAATTGAGCAAATGCATTTAACTTTGGATAGTCTTCATCGGAAGTTTGACATGTTTGATTCCAAAATGAAGGTCATTTCGGAAGAGACCGCTGATATTAGTGAAATGACGGGTACTTTCGCAGATCTGCTCGCGCAATCAAGCGCCTCTCTCGAAGAAGTGAATGCAACGGTGCATACGACCGTCGCCGATAACGAGCAAATCGTCAGAACGCTGGACGGGACAATCAAACGGACAAAAGAATTGTCTGAAGTTAGATAAATCTTCTGACATTTGGTATAATGAATATAGAGAATAGATTAGGAACGGGGTGGGTGAAATGCTGTATAAACGTCATGAGTATTTCAGGCATTCATTCGGGATTCCGCCAAAAGCGACCTTTCGGATTGTCGTCGGAGAGGACATGAACGAATCGAATCCGGGAGACTGCCTTTTGCTCGATATCAGTCCTGGCGGTACGAAAATTGCAACAGATTTCAATTTACCGATCGAAAAGGGACCTGTTTTTATGCGGCTTCATTTCACCCTTTTTGAAACTCCTATCGATATAGAAGGAAAAATTGTTTGGAAGAAGCAATCGACCGGTGGTTTCCAATACGGTATCGATTTTGTTGAAAACCCTTCCATTTCAAATTTGATCATCGATGAACTGAAGCTCCGCAGGCGGTCAGAAGTCGTGCAGACCGACGGGAAGAAAAGCTGAAAATCCGCACCGTGACGATTTCGTCACATTTCGACAAGTTTTTAATTTTCCTTCTCAATGAAAGAAGGAGATTAAAATAGATATGTAGAAGTATACATTAACGGTTAATTAAAGGAGGAGTTCTTATGCTAGACTTTAACATCCGAGGGGAAAACCTTGAGGTAACTCCGGCAATTCGTGAGTACGTCGAGAAGAAAGTACAAAAACTCGAAAGGTACTTCACAGAGGGCGCGAACGCAACAGCCCACGTCAACCTGAAAGTGTATAACGACAAACAGACTAAAGTGGAAATCACTATTCCTATGAAGAACTTGACTCTCCGAGCTGAGGAGCGGCATGATGATATGTACGCTGCGATCGACTTGATTGTTGACAAACTCGAGCGCCAAATCCGGAAATATAAAACAAGAGTAAATCGCAAATTCCGTGAACGCGAAGGCGTCGCAGCCTTCTTACAATCTGTGGAGAAGGAACGGAATGGCAATGAAGAAGCGTTAAGCGATGAAAACGAGTTCCAAGTCGTCCGTACAAAACAATTCGATTTGAAGCCGATGGACCAAGAGGAAGCAATCCTGCAAATGAACATGCTCGGCCATAGCTTCTTCATCTTCACGGACGCTGAATCAGACGGCACAAATATTGTGTACAAGAGAAAAGATGGAAAATACGGATTAATTGAAACCAATTGAAAACGTTTTCAGTTAGAGACCCCCGGAGAAATCCGGGGGTTTTATAATGAAAGCCGTCACGAAGAACGGCTTTTGCGAGCACCTCTTTGCTTTAGCCGTCACGAAGAACGGCTTTTGCGAGCACAAGCGATAGCGTTGCGAGTAGGACTAGAAATACATTTATGTAACTTTTATGGCACATATCCGTCATATTTATATGCGTGCTTCTTTTAATTTATCCGTTTTTGATTAACTTCTTACTTCGATTTATTTCCGCAAGAAAACGATTTTTCTATAAATCCCTTCTAATATTGCCCGGACTATTTGCACGGTGCTTTTTACAATGTTAAAATGAAGGGTGAACTTAATGAGGATGTGACGTATATGCTTGGCGTATTGAATAAAATGTTTGATCCGAATAAACGAGACATTAAACGTCTCGAAAAGATTGCAGATAGAGTCGAAGAGAAAGCAGCAGAGATGGAACAGCTTTCCGATGAACAGCTAAAAGCGAAAACGGCGGAATTCCAAGAGCGAGTAGCAAACGGTGAATCGCTCGATGCTATTCAACCGGAAGCTTTTGCCGTCGTCCGTGAAGCTTCGCGTCGTGTACTCGGTATGTATCCGTTCCGGGTGCAAATTATGGGTGCCGCTGCGTTGCATGAAGGGAATATCGCGGAAATGAAGACCGGGGAAGGGAAGACGTTGACGTCAACGCTCTCGGTTTATTTGAATGCGCTTGACGGCAAAGGCGTTCACGTTGTGACGGTGAACGAATACCTTGCGAGCCGTGACGCCACCGAGATGGGTGAGCTATTCGAATTCCTTGGCATGACAGTCGGCTTGAACTTGAACAGCCTGTCAAAAGAAGAAAAGCGTGAAGCGTATGCAGCGGATATAACGTATACTACGAATAATGAACTAGGGTTCGATTACTTGCGCGACAATATGGTGTTGTATGACGAGCATAAGGTGCAGCGTCCGCTCCATTATGCGGTCATTGACGAAGTCGACTCCATTTTGATCGATGAGGCGCGGACACCGTTGATCATTTCCGGGCAAGCTTCGAAATCAGCGGAGCTGTACCGATTGGCGAACCGTTTCGTCATTACGTTGAAAAAGGAAGAGGATTACTCGTACGACGAGTCGACAAAAGGTGTCGTTCTAACGGAAACGGGTATTGAGAAGGCGGAGAAGGCGTTCGGCATTGAAAACCTTTTCGACTTGAAACATGTCACATTGAACCATGCCATCAACCAATCGTTGAAGGCACATGCGAGCATGCATATCGACGTCGATTACGTCGTCCAAGAGGGCGAAGTTGTCATCGTCGATTCATTCACGGGCCGTTTGATGAAAGGCCGTCGTTACAGCGATGGATTGCACCAAGCGATCGAGGCGAAGGAAGGCTTGGAAGTCCAAAATGAAACGATGACGCTTGCGACAATCACGTTCCAGAACTTCTTCCGGATGTATGACAAATTGTCCGGTATGACAGGTACTGCGAAAACGGAAGAGGAAGAGTTCCGTAATATTTACAATATGAATGTCATCGCTATTCCGACGAATCGTCCGATTGCACGGGATGACCGACCGGATCTCATTTACGCTACGATGGATGGGAAATATAAGGCGGTTGCCGAGGATATTAAAGAACGCCATCTGAAAGGGCAGCCGGTGCTCGTCGGTACGGTGGCAATCGAAACGTCTGAAATTATTTCGAATTACTTACGCAAATATGGAATTCCACATAATGTCTTGAATGCGAAAAACCATGGCCGTGAAGCTGAAATCATTTTAGAAGCAGGCCAAAAAGGCGCCGTCACGATTGCGACGAACATGGCAGGCCGTGGTACGGACATCAAGCTTGGAGAAGGCGTCAAAGAGCTTGGCGGACTTGCAGTTATCGGTACGGAGCGTCATGAATCACGCCGTATTGACAATCAGCTCCGCGGACGTTCAGGCCGTCAAGGAGACCCAGGTGTGACACAATTCTACTTGTCGCTAGAGGATGAATTGATGCGCCGGTTCGGTTCCGAGCAAATGAAAGGCATGATGACGAAGCTCGGTATGGACGATACGACACCGATTCAATCGAAAATGGTGTCGCGCTCCGTTGAATCTGCACAAAAACGTGTCGAGGGGAATAACTTCGATGCACGGAAACGTCTATTGCAATATGACGATGTGCTCCGTCAACAACGTGAAATCATCTATAAGGAACGTAATGAAGTGCTTGCGTCCGAAAATATTCGTGGTGTCCTCGAAGGCATGCTGGAATCTGTCATCGAACGCGCTGTAGCAATGCATGCGCCTGAAGAAAAAGGGGCCGAGTGGAAACTGAAAGCCCTTGAAGATTTCATTGGTGCGAACCTTCTTCCGGAAGGCCGGATCACGGTGAAGGACATGGAAGGAAAATCCGAAGAGGAAATAAAAACTTTGATTCACGATGCGGTCATTGAACGATATAATGAGAAGGAAGCCGAAATGTCCGAAGACCGGATGCGCGAATTTGAAAAGGTTGTTCTTTTACGTGCGATCGATTCAAAATGGACGGATCATATTGACGCGATGGATCAGCTGCGTCATGGTATCCATTTACGTGCATACGGCCAGACAGACCCGCTCCGCGAGTACCAAGCGGAAGGCTTTTCGATGTTCGAAGAAATGGTTGCGGCTATCGAAAACGATGCAGCGAAGTATGTAATGAAGGCTGAAATCCGTAACAACCTAGAGCGTGAGGAAGTAGCCAAAGGGCAAGCCGTCAACCCGAAAGAAGACGGCGAGAAAGTGACGAAGAAGCCAGTTCGTCGCGCAGTCAACATCGGTCGTAACGACCCATGCCCTTGCGGAAGCGGCAAAAAGTACAAAAACTGCCACGGCAAAGCGTAACTGCCTGGCATAAAGCATTACAACTAACTTCCCATCAGTAGGTGTGGTTATCCACATCTTCTGATGGAAGTTTCATTTTAAGTTCTTTTCAATTAATAAATATGCTACTAAGGATTGAAGCGAAAGGCGGCGACTCCAGCGGGAAAAGCGTCAGCAGAAGACCCCGCAACGAAGCGAAGCGGAGTGAGGAGGCTGAAGCGACGCCCGCGGAAAGCGGCCGCCTGTAGTGGAAATCCGGTATATTATTAATTACCCATTTTATTTATTTTCAGGAGGAACAACTATGATGGAATTATCCGATGTACGGAACGAGCTTGACAAAACAGCTAAGAAATTAGCGGACTTCAGGGGGTCTCTTTGACTTAGAAAACAAAGAGGCACGTATGCAAGAATTAGACGAAGTGATGCTGGAGCCAGGCTTCTGGGATAACCAGGACAGCGCGCAAAAAGTCATCTCGGAATCAAATGCATTGAAAGCGACAGTCGGCTCATTCCATGAATTGAACGACACACAGGAAAACCTAGAAATGACGCTTGAATTACTTCGTGAAGAAGCTGATGAAGAACTCCAAGAAGAATTGGTCTCCGAGTTGAAAGAGTTCAAGAAGAAGATGGAAGACTTCGACTTGCAAATGCTCTTAAGCGACGAGTTTGATAGCAGCAATGCCGTCCTAGAAATCCATTCGGGCGCAGGCGGAACAGAGTCCCAAGACTGGGCTTCCATGTTGCTCCGTATGTATCAAAGATGGGCTGAAGATCAAGGATATAAAGTGGAAACTCTCGACTACCAAGCAGGCGATGAAGCCGGCGTGAAGTCCGTGACACTTTCCATCAAAGGCCATAATGCATATGGGTATTTAAAAGCGGAAAAAGGCGTTCACCGTCTCGTCCGCATTTCGCCATTCGACTCATCCGGCCGTCGCCATACGTCATTCTCTTCTGTTGAAGTGATGCCTGAATTTGACGGCGATATCGATATTGAAATCCGGACAGAAGACTTGAAAATCGATACGTACCGTTCAAGTGGTGCGGGCGGGCAGCACGTCAACACGACGGATTCCGCCGTACGGATTACGCATATTCCGACAGGTGCTATCGTGACATGTCAAACAGAGCGTTCACAGATTAAAAACCGTGAGCGCGCGATGAACCTTTTGAAAGCGAAACTTTACCAAATTAAAGTTGAAGAAGAAGAAGCACGTTTGGCTGAAATCCGAGGCGAGCAAAAAGAGATCGGCTGGGGCAGCCAAATCCGTTCTTACGTATTCCACCCATACTCCATGGTGAAAGATCACCGGACGAACGAGGAAACTGGAAACGTCGGCGCAGTCATGGACGGCGAAATCGATATGTTCATCAATGCTTATCTACGTTCGAAAATTTCATAAGACTTATCCTAAAAAAGTGCACTTCGGTGCGCTTTTTTCATTAGCTTCATTTTATCGATTAATTCCAGGCGGATATCGTTCAAATTCACAGGTTTATCGGTCATTCTAATCGACTTATCGATCAGTTCCGGATACATATCGATCATTTTCACAAAGATATCGTCATTTTGGGACTAATGAACTATCCACTCCGCTACTCGCAGCAAGGGTTTGAAATCCCCGTTAACGTGTATAGTAAAACGTAAAGGTATAATAATGAAGTCACTTCAAGGCAGGTGAAAATCTTTCCAATTTGTCACGAATTTGATAAAAATGGGCACCTACCCTCGCAGTGTACGCTCCCAAACCTTTGGTATACTAACGTTGTAGCAACTATTTACGACAGGAGGAAACAACATGAAAAACAAGCTGGTAACAGTACTGTTTGGTGCAGCGCTTGTACTTGGCGCATGCGGAGGAAACGATGGCAATGAGTCCGGAGAGTCGGCCGCAGTCGATCCAGACAAGGTTTTCCAAAATAGCTGTGCAAGCTGTCATGGCGGTAATCTCGAAGGTCGCGGCAACGCTCCTGGATTGGCAGACGTCGGCTCACGACTATCTGAAGACGAAATCCACGATATTATTCAAAACGGACAAAATGGTATGCCACCTGGATTAATCAAAGGCGAAGAATTGGAAGCCGTCACAAAATGGCTAGCTGAAAAGAAATAATAAATCATGGATAACGCAATAGGTGATCATCGCCTATTGCGTTTTTTATCGAATAAAAAAATGGAAAATCTTAACCATACTATTGCAGGGATATTACATAGAACTGTTTGTGAAAGACCAAAACATTGATTTAAATCATATAAAAATATTATATTTTCATAGTGAAAAAGGGAAGCTTGCGGTTTTCGTGACGTTTTGACAACGTACAGATATAGGGTTGTTGAATTGTGTCGTCTCAAATGAAACATATCTGTAATACTTAGCAAGCCATAGCATGCTATAATATGAATGTCTTGAGAAAAAATAAGTAACACAATACGATTCAGGTGGTTTTTACATGATTGTAATGAAAGATGTATATAAGAAATATCCGAACGGGGTTGTTGCCGCGAATGGCATTAACGTCGAAATTAGTCGGGGCGAGTTTGTTTATGTCGTTGGGCCTAGCGGAGCGGGAAAGTCGACGTTCATTAAAATGATGTACCGGGAGGAAACTCCGACAAAAGGCGACATATTAATTAACGGCATAAATCTTGGAACATTACGGAATAGTAGAGTCCCTCATTTGAGAAGGCAGATCGGTGTCGTCTTCCAAGACTTTAAACTACTTCCTAAATTGAATGTTTACGAGAATGTCGCGTTTGCGTTAGAAGTCATTGAAGAGTCGCCGAAGCAAATCCGTAAAAAAGTGAATGATGTACTGGCACTTGTCGGATTGACACAGAAGGCGAGAATGTTTCCGAACGAGTTATCGGGCGGTGAACAGCAACGGGTGTCCATTGCCCGTTCCATCGTCAATGTCCCGAAAGTCGTCATCGCGGACGAGCCTACAGGGAACTTGGATCCGGACACATCTTGGGAAATTATGAAGATCTTCGAACAGATCAATGCGCGTGGCACGACAATCGTCATGGCGACGCATAATAAGGAAATTGTGAATACGATCAAACATCGGGTTATCGTCGTCGAGGGCGGGATGATCACGAGAGATGAATACGAAGGGGAATACGATTATGAAAGCTAGGACGTTCGGGCGGCATCTAAGAGAAAGCCTAAAAAGCCTCGGTCGGAACAGCTGGATGACGTTCGCCTCTGTCAGTGCAGTAACCGTCACTCTTTTGCTCGTCGGGGTGTTTATCGTCATTATGATGAACTTGAACCAATTGGCGGACAATCTTGAAAATGACGTAGAAATCAAAGTCATCATGGAACCGGCGGCAGATGAAGATGCAGTGAAAACATTAGTGATGCAAGTCCGGGAAACCCCCGGGGTAAGGGAAGTCGTTCATGCGACGAAGGATGAAGAACTCGATAAAATGATCAAGTCCTTCGGGGATGAATTGAATCTCTATAAACAGAGCAATCCGCTAGGAGACGCTCTCTACGTAAAAGCGGCCGACCCTCACCAGACAGCTACGATCGCTAAAAAAATTGATACGTATGACAATACATATCAAGTCGTCTATGGCGAAGGGAAAGTCGAAAAATTATTCAATGTGCTCAATATGAGCAGGAACATTGGAATGGTGCTCATTCTGGCCCTTTTATTCACCGCGATGTTCTTAATTTCAAATACGATCCGTCTCACAATTGTTGCGAGAAGACGAGAGATTGAGATTATGAAACTTGTAGGTGCTACGAATAGCTTCGTACGGATACCTTTCGTGTTGGAAGGGGTTTGGCTTGGCGTCCTCGGTGCAATCATTCCGATGATTGTCATTTCCGTTTCGTACAACGAGCTTTATTCACAATGGCAACCAAGATTGCAGAACGAACTATTCCAATTATTGAATACAACGCCATTCATCCTCCAAGTAAATGGGCTTCTTATATTCATGGGCGTATTTATTGGAGTATGGGGCAGTTTCATGTCTGTCCGTAAATTTCTTAGAGTCTGATAGGCTCTCACGGAAAAGTGGGGTTGCTGTAGTCCTATATTCGAATCAACCTACAGCAAAAGCTTAAAGGGGGAAATAAGAAGTTGAACAAGAAAAGATGGATCATGGCAAGTCTCGTCATGGTGTTCCTGATGTCGTCCGTTGTTGGCGATTCGGAGGCTTTGGCGAGCACATTGAATGATTTGAAGAAAGAACAAAAGCAAAACCAAGATAAAAAAGCAAATCTGAAATCAAGCATTAACAATAAAGATAAGGCAATCAAGGAAACTGAAAATGAAATTCAGAAGTTTTTAAACCAAATTAGTAAGTTGAACAAAGAAATTGAAGAGACGAACGCAAACATGAACCGCGTCATCGATCGAATCAACAAAACGAATGAAGAGATCGAAGCGTTAAAGGAATCGATCGCGGATCTTGAAACGAAAATCGCTGAGCGTGATGTCATCCTTCGAGAACGCGTACGGGCGATGCAAGTGAAAGGCAGCAATGTAAGCTACGTAGACGTATTGCTTGGAGCGAACAGCTTCGCAGATTTCATCGACCGTTTTTCCGCAGTCACAACGCTTATGGATGCGGACCGTGATATTATGAGGAAACAGCAGGAAGACATCGAGCAGCTGGAAACAGAGAAAGCGCTCGTCGAAAAGAAATTAAAAGAATTAGAGGAAAGTAAAGCATATCTCGAAAAATTGAGAGAAAATCTTCAGTCGAAGAAAAAAGAGAAACGTAAAGTAATCGACCAATTGGAAGCAGAACAAGAAAGGCTATCAAAAGAGAAAAAGCAATTGGAAGAAGACTTCCATGAAGCAATCGAAGTTGACGCAAAGCTAGAGAAACAAATTATCGCTGAACAGAAACGTATTGCAGAAATTGCACGAAAAGAAGCTGAACGTAAACGGAAAGCGAGAGAGGCAGCTAGAAAAGCTAAACCAAACTCCTTACCACATGTTTCAAATGGCTTCTGGACAACACCTGCCCAAGGACGATACTCATCTTCATTCGGTTGGCGGATCCATCCGATCTATAATACGAAACGTCAACACCGAGGAGCAGATATTGCTGCGCCGACTGGAACACCGGTCGTAGCTGCAGGTGATGGAGTCGTTTCGTATGCAGGCAGAATGGGCGGATTTGGTAACGTCATAATGATTACCCATTCAGTAGACGGCCAGATTTTCACAACCGTGTATGCCCATTTATCGAAAATTAGCGTCAGCTCGGGACAAGTCGTCGATAAAGGCGGGTATATTGGAGCTGTCGGAAATACTGGCGCATCCACAGGCCCTCACTTGCATTTCGAACTACACGTCGGGAACTGGACAGCGTCCGGTCCAAGTGCTGTGAACCCATTACGATATGTACCATTTTAATTGAAAACTGCATCGTCATTGTTAGCTGCAAATCTAACAATGGCGGTGCAGTTTATTTTTTTGGAGAAACTTCACAAAATCTTACCATTTTTCAGCGATGCTAGAAGCAATATACTCGCAACGTTCGTTACTTTCCTTTAGCATTTAACTGTATACGAATCAAAAGGGGATACCTCTCGGATGACTGTCAACAAATTATTTTATATTGGCAATGTAACAGTGCCGTCCACTTGGATTGCTCTCATTATTGCATTCATTTTTTCATATATTGCTATCCGGTTGAAATTTGGCAAACAGCATGCTAATCGGTTCGGGGACGCGGTTTTTTATCTCATAGTTATATGGAAACTGTCTGTCATCATTACGGACTTCAAAATAGGCATTGATTTGCCGCTTGCGATTATTTATTTCAACGGAGGCATCTTTGGGTTTATTGGCGGATTGATTTTCGTAGCATGTTGGACATGGCATAGTTGGATGAAGGACCGAATTGATAAAGACGGACTCGTTGCCCTATTTATGGGTGCCGTTTCCTCTCAAGCTGTTTTTCAAGTGATGATGGTATTCTTAAAGGAAGGAAGCATGATTGCGCGTGCCGGAACGGCTATCCTATTTATTGGACTTCTGGTTTTTATTTGGAAAGACGTCCACGTAAGTGGAAACCATATCGTTCCGCTTTCCTTGCTATTCATGGCGGTCCATGTTTTTGTTGCGGTCATACAGCCGAAAGGTCTTTGGAACCCACAGCTGCTTGTAACGATATTGATCGGCTTGTTTTTCACGATGCTTTTTTCGAAGGTACGTACATTTGAACAAATCAACGGGGGTAATCATGTTGAATAAAAAAGTAATCGGCTACGTCATCGCAATATTGCTTATCGGGTCGATGATTGCGATTATGGTGAAGCAAAATATAGAAAAGGCAGATCCGATCGACACGGCAAGCGCTTTGATTGTATCCAAAGGATCTGATGAGGCAACAGGTGAAATTGGACTAGGACTCGGTGATACACCACCCGATTTCGAATTGACAACATTGGATGGAGAACCACTTACACTATCCGAATTGAAAGGAAAAAAAGTTGTACTGAATTTCTGGGCAACGTGGTGTCCTCCGTGCAGGGCTGAAATGCCGCATATGCAAAACTACTACAAAAACTCCGCCGAAAAGGAAAATGTGGAGATCGTTGCAATCAATATGACCGACAGTGAAGCAAGGGGAGTGAAAGTCGTCCAGGAGTTCATCGATTCGTATGAATTGACGTTCCCGATTCCGTTGGACGAAAAAGGGGTTGTCGGCGAAGCGTTTCAAGTGTTCCAATTACCGACGACCTACATGTTGAACACGGATGGCACGATTGGACAAATCGTAAAAGGACCAATGGATGAGGCGACGATGGAAAGCCTTATCCAAGACTTAGACTAATAATGCCGGTTTTCTGTTGTCGTAACATACTGATTTCGTTCATATAGTGGACGGAGGAGGGATGTTATCGATGCGCAGAAGCCGGTTTTTAGTTTTTGCGATCTTGACGGTAATCGCGGCAGGCATATTCGTAATTTTGGACGGTTGCTCCGCGGAAGGGAAAAGGACTGATTCAACATTGAAAGGGGCGTTTCCCGTCATTGAGGAAGCGTACAGCATTATTCAGGAGAAAGCGGTGTACCCGGTCCAAGGGGACAGGCTAATCGAAGGGGCGCTGCGTGGTATGGCGGATGTCATTGGGGATCCGTATTCAACGTATTTGTCGGAGGAAGAAGCAGCGTCGCATCGGGAGTCGCTTGCAGGTGAAAAAGTCGGGATCGGTGCGGAAATTACGAGATCCGGTGGCAGGTATATTATCGTTGCGCCAATTAAAGGGTCTCCTGCGGAAAAGGCGGGGTTGAAGCCGTATGACGAAATCGTCCGCATTAACGGGGAGGGGCTCGGGGGCTTGACGTTGCAGGACGTCGTCAGAAAGATCCGGGGCAAGGAAGGAACTGCAGTGGAAATGACGATTTACAGGCCTGATTTGAATAAGCACCTCGAGTTGAAAGTGATACGTGAAGTCATTCCTGTGAAAACGGTGACTGCTGAATTGATGGAGGAAAGGGGCAAGAAATTCGGTTACATAGCGTTGACGATGTTCGGGGATGAGACGGCAGACGAATGGAAAAAGGCGACTGATGCAATGATCAAAGGCGGTGCCGAAGCTCTAGTGATTGATGTACGGGGGAATCCGGGCGGCTATTTGCGAGCCGTCGGCGAAGTAGCTGGGAGTTTATTGCCAAATGATTCAATTTTTGCCTATATGCAAAACGCGAAAGGTCAAATGACGCCACTCGTCGTCGCACCTTCCGAGAAATTCAAGTTCGACGAAAAGCTGAAAACGATGCCGATCATCGTGTTGCAGGATAAAGGGAGCGCATCGGCGAGCGAAGTGTTGAGCGGAGCATTGAAAGATTTGAAACGGGGATTCATCATAGGACAGGTGAGCTTCGGCAAAGGGACCGTCCAAGATACGATTGATCTTTCGAACGGCGGGGAAATGAAACTGTCCACCCATAAATGGTTAACTCCGAAAGAGACGTGGATTCACGGTAAAGGCGTCGCTGTCGACTTGGCGTCGGAGCAAGATCGGCTTTTCACCGAGCATATCCGCTTTTCGACGAACGTCTATGCCGTCGGTGATTACCATGAAGACATCGCATACGGACAACGCGTTTTGGCAGGCCTCGGCTATTCACTCGAACGGGTTGACGGCTACTTTGACGAATCGACGGCAGTCGCTGTCCATGAATTCCGCGTCAATGCAAAAGTATCCCCTGAAAGCATTATGGACCGCAAATTCTTCGCCGCCATCCGCGAACGGGTCGAAGAGTATCGCAAAGACAAAGCACACGACATCCAACTACAAGTCGCCATCGGCTACGTCCATTATGTGTTGACGCAATAAATTACTAACCAGCCTCCCTGTACATGCAGGGAGTTTTTTAATGTGATAGCGATAGATTTTTTTTAGTGGTCTCACACGTGAGACGTTTCTTTTGATACAATAGAGAATAATCATGTTTTCGGGGATGGGATGGTGACGGTTGATGAGTGAACAAGTACTGATGGATCTGTTACAAGCTATTGCACTATTTTTCCTGAATCCAGTTTGGTTGATTGCCATAGTTGCGGCAATCGGGCTAGGGTATTTCCGGGTGAAACGAGAACGGCGCAGTTTCCTTGTGCGACTTCACCCCGGCTTGACGGAGATGAAAAAGCTGCTAGCCGAATCGTGGTTGCCGGCGTTGATCGTATCCGTCTTAGTATCCGGAATTGGCTTGACTGTTGATGTCGGTTGGATTGCGCTATTATGTGCAATCGCTATAGTATCGATGGTCTCGTTCTATTATCAAGCCGCTTCACCGATCTATTTTGCCGCAATTGCATTTTTCGGATTGTATGCACTCCAGCAATGGGGTCCGGCATTTACGATACAAGGGTGGTCGCCAGGCGATGTTGACTTGTTTGGGGATATGGCGTTGACGGTTCCTGTCATCGCTGGACTTTTCCTAATTGCTGAAGGGTTCCTCATTTACCGATATAGTGGAGCTTATGCATCGCCTTTCTTGACGAAGACGAACCGGGGATTACGGGCTGCAGCGTATAAATCGAAACGGCTCTGGCTATTGCCGATCGTATTTCTCGTTCCAGGCGATTTACTTTCATCGTTTGCGCCATATTGGCCACAATTTACGCTCGGGGCCACTGCTTTTAGCTTTATTCCGGTGCCCCTCGTCATCGGTTTCTCTCAAATTGCACGGGCAAGTTTTCCGGATGTCCTATTTCCGAAAATTGGACAAGCGGTCATCTTCCTCGGTGCAGTTGTCACTTTCGTCGGGGCATTCGCATGGTGGATGCCAATCCTCGGTTGGGCGGCTTTGCTCATTGGGGTTGTCTGCAGGGCAGTGCTTTCGATTGTTGTAGCTGTCAGAGAGCGAAAGGGCGGGTTTGCTGCGGCGCCGCAATCGACGGGCGTCATCATTGCGGGGATCTTGCCGGAGTCACCGGGTGAAAAACTCGGTTTGATTCCCGGAGAATGCATCAAGATGGTGAATGGCATCCGCGTATCGAATGAAAAGGAATTGTACGATGCCATTCAAGTGAACGCCGCGCATTGCCGTCTTCAAGTTATTGGCCGGGACGGGGAAGTACGGCTTATGCAGCAAGTGCTCTACCGTCATGATCATCACCGGTTAGGACTGCTTGTCGTCCGTTAATCGGATTTGGCAAAAGTGGTCGAAAGGTTAGGTGAATAATGGATATAGCTGCGTTGGAAACGAAGTTGATGCTCGCATTATTTCTTCCCGGATTGCTCGTCGTGTTTTTCACACGTGTTACATTCCATCATATCGTTGGACTTACCTTGACGATCGCCCTCATCGCAGCGTCCGTGTATGCGGGCTATACCCATAACTGGATTCTATATGTCGCGGATGCCCTTTCGTTAACGGTCGGCTTCTGGTATGCGACGCGGATGGTGAAGAAGGCGAAGAGGCAAGGAAGCAATGTGGATGAATGAATAGGAAGGCCGCTCCAGTAATGGGGCGGCCTTTTTTATATTTGCGGGGGGGGGGGGGGCGGCAAGTTTGCGCAGCCGGGATACACAGTGACGCGATTCACAAAAAATAAATTAAAAAAATAGGCTATATATAGCGTTTACACCGATTGTGCCG
>NZ_JAKRNT010000006.1 GCF_022346605.1 Sporosarcina sp. ACRSL
TTACTTATTATAACAATATCCGCATTCAAACGAAATTAAACAGCCAATCGCCGGTACAATTCCGACAACTGGCTGCATAATAAGGTGTTTTTTGACTGTCTCAAAAAAGATAGTCAGTGCCTAAATGGGCAGGTTCTTTTACTTTGGATGCTTGATCGTTTTGTTTTTTACTTACCTTTTTTTATGATTCATCAATCCAGTTTTCAATCTGCTCGAGGAAACGTGACATTACTAGCTTGTCCGACATATCCGGCACTTTTGTTAGAAGCACGTCGGGCGCAGCCTTCATTTCAGCATATGGCTTCTGGAGGATGAAAATACTTTTCTCGTGTGCTGCGCTGCGGAATAAGGAAGCCGGTAGTTGCAGGACTGCTCGGATGACGGCATTCTTTTTCAAATAGCGGTGGAGCTCCGCGGATTGATCGGATTCGAAAAGAGATGCAGGCGTTAGGAAGATGGCATAGCCACCCTCTTTCAAATGGTTCATTGATTGTTCAATGAAAAGATGATGGGAAAAAGCATGTCCTTCTGCAGGCATTATTTCAAAATTCATGGCGTTGTCGTCATCTGGATAATAGCCGACAGGCAGATCACAGACGACTAAGTCGACTGGGTCAACGAGTAAAGGGCGTAATGCATCTTGGATGAAATAACGGACCGGCTGTTCGAGAAGCTCGGCAGTGATGGCGGACAGCCTGACCAACAGTTCGTCTATTTCAACAGAAGTCGCTGTAACCTGATCTCCAATTGAGTTCATGACGGTGAACAATAAATTGCCCGTTCCAGCTGCCGGATCCAGGACAGTCACCTCGTCCTTTTGCTGCATCAACTTGTTTGCAAAGTGGCCGATTAGCATACCGATTGCATCCGGAGTCATCTGATGATTCGGCTGAGCTTGCTGTTTCATTCCTTTCAGGACTGCAAGCTGAATTCCTCTTCGGATTTCCTCTTTCGTAACGGAAGGAGTCAAGCGTGGCATTTTGTCCCCTGACAGCCAAATATGACAGGCATCGATGATTGCTTCCAAGTAAAGATCTTCTTTATTCGCCTCTGCATGCTCATTTAAAAATGTAAAAATCTGTTCAGTATTTGTCACCATGTAGTATCCCTCTAATCCAAAATATGCCTTTCAATAAAAGACTAAAATTCGTTTATAACGGTAATGTGGCCCACCCGTTTCCGAGTGGGCCAACTAATTATTTCGTTAATTCTTTTACAGCTGCAATTGCTTTGTCGTAGTCCGGGTGGTCCGTCCCTTCACTCACGTATTCGATATATGTGACCGTATCATCCTTGTCGATGACGAATACGCTGCGAGCTAACAAGCGCAATTCTTTCATTACGACCCCATACGCTTCACCGAAAGAGAGGTCGCGATGGTCGGACAATGTTTGGACGTTGCTAATTCCTTCCGTTGCTCCCCATCTTGCTTGTGCAAAAGGTAGATCGACGGAAATTGTGAGCACTTCCACATCATCTCCTAGCGAAGTCGCTTCTTGGCTGAATTTACGCGTCTGTTCTGAACAAACACCAGTATCGATGGATGGTACAACACTGATCAGACGGATTTTCCCTTTGGAATCATTCAGCGTAACTGGTTGTAAACTGTTTGATAGTACTGTGAAATCTGGAGCTTTGTCGCCTACTGTTACTTCCTTGCCGAGCAATGTAACCGGGTTTTGTTTAAATGTGACATTTACCATGAAGACGCCTCCTTATTCATTCCAATTCATTCTACTAAACAATTGTTCCAGCTTGCAACTCTTCACCCTTGCGTTCCTGCCGAGTTTCAATTATTTCCCTCTCAAATGAATGTTCATGGATGACATATGTGTCCGCAAATAAGTCATGCAATGATTCTTTTTTCGGCATGAAGGCAACGAGCAAATAAGGGATCGTAAGTAGCTTCGAAATAAAACGGCCAATCACTTCCCTGAAGAGAATCGTCCCCCATGTTAGTTTGCCGCCATCAGTAGTGACAACTTTTATACCTAGTATCATTTTTCCAACAGTCTGACTTGTAAACTTTGTCATTAAAGCAAAGTAGGCGAGAAAAAGAATAAGAAGGGTCACTTTGTAAGGACTGAATAAAAGAAATGATGGGTTGGATATTTTAATATCCAAAATCCTGAAAACCGGTTTAATGAATATACCACTTATAGATGAAACAATGAGCAAGTCGATTATATATGCCCAAAAACGCGTCCAAAATCCAGCGAACTTTGGTCTGAATTGCTCAGTCCGGATGATTTCATAATCAGGAAGGCGATTCGGCTGGGGTACGTCTCTCATCGACTCATTTTCTTCAATATGATCCGTCATGCCAAACTCCCTCCTTATTTTTCACCGTACAAGTACATCATCCGCGGTGCATCATAATCGGATAGCAATTTCCCGATCAGTTCAGCCTCGATGTTACGACCGAAAAGATCACCGACTTTCACTCCGAAAAGTGAACCGAAGCTTTCCATTGGCGTGTATTCAAAGACAGTAGCATTTTCTAAATTATAATCGGCCTTTATTGCGTCGATCACGTCGCCCAACTTCCCATAATCATCCGCTAGCCCGGCCTCGATCGCCTGTCTGCCGTTCATGATACGCCCATCCGCGATCTTTTTCACTTGTTCTTTTGACATATTACGGCCTTTTGCAATAATTTCAACAAATCGTTCGTAAGAGTCATTAATCATTTCCTGAAGCATATTGCGTTCTTCCTCTGTCATTTCCCTGGAACTGCTCATGATGTCCTTGTAAGGCCCTGTTTTAATTGTATTGAAGTCAATACCGTATTTTTCTGCAAGCTTTGCATAATTGACGCTTTCCATGATGACACCGATCGATCCAGTAATTGTTTCAGGATGAACATAGATTTTTTCTGCAGGCGCTGATACATAATAGCCACCTGAAGCAGCCAACCCGCCCATTGCTACGTAAACAGGGATCTCCCTATCGAGTTGAATCGTCCTGATGGCATCGTAAATATCCGATGATTCAACGACCCCACCACCTGGCGTATTCACCGAAAGGACGACGCCTTTCACCGTTTGGTCGTTCAGGATGTCTTGAAGTTGCGACATGAATAATTTGTGGTTATATCCGCCTGAAGAGAACAAAGAGCTTCCAACGTCCTGAATGATGCCATCCAATGTAACAACGGCAATTCGATCCCTTCCTCTTCCTTGTTCGATGACGACTTCGCTATAGCCAGCATTACCTGCCGCAATTTCTTCCATAAATCCGCTGAAATCTCTTGTGAATACATACGATAGTGAATTGATGCCTATCGATATGAAGATCAGCACTGCTGCTACGATGATTGCAATCCATCGTTTCATTGCCATTATGTAATTCCCCCTTCATCTTCCACCATTGTATACGATTCCTGCGTAAAAAAGTTTCAATTACTTTGGTGATTGATGAGCACCCTTTTTTGTCATAATCGATTCATAAACCTTTGAGACCGTGAAAAGAATAAGCGCTGCCCAAATTAATGAAAATGATAGCATTTCAATTCCACCGAATGATTCCTTATATATAACGACACCGATAAACAGCATTAATGTTGGAGCGATATATTGAGTGAACCCCGCGACATATAGCGGAATTGTCTGCACCCCTTTCGCATACATGACGAGCGGAAGCGCTGTCGCGATACCTGTCAGGATGAGAAGAATATCTGTTTGCAAGTCGCTATACAAAAAGACAGCCTGATCTTTCACGAAAAGGAAGATGTAATAACCGATGGCGAATGGTGTCATGAATAATGTCTCGATCGCCAATCCGCGAAGGGCATCCAATTTAATGTTTTTCTTAATGAACCCATAAACCGCGAATGTAATCGCTAGCGATAAAGCGATCCAAGGAAATGTTCCGTATGAAACCGTCAAAATAATGACACCGATAAGGGCAAGTAGGAAAGCAATTTTTTGTGAAGACGACAGCTTCTCCTTCAGAAAAAAGATGCCGAGCAAGACTGAAACAAGAGGATTTATATAATAGCCAAGACTCGTTTGAACGATAAAATCATGATTGACCGCCCATATGTAAATAAACCAATTCGACGTGACAAGCACACTTGCGATGAAAAGGCTCCAAAATTGGGACTGGCTTTTCCAAAGCTCACGGATGTCGGTGATAAGCTGTTTGCCGTTTTTCATGATCAAGACGGCAAGGACAGTGGAAATGAATGCCCACATTATGCGCCCCGTTAAGATTTCATCACTTTGTACATGTTCTAGATGCTTCCAATAAATTGGCATGACTCCCCAAATGAGAAAGGATCCAAGGACCCACAAGATACCACTTTTTTCGGGTTGCATTCAGGCACACTCCTTTCGAATAGGACAATTATAGTCCTTTCCATACTATTCGTAAACCCACCAAAAAACCGTCCATGCCTGTGCATAGGACGGTTTTGTTCAATCATTTACTCTGCTCTAGCTTCCTTAATTCGACTCGCATGATTTTACCCGAAGCTGTTTTCGGCAATTCATTCACAAATTCGATTTTACGCGGGTATTTATAAGGTGCCGTTGATTTTTTCACATGTTCCTGTAACTCTTGAACAAGATTTTCTTGTTGTGCCATTTCCGGATTTCGTAACACGATGAACGCTTTGACGACGTTGCCTCTCACTGCATCTGGGCTTGCAACGACTGCACATTCACGGACAGCCGGATGCTTCGTCAATGCGTCTTCGACTTCGAATGGCCCAATTGTATATCCCGAGCTGATAATGATGTCATCTCCCCGTCCTTCGAACCAGAAGTAACCATCCGCATCGAGCTTCGCCCGATCCCCTGTTACATAATATTCGCCTCTGAATTGCATTTTTGTCCGTTCCGGATCGTTCAGATACTCTTTGAAGAGGGCTGGTGTGGAAATATGGACGGCGATATCGCCAACCTCGCCAGGAGAAACCGGATTCCCTTCATCGTCAATAATTTCAACCCGGTTCCCTGGGGTCGGTTTCCCCATCGAGCCTGGTCTTGCTTCCATCCCGAGCATCGTTCCGACGAGTAAAGTATTTTCCGTTTGGCCGTATCCATCCCTGACTGCAAGATTGAATGTCTTCTCAAATATATCGATTACTTCCCGATTCAACGGCTCACCGGCAGAAACTGCGCTACGAAGTGAGGAAAGATCATAATCCTGTAAATTTTCCGCTTTAGCCATGAAACGGTATTCAGTAGGCGTGCAGCATAACACATTTACTTCGTATTTTTTTATCAAGCCTAAATACGTTTCCACATCGAATTTCCCGTTATAAACAAGTCCGGTTGCGCCGCTGCCTAATACGGATAAGAAAGGAGACCAAATCCATTTTTGCCATCCCGGTGCAGCGGTAGCCCAAACAATATCCCCTTCCTCAATGCCAAGCCAGTTCGGTCCAGCTGTCCGCAAATGTGCGTAAGCCCAAGCATGTGTATGGACTACTCCTTTCGGCTTGCCTGTCGTCCCTGAAGTGTAAGAAAGAAAAGCCATATCCGAAGCTTTCGTAGAAGCTGTTTCGAAATGAGGGGAAGCTGTTTCCATTAAACGGGTCAGTGATTTCTTGCCTTCACCTGCTTCACCGACGACATATAATTGAACCCCTTGTAAGTTATTGACCGATTCGAACTGATCCATAAATGCATCATAAGCGACAATTGCTTTCGCCTGGCTATGCTCAAGTCGATATTCAATGTCAGAAGAACGTAGCATTTCAGAGCTTGGAATAACGACCATTCCAGCCTTCAATGCTCCGATATATGTAACGTACGCATCGATTGTCCGGGGAACCATGACGAGAATGATATCGCCTTTTTTCAACCCATTTTCGATAAACACATTTGCTGCTCGATTCGCTGAAACCATTAATTCATCGTATGTAATAGTTTGTTCTTGTTCATTCGTATCAACATAAATGAGCGCTCGATTTTCTTTTCCATCTGCATATTTTTCAAATTCTGAAACAAGATTATAGTCTTCTGGTGCGAGTAACTCCTCACGATTCATGCGATCTCCTCCTATTCGTATTACTCAATTATACAATGCAATGGTAAAAGTTCAAAACATATCTTATTACTTTCAGGCAATTGAATAAACTTTTCATTCGAAGTGAATACTGATTTGTAATGAAATATAAAGAAAAACTGCCCCGGAAATCCGGGACAGCTTTCATACATTTTTTATTGTTGTTGGAATCCGTTCATTTGTGATTGGGCTTGACGCACTAATCGCTTAGTGATTTCTCCGCCGACGGATCCGTTGGCACGCGATGAAGCATCTGCTCCAAGTTGTACACCAAATTCTTGTGCGATTTCGTATTTCATTTGGTCTAGAGCTTGTTGTGCCCCTGGAACTAGGAGTTGGTTTGAGTTGCCGCTGTTGTTGTTAGCCATGTCGTTGTCACCTCCTTGTGCATATAGAATGGACCGTTTCCGGAAATTCATGCAGGAGGTATTATGGTAATAAATCCCTCAATTAAAGCAGATCCTCGAATTCATCCTTCTCTTGCTCTTTCCAAACTTCAATGACTTCTCTATTGTTCACCGCATACTCGATTAACGGCTGGAAATCAAAAAAGCTTTCATAATGATGAACTTTTTCAAGTTTTGGTTTTGTTTTTGGATTGCTTGGGGTAAAGATCGTACAGCAGTCTTCATATGGCCGGATGGAAATATCATACGTCCCGATCTGCTCTGAAAGCTCAATAATCTCCAATTTATCCATTGCAATCAATGGACGGAGTATAGGAGTTGCCGTCACTTCATTGATGGCTGTAAGACTGTCAAGCGTTTGACTCGCAACTTGTCCTAAACTTTCTCCCGTGACAATGGCCAATGCCCCAATTTGTTCTCTCACTTGATCTGCAATTTGAAGCATCATTCTTCTCGTTGTCGTCATGGACAAATTGTTAGGCACTTGTTGTACGATTGCTTGCTGTAGTTCTGTGAATGGAATGATATGAAGTCGGACAGGTGCTCCGAAAGAACATAGCTTTTCTGTCAAATCCATCACTTTTCTTTTCGCCAATTCACTTGTATATGGCGGGCTCGCAAAATGAATCGCGTCGATCGAGACGCCACGCTTCATGAGTAGATATCCCGCGACTGGACTATCTATGCCTCCTGATAGCATAAGCAATGAATGTCCATTGGAACCTACAGGCATGCCACCTGCCCCTTTATATACTTTTGACGTTAGAAAAGCTCCTTCTTTCCGAATATCAACGTGCAACAGGATATCCGGTTTTTTCATTTGAACGGTAAGCTCGGGGAAATGGTGCAAGACATGTCCGCCAATCGCCTGTTGCAATTCGCCTGTCACGTATGGGAATGTTTTATCTGCTCGTTTTATTTCGACTTTGAACGTCTTGCCGGCAGTATCTTCGGTGCCGATCACTTCAAGCGCCTTCTGTTTAATCGCATCGAGATCAGCGTCACACATAGCAACCGGACTGAACGATTGAATTCCAAAAATATGCGACAACCGTTCAATCGCCTCATTCATATCTTTTTCACTGTCCGCAAGTAAAAACATTCGATCACGTTCAGCACGTAGCCGAACTGTTTGCAAATCTGTCATTGCATCCTGTATATTCTTTTTCAATTTACGGACGAACTGGTTACGGTTTCGTCCTTTTAATGATAATTCACCATAACGGATCAATATTTCTTTCCATTTCATTTGTTACATTCCCCTCTCGATTAGGTCCATGAAGCTTTTGAGCACAGTAATAAATTCGTCCAATTGATCTTTTGTATTAGTGTTGCCGAAACTAATACGGATGACACCGTTTTTAAACTTATTTTCTAAACCAATTGCTTCAATGACATGGCTGGCATTTTTATTTTTTGATGAGCAGGCACTCGATGTTGATAAAATGATGCCATGTTCTTGGAAGTAGTTCACAGCTACTTCTCCATTAATTGATTTAAATGCAATCGATAAAATATGCGGCGCACCGTATTCCGGTGATAAAACTTGAATATTTTCATATCTGCGGCATGCTTCAATCAGCAGATTTCGCCACTCCCGATAATCCGCTCTCTCTTCTTGAACGGAGCTGATTCTCATCGCCTTCGCCATTGCAACCGCATTCGGGACAGAGACAGTTCCACTGCGCAAACCGTTTTCTTGGCCGCCACCAAAATTGATTGCTTGCGGTGTAACGCCTTTTTTCAGCAGCAACGCACCTGAATTCTTCAGTCCGTTCACTTTATGAGCCGAAATCGTAATCGCGTCCACTTGCAACGATTCCATATTAACCGGCAGCTTTCCGTAACTTTGGACACAGTCGGAATGGAAAATGGCACGGCTATTTTTTTTAATCAATTCAGCGCATTGACGGATCGGCTGAATCGTGCCAATTTCGTTATTGACGTGCATGATGCTGACGAGAATCGTATCCTTTCGAAGCGTTTTTTCTAATTCGTCTAATGAAATGAGGCCTTGTTCATCAACTGACAAATAATCCACTTCAAATCTGTTGTCCTCCAATTTACGGCATGCTTGTAAAATGGAAGGATGTTCGATTTGCGTTGTAATGATATGATTGCCTCTTGCCCGATACGCTTCACTTAAACCGAATATCGCCAAATTATTTGCTTCTGTCCCGCCTGCCGTTAGGACGACGTTCCCGTTTTCATTTCCAACGAGCTTTAGCATCTGTTCTTTTGAACGATCCAATAAAGCTTCCGCTTCCCGTCCTAATACATGAAGTGAAGCAGGATTAGCATAATATTTATGATTTGCAGCCATGAAGGATTCAAGAACACTTTCGTCTGGCTGTGTTGTTGAGCTATTATCAAAATAAATCATTTGGATTTTCCTTTCTAACTGTAAACTTCACCAACGCTTAATTGACGTGACAAAGCCACCTGCACATGATGCCGGTGGCTTTTTATATCATACTTGCTCCTTCAACATTTCTTCAATTCGTTTCATCGCACCCGGCTCAAAAGCTTCCACAGCGGTCGCAGCTTCTTCGAGCGCTTTTGCATAGCGGAATTGCCTGAATGATTCCTCAGCATTGAGTAATCGTTCATGCATTTCCGGATTGGATGCGCGATAGCGATTTCCGTACTGGATGATCCGCTCGATGAGCATGACGTTTTCAAGAAGCTCATCGACTCTTTCATTCACGTCGAACACTACAGATTCCGCATTTGCCAAATAACTTTCCGCAACCGATATATTCAATGGAACTTCCTGCAAGCTTTGGCTTACGAGGAAAAGCTGTTCTTCTGCTTCTTCAAGCCGTGCATCCATCTCGTCCGGAATACCAGGAATATTCCCCCGGTGAAGCTTCCGATCTGCATTTTGCAGTTCTCGGGTGAGATCATTTAATTTATTTCTGACATTGTTTTCATCGATTCGAAGGTTTTTCATCCGATTGGCGAGACGCTCTTGTTCCTCTCCAATTTCCTCAAGCTCTTCTGCAATCCCTTTAAGTTCATTTTGCAAATAGGAATAGGCGGATTCTTCTTCCCCCATCATAATTTTTAGGGTGTCATGCCGACCTTGAAGAGTTTCCAATCTTTTTAAGCAGGATTGAGGCAATTTCGCTTCCTTTTCATCAAGACGATAGCTTTGTTGGACATATACCGCTTCATCAGAAGTTTCTCTCGTCAATTGAATGATCTCCGCTAGCGATTCTTCAACGTCCGTGAAATGGTAATCCACGTAATGCTTGGCATTCACTTCATTTTCCAACGAATCGTAAAACGTATCGATCCGGTCATTCATATCCATGACGTTTTGCCTCACTTCATCGATATCAAGTTCGGCCAACTTCGTTAACTGTTCCGCAATTGCTTCTTCGATTTCTTTCAACTGTTTCGGTAAATCAAGATGGCCTAAATAATAGGATTGATCTTCCATTTCCTTTATACCGTTTCGCAATTCTCGAATGGAAGCCGGCATCTTGTTTTGAAGCTCCGTAAGCAATGTAGGGATTTCATGAATAAGCGATGACAGCCTCTCCCCTTTTGAAGTCATAGTAATGACAATTTCACGAGCGAGCAGGTAATTTCCATTCGCAGTTAATTCATCATATTCTTCAAATTTTGGAGTGAAGGATTCCAACTCCTTCTCCAAAGGACCGACAGCCAATCCGAACGAGTGCTGATGAGCCAGAATCGTCTTTCGGGCTAACCGATATTGTTCACGAAGATTTTCGATTTCAATACGGTTCTTCTCTTCACTCCCGATCAATTCATTCAGCTCAGCCAATATGTCATTTTTCCTTTTTTCGCTTTGACGAATTTTTTCTTGGATTTCTTTTTCGATCGCTGTCGCCTTTTTGAAACGGAACCGATCAATCATGTCTTCTGCATCGAATAGCAATGAATCGATTTTCGGCATATGTACATCAACGACTTCGGTCCACTCATTTCGCCATCGTTCGAATTTCTCCTCTGTTTCACCTGTCATATTCAATTGTTTTACTTTCATCATCTCTTCAAAAATCGGTTTGTTTTGGATTTGCATTTTTTCATGTTCCAGTTTATTGATTTCGCTAATATGTTTACGCCTGAATAAAAAGGCGATCGTGATGAGCACAAGTAGAACAATAATTGGAATGATGAAATATTTCACCATTGTGATCCCCCTATTCCGAAGTCACTGAAATGAAGTATTTTTAACGTCTAGTTAAAATAATATTATCTTATATAGTAACATGTTTAAAGCATTTTCGTTTGAATTTGGACGAATTATAGGGAAAAAGGTGTTTTCGGGGCAAATTGGCGCGAAATTTGTAGAAAATCCGTTCAAAACGTATACTGAAGAAGAATACTTTCAGGGGGTGCTTTATTTGTTCACTGCAACTACTTATTCGGATATCCCGAAAGATAAATATGATCAACTGGCAAAACAGCTTGATGCACTACTTACGGGCGAGAGCAATCGTTATGCGAATTTAAGCAACGCATCAGCTTTGCTTAATCAATTTTTCGACCGTATTAACTGGGTCGGCTTTTATATGATGGATGGCGAAGACGAACTCGTACTTGGACCATTCCAAGGTTTACCGGCATGCATCCGTATTCCTCTCGGTAAAGGCGTTTGCGGAACTTCTGCACAACAAAATGAAACGATTCTCGTTCCGGATGTTAATCAGTTCCCAGGCCATATCGCTTGCGACGCCGCTTCCCGTTCTGAAATTGTCGTTCCATTACTGAAAGACGGCGAAGTGATCGGCGTTCTCGATATTGACAGTCCAGAGTATAATCGTTTCACTGAACATGATCAAGAAGGACTTGAGCAATTCGTGAAGGTGCTTGTCAAGCATATATAAAACTTGGGGCTGAGCAAAAAATACGAAAATCGCCAGAACGGCTCCCTTTCCGCGGGCGTCGCCTCAGCCTCCTCGTCGCTGCGCTCCTGCGGTGTCTTCGGTCAACGCTGTTCCCGCAGGAGTGTCGCCTTTTCTGGCGATTTTCTAGTTTTCCTTGTGAAATATGATGAAAAAAGGTGTTAAAAACATAAATTTAATTATTATTCAAACCACCTAACTTAGGAATTATCAAAATATATAAAAGCATGAAAACACTAAACATAGCAAATGTGAACCAAACCATTGAATGGAAATAATTATAAAATAACCACCCGCCAAGTAAACTCCCTACCGGCCTTCCTAGTCCATCTGATAATTTACTAATACCATAGTAAAGTCCCATTTTTCCTGAGTTATTAGAGTAGTTCGCGATGGCTGTTTCGATTATAGGTAATATGAAAACCCCACCGATTGTAAACAAGAGAATAGATACGAATAATACAATAAAATAATTCCATAAAGATAAAGTTAGAAACGATAGTAAGATCAGTGTAATACCAATGATCATAAAGATTTTTGGTTTGTTATACTTACTTATTAGCATTCCTACAGGGTATTGTAAAACCAAACCTGTTATCCCGTTAACTAGGAACAATGTTTGGATTTGATTTGTAAATTGTTTGGCGTATTCCGGCATTGTTACAAAAATTTGTGCAAATACAATATAGAACATTAGCATAAAAACTATAAGTTGCATGAATCCTTTATTTTGAACCACTTCGATAATGTCTTTAGAATTCGGCTTTTTATTCATTGATTTATTATTAGTAGGATCCACAAATATTAATAACAATATTGCTCCTAACAAATATAGAATTCCTGCAGCTATAAAAATAATATTGAAGTGCCCTGTCCATATTACTATGCTAGCAATAATAGGACCTAATAGTAAACCGGCATTTGTAGCGCTAGCTCTCAAAGAGGAAACCTTAGCTCTAGCTCCGAGTTTTGCACTTTTCATCATCAGAGATTGTAAAGAAGGACCTGCAAATCCTCCGCCCAGTCCGGCTAAGGAAGAGAAAAGTAGTAATGTTATGTACTCCGAAACGCTTCCTATCCCTATAAATCCTACTCCCCTAATCATTTCTCCTATAATTGATATTTTTTTATATCCATAATAATCTCCGAGAGGACCTAGAAAAACTGGTGTTGCTTGTTGAGCAAAAATATAAATAGCTGTTAAAGCGCTAGCTTGAGCAAGTGTAATACTATGAATATCAGTAATTAGCGGAAATAGAGGCATTGCTGTATATCCACCAGTAGAAAATATAAGTATTAAAATTGAAAGAATATAAGTTTGCTTCGTCATTTGATCCCTCCTATAATTTATAGTAAAAGAATCAAAATGATTATAAAAACGAATTATTTTAATGGTATTAATGAAAAAAACGAATTAATAGTAAGGAGGAAGTAAGTGGATATTGAACAATTGAAAACCTTTGTATCATTAGCTAAAAGTAGAAATTTCACTCGCACTTCGGAAGAAATGAATGTTGTTCAATCAACAATTACTGCAAGAATAAAATTACTTGAAGAAGAAGTTGGAGAAAAACTCTTTATAAGAAAAACTCGTCATGTAGAAATCACTGACGAGGGGAAGACATTTTTAGTTTATGTTCAACAAGCATTAGAAGTCTTGAGTGAGGGAATTAAAACAACGATGATTCAATCAAAATTTGATACTAGTCTAGTAGTAGGCGGCATGAATTCTCTTTGGGATATTCAAATTTTTGATCAAATACACCAATACCAATCTAATAATCCAAAAACAGCGTTACGATTAATAACTGGCCATTCTGAAGATGTTATTGAGAAGATTCGCTATGGGTTAATAGATGTGGGCTTTGTTTATAATGCGCCCCAATCTCCTCAGTTCAATGTCTACACTGTTAGAACAGAAGCGATACATTTGGTAGGCGCGTCGCATATTGTAAATGAAATAAAATCGCTTCAATTAAATCATTTAAAAGAATTGCCTTTTATTCATTATAATTGGGGAACTGAATTCTCAAATTGGTTCGAGCAAGAGATTGGAAAACATGAAACAATGCGGTATAGAGTTGATCATTCAGGTGTGGCATTACGGCTTCTACTTAAAGGTGAAGGAATTGGATTTATGTTAGAGAGTATTATTAAAAACGATGAAGAGAATGGTTTACTTGCTCGCATTCCATTTATTACAAAGACAAAAATTCCAACTCAAAATGTTTATATGGTATTTGATAAATATAAAAAAGAGAAAGTCACCCCGTTTATACAATACATGTTAGATAACAAGTAATTTTAATTTAAATACAATTCATTTGTTAGTTCAATTTCTCCAAGTTCTTCTACAACTACATCAAAAAAAATTTCGTTCACTTTATTTTTCACTTAAACCATATTGAAAAACACTCCCAAGTATAAAGTTCTATACTCTATAATGGGATTTAGTCACTTCATTTTTACTTAATTGGACTACTTGCAACTATAAGTTGCTTGGAGTGGAAGGCGCAGACTCCTGGGGGATTAGCGGGACAGGTGAGACCCCGCAGGAAGCGGAGCGGACGAGGAGGCTCACCGCCCGCCCCCCGGAAAGCGTGCGCCTGGAACGGAAAGCAACGGTTGGTAAGCCTGCATCATTCATTTCAAGTAAAAAGGCTATCACAGAAAGTCAGTTTTTGCTGATTTTCTAGATAGCCTCATTTTTTATTCATGTGTCGATTGGTTTTGCCCTAATGCAATGAAGGCAGAATCCAAGTCGGCGATGAGATCGTCCGGGTGTTCGAGTCCGACGGATAGACGAAGAAGTGAATCGGTTATGCCCATCTGCAAACGGTCTGCTTCCGGCACACCTGAATGCGTCATCGTTGCCGGATGCTGGATGAGCGTCTCTGCATCACCGAGACTGACGGCAATTTTAATTAGAGAAAGGCTATCGATAAAGGACTGTGCGTTTTTCTTTCCGCCTTTCACTGTAAATGAAATGAGCCCGCCACCTGCTCTCATTTGTCGCTGCGCTATTGTAAACTGAGGATTGCTTTGATCGAACGGATAGTAAATGTTTTCGACAAGTGGTTGGCTTTTTAAATAGGCAAGGATTTTTTCGGCATTTGCCGTATGCCTTTCCATGCGTACAGGCAACGTTTTCAACCCACGGATGAGCAACCATGCATCGAATGGGGACATGATTCCTCCGTAATCTTTTTGAACAGTCATTTTAAGCTTCTGCATTTCACCGGCATCTTTTCCAACGAGCAATCCCGCGATGACATCGCCATGTCCATTAATATATTTCGTCGCGCTATGCAAGACAAAATCAGCACCGTAATCAATCGGGTTTTGTAAATAAGGAGACGTGAATGTGTTATCAACGACGACTACCAATCCGTGTTTTTTGGCTACTTTGCAGACCATCTCCAAGTCAACTAATTCCATCGTCGGATTGATCGGTGTTTCCACGTAAATGCATACTGTTTCCGGAGTGATCGCTTTTTCAATGTCTTCCTCACGATTCATCGTAATCAAGCTATGTGTAATATTATATTTCTCTTGCATGATTCTGAGTAAGCCGAACGTACATCCATAAATACCTCTTGAGCAGATAATATGATCCCCTGCCTTTGTCAAATGGACAAGGATGGAGCTTACTGCGGCCATTCCTGAACCGAAAGCAAGAGCGCTCGCACCGTTTTCAAGCGAGGCCATTCTTTCTTCAAGTGCACGTACCGTCGGATTGCCTAACCTTGAATAAATGTTGCCGGCTTCTTCACCGGAAAAACGTCTTTCCCCTTGAACTGCATTTTCAAAAGAAAAGGTCGAAGTCTGATAGAGTGGGACCGCCAAACTGCCATGATGCTTTGCGTCGTCATAGCCTTCATGGATTACGAGGGTGTCTTTGTGGAGTGTTGGTTTATTCATTTCCATTCCGCCCTTCAGTTTTGTAAGCACTTACATTTCCTATTATTATATTACCCTCTTTCTAGCAAAAGAAAAAGAGCAACTTCAGCGTCATTTTATCGCCGAAGCCGCTCCATGCAGAACGAATCGATTCTTCCCATAATTTTTCGCATGATATAAAGCCCGATCCGTAGCTTGGAAAAGTTCTTTATACGATTTACCGTCATCCGGAGACCAGGCGCTCAAGCCGATGGATACGGTTACATGAGGATCAGTTGCTTCTGGTACACCCTCTACAAGTTGTCGGGCGAGATCGATACCATCTTCGATTGTTGCCGATGGAACAAAGATTGCAATTTCCTCGCCTCCCCATCGACTTGCTATTCCCCATCCCTCTACTATGGACATGATAAATGAAGAGATTTGCTGCAATACCGTATCACCGGTCGTATGTCCGTAAGAGTCATTCACCAATTTAAAATCATCTACATCCATTAAAAGGAAGACGCCTGATTCTTCATTTTCCATCGTAGAGTTGACGACATCGTCCAAATACGAACGGGTGAATAATTTAGTTAAATGATCTTTATCGACAAGCTCCTGCAATTGATCGCGCAGCATGATGTTCGAAATGGCTAACGAGGAATGACCAATGAGCGAACGCATCAATTTAAAACTATCGAACGAGAAAAAGTACTCTTCCCGATGTACAAGAATAACGAAGCCGATCATTTCACCGCCATTGTTAATCGGTATGGAGACAAGCGATTTGAATCTTTCGGTTTCATCCGTGCATGACTTAGAGTTCGCATCAAAAATCGCATCTTCTCCGTTACGCAGACGGGCAGAAGCTGTTTGTATATACTTCTCACCTTCACCAGTTGTGAAGAAACTAGTACTCGATGGCGAAACGGAATAGCCAGATTCATCATCTAAAAAAACAAATGCCATCTCATTCGGCCGGAATGCGTTTAGAAATTGTTTTTTGAGAAAACCAATCATTTCGTCAAGATCCAAATTACTATTTAATTTCCTTGACGCCTCATTCACTAAACGCAAATCGTCTACAAGCCGGTGCGATTGGTCGTAGAGGCTGGCATTTTCAAGAGCACTGCCGGCAGCATTCGCGATTGACCTTATAAAGCTTTTCTCGGTTATTGTGAATTCCGTATTTTTCGGTGCGGTCATTTGCAATACACCGTAAATCCCTTGCCTTCCACGGATAGGCGCATTCATCAAACAACTAGAAATATCGGAAGCATTCTCGATTGTCAAATCCCCCGATAGAAAGGCATCGATGGCGGAAGCCCTTTCATTTGCATAGTCAAACAAACGGTACTCTTTTGTTTTCCCTTTTTGCTCATTGGAAAGGAGGAGATCAACATGAAAATTCGGAAACGATCCGGATACTGCGTCAATTAGTCCTTCAAGGATGACATCGATTTCCATTGTAGAGTTGAAAAGCTCGGCAACTTCGAATAGGTGGCGGTAGGTTCTCTCTTTTTCAGATAGCTGGTACATTTGCACGACTTGGCCAATATATATGCCGAACACTTTTTTCAAATCTTTTAAATGTGAAGAGAGGGCAAATGCATGCCATTTCTCACTCGCCTTAAATAAAAGCGCAGCGAGGGGTGCAAGCTGGACATCCCTGATGATGAGCGAGTCATCCGCAAATTCATATTCCCGATCAGCAACATGTGATATGAATGACACATTGAAAATCGGATGATCTTTCGTATACGTTTCCCGTTCGGATCCACTATCTTTCTGAGCAGTGCCGTTTTTGAATAACGGTACGAAACGGTTATTGTCATACAGCAGTATTTCAGCTTCCCCAATTTCGAAATGCTCCATGAATACCTCTTTGAATGCCGTAAGCATATCTTCCAAAGAGGAATCCTCGTTCAGATTAGATAATAAATCGAAAACTGAACATTTCACTTCATATAATATCTTTTCATGGTCGGTCATTTGCCTTCACCCTCGTCATTTATACCTAGTAACAATATTCTAATACATTAAACCTATTATTAATAGTTTTTCATTCGATTCTTCTCACAAGTTTCTTGTTAATGAAAAGAGCTTGACTCACATTCGAATAATTGTTATGATATTCCTTGTGTAAAATAGTTGCAGCAGTTGTATGATCCCTGTTGTCCAGTCTATACCTTTCAGTAAGGTGCATCGTGTAACCTTGAGGCTGCTGAGGCGAGGATGCAAGATTATAGAATGGCACACGGATTGAATACATCTGGTTCTTATTTTACAACAAAATAAAACCAAAACAGAGGAGGAGTCTTTCATGGCTCGTTATACAGGTCCATCTTGGAAACTTTCCCGTCGTCTTGGCATTTCGCTAAGCGGAACTGGAAAAGAAATCGAAAAACGCCCTTACGCACCAGGACAACACGGTCCTACTCAACGTAAAAAACTTTCCGAATACGGATTGCAATTACAAGAAAAACAAAAACTTCGTTTCATGTACGGTGTAAACGAACGTCAATTTAAAACTGTGTTCAACAAAGCTGGTAAAATGCCTGGTAAACACGGTGAGAACTTCATGATCCTTCTTGAAACTCGCCTTGACAACGTTGTATACCGCATGGGTCTTGCACGTACTCGTCGTGCAGCTCGCCAACTCGTTAACCATGGTCATATCCTAGTTGACGGCAAACGCGTTGACATCCCATCTTACAGCGTAAAACCTGGTCAAGAGATCTCTCTTCGTGAAAAATCTCAAAACTTGGATGTTGTAAACGAAGCGCTTGAAGTGAACAACTATGTTCCTGAATACGTTTCATTCAACCCAGACACAAAAGTAGGTACTTTCGTACGTCTCCCAGAGCGTAGCGAACTAGCTGCTGAAATTAACGAAGCTCTTATCGTTGAGTTCTACTCTCGTTAATCGCTTCCTTACGAAAACCCCGAGATTGCATTTGCAATTTCGGGGTTTTTTTCTAGTAGCTGTATGACAGAGTTCATGCTATTCGGTATTTATGATACAGATGCAATTCCGGAGTAAATAAATATTTCAAAGAACGATTGTCTGTTAAATAAAACAATCGTTCTTTTATTTTGTCCTAAAAACCTCATTTGCTTATGATACGGTTCGCCGTAATTTATCTATATGAGGTTATTAATTATGTTTAATAGTTAAGTCATTCAATAAATAGATTTTGATTTGGATATTGCTTTATTTAAGATCAAATAGCTGATTAAAGACTCGAATATCCAAACATTTTCTCAATAACCTATTTCATTTATTTTAAAGTATTGATTGTTCATAGGATAAATGAAAAGACAGTTTTCCCAGCCCCAACATAAATTTATTCGTGCTTAAGATATTTATGAATTACCAAATCACCATCAGCATAATGATAAATACTAGGTTTTAGGGAAGCTTTGAAATATGACTACTATCTGGACACTTGGGTTATATGGAGCTAGTAGTGTAACCGGCCCTCTTAATTACCTTTGTAACATTATTTATGAGGAGGAGTACAAATGAACAAGCAAATGAGTAAAAAATTAGGTGCACTTGTTCTAGCAAGTTCTATAGTCTTTAGCTCCATTGCACAGCCAATTCACGCTGCGCCTAATCCAGGTAAAGCAGAGGTTTCCACTGGTAAAATGGAGGTTGCTACTGGCAGAACAGAGCTAAACAAAATCACAGGTGTTACTATTTTAAACCCCATTCCTGCCCGTGTAGACAATGCGAGCACAGTTCAGCTAAGTGGTACTGTTGAGATTGATGGTCCAAAGCTGGAGCTAAAAGTAAATGGTAAAGTAGTAAATGCAGAAACTACAAAACTTTCGGGTAAGACCTGGTCATTCAAATATGTCCACACATTAAACTCAGAAAATCTGTCTGAAAAGAAGGATGAGCAAATCACAGTTGAAGCCTATACAGTTTATCCAAATGGAAAAAATGCAGGCGCAGTCCATACAAGTGCTCAACCCGTTAGTCAGACTGTTGATTTAACTCCACCTGACATTATTTTTAATGACTACAATAAGAATTGGACGAATCAAAGCATCACTGTTTTTGCTAGCATCAATGAAAAGGGTACGCTTAATGCAGCCAGCCATACCTTTGACGAAAACGGTAGCTTTACCTTTATCGCTACGGATTTAGCTGGTAATACATCAGAGAGGACAGTGACAATTGACAATATTGATAAGGAAGCCCCTGAAGCTGAAGTTTCCTATTCCACAACTTCCCCAATCAATACGGATGTCATTGTAACTATTAAAGCAAAAGAACCAGTAACGTACACGAATCTAGATGAGTTACCGGATACAATAGAATTTGACAGTAATGCATCCACTCTTAAGTTTACTGAAAATGGAAGTTTTGAACTAAAATTTAAAGACAGAGCTGGAAATACAGGGTCGGTCCATGTGGCAGTTAAAAATATCGATAAAGTTGCTCCTGTCGGTTCACTTGAATACTCTTATACCAAACCTACAAACCAGGATGTAACGGCCACTCTTACTTTTACTAAACCAGTTACAATTACAAACCTTGTGGATTTACCAGACACAGTTACGTATACAAAAGTGGATAATCAAACATATACTCTAACTTTTTCAGAAAATCAAAAAGTTAGTTTAGAATTTGTCGATGCAGCCGGAAATACAGGCCAAGCTGAAATAAACGTAGCAAACATCGATAAAATTGCTCCGACTGCCAAGGTACTCTATTCAACTGATAAACCTACAAATCAGGATGTAGTAGTGACAATCGAACCTAGTGAAGAGGTCACGATCCTTAACAACAATGGTTCTCCTAGTATCACCTTTACAGAAAACGGTGAGTTTGAATTTCTCTTTGTTGACAGGGCCGGAAACACAGGGACAGCACAAATAAGTGTGCAGAATATAGATAAGATTGCCCCTGTCATCACAATTAGTGAGTATTCAACAGAATGGACGAATCAGGATATTACGGTCACTGCTCGCATGAATGAAGCCGGATCACTAAATGAAGAAAGCTACACTTTCACAGAAAACGGCAGTTTTGAATTCGTTGCGACAGACCTTGCTGGGAATGTTACACGACATACTGTCCATATTACTAATATTGATAAAGTTGCTCCGGAAATTACGGTGAAACCTTATAACACAGACTGGACAAACAAAGACATTACGGTTGAAGTAAGCATGAATGAAGAAGGCATACTGAATACGCCAAGCCACACCTTCACAGAAAATGGCACATTTACATTTATTGCGACAGATCGTGCAGGAAATGTAACTGAGCTTCCAGTTACCATTACAAATATTGATAAAGTTCCACCTGAAATAATCGTTGAGGATTATATTACTAGTCCCACAAATCAAGATATCACAGTAAACGTGAGCATGAACGAACCTGGTACATTAAACGCAGAAAGCTATACTTTCAAGGAAAATGGCGAGTTTGAATTCATTGCTACTGACCGGGCAGGGAATGAAACAAAGAAAAAAATCGTAATCTCAAATATCGATAAAGTTGCACCAGTTATCACAGTGTTCAGTTACAACACTTCACCGACAAACCAAGATGTGATTGTAACTGCTGAAACTAATGAAGGAACACTAAATGCAACAAGTCATAAATTCACGGAGAATGGTTCATTTGACTTCATTGCAAGGGATGACGCAGGAAATGAGACTGTTGTAACCATTACGATCACCAATATCGATAAAACACCTCCAGTTATTACGGTAAATCCTTACAATACAGATCCAACAAATCAGGATGTGGTTGTTACTGTAACGACAAATGAAGGGACATTAAACACAACTAGCCATACCTTCGAAGAGAATGGCGAATTTGAATTTGTCGCAAGAGATGAAGCAGGAAATGTAACTGTAGTAACCATTACGATCACCAATATCGATAAAACACCTCCAGTTGTAAGCAATGTTGTAAATGGATTCGCTTATAATACCAATGTGACTCCTACCTTCAATGAAGGGACGGCTTTATTGAATGGAGAAGCATTTACTTCTGGAACAACTGTTTCAGTTGAAGGCAGCTATACTTTAGTGGTGACTGATGCAGTAGGAAATGTGTCAACTGTTTCATTTACAATTGATAAAACAGCTCCAGTTGTGAGCGGTGTAGTAAACAATCAATATTATAATGTGGATGTTACTCCTACGTTTAACGAAGGAATGGCGACTTTGGACGGAAACACTTTCCTTTCTGGCACTGTTGTTTCTGCTGAAGGAACACATACACTTGTAGTAAGAGACGAAGCCGGGAACGAAACAATTGTTACCTTTTCGATTGATAAAACGAAACCTAGTTTAACAAATGTGACAGCCAAAACCACTCCAAGCCAGAATACAGCAACTGTTACAGGGGATGCCGAGCCAGGTGCGGCAATTGAAGTTTACTCGAAAAACAGTAATGGAACGAAGGGTGGATCGCTAGGAAGTACAACTGTAAATCCAGACGGCAGATTCAGTATCTCCCTTAAGGATGTAAAAAATAACACTGAGCTAATTGTAACTGCTACTGATAAAGCAAATAATACAGCCGAAGTTACTGTTACTGCGAAAAATAATTAAGTTTACATGTTTATGTAACAGGAATAGACTACCTCTTCCCAAACGAAGGTAGTCTTTTCCTGTTACTACATTTTTATTTAAGGATGAATTTGTACATCATTAATTAAATCCCCCATCATATAATACGTTTTGGCATCGTCGCCAAACCAGATCTTCCCTTCTTCGTAGCTGAATATGCCATCATAGGTATGATATATTTAAAAATATTACAAATTCGCTATTAGCCTGGAGAAAAATTTAAAAACTTCATTAACTTATGGTAGGGTTCGCCCCGATAAATCCTAACCCCCCGATTCACCTGCTCTAACAATAACATCCCCATCAGCTGATGAGGCACAGTCATCTTAGAAAATGAAAGTGTGAAATCGCAACATTTTTCGACTTCCTGGCTCAATCCAAGCGAATTTGAGTCTACTCTTGACTCTTGCTACACACTAGTGCTTACATTAAGATACAACATGCAGCTGCATACGAATATCGATAAAGGGTCTTAATAAGATCGACAACAATATGGTGTCCGTTAGGCTCTTGTACCAGCCTAAGCTGTCCCATTAGACATCAACAACCTCATTTGAATAGTCTCAAGAATTAAACGTTAGACGCACACAAAGAGGAGGAGTTGAGTTTATGAAATTTCTGCTTACATCCGCAGGCATCAATAACAAAAGTATACATGACGCATTGGTGGATATGCTGGGCAAGCCTATCGCCGAGTCCAGCGCTCATTGCATCCCCACTGCGATGTACGGTCACCCTTGGGTCGGCCCCGGTGTCAAAGCCTGGGAGTTCATCAGTGGGAAATCCGATTCCATGGTCGGCCTGGGTTGGAAGTCCGTTGGCGTGCTGGAGCTTACAGCACTCCCAAGCATCGACGAAGACCGCTGGGTGCCGCTGATCCAGGAGACGGATGTCCTGCTGGTTTCAGGTGGCGACGCTCTCTACCTGTGCCACTGGATGCGGCAATCCGGGCTGGCAGACCTCTTGCCGACGCTGCAAGCAGTTTATGTGGGAATGAGTGCAGGGAGTATGGTAATGGCGCCTAACATCGGGGAATTCTTCGTTGGCTGGACCCCGCCCAACGGTAGTGATGAAACGCTGGGTCTTGTTGATTTTGCAATGTTCCCGCATCTGGATCACGAGATGCTGCCGTATAACACAATGGCTAATGCGGAGAAATGGGCCGCCGAAATGCAGGGGCCGGCGTATGCAATAGATGATCAAACCGCCATCAAAGTGATCGATGGCGCGGTCGAAGTTGTATCCGAAGGGCATTGGAAACTGTTTACGCCATAATCTTATGATGCAATGCATTAAGCAATCTATTGCAATTAAAACCCTTGAAATGTTGTTAACTCAGCGTTTTAAGGTTTTTTCATTTTGCAAAGAAAAGCTGGGTATTGTTGATTTAGAGCATGAAACAATGAAATTATTTCTTCTTTAATATTTTTTCTTCAGCCTTTTTATTATTCTCGTCAACTCTAAATTTCACGATCTTACTAACTAATTCATAAGGAATGGGTTTTCCTATAGGAAATTGCACTGCGCCTTTCGATGTCTTATATTCCGATAATTCCTGCTTAAATCTATTAATTCCGTTTGGAGTTGGATAAAACCCTATATGGTTTTTGAATGCAGCAAAATGCACCAAATTTCCATTTAGAACAAAAGTAGGCATTCCGTAGCTTATTTTTTCATCAGCAGTTGGTGCTGTTTCCTTTATAACCTTTCTTAATGTATTTAGTATTACTTGAATCTCATGAGGATATTGTAAAATATATTCATCAATCGATTTCGGAGTATTGTTTTTTTGTTCCATAGTATTTCTCCTTTCAAAAATTACAGCATTCACATTGCTAATTGTAATATGTAAAAAAAGGCGACTTATTAGTCACCTTTATTTTAACTCAAGTATTTAATTTCAGAAATTGTTTTATTAACGGCAGATGGTCACGTTATCCGTTTAATTAACAAACTTCTCCGCTTTCCCAACCGACTCCCAGTAGTCATTGCGCAGCTGGACTTTCAAAATCTTACCGGAAGCTGTTTTAGGTAGTTCCTCTACAAAGGTGACTCCCGTAATCGCTTTAAAGTGAGCAAGCTTTTCTCTTGTGAATTGGATCAGTTCCTCTTCCGTGGCTTTTTGCCCTGGACGTAAAACTACATAGGAATGAGGTGTTTCCCCCCATTTTTCATGCGGAACTGCTATGACTGCCGCTTCCAGGATAGCAGGATGGTCATATAGAACACCTTCGACTTCAATGGAAGAAATGTTTTCTCCCCCCGAGATAATGACGTCTTTTTTCCGGTCGACGATTCCAATATGTCCATACTCGTCGACAACGGCCATGTCCCCAGTATAGAGCCAGCCATTACGAATTGTTTCCATCGTCGCTTCTTCATTTTTCCAATAGCCTTTCATGACGCCATTTCCACGGACAATGAGTTCCCCAATTTCTTGTCCGTTCCAGGCCACTTCTTCTTCTACTTCATTAACAACTCTCGCATCTGTGCCAATCATTTGGTATCCCGCTTTTGCTTTTATGTGAGACCGTTCTTCTAGTGAAAAATCATCGAAGTGAGAGCGTATTCTTGAGATGGTCGTTAACGGGCTCGATTCCGTCATGCCGTATACTTGAATGAACTCCCAACCTAGCTCCTCTTCCACTTTCGTGACAAATGCTGCAGGTGGTGCTGAACCGGCTATGAATAAGCGAATATCTTGTTCAGTTTTCAGCGGGTGTTTCTCGTAATATTGTATCAATGAATTTAACACTGTCGGAGCCATATGCATGACGGTGACACCATGTTTCTTAATGGCATCAAAAATATTTTCTGGAGAAGACTTTCGTAAACAGACTTGCGTTGATCCGTTTGCTGTATAGTAGAATGGTGAGCCCCAACCGTTCACATGGAACATTGGCAGCACATGTGCTAGAACATCTTCATCCGTAACTCGTAAATGATGCATGCACGTTAAGGCATGTATGTAATTATTGCGATGCGTCAACATCACGCCTTTCGGATTTCCGGTTGTTCCACTCGTATAAAGCAAGCTGCACACATCGGTTTCTTCTAACGGTTCCCGTTCAAAAGTTTCTTTTGAATGCGCTTGCAAAAAATCATCATAGTTTACTTCGTCACATGTACCATTATGATAGTGAACGATAATCGTCTCAACGGTTTCTAGTTTTTCTTTAATAGGAATGATTAAATTATATAAATCCTGATCTACAAACAAAACTTTAGATTCACTATGATTCAAAATAAAGAGATAATCCTGTGGTTTTAAGCGAATATTCAATGGCACCATAATGGCCCCTAGCTGAAACACACCATAAAAGCCTTCCAGCATCTCTATACTATTTGGTGCTAGATATGCAACGCGATCCCCTTTTTTCACACCTAACTTGCGAAGACCATTTGACAACTGATTGACACGTTCATTCATTTCCCGATAAGTAAATACTCGGTCATCACCAATAATGGCTTTCTTATCTCCATAAAGTTTAACCGCATGATCTAGGAACTGAGTTAAAATTAATGGAACCTCCATAATAAACCTCCCCTTCTCCATGATTGTCTAGTGAACTATCCTTTCTATATGAAACATAACATATATCGTAAACTTTATCATAAAATTCTGCTTTTTGTAAATAATGAACAAAGAGCATAGATTAGTAGTTGCCGCTTTTTAAAATCCCCCCCGATTTTGCTTTTACAATTTCGGAGGGATCTTTTTCTCTCACACTTCTTTCAACTGCTCGAGCACAACTGCAAACGGCTGGGTTTCCCCCACCTGCTTAAATTCGCGAAATGGATCACCCATTGTTTTCATCCGTTCGATTACGCTCGTTATCGTAAATTGCTCAGGTCTTAATGAGTCGCTTACCTCTTCCCAAATCAACGGGGTTGCGACTGTTGCCAGTTCGGTTCCTCTCGGTGAGTAGGGCGCGATAATTGTTTTTCCTTCGTGATGCTGTACATAGTCCACGTACAGTTTGTTTCCCCGATTGTTCTTCAGCCGTTCGGTCGTAAACCATTGTGGTTCTTGCTCGCATAAAAAGTCGGAAACGAATTTTGTGAAGATGCGTGTCTCTGCATATGTGAACGTATTGAATGGGAGCGGTATATAAAGTTGCAGTCCTTTGCCGCCGGACGTTTTGATGAAGGATGTCAGTTGGAATTGGTCGAAAATCGCCTTTAAGCGTACTGCTGCTTCGACAGAGAGAGAAAATTCATCTACGGAAGGCGGGTCCAAATCAAATACGATTTCTGTCGGCTTTTTTGTATGGATCGTCTGAAAAGGAATATGGAATTCGAGTGCGAGTTGATTGCCAAGCCATAGCAATGTCATGATGTCATTGCAAACGATATAGTCGATATCTTCATCTTTTGACGTTTTCACGAAATCAGGAGCATAATCCGGAACGCTTTTTTGATAGAACTTTTCACCCGGCACTCCGTGTGGAAAACGGATGAGTGTGAGATGACGTTCTTCAAGGAATGGGAGCATAAACGGTGCTGCCGTTTGTAAATAAAGCAGGTAATCATCCTTATTCAAGCTGCCGCCCTTTGGCCAAACAGGCTTGTCCGGATGTGTAATTTGGACGTTGTCTGGAATCGGGTTCAACTGCCGCAGCATAGCCTTCCAATTACAATCTTCCGGGTCTATTTCGAATTGAAAGGAATGAAACCGCGGCTCACGCAAATGCTTCCCGTCAAAGCTGATGCAATTTATATTTGCACAAATGGATGGCGCAATTTCATAAACGGAATTGCCTTTGCGTTCCCCATTTGCGAGAAACAATTCACTAAGCGTCTTCATCTCCTCTTCAGACATACCGTGTTTGAAAGTCACAACCTCATGAAGCTGACCTTCCTTATAGATAGCTCCTGTAAAGAATCCATTTACCTGTTCATATTGCGTTACAATAATTGTAACTAGCCGCCAGTTTTTCACTTTTAACCATTGATTCGTCCGTTTTTCATTGCTCCATATACTTTTCTTATGCTTGGTGACAATACCTTCCCCATTGTTCAGTCGAATAAGATCCCACAATTCCTTTTCGTCTGTGAACGTTTCGATTAATTGAATTGAGCTCTCGTGCCGATACTGAACTTTAGTCGGCAGCCCTATTTTTTCAAAACACTTATTCAGTTGAGCTTTCCTTTTCTCAAGTGTTGTCAAGGCCATATCTTTACCCTTTAAAGCGATAAGATCGAAAACGATATATTGGCACGGAAATATTTTCGCATGTTCACCGACGACCTCTTTCTTTCGCATCCGTCCCCTTGTTTGAACGAAGGAAAATTCACTTCTGTAATCGTTTTGTAAACAGACAATTTCACCGTCAAATGCAATTGGAAGGTACGGCTTCACGACATATTCAATTCGACGGCAAGCGTCTATAATTTCCGGAAACATAGCATTCAACAATTTTTCATTTCGACTGTACAGCTGAACTCCCTCTTTATCCCATTGAAGAATCGCCCTAAATCCGTCGTACTTCGTTTCGTATAGCCAATCTTTCCCTACAGGTACTTCATCTGCATCCATCATTAACATTGGTTTCATTCGTTTATCGCTCCAAGTTTTTATGTATAAATTTCACGTGACTTTTCTTATTGTTTAACTGAACACATTTCGTATACATAGGAATCCGTCAGCTTTCCATACTAATAATAAAAGCGGGTGAATTCATTGCATACAGTTTGGAAAGGCAGCATCAGTTTTGGTCTCGTCAATATTCCGATCAAGCTTCATTCCGCCACGGAGAACAACGATATTAAATTGAGACAACTTCACAAGGAGTGCCATTCTCCGATCAGTTATCAAAAAGTATGCCCAATTTGTGATAAAGAAGTGAAAAACGAAGACATTGTAAAAGCGTATGAGTATACAAAAAACAAGTTTGTCGTGCTCGATGAGGAAGATCTTGAAAAGCTGAAGAAGGAAAATGAAGACAAAGCTGTTGAGATTATTGATTTTGTGAAGTTAGAGGAGATCGATCCGATCTATTTTGAAAGAAGCTATTTCATGGCACCCGATGCGAACGGCGGGAAAGCATACGCGTTATTGCGGAAAGCTTTGCAGGAATCCGGAAAAATCGGTGTGGCAAAAATTATTATCCGTTCGAAGGAGCAACTGGCGGTCGTACGGGTTTATAAAGATGCTTTATTAATGGAAACGATCCATTTCCCGGACGAGGTGCGAAACGTGCAGGACGTCCCGAATATTCCTGATGAAGGAACTGTCGTAAAAAAAGAACTCGATACCGCCCTATTGTTAGTTGAACAATTGACGACGGTTTTCGAACCTGATAAATATACGGACGAGTACAGAACTGCACTTATGGAATTAATTGAAGAGAAAAAAGCAGGCAATGTTACGGTTGCTAAAACCGAGAAGCAGGCAATTTCACCTTCGAATACAACCGATTTGATGGCTGCTTTGCAGGCTTCTCTTGATAAGACGAAAAAGAAGAAGCCGGCGCCACGAAAACGTGCGGCAGCGAAGATGAAAGCGTAAATATCTCGCTAAAAATATGGTTACCAACGATTTTTGGATCTTTACCACCTACTTGGCGCATTTTATCACCGACTCTTCACGGTTTATCACTGACTCTCGGACGTTTACCACCAACTCCCCCTTTTCCGCATACAAAAAGGCCATCCCTTCTTAGGAATGGCCTTTTTGCTTTAGATGAATTTCACCATTTTATAATTTTTCTTCCCTCTGCGGACGATTGTGAATGCATCATCCAAACGATCTGCAGCCGTAACTTCGTATGCGAGGTCCGTCACTTTTTCTCCGTTTAATGAAATAGCACCGTTCGTCACATCTTCACGCGCTTGGCGTTTCGAAGAGGAGACACCTGCTTCGACGATGAAATCGACGATGTTTTTATCAGCCTTTTCCATTTCGGATGTCGGCACATCTTTGAACGCGTCTTTCATTTCCGCAACTGTCAACGCCTTCAAATCGCCGCTGAACAATGCTTTTGAAATGCGAATTGCCTGTTCAAGCGCTTCCTCACCATGGATAAGGCGCATCATTTCTTCAGCAAGTGCTTGTTGCGCTTTACGCAAATGCGGTTCTTCTTGCACGGAAACTTCCAATGCTTCGATTTCTTCACGTGACATGAATGTGAAGATTTTTAAGTACTTGATGACATCCGCGTCAGCTGTGTTAATCCAAAATTGGTAGAACTCATAAGGAGATGTTTTTTCTGCATCCAACCATACAGATCCGCCCGCCGTTTTACCGAACTTCGTACCATCCGCTTTTGTAACGAGTGGAATCGTAATACCGAATGCCTTCGCTTCTTCGTCATGTGTCTTGCGGATGATTTCAAGACCTGTTGTAATATTACCCCATTGATCGGATCCGCCGATTTGTACACGGCAACCATAATTATTGTACAAATGGTTGAAATCAAGACCTTGAATGAGCATATAAGAGAATTCAGTAAACGAAATTCCTGTTTCGAGCCTCGAGGAAACGTTCTCTTTAGCAAGCATATAATTGACGCTGAGCAATTTTCCATAATCCCGAAGGAAATCAATAGCACTCATTTTGCCCATCCAGTCATTATTGTTGACGAGGACTGCTCCGCTCTCACCATTGAAGTCAAATAACCTTTCGAATTGCTTCCGAAGTCCAGCCACGTTTTGCTCAACTTGCTCTTCAGTTAGAAGCTGACGTTCGTCGGCACGGAAAGACGGGTCACCGATCATCCCTGTCGCTCCGCCGACTAAAAGAATCGGGCGATGGCCATGCAGTGCAAAGCGGCGCAACGTTAATAAAGGAACGATATGTCCAATATGCATGCTGTCTGCCGTCGGGTCGACACCGCAATATAATGAAATTTTTTCTTCGTTTAATACTTTCTCAAGGCCTTCCTCATCCGTCTGCTGATATAAAAGCCCTCTCCATTTCAAGTCTTCGAGCAATTCGCTTTTCACTGTAATCCCTCCTATAAATTGAAAAAGTCCCTACATGATTCAATATTGAATCATGCAGGGACGTTAGACACATTGTCAACTAACGCGGTACCACCCGGCTTGAGAACTTATAAATTCTCCGCTCTTAGACGCATTATCGCCGCGTACGCGTCACACTCCAAAGCTGTAATTCGCAAACGTTCTACCGGACAGCTTCCACCAACCGCTGCCTCTCTAGACGGATCAAACGCCACTACTTCGGCTTTTTCAACGTGTGAAAAATGATATAAACCTTATTGTAGTCTAAATTTGCGCATTGTCAAACATTTTCTATTGATTTCCACGAAATGTGCTATAATAGGAAGGATTTTAGGGGGGATGAACTTGAGCGAAAAACGTAAAAATAGGATCGATCTTATAGAGGAAAAATTTGAATCATTGAAGAGCAAAGGATGGGCAAAGGGAATTCGCATTACATCCGGAGTCATTTGGAATCTGTTTCTACTCTTCCTTGTCTTTGGGCTGACACTCGGCGTATTTGCCGCGTCGGTCGGTGCCGGATATTTCGCTTCACTTGTCGCGAAAGAACCGCTACGATCCAAAGAAGAGATGCGGGGCCATATCTTCAATTACGAAGAGACATCGGAAATTTATTTTGCCAATAATATTTATTTAGGTAAAGTCAGTGCAGATATTGAGCGGAAGGAAACAAAGCTAGACGATGTTTCCCCATTTGTCATCGACGCTGTCTTGGCAACGGAAGACGAATATTTCGAGACGCATAATGGAATTGTTCCAAAAGCAATATTCCGGGGACTTTTTCAAGACGTGACGAATTCATCCAATCAAACGGGAGGTTCAACACTTACCCAACAGCTTATTAAAAACCAAATTTTGACGAATGAGGTTTCATATGAACGGAAAGCGAAAGAAATCCTCCTTGCTATGCGACTTGAACATTTCATGGATAAAGAGGAGATTCTCGAAGCATACTTAAACATCATTCCATATGGCAGAAATGCGATGGGACAAAATATCGCGGGCATCGAAACGGCTGCAGAGGGAATATTCGGCGTGAAAGCCAAAGACCTTAATCTCCCGCAAGCGGCTTATATCGCGGGAATACCGCAAGCACCATTTGCCTACACTCCTTTCTTAAGCAACTATTATGGCGGAGGTTTGAAGAAGGAGGAAAATATTAAGCCTGGAATCGACAGGATGAAGACGGTTCTTTTCCGTATGAAGGAAACCGGCTATATTACGGATAAGCAATACGAAGAAGCGATCGCTTATGATATTACGAAGGATTTCCGTGAAAAGATGCGACGCGCAAATGAAAGGTATCCCTATTTGACGCAGGAAATTCAGGAAAGAACCATCCAGATTCTCGCTAAAATATTGGCTGAAAAAGACGGTCTCGATCCGGAACGGGTTGAGGAAGATAAAAAAGTCAAAGAAAAATATAGAATACTTGCGGAACGTGAGATGCGGACTGGTGGATATCGGATCTATTCGACTATCGAAAAAGATCTATATGACGAAATGGTGAAAGTAGGAAATGAATTCGAACATTACGGATTTACGTATACAAGGGAAGAGAAGGATTACAGTACTGGGGAAACCATTTTAAAGGATAACCCCGTTCAAGTTGGTGCAATCATGATTGAAAATAATACCGGAAGGATCCTTTCCTTCATCGGAGGACGAGATCACCAACTTATTAATACGAATTACGCTACGCAAACTCATCGGTCCAACGGCTCAGCGATGAAACCGCTTCTAGTCTATGCACCCGCAATTGAGTATGGTGTTATCGGCGCAGGAAGCCCGGTCGTCGATGTTAAGTTTGAAATTCCAGATGGCTCTGGCACTTGGGCTCCTTCAAACTATAATGCCAATGTGGAAAACGGAATCATTCCGGCAAGACAAGCTTTGGCTGAATCACTGAATCTACCGACTGCCAGATTGTATAAGGAGATTCTCGATAAACGCCCTGCTCAATTTCTAGAGAAGATGAATTTTTCACAGTTGCACCCTGAAGACTATGTAAACCCGTCCACCTCATTCGGTGGAATGAAAATTGGCGTCAGCGTGGAAGAGAACACGAATGCATTCGCCACATTTGCAAACGGTGGGAAATTCATTCAATCGTATATGATCGAACGCATCGAGGACATGTCAGGCAACATCGTCTATCAACATGAAATCGAACCTGTCGATGTATTCAGCCCCGAAACAGCATATATCGTCACCGATATGCTACGGGACGTTTTGAAGCCCGGAGGAACAGGGCAACAGTTGCCTCGTTTCATGAATTTTAAAACTGATTTGGCCGCGAAGACAGGTACTACGAATGGATATGGAGATAGTTGGTTTGTCGGCTATAATCCTAATGTTTCAATGGGATTATGGTTCGGTTATTACGACCTATCACGGAAACTGTATACGCGTGGATCAGGTCAAATGCACCCTACTACACGTACATCGATGTTATTCGGCAGGCTGATGAACGCAGCAAACGAAGTGAGGCCAGACCTGGTCGGTGCAGAAAGCACCTTTAAGCAGCCTGAAGATGTAGTGTCTAAACCTTTCTGCGGCATTTCCGGATTGGCACCATCTGCCGAATGTACAGCGGCTGGACTCGTAAGATCAGACTTGTTCAATTCAAAAGTCATGCTTCCGACAGAACCGGACGACAGTATTATTTCTGCTTCGTATGTGTCAGTCAAAGGAAGTCGTTATTTGGCACTTCCGTCTACTCCGGCTGAATTCATCGTTTCGGGTGGAACAGGAGTAAGCCAAGATTTCATCGACCGAATGCTCGGACCTTGGGGCGGAGATGCATCGAAACTGTTTCCTTCCATGTCTGTCTATTCGTCAAATGTCGTGTCAGGGGCGGTCTTCCCTGCCGATGATGTAGCACCGGAAGGAGTTAGCGCCTCCCTTAACGGAACGTCATTGGTTTGGTCGGAATCGCCTTCCAACGACGTTATTGGCTATTACGTATACCGGAACAATGAACGGATTGCGACGATCATTGATGGATCCGCCCTTTCGCTTACTGTCGGCCCAGGAGAGTATTATGTAAGAGCAGTCGATATTACTGGACTCTTATCGGGAGGCTCCAATATCGTAAAAGTAGACACTCCAGATCCGCCGCCAACACAAACGCCGGATGACGAGAATACTTCACCAACAACACCGCCAGGAAATGAAGGAAATGGTGACGATAATGACAGCGGAAATAATGGGAATGGCAATGATGGTGGAACTAACGGTAACAGTGGAAATGGTAATAGTGGCAACAACGGTAATGGCAACAGAGGCAATAACGGAAATAACGGAAATGGCAACAATGGAGGAGACAATAAACCTCCTTCAGATGATGATGATGACGATTAAGACGTATAGATAAAAGGGACTCCCAAATGAGGAGTCCCTTTTCTTAATCTTCCATTGTCGATAAATCGCCTGTCGGCAAGTTCAATTCCCACGCTTTCAACACACGGCGCATGATTTTACCGCTTCTTGTCTTCGGAAGCTTGTCCTTGAACTCAATTTCCCTAGGCGCTGCATGGGCAGCAAGTTCCTTCTTCACGAATTGTTTAATGTCTTCCTCCAATTCTTTAGAAGGCTCATATCCTTCATGGAGCGCGACAAAAGCTTTAATGATTTCGCCCCGTACCGGGTCGGGTTTTCCAATGACTCCCGCCTCCACAATCGCAGGGTGTTCGAGCAACTTGCTTTCCACTTCAAATGGCCCAACTCGCTCGCCGCTTGTCATAATAACATCATCGACGCGTCCTTGGAAGAAGAAATAGCCGTCTTCATCCATATAAGCGGAATCTCCGGAAACATACCATTCATCATTTAAAAAATACGAATCATATTTCTCGGGGTTATTCCAAATTTTCCGCATCATTGCGGGCCAGCCTTTTCTAATCGCCAAGTTGCCCATCCGGTTCGGTGGCAATACTTGCCCGCGATCATCGACGATTGCCGCTTCAATGCCTGGAACAGCTTTACCCATAGAGCCCAGCTTAATTGGCAATGATGCGAAGTTGCAGATCGTTTGTGCACCTGTTTCTGTCATCCACCAAGTGTCGTGAATTCGCAGTTTAAAGACTTCCATCCCCCAACGGATGACTTCCGGATTCAACGGTTCTCCGACTGACAGAATATGGCGCAAGGATGATAGATCGTATTTCTCCAATGGCCCCGCACCAGCTCCCATCAACATCCGGAACGCTGTCGGTGCACTGTACCATACCGTTACACCATACTCTTGAATCGCTTCATACCAGCTATCTGTCGAAAACCTTCCTCCGACTATAAGCGATGTTGCACCTGCAAGCATTGGTCCGAAAATCCCATATGCCGTCCCTGTTACCCAACCAGGGTCCGCGGTGCACCAAAAAATGTCTTCATCCCTCAAATCCAATACCCAGCGTGCCGTTTGCAATTGCTGAACCATAGCTTCTTGTACATGTAAAACGCCCTTCGGTTTCCCGGTGGAGCCTGACGTATAATGAAGCAGTGTCGGAGACTCCCGATCGAGCCATTCTACTTGGAAATACGGCGATGCATTCTTTACGTGTTTCTTGAAATCTATATATGTTTTATCTTCTTTTATATTTTCACCAACTAAAAAGATTGTCTCTAAGTGTGGTAATTTGTCGACAGGAACTCGTTCCAATAATTCCGGAGTCGTTACGATCGCTTTCGCCTCACTGTCGGAAAGTCTGTCAAAAACGGCGCCTTCCATGAACGCTTCAAATAGCGGCCCGACGATTGTCCCCATTTTCAATGCGCCGAGTATCGCGAAGTACAATTCAGGAGAACGAGGCATGAAAATGAATATACGATCCCCTTTTTCCAATGTTGAGTTGTTTGTTAAAACGTTCGCGGCTTTATTCGACATTCTTTTCATTTCATTATACGTATACGCTTCTTTGCGATTCGCATCTTTGTAAAACAGAGCCACTTTATTTTTCCGATAGGAATTCGCATGACGATCTACAGCCTCGTGTGCGATGTTGATAAGCCCGGTCTCATGCCAGCTGAATTCCTTCTCTGCGTCAGACCATGTAAAATCCTTCGCTGTTTGGTCATAATCCTGTAAATGATAATCCCCCTGCATTACAGGCAAAATGTTATTCTCCATTCCTATCACCCTTTCGTGAAACATTTATCTTTCTTATTCTACATTATTTATTCTGTATTTGCTAATAAATTAATATCTTTAGTATTATTGATTAATTCGTCACGAAGAAGTTATTAGTCTCGTAGATAATTGTTGTATACTGATAATAAGGTCAATTTACTAGTAGGACGGTGATAAGATTGGAACATCGGAAGACGTATAATGCGATGGAAGTCAAACATAAAAACGGCGACCTCGTAATTGAAGGCCCTATTTCGGGCAGCGAATTGGCAAAACTTGAATTCCATGAAGATTTGGTCGCTTTCAGACCACCCGAACAACAGCGCAAGGCGCTAATCGAAATTGCAGATCTTCCGGAAGGAAGAATACTCATCGCCCGCCACATGAATGAAATCGTCGGGTATGTGACTTACTTGTATCCCGATCCACTGGAAAGATGGTCAAAAGGAAAGATGGAAAATCTTATCGAGCTTGGAGCTATCGAAGTAATCCCGAAGTTCAGAAGCGGCGGAGTCGGAAAGGCATTGCTTGAAGTGTCAATGATGGACGATGCAATGGAAGATTATATTATTCTCACGACAGAGTATTATTGGCATTGGGATTTGAAAGGGACTAAACTGAACGTGTGGGAGTACCGAAAAGTGATGGAAAAGATGATGAATGCAGGTGGGTTAGAATATTACGCTACAGACGATCCGGAAATCAGTTCACATCCCGCAAACTGTCTCATGGCGAGGATCGGGAAGAGAGTGGATCAGGAATCGATCGAACAGTTCGATCACCTTCGCTTCATGAACAGGTTCATGTATTGATAGGAGGTTTTAGAAATGCTGATTGAAGAGATTATGAAAAGGAAGGTAATCACCCTTTCACCGGAGCATACGGTGAACGACGCCTTGACGGTTATGCAGGAGAATAAAATCCGACATCTCCCAATTGTTTCGGAGCGTGAGGGGCTCGTTGGAATTGTAACTGATCGGGACTTAAAAGAAGCGGTTCCTTCCCTGTATTCGAAGTCATGTGATGTAACCGTTTACAATATACCACTATCTGAAATTATGACAAAAGACCCTATCACAGGTCATCCAATGGATTTTGTCGAAGAGGCAGCGGTCATTTTTTATGACAACCATATCGGTTGTCTACCGATCCTCTCCAATTGCAATCTTGTTGGCATTATTACAGAGACGGACTTACTGTATAAATATATTGAATTGACTGGGGTTCACCAACCGGGCTCACAAATCGAAGTCCGTGTGCCGAATATTCCAGGCATCCTCTTTGAAGTGTCCAAAGTGTTCCATGAACATAAAATAAACGTGCTAAGTGTTCTTGTGTATCCAGATAAGGAAAACGAAAACAATAAAATTCTAGTCATTCGCATTAAGACAATGAATCCGCTCCAAGTGATAGATGGGTTACGAAACAACGGATTTGAAGTCTTATGGCCGAATGTTCCGGGCATCGACCAATGAAAAAGGACGCCGTATTCGTTTTTTCAGAAGAACAGCTTGGCTATTCATTTTCGGACACCCACCCATTCAATCAAAAGCGGATCGTACTTACATTGGATCTGTTGAAAAAAAGCAACGCTATAACCGATAAAGATATTGTCAAACCTAGAACTGCGACTGACGAAGAATTGCTATTAGTTCATGAGCCAAAATTCATTGACATTGTCAAGAAGGCAGGCAAGGGACTAATCAGTGAAAATATAGGGTCTGTATACGGGATTGGAACAGATGATACCCCTATTTTTCCAAACATGCACGAAGCGAGTGCCATGCTTGTCGGAGGAACGTTGACTGCTGTCGACGAAGTGATGGAAGGAAGATCGAAATATGCTTTGAACTTAGGCGGAGGTCTCCATCATGGATTCCAAGGAAAAGCATCTGGGTTTTGTGTGTATAACGATAGCTCGGTCGCCATTAAGTATATCCAGAAAAAATATGGCGCACGTGTACTTTATGTCGACACGGACGCGCATCATGGCGACGGGGTACAATGGACATTTTATGATGATCCGAATGTCTGTACTCTTTCCATTCACGAAACTGGAAGATATCTTTTTCCCGGGACAGGGGCCATAACCGAACGCGGAAACGGCGAAGGATATGGAACTTCTTTCAACTTCCCCATTGATGCGTTTACGGAGGATGAGTCGTTTCTCCATATTTACAAGACTGCCATCGAAGAGGTTGCCGCGTTTTTCAAGCCTGACGTCATTTTAACGCAAAACGGGGCAGATGCTCATTATTTTGACCCCCTTACCCATTTGTACGGAACAATGAAGATATACGAACAAATTCCTCGCATCGCCCGTGAGATTGCTGAGCGCTATTGCGAAGGACGCTGGATTGCCGTCGGCGGTGGTGGGTATGATATATGGCGTGTCGTACCGAGGGCTTGGTCTCATATATGGCTCGCCATGAAGCAATTTCCGATACCTTCCGGCAGGTTGCCGGATGAATGGCTGACTGCTTGGCATAGCACTTCTCCCGTACCTTTCATCGAAACGTGGGAAGACCCGAACCCTTTATACGAACCGATTCCACGTAAAGCGGAAATAACCGAAAAAAATGCAAAAATGCTCGAACGCGCTTTACATATCGTTCGAAATCAGCATTAGAAAAAGCTGTCCCGGTAGTTCGTCCGGAACAGCTTTTTTATTTCGTCGACTGGCGTTCTTCCTTTCGGTAAGGAAGGACTACATTCGTTTCTTCTACTTCTTCGCCGTTCATTAACTTTGTCAACAACCGCATGGAAACCGCGCCCAATTCATATAGCGGGACGATGATTGCAGTCAATTGCGGCCTTACTGCACGCGACAGCAACGTATGCTGGAAGCAGATCAATTCGAAATCATCAGGAACTGAATAGCCGTCATCCCTTATCCCATTTAAGACAGCTACTGCAATTTCATCGTTGCCTGCAAAAATAGCAGTTGGTTTCTCTTTTAGATCACGTATGCTGCTGTTCCACTTTTCATAAGCGTCATCATACGTATTATCCGTTTCGATGAAATACTCCTCTACAATAGGAAGACCTGCTTCCTGTAGTGCCTTCTCATATCCGACCTTTTTGCATAGCCGATTGATGTCCCGAGACATCGGACCGCTAATGTGAGCGATACGTTCGTGTCCATTTTCAATCAATTTCTTCACTGCTACATAGGCAGCTTCCTCGTGGTCAATATTGACAGTAGGCAAGTCCGTTTCCGATCCTAATGTACCTGCCAAAACGATGGGTACATTCGCGGTCGCCATTGCTGATTTGATCTCCTCCGACAGAGAATCGCTCATGAAAATGAGTCCATCAACTTGCTTCCCAAGATGATCTTCAAGCAGTTCGACTTCTCTTGTCGGACGCTTATCAGAATTGGATAGGATAATATTGTATTCGTACATCGTCGCTACATCTGCAATTCCACGGGAAAGTTCCGCATAATAACTTTTTGAAATGTCCGGAACGATGACACCAACTGTTGTCGTTTTTTTACTTGCAAGCCCTCTCGCCACAGCATTCGGACGATAGCCGAGACGCTCGATGCATTCGAGAACCTTCTTACGTGTTGCTGGTTTTACATTCTGATTTCCGTTCACTACACGGGAAACCGTGGCCATGGAAACATTTGCTTCCCTTGCCACATCATAAATAGTTACTGCCATTGATGAATCTCCTTCCCATCTGTCTGCTTTCACTTACTTTCATTATAAACAAAACACCGGAACCTTGTAAGGTCCGGCGCTTGTAAAGAATAATTCAGATGTGACGACCAATCAATTACGCCTTGGCGTAATTGCGTCCGGATTTTTATCGAGCTTGCTCGATAAACTCCCCTAAAAATCCGTGACATCCGCCGGAGGCGTCTAACTTAATCCGGCCCGGCCGGGCTGGATTAAGTTAGACAGTTTGATGTGTATTCATGAATCTTTGGATTTCCGCATAGAACTCATCGAACTGTTTAATATCCATTTGTTGCGCCGAATCTGATAAAGCAACAGCCGGATCAGGATGTACTTCCGCCATGACACCATCTGCTCCTACAGCAATTGCCGCTTTTGCAGTCGGAAGCAACAAGTCTTTTCTGCCTGTCGAGTGCGTGACGTCTACGAATACCGGTAAGTGTGTTTCCTGTTTTAAAATTGGAACCGCCGAAATATCCAATGTGTTGCGAGTCGCACGTTCATATGTGCGGATTCCACGCTCACAAAGCATAATCTGGCTATTCCCTTTAGACATGATATATTCCGCAGCATTGATGAATTCATCAATCGTCGCTGCCAATCCACGTTTCAGAAGGACTGGTTTATTTACCATGCCTGCTTCCTTCAGCAATTCAAAGTTTTGCATATTGCGTGCCCCGATTTGGATAACATCGATATAATCAAGCGCTTCTTCCAAGTGGGACGGCGTAATGATTTCAGTCACGATGGATAATCCTGTTTCATCAGATACACGTTTTAAAATTTTCAGTCCTTCAAGACCAAGCCCTTGGAAGTCATAAGGAGAAGTACGCGGTTTGTAAGCTCCTCCTCTTATCATCGTCAAGCCTTTCGCTTTAATCGATTGGGCAACTGCAAGAACTTGTTCGTATGATTCAACGGCACATGGTCCGAAAATGAAAGTCTGATCTCCATTCCCGATTTTTTGGCCATTCACATCAACAATCGTATCTTCCGGCTTGCGTTCACGGGAAACAAGCAATGCATTGCGTTGCTCATCCTCTTGGATTTCCAATGCTGACATGAAGATGCCTTTGAAAATCTGTTCTAAAATACCGTTCGGAATGGGTCCTTTATTCGATTGAACTAACGCGTTGAGCATTTCCCTCTCGCGGATTGGATCATATCTGTTGACACCCTGCTTTTCCTTCACTTTTCCAATTTCTTGGACAACTGCTGTACGCTCGTTGATCAAGTCCAAGATTTTGGTATTTAACTCATCTACTTGCCCTCTAAGCTGATCTAAATTGTTTTGTCTCATCATTATGTCTCCTCCCCGCACACATCATTCCCTTTTCGAACTGGGAAATCTGTGTTACATTTTTATATAATAGTCCAAGTATAATGAAAAGTATTTGAAAAGTCACGTCTTTTTACAAATTGTTTAATTTTCTCAGTATTTGACGATAAGGAGTGTATTATTCTGTCAAACAAACTCTTTGCACTCGATATTGGAACGCGTTCCGTCGTCGGCATTATTTTAACCGAAAAGGACGGCATTTATCATGTTAACGATCTTGTCACAATTGAACATAAGGAACGTTCAATGATCGATGGACAAATACATAATATTGTAAGCGTGGCCTCTGTCATTTGTGAAATTAAATCCATATTGGAAGAGCGACACGGAACTTTGAAACGTGTCAGTGTTGCTGCAGCAGGCCGTGCACTAAAAACAATGGAAGGATCTATGACGATTGATATTGCAGGGAAATCGCTGTTCACTTCGGAGGATATTAATCGACTCGAATTGGCTGCGGTTCAGCAAGCCCAGCAGAAATTATTATCTTCAGTATCGACTACAGATGATTATTATTACTGCGTTGGCTATTCCGTCCTTCATTATCAACTGGATGGAGATGAGATTGGTAGTTTGATTGACCAGGCAGGCAGGTCTGCGACGGCAGAAGTAATTGCAACATTTCTACCTCGCGTCGTCGTCGAGTCGCTGTTAGCATCGTTGAAACGGGCAGATCTCGAAATGGAAGCTTTGACGCTAGAACCAATTGCAGCAATCAATGTCCTCATCCCTCCATCCATGCGAAGGTTGAATGTCGCTCTCGTCGATATCGGTGCAGGTACTTCGGACATTGCGATTACAAATAATAATACAGTCGTCTCTTACGGAATGGTTCCCATTGCAGGAGACGAAATTACAGAGGCATTAAGCAATCATTATTTACTCGATTTTCCTGTTGCCGAACTAGCAAAACGTTCTCTTGCGAACGAAGAAACAATTACAATCTCAGATATTCTTGGATTCGAACAGCAAGTGCCTTCTACGGAAGTCATTACAGCAATCAAACCATCCATCGAGAAACTGGCTTCAAGTATTGCTGAAGAAATAAAAAGATTGAACAACAACAAATCCCCTCAAGCCGTCATGGTTGTCGGCGGAGGTAGCTTGACACCTCATTTGACGAAAGAATTGAGCATTCGATTGGACTTGCCAGAAAATAGAATCGGGATTCGAGGACTTGATGCGTTATCAGACGTCACTTTATCGGATAACATCAGTTCCTCCCCTGCACTCGTCACGCCAATAGGCATAGCGATTGCGGCGAGACGAGCACCGATCCATTATATGTCGGTTACAGTCAATGAAAAAACAATCCGTCTGTTTGAGCTAAAAGAGATGACAGTCGGGGATGCATTACTTGCTGCAAATATTAAAGCGCGCCAATTGTACGGCAAACCGGGGCTAGGAATGTCGATTATGTTAAACGGCAAACTGATGACGATACCGGGGGAACATGGTCGTTCTTCCGAAATATTGTTGAACGGCAAGATTGCAAGTACGAAAGACTTCATTGTGAACGGAGATGACATCTCCTTAGTTCCGGGCTCGAACGGAAAGGATGCGTCCGCGACGATTCGCGATCTAATCGGTGAAATGTCTCCAATCAACATTACAATCGATGGAACAAAGCATACCATTACACCACGAATTGAACGAAACGGTAAACAAGCCGAGCTCGATACAATCGTACACGACCGGGATGAGATATATTATTTTCATTCAACGAAATTGAAGGATATTCTGGCGGAACTCGGAATCAAAACTACAATGCCTTTCGAAATAATCGTCAACAACAAAACAATCCTGTTGGAACAATGGACGCCCCAATTATTGAACGGCCGTACGCCCATATCTCCGGAACAACTACTGAAAGACGGAGATGAAATCCGATTTGAGATACAGCAGCCTCCTACTGTTGGGGAGATTATTGCGGCATTGGACGATGTAAAGCTAACGACAGCAACTGTAACGTTCAACGGACAGTCTGTAACGATGACGAGCAGTTTGTCTCCCGTCTTATTGAATGGCAAACAAGTCGATCATTCCACAATCGTCCACAGTGGAGACAAGCTTACGATTCCGGAATCCGTTCAACGGCCATTTTTATTCAGTGATGTTTTCCTTTTCATCGATTATTCTTTGCCGAAAACAGCCGCTAGTTCATATGAGCTCTTGCGAAACGGAGAACCGATCGGATTTAATGATCCCGTATTTAGCGGCGATGCACTGGAAATAAAATTCAAACCTTAATTGATGCAAATGAAAAGCCAGGAACCCTCAAGACAAGGGTGCCTGGCTTTCGTTATTATTTTTCTGTTTCAACCGAAATATGATTTTGATTTACATTTTTATCTTCTCCGATGTTCTCACTATTGTCATAGGAGACGTCGCTGTTGCCTGTCGATTGGTTGTCCACAGCTGATTGATTGTTATCAATTGTTGATTCGACATAATCGATTGCTTCTTCGCCTTCAGAAGAAACTGTTCCATCATCCATCGGGACTGATGTTTTATTTGCTAGTGATTTCACTTTATCGACAATTTGGCCGGATTGCTCTTGTATCGTTTTCGTAATGCCGTCTGTCTTTTCCTTTGCGGCTGACGTGATTCCTGTTGCTTTATCCTTTGCAACAGCGCTCAATTCGATTCCTTTATTTTTCAATTGAACAGCTTGCTCTGAAAAATCATCGCGCATTTCCCTTCCCGTCTTTGGTGCAAGGAACAATGCTGCCGCTGCGCCGATTACGCCTCCTACGAGAGCGCCCAAGAGGAAACTGCCTGCGCCTGAATTGTCATCCTCGTAGAAACTATCCGTATTGGAACGGTACGGGTAGTTGACTGGCAGTTGAGATGGTTCACCGAATGTATTTTTATATTCTTGATTTCCGTAATATTGGTGATTGTATTTCGAATCGTTATAATTCGGTTTTTGATATTCAGTCATGTGAATTCCTCCTGTTTGTTTAGTAAAGCATTGCCATTAACGTCCATCCGGACTCGGCAGTCGCTTTTGCGCTGGATCCGCTTTGTAGGCAGTCCATCCTGAAGATCTTTCTGTTTTCATATCTTTCACTTTACCGATAATGCCAAATGCTACGTTGCTCCATTGAACAACTTGGGCTATTTTATCACTGTTCTTCTCGGCTTCAACTGTGATTGAATTGGTGACCCGGCGAACTGAATTGTTCAGATCGGTGACTGAGTCGCCCACCCCTTTCACTGCATCGACGACAGTGTTCAATTTTTCGGATTTCTGTTGAATATCCTCGGCAAGAGCATTTGTCTTATGAAGAAGTTCAGTCGTTTCTGACGTAATCCCTTCCAACTGACCCGTCAAGCCATCCAATGTTTCGGAAACGCTTCGTAATGTCTTTTTCATTGAGCCTAATGTCATTGCAAGGCTAATACATAAAATCAAAAATGCAATTGCGGCGACGATAGCAGCAATATACAATAACACTTCCATAGCAATCCTCCTCCCACAATACTTCCATAGATAATTTCTACCCTTTAAATCAAGTAAATAAACACCACCTACTTTAACCTTTTTCGACATCTTTTTCAAATATCCTTCATTTTTTCCGAAATAAATTATTTCTGGATATTGTAGCATAAGAAAAAAAACAGCTGATCCAAAGTGGAATCAAGCTGTTTCTTCTTTTTTCGTATGTTCGGAGAAGACATTCAAATACTTTTGAATATCACCGGCACCCATGAATAAGTAAATCGCATTGCCGTGCTTATCGAGGGCATCGATATTGTTTAGTTCGAGATGTTGTGCTCCCGGGATTTTATCGATAAGATCTTGAATCGATAGATTGCCTGACTTCTCCCTCGCAGAGCCAAAAATGTCACATAAATAGACGTGGTCGGCGTCTGATAAACTATTTGCAAACTGCTCTAATAATGCAGCCGTCCGCGTAAAGGTATGTGGCTGGAAAATCGCGATAATCTCTTTGTTAGGATACTTTTGCCTCGCCGATTGCAAAGTCGCTTTGATTTCCGTCGGATGGTGCGCATAATCATCAACAATCGTCTTGCCATATAATTCAGTCACGGTGAAGCGTCTCTTGACGCCATTGAAGGTAGCCAATCTCTCTTCAATACCCGAAACTGGAATCCCTTCGTAATGGCATAATGCAATAACGCCTAGGGCATTTAAAATCCCGTGATCACCTGTCAACGCGATTGTAAACGTATGGAAAAACTCATTTCGGACATATACATCAAATGTTGCACCTTTTTCCGATTTTACAATATTCTTAGCGGCGAAATCATTCCCTTCGTCAAATCCGTAGTAAACGACAGGGACATTCGCTTTAATTTGCTGTAAATGAAGATCATCGCCGCAAGCAATAATTGCTTTCTTCACGCGTAATGCCATTTGCCCGAATGCATCCATCACATCATCCAAATCCTTAAAATAATCGGGATGATCAAAATCGATATTCGTCATGATGGCGTAATCAGGCTCATAGGCAAGGAAATGGCGTTTGTATTCGCATGCTTCGAAAACGAAATACTCGCTATCCTCCACACCTTTCCCCGTTCCGTCTCCGATCAGATAAGACGTTGGGGCATTTCCAGCAAGGACATGAGCTAGCAACCCCGTTGTCGATGTTTTACCGTGGGTTCCTGTAATTCCGACAGAAACAAAGTTTTTCATGTAGTTGCCAAGAAAAATATGATAGCGTATCACTTCAACGCCCAATTCATGAGCTCTTACAATTTCAGGATGACTGTCAGGAAAAGCATTTCCTGCGATGACAGTCATTCCAGGTTTAATATTATTTTCATCGAAAGGAAGGATCGTTATATTTCTTTCATGCAACGGGTCTTCCGGAAAAAAATATTTCTCCACATCCGAACCTTGCACTGCATAGGATGAATCGTGAAGGATCTGTGCAAGGGAACTCATCCCCGATCCTTTGATTCCTGTAAAATGGTACAATGTCATAATGAAACCTCCCGTGATCAAAACTGTTCCCATTTCTGGATCTTTAGCTAAGCAATCACCTGCTTACCAAATATCCATTCATTTTTTGTACTTACCTTCTATTTCCAATATATATACGAATCAATCATCATTTACATCATTACATATCAACATGCTTTTCATGGCCATTCAGGAAATGGTTAAGTTCACTTTCCGTGACGTACACTTCCCGTGCCTTGCTTCCTCTTTGCTCAGAAATGAAACCTAGTTTTTCCATGCGATCCATCAATTTCGCCGCACGATTATATCCGATGCTAAAGTTTCGTTGCAATAAGGATGTAGAGGCACTGCCTTGTTCAATAATGAACTGGCATGCATCGGCAAATAAAGGGTCGGACTCTTCCTCTTCCATCGTATTCGCCAACAAATCCTCTTGACCGAATAAATAATCCGGCTCAGCTTCGTTCTGAACGTGTTCTATTATACGTTCAATTTCGGCATCCGTGACAAATGTACCTTGCAACCGTGTTGCTGAAGATTGGCCGTTTCCGAGATACAGCATATCACCTTTTCCAAGCAACCTTTCAGCACCCGGTGTATCGATAATTGTCCGGGAGTCGATTTGTGAGGATACGGAAAATGCGATACGAGTTGGGACATTTGCCTTTATAGTCCCTGTAATGACATCGACGGATGGACGTTGTGTAGCAATGATCAAATGAATTCCACATGCTCTTGCTTTTTGTGTGATCCGGCTGATTGATACTTCAACATCTGCTGGCGCCATCATCATCAAGTCCGCCAGCTCGTCAATGACGATGAGCAAATAAGGAAGTTTCAAAGAAAATTTCCGATCTTTTTCTGCCATTTCATTATAACGCTCAATATTTCTCGCACCAACATGCGCAAATAATTCATAACGGCGTTCCATCTCGCCGACCGCCCACTTCAATGCAGCAGTCGCAGCCTTTACGTCAGTAATGACTGGGCTTAGCAAATGTGGGATGCCATTGAACGGCGCAAGCTCCACCATTTTTGGATCGATGAGCAACATCTTCAAATCTGCAGGTGTTGCTTTATACAATAAACTGATCAAGATTGAATTAATACATACGGATTTCCCTGAACCCGTAGCGCCGGCAATCATTCCATGTGGCATCTTTCTTAAATCCAACGTTACCGGCTCACCAGTTAAGCTTAGTCCTAGCACTGCTTCGAGTGGGGATTCAGATTCTTGGAAGCGTTTTGTTTCAATTACTTCCGAAATCCGAACGGCTCTTGGCTTCCTGTTCGGAATTTCAATACCGATGGAGCTCGTTCCAGGTATTGGTGCCTGAATTCGAATATCTTCAGCTGCAAGTGCCAATTTCAGATCATCCGTCAAATTACGGACCTTACTCACTTTTGTACCGTGCCCTACCGTCAATTCGAATCGAGTGACAGTGGGCCCTTGCACCGCTTCTATTACATTTGCCTGTACAGCAAAATAAGAAAGTGCTTCTTCCAGCTTTTGTGACTGGGACTGAAGCCAATCCGTATCTTCTATATGCTCTTCAGGCTGTATTAGGAAGCCTTTCGAAGGGAATCCATAGAACGCAGGTTGTTCCTGCTCTTCGGCAGTTTCGACAGTCTGAGCGATGTCTGCTTTCGGTTCCGTCTGTACGGTAGTCTCCTTTTCAGCAACTTGTTCTGTTCCTGGAAAAGAAGATGGACTGTTTACCGTTTTTTCTCGTCTCTCGTACTTCAGTTTGTCATTTTTCAACATTAACACATTGAAAGGTACGATGGACTCTTTCGGTTGCGGTACAGACTCGACCTCCTCTTTAGCTGTCGGTTCTAGTTTCCCGTGCTCAATAACTTCTTCCACTTCCGGTTCCAATGCACGTTCAAGCTCAACTTCTTCTTCCGCTGCCGTCGGTTCTACTTCTACATGCTCAAACTCTTCTTCTGAGTTCGGATTCACTTCTTCATGTCCAAACTCTTCTTCTGTGCTCGGATTCACTTCTATGTTCGGATTCACTTCTTCATGTCCGAACTCTTCTTCTGTGCTCGGATTCACTTCTTCGTGTCCAAACTCTTCTATGTTCGGATTCACTTCTTCATGTCCGAACTCTTCTTCTGTGTTTGGGTTAACTTCTTCATGTTCGAACTCTTCCTCAACTGCTTGCTCCGAAACTTGTTCAAGCTCCACTTCTTCTTCGGCCACTTGCTCTGTTTGTTCAGGATAATGTTCTAGTCCAGTTGCCTCTTCAACTTCTATTCCGACGTTCTCGACTAGGTGTTCGTCCATATACGAAGTGTCACCTTTACCTATTTCCTTTTCGGCAACAGATGCAGCAATGGTATCTGAGACCCTCTTTTCAAGAAATTCATGCATAGGTTCGGCCAAATGTTCTTTATTCGAAGTATGTGCATGATCTTCCAAATCAATGCGGTGAATTTCTTCTTCCATCGCACTTTCCACAGAAGTCGTTTTTGTTACAACGTCAGCCCGTTTCGGTCTCAAATAACCGTATACAGGCGATGGAACTTCAGTCGGAGTAAACGGTCGGTTACTCCGTTTCATGATAATTGATGATTTGATTTCCTCTTTATCATCTGTAGGCTTCTCATCCCTTTTCTGTGAAAGAGATGCGTTCCTTTTCTGTTCGGTTTGTGCAGTTTGATATTTCAACGGGGCGGTCGCCCGATGAATTGTTGTTTTTTCGTTTCCGCCTGGCCATCTTTCATTTTTAAATAATGGCACGGGTACAAAATCATCGTCTTTCAACTCTGTTATTAAATTATCCGCTTTCCGTCGTTCATTTTCCGGATCCGGCTCCCATCCATAGATTTCGGCATCGGTGATGATTGGAAAACGGAAGGCAGGTTTTTCGCTGCGGACTTCCTCTTCAAGTTCTTCAAATTCATCCTGCTCAATATCGTTAAAAGTTTCTTCGAATTCTTCATTTTTATCAGTATCAAATAAACGGTTCATCATTTTTTTAATCCAAGTCAAATCTATCACTCTTTTCAAAGTCGATCATTCTATTTTAGCAGGTTTTCATCGAGTAAATCAATGACATGGGCAAAATAAGAAAAACGTACTGCTTTGGACAGTACGTTAAAGAATTTATCCCCACTTATAGGAGTGGGAACTAAGCTCGTATCATATCGAAAAAGGATCACCAGTCGTCTCGTCTTCAGAAAGGACCAAAATCCCTTTTTCAACCGGAGCGTTAGGAAGACCTAGCTCTTTTGCTGAACAAATCATTCCAGAGGAAGCCACTCCCCGCAGCTCTGCATCTCGAATGACCATTCCGGATGGCATAACTGCTCCAACTTTTGCAACGACGACTTTTTGGCCTTCTTCAACATTCGGCGCTCCGCAAACAATTTGAAGGGTTTCATTTCCGACATCGACTTTACATACGCTAAGTTTATCCGCGTTCGGATGCTTTTCTTTTCCTATAACTAGTCCTACGACGAACTTGGGAGAGAAATCCACATTGAGCTCAATCTCTACACCATTCGTTTGTAACGCTTTTTGCAACTGACTAACGATTTCTTCAGTCGTTTCGACTTGACCGTCATTTTCCGCCTTTACGTACTTGGAAGCATTAAACACGTTGAATGCGACGACATCACCTGTTGCTTCATCCTTGATAAGCGCAATATCGTTCTTTTTTTCAATTTCCCGATTTACTGGTCGTTCAGTCGTCAACTGCACCATTAGCACATCGCCGACTCCATTTTGATTGTAGAAAATATTCATTTCTTTTTCCCTTCCTTTCGAGCAACCCGATTTTTCGCCATAATGAAAATCGGTTCCAATTTACCATCTTCATAAATGAATGACAAGGAGGTGACGGGCACCGCCCCGACAGTGAAAAATTGCATCGTCATTTGTGCAAGCACATCATAGCCCGTATCATTGCGGATATCACCGATGATGAGGACGTCTTGATGAGGGACTGATACAGTCATATGTCCTTCAATTTTCCCTTCCATTTCTTTTAGGAAGGATTGATTTAAAATACGGCTCGCATCATAACCGTCATTATTATTGACGAAGTAAAACAGATTGCCTGCTACTTCGTCTTTTTTCATATTCGTCGGCAAAGACCGCACCTTGAACAGAGCTGATTCCATTATTTCCGCTTCTGTCATGCCGATTGCTTCCAGCATCGATTCATCGATGAGACGATACGTCGTCCCTAAATCCAACGCGTAGAAAATTCTCGTTTCCGCTGTATGATCTTTGACGATGAACCGGTCCCCCGCTTTGGACGTTTGTGGGAAGGAAGTGGAGCGTATCACTGGGTAGATTGCATTTTCTCTCATGAATCCTTCCGTCTGCTCTTTTTCCATTGCCTTGAACGTCTCACGAATCGTGTAAACGACTTCATTGATGGCGGCATCTTTTTTTGTTTCATACTTTGCGAGGATTTCCGGCAAGGAAATATCCATTCCCTTTTTCAAAATGGAGTGCTCCAAACGGATTTTATCGGTTTTCCGATCAAATCGCCATTGCAAATGTTCGGATGGCAGCTGCTTTTTCAGTAATTCCACCAATTGTTGTGAATTCATAGCCTTCACCCTTTCTTCAAAAATAAACGGCCGCTCGCCGCAATTGCGCCGGGTGACCGCATAGCCGTCGGATTATGTGCCTTGTTGAATGGAACTGACGATTTCCATCATTTTGCCCATATTCGCTACAATATTTTTTTGCTTCGACATTGTCGTGATTTTGACACCACCAACACTCGCAATGAGCTCGACTTGATCCTCACCTTTTTGCGTAACCGATGCGAAACCGAAGTAGCTATTATCGGTAAATACTTCCTCAAACCGCTCTTTGTCCTTCGAATTTTTCAAAAGATCGTAAAATAGCGTGCTGTCCTTCGCCTCATTTGGGTTAATGAATAGGAGGTACGTTTCATCACCTTTTTTCATTACGATGTTTTGGGCATCGGATGTATCTTCGATTGTGAATCCAGCCGGTTTATATAATGAAACACCATCAACTTCCTCATTTACATGTTGATCATGCTGTTGAAAAGCTTCTTTCGCCGCTGCGATTGCTTCCGTCGCCTGCTCTTCTAAAGTTTTGCCACATGCAGCTAATACAATGACGGATAGCATTGCCAGGAATAAGAATTTCCAGTAGCGGAACATTCAGCTTCCTCCAATCGTACAATTTTAATCAAATACCGCTACCTATTTTAAAGATTATCGGACGCTTATGCAAATAACGCGATTTAGTTAGCATTGTAATAGTTCAGTTGACCGATCAATAACTGCATGATGTGTTCGAATAACTTGTCCCGCGTGACGGCAAGTGCAGTGAACATTCCGATAGCACCTTCGCTATTGCGGATACCGTTTGCTTGGAAGTAGTCATCCACGACAACTCCCAATTCACGTCCTTTTAACAATTCCACAGCAATCTCTTTCGGCAAAGGAATTTGCGCGCCCGCCGCTGAGAATGAGTTCCCGGATGGCAATACGAGTGCCCCCCAGTTACAAACGAACATTTCGTCCCCAAGCAGTCGAACCCCTCCCTCAAGACCGATGCCGATTGCACCTACTGCTTGATTTGCTGCATTCGTTGCACGGTTCAATGCACCCGTTCTTGTTTCCTCATCGCCAATTGGCTGATCCTTTACTCCGGAAGGAACTTTCACTTCGGATAATTCGAAAGATGGAAAATGACTTTCGAGAACGGTCCGGGCCGCTTTCACTTTCGCTTGATTCGTAGAACCTATGATGAAATTCATGACGGTCTCCTTTCTGTCAAAAAAAGCCACCCTTATTAATGTAAAGGATGGCCAAATATGCTATTTTCTTTCTTCAATCAGGCGTTGTTTTTTATTGTTTCAACTGTCGTTTTATCGCAGGCTTTCACTAATTTAACGAGAAGTTCTTTCGCTGCTGCGTAATCATCGGTATGGATGATAGAAGCAGATGTATGGATGTAGCGTGAACAAATTCCAATTACCGCACTTGGCACACCTTCATTTGAAACGTGGACTTGACCAGCATCTGTTCCGCCCATGGAGATGAAGTATTGGTAAGGAATGTTGTTTGACTCGGCAGTATCAAGGATGAATTCACGCATGCCTCGGTGTGTTACCATCGAACGGTCGAAAATGCGTAACAGTGTTCCTTTACCTAGCTGGCCAAATTCATTTTTATTGCCGGAAGCATCGTTCGCCGGGCTTGCATCCAAAGCGAAGAATAGATCAGGATTGATCATTCTGGCAGCAGCCTGCGCCCCACGTAAACCGACTTCCTCCATGACGTTCGCGCCGGAATAGAGGTTATTTGGAAGCTTTTCACCGTGAACTTCTTTCAATAGCTCAATCGCCAATCCGCAACCGTATCGGTTATCCCAAGCTTTTGCTAATATTTTCTTTTCATTTGCCATCGGAGTGAATGGGCAAATCGGCACAATTTGCTGGCCTGGACGGATACCGATTTTTTGTGCATCCTCTTTATCATCCGCGCCGATATCAATAAGCATGTTCTTAATGTCCATCGGTTTATTCCGGACTTCGTCACTGAGTAGATGTGGTGGAATAGATCCGATGACTCCGATGACAGGACCTTCATCTGTAATGATTTGGACCCGCTGTGCCAACAACACTTGACTCCACCAGCCTCCTAGCGGCTGGAAACGTAGCATACCGTTATCAGTGATGGCAGTTACCATGAAGCCGACTTCATCCATATGGCCAGCAACCATGATGCGCGGACCATCTTCAGGGCCTTTGCGTACGCCAAATATACCACCTAGGTTATCTTGGATGATTTCATCAGAATACTTGCCCAATTCTTCACGCATATAATTGCGGACCAAATGCTCATTTCCTGGAGCACCCGGTAGTTCGGTCAATGTTTTGAACATCGTCAACGTTTCGTTATTCATGAAAAGTTTCCCCCAATTCAATTATGTACTGCTTCTAGTATAGTGTACGTATTTGAAACTTTCCATCATAATATTTAGCTTTCCGAATTATTTTCGATTACAGTTTACATATGGAAATATGGTACACTTGGGGAAGATTAATCGAGGGGGTTTCATAGACATGAAAGTGAAAGATTTCGTAGCAGGAGTTTTGACAGGCGTAGCTGCTGGACTCGTTGTCAATCAGGCAATCGGAAAGATGAATCCGAACACTCCAGCGGAACATGTCTTGAATGAAGTGAAGGATGCCTTCAAGAAAGAAGGTCCGATTGACGGATCATGGATCGTCATGAAGCCTGAACCTTTTACAAACAATGTACTGACGATGGAAGTTTACAGGGGCGGCATCACAAGAATCCGGAATGGCGAACTGGAGCAATTTGAATTTGCGGCTAACTCGCAAACAGGCACTGTTGTCGAGTTGATCCAAAAATAAAGCAGCAGGTGAGGAGCATGAATAATGGCTCCTTCACCTGCTGTTTTTCTAATTTATCTTGTACGTTCGACCGATTCAGTAATTTCTTTGCCCGTCTCATCCCACTGGACGAGACGATAAACGGCATCATGATAAAAGATGAAGCGGTATCGGTTTGGCAAAGCTTCTTTCATTAGCCTCTCCTTCGCATAAATCGAAGTCATCGGATAATCATCATAGGCAAGCACCCATAACGGATTGCTATGGGCATGTGTCGGCATAATATCTCCCATGTGAAGCATCGTTTCGCCGTTTTGGGTAAGTTTGATAATACTATGACCGTCGCTATGGCCGCCCGTATGGATCATCTCAATGCCTGGCAAGACTTCAAGTCGGTCCTCGAATGTTTTCACTTGATGCTGGACAGGCTCCCAATTTTCTTTCCAATACGTATTTCTCGACCGAATATTCGGGTTCCTCATTTCATCCCATTCGATTTGTGAAACGTAAATTTCTGCATTCGGGAAAATCGGCACGAGCTCATCACCAGCGAAGCCTGTCAATCCAGCAGCATGATCGTTATGCAAATGCGTCATAAGTACGATGTCGATATCAGCAGGCGTTAATCCAAGCTCTTTCAAGCTCTCCTCCACTTTCGTCTCAGAACGGACACCGAGGTTGCGCTTTTGTTTATCCGTAAGTTTGCCTTTTCCGATCCCTGAATCAATAAGGATATGTTTCCCCTCATACGAAATGTAAATCGGATCTGTACGAAGTTCTATCAAATTGTTTTCATCGACGGCATATTTACGTGACCATAACGCTTTCGGAACGACTCCGAACATCGAGCCTCCGTCTAAAAAATTGACTCCCCCATCGAGCCAAACAAGCTTCATATCGTGAAAATTGTATGTATCCAAACACAACAACCCCTTCCCGTTTTACTCGTTATTGAACTTTGCTTCAAGTCTGTAGATCGGCTGCCCCTTTGCAGAAAATTTTTCTTCATACTCCGTCATAATATTGTCTTCTGGCATTTCCGCATGCAAATCGAGTGACACTTCCTGAAGAATCATCCCGTACGCTGACATAGAGACGAGGGAATACTCGAATAGCTTCCGATTGTCGGTTTTGAAGTGGATTTCCCCGCCTTTCTTTAGCACTGTCTCATAACGCGCCAAAAACGACTCATGGGTCAATCGGCGTTTTGCATGGCGAGATTTTGGCCACGGATCGGAAAAGTTCAAATAGACCCTGTCCAATTCGCCCGGTTTGAATAAGCCCTCTAAGTTTGCGCCATTTCCTCTCAATAGTCTTAAATTGGCAGGCTTTTCGGCCTCGATGACTTTTTCTAAAGCAGAGACGATGACATTATCGAAATGCTCGATTCCGATATAGTTAATAGTAGGATTGGCGAGCGCCATTCCGATGATAAATTGCCCTTTGCCTGTCCCGACTTCCACGTGTACAGGATTTTCATTGCCGAAAACGGCTTTCCAATCAATTGTTGTACCTTCTTCTTCGTGGATTAACACGTCAGGATGTTCTGCCATGAAATCTTTTGCCCACGGTTTGTTGCGAAGCCGCATAATCAATTACACTCTTTTCTATTCATTATTATCAGGTTGTCCCTGATCCACTTGTTCTTCAAAAAGTCTGCTTACTGCAGTAGTTTGTCCCATATCCAAAATCGATTGTGCGGCTTTGAATTGATTGAACTTCATCGGCGCTGTCGAATTCCGCAAGGACGTGAACCACTCAGTATATGTTTTTCGATCGATAATTTCCGTATCGAACGGCATCCCGGGATAATCGATATAGCCGTTCCTTGAGATAACCAATTTCTTTACAGGGAAGTCAATTCCCTTAGCCGCAAGAATTCCAGAAACTATTTTTTCCATCCTGTTCAGCCCGATAAGCGGATTCAATATTTTAGATTCCTGGTCTCCAAATTTCTTTGTCCAAAACCGATCACCGTCGCCGATGAAAGCCGCTGCGTTCTCACCTTCCAACACAGTTATGCATAAGCACTCGATCGGTGTGATGAGAAGGATATCAAGTTCGACAGGCGCTTTTTTCACCTTCAGAATTGGATAATAGAACAAAAGATAGCTATCAGGGAGCTGTTGTGTAAAGCTCCTTAGCAACGAATCCCTCATAAATCCTGCATCCAGATTGGACTTTTCCATCATTGTCGAACTGGCCCATTTCAATTGGAAATGGAACAACTGGTCCAAATAGAGCTTACGGAGCTGTTCTTCGTTTTCAGGATGATAAATGATATTCGGATTAAAATCAAACACATCTATTTCTTCCTGGTCCTTTTCATCTGTCTCAATTGACTCTATTTCATCCGTTTGCTCTTTCCGGTTGCCAAAAATACGGAAAAGAGGAGAGTACCATTTTCCCTCCTCGGTCCGCTCTTCAGGCTCTTCGGGAATTTGTCGCCAATCGGAAAGGTCGGCTCCATGTTCCCACTGTGTTTTCATCCGCCTCCACTGGGAATTTTTCAAACGGATATATTGTGTTGGATAACGTGTTAAATCATTTTCGTAGCGTGATACGTAATCAAGCAGTTTGACGAGTTGCGCCAATTTCATCCACTCCGATCAGTAAGCGATGTTCCTCATTCCCCCGCTACGGACAGCGGAATCTGCCGTGCGAATGCTTCTTGCAATTTTCTTGTTATTTGTCCTGGTGCACCCGAGCCTACCGGTTTCTCATCGATCAATACGACAGGAGTGATTTCAGCAGTCGTCGATGTAATGAAAAATTCATCCATCGCATTCATTTCATCAGGGGTAAATGCCCTCTCTTCGACTGGAATGCCTAATTCATTACATAGCTTCAATACAACTTGGCGTGTAATTCCGTTCAAAATGAGATTTGTTGCCGGATGTGTAATGACAACTCCGTCTTTGACTCCGAATGCATTGGACGATGATCCTTCCGTGACGAGTCCATCACGGACAAAAATCGCTTCTACACAACCTGCATCGTATGCCTCTTGTTTTGCAAGGACATTGGCAAGCAAGTTCAAGCTTTTAATATCGCACCGCAACCAACGGACGTCTTCGACCGATTTCACTGAGACGCCACCTTCAATATTGGTTAACGGCCTTGGATTATGAATCGCATAAGCGGTCACGACGGGAGCTACCGAAAGCTCCGGGAACTGATGGACCCGCGGAGATGCTCCACGTGTCACTTGCATATAAATATGGCCAGTTTCTACTTCGTTCACCTTGACTAATTCTTTCGCGATGTCGATCAGCTGCTGTTCAGAATAAGGGATCGTCATTTTGATTTTCGAAGCGCTTTGGAAAAGGCGCGAGAAGTGCTCCTCGGCAGTAAACAGTTCACCATCATATACTTTTACGACTTCATAAACCCCATCGCCGAAGTAGTATCCTCTGTCATCTATGGATATATTCAAGCTATCCTTGCTTGTAAATTGGCCATCAATAAAATAAATCGTCATTCATGTTCCCCTTCCTCTTTATTGGTTGCAAGCCGACTGATCGCTTCCGTGTAAATAGCTGTCGCTTTCAATAAGTCCTCTATATATACATATTCATCCGCTTGGTGAGCGACATCGTCCCTTCCTGGGAAGAGCATTCCGAAAGCGACTCCTTTCTGAAGTACCCGTGCGTACGTGCCACCACCAATTGCCAATAACTCCGCCTCTTCACCCGTATAGGACGTGTAAATCTCCTGCAACGTTTTAATGAACGGGTCATTTGCATCGACATGATGGGGCTTCGAATTCGATTTCACTTCCATAGTGAAAGCTGTATCTTTAAGGCGATCGTTGCAAGTTGCAATCTTCTCCTCAAATGGATAGGTGACGGAATACCGCATGCTTACATGCACTTGGCCGCCTTGTTCCGGAGTGAAGGAGACGATGCCGGCATTCAATGTTGTATCGCCTGATATGTGGTCATTGAAGGCTAAGCCTAAGTAGCTTCCCCGCGTCTCGTTTCCGAAAGCATCTATGATGAATTGTGTGAAGTCTTTGGACTGCCCATCTTCGAAGATGCGATTCAAGAAAGTTGCCAACACATAAGCCGCATTGACGCCATTGTTAGGCTCCATTGCGTGTGCTGACTTGCCATTGATGAGCACTGTTGTCCCGTTTTCGTCTCCAACAATCGAACCGCCATAGTCATGTGTATCCAAGAAACTTGCAAATTGGTCCTTGATTTTTGAAATCCCTATACCGATCACAGCACGAGCCTGATCAGGCACCATATTCGTCCTGCTTCCGGATTCGAAAGCCAATAGTTGTCCGTCCTGGATTCGCATATTTTGGGTAAAGACCAATGATGCAATCCCTTTTTCCGCGTTAATAATCGGGAAATCAGCATCAGGTGCAAACCCGATCGTCGGCATTTCTTCCTTTTCAAAATAGCGTCGAACGCAACGGAAACCGCTTTCTTCATCGGTCCCGATAATGAGGCGGACCCGTTTATTCAAAGGAATACCTGCTTCCTTCACCAATTTCATCGCATGCCAAGCAGCGATCGTCGGCCCTTTATCGTCAATCGCACCACGTCCAAACAACTTCCCATCCTTGACAGTTCCGTCAAACGGGCCGTATGTCCAATTGCCGCCTGCAGGGACAACATCGACATGGCAAAGAATACCGAGCAATTCGTCCCCTTCCCCCATCTCGATATGGCCAGCCATATTATCGATGTTTTTCACCGAAAATCCGGCTTTCCTTCCTTCTTCCAAAAGCCAATCAAGCGCGCGCTTCGGCTCCGGACCAAATGGCGCTTCCCCTGTCGCCAAACTTTCATCCAGAACGGAAGGAATTGAAATCAATTGCTTAAGATCATCAAGTAATTGTTCTTCCCGTTCCAACACTTTTTCTTTCCAATTCACCAATCCAAGCACCCTCTTTCTTAATATCCTATTTTCACATGTTCCGCTTAGAAAATAAAGAGCTAAACGATTCAAATAAAGATTTACAAAAAATACATGTATTATTAACAAAAATGAGTTATACTTATATTGTCAGAACATTGCATCTGACGCAACGTTCTGATGAAAGGAGTGCATTGTCGGGGGCTATTTCAACTAACGTACGGTACATTCAATAGTCTCATGCCCATCGTTTTTGGAAAATGAAGATGAAGGAGTGGTTCCAAAGTTGAATCCAGCTACTGATCGTATGCTTACCCGCATCAAGGACGTATACTTATATATCCTTGACAGGGGTATTGTCACAACGGAAAATGTTGTTGAAGAATTCGGCATCACAAACCGCACAGCGCAACGGGACTTAAATGTCCTCGAATACAACGAGCTCATCACAAGCCCAGCCCGTGGAAAATGGACGACAACTAAGAAAAAAGTTAAATTGCCCTCGTAAATACACTTCAATCTAGCATACGAAAAGGCTGAACCGCATTATACGGTTCAGCCTTTTTCATTGCGGAGCATAGCGACTTCTTCTTCCGTCAACTCCCGGTATTCTCCCAAGCGCAATATCGTGTCCAATTGCAACGGCCCCATTGAAAGCCGTTTTAAATAGACGACCCGCTTTCCGACCGCCTCAAACATCCGCTTCACTTGATGGAACTTCCCTTCGGTAATCGTCAACTCGATTTCCGATGTCTCACCTGATTGCAAGATGCGGAGCTGTCCCGGTTTCGTGAAATAGCCATCGTCCAATGTGACACCTTCCGCAAACTTTTCGACATCCGTTTCGTCTACCCTGCCCTCGATATGGGCGTAATACGTTTTCGGGACTTCCTTTTTCGGCGATAACAATTCATGCGCCAGTTTGCCGTCATTTGTAATTAATAAAAACCCTTCCGTATCCTTATCGAGCCTGCCGACTGGAAACGGTTCGAAATGACGGTCCTCTGCATCCAACAGATCTATAACAGTTCGATCGCGATTATCTTCCGTTGCAGAGATGACGCCTTGAGGCTTATTCAACATTAAGTAAATGAATTCCTTGTAAACGACCGGTTCACCAAGAATGGTCACTTCATCCTTTTCGGGATTGACGTGAAGCGCTGCATCCTTCACCGGTTTGGCATTCACCTGAACAGCTCCCTTTTTTAACAACTGCCGTACTTCTTTACGGGAGCCGTAACCCATATTCGCCAATAATTTATCGAGCCGCATTGTTCAACCTCCAATTCCAAGCTTCTTCGTAATCTTCGTCAATCGGTCGCCGAACAACTTTTGTGCAAGCCCGGATTTTAACGACAGTATACCGTAGACCACCGCTCCGACAAACGCACAGATTAAGACATAAAGCAACGCCTGCATCTTGCCTTCGACAGGACTTATGGCAAGAAGACCTTTTAAAGTAGCGTAAACGGCAATAAGCATTATCACATTGAAAATCCCTATGAGGATCAAACGCCTAAATACCATTCTCGAACGATAATGAAGAACTCTTGAGATGACATATATATTGATTCCAACAGCAACCCCATATCCGATTGCCGTAGCAGCTATTGCCCCATTCACTTCAAAGAGTTTAATGAGAGGGATGTTCAAAATCATTTTAAATAATAATCCTGTAAGTGATGTGAATATAATCCATTTATGTCTATCGATACCCTGAAGGATAGCGGCTGTCACGGAGTATAATCCGAACAGGATCGCAACCGGAGCATATGTCGCCAACACATCTGCACCAATCGGATTTTCACTATAAAAGAATGTATAGAATTCATCCGAGAGTACAATCAATCCAAGCACTATCGGAATGGTTAAGTAGAGCATAATTTGAAATGTTTGATCGAGTGATCGTGTTATCCCTTTCTGATCCTTCTTCGTATAGTAACTTGTAATGACAGGAATTAAAGCCATTGAAAAACCAGTTGCAACCATTACAGGAATCATTACCAACTTATGAGTTAAAAAGTTAAGCATTGTAAAATACATACTTGAATTTGATACACCGATTGATTTCATCGCGTTGTTAAATGTAATCATATCTACAAATTGATATAAAGGATTAATTACACCGACAAGAACGAAGGGGATTGTATAACCTATCACTTCTTTATACATATCAATAAAACTAATATTACTTGCTGGGGGGCTGCTCTCATATAGTTGGTTGAACTCTGGTTTGTATTTTAACCAATACTTATATAAAACAACAAGACCTGCCAACGCACCTATGAAAGCGGCAAATACAGCGAAGTTCACAGCAGTACGTGGCGATAAATCCAAAACATTTACTACAAGATATGCCCCTAGTAAAACTACAATAATTCTAACAATTTGTTCAACAAGCTGAGATACAGAAGTCGGTTCAAATTTCTGATTACCTTGAAGATATCCACGAACAATACTCATGAGTGGGACAACAAGCAATGCATAACTTACCCAACGGATTACTGATGTAACCTCTGCAATTGTAAATTCCTCTTCATTATCAGCTATGACAAGATGAGCAATCGGTTCAGCCAAGAAAAAGAGAACTAGGAATGAGAGTAAGCCGGATACTGCCATGACAAGCATCCCAGATTTCATCAACTTCCTACCTGTCGCATAATCCCCAACTGCATTATATTTTGAAACGAATTTTGAAATAGCAAGTGGTGCTCCAGAAATCGCGACTGCCAAGGCTAAATTATATGGAATATAAGCATATTGATACAACCCGATATTCTCTTCACCGACAATCGCATAAAAGGGAATGACATATAAAAGACCGAGCGCCTTCGATAAAAAGAGGCCGATCGTTAAAATAGCGGTGCCTTTCACAAGGTTAGATGACATGTTTGATCCTTCCAATCTTTAAAACTGCTCAACAAAGCTACTTATCAGTTTACCCGCAGATGTTACTTTTCACAATGATTAACGAGCACATCGAATGTTTTTCAGGCACTTCATTGTATAATGGAGAAAAACTGAAAGTGTGGTTCCATATATGTATGACGTCATAATCATCGGTGGGGGTCCCTCTGGACTGATGGCCTCAATCGCAGCAGCAGAACATGGAGGTAAAGTTCTCCTTCTGGACAAAGGAAAAAAGCTTGGAAATAAATTATCAATATCGGGTGGCGGCCGGTGTAATGTGACGAACCGATTGCCGCTTGAAGAAATTGTGAAGAACATCCCAGGGAACGGAAGATTTTTATACGGACCATTTTCTGTCTTCAACAATGAGGATATTATCGCATTTTTCGAAGGGCTCGGCGTGCCGTTGAAGGAGGAAGATCACGGCAGGATGTTCCCCGTGTCAAATAAAGCGAAAGACGTCGTCAATGCGCTGCTTTCCGAAATGGAACGATTGCACGTGGAAGTTAGATTGTCGACCCGCGTGAAAAAATTATTGATGGATGACGAACGAATTTTAGGAGTGCGGCTGGAAGATGGCGAAGAAATCCGTTCCAATGCGGTTGTTGTTGCTGTTGGCGGAAAGGCAGTTCCTCAAACAGGTAGTACAGGAGACGGCTATCCATGGGCAGAGAAGGCAGGTCATACGGTGACCCAGCTGTATCCGACAGAAGTTCCGTTATTATCCGATGAACCATTTATCCAATCTAAGGAGCTGCAAGGACTCGCATTGCGGGATGTTGCTGTTTCTGTATTAAATGCGAAAGGAAAGACCCTTATTACCCATCAGATGGACATGCTGTTCACCCACTTTGGATTGAGCGGACCCGCGATATTGCGATGCAGCCAATTTGTCGTGAAGGAGCGAATGAAAAACAGTGGGAAGCCCGTTGACATGCGGATTGATTCCCTCCCTTCAATGAATGAAGAAAAAGCTTTCCAAATGATTCACGCGAAGTTAAAAGAGGATCCAAAGAAAGCGGTAAAGAATAGCTTAAAAGGAATTGCACCGGAACGATGGCTGCTGTTTTTATTTGAAAGAGCCGGAATTGACGAAGGCGATATTGGAGCCGGTCTTTCCAATGAAAAGATCCGAAAGCTTGCAGGCTTACTGAAAGGTTTTCCAATGACCGTGAACGGTACACAGCCGATTGAAAAGGCATTCGTCACGGGCGGCGGTGTTTCAACGAAAGAAATCGAGCCGAAAACGATGGCATCGCGAAAAAAGGATGGGCTTTATTTCTGTGGAGAAATATTGGATATCCATGGTTACACAGGCGGTTATAATATTACATCCGCTCTCGTTACAGGGCGGATTGCAGGAATGAACGCCGGAGCATTTGCGAGAAATGAAGGATAATTAATACAGGCAGATGAAGGAAAGTAACGGGTTCGGTTGATGGGGAAAAAAGTGCAATTAACAACGTAAATAACAGGTTAATCAGCATCTATTTCAACAGTGAAATACTAAATAAAAATAAGTAAAGCGCTCAGAAATCTGAGCGCTTTTTGGCGAAATATTCTACTATCCTTATTAAATTAAAGCACCCGTTAGTTTAAGTACAATGTTTCACAAAGTGTTATTGATTCCCAGTTTTTTAATTACTAAAATACTTAATATTAAAGTTAATCCTGTAAGAATTGTTGGATAAAAGCCGCCTTTGAAAATAGGAGCCTACGTTTGAAATAGGCCCCAGGTTTTTCTAATTAATGTTTTTAAGGCTCCCAGATTTCTAACATATTCCCATCTGGATCGCAAAATTTAAAGTTAGATCCCAAAGACCTATTTTCTGGAATTACGGATACGATGTTTACTCCGTTTTCCTTAAAACGATTGTACATTTCTTGGATACGAGGAGTAATAAAACAAGCTATAGGGTGTCGATCGCTGCTGCCAACCGTAAAACCTAAAATCTCGGCTCCTCCCTTTGCTGTCACAAGGAATATAGCTGGCACCGTTTGCCTTAGACCTGGTCCAGAGAAATTCCCTTTATTATCAGGAAATCTTAAGATCGATACTTGCATCCCCGGCTTAACAGGATTATGGTTTGTAGGTTCACAACCTAAATTTTTTTGATACCATTTAATGGACTCGTAAACGTCTTTAACGGGAATGTAAATACAAGTTACGCCTGTAATGTCTTCTTCCAGTTTCTCCTCTAATTTGATTTCTTTATTAATATTCATTTTCTTATTTCTCCCTTCTCATTTTAATCACCCTCCTGCCTAGTTTTATTCTTTATTAACCTTAATACTCCCTCTTCAACTAAACTGCTCCGTTAGTTGAACAAGAAAAAAGAGCCGTTAAAGCAGGTTAACGATCTTTAAGTAAAGCACCCTTTAGTTGGACAAGAAAAGATTATTGTAATGATAAATACGAAACAGACTATATTTTATAAAATGATAATGTACGCCCAGCATATTCCCTATCGCCAATATACTCAAATCCAAGTTTATCAATTACTTTCTTCGACTTGCTATTATCAGTTCTAACTCGTGCCATTAATTTATCAATCCTAATATAGTTAAATGCATATTTAATCACTTCATTCCCCGCTTCCGTCGCATATCCTTTACCCCAAAACTTTGGGTCAAGCAGATAAATAATTTCTATATCCTCTGTGTCATCAATGTACCTCAAACCACAATGCCCCATAATTTCTTCATTAGTTTTATTTATTACTGCCCAGACACCAAAATTATGTTTAGTCCAATGTTCTATAATTTTATTTAGATATGCCTCTGCCTCTTCGAAAGACATACCTTTTCCTATTCCAAGCCATTCTCCCACTTCATTTTTCTTAACTATTTCATAGTATTCCTTCATATCTCTATTAGAGAATTTTCTCATAATAAGTCGTTTGGTAATAATGTCATTACTACTCATCTAAACAACCCCTTTTATCATACTGACTTTCAGATTCTTCTTGAATTAACCTGTTGCGTTCGTTCAATAAGTAAAAGTTTACACCCTACTTGAAGTAAAGCACCCTTTAGTTTAATACTTCTCCATTTTGAATGTGTAGTGATCTCACCTCGACCACTGAGAGATTACTTCAATTTCATAGTGTTCTAAATCATCTTTAGACAATTTGGATTTTAAATACATTTCAACTTCAGATATCATTTTTATTGAATACATCTATCCATATAATTGAATCAATACCATCCATTTGAGTGCTATTCACATCATAATTATCAAACAATGAGCTTAAAACCCGCTCTGTACTATATGGCTCCTTTTGCACATACCAAAATACTAAAGACATTACTATCAAACTCGCAATAATTAGTGTTGCAAGTTTTCTTTTAACACACATATATTTTTCACCTTCTTTAGTTATTTATCACATCTGGCCCGGTTGTTGTAAACGAGTTAGAGAACACTCTTCAACTCACCCTGCTGCGTTAGTTAAAAAACTCCGTATGACTATACTTCTATTTAGTTGGCAATAATCCCTTTTATATTACTCTCTTAGGGGGAATGAAATTGTTATTGTCAAAAGCATGGTCTTCGTTTGAAGCTGATAAACGGATAGAGGGTTTTTCACCACGAACGTTGAAGGCCTATCAATTACAGTCTACGTTACTAATCGGTTATTTTAAGGATGTAGAGATGGAATTGCTGGATACGAATCAACTGAAGGAATACCTTGCTGTATCGGGCAAGCATTTAAAACCAGCCAGTCTTGCACATCGTATACGCTTTATGAAATCTTTTTTTCGTTGGTCTCATGAAGAAGGCTACCTGAGTAAGAATCCAACTTCCAAGATTAAAGATCTCCCAAAGTCGGTAAGCGGATACCCAAGTATTTAACCGAACGAGAGATAGAACACCTTCGTGAATCCTGTCATACCTCAATAGAAAAAGCGATTTTTGAATTCATGTTTTCTACAGGTTGTCGAATTGGAGAAATAGTTGCGTTAGAAAAGAACAATATTAATTGGACCAACCAATCCGCGATCGTTAGAGGAAAAGGGGATAAGGAAAGGGAAGTTTATTTCAATACACGTTGCGACATATGGCTTAAACGATATCTTGAAAGCCGTAATGACAATAATCCTGCCATCTTTGTGACAGCAAGGCAGCCACATAAAATGAGTGTCGCCCAAATGCGATACATCATTAAACGAATTTCAAATCGTGCCGAAATCAACAAAGAGATTCATCCACACCAACTTAGACATAGCTATGCAACTCATTTATTGAATAATGGAGCTCCTATTGAAGTCATACAAAGTCTTATGGGGCACGAGAAAAGTGAAACCACAAGGATCTACGCCCAATTAAGCGGAAGGCTAAGGAAAGAGTATTATCAGAAGTACTTTTAAATGTAAAGGATCCATGTCTTAAAAGACATGGATCTACTTGACTAAAGCACCCGTTAGTTTAATAAGATAAATAAAAAATTTATAAGAATCATCATGCTATGTATTAAAGTTAGAGCTCTAACACAGTAACTGGTTCATTTTCGCAAATCTCACCGTTATCACGAAAACCAAAACTTTCATAGAGCTTTTTAGCAACAATGTTATTGGAATCATATGCTATCCAACAATATTGAGCATGACCTACTGGGAATGTACGTATGAATTCCAATGTTTTTTCCATTGCCTTCCTACCATAACCTTGATTTTGATACCGTTTATCAATCATAAGACGTAATATACAATAATTATTATTAGCGATTTTCGGAAGCTCGTAACCAGTAATACCATAAACAATCATAACAAACCCTACGATCTGTTCATCGTCATAAATTGCAAAAGGAAGCGGACTACCTCCATTGGTAGCAAGAACATAACACGAAGCAACACTCGAGAGATTGGATGCAACAAAACGGCGTTGGTCATCTGCAACTTCTAATTTGAATACCTCCCTTCGATTTTCTAATGTGATTTTCCGAAGTGAAATCATGTAAATCTCTCCTTCCCAAAAATGTTGAATTGAATACTATACATTTATTACCTATTTCAACACACTTTTGTTAATACCTCTTCTTGCACTAACCTGCTGCGTTAGTTCAATAAGACATTTTTAAGGTCTTGTTAATTCTCCTTCTTTATCAGAAGCTGCAAGGATTACTCTTAGTACCAAAAATAAAGGCATACGAATAATTTTTCTCATTTCTAACTCCTCTTTGTTTGTTCAATAAAAAATGGCTTTACTCCTTCTTGAAGTAAAGCTAACCGTTAGTTAGTTGAACAAGCACTATATAATATTTAATTTTTGCTAAGACAGATAGATTTAACAAAGTCGGTTTTTCTTGATTACATTTCTTTATGAGAGATCCTATCCTACTAGAAATTTTGTTTTTTCTCCATCTAGATTTTTAATCGCCAACATCGAATTATTATCTTGAATGATCCCTGTATCTACGAAACCAAATGAAGCGTATAATTTTTTAGCTATGACATTACTTGTTCGATAAAAGAGGGCTACATATTCTGCTTCTCCATCTGGCGCAGTTTCAATATCCATCAACATTTTTTCAAAAGCAAGTTTGCCATATCCCCTCCCCTGGTAACTCTTTTCAATCATAATATGCCAAATAAAATAGCACTTCTTCCCGTAAAAAACTTCATTTTCAAATGATTCATGATCCAACGTTTCATAAATATACATCAAAAATCCAACCGCAACTTCATCGGCATAAATGGCAAAGGGAGTCGCTGGTATACCTTCTGCGTTCAACATATGAGCGTCTGCAAAGCTTCTGAGGTTAGTAGTTTCTATAAAGTCTTTCTGGCTTTCTTCAACTTCAAATGCTACTACTTTATCTATGTTCTCCCCTGTTATCTTTCGTAGTTCAATCATTTTTTATCTCCTCTCCAAAGACAAGACACATCCACACATGGCCTAAAAATATTCACCAATGCTAACTCTATTTCCCTTGTATTTCTAATCCTTGTTCCGCAAATTTCTCCCCTTCATTGGTTTAAGTTGAATCCATAACCTCTTTAGTCATTCGACTTTGAAAATCAAAATCCTTTTTATTGAGAACGTTCCTTACTCAACTAATCTGCTGCGTTAGTTCAATAAGGAAAAATGCTTTACTCCTTCTTGAAGTAAAGCACCCGTTAGTTAAAGATTTTTTTGTGAAATTACTCTGTTATTGCTATTCTTCAAAGTGATCAGATTTGAAAAAAGGATTAACTCTAATTTCCCTTAAAAAATATTTTATAGATGTATGCTTATTTAAGTATTCTCGTTTAGGTATTAACACTTCTCTTTTCAAACGCTCGTGTAGTTCCTTGTCAATTTCAAAAGTTGAATGAGTATATTTTCCACTATTTTCTTCTTCAATCCGAATTAAAAATGAAATGATATATTCATACATAATAGGAAAATCACTTTCAATTTGCTGGTGATGCTCAATGAATGCCTTAATAAACTCTTCCAAATAAGATTCTCTATCTAAAAATGGAAAACTACAAAGGCTATACCAATTTCCTAAATACACTGTAAATACAGCAATCGCATAGCGACGCGTTTCCTTATCTGAAGCACCAAAATAATCGTAATACGCTTCTTTTTCAAATCTTTGACCTGTGTCAAAATAGCCGATTTCGATTCCCTCGAGTCCTCTTTTCACTTTTTCAATAATTTCATTTGACACGAAGAATCCCCCAATCTCAGACTCATTTTATCCCCTTGATATTGCAACTTCATCTCTTTATTGCACTAAACTGCCTCGTTAGTTCAATAAGAATCACCCCAGCAGCTCAACGATCTTCAAGTAAAGCACCCGTTAGTGAAATAAGAGACGAGCTTCTATTAGTCGGTTTTGTTTAATTTAATTAACGTTTTTGAGCTAAAAAATAGGTGCTCCACCCCATTATAAGCCCTCCACCAACACCAAGAAAACCTCCGATTACAATCCAGTTAATGGATAGATATATACCTAACATCAACATTACTAATCCAATAGAAAACAAAGCTATCCCTTTTTTCATTTCTCCTCCACCTCAATCCTTCAATCCCCTATCCCATTAAACCGCCCCGCTAGTTCAATAAGAAAAAAGGCTCTACTCCTTCTTGAAGTAAAGCACCCTTTAGTGCAATAGTTCCGAGTTTCTAGCTAAACAAAAGTAATAAATCTATTTGATTGTTATTCTGTATGGTGTGCGGGCTTATCTAATAAAAACGTCGTAAAATAATGGTATGCCTACATCCAGGATAAGAAAAGTGATGGCGACAAAAAGGATGGTTCCAGCTATTGGTAGTATCCATTTTCTTTTCTTAACTTGGAACCAGTAATTGATTGCCCACATTACCGTTAGGAGAGTAAGTGTAACCAATGCAACCATGCCAGAGGTCATGTCTTTGTTTGGGCTAATATTAAAGACAGAGAAAAACGCGAGAAAACCGATAGCTCCCAACAGAATTAAATTGACGGTATGCACGACAATATCATAAACAGTATCCTTATTTTTCATTAATTCTCCACCCCGATCATTTATAGTTCACCATCTTAATTTATTTGTGCAAACCTACATAAGCTTGTTCTTATTTTAACATAAATACCCAAATAGTAAGAATATTATTTAGTCAGATGTTGGGTAGGTGTCACCTTACTATTAACAATAAATCAACCTTTTCCTTTAACATAGCCTTTTTTATTTGACTTAATATCCATCCACTTGACACTTCAAAACTCCAAACTCATTTAAACCCTCCAGAATACCTCTAGAATCGTTTCTAACCTCTCCCCTTACTCTCGACTTCACTTTTGTCTCCCTCCTAAATGCATCACAGAGACTCCACAAAGCCATCAACACAATAAATAGACAGCAACCATTCAGCTACTACCAAGGGGGATGCTTTTCAGATATTGGGATTCGATTCTACATATACCAGCTCTCCTTGAATACGCAAGATTACTCTGTTAGAATATTTGTAACATTCGAAAGGAGAATTATAGATTGAAAAAATTTAGCGTTTCAATCGGTTCTATTGTTGTCTGTGGATTACTGTTGTCGGGTTGTGATGGAGAATCAGCTGTAGACCTTAAAGCAATTGAAGCTGAAGCGAAAGCTAATGAAATCACGGATAAATTCGGGAAGAATATAGTGGAACATCCGGAATACACTTCTCTAGATAATTTCATTAATGATTTAGCTAAGAATTGGGAGAAGGATTCTGATTACCGGAGTGTTTACTATGCAGATGAAGCAGAATTAACTATGGCTAAAGCATCAATTGCCTATGTAAACTTCTTCCAACCTGAGATAGAGGAATTAGGGTTGAACGAGGACTTTTACGAGTTGCAGTTGATAGCGAATGATATCCTTCTAAAATTCGATTTAGGGGAAGATTACGCTGAAGAAAGGGCGAAATTCACAAATCAAATAGATCTTATTCAGTTTCTAGTGTCAGGGAAAGAAACCGGTGCATTTTCAAAATATCAGACTGTTAAAGAATATATATGGGACATTGGGCGTAGATGGACAATTGAAGCTAAAACATCGGTAGATAAGTTAGAAGTTGTGAATGACACATTAGTTTACGGTGATTACTTTCAAGATGAAATAGCTGAAATGGGGTTAAAGGAAGACTTCGATAAATTAGTAGCGTTAGGCATAGAATTAATTAATAATGCTGATAAGAATGAAGGTTATGGAGAACTAAAGGACAACTTTAGGAATCAGGTAGTGGGAATCATTACTATAACTGAAGGGCTTGGCGTTGTGAATGTGGACGAAGTATCAAGGTTCGATGATATTCAGTCGTGGACTTCGACAAGTGCAAAGATTCTATCCGAACCAATTGAAATGGATGACGAAAAAGGAAATGAAATCGCATTGAGGACAAGAGAAGTCATTGCTCGCTTCCCGAATCATTTGTTGTCCGATGACTACAAAACCGAAGAAGAAAAGATTCATTCGGGAATGTTCCTTCTCGCAAGTGAAATTCTTCATCGGCAACGCACTGCCAAAAGCGTCAAAGACTATGACGAATTAGAAGCGAAGTTCGAAAAATTAAAGCAGTATGTCGAAGACGTGGCGAACCAATATCAATAATAAAACGCGAAGGCGGCGAATAAAATTCGTCGTCTTTTTATTTGGCTATGTAATAAAAATGCACATAGAAATGAGCTAGGAAATGTATCTCCAAGCTCATTGTTTTTGATGTCCATTTTTACTAAAGCACCCGTTAGCTTAATAAGAATCAAACGCAAGCGCAAATAAAGCAGAATTTAATTCTGCTTTTCTGTCGAACCAAAGACTTCATCTACCTCTTTACCGAATAATTGGAAGATGTAGTGTTTCTCTTGTTCTTCCGAAGCAACGCCTGTCGCTAACCCTTCGGGCATTTTCCCACCTTGAATAAACATTAAAATATTATGGTCATCGTCAACTGTTGAAAAATCACCTTTTTTCCAACGTTTTAATATATCTAGATACATTTCATGACGTACATATTTATCATACTGTGCATTGCGTCCATATTTATCTTTGTTTTCTTCTACCATCTGTATTAAAATGTCGATTCTTTCTGGTGTAATCATAATAGAATCTTCTTTTATTTCAGCGATAATCTTTTGGTGCGCCATCTCTTGAATCACTTCTTCTACTAGATTGCCAACGAAAGGTTCATCGCCACTTTTCCACTCATCAATCCTCTTGGAGAAAGTAGAATTCTCCCAACCCATGCCACTACTCGTATCCACTATCGATACAAATTGTTCTTTTTCATCTTCTTTTGAATCGATATTTAATTCAGGCTCTGCAACTTTAGAAGCTTCATTTTCATAGTTCTTCTCCATAACTAAATATGTGACACCTACACTCACCAACGCTGTTAAAACAACTATGCCTAAAACATGAATCCATTTCATTTCCTTGCCTCCTAAATTGGAAATTATACAATCTGTTTTAAAGTGAATTTAATAAGCTAAACGACTTCGTAAGGTAATTAGCTTATTGAATTCCACCTTACCGTAAAGTCTCAACCTTTTTCGTTTTAGCATTGAATTCTATCGTTTCAGGTTGTTGTTCTTCTCCTAAAAGAGTGATTAGAGCAATATCATTACTTTTCCATTCAATAGAAGCATTCGAAGGATTGAGTCTACCTCCGTCGTTTGATATCAATCGATTAGTATATCTCCACCCACTTCTAATTCGAACCTTTGATGAACCAAAGAAAAATGCTGACCCCTTTTCTACTACTTTGACTTTGTGATTGCCATTAGGAGAAACACTGGAAACAAGCATTGTCTCTTGAAACTTCATATCATATAAAAAAATCCCTGGTCCCAACAGAAGAATGACTGTCAAAATAAGGCATCCCCATTTTTTTTGCTCCTTAGTATCCAATTTTTCACCACTTTCACAAGACATTTCTTTTCCATCTTACTTCGACCCTAATAATCTCATCGCCTTGTTCAACTAACCTGCCTCGTTAGTTGAACAAGAATAAAAAGCCGTCTAGTAGCTCACTGATCTTCAAGTAAAGCCCCAGTCGGTAACTGTTATGTTACTCAATTTCTATGACATCAGGTCTATGGCATAATGGAAGAACTTTTCAGCATTGGGAGTTTGTTTTCCTTTTTTTCGATGCACTAATCTAATTGCAATAAAATTATTAGCTGGACTTACAAATAAATACTTTCCTTCATAACCGCTCATTCCGTAACCGATATATTTAGAACTTTTATCGTGAGCTGTTAGCCAAAGATATCCCCATTTTCTATCAATGTTTTGAGTTGGTTTTGTTGAATCCTGAATCCACTTTTCTGATAATATTCTTTGTTCTTTCCACAATCCATTATTTAAGTAGAGATGTGCGAACTTAGCTAAATCAATTCCCGTTAATGCAAGACCAGCATATGGGTAAGGATTTTGACTTTTATCTCTTAGCCATGACCAATTAGTAATTCCCAGTGGTTTAAATATTCGCCGTGATAAATATTCGTCTAATGATTCCCCACTTAACTTTTCAACAATTCCCGAAATAAGAGCAACTGCTTCGTTATTATACTTAGAAACTTTTCCAGGAATATTTTCTAATTCCATTGAAAGTGCGTATTCAACACAATTATCTGCATTACTCAGTTCGATATCATGACCTAAAGTTTTTATGCCTGATGTATGTGTTAGAATGTGCCAAATGGTTATGTCCTTCTTAGGATCATCATTTAACGAAGGGAAAATTGAACCTATTGGCGTATGTAATGTATCAATGTATCCTTCGTCTAATAATAGTCCAATAGCTGTTCCCGCAAATACCTTTGTTAGTGAATTGAGTTGGATTGGATCTTTGGTGTTTGAATAGTTTTTATAGAATAATCTGCCATCCTTAATAATTATAAACTCGTCTGATCCTTCATTCTGACAATATTCATCAAAAGCCCTTAGCTTTTCTTCATTTACATCCACTTTTCCAGTCTCAAATAATAGATTCATTATTTAAAGCTTCCTCCTTTAATTCTGTCCCCGTTAGAGGATAATATTAAATTATCTTCTTCAACTAAACTGCCCCTTTAGTTGAAGAAGAAAAAAGAGCCGTCTAAGCAGCTCAAGGATCTTCAAGTAAGTACCCGTTAGTTGAATAAGAAATTTTATTTTTTAACGCCATAATGTAATTCCACAAATTGATTGAAGTTCCTAGTTCCTTTCAACGTAAGGTCTAATTGATAATCTCCTTTATTAAATAACGGAATTCCTTTTCCTATTATGACTGGGGCAACTGTTAAAATAATTTCATCAACTAATTTTTCTTTTACAAAATGATGTAACAATTCCCCTCCACCAACAATCCAAATGTCTCTTCTTTCTTGATTTTTCAATTTATTAGTAATACTAACTATGTCATCATTAATAAATTTGACATCTTCGGTATCTTCAATTGAAGATCTTGTAAATACATAGCACTCTTTATTTTTATATGGAAATTCCCTTGTTTCGTGTCTAATTATCCAATCATAAGTTTTTTTACCTATTAAAACTGTATCTACGGTCTCATAAAACTCTGAATATCCGTTATCTCCTTCACCTTCAACATTAAATAGCCATTCTAAAGATTCGTCTTCTGTAGCAATATACCCGTCTAAACTCACAGCAATATACAATACCAAATTTCGTTTTTTACTCATAGTATCCTCCTTATAGACACAAGTGGAATGCACGTTCTTATATACAGCAATACTTTTCTACTCTTCAACTAAACTGCGTTAGTTGAATAAGAAAAAGTCACTAAAACGTTCCAAAACATCATCAACTGTCATATCTGGAAGTTAATTTAACAAAAGTTTTAATAAAAGCTCTGAGAACTTCACCTAGTTCATTCTTTTTACTAAGCCAAATATAGTGTTCAGCCCCTTTAATTTCGATATATCTAGAATTACTAATAAGACTGGAAATCTGCCTAATTGACCAAGAAGGACGAATATCATTTTCTGCATAAATAAACAATGAGGGTATTTGAAGTTGTGAGATATCCTTTAGTAACAGTGGTTTTTTAATGAATGCTCTCCAAGAATTAATCAGTGAACGATGAACCATCACATTAGCCTCATACTCAAAATCTGGTTTCAATTCACCAATTTCTTCTTTTTTTCGATTATAGACGTCCTTCCAGTCCCTATCATTTTGTACTCCAGTTCCCGATATAGATACATATCCTAAAATAGACTGAGGAAATAACAATGAGTAAGCTAAACCTAAATCAGCTCCCCAAGAGTGACCAATTACCACCCACTTTTTAAACCCGTACTCTTTACGAATTCTTTCCATATCTTCAAGACAAGATTCTAAATCATACCCGTTTCCATCGTAATCGGAACGACCACAACCTTTAGGATCAAACATTATAACCTCACAAATATCAGCAATAAGAAAAGACAATGGTTCTAAATAATTACTAGATCCAGGTCCGCCACTTATTAAAATGACTGGAAGACTGCCATTTCCTCTTTTTTCAGTCCATATCCTTCCATTATCAACTGTAATGTATTTTTCAACCACCAATATCACCCTTTGTTATCTGCTTTAAGAACTTTACTTAGTTAAACAAACCCTTTCTTCATCAAAACTGCTTCTTTAGTTCAATAAGAAAAAATGCTTTCACCCCTTCTTGAAGTAAAGCACCCGTTAGTTGAATAAGGACCTAGATTTTCTAATTTATATAATCTCTTAACTTAATGGACCGTAAATTTCAATGAATTTCCCGCTGTAAGCATCTATAACTACAGTAGGTTCTTTTCCATTATATATAACCGTGATTTCCCATTTATATCTATTGAAAAAACGACCTTCACGTTCAATTAAGTTAGCGATGATATTTTCTGGAGTAACTTTCAATCCTACATCTAGATTTGCTTTTTCCCAACCTTCCGGTGGATTTTTAAGGATTTCTTCAGCTCTTTTTTACTGCTTCATACGTTGTTAGAATGGGTTTTTCATAAAAAAATGTAAAAGTTACCACTGACATTAGTGATATTAGTAAGGCACATATCAAGATATTCTTTTTCATGAAATAGCTCTCTCCTTCTTAGTCGTAGAACTTCCCTAACACAACATCCCTTTGGACTTCAATATCACCAGAAGATACTATCTGTCCCCCACCAGCTTATCATTCTTTTATTCCCCCTTCTCATGAAGCTTTTATTTTAACTAAATCCCCTGATTTCTGAACACAAGTTAAATAACACTCTTAACTAACCTGCCTCGTTAGTTCAATAAAAAATGGGCTTTACTCCTTCTTGAAGTAAAGCACCCGTTAGTTGAAGAAGAAAGAGGCGCTTATTCAACAATCGCACCCGATTGCTGAAGATTGTTATTGAAGTAAACTGCTCTACATTACGGTTCGCGGAAGCGTGCACTTTTTTGCACGGCTAATGTTGTGCTTTCTTTTTGCATTTTTGTTATTGACTTCGCATAGTTGGTCTTATACTGTACGATGCACTATTCAAATTGTTAGCTTTATAATCCGAGTCTGGCACCTACTTCTGCATACTCTATATCTTTTCTTTCCGCATTCCAATTACCCCCTGTTTGTCCGTCCCATATCGCTCCTGTTTCAACGAAACCGACAGACGCAAACAACTTCCGGACGGCTTCGTTTACCATCCAATATGATGTAGCAACTGCATCGGCTTTTCCTTGTGGAAACGACTTTATATAATCAATAACTTTCATCATTGCTTGTTTGCCAAATCCTTTGCCTTGATGCTTTTTATCAATCATAAAGCGATTAAGTCCATAAGTAGATTTATCTCCATATTTTTCACATAAAAATGCACTTTCCGCCAGTTCGTAAAATCCAATATCGACATATCCTATGACTTCATCATTGTTGCATATAGCGAAGATCATAGGAGGTTTTTCGTCGTTGAGTATCTTTACATAGGCTTTAGCTAAACAATATATGCTGGAATCCACATTTCCTTTCTGCTCGTCTGTTATGCTTAACTTCAACACTGCCTCAAAATTATCGTGGGTAATTTTTCTTAATTCAATCATTTTTCTTCCCTACTTCCGAAAATATAAATTCGCTGCATCTGCCCGTAACGCCGTTCCCGTCCCCAAGGGCAAGGGCGAAGCGCAGCGCCGACAGGCGGCGCGTCCTGTCCGGCTGCTGCCCGCCCGATGCCATGCGGAACGCTAGGCGATGGGGCGGCTGCCGGACAGCGTTCCACGCACACGCAACATTCGATTCTGCAAGTGCAGAAATGGAACGATTGGAAAAAAGAAAGCAACAAGAACAGCAGCTCGCTGCTTGATATAAAATGTATCTTGCTTGGTAGTACAAAACGAATTTACTACTTTTTTACTACCTTTCAAGACAAAAATATAAAAATTTCTAAGAGCATTTAAGAACATCTCCCATAACACAAAATGCCGAAGTGCCTGCATAGGCAGGCTTTAACGTCATTTAAGGAATTATAAAAAGATATTAAAAAACTAACTTGAGATTGCTATAACAATAATAGAAAAAATGACTTGATAAACAAAAAACTTTAAGAGGCTCACACATTTCAACTCCAATAATCAAATCTTGTTTATTCTATTATTCGCCCTTTGTTATTCAAGTATCCTGACCCGTTAGCAGAAAGGTTGCCGCCTAATTTAACAATTGCACTCGTTTTATTTCTCGCCTGTTAGTATTCAACGAAATGGCCCGATTGTTGAACACAAGTTAAACATCGATCTTCAACTAAACTGCTCCGTTAGTTGAACAACAAGAGAGAGCAGTCAAGCAGCCTGTAAAGCACCCGTTCAATGCCAACCTGTCTTTTCTGTTCCGTCCATATAATTGACTTTTACTTCCGGATCATAATTAACAGGGGTCTCTGAAAAGCTATACCATATTCGTCCCTTACTTGTTGCTATGATTGTTGCTTTGGTGAAATCTTGGTCTTTATATTTTATCTCAAGCGTCTCAATCAAAGGGTCGTTAATTACCCCGAAAGTCAGGGATATTAATTCATTATCCTTCGACTTTTTCCTTGTTGGCTTTAAGTTACTAAACATTCGGGTCAGCATTCTATCCTCTTCATTGAATTGCTTACTTCCTGATCCAAACACCCACCTAAAACCAAGAAGGGTCTTTTCGATTGATGCTACTGATAAAACATCACCATGGCTGCCATAAAACATAATGATGTGATCATTAAAGTCAATAGTGTGGAAAACTTCATCAATTTGAACATTCGATTCTCTTATAGCTTCATCTAAATCCCTATAATTCACTTTATAGTAAGCGAAAATAATGAGGATTATAAATGACAAAAAGAACATAACCAATTTCACTTTCATATACCATCCCCCCTCGTATATGTAGTAAAAGCTTTAATAGCAATGTTTCATCTTATTTAACTAACCTGCCCAGTTAGTTCAATAAGAATTAATCCCCCAGCAGCTCAACGATCTTCAAGTAAAGCACCCGTTAGTTACAATATTTATCGCAGAATCGCTGGCGGTATTCCACCTTCTGTTGTGAAATAAGCAAAAAGTGTAAATGCCAAAATAATACTCGCAATAGCTATAACAATAAATGATAGAACGGGTTTGAATTGCTGTTTTAACGATTTAATACCAATGAATAAGCTTACTAAACTTATGATAAAACAAATGATTGCACCGAATACATTGTTCATTCTTGGCAAAAAAGCTCCGAAGAATAAAATAAAGAATAATACTTGTAGACTTATTCCAACCCTCAATGTATTTTTCATCTAAATCATCCCCTCTACACCCTTTATTCAAAATATGCTTTTGCATTAACCTGCCCCGTTAGTTCAATAAGAACAATGATCCGTCCGTCATAGTATTCCAATGCTCTTCAAATACAGCAAACTTTTATTCAGGAAATAAGAAAGTCATCCTCAGCTCTATCTATTCCTTTAGGAGTAATACGGGTTCTTGCTCACTATATCTTGAGTATGTCCATGCTCCGATGGTCATGCTCGAACAAGATTCGTCCTGACAGTAGAAGATATAGGTCTGCCTGTCTGTCCGCACCGACACTCCATAATGAAACGGATAACGCCCCCCCTTGTTTCGGTCTACACTTGGAGCAATGGCACGAACTTTCTCCGTCTCCACGAGCTGCTGATACTCTTTACTTTCCACGACGAGCTGCACCATCTCGCTTAAAATAACCTGGTCCTTTTCATTTGGCGTGTACATTCCTACCCAATAATCTTTTCCGAAATGGTACACGTTTAAGAGAACACTTACTACTAATAGAAACAATAGCAGCCCCTTTTTCATAGCAATTATCGGCCCTTCCTCTTTACCTATTGCCCAATACTAGCAAGCTGAAAAAAGTGATAAGTTTAAATATTTAATTTCGACAGAGTTAACATTTTCTAATTCTTGTTGAACTAAACTGCTGCTTTAGTTAAAGATGAAAAAGGCTTTACTCCTTTTTAAGTAAAGCACCCGTTAGTTTAAGTGAATTCCTTCACAAACTTATTGATAAAATTAAAAATAGCTGTTTTAAACCCCTATATTTTGGATATTTTTTTCTCTATTATACTATTACAATGTGTGATCAAAAATTTTGAGAATCTTAGAGTTTTATCAATTCGCTCCATATCTGAACTGAAAATATTTACCTTTATACCTTTACGTATATTCATTGCTTCCTCTATGATACTGTGCCATTCCACTGGAATTTGCGTTAATCCATATTCACCAGCGTCCAACTTAGAAACAATATCGTACTCTTTTAGTGTAAAGAACTGACGTAGTAATCCAAGAACGTTCCATTCTATTTCAAAATCAATTTTGTCCGTAGGCATCGTAACTAAGTCAGTAATTGAATTCTCCGCAGTTTTAATCCTATTAGCCCAATATGTATTCATATTTCTAAGTACATAAGAAGATAATTGTTGTGGTTGAATATCAAACTCAAAGTCTTTGGGGTCTGGTCCTATAATGTTGATTCCATTATTTTTTAACACCCACCAAGTTACAGGGTTAAAATTAAAGTAATCACCGTAACATAGTTTTTCATTGTTATAAAATTGATATTTACAGTTAAAATCACTGCTATTAGTATAGAGTTTTCCCATATCGCTCCAATTGATATAAACTCCGTCCAATTCTGGTTTTTTGTATTTTTTTGCAATCGTTGAATGAATATAAGATAAAGCACTCGAATCTTTCTCGGCTAAAGGACGGTTTGTTATAGTGATAAAGTCAATATCACTTGAATCTTCAACATACGCATTCAGTGCAATAGAACCATGTATATATAACCCTTCTATTGTTTCAGGCAAATGTTCATTAAATAAGGTAATATACTCATTTATTACTGAATCGACTATACGTGGAATTGCCATTAATATCCCCCTAATTGTTTGGTTTTTATTTCTATATTTTAAGACAATATTTTTTAGAAACAACTTTATATTAATTTTCAATACGCAAATATTCGGGAGGTTTTCTCAATACAAAATGTTTTTCAATAGACATAAGGACTTCATCGTTTCCAGGTAATGAAACCGTGCCAATCGCCTCTTTAAACGATAACCATTTATATTCGCTGTGTTCGTAATTTAACGTTACTTCTTGTTGTTCATCAACATATCCAACAAATACAGGTGCAACATATATATAATTTTCTTTTGGCGATTATATTTGGTCAAATTTATTAGTTGTGTATAATAAAACCTTTGTAATACCAGTTTCTTCTTTGATCTCTCTTAAAGCAGATTCCCAAGCCTTTTCGCCTTCCTTGATGCCTCCACCAATATAACACCAAACATTATTTAAAACAGAGGTAGCCCTTTTTAATAATAATACTTTATAGTCATTTTCTATCTTTCTTAATAGAACAATTGCAACACCTGTACACATAATTGGAATTTCACAATAGTTTCCACTCATACATTTCACCTCAAAGTGTCTTTTTGATTAAACTGAATCTTATTGAACAAATCTGCCCCTTTAGTTCAATAACTTCAACAAAAAATGGCATTAATCCTTCTTGGATCAACGCCCTCCGTTAGTTATAGATAATACTTACACAATAATTGCATAGGTCATAATTTCTTACGTTTTCGTTCTAAAAATATAGGTGCTATATTTAGCAAGATAGAAACAATTGTCAAAAACCAAAATGCCCTTGCCATACCAGGTAGTACATCCGATAAAGCCGCCCAATCTTCCACTTTTACCCACCGAGTTAGATAACTGTAATCTGCACAAATTGTTAATGCTGTAAATGATAATGCCATCGCCATAGCAAGTTTATAATCCTTTCCTGCTGCATACAAAGAAAGATTTATAACAGTTACTACTATTGCAATAACCCCTAATATTAACCACATAACTATACCCCCATTCATTTTTGCTTATGTCGTGCAATAATACTAGTGCGTTGTCTCAATTTTCGCATCCTTTTTTATTAGACATTAATACGTTAAATCTATAGTAAATGCTCCTCCTTTTGTGATTTCTTATTAAACAAACCTGCCGCGTTAGTTCAATAAGAACTTTGATCCGTCTTAGTAACCCAATGTTCTTCTAGTAAAGCACCCGTTAGTAGAAGATTGACACTACCAAATTATACAAAGAATGAATAATAATTACTGACCAAAGAGAATTACTTTTCTTATATACAATCCCAAATATAATACTCAATACAAAAACTGTTGCTATACTACTTAGAATAAAAGGGAATTCAAACAAACCTTTATAAATCCAAATAGGAAAATGAATTGATACAAAGAGTAAAGCGGTAATTGTATTTGCTATCCAGAATCTAAAAGAATCCATAAGTTTTCTTAATAAGAAACCTCTAAAGACAATTTCCTCAGTAATACCAACCAATAGAATAGTATTAAGCCATTTGTTAAATCCTATTTGGAGATCGATATTATTTTTTAAAACGGTAAGATTTATTACAAAATAGAATATCAGAGCTAAGGATCCCCAACCTGCCCACTTTAGACCTTTTCTAAAGCTATGACGTAACTGTAAATAGGAAAACGGTTTGTTTTTTTCCATAATTTTAACTAACAAAATAACAGGAATGATCCAAATAACTATTTTAATAGTGGCTGATGTTATAGCTCTTGGAACGGGGTCTATCAAATCTAAATATTGAACCAACCATAATTCTCTGATACACCATAGTGCATAAAATAATAAGAAATATACCCAAATATAACTTTTAGTAAATTTAAATTCTATCAGAAACTCCCCCTCTTCATCTTCAATATTCCTGCCCATTAGTTTTAGTGTATTACTTCACAATTCCAATAGAGTAATGTTATGAGACACAGATTTATTCCATAAAAAGTTAGGTCCTTATTAAATCCGTTCTATTAGTTATATATCAGATATATTTATCTTTCATTAAGTAAAGCACCCACTAGTCATTTCCTTATTTTTTCTAAATGATGAAACCGAAACTTAGGCATCTCGTTTACGGTAGAATACAATAGCTACTGTAATAAAGATCAGTGTCCATACCATTAAAACACCTGTCCCTTGCATTGGTGTAAGGACATTTATTTCATCAGAGGAAGGTGGCATATACATATAATATCCTGCCGTATCCGGAAAATAATTTTTAATACTTGATAAAAAATCTCTCAATAATGGACTGACAATGAAATAATGACCAAGCAGTATCACTAAAGCAGGAGTGGTTCGTCTGAGTAGAGCACCTATAGCTGCACTGAGAAGGGTGGTTAATGTTAGATAGCCGGTTGCACCTGCTAAAGGTTTTATCACAGCGTCTATTTCAATCACTAATGCTGTGTCTCTCATCATAATAAAAGCAGATAGTACACCTGATGCAGCAATAATAAACGCCATAGGAATGGTTACAATTGCCAAAGCCAAATACTTCGTGGATAATTGAAACCCTCGCCAAGGGATCGTAGTTAAAGTAGTTCGAATCTGTCCACCCGTATACTCTGAACAAGTAGCTAAGATACCAAGAATAATGAACCCTGCTTGAAGATATACCATAGAAGCAAGTCCTATTTTCAATATACTTTGCGTTCCTGCTGCCCCTTGTAGACCAGCAGAAGTAAAAGCTACGGCTAAAACTAAATTTAGAATGAATGTACCCAGAAGAGTGAGCCATATCAATGGTAATGTAACTAATTTTTCCAATTCAGCACCAAGGATTAGTGTTATCTTTCTACTAGAAGAGACACTCATGATGTAACGTCCCTCCTATGAAATACAATGGCTGCGACAATGAAAAGAACAGCTACCCAAGCAAACATGATTAAACCACCTGTGAATGGGGTGTGAAATCTGTCGCTCGTAAACATAAACATATCAAGGCCAGCCTTATCTGGTAAGTAAAACGCTAATTTTGTAACCTTAGAAAGGAGGTAAGAGACTGTCACAACAGATGAATTTATCATGAGCACAGCAAGCGGGATAATGCCATTCTTAGTTAGAACCGTAATCCCAAATGCTAAAAGAGCAGTAAATATCCAGTAACAAACCGCGCCGATCAGTCTAGATGATTCAAATGCAGGGGCGTATTCACCAAGAATAAGATTTGTTGCTGACACAGTTGTTAGAATAGCAACAATACAAAGCTGAAAGCTGATCACTGTCACAGCACTTGCTTTTGCCAGCAAAAAGTGGAAACGGGATGAAACAACGGTTAAACTCGTTGTAATCTGATTCCCTCCACCAGATTCACTGCTCTCTGTCAAATACTCACTGCTGACAGCAAGCACACCAAGAATAATGACACCTTGCACACCAAGAGCTAAACCAATATAGCCAACTTCTGATAGCCGTGTGCTAACTCCAGCTATTATCCCCTCCTTTTGTGCTGTACTGTCTAAGGTAGCTATTACCGCTGGAGCAAATGCTCCAATAAGAAAGGCAAGCCAAATACCCGGCAGTGAGAATAATTTAGATAGTTCCGCGTTAAACGCTCTCATGCAGTATTACCTGAATTTTCAGACATAAGAGCGAAGAAGGCTTCCTCCAGCGTGGAATGATTACCTATTACTTCTTCCAATGTTCCATCTGCAACGATTTTTCCATGATTAATAATCACCACATCATCAACAGTCTCTTCAAGCTCTCCCATTAGATGACTGGATAGTAACACCGTGTTTCCAGATTCGGCACGTTCACGTAAAAATGTCCGAATCCAACGAATTCCTTCTGGGTCGAGCCCGTTTACAGGTTCATCCAAAACCAATATTTTCGGATCACCAAGTAGTGCAGCTGCCATTCCAAGTCTTCTCCCCATGCCCAGAGAATAATTTCCAATCCTTTTACCAGCTACATCTGTAAGACCTACTATTTCCAGAACTTCCTCGACACGTGAGCGAGATAATCCTGAGGCAAGAGCAATCCAACGCAAATGTGCACGTCCCGTTCGCATACGGTGAGCTCCAAATCCATCAAGTGCGGCACCTACCGTTGCTAGAGGATTATGTAATTCTGCGAATGGCTTTCCATTAATTAGTGCACTCCCTGAGGTGGCACGATCTAATCCAAGCAGGATGCGAAGTGTAGAACTTTTACCCGCCCCATTCGGACCTAAAAAACCAGTTACTCTACCTGGTCTAGCTTTAAAACTGATACCTGATAAGATTTCTTGAGTTCCACGACGTTTGACTAAGTTATTAATCGTAAGCAACCATAACACTCCCTTTCTGTTATGGTTCTAATTATAAAAAAGCAAAGTTAAAACTCGGTTATCTTGCTGTTTACTTTTGGGTTAACTTTAGGTTAAGCTCTACCAATAGCTACTCTTGTACCACTTTCATTTGATGTAAAGTCAGCTTTCAGCTTCATTTTTTTTAACATATAATTTGAAGCCGATAAACCAATCCCCGACCCACCCTCATAGGAAGAGTTATCCATACCTGGACCTCTATCTGCAACAATAATCAGTTCTTTTTCTACATCAACCACAATGTTTGTATATTTTCCCTCTGCTGCATGGCGAAGAATATTCTGAAATAAATTATCCAGAACTCGTGTCATCCATTTAGGATCTGCTTTCCAATAAAAAGTCTTCACTGTAGGTAAATCAATATCTAATTGAATTTCTTTTTCTTCAAATGCAGGATACCACTCAGCGACAGATGCTCTTACTAAACGCACAATATCTGTTGAGGTTGGATGAAAAGGATGTTTGCCCGATGTAAGCAATGTATAGGAAAATAAATCATCCATTAGATCTCCAACTCTTGTAATCGTATGGTTCATCTCTGCTAATGAGTCTTGCCCTTCAAAACTCATTGCTTCTTTATTTAATCTGGAGATTTGTCCTCTCAAAATGGTAAGTGGCGTTCGTAAGTCGTGAGATAAATTCGCAATGAGTCGATGTCGTATTAATTCTTCTTCATATTCTCGCTTGCGACTGTCTTCAAGCTGCTCAATCATCCAATTAAAAGAACTTCCTAACTGGTCTATTTCATCCATACGATCCGTTTGAACAGCTATTGGTTTAAGAAATGAATTATTATTAGCTGAAAATGACATGACTTCCTGTAAGCGGGTGAGGCGTTTACGAAGTCTCAAGAAGAACAGCCAAGATATTACAACAAATGCGACAATAATAAAACCAAACAAAAGTAGTATGACGTAAAAAAGATTTAACGTATTCAGATTTTCTTCATTGATACCAGAAAACTCAACGGCCGGAAAGATGGTAGAAAGCAAAATTAGAGGAAAAAAGATAAATAGAAAATGCACTTTTAGAAAACGACGAAATAATGATCTATTCTGTTTCATAGTTTCACCCGGTAGCCTATTCCCTTCAACGTTTCAATAATTTCTGAGGAATCTGGATGACGTTCCAACTTTTGACGCAATCGATGGATATGCACCAATATTGTTTTATCACCAGTAATATAAGTTTCTTGCCAAATGGCTTCATAGATTTGTTCCTTGGGTAAGACCTGATTAGGGTGGCGTAAGAAATACATTAAAATTTGATGTTGTTTCCCTGTTAATATAATTTCTTCACCTGTGCGTTTGTCGTATACCATTTGAACTTCTGGATCTACTTCAATATCATTGCCTAATGAAATGCGCTCGGAATGTATACCACTACTTCGACGGATTAATACTTCTAATCTTGCAACTAATTCATCCGTATGGAATGGTTTCGTTAAATAGTCATCAGCAAATTGTAAACCATCTACTTTATCATCTATCGATGTTCGAGCAGATAACAGCAATATAGGAACGGCAGGAGCTGCCTTCTTTAATCGTTTTCCCACAGTAAATCCGTCTAACCCGGGTAGCATGATATCCAAAATAACTATTTCATGCTGATTTACTTCTCTTTCGGCCCCTTCACCTGAAAGCAGCCATTGAACTGAAAATCCTCGCTGTTCCAATTCTTCTTTTACCCAACTGCCTATTTTCTCATTATCTTCAATATATAATACGCTTCTTTTCAAGTAACATCCCTCTCTTCATTTTTTTAGTATTATTACATAGTAATCTAATTTCCTAGCAAAGAAATAAGCTTGCTCATCCATCTAATTAAGACAATTCCCTCTAAGTCCATATCTTTAAGTAACAACTACACTGTCAAATCATAATAATCTCTATAAACAATGGCTTTTTTCACTCTAGCACCTGTTAGTGAAATTAGAAAAAGGAGTACCTAAACAACACATAAACTTTTACCAATGCACCCGTTAATATGGTTTATGGAGATTAGTATCTCTTGGCATAATTGATCTAATAAATGAAATGTCATTTTGATTAACTGAATGTGCAAAGAATTCCGTTCCCCAATGCTCTGAGTTGAAAATGGATTGTCCATCTTTACTTAAAAAAATGCTGAACCACTTTAGTCTTCCCTTGTTAGTTACGCTGTTTCTCAAAATATATTCTGCAATTTCAGGTATTAAATTCCCTTTATAGTAAGTCAATTTGAGCTTCGTAGGTATTTCCGTAAGATTGGAAAAGTAACTGATTTCTTCTATTACTTGTTTCTCATCGAACCACGAATGTATTTCTATGGTGTCTGAGCTTTTCAAGAAATATTCCATCAATGGAATCCAATAATCATAGTTAGCAGTCATTGGGAAGCTGTCATTTTCTATCGAAAATGTAGGTATAGAAAAGTACAATCGGTAATTCATAAATTAACACCCTCTATTGTTTTACTTTGATTTCTTGTTCAACTAAACTGCCTCGTTAGTTCAAAAACTTTACTCCTTCTTAAAGTAAAACACCCATTAGTGAATAAGACTTACTTAACTTCGATTACAAAGGCATAACTCGAACTTCCCTTTTCCCAATGCGCGGAAACATTATAAATATAAACACCTTTTTCTCTTGGCACTACTACTACATTGTCATGTAACGGTACATTTTCCACTTCATCGTTACTAAACCATATGGATGTGACCAACGAATTTTCTTGTGGTTTACGATTAAATTCTATTGTTAATTCAGCTCCAGGTGATACAGCAACAGGTGTAAGTTCGTGATGTTTAATAAGTTCCGGTGGGGTAATCATATCAACACATTGCTGCTTCATAAGTCCATTCCAACAATAAGAGCCTTGTGCCGATTCTACAGTTTTCTTTTCAATAGTTATAGTTGGTTTAGGTGGTGTAAGGTTAACTATAAAATAAATCCCTGCTACTAACACACCCACTGCTACTAAAGAAATTAGAACCTTTTTCATAACTTCCCCCTTAAGAAAAAAGAGCTGTCTAAGCAGCTCCGATCTTGAAGTTCACCCGTTAATCCCTATAAGTCAGTTAACAACTTGTTGATTAAAACGTTTCCTTAATCTTTCATCGACACAGCAGATTACTGATGAATAAACAGTTGCCGGTATTAAAAAGTACCAATTCAAAACCAATGAAGTCAGTGAATATAAACCTAGATTCAGTTATTAATATAACTAAGACAACGAAACTGATAGCAAAGAATAAATGGGTTACAAATGAGGCAATCATTCTTTTCTTGCCCTCAAACCTCTTATTTAGTTGATCGGATAATATTGTTACAGGAAGTCCAAAGAATAAAACAACCGGGGCAGCAAAAATAAGTACAAATAACATTAAAGCGGGCACCTCGGTCAGGTCACTTCCTTCTACAATCATAAAACAAAAACCAATAATAGGAGTGGAAATTAGTATCGTCCAAATAAACGACAGCATTTTCCGTTTAAACATGTTAGCACTCCCCGTCGCATTTACTCATTCCTTTGTTACTCAACATTACTCACTGTTTTCAGATCATAAAAACGATCAAAGTACAACGAAACAATTAACAAACTCATTAAGAATGAATCTATAATTTGCAAGACAAACCTATAAGGCGTTTTTCAGTGAGTCGACTCTATTAGCTCGCCATTTTCTGTACTCACATAGTAATAAGCCCCCCATAACTTACCTGGAGTTGACATTCTTACAAAATAAACCAACATGTCTCTGTCATATTTTATTGAGTAAACACTTCTCAATAACGCTGGTTCCTCTTCCCATAAGACAACAGATTTATGACCATCAACTACGGCTTGACGAAGAGCAATCTCAATAGCTTCTTCTTCAGTAATATTCACAGGGTCATCCCCTGGATTTTTTATTTCCACATTTTCATTTAAGCTTGTCTTTGAATCGTCAACACATCCATATAGAACTAGTAAAGTGAAAGCCAATAGTATTGCCTTTTTAAGCGTAAACATGTTTCTCATCTCTAACATCTTCATCGCAATTCCTCCCGTTTTCTTATACCACTAACCAGCTCCTTTAATTGAACAAGAAAACAGATGACTTTAAGCAGTTCAAGAAAAAAAAGTGCCATTCTAGTTTATTAGAAAAGCACCCATTCCACACTACAATTTACATATCTTAACTTATTCAACACCATCGCAAGAAAACCTCCTTCTTCAACTAACCCGCACCGTTAGTTCAAGAAGAAATGCTACTGCCGTCTTGTTGGAGTCCAATAGGGGACAAGTTTATTAACCCTCTCCGCTTTCTGATCCCACAAGTAATCGAACGTCACAAGTATTTTCCCTTCTCTCTTCCCGCCTTTTTTCCACGCTTGTAAGTGTACCGAATCTCGGTTTCGGTTTGTTGAACAAGTGTGACCTTACCGAAATTATGTTCAAGGTGTTCAATCAATTCTTCGGGAAGCCAAGTTGAAAATCCACCCATATACTCCCCATGCTCTTCTTTTTCGTCGTCAATCTTAAAACGGATTATGGCAAGGGGATTACAATCAAAAAGACCATCTAACATAATTATTATCCTCCTCTAAATTAAACGTTCACGTGAAGTATCCAGCCAAACCTCAGTCTCTTTAGTTAAACGTGATTAACTCTTCTAACACAGCATCTAGAAAGTCTTCTTCAAACCTATAAAAGTGTTTACCTTCAATTATTGCGTCTGCAATCATTCCTTCACTTACCGATAACGATTCGACAGCATTGATCTCCAGTTGATGATCTACCAAATAGTCAAGTGAGGTATTGGCTTCTACTTGAGTAAGCAGTTCTTTTAATTGTGGTAGTGGAAGTTCATCTTCTGTTTTAGTCATAACAGCATTCAGTAGGTTTACTAGGTCTTTTTCATCCAAGCTGGTCCCCTCTGTAGCAGCCATCATTAATGCCACAACTTCTTCTCCGTCAAAACGATGCGTTCCTTTTTCGAAGTCAAATGCAACGTTTGTGATCGCTCTTATTCGAATATCTTCTTGCAAGTTGTACTCTATGCCATTCACGGAATCAATTAGCGCTGAAATGGTTTCTAAATCGATGACCGTATAATAATTAATCGGGAAATCCAATAGTTTGGAAACAGTCGTTTTAACATTTTCAGCACCGCCATACTGATAAGCAAATAATAAGTTATCGTACAAAGCAGTCCCATCAGCATTTTCCGCTACAGGTGCATACGTGCCATGAGGGAGCGAGACGACTTTCATCATCTTTTTATCTTTATGATAAGTAAGTAACAGATTAAGATAGATTCGATTATCCATCTCCTTAGACTTCACCGTGAGTAAAGTTGTTAAATATTCAGCTTCCTCAACTGCCGACTCACTTGCATCACTGCTAGTAGATGCTGTATTGAAATCGTTACTGATGTATGCTTGATTAGCGTTTTCAGGGAAGATCGATGGAATGAACAAAAATATGCACAAGCTCACTACCAATAAAGACGCTGTAAGTGGAAGGAGTTTTTTTGAAGAAGGAACTGCGGATATTTTTCTCACATCATTCTTCTCTAGTTTATGTATTTGTTCGAACACTGCTTTCCGGTCTTCTTTCGTAAATCTTAGGTCTTGATCAGCCGTATTATACAACGTATCCCTTACACGTTTATCTTTCATTGAGCTTCGCCTCCCTTATCACCGGTTCTAATTTTTGTTTTGCCCTTCTTAGACGGGTTTTCACTGTATTAACTGGAATATCCAAAATGACAGCCATCTCGTTTATCTTTAATGACTCGTAATAGTAGAGATAGACCACTTCCCGATACACTTTTGGAATAGAAAAAAGTGTTTCTTTCATTTCTTCGCTATCGTATTTACCTATAACCGTTTTCTCTACAGATGGAGATATGGACCTTGCCGTTTCATTTATAAAACTTTTGACTTGTACCATTTTGTAATTCCAGCTTTTTAAGTAATCTTTACAACCGTTAATGGTTATACGATAGAGCCATGTTTTTATATGCGAATCATTTTTAAACGAATCAAGGTTTTTGTAGCATTTGATAAATGTATCTTGAACCATATCCTTAGCAATCTCTGTATCTTTCACATAAGAAAATGCTAATCGTACCAACTCATTACCATATTCAATCATCACTTTTTCTAATAAAAAATCTTTTTCTTCTTTTTCCAATCGACGATCCTCCCCTTCAAACCGCTTCAAATTCTGCTATTAGACGACTACTAAATCATAATAGTTTCAATTTTTCTATAAATAGTCAACTTTAAAAAGGTTTTATGCTATGCTACTAAAAAAGTTAGGATTTTCCGAGGAGGCTATTACTTGTTCATTCGAAAGCTAATGTTGACCTTTGGAACACTTGTCATTGCATGCAGTTTACTCGTTACACAGGCAAGCGCCGCAATTACAAGCCATTTCACAGATGTACCGACGACAAAGCCTTATGCGAATGCGGTGTATGAACTTGCAGACCGGAATATTATTGGTGGGTATGAAGATGGGACATTCAAGCCAGCAGCTTCTATCACACGTGGACAGGCCGCAGCCATCATCGCAAAGTTGAGGAATCTGGATACGAGGAATGTGAAGGATCCCGGATTCAAGGATGTGTCTCCATCTCTATGGAGTTATGGTGCAATTGCAGCACTCGCTAACGAGGGAATCATTAATGGATACGGAGATGGTCGGTTCGGGCCAAATGACTCGATTACACGGGCCCAGATGGCTTCGATTCTTGTGAAAGCTTTTGACCTGCCTTTCTATTACTACAGTAGTAGTGAAAATCCATTCACAGACACTCAGAGACTAGGCAGCCACCAAGTGAACATCAATATTCTATACAAGATGGGGATCACGTCAGGGACCTCTCCTACGACATTCAGTCCGAACTCCCCAATTTCAAGGGCGCAGGCAGCTGTCCTCATCACAAAGACAGAGAAAGTCGAGGCAACGATCGTTACGTTCAAAGCAGCTAACTTTGGATGGAATTCCATCTATACCTACACTCGATATCAAGGACAAAACGATATCATTCATGCAGTTCCAAGCAATCAAACCGATTGGAAAGAAATTCGACTCATTCCTATGCGAGAAGGCACGACAACCTTCTCAATGGTTGGGAGTACGAGAGATCCTGTAACAGGAGAGGATTCGCATGACGATTATCGCAAGTATTATGTGCATGTAACAAAAGAGAACGAGCAATTGAAACTTACAGTTGAAGAATCGGAAGAGGATATCCTTCCCACTGAAGTTCAACTCCTATCTACGAAAGAGCAAGTGAAAAAGATATCACTGGCCACTCTGGAAGGTGAAATCATTCAACAGGAAGTGAAGCTCAATACGTGCAGCTCCGAATTTTACCGACACCTTGACACCTGTTTTTCAATAAACAATCCTGGTGATTATATCGCGACAGTCCATTACCCTGACGGAAAAGAAGTTCGCCATGCCATCAGGGCATCTGTACATGAGTCGAGCTTCTACCTAGCCGTTCAATCGTTTGAAGAGCGACCGACTGTAACGATTGATCTTGGAGGCTCAGCCAGTGAACTTGGAGATCATGTCATTCCGAAGGGTGGAGAAAAAGTTGCCCTTGTAAAGAGAGATAAAAATTCAACAGCATTCAACATTGAAGGCGTATCGGAAGGGAGTTTGCGAGTGACCTTCCCAAATAGCACCGGTGCTATTGAGGAATTAAATATAAGGGTCCTCAAACTGGGACCAATTGTAAATGTTTTAGCAACCAAATCGGACAAGTACCATTAATCTCGCCACCCCTTAACTAGTAAAACCGGTTAGGGGGTTTTCTTTGTTTATCGTTGACGATAAGTGAAAAGAAATGGACATAAAAGTGGAGTTGACATACTGATTCATTGAGCTGGTGGTATAAACAGCAAATTAAAAAACGCTCTATCTGAGCGTTTTTTTAGTAACTTGACCAACCCAATTCAACAAAATCACCCGTTAGCTTAACAGTATTAATTTCGAGCTATTTTGTTCTCTGTTCCATTTACAATTCTTTTTATATTTTGTCGATGCAGAATAATGATTGATACGCTTATTAGGAGAGAAAGTGCTACGATCACTTTATCTTCAAAAATAAGACTGTATACGAATAAAGCTATACTGGCCAACATCGAACTTAGTGATACATACTTAGTAAATAGTAGAGTTAACACAAACACCACAAAACCAACAAAAACACCTAAAGGAGTCAAAAACAAGAAAACTCCAGTTGCTGTTGCAACAGCCTTTCCACCTTTAAAACTAGCAAAGACTGAAAATATGTGACCTAATATGGCTAATAAACCACATACAATAGGGTTAACTGTAGAACTAAGTATTAGGGGAAGTAAACATGCAAATGTACCTTTTAATATATCAGCACTTGCAACTATTACTCCTGCTTTTATGCCTAAAACTCTATAAGCATTGGTTGCACCCAGATTACCACTACCGTAATCACGAATATCTTTCTTATAAAACATTTTACCGATTACTAAAGCAAATGAGATTGAGCCAATTAAATAACTTAGAATCAAAGTTAAAATGTTCAAAGTATTTTCTCCTAACATAGTTTGTTAAGTACGTATTTCTATTAATTGCAGCTGATTTCCTGCAATCCTTTTTACATTAAATTGCCTTGTTAGTTAATTAGTCAGACAAAAAAGCATTAATCCTTTTGGATCAATGCCATACACTAGTGGGCTTAAGTATTAGTCTAGAATACAATTGTCATTTGTACATTTAATCGTCTATATAACTAACATGCTTCGTACTTCAACAACAAATGAGCCCGAGCAACTCAACGATCATAAAGTATAGCACCGTTGGTTGAAGAGGAGAAGCGCACACCAGTCACGTTATGGAATTGGCGATGCTTACTAATATCTCCTGTGTCACTAGATCTGAAATTCTTTTATCAATCAACAAGGTATATTGCCACCCTTCCTTTTCTAAAACTAAGAGATTAAACCCTGAAAATGCCGTGGTGGTGAAAATCGACTGACTCCCATCTTCCAATATAGCTTTCCGCTCAATTTGTTCTTCTCTAATTTCCAATCCGTATTCGATAGGCCGGATCCGTATCAAAAAATGATTTTGGGGTGAATCCTTGTTAATAAAAAACACTTCCAGATGATCATTTTCATTTCCTTCTAAGTCACTGAATCTCCCCATGCTGTGGGTAAAAGGAATTGGGGGTAGTTGTGTTGGCAATCCAATTTTCCTCTTGAAATGATCTTCACCCTCTTGTACCGCCTTAGAAACTTCTTTATACCCTCCCTTAATGTAAACCTCTCCAAACGAATCACTATCTGCATTTACCTCTTCTAATAGGACAAAACAAATTAAAGCAATGGTCATCATAACAATTAAATTTCTCATAGAAATTCCACTCCTTTTTATAAGTATTCACAAGAACTCTCCTTTTAACGAAGACACTCAATAAGAAAAAGCTGCCATAAAAGGCAGCTGAATCTTCATTACATTTTTAGTTACGTTAACGATGTGGATTATGGTCAATAAACTCATCAAATTCCTACGCTAGCTAAGCAACCCATGATCTTTAACTAAAGCACCCGTTAGTTTAATAAGGGTACCTGCTATATGGACGTCATTAAAGGAATAGCTTATAACTTTCATTGGAGTTAATGAACAATGATTTATCATTACATTAAGGATTTTCGTTTAAGTCGTTTATTACCTGAATAGCTTCATCAACATGTGACACATCAAAGATTTCAACGTTTGCCTTTATCTCTTTTTGTAGTGTTGCCACTTCTTCAGCGTTTTTACTTGGGACGATCATAAATGGAATACCTGCTTTTTCAGTAATCTGTATTTTTTCTTTTAACCCCCCGACTCTAAGCACATCACCATTTTTATTAATTGCACCAGTAACCGCAATAGGAACTTGATTTTCGAAATCTCCTTTTTTGAACCGACCACTTAATACTAAACTTAGCCCTGCACTCTCTCCAGCGGTATTGGGACGATTTAGGAATGTCTTAAGCCATTCATCTTCCTGTCCTAAATATAGAGCCACCTTTTCTTTAGTCTCTTCTGGTGAAAGTTCTTTTCGAAGATGTAGCCATGTTAGTAGCTGTCTATTCTTTACACCGTAAATAATTCTGTTATTCATTTCGATTACGGACAGTACATCAACATGCTGTTTAGTCAATAGCTCCTCTACCGCATGTTTACTTTCTTCCTCTCTTACATACATTGTATTTATCCCTATTGAATAGATCATAGAACCCTCTAATGCCTCAACAGGATCTAAATATCCATAAGCAATATGTGATGCTGTATAGTATCCTATTAGTGGAAATTCATAGCAAAATAATACAAAGATGATGGAAGTAGAAATTGCGATATTAATAACACGTTTTTTTTGAGCAACAGCTAAGACAATTAAACTGATAAATAATATTAATACACTTATAAACAATAATAATAAAAATATTAATTCATTGATGACATCTTGAATATATAAGAACAGAAATAAAAGGTAAAAAAGTAATGAAAAAATAACTGTTGTAATCCAAGATTTATTCATTTTGTAACCATGCCCCCTTTTTATCTGATTATGTATTCTTCAGTAACCACCCTTCTGCTTTCTTTAATACGTTCTACATGAAGGGAAGTTCCAATTTTAAATAAAAATCCCTATTTTTCTGAAAATCCATTTTTCTTATTGAATTAAACTGCCTCGTTAGTTGAACAAGAAAAAAGAGCCGTCTTAGCAGCTCCGATCTTCAAGTAAAGCACCTGTTAGCAAAAAAAGTGCATTATAGTCGTTGCTTTTCTTCTTTTGTACTTTTAGATTTGATTAGCGAATAAATATCTTTGACATGAAGTACAAGCAACCCTATCATAAGCAACCAAACAAAATGTACTTTGTAACCAAAATCGTCCAGCATATATTCACGATATTTAAACGTAAAGTAGCAAATAAATATAAATAATAGCAGGTCCCAGACTACGTTCACTATTTCTTTTAGTTCTTTTTTGTCATTCAGTAATCCAGTTAAGATTAGCCTCACGATTAGAAAGGCTGCGAGTGCACTTGGATAATTTGACATATCTACATGAAAACCACGAAAAGCATCCATTGATAACCTCCTTTATTTTGATGTCCGACTTTTTTTGAAATCATTTAATAAAGTGCCGTCTAAGCAGCTCTGATCCTTGAGTAAAGCACCCGTTAGTTGAAGAAGAAACTCAGAATCTTTAATCATAAGAAAACAAGGCAACCTCACTAGGATCACTTAATTCCGTGTCCTATCAAAATCTTCCAAAGTGAAATTTATTATTTAAACCAATTAAAGAAACCGCCACTATCGTTATTATCAGTACTTTGTTTCTCTGCCTGTTCAATTTTTTCTAATAAATTTTTCCTAGTATTGTCCCATTTGTCCTCAACTTCACTCGACCAATCAGAAGTATAGTGCAATGAATTTGCTTTTATGTACGCTGCACCATAATCCCCATTATCAATATCTATTATTATTTCATCCACTTCATCCACCTTAGCCTCGAGCCTTTTTTCTTCGCTTACGGATTTAACATACATAGACCCAAATAAAACCACAAATAATAACACGAATACTGATATAGCAATTACACTGCTTATTAATTTTCTATTACTCTCATTATTTATATGTTTTACTTTATTATCGAGTCTATAACGTTGATGTTCATACTGCTTATCTCTCATTCGTTCATAATGTTCCATTTTTTTAATTGAACTTTTGCGTTAATAGATGTTTCACTTAATTCTTCTAAGATCATTTTATGTCCACTATATTTACAAAAGAAAGTATCTATAGATTGTAATAGAAGAAGCCAACAGCAACGGTTGGCTACTCCTTTTTCTGCTACTATTTTATTTCTTCCAACGATATATCTACAACACTATCGTAAAATACAGTCTTCTTGTAACTATCTATTGCTAATCTAGCTGGAATAACATCTCCTTCAAAATCATCTCTCGACAGCTCAATATGATGTTCCGTGGAGTAAAATACAGGATCCTCAAGCTCATTCATGCGATAGTCATACTCGCTTGCTTCGTATTTCGTGCCATTCTTATCAAAGTAATAGCCATCAACAACATTCGAAATTTTAGAAAAAGATCTATTTTCCTTGTCAAAGAAACGATAGTAAAACCATTCATAAGCCCGATGCGCATTCAACTCCTCGGTCATAACAATCTTTGTTGACTGTCCTACTTCAACTTTATCAATAGATATAGTCGTGCCTAAATAATCGAATGTCTGTGGGAACGCTTTTGATATATTAATCGGAAAATCGGCTTTTTCCTGTATAATAAATACCGCACTTCCAATATGAACTTTTATAGCGGTTGGATTGTCATAATAAAGGGATTCGAATGTTGCCTCAGACTTGCCCCAACCATTATCTGCACTTTCAGTGATACCAACTCCTGCAAAATCTAGCCAGCTCCCGTAAACATGTTTTCCATCGCTTTCAAGGCTATCAATCGTTATATAGTTTATTCTATTATCACTCTTATTGTTGCGGAAGCGATAGGACAATACTGTAATTGTCGGGGCAATGGTTAATTTATCAAAATAAATAGGATTCCCTTCGATTTCAGTTTCAACGTTAAGCTCATGAACAATTGCGGAATTCTTTTTTATAGGGATTTCAAAATACCAATCTCCTTCCATGTATTCTATCGGATCCTTCGGCCTGGAAAACCCTATATCCGTTTCTTTAGCTTTCTGAATTTTATCCAGCTTTAGCTTAATTGTTCCTTCGCTAGCGGCTAAAGGTGCGATGCTTAATCTACCTTTGTATATATTGCTTTTATCGGAATAAAGGCCGAGATGGTTATTAATAATTGGCTTAATTTCAGGGCTTACCAACTCATCCTGATTGACGATTTGTATCCCATTTGTGAAATCAACCATATACTTGTTCTCTTTGTTCCTATCCTCTATTTCATAATAAATATGTGTTTGGACATCATCTGCAACGACACTGGTAACTGTAATGTTAACTCCATTACTCTCAGCTTCTACATTTACATAGTCCCCAAGACCGTGCTGAACATAATTCTCCATTTGTTCGTTTTTCTTATCCCCAAAATCCCTCCACCATTCGGTAAAAGTAGTAAAACCTTTCGTTGCAGCGGCAGTACCGATAAAAAATGTCATAATGAGAGCTGCAACGATGCCCACTATAGCGGGACGTTGAAATGTCTTCCGTTTCTTTTTTTGTGTATTTGCCACTGCTTGTCTCACATTACCCATAAAATTATGAGGGATGCTTATAGATTCACTTTCAACCTCTAATGATTTTATAATCTCTTCACATTTCAGCAGTTCATCCTTGCACTGTTTACAACCATTAACATGAAGGTCAAACCTAATTCTTTCATTATCATTAAGGATTCCATCTAAATAGTCTATAATCTGCTCTTGTATGTGTTTACACTCCACTACTTTCACCGCCTTCAATTAGATTCCTAAGATCCCGTAAACCCCTATGTAATCTAGATTTCACAGTTCCGATGGGCAAGTTTAAAATATGACTGATTTCTTTCTGGGAAAAACCTTGCAAGTATTTTAAAATGATGACCTCTCTATGAATATTCTCAAGCTGATCCAAGTTGTCCATCACTTCTAATTGGCTTTCCAAAGGCTTTTCCTCAATCATTTCTGGCGGGTTTTCTAATGCATCCTTATTCTTTTTCCGATAAATTGACCTGCACTCATTTATAAAGATTGAAGTTACCCACGTCTCGAAGTATTGCTCTTTCCTTAACTGACCAATTTTATCATGCACTTTGATAATCGTATTATGAAATACATCTTCAACATCATAATGATTTTTCAAATAAGCCCAACCGATCTTATACAACTTTGATTGTCTAACTTCAAACCAATCCACTATCGCTTGCATATCCTGTTTCTTGATTTTTCTCATTTGTATCGAATTCGATATTGACGTAATCACAAATACTAATCCCTCCTTTCCAAGAAGCTCTTTAACAATTAGAGCATTGAAGCTATGCAAAAGTTCCATAGATATCAAAAAACGAATAAAATTCAGATTTCAAAATTCTTTCATTCCTGAATCACTATCAAATAAAAATAGTCCAACTTCTCTTTTCAACGGAGTAATCAGACACTTGTGATGATATCAGTAATACACTGCATCATATTTGCTGTTCAATAATTCAAGACTAAAATACTTCAACTAAACTCCCTTTAGGAGAACAAGGAAAAAGAGCTTTTAAGTAGCTCAACGATTTTGAAATAAAGCAGCCCTTTTATACAATAATTTACACAATCCCAAAACAACCTACTTCTTAAACTAAACTGCCCCGATAGTTCAAGAAGAACATTGAGCCGTGTTAGTAACCCAACGTCAGATTTGCAACAGAAAATGACTATTGAATGGATCTAACAATTTGCATGCTTGCGATGGGAAACGAACCCCATATTGTGAGATCTACCAGATTCTAATTTCTTTTTTTGAACCTTACCTGTCACAATAATTATCAGGGAAGTATTAAAGGGAATGGCAATCGATTATCCGCAACCAGTAGAAAGAGGTGTTAGCAGTCAGAGTCTTTGATGCTATTCAAGAATGGATATTGATCGTTTTAATCTTTTTGACTTTTCTCCAACTCTGAAACCCTTTTTTCAAGCTCACTTAGTTTTGAGTCGGTAACAATGCTAGAGGATAGCAAAATAACAACTCCTAATAAAGCAAAAAACAACCACCACATTAGAAAAAGCACCTCCAATAAACTCTTTTTTACATCCTTCCAATAACACCTTCTTCAACTAAACTGCTCCGTTAGTTGAAGAAGAAGAAAGCCCCCGTTTGTTGAATTTTATTTTGTTTAAATGTGTTTTAAGAAGTAAATAGTTAAATCATCATCATTGGCACACTGAGCGTACTGCTCTAACTGTTGTCCTTTATACCACACCCCGACCCATCTGGGATATATCCTCTTTTAACGTACATTCTTTGAGCAGAACCATAGCCATCATGTAAACCAACTGCCAGTGATACATAGTCACTATCCACTTTTGCGATTCTTTCTACAACATCCATCATCCTGTTTCCAATTCCGTGCTTCTGAAATTTAATGAATACGTTTAAATCAACAATTTCAGGGATATTTTGACATGCAAATGGTCCAGTTGAAGCACTTGGTAAAAGTGTTACGTATCCTGCAACTTGATTGTTCACTTCAGCAACTATTACTATATGTTCTTTTTCTTCCTGACGAGTATAGTAACCTTCAAACAATTCTTTTGGTTTATGCCAATTCTGTTCAGCAAATCCTTCAATAATTTTTTCTATATCACTTCTTATCATTGAACGTATAATTAGGCTGTTATTCTCATAATATTTCAATTTAACTCTCCCCCTGTAATCCTACAATCCCTTGTTCAACTATCCTGCATCTTTAGTTGAACAAGAATAAAGAGCCGTCTAAGCAGCTCCGATCTTCAAGAAAAGCACCCGGTAGTTGAAGAAGATGTTTAATTTTCGACTGTTTTGATATCGAATTTCATATTGTCTAAATCCCAAATATCAGCAGTAGTATTAGAAAAGACTGTTATTTCAAGTTTCTGCCTAATGCTATATCTATCTACATCATCAACAGGTATTTCGTATACATTTCCGTCCTTTCTACCTTCATCAACACCGCCATATTCTTTAATAATTAACATTTCTTCTTCAACAAGTAACTCCTCTACTGTTCCTGTGAAAGTAAATTCCTTTTGATAATCTGAACAGCCAGCAATAAACAATAAATTCAATAATAAAAAACCAACTGTAATTATATTTTTCACACACAGACACCCACTTGAAAATTGTTGTTCAACTAAACTGCTTCGTTAGTTGATGATCACGATTTCACAATATTTAATTTATTTTAACATAGATTTCTCGTCCTCCTTCAATATTTTTCAATATCCAATTAGCAAGTGTTTTAACAATGGAATTAACAAAGGCACATAAATTTATGCGCCACTGCTAATTCCTTTGCCAATTGTGGTACCAATTCATATGCGAATTATGTCCCTGAACATTGTGTTTTTTATTGTTTTCTCCCCCATCAACCGAACCCGTTAGAAGGAGAGTACTGCACTTTTCTTAATCTGTTTTTTTGTTTAGGCGGTTTGGGCAAGTTTTCAGGCGGTTTCGGGTCTACTATAGGCGGTCAAGATACTGCTTCAGGCGATTCGAGGGGTTTAATAGGCGGTCACAGTGCCACTTAAGGCGGTTTGAGTTTAAAATCGGGTGGTCAAGCGATTTTCTCACCGTGGAGTAGTCCACTTTGGATGCAAATTAAAAAATCCGTGGAAAGTAACACACTCTCCACGGATTACAACTATATTTATGCTTAACCTGCAACGATATTGACTAATCTGCCAGGAATTGCAATGACTTTTTTCAATTCTTTCCCGTCAATCCATTGCTTCACTTGTTCATCTGCAAGTGCGACCTTTTCAAGCTCTTCTTTCGTAATGTCTTTTGCAACATTAATTTTCGCACGGACTTTTCCGTTGATTTGGACAGCGACTTCGACTGTATCATCGAACAGCTTCGATTCATCGTACGTCGGCCAATCTATATACGCAATGGATTCGTTATGTCCAAGCTTCTCCCAAAGTTCTTCAGCAAGATGCGGTGTGATCGGTGAAATCATGACTACGAAACCTTCGACGAATTCTTTCGGAATCGAGTCGACTTTGTAGCCTTCATTGATGAACACCATCATTTGTGATATGGCAGTGTTGTTGCGCATTCCTTCGAAGTCTTCCGTCACTTTCTTCACAGTTTGGTGATACACTCTTTCAAGAGATCCACCTGGCTCCCCGCCAATTTTCGAACTAAGCGTCCCGTCTTCATTGACGAACAAGCGCCAAATACGGTCCAAGAAACGACGCGATCCTTCTAGGCCGTTCGTCGACCATTCTTTCGAAGCTTCAAGCGGCCCCATGAACATTTCGTATAGGCGAAGTGTATCTGCACCGTGTGAATGAACGATGTCGTCTGGATTGATGACGTTACCAAGCGACTTGGACATCTTCACATGCCCTTCCCCAAGAATCATTCCTTGGTTAAACAGCTTCTGGAAAGGTTCCTTCGTCGGTACAACACCGATATCGTAAAGCACTTTATGCCAGAAGCGTGCGTATAGAAGATGAAGCACCGCATGCTCCGCACCACCGACGTAAATGTCGACCGGCAACCAGCGTTCTGCTAACTTCGGATCGATCAACATTTCATCATTATCCGGATCGATGTAGCGCAAGTAGTACCAGCAGCTTCCTGCCCATTGCGGCATCGTATTCGTTTCCCGGCGGCCTTTCATGCCTGTAACCGGATCGACGACATTGACCCACTCTTCAATATTTGCAAGCGGAGACTCACCTGTTCCACTCGGTTTGATGTTATCTGTTTTCGGTAGCATCAATGGCAATTCAGATTCATCGACAGGTGTCATTGAGCCATCTTCCCAATGGATGATTGGAATCGGTTCACCCCAATAACGCTGTCTCGAGAATAGCCAATCGCGAAGACGATATGTGATTTTCTTCTCGCCTTTGCCGTTTTCAACGAACCAGGCAATCGCCTTTTCAATCGCTTCATCTTTCCCTAGTCCGTTCAAGAAGTCAGAATTGATATGTTCGCCGTCGCCGACATATGCTTCAGTTGAAATATCTCCGCCAGCAACGACTTCAATGATCGGCAAGTCGAATTCTTTTGCGAATTCGTAGTCACGCTCGTCATGCGCAGGAACCGCCATGATCGCACCAGTTCCGTAGGAAGCAAGGACATAATCTGCGATCCAGATTGGCATCTTCTCGCCGCTCGCTGGGTTGATTGCGTAAGCGCCTGTGAATACGCCCGTCTTCTCTTTGGCAAGATCCGTACGCTCCAAGTCGCTCTTTGTCTTCACTTTTTCCAAATAAGCGTCAACCGCTTCCCTTTGCTTAGCAGTCGTAATCTTGTCGACAAGCTTATGCTCAGGGGCAAGGACTGCATATGTCGCTCCGAAAATCGTATCCGGACGAGTTGTGAATGCTTCGAATGAAAGATCAGTGCCGTCAATGTCGAACGTCAATTGTGCGCCTTCAGAGCGGCCAATCCAGTTGCGCTGCATATCCTTCAAGCTCTCAGGCCAATCCAACTCCTCTAGGTCTTCAAGCAAGCGATCCGCATATTCCGTAATGCGCAATACCCATTGACGCATCGGGCGTCGTTCTACCGGGTGTCCGCCACGCTCGGATTTTCCGTCGATGACTTCTTCATTCGCTAGAACTGTTCCAAGCGCCGGGCACCAGTTGACAGGAACTTCATCGATATACGCCAACCCTTTTTTGTACAATTGGATGAAAATCCATTGTGTCCATTTATAGTATTTCGGATCTGTCGTATTGATTTCACGATCCCAATCATAGGAAAACCCAAGATCGTTCATTTGACGCTTGAATGTTGCAATATTTTTAGCCGTGAATTCCGCCGGGTCATTCCCCGTGTCGATCGCATATTGTTCAGCTGGCAAACCGAACGCGTCCCATCCCATCGGATGAAGGACATTATAGCCTTGCTTCCGTTTGAATGAACTTAAAATGTCCGTTGCGATATAGCCAAGCGGGTGGCCGACGTGAAGTCCCGCTCCAGAAGGGTATGGGAACATGTCAAGCGCATAGAACTTCGGCTTCGAGTCATCATTCACCATTTTGTACGTCTTATTGTCTTTCCAATATTGCTGCCATTTCTTCTCGATCTCTACATGCTTGTAACTCATTTCGTTTCATTCCTTCCCTATCCATTCAAAATGCGTGGTGGCCTTTTTGCGGAAATAAAAAACTCTCGTCCCTTAATCGATAAGGGACGAGAGGTATATGTACTCCCGCGGTGCCACCCAAATTGACGGCAATGCCGCCCAACTTGATTCCTTAACGCGGAAAACGGCACTGGCTACTAATCGTTCACCGATGCAGGCTCTAAGGCGAGTTCATCGTAGTCGTACAGGCTTGCACCAAACCGCCTGCTCTCTTCAATCGACCGGACCGATTACTATTCCTTTTCAACGCCAAACGCTATTTGAATTCAGTTTATTGTAGTGTAACCGAAATTGTTACAAAATACAACTATATGTAAGGAACTGCTTATATTTAAATGGAAGTCACTAGGAAACGGATAAGTCCAAGGTCCCTTTTTGGTGATAACTTTCTGGATTCAATAGATAACTTTGCATATTCAATAGATACTTCCTTCGATTCGATAAATAAGTCGCAGGATTCAATAGATAACTCCTCATATTCAATAGATAACTCCTAATACCAACTTAACGCAATCTTCAAACATAGTAAAACCGGAAGTTCCTTATTGGACTTCCGGTTTTTGCTCTGCTTTTAATGGTTTGTCATATAGAAGCGTAGTGATAATCGTAATAGCCATGAGGCTTGTTAATAGTAAAAGCATCATTTTCATGCCGTATAGTTCAACGAGGATGCCCCCCGCTAATGGTCCGACCATACGCCCTATTGTTGCTGCGGAGTTCACGACCCCTTGGTAAAATCCATCTCTCCCTTTCGGAGCAAGCTGGCTCGCCAACGTCGGAATGGCTGGCCATACGATCATTTCACCGAATGTGAGGATGACCATCGAGACGATGAACATTTGGAACGAGCCTGCAAAACTGACGACGATGAAGGAAATGATGAAGATTACCGTCCCGATAATCATCTGTTCTTTCAACTGCTTCTCAAGTTTTTTAATAAGCGGTTTGATAAGCGGCTGGCCCGCAACAATCAGAAATCCATTGATTGTCCAAATGAAACTATACTCCCTTAACGTCACACCTATTGCTAATGCATGGGTGGAAATCGTCGTCGCCCATTGGGAATAGACGAGCCAAGTAATGAAATAGCCCCCTACTAAAATGAGCAATGCATAAAATGGGGCCTTCTTTCGAATCCGAGCCGTTTCCCGTATAACATCAGTATGACGATCCGGCGCAATTTCCAGCTTTCTATACCCGAAATAAGCAATGAAGAAAAAGATCATATAAAAGACCAAATTTGCTAAAAAGATATAATCAATACGGATGGAAGCGACGAGACCAGCGAGCGCCGGTCCGATGGCTACTCCGACGTTCTGCGCAAGGTAAATCGAGTTGAATGCCTTTCTGCCGCCTTCAGGCCATAAAGACCCGACCATCGCATACATACTCGGAAAAATGACGCCGCCACTGAATCCCAATACAGTCAGCAAAATAATATATGGATACCAACTATGGTCGTAGACAAGATAGCCGAGTGCCAAAATCGAAATGATGATTCCTGCCATGATCGATTTGAAACCACCAATCCGATCAAACAAAAACCCGCCGAGCAAATTCCCGACAACACCCGCTCCGGCATTTGCCATTAAGACAAGACCCGCTACCGCCAATGACTTGCCGAGGTAATCATGCATATATATCGTATTCAATGGCCAAAGGAACGAGTTCCCGATGACATTGACAAACATCCCAATAATGAGCATCCAAACTTTTTTAGGCATTTCCATGCTATAGCCTCCAATCTCTATCCCTTACTAGTAAAGGCTATTTCGAGTGTATGTCTTTTCCTAGTTTCAGACAACAAGAATAGAATATGTTCCGCAATTCAGATGACACTGATTGAATCTAACATGGTACAATGAACTGCTAGAGGAGTTGAAACAGATGGCAAACTACAAGTACCCGTTTCCGACTGAAGGGAAACGGTATCATACATGGTCCAGGCATTTGAAGGATCAATTCGGATTCAAAGTGTTTAAAGTCGCACTTGACGCAGGGTTTGATTGTCCAAACCGCGATGGCACCGTCGCATACGGCGGCTGCACGTTTTGCAGTGTCGCAGGTTCCGGTGATTTTGCGGGTGATCGGGCAAAGCCGATCGAAGTCCAGTTTGCGGAAATCCGCGACAAGATGCATGAGAAATGGAAAGAAGGCAAGTATATCGCCTATTTTCAAGCTTATACAAATACGCATGCTCCACTTCCTGTTTTAAAGGAGAAGTTTGAAGCCGCACTCAAGCAACCAGGAGTCGTTGGACTTTCCATCGGTACACGCCCCGATTGCCTGCCCGATGATGTCGTCGATTATTTAGCTGAACTGAATGACCGGACGTATTTATGGGTCGAATTGGGCTTGCAAACCGTCCATGAAAAAACGGCACGATTAGTGAATCGGGCCCATGATTACGCCACTTACGTAGAAGGCGTGGAAAAGTTGCGTAAGCACCGCATTCGTATCTGTACCCATATTATTAACGGCCTTCCTCTTGAAGATAAAGAAATGATGATGGAAACAGTTAGACAAGTAGCCAAGCTTGATGTGCAAGGCATTAAGATCCATCTATTGCATTTACTGAAAGGAACGCCGATGGTGAAACAATACGAAAAAGGCTTGCTGGAGTTCCTCGGTAAGGAAGAATATATTAACCTCGTTGTCGATCAGCTTGAAATTCTGCCTCCTGAAATGATTGTGCACCGGATCACGGGGGATGGACCGCTCGATTTGATGATTGGCCCGATGTGGAGTGCGGCGAAGTGGGATGTGCTGAACGGCATCGACAAAGAGTTGGAGCTACGCGACAGCTACCAAGGAAAGTTTTATAAAAAGGCGGTTGAGTATTTGTGAGCAATATATTGTTACACCGTGTTTTACCTTTTTCAAAACGATTGATCAGTGAAACGGTCGTGCCAGGTGAGACGGTTGTCGATGCGACTGCCGGAAACGGAAACGACACGTTTTTCCTCGCGGAGCTCGTTGGTGAAGAAGGCCGTGTCTTCGCATTTGATATCCAACAGGCAGCACTGGAAGCAACAGCAAACAGATTGGACGAGCTGAATGACCGTGTCACACTTATTTTGGACAGCCATGCCAATATCGACCAGTACGTGAACGGGCCAATTGGCGGGGCAATGTTTAATCTCGGATATTTGCCTTATAGTGAAGATCTATCCATTATCACTAAACCAGATTCCACTATCGAAGCAATCGATAAGCTGCTCGGAATGCTGAAAAAAGGTGGAATCATAACGATTTCTGTGTACGATGGTCACGAAGGTGGAAAAGAAGAGCGCGATGCATTGATTGAATATGTGAAGTCACTCCACCAAGCCGACGTTCACGTCATTAGATATGAATTGCTTAACCAACGAAGAAACCCTCCATTTTTGATTGCAATTGAAAAGGTGAGAGACTTTGATAAGGTAGTCAAAGTTGATAAAGAAGGAAAACGCTTGGACCTATAAGAGGTACAAGCGTTTTCGTTATCCGATCTGACGTAAATCCGCAATCGGTCCTATGTTTTTGAAGTTTTCCATTTCTACTACCGCGATGAGCTTGTTCGCAGTTTCTGCTGCACTGCTTAAATACCCGTGTTCCTTATAGTCGATAAAGCGCTCTAGCAATGGGAAATCTTCAGCGTTGCTCGAACGGATCGTTTCTTGCATGCCCGTGTCAATGATTCCAGGAGCAATCGATACGATCTCTACTGGGAATTCAGTTTTTTCCTGCTCTATTGAAACGACACGGGAGAAATGATCGAGCCCCGCCTTCGTTGTGCAATAGACTCCCCACCCTTCGTATGGTTTCCTGCCCGCTCCTGAAGAGATATTGACGATTCTTTTTCGACCTTCAAACTTTTCAAGCGCTGCAATGAATGCATTTGAAAGGATCATCGGAGCTGTCAGGTTAACAGCTAGGGCATCCGTCAGTTTCGATTCGTCAATCGAGCCGATGAATCCGATCGGTTCCACCGTCCCCGCATTATTAATGAGTGTAAAGGATGTTGCGATTGATAGATTCTCTTCCAAGATGCTCGTTATCATACCCGTCAAACGATCTGTCTTTGAAAGGTCTGCAATGATTAGATCCTCATCCCCATTCGGATTCGACCTCGCGATGCCGATGACCTTGTCCCCTTTCTCTTTTAACTGTTTCATTAGCTCATAACCGATTCCTTTCGATGCACCGGTAACAATCGTTATGTTCATTTGCCTTCCCCTTTCCTAGTTACATATTCCAATTTACCATCAGTTTACCATGATTGATGGAAATGGAGTTGCATTAAAATAGCCAACCCCTTCGCATTCGAAAGGATTGGCTAGCAAATGTCATTTTAATATTTTTATCTTCACATCTTTTCTTCCCCATTTGTACGCTTCACTTTTGCTTGGGAAGAAAACATCGATTTTGTTTCCTTTAATCGCGCTGCCAGTATCACCAGCAATGGCATATCCGTATCCTTCCACGTACACTTTAGTGCCTAATGGGATAACGTTAGGATCGACAGCAATCACTTTTGCATCAGGATTGCGTTTTAAGTTGATGCCCGTTGACGTGATGCCGGAGCATCCGTTGCAATTCGCGGTATACGCACTTGCGGAAACCGTAATTTCCTTTACTACATCGTCGTCATCGGAGCGTGATGGTGTTTTGGCATCCTTTTTCGATGACGATTGTTTTTGTACAGTCGTATCAGATTTTACGACCTTCAATTTTTGGTTTGGATGAATGACGTCTGACTTAATGTCATTCCAAGATTTCAATTCTTCCACGGTGATATTATGAATTTCTGCGATACTATAAAGAGTGTCACCTATGTTGACCGTATACGTTGAAGAGGCTGCAAAACTTTCGGTCGTTACACCGAATAATAAAACTACTGTAAAAATTAGCGTCACAATATGTTTTCCCAAGTTTTCTACTCCCCACTTTTTTAGTCTATTCATAGCTTAGCAATGAAATATTACATGGATGTTACAATCTGCAACCATTATGATTACAAAAGAGAAGTGAATATTACAACAGGAGGAAGATGATAATTGACAGAAATTTTAGTGAGAATAGCAAGGTCGGACGAAGCAAAAACCATAGCTGACTTGCTTTCTAAGTGCCAATGGTTCACGTACGAAAAACTGTTTTCAGAAGCTTATATTAAGCGACTTATTAAGAAATATTACAATGTCGAACGCATCAAACAGGAAGTTACGACAATCGACAGAAGTTGGCATGGCTATTTTGTCGCCGAAAAGGATGGACAAATCCTCGGTGTCATCGGTGGTGGGATGAAAGATGAAACGGACGGGGAGATTTACATCTTCTATGTTGATCCAGATGAGAGAGGGGCCGGAATCGGTACGAGACTGCTTACTTTTTATTCAAAAATACAAAAGTATTCTTATGGAGCCGAGCGGCAATGGGTTTCTGTTGCAAAAGGGAATGAGTATGGAATCCCATTTTACGAAGCGAAAGGCTTTGATTTCGTACGGGAAGAGATATCGTACGGAGCAGCAGAAGGAGATCATGATATTTCACTCGTCTACTCCCGTCTATTATAAATACAATATATTGCATATCAAAAAACCTTCCCAGTAACAATAATTTCCTGTATACTAAAAGTACTAGTAATAGTAAAGCTTTTTAAAATTGCGACCAGGATGGTGATCTGTAATGCCGATACCTACAGAATATCAAAAGCAGACACGAAAAACGGCGAAAGAAAATGCATTTACACAATTACAGCAATGGATCATCGATGGTACATTGCAGCCAGGAGAAAAACTGAACGACGTCGAATTGGCGGAGGCGCTTGGCGTAAGTAGAACGCCAATCCGTGAGTCGCTCCAGCTGCTCGAGGTCCAAGGATTTGTAAAAATGTACCCGGGAAAAGCAACACAAGTGACAGAAGTGGACAAAGAATCAATTAATGATTTATTACCGCCATTGGCTGTCTTGCAGGCATTGTCTGCTGAACTCGCAATCCCGACTTTGAATGAAAGCACCATCGAGGAATTAGAAGAGACGAATCATCGTTTCGCGAAGGCTGTCCAAGCCGAAGATTATTTTAGCGCATTGAAAATCGATGAAGAATTCCATCAGATCATCGTTGACCATGCAGCCAACCGATATATACATTCAATCGTTGCTTCTTTGCAACCCCATGTGCGCAGGCTATTCTTTCATAATTCTATTATTATGACAGAAAAGTCGATAGATGAGCATAAGGACATCATCCGTTTTCTAACAGAAGGCAATAAGGAAAAAGTGGCAGCCGTCATGCGAGAAAATTGGCTCCGGGCCATTGACGAATTTAATTCCATGAAAACAGAGTGAACTACCCCCACTTAACGCCTTGCGTTTGAAGTGGGGGCTTCTCGACTTATCGCCGCTTCTAGTAGCCGGCGAAAACAGACCGAGCTATCCCTCTTGTTCCAAGAGTTCCGTTTCATCAGGGCAAGTCCAGCATCAACTGTCCCTCATTCTTGATGTTGATAGCGGCATTCCAATCCCGGTCGATAACGAATCCGCAATCGCAATCAAAAATTCGTTCGGAGAGGTGTAAGGCAGCATTGACATACCCACAGGCCGAACACGTCTTCGATGAAGGAAACCATTTGTCAATCTTGATGAGTTGCTTACCTTCTTCATCCAATTTATAACGTAAGAATGTCGTGAACATCCCCCACCCGTTGTCGGCAACGCTTTTGCCGAAACGGAAGGCCTTCGACATCCCCTTCATATCAAGATCTTCGATGACGACACAATCGTATCTCTTTACCAACTTTCTAGACTCTTGATGAAGGAAGTTCCTTCGTTGGTTTGCCACTCTTTCGTGGAGTTTGACGACTTTTATCCGTTGCTTTTTCCAACGGGAGGAGCCATTCATCATTTTGGACAATTTTCTCTGTTCCTTTGCCAGTTTGTCTTCTGCCTGTCGATAGAATCGTGGATAATTGGCTTTCTTACCCTTTTCGCTCTCGACAAAAAGTCCATCCATGGCAAAATCCAATCCGACTACACGGTTGATTTCTTTTTTCCCCGGATTGTGTTCGTATTCTGTGAGAATGGAAATATGGTACTTTCCAGTGGCTGAACGGGAAATGGTGCATGACTTGATGACATGATGGGATGGGATTTCGCGATGCTGTTTCATTCTAAGGGGTGTGAGTTTTGGAAGTTTGATGTGGGCATCCAGAATCTTGATGTTTCCGTTGACCATGTTTGTCGTGTAGGATTGTTTCGACTTACGATTCTTGAATTTCGGATACTTAGCCTTTCCTGAGAAGAAATTGGAAAACGCTGTTTGCAGATTCAACTGGGCGTTAGCGAGTGCCAGGCTATCAACCTCCTTGAGCCACTCAAATTCTTTCTTATATTTGGCAGGCGTCGGAAGCTTCTGTTTCTTCAGCAATGTCATGTTATCTTTGAGTTTTTCGTAGGTTTCCTTGCGTTCCGCCAGCATTTTATTGTAGACAAATCGAACACATCCAAAAGTCTTGACCAAAAAGTCTTCCTGTTCCTTTGTCGGGTAGATTCGAAATTTGTATGCTTTATGTGCCACTCAAATCACCTCATTTCAGAATAATAGGAATACCTGTTCCTATTATACCAATCAAAAGAGGTGTTGGCTATCGCCAACCGAAATTCATCTCCCACTTACCGTTGGGCTTCACCCTTCACACGCTTGAAGAGGGAGAATTCTTTCGGAATGTCGTTAAAAAGGCACTCCACTGAGGAGCGCCTTTTATTTTTATGAATTAGCAGCTGGTTGAAATAATTTGGCAAAGATGCCTGTGACGAGCGTTACGATTAGTACCGGCAAGAGCCAGCCAAGACCTTCGCTGTAATATGGCAAGATGCTATCATAGAAATTTACGATCCCACTAAGCCAGTTGGGCCAATTCTCTTCACTAATTTCTAGTGTACCGTATAGGGTCTTCACTCCATCAACGATACTTATCAAAAATGCCACTGCCGTTGCACTCATATAAACGAATCTTGAATGATTAAACAATGGCGACGTGAATGTCAGCAACATAAGAACGATCGCTAGAGGATATAAAAACATCAGCATCGGAATGGAATACGTAATGATGTTAGACAATCCGAAGTTTGCTACAACGAAGCAGAATGTCGAAAAAATCGTCACAAGCATTTTGTAGCTCACTTTCGGCATAAGCGTGTGGAAATATTCACCACAAGCTGTGATTAGTCCGATACTTGTTGTTAAACAAGCAAGAATGATAACCACCGCGAGCATGACAGATCCAAACGTCCCGAAATAATACTCGGATGCGCCGCTTAACACAGGACCGCCTGTCTCAAAAATACCGAATTTTTCAGTAGTCGTCGCTCCAAGATAAGCAATTCCGACATAGATCAGTGCCAAGAACCCCGCAGCAATAACTCCTGTTTTTGCAGTAGCAGAAAGGATTTGAACATTATTTGTAACGCCCATGGACCGGAGGACATTGATGACGATAATTCCAAAGACTAGCGATGCCAAGGCATCCATCGTGTTATACCCTTCCATGAATCCTTTCATGAATGCTCCATCTGCATAGGCACCAACAGGCGATTGGATTTCCCCAATCGGATTGATGAAGGCTATTACGAGTAATACGAGCAATAATACAATGATGGCCGGCGACATGATTTTTCCGATCCGATCCACGATTTTTGATGGGTTGAGCGATAGCCATAATGTCAATCCGAAAAAAATGAGTGTGAAGATAAATAAACCGAGTCCCATGTATTCTTCCGGAATGAATGTAGCAATACCGATTTCAAAACCAACTGCCCCAGTCCGTGGAGCTGCAAAGAATGGACCAATCGTCAAATATAATAAAGATGTAAATATAACTGCATAGACAGGGTGAACGCGACTCGCCAAATCCTGTAAGTTCCGACTACCCGAAAAGCCCATTGCCAGTATACCCAGGAAAGGCAAGCCTACCCCAGTTACGAGAAAGCCGATAACTGCCGGCCAAAGACTTGTCCCTGCGTTTTGTCCTAGCTGAGCAGGGAATATTAAGTTACCTGCACCGAAGAAAAGGGCAAACAGCATGATTCCGATAAAAAGAAAAGAAGAAAAAGACAATTTATTTTGCATAATATTTGAGTCCCTTCATGTTGTAGATTATGTTTTATAACGTATGCAATATATTGCTGTTTTCTAATAATAAGCTCCCTGACTGTAAAATGCAATAGTAAAATATTCTTCGAATATAATATTTTATTAATAAAATCAAATTTCACACAAAAAAAAAGAGCAGGCGGACGTAGTTTTCCGTCCTGCTCTTTTTCATTTCAATACAAATCGAGTGACACTATGCCCTTCCTTGGACTTCTGCACTTCTAGTATAGCCGGAAAAGCCGTTTTTAACTCCTCCACATGTGAAATGACACCGATCATTCTTCCGGACTTTTGCAAATCTATGAGCGTATCAACCGCTTTTTGCAATGCTTCCTCATCCAACGTTCCGAACCCTTCATCAATGAACATCGTTTCAATGGATACTGCCCCTTGATGACTTTGAATGACATCCGCCATCCCTAACGCCAAGCTTAAGGATGCATTGAATTTCTCTCCTCCGGATAATGTTTTCACATCCCTGTTTTGCCCGGTATACGCATCATACACATCCAAACCTAGACCACTCTGTCTACCCCTCATCTCTTGGCGATCACTGCGAATCAGTTCATATTGTCCATTCGATAGATTTCTGAGCCTTTCATTCGCGGATTGGATGATTCTCTCTAAATAATCGATTTGAATGAATCGTTCAAACGACAATTTATGATCATTTTGGCCACGGATAACATCATATAAGCCTGTAATCTTACCGACTTCCCTTTCGAGATCAGCCACGGCTTTTGCCGTCTTTTCTATATCCGATTTCAACCGTATCAAGGCCTTTTCACATTCAATAGAGTTGTTCCATTCCGTGAGGGCTTTTTCATAAGCCAATTTCAGCGTATTCACTGTTTCAACTAAACCTTCCAAATCGGTTGTCTCTTTCCCTATTAAGTTCGCTTCCAGCTCCTCAATCGCTTCCTTCGTCGTATGAAGTCGTTGTTTAAACTGCATGACGAATTCCTTCAAATGGAGCTTGTCCCCTTCTGTCATCTTGGCTTGCCTATATTCCTCCTCCGAACCGAACTCGGAGGTTGTTAGTGCTGTTTTATACCTTTCTTCCGCTTGTGCTCTTTTTCCGATACATTCATCTAATGATTTCTTTACATGATGCTCGGTATTTATAGAAGTCGCCAACTTTTCCCTTGCCTCTTCCAAGCTTTTTCGTGCGTTTTGCCACGCTTCTTCCATTCTGCGTTTACGGGTTTCTGTTTCTTTGATCTCCGTTTGTAGGCGAGACAAATCCCGAAGCCCTTCCGGAATGGAAGATAACTCCTTTTCCAGCAAAGCAGATTCCTGTGCATAAATTGTCTTATGTTCGAATAACGCTTGTTCAATTTCAGATTTCCGAGTCGTCCATGCTGTCGATTCTTCATCCATTCTTTTTTGTTGTTTTTTCAATGAAACAAGCTCATCTCGCAGCATTTTCAGCTTCTCCACTTTCTCAGCTGTTTCCTGCCCCTTTTTAAACAACACTTCCAACCCTTCATTAATTTGAAGATCATTCATTTCTTGTTCGATTGCAGTAATTTGAGCGAGACTATTTTCAAATTTCGCCTCTACAGAACGGAATGCGCTTTCCACGTCTGCCAAATAGGATCTTTTCCGATCAAGTTCAGAACGAGATATCGCTGCATTATCATGTCTACTTGTTTTTGAAGGGTGATGAGCACTTCCGCAAACTGGGCAAGGTTCTCCTTCTTTCAACGTCTGCGCCAAATGTGCTGCTTGATCATTCAACCACGCATTTTGCATTGCTTCAAATTCATTTTTCGTTTGAATGCACTTGATGGATGCACTCTCTTTCTGTTCTTTCAAAACTGCGGATTCTTTTTTCAGCTTTTCATAATCCCGGACGACTTTGTAATGTGTTCTAATCGTATTTAATTGTTCAATGAGCTTATCATAAGGAGTGATCGCCTGTTCAATTTTCTCTATATTCACATTCAGGTCGGCTAACTTTTTCTTTTCTACCTTTTCCTTTTCAGTGACGGCTCTGAATTCGCCTTCCAGTTTACCGATTTTCTCTTTCAGTTTTTGTACATTTGCTTCCTTTGCAGCCAAGTCCGATACAGCAGGGAGATGGTCGCGTAATCGGATGAGCTGTTCAGCTATCTTTCCTCGCTCTTGCTCTTTTCCCTCTTCTTGCTTATATGCAAAATCTTTTTCCTCGAGCTGCTTCTTTAATTCTTGTACAGCCGTGACCGCTTGTTGGAACTCAATTTCCTTAGACTTTTTCTCTTCATCAAGCTGTCGGAACTGGCTTTCGATTTCATGGATAACCGACGCCCTTTCGGCATCAGCGATCCGTTTTTCCTTTATTTGAACAGATGGAATTTCTTCCTTCAACTTTTCAAAAATCGTTTTACGTTGTTCCAACAGCTCAAATTGCTCATTATATTTTTTCGCTGTATGATACGCTTCTAGCATTTCAGCATGCTTTTGATAGGCAGCGGTATACTTCTTTTCATCTTCGGAACGTTTTATCGCATAATGTTGGATTTCCTGTTCCAGCCCGTCCAGTACTTGTAAAGGATTCGAATACTCCTGAGCTAACACTTCAAAGATCAGAGATTCCCTCTGCGGAATAATGTTCGGAATTTGTTGAATGAATCCATCCACTTTTCTTCTTTCATCCAGCAACCGTTCATTTGCTGCATCTCTTCTTGTCTTTAAGCGATTGACGATTTCCCTATATTGTTCCGTCTTGAAAATTTTTCGCATAATCGTTTCCTTATTTTCCGTATCGGACGTCAGGAATTTACGGAATTCACCTTGTGGAAGCATGACAATCTGGCTGAATTGAGCTTGAGTAAAACCGACAAGCTCCTCCACTTTCCGATTAATTTCCGAAACGATTTGACGATCGACAAATGGAACTTCCAAACCGTCGACCAGTTCGAAAAACTCGCATCTGGCGGGTGTTTCACTTTTATTGCCACTTTTCGTATACGGTATTTGACGCATAATCCGGAACGTACGACGGTTTATTTCGAAAATTAGCTCTACCGCTGTCTGTACAGCATCATCCGCAAAATCGCTTCGCATCGAGCGGAATTCAGTCCGATCCTCTCCGCTTGCCTGTCCATATAAAGCAAAGCAGATACCATCAAAAATAGTCGTTTTACCGGCACCTGTCGCACCGGAAACAACAAACAACCGATGCTCTTCCAGACGACGGAAATCAATCACTTCCGTTCCCTTGTATGGACCGAAAGCGGTCATCGTCAATTGAATCGGCTTCATTCATCAACGCCCCCTTTCACTTCCTGCAGCACTTCGGCAAAGATCCTCTCCGTTTCCGCATCAGGCTCAACATCATTCATCTCGGAATAAAAGAACCGGAAAAGTGTCAGATCATCTGGTTTCTCCATTGTTGCTGCTGATTGATGTTCGACTGTCGCCGATGTCCGCACTAGTTTCCTTTCGATATGCATCGCATTTGGAAACACTGATTTCACTTTTTCCATCGGAAATAAAATCGGCGTTTCGTCAAGCAATTTGACGAACACAAAGTCCTCGCTCGGTGGTTGGGCAAGAATTTCATCCATTGTCCCCACAATTGTTCGCATGTCATACAACGGAGTCAGCATCCTCTTTTCGACTTCCAATTTCCCTTCGCCGTCCATTTCCACGATGAAAAATCCCTTATTATGTTTCTCTTCAGAAATCGAATATTTCATTGGCGATCCTGCATAACGGATTGTTTCATCGTGTACGTAGTGCGCCTGATGCAAATGACCAAGCGCAGTGTAGTGGAATGGCTTGAATAAATGGGCTGCGACATATTCAGCCCCACCAATGGCAAGAGGACGCTCAGAATCGCTCGTGTTTTCCTCCTCTTCACCGAGAGGAGTGACAAAAGCATGTCCTACAAAAATATGACGAGCAGTCTTGTCCATTTGTCCACAAATCCGGCCGACCACTTTCTCCATTGCCGTATGATGGTCAATGACATCATCCTCTTCAAAGAGATGCTTCACAATCGATGGATCACAATACGGTACTAAATGAAAATGAACTTCACCATAATCATCTGTCAGAATGACCGGTTCAGGTTGTGCAGACAGTTGTCCGACGATATGAAAACCGTTCGACCGCATTAACCTGCTGCCGAATTGCAGACGTCCAGGGCTATCATGGTTGCCTGCCACTGCAATGACCGACGTTTTCAACTCCATTACTATTTCCCACAGTACATCATCCAATAATGCGACCGCTTCTGGTGGCGGAACCTGCCTATCATAAAGGTCGCCCGCAATGATGACGGCGTCGGGCTTCTCACTACGTACCGCCTCCACAAATTGACGAAGGACATGCCGCTGCCCTTCAGTCATATGTACACCTTGCACAAGCTTGCCGAGATGCCAATCAGCCGTATGAAAGAACTTCATTATCCTCAACCCCCTGTAAATATATCTCGCAAAAACGCATAAATTCACCGAACCGCGCATAAATGCCTCCAAAAACGCATAAACCGTAAAAATCGCGCATAAACGAAGCTATATACGCATAAGTCTCAGAAATCACGCATAAAAACTTCTAAACACGCATAAATTCATCGAACCGAGCATAATTCTATTTCGTATATAGAAAGCAATCTACCATTCATTTTACAGTAATTCAGGTCAGATTTGTAATGCGTTATGCAGAGAGTAAAATCATCCCACATAAAAAAACGTTTCCCCAAATCGATCAGGGAAACGGTATACTTTCATTTATTCAAAAAACACTTTGTCGATGTTATATTTCGCACGCAACGTATTGATGATATACGTTTCGTAGATTTCCCGTTCCATCGGATCTTCGACAATGATGACGGAAATCTTGTTAATTTCATCGCGATGGTTTTTAAGTGGGGATACATTATCTTCAAGATGCTTTTTCACACGCTGGCGCAGCTTTCTTGCTTTACCTGCAAACAGTAGTTCATCGCTTTTGTTGTAAAAAAGGATGAGTCCCCCTTTGTCACGTGGAATTTCATGAAGGTCGATAAAACCATTGATCGGTTTGATCGGCGCTTCATCACCGTTCATTTCTTGTTGTCTCTGCGTAATTGTTACATCCGGATTCGGTATTGTAATGGAGATCATTCATATTCACGTCCTCTTCTTTTGTGAATCTAAATCCTACCATAATTCTCATCCGAATGCGAAATGTTAGCTGTCCTTTAGGGCAAGCATTCTACAATGGAGTCATTTGTCCTTCCGCTTTTCATATACTAGAGGACTTACGCAAAAGAAAGGACGCGGCCGACATGAATCTTCCGGTTACCATATTGACGAAGAAGCTTCCTCACGAATCGCCTAATATCAATGTCTATTACCCAGTCGTCACTCAAATGAACAATGCAATGATTCAACGGAAAATAAACAGCGCTATCATCCAGACACTGAATGCACTCCTTGTCGAACAAAATTTTTACGCTAAGGAGCTCGTTGAACTGCTAGCCAACTTTGAAATTAAAAACAATCAACGAGGTATTCTAAGTTTAACTCTAATCGTCTATTCTTTCACGGGCGGTGCCCATGGTTTGACGGTGATCAAGTCGCTTACGTTTGACGTGCATACCGGCAAGCAGTATGAATTGAAGGATTTATTCAAACCGGGAAGTGATTATGTAACTGTATTGTCCGATATTATCCGAAGAGATATTGAAAAGTGGAACGTACAATTATTGGACACGCCCTTCAAAGGAATCCGAAGCGACCAAGGCTTCTATATTGCGGACACGTCTATTGTCATCTACTTCCAGCTATATGAAATCACTCCTTACGCATGGGGATTCCCTTACTTCCCAATACCGATATTGGATTTGGCCGACATGATCGCTCCTAAAGGACCACTAGAACGAATGATGTCATTTTACATAAACAAAAGCGCAAGGCGCTCGTGACTGGTGCTCGTAACGCTGCGCTTTTACTCGCAAAAGCCGTTCTACGTGACGGCAAGTGCAAAGATGTGCTCGTAACGCTGCGCTTTTACTCGCAAAAGCCGTTCTACGTGACGGCAAGTGCAAAGATGTGCTCGTAACGCTGCGCTTTTACTCGCAAAAGCCGTTCTACGTGACAGCAAGTGCAAAGATGTGCTCGTAACGCTGCGCTTTTACTCGCAAAAGCCGTTCTACGTGACGGCTTTCGCTGCGACAGGCATAAGACAAAGATACGAAGTGACGGTGTTTGCCACGCAGTAGCTTTGCCTTATGTCCCGAGCAAATCGAACTGCGAAGGGTTCGATTTGCCGTATTTCTGCGGTTTTTGCAGAAATTAAGGCATCCTTTAGACGAACAAAGCGCACAGTGCAAATCAACCGCGCGCTTTGTTTTTGTTATTTTTAACTTTGAACAAAATGAAGATGGCGACTAAACCAAGTATGAAAACAACAAATGCCCACCAAGGGAAACTTTGGTCAACTTCATCAGCGCTATCTTGCTGCCCACTTACTTCCTGCCCTTCCCCAATTGCATTCAAATCTTCTGTCGCATAGGCAATTTCGGTCGTCCGGTGGCAGATCGTCGTCGATAATGTATTGCTCACATACATATCGCTCGTTGAGGCATAGACAAGGTATTTTTGCCCTTTCTCGAAAGGAATTCCGCAATCGCCACCGCCGAATCCTGTTGTGATGACCATTTCGGAATCATCCGTACCTTTCCATGCCTTATCCACTTTGAAATGAACCGTTTTGCCTGAACCTCGAATTAGTTTGCCGTTCTCGATAACTTCCACAACTTCACCCGTGAATACTGCATCCGCCTCATTCATTGCATCTTCCGGAGGCGGTGGCATCATGCATGAACAGGCAGATGCGTCTAACGGTTTCCATAGTAGAAATATGACCATCATTATTCCAAAAGGAATAAATAGCTTCATTCTCATCCGAATCCCTACCCTTCTTCTACTCTATCAAGTAGACGTAGAGAAAGGGAATTCGTTTCAACTTTCAGTCAACAAACCGGAACAATGAGCTGAGCTTCGTTATTCTTCGGTGAATTTACAGCGGATGAGACACTATATGCATCCATTTGCCTCTCGTCGAACGGCTGAAGCATATTCCCCAGGAAATCAATATCATTATTCGAAGGATCAAGCCAAGCAGCTTCATCTTCCCTCTTCAAGATGACCGGCATACGATCATGAATCGGCTTCATTAAATCATTCGGTTGGGTTGTGATTGCGGTGCATGTGTGAATAACCTTGCCGTCAGGAGACTTCCAAGATTCCCAAAGCGCCGCGATGCCAAACAGTTCATCAGACTTCAGCCTAATGCGCATCGGAATTTTCTCTCCACCTTTCCGTTGCCATTCGTAAAAGGAATCTGCTGGAAGAATGCAGCGCTGTTTTTGGAAGGCTTTTCTGAAACTTGGCTTTTCCGCCACTGTTTCTGCACGTGCATTGATCATTTTATAACCAATTTTCTCATCCTTCGCCCACGGGGGAATCAACCCCCAGCGAAGATGCCCCATCCGATTTTTCTTGCCGTCGTTAATGATGGCGACAACTTGTTGGGACGGGGCGATGTTGTAACTTGGAATATAATCGCTTTCAGCAAAAGCCGATTCGACATCAAACCGCTCGAGTATTTCATAATAGGGTGCAAATAAAGTAAAACGGCCACACATAGACATCGTCCTTTCATGACTATTTAGATAATGGTACCATTACTACAGAATACATTCATGAAAAGTGTTACGGAAGGATGAGGGAAATGAAACGAACATTAGTCATTAGTGACATCCACGGAGAACTTGACCTCTTCGAAGAGCTTCTGCAAACCGCAAATTATGATCCTACTAACGACCAGCTCATTCTGTTAGGCGATTATATCGACCGGGGGCCCGATTCGAAACGAGTCATTGACAAGGTGATGCAGTTAAAGGATGAAGGGGCTATCGTTTTGAAAGGGAACCATGAAGATATGATGGTGAGAGCATTGACGACAGACGAAGAACGCGTTTGGAAGAATTGGACGAATCGCAATGGCGGAGACGCAACATTGAAAAGCTACGGTTTTTCAGAAGAAGAATTCAAAGTGGAAGAGGATGCGCCGTTTGTCAAACCTAACATCCATTCCGAAACATTGGAGAAACATTTGAACTTCATCCAACACCTCGATTATTATGTAGAAACAGATGATACGATATTCGTCCATGCAGGTGTCCATCCTGAGAAATCAATTGCAGAAACAGACCCATATGAGCTCATCTGGATCCGGGACATTTTCCATAATGGATATGCAGGCGAGAAAACGGTTATTTTTGGCCATACACCGACGAAGATGTTACATGAGGACAAGCAATCATGTTCTGTCTTTTATGGCAAAAACCGAATTATTGGTATTGACGGAGGAGCTGTATATGGCGGTCAATTAAACTGTCTTCAACTCCCTGAAAAGATCGTTTATTCAATTAACGCTGACGACAAAAATAAATCGAAAGAAGGCGAACCACATGACAAGCAAACCGTATAAAGCTTTGGTGACCGACCGCATCTTCTTCGGAGGAGTGGATGCCATCGATGAGTTGCTAGCGAATGAAAAGATCGATATCATCTATGATTTGCGTGCAAAAGTTGACGGGCCATTACCGAGTGAGATAAGCGTTCATCAGCCTCTGCTGGATGATGCTGATGCCCAAGACGAATCTATCCGCGAAGCGGTAACCAAAGTTGTAGAAGCATACAAATCCGGGAAAAACATTTATTTCCATTGCAACACCGGAAGAGGACGCGGTGGCACATTGGCTGCGGCCACATTGCTCGAATTGGGCAAGACGGAGACAGTGGAGGAAGCCGAACTGATGACCGAAGCTATTCGACCCGAAACAAACATAAAACCTCCCTTCAAAGCCGCGTTAAATCGACTGTACTCTAAATAAATAATGTTTTTTAAGGGAAATAATAATAAAGAAGAGTTACCCTCAGCCTGATTGAAAACGCTTGTCAGCCTAGGCGCGAAGTGGAGCGAAGACGCGAATAGAACTAAAGTTCATGAGCGGACGAGCGACACGAGCAACAACGGATGCGAGCGTTTGTCAACAGGCTGAGAGGGCTGGGAAAATCCCACCCTCTGTCATATATTCATTTATCTTTCCTTTTCCTTCTACTCGCCTTCTTCTTCACTTCCTGCTCAATCTTCTCAAACTGCCTGATGTCTGCAGGCCTCACGGTGATCGGTTCCTTCCTCAACAACTTTCCTAAAGAGAAAATAAGCAAAATTAGGAATAGCGTAAACGGCAAGGCTGATACTAGGGAAGCCGACTGCAGCGCCTCTAAACCGCCTGCGAATAGCAACACTGCTGCAATCGCAGACATGAGAAACCCCCAAATCATCTTGACAAGAAGGGGTGGGAATAAGCTCCCTTTCGTTGTCATACTCGCCAAAATATAGGTCGCAGAATCTGCGGAAGTAATTAAGAAAGTAAAAATAAGAACGATAAACAGAAAAGAAACAACACCGGTGAACGGCAATTGCTTAAGCGTCTCGAAAATGGCCGAAGTTACATCCGCATCTACCGATTCCGCAATCTTTGCCCCATTATTCAAGTCGCTATACAGCGCTGTTCCCCCTAAAGTGGCGATCCACATACAGGCGAACAAAGGCGGAATGACCATGACTCCTGCAATGAACTCGCGGATTGTACGCCCTTTTGATACTCGTGCTACGAAAGCTCCGACGAAAGGCGACCACGCAATCGTCCATGCCCAGTAGAAAACCGTCCACTCTCTCACCCATGTTCCGCCCTGATATGGCTGAAGACGCAAACTATATCGAATGAAATTATTTATGTAGTCCCCAATCGCCAATGTGAAGCTTTCCAAAATGAAAACTTTCGGACCGACGACAAAGAAGAAGACGAGCATGGCGAGTGCCATTGCTAAATTGAAATTGCCCAAATACGCAATTCCTTTATTCAAGCCAGAGGATGCCGACAGCATATACGCTATGAAAACTAAAAAAATGATTATGAACTGAATCAAAAACGAGCTTTTTATATTAAAAACATATTCAAGACCGCCACTCATTTGCAATACGCCCATGCCAAGTGACGTCGCAATCCCCATTACCGTTGCAATGACAGCAAATGAATCGATTCCCGTCTTAAGATGCCGATTCGATCCAACCAACGGCTCGAGGGCAGTTGAAATAAGACCGTCCTTCTTTTTGCGGAATTGCAAAAATCCGATGACGAGACCGACGATGCCAAAAATGCCCCATTGTGAGATTCCCCAGTGGAAGAATGAGTAGCCCATTGCAACCCGGGCGGCTTCGTCGGATTGCGGCTCAATTCCATTTAGCGGTGCCGAAAAGAAATGACTCATCGGCTCCGCAACTCCCCAGAATACGAGACCTACACCGAAACCGGTGGAAAACAGCATCCCAATCCATGTGAAGAATGGATAATCAGGGCGCTCGTCATCTCCTCCTAAACGGATTGCCCCAAACTTGCTAATTGCCAAACCGGCCAAGAAAATTACGACGATAAAAACTGCCAACAAATAAAACCAACCAAACTTCTCCGTCGTAAAGCTATATAATCTGTCAGCCACATTCCCGAACGGTCCGGGAATAACCGCTCCGATAATGACTAGCAATAAAATAACGACGGATGAAATCGTGAAAACTGGGTTCTTCCAAAACTTTCTGTCCAAAACAAAATCGACTCCTATAATAAAGTTATAGAGTCTCTATACCCTAAACTATCAAAAGGTAACGCGAAATTTTAATAACACTAGCTTGCTATCTTTTTATTACGACGTTTACCTATAGTTGCTACATATAATACGAGCACTGCAAGTACAAGAAGACTCGACAGCAAATAGACACTCTGATATCCGAGTTGTACCGCAATAATGCCTAAAACATACGACCCTATAGCTATTCCAGTGTCGAACAAAGTGAAAAATGTGGCGGTCGCGTACCCACTTCGTTGATGGGTTGTCGATTGGATAGCAAGCGTCTGCATACTAGGAACAAGCGCTCCATATCCAAGCCCGACAAACGCCCCTGCAATGAGGAATAATCCCGCGGAATTCATGAAAGCTAGGATGAAAAGACCGAGGAAAAACATAAGGAAGCCTGGAATCAAGATGTACGAAGGCCCTTTTTCGTCAAAGATTCTCCCTGTAAATGGCCTTGAAATAAGCATGACTGCTGCAAATACCGCAAAAAAGAAGCTAGCGTATGCAAGTAAGCCTTTTTCTTGGGCATATATCGATAAGTAAGAAAGAACACTTCCATACGAAAAGGCGATCAAACTCGCTAGTATTGCAATTGGCATCGCTTTTTTCTCAAACAGGTCGTTCCACGTAAAACGCTTTGATGATTTCGTTGGTTGCACTTTTTCCATTTTGGGAATAAGCAATGAAACGAGCGCACCAATAATCATTAAAATACTCATCAAGATGAATAAAGCGTCGTATGAAAATGATTGAATGATAAATAGGGCAATGAATGGACCGACGACTACCGCCAAGTTTGTTGACATAACAAAGTAGCCAAGCCCCGCCCCTCGCCTGCGCTCCGGGACAATGTCAGCTGCGAGCGACCCAGCCGCTGTCGTTACAATACTGAACCAAATACCTTGGAAGAATCGTAAAGCAAGCAAGCCCCCGAACGGTGTAATGAAATAATATAGAATGGTACAAATGAGATAGAAAAACAAGCTGAGCAACAACATTTTTCGTTTCCCCGCAATATCAAGCAGCTTGCCAGAAAACGGTCTTACAATAATTGCGGATAGTAGAAAGATCGTCATTAATAGACCTGCTTCTTCGTCCGTCCGGTTCAATGCATCTTTTGCATAGAGCGGCAATGTTGATACAAGGCCGTAAAAAACAATGAAAACAGATAAGTTCGTAAAAAATAAACTAATAAATGACTTCGTCCATATCGGTTCTTTTTGATTCATTCAATCAGCCTCACTAATTTTGTATTTTCACCAATAATGTTAGAAGGAGCTCTTCCTCCTCTTTGGTTAGACCTTTTAAACTCTCCTCTTCAAATTCAATAATCGTCTTTAGAACTTCAGAAAGCTGCTCATTCGCATATCCTGTTAATTTGACATATTTCTCTCTTCGATCTTTTCCTTCGCGCGTTTCAAGCCACCCCATCTGTTCCAATCGATTGACGGTCCTCGTGATTGTCGGTGCTTCTACATTCAAGTATTTCCAAATTTGCGTCAAAGTCATCTCTCCATGTCGATGAATGCAGTGAATAACCGTCCATTGAGCGGCAAATAAGCCATGCTTTTTCAATGCTACGTTCAATTCTTTAATTAATAAACGCGTACTTTGAAACAGCTCATGAAATATTGGATTCAACCTTAACACCTCATTGTTTACTTAGGTAACTATTAAAGTATACGCTCCTTTTCACGATGTGTAAAGGAATGCGAAAGTATAGACAACAAAAAACGCCCACCGTCGTTTCATTCAACGGTGAAGCGTTTATCGTCACGGAGCTGTTGGTGCCGTGATTTTCCGATCTTTCGGTAATGCGAGACCCACAAGTCCGATGAACGGCAGGAAGGAAGCGATAACCATCGTCGGGAAGATGCCGATCGTGTCCATCAGCCTTCCAAGGACGACTGCCCCAATTGCACCCATCCCGAATGCCAAACCTACAGTTAGACCAGCCATCGTTCCGATTTTGCTCGGCACAAGCTCTTGCGAATAGATGACTGTCACTGAGAAGCTCAGCATGATGAAAAATCCGATTAAGAACAACAGGATACCTACCGCCCATAATGGCGCATGTGGAAGCAGTAGACAGAGCGGCAACGGAACTAACAACGATAAGACAATGACATTTTTCCTACCGATTCGATCAGCCATCGGCCCTCCGAAAAATGTGCCTGCTGCCCCGAGCGCCATGAAAAGGAATATGTATAGTTGACCTTGTTCAATTTTTAATCCATAGTCCTCCATCAAGTAAAAGATATAGAAGCTCGTGACATTCGTTACGTAGAAAGAACGGGCAAAAATGATAATCAGCAATAAAGTGAGTGCAATTCCAACTTGTTTTTTAGTCAAATTACCAATTGAAGATAGCAGCACTTTTTTACGATTATTCTCCTTCTCCATCTCCAGCTGTTTTTTATACCATGCGGATATTTTGGATAAAATAAATATCCCGAGCGCCGCCACAGCAATGAAAACAGCTGCCCCCTTTTGACCGAGCGGCACTAATACAAATGCGCTAATTAAAGGCGCCAACGCTTGTCCTGAGTTCCCCCCGACTTGGTAGATCGATTGGGACAACCCTCTTTTCGTCCCCGCCGCCAAGAAGGAAACACGGGATCCTTCCGGATGAAAGACCGCGGATCCAAACCCTAAAATAATGACGGAAATGAGGATCAGCCAATAATTTGGCGCGATTGCTAAACCCGCCATCCCGACAAGCGAAAACGTCATGCCAATCGGAAGTGCATAAGGTCTCGGCTTCCTGTCACTAAAATAGCCGACGACCGGCTGTAGGACGGAAGCGACCATGTTCAATGCAAAATAGATGTAACCAAGCTGAGTAAAACTTAATCCTCTTTCCTTTGCCAACACCGGAAACATCGCTGGTATGACCGCTTGAAGCGTATCGTTCAATAAATGGCAAGCTCCGATGGCAAACATGATCGGATATACCGGGTTAGCTAGATGCTCTGTCTGTTTAACAGATGTCAACGGAATCCCCACGCTTTTTTATAATTTTAAACAATAAGTTTAGTATACAGCAATCTATTGAATGATTGTACGAAACGCGTAAAATCATTCCTTTAAGAAGAGGCCGTTTTAAACCGAAGGAATTCCGGGTAGATTATGTAGAACAAGCAAGTGAAAGGAGCAGCATTTGACAATATGTCTGTAATGACTTTGTTTCCGATAACTCTTCTGTTGCTTACGATGGAATTTGTACTGGCTATCTACAAAACGTCTTCTCCGAAATGGACGGCTGGGCTAGCGTACAGCAACTTAATACTTAACATCGCTTGGACAATCCTTGTCATTGTTTTACTTCTTAATCCGTCACTCATTTTGCCTCACGTAGCCGATGTCCTTGCAGAAGTGTTCCAACGTTCTCCGGATGATATTATTACACAAGTGTATTTTATTGTCATGGGGCTTGGTCTCGCGTCAATTGTCACGACAATCATCGACGGAATTACTGGCTTACGAAAACTGAAGAATGACAAAGACACTGTGAGTGAAACATCACAGGAGTGAAATAATCTACTGCGGAGTAAACGGGCCTTCATTCGAATCGAATGGGCCTTTTCAGCATAGAGCAATGAAAACAATGCTAGCTGCGGCACTTTCCTTTGACGATGAGTTTACTAGAATCAATTCCGGGAAAACAAAGACTGGAAGCACATTAGGATTCGGAGGTGATCTACATGGCAAAGATAGCCGTTGAAAACCCTTTTGACGATGTGAAAATGGCATTGGAGGAACAAGGGCATGAAGTAAAGATGTTTGAAAACGATGAGAATCTGAATGGCTATGATATGGGCGTCGTACGTGCAATCAGCGATGTGAATGTCGATCAATTCGATTTTCCTGTCGTTGGTATTCACGGTATGTCCGTTCAAGATGTCGTAAATGAAGTTGAAAAGCGCTTACAACGTTAAAAAGAGCCCGGAATCCTATGTGGATTCCGGGCTTCTATCCATTTTTAAATCAGAACCATCTGCCGACAATTGGGTAATTGTAAAATTCGCCTTGCAATGATTTCACAATGCCCATAATTGGAACGATGATTGTCATCAGTCCGAAAACGATGATCATCGGAATGCCGATCAAGAAAATGATTAAGATTGCCGAGATAAAAATCAGTGCGCCCATCACTAATTGGAACAATAACGCCTGGATGGACAATCTCTTCACCTCTGCATCATCCACGACTAAATAAATGATGAACGGAACAAGAAACGGTGCAAAAAATGCACTCGCGTGAACAAGTACTTTTAAACCGGTATTTTCCATATCGTGTACCTCCCTTACTTCAATTCTATTGTACTATCTTTTACGGTCATCTACGAAAGAAGTTTCATGTTTCATCCAAGTAATTCAATAAATTTCCGATTAATGCTATCCAAATCAATTTCTTCAATCAACTCATCATTCAGCCTATAGCGTTCCTTCAGCTTCAAAATCCTCTTGACACTCTCATCAATCCGTTCCTCAGAAATGATTCCTGCTTGTACAGCATCTAGCAACGCATTAATTGTTCCGACCTGATTTTCATAATCCCCAGCGATCAACAATAGATCGCTGCCCGCGATAAACGACTGCACCGCAGCATTAGGCACCGTATATTCATTGACAATCGCACCCATTGTCATATCATCTGTAATGACGACACCCTCAAAACCCATTTCCTCGCGCAACAGATCTGTAATGATCTTTTTCGATAATGAAGAGGGATATGCATCATCAAGCTTGGGGAACATAATATGTCCCACCATAATTACATCAGCCTGTTCGTCAATTGCCCGTTGGAAAGGAATTAACTCGGTTTCATGCAGCTCCTCAATCGTCTTTTCAATGACTGGCAACGACAAATGGGAATCTACATGCGTGTCCCCGTGTCCAGGAAAATGTTTAACGACTGAAATGATGCCATGATCTGTCATTCCTTTCATGACAGCAATGCCCAAATCAGCGACAACCTCGGGATTAGACGAAAAAGCACGGTCTCCGATAACAGGATTTTTTGGATTGCTATGGACATCCAAAACGGGCGCATAGTTCATGTTATATCCGAAGGCGTGCAACAGATCCGCAAGATACTCACCTGTTTTATAAGCAAATGTTTCATCACCCGCTAGTCCGACATATTCTGCTGCAGGTAGTTTTTTCATGCTGGAAGGCAGGCGGGAAACCCGGCCCCCTTCTTCATCAACTGACATGAACAATGGAATCTCATAATCTGCATTCGCTTTCTTGCTTTCATTCAATAATTTCAACATTCCTGCTGGATAAGATATATTTTTCCCTAATAAAATGATTCCACCAATGTGATATTGACGAATGAGGCGGTCCAGCTCGTCACCATACGTCTTCCCTTCGAACCCGACGACGAGCAATTGGCCGATCTTTTCTTCTAAAGTCATATTTTCCAACAATTCATCAACACGGGAGAAAGTGATTTCTGGGGTCTCTGTCACATGTGTCCTTTTGCTAAAGGGAGGAGGTTCATTTCCAGTTTCATGTGTAACTGAATTGCAGCCAACCAATAGAAGAAGGGGGCAAATCACGTACCATACGATACGGTGTAGAGCCCGTCTATTTCGAACTAACTCCAAATCCCTTTAGCCTTCTCGATGGAGTCAAGTGAAATACGGCCTTTCAACATCGGAGGGGGACAATGCCTATTATGCTCGGCGATTTTCTCGTTCACTTCATCAACTCGTTTTTGCAATTCGCTTTGTTCGACGCTTGACATAAGCGAATCAATGTCATGAATCATTCCGCTAATTTCATGCTGCAATTTCAGCCAATGCGGTTTATAGCCAGCATCTTTTGCAATGCGCTGAAAATGCTGGAAGGTGTCACCTGAAAAATAATCTTTGGGCAATGGTTTTCCGAAGCCCTTCAAATTCTCCATGCTGCCGCCTTCTTTTTCACGATCTTTTAACATATCGCCGATTAAATCGTTGTATGGAGGTCTTGTATTATCGGACATCATCTTCCCACCCTTTCATCAATCTTCAGCAGATCATTCTTTCCCGACGAATAGTCTAGTTTCATTTGTTCCAATTCCAACTTCATCTTTTCAGTCTCAATGATGAAGTTCTGCTGTTTCAGCTTTTCCAATTCAATTTCTTCCCGTACCATATCCGCTTTGAATTTCATCGTCTTGCGTTTGTAATCAGTAATGATTGCCGTAATTGGCACACACATGACGATTGCGACGATCCCCATTACATATAACATTTGCTCTCACTTATCCTTTCTTTTTTTGCCCGTTGTATTGAAAACTAAGAACATGGCAATTCCGAGTCCTATTCCAACTCCCCAATTATCCAATGCCATCCCGATTCCAATTCCGAACATCATCCCAACGACTATGCTAAACCAGGTACCGCTGAATGCGTCTTTCCTGTTCTTATTCATCATCAGACCGCCTTCCTTTTCCTACTATTACGGTAGAACGGTCGAAAGGTTTCGTCTATTTCAACTTAGTTTGCTGTAAATGTCGCCGGCATGACAACTCCAACGACTTCTCCAGTTGCACAAAGGACATCATCCGCATACACTTCTACATTCACTTTCCATTTCTTCGGGTGGATTTCTTCAATCGTTCCGACCGCCTTCAACAGTTTTCCTTGTGGTGTCGGCTTCAAATAATTCACGTTCAACGAAGCGGTGACGAAACGCGGAACGTCGGCATCATCTCCTGGCTCATGACCATTTTTCCGATACAGAGCAAGTGCACATGATCCTGTTCCATGGCAATCAATAAACGAAGCAATCAACCCACCATATACAAATCCTGGAATCGCCATATGCTTTTCCGATGGTTTATAATATGTAACCGTTTTTTCTCCATCCCAGCCTGTCCTGAAATGATACCCTTCCTCATTCAGTCGACCACATCCGAAACACCAAGCGAAATCATCAGCATAGAAGTCCTGTATCGCATTTTCAATTTCCACCATTCCACACCCCTGTATTTTCTTTATAGTTTGAATACTATTGTAACATTAATCTTCCATCTCTCTTTGAGGAATTTTTCATTTTTCTCGCATTGCCATTAATTAATCTTCCTCAGGAAACATAGCATGAGTACTATTCCACATAAACAAACGCTGCGTATACTATAGAAACGAATAAAGGAGGAATTGAACATGAAAATACGAGCCGTCCTGCTCCTTGCACTCATTATCGGAGGATTTTACGTAATGCTTGAGACAATTAACGACTTCAATGAAAAAAGCTTCAATGAATTTTTAGAAACGATGAATGCCGATTTCAATTCTCTCACTTTCAATACACCACCCATGAACGGAACGCCAGCTGCAACATGGAATGTAAACGATGATCAACGAGTAGAAGAACTGCTTCAATTTCTGCAAAACTACCATGTAAAGAAATTGAAGCCTGAAGAAGTCGACCCGGATGACAATATAGACGAATTCACGATTCGCTTGACAGATCCGAACGGCAATAGCATGACAATTATTGTTGCGGAAAATCTTATCATCCAAAACGAGCTCCTCTATTATGAAATCGTCGATGGGCCACTCGATGTCGACTGGATGGTCCGCTTTTTCGTCAGTACTAAATTTTAACGCTTTCAAATACGCATAAATCTATTGAATTAAGCATAACTACGATAACTAGAGCATAACTGCGATAACTCGCGCATAACTGGAATTACTCACGCATAAACCGTTCCAGAAACGCAATAATCGTCATAATTGCGCATAACTCACTTCATTTGCGATGCATATTGGTGAATCATCGATCGTATGAGTGGGTTCAAGTTTTCTGGCAGCTGTTGCAATTGGAAGAACCCGACCTCGGATGTTTCAACCCCATCTGCTTTCAGGTCTCCGCCACGAATATCATCCGTTGCATAAACGATTGTCACCGAATAATATTCGTGGCCATTGTTCAAAACGGTATGTGTTTGTGCGCCGGAGACAACAGTGACAAGTGCGAGCTTTCCGATTTCTATCCCTGTCTCCTCAAACACTTCCCTTCTGCCAGCTTCTTCGGCAGATTCCCCTAGCTCCATGAAACCGCCTGGAATTCCCCAACGTCCATCCACTTTCTTTTGCAGCAGTATCTCATTTTTCTCATTGAAAACGCCTACCCCTACACCTGTCAGTAACAATGGACGGTTTCCTACTACTTCTCTAAGCTCCTCGATATATCCCATGACCCAATCCCCTTTTCTACTCTGTTTATAATGAAGCGCAAATTGTAAATGTCCCTGGAAGCCTTTCAGCAATTCCTTCCGGTGCATCTGTTGGAAAAGCCCAATGGACTCCTTTATCTTCTTTCATTTTCCTTATCTTGAAATCAGAATTGACAAGGGCATTGACCACATCGGCAAGCATCCATTGCCTAATTACGTTTTTCTCTAAATTTTGTTGAATTTGGATTGGCAATAGACTTGAATACGCCACGTCAACTTCCGAATACTCTTCTTTAAAATAGTCACCATCCAGAACGGCTACACCGTCTACAATCCGAAGAGTCTTTGAAACAATTGGATGATAGTCTCTTACTATAAAAATTCCGTTCTCTTTTAAGAGACGAGATACCAAGTGAAATAAAGGGTGCAGATCTATGAAATAATGGAGTACTCCCATTTCAAGGATGACAATGTCGAATGGTGAAATGTCATCAACTTGTAGTTCAAGCACATCTTTAACAATATACGTAATGGAAACACCTGCGGCATCCGCCAATTCCATAGCATATCTTTTATTTTCGGATGAAATATCCACCACTGTGACATCCGCTCCAAGAAGCGCAAAACAAACAGCTTTATTTCCTTTTGAGCCGAGTAAATTAAGAACCCTTTTTCCTTTTACCTCTCCGATTTCATCCAAGTAATAGCTGACTTTTTTCAATGGATCCGCTTTTAATTGTTCCGCGTACTCTTGAGGTGAACCATGTCGTAACACCCATGCTTGATATGCATTTTGATTCCACCCTATCTTATTTCTCTCACTCATTTGCTGTTGGTTCATGGGCTTCTCCTTTCAAGCTTTTAACTAATCCATCAGGGTATAAAACTTTTTCCCCTGTTATAAAGTCTTTTCGATCAACCCACTTCGCAAATGACAATTGTCCACCTTCTTGAATTTCGAACCACTCACGGAAGTAATTTTCCTTATTTACAAAGGCGACCTTATACACTTGAATGATCTCATGTCCCGTTTGCCCTTTAATATGAAAGATATTTTCAATACACCCTACATATTTTTCAATTTCTACTGATGCTCGTATTTCTTCGTTAAATTCTCGGATGAGCGCCTCATTCGATTTCTCTCCAAATTCGATTGATCCGCCTATCAGCCGGTAATACGTTCCGTTCCCTTTAGAATGCTCACCTGTAAATTCTTCGACTAATAACTTGCTCCCGGATTGTAAAATACCGCATACTTTTGCTCTCGGAAGTGCCCTCTCCCCATTATTCACGCCTGCACGCCTTGGTAATGATACGGGATCGATGTTTCGATCAATTTCCTCACACCGCCATCATAATAAGGAAGCTCTCGATCCGCTTCGTCCAACTCCTTCCATTGGACATCCAAAATTCCGTCCCTGTCCTGGATTTCCACTTCTCCATCAATTACTTCCGCCAAAAACGTAAAAAACAGCACGTGATTATTTTCCTTTTGCCGAAATGCTTCGTTCACCGCAAGCAAACTACCGATTTTAACAGTCAGGCCGGTTTCCTCCCAAACTTCACGCTGCGCTGCCTGTTCCAACGTCTCTCCTTTTTCCACTCCCCCACCTGGCAACGTCCAATTATTATATTTCTTATTCTTCACCATAAGAACTTTTCCCTTTTTTAGGATTGCTGCGTATACAACATCGACACGATTCATTTATTGAGTACCCCCATTTCATATATACTTAGAATCATAGCTTAAGACGGGAGGGATGGACAATGGAATTCAGAAATATCGATGAACAAATCATCCAACAATACAAGGAGGATGAAACGCTGATGGTTCGCCTATTTGTACAATGGTGCTCAAATCACCGGCTGGATCCTCATGCACTTTATAAAAAAGCATATCCTGAACAATTAGCAAACGCTGTTTTGCAGGAAGTTATCGATAATGATGAAGGCATAGACGATCTTCATATCGATCACGAAACAATGCTCGACGTCCTTCAGCTTTTTGGCAATGAAGACCTCGCTTTTGTTATTGCAGATGAAATAGAAAAGATGCCTAAAAAATAAGATTGCAAAAATGCCTATTCATTTTTACTTTTCTATAAGTTTGCTATATACTATAATTTAGTTCGATATCCGTAATAAAAGGGAGAGATGAGAATGGTGAAAAGTTTACCACCACGTTCGGAAGTGAACGTTGAAGAAACATGGAATTTGGAAGACCTTTTCAAAACCGAAGATGATTACAATGCAGCAATTGAACAGCTTGTAAGCGAAGTCGCTTCCTTCGAAGAGCGCTTCAAAGGGAACATCACTGATGAAAAAGCAATCATCGAAGCTTTGGATGGATATGCTTCCATCATGGCCAAAATGGTACCGGTTGGAACGTATACAAGTCTATCGCACAGCGTGGACCAAACGAATGATGAAGCACAAATGCGCGCAAGCAAATATGGCTCGATTGCTGCCAAGCTCGGAAGCCAGCTTTCGTTCTTCACTAGCGAACTTTCCGAAGTATCAAGCGAGCTATTGGAAAGCGCAATGAACCAATCCGAGGAGTATAAAAACTATTTGGAAGAATTGATTCGTCAAAAGCCGTATAAGCTTCATCCTGAAGTGGAAAAGACATTGGCCGCATTCTCATCTGTCTTGAACGCGCCGTACGGTTTGTATAATACAACAAAATTAGTCGATATGAATTTCGGTGATTTTGAAGTTGACGGCGAAAACTATCCGTTAAGCTATACGACATTCGAAGGCGGATGGGAATCCGAAACAGATACGAAAAAGAGAAGAGCCGCATATGATGCTTTCCATGCTAAGTTAAGGGAGTATCAGCATACGACTGCAAAAACATACGATATGCATTTGCAAAAGGAAAAAACAACTTCTGACTTGAGAGGACATAAATCAGTATTTGATTACTTGCTTTTCAACCAGGAAGTCGACCGTTCCATGTATGACCGCCAAATCGATTTAATTATGAAACATCTTGCACCGCATATGCGCAAATATGCTAAACTTCTTCAAAAGGTTCACGGACTCGATGAGATGACATTCTCTGACTTGAAAATATCATTAGATCCGAACTACGAGCCAAAAATTACAATTGAAGAATCGAAGAAATATATTGAGGATGCGCTTTCCATCATGGGTGACGATTACATGAATATGATCGGTCGTTCCTATAAAGAACGATGGACGGATTTTGCACAAAACGCAGGTAAATCAACAGGAGCTTTCTGTTCGAGCCCTTATGGCGTCCATCCTTATATTTTGATTTCCTGGACAGGCAGTATGGAAGATGTCTTCGTATTGGCGCATGAGCTTGGTCATGCTGGGCACTTCTACAATGCTCATCAGCATCAGAACATCTTCAACTCAAGACCTTCTATGTACTTCATCGAAGCACCTTCAACGATGAATGAAATGTTGATGGCGAACCATTTGCTTTCTAACTCGGATGATCCGAAGTTCAAACGTTGGGTCATCTCCTCCATCGTAGCACGTACGTACTACCATAACTTCGTCACGCACTTATTGGAAGCTGCGTATCAACGAAAAGTGTACGAGCGCATCGATGCAGGCGGCAGTGTGAATGCGAACGTGTTGAACAGCTTGAAGCGCGGCGTTCTTGAAGAGTTCTGGGGAGACGACGTGAAGATCAATGAAGGTGCTGAATTGACATGGATGCGTCAGCCGCATTACTATATGGGCTTGTATCCGTACACATACAGTGCTGGATTGACAATTTCCACACAAGTTTCGAAACGGATTTTGGAAGAAGGGCAACCCGCTGTTGAGGATTGGCTGAAAGTGTTGCAAGCAGGAGGAACGAAGTCCCCTGCAGAGCTTTCCAAAATGGCGGGAGTCGATATTACAACGGAACAGCCATTACTTGATACGATTGCGTATATCGGCGAATTGATCGATCAGCTTGTTGCGTTGACGGAAGAAATTGAAGCTGCACAAGTGAACTAACGTTTATAATAGCTGTCCCCACGAAACGAGGGGACAGCTTTTTTAGTGAAACATTGTCATTCACCTTCCCATCCGATATGATAATTACAACTATCAAACCTGTACTAGTTTCCATACTTTTTTTGAAATGAGGGATTTTTTTGGTTTCCACACAATCCAATTGGTATGTACGATTCGGATGCCTTGCTCCGATTATCGGGATCTTTTCGCTGTTTTACTTTATTAATCGGGATGCATTCCTGCCAGGCTTTGTTTTCTTCGGTCTTTTCTTCGGGTTTGCTGTCATATTCTTAATTTTATCGACCCGTGCAGAGGAAAAAGTGAAAGCAAAGCAACTTGAACATCTAGAAACGTATAAACCTACAAATTCAAGATTTGAAGAATCACATTCATTTGTTTCGGACGATCTTATGTCGAAAATCGCAATTGATGAAAAAAATAGACGACTCTATTTTTGGGAACCCACACCACTCGTTGATGGGACGCGTGTTAAAAAAGCATTTCTTAAAATGCCATATGTGCTATCCGATTATTCTTACGATCAATTATTAGCTTACGAAATTTACGAAAACGGCATTCGTAAACAAACCTTTGTAAAAGTGGCGGAAGGAACAGAGGATCGGATTGAAGCCCTTGGACAATCCGTTGAACCGATTATTGATAAAAAAATGTCACTCACAAGAAAGACGATACTCCGAAAAATTGCTACGATTGAAATGAAAATTATCTTGGACAATGAGGAAAAGCCTGTACAAATTATCCGTTTTTATTCCAGCCTCGATAAACGACTGAAAAAGGACTCCCCAGACTATATTGCAATACAACGAAAAGTGGACCAGTGGGTTTCCCTATTGACGTTCATACTAGAACTAGATAATAAGCGGATTTATTGAAGCTGCTGCCCGTTTTTTGTGGGCGGCAGCTTTTTCCTTTTCAATCAAAAATCATGTTGTGATTCCTCTTAAACATATAGTAGAATGAAAGTAATATGTAGTCAGACGAGTCTAAAAACTATGAAAACGAGGTCATTCCATGCTGATTTCAAATCGTGTACGAAACATGCCACCCCATTTCTTTTCTACGTTAGTCAAAAAAGCGGACGCAGCCAAAGCTGCCGGGAAGGATATTATCAATTTGGGAAGAGGCAACCCAGACCAACCTACGCCCGCTCATATTATTAAAGCTTTACAGCAGGCTGCGGAGCGTCCAGAAACACATGGGTACTCACCATTCAACGGAATTCCTGAATTTCGGAAAGCCATTTCAGAATTTTATAAGCGGGAATATGACGTTGATGTGGACCCTGAAACGGAAGTCGCCATTTTAGGTGGCTCGAAAACCGGACTTGTAGAGGTGCCGCTCGCGATGATGAATGAAGGCGATCTGCTCTTGCTGCCAGACCCCGGGTATCCCGATTATTTATCAGGAGTGAGTCTCGCCAATATCGCTTATGAAACGATGCCGCTCCTAAAGGAAAATGAGTTTTTGCCCGATTTCAATGCTTTGTCTGATGAAGTAAAACAGAAGGCGAAAATCATGTATTTGAACTACCCGAACAATCCGACAAGCGCCGTTGCGTCCGTTCCATTTTTTGAAGAAGCAATTTCGTTTGCCAAGGAGAATGATATTTTCATCTTACATGATATGGCATATGGAGGAATCGGTTTCGAAGGCGAAAAGCCGGTCAGCTTCTTGCAAGCAGATGGCGCCAAAGAGATTGGAATTGAGATGTACACGTTATCGAAAACATACAATATGGCCGGCTGGAGGGTCGCCTTTGCCGTCGGAAATCGCCATATGATCGAAGCAATTAATAAGCTTCAACACTACCTATTCATCAGTCTATTTCCGGCAGTCCAACACGCCGCCATTGCAGCATTGACGGAAGATCAAGCATGCGTGCGCAATTTGACGGCATTATATGAAGGGCGCAGAAATGCCCTCATTGCAGAATGTAAACGAATCGGTTGGGACGTTGAAGCCCCGAAAGCATCTTTCTTCGCCTGGTTGCCAGTTCCGGAAGGTTATACGAGTGAATCGTTTGCGGATATCCTGCTTGAACAAAGTGGCGTCGTCGTCGCACCAGGCCACGGCTTTGGCACGTACGGAGAAGGTTATGTGCGAGTCGGTCTGCTTGCCAGCGAAGAACGAATCGTCGAGGCTGTTCAGAGAATTGAAAAGTTGGGGATCTTTTCAGTGAGTAAGGTTTAAATAGAAAGGGCCGCCAGTTGATACTAACGGGTTCGGTTGATGGGGAAAAAATGACTATCCACAAAGGAATTGCATAGTTAATCGTCAATATTTAGAGATAGAATTAAAGATAGAAAAGGCAACTGATTTTGTACCAGTTGCCTTTTTGTTAATTCCATATTTCGGATGCACTATTGATTAATTACTTAATAATATTTGTGTAATACCACCAACTACAGTAAATCATAGTGCCCACAACTACTGCACTAATCATAAATACCAATCCAATAAACAATCTTTCTTTCCATCTTCTGTCCACAGTTATCCACCAATCCTCCTATGGTGTATTTCTTGTACTTCTGCGAACTCAGTATGCTAATTCATACTAAAATGGGGGCGATTTGACATTTGCTTTTATCAGTCGAACCCGTTATAAAAATATGAGTGTTTTCTTGCTGTATTTTATTACTTAAACTGAATTTCGTCTACCAGATGAGAAGTGCTGAATTCTCTGGCGGCAGTTAGTCCGAAAATAAACTAGTTGAATATTCAATCCCGTCTTCACCTATAAATTTTCTTGGTGCAACCTTATTCAGAGTATAAGTGAATTCTGTCTCTCCTGTTACTTTAATCGTATAAGCATCCTTGTTCTTTAATACACTGTATTTTTTATACTCTCCGGGAATTAGTTTCGTATCAGTGATTGTAATATACTTTTTTAAATCTTCTTCGGAAAAATTATTACCAAATGTAGAATGCGTAAATAAATCTTCGATTAGCAGCGTTCCTCTATTGAAAATAATCGTGTATTGTGTATTGCTATTTGTGCTTGTTTGTTGTACGTAAAATTCATCCCAGTCAGATGTAACGTTATTTTTGTTACTTTGTAAAAAGATAAATACCAAAATTAAAATCAGTATTATACCACCAAGCAACATAAGCAACGTTTTTTTCGACATTTTTATCCACCCCCATTTTAATATTTTGACTTATCTGTTATACGCACTTCAAAGCAAATAGATTCATACATGCCGAATTTTCAAAGATTTTTTAACATGAATCACTAATTCCCTGAAAAAAGATTAAGTTATTTCCAAAACAAGCGATATCACATCAGCAACTGTTTTAACAAGTGAATTAACAACGGCCAGTAAATTTATGGGCTCTTGTTAATTCTTGTAATAATTTATTCGTCTGTGTAAATCATCCAAGTGTTGATTAAACAACAAAAACGGAGACACCAATTCATATGCGAATTGTGTCCCCGAGTGCTATGTTTGTTTATGTTTTCTTTCCATCATCTAATTCGTTAAGTGGATGAGACGGCCTTTTTTTGTGAGAGGTACGTACTTTGAGCGCCGATCCAACTTGAGCGCGAGGCTCGCTTCTTTGAGTGCGGGACTCAAAACTTTGAGGCCGATCTACCTTCTTTGAGAGCGGGACTCGAGGCTTTGGATGTGGAACTAGCTTCTTTGGACGCGCAACCACTCACTTTGGACGCGCCATCTTTGTCTTATTTCTCAAAACCGATATGGATTGAATCGGCGATATGTTTATAGCCAATTTCCTGATAGATTTTATTCGACGTCGGGTTCATCATATCTGTATAGAGCACGCAAAATTTATAGTCCTTCAAAAGCTCCTTCGAACCATGGGCAACCATCGTCCGAGCATACCCCTTCTTCCTCTCCTCTTTCGGCGTAAAGACGAAGGAGACAGTGACGCCATTTTCAGTAGGTCTCGCCTTCTTCATCATCGATACGACTTTCCCTTCGTTTTCCCATAGGAATATTTCCTGTGCTTCAATGAATGACGCTACCTTTTCTTTTATCAATTCCGGTGCTGTCTTGCCGATATTCGTGTCTTCCTCGAACAATGCAAACCAATTTTCAATGAGGGGAGCATCTGCTTTGGTTGCGAAGCGCCAGTTTCCTGGGCTCATTTCAAGACTCTCTTCTATTTTATCCAATCGATAAAGTCCTTGATCCATTAGCAATTTTTGTGTCTCTCCTGTTATTTGCTCCCAAGCTTTCGCAAAAGAAAGCGCCCATTTCTTCACACTGATGACAGACGGAACGGCAATCAAATTTCCACGTAATTCCCGTATGATGAAATCAATCAGTTCTTCTGCCCTGCTTTCATCTACAATAATTAGATTCAATGGATGCGGTGGTGTCATTTGCAAAAGTACGAGGACTTCTTCTCCTTCCATCACGGCAGCCATGAAAGGATTTTCATATTTTTTCGCTTTGATCGCTTGCAGTACACCATAGAAAAGACTATATACATCCTCTTTTTTTGCGATAATCGGTTCAGCCACCTTAGCAAATCGCTCGGCATCCTCGAATTGAACAAACTTCATTCTTATCTCCCCATTTCTTTTCAGAGCATTATATATGTAAATAAATGAATTGTCACGTTTTTTCGAAAGAAACGAAAAGGATATGCATCCAACCTGCATATCCTTGTACTATGTAATCTACTATTTTATTTCACCAAAGCATTGGTTTTTGCACCATGAGCCAAAGCATGATGAGCATTAACCCAATATAGATCCATGATGTCCTCGTCAAGATGGTCAAGATTTCCGCTTTATTACTATCGGGCAGATGGTACCTTCTAAGCACTCTCGTAAACCCGGTTGAAAGAAATACACCGGAAAGCAGCAAGATTGCAAGTGTTGCAATCACCCACGAAGTGAACCAAGGCCAAGGCCCAATGAGCAACAGCAATGCCCCCGAGATGACAAGCAGATGACCGGCATGCATGACCAGTCGGATAATAACATTGATAACCGTTAAATATGCTTTCTCGGTTAGAGGATCGGCGTTCCGCAGCCTTTTGATTGTCGGCATCAATAAAAATAATGGGCCGATGGAAAGGACTGCGGAGACGACGTGGACAAAAACGAATGTCCCATACATATATTTCATGCCATCTTACTTTTCAACGGAGCTGAATTCGTGAACCCACACGCTCATTGTCGGAAGCCAAGGCATTTTCGGATGCAGTGCAAGAATTGATTGCTTGTACTCTTCCAAGTTTGCATATCCTTCCTGTTTTGCATGTGCGTCAGTCATTTCACCGAGTGTTTGCTTATAAAGCTTATCTATTTTGAACTCTTTCCCGTTCAATACCATGATCTCATCCGGGTATGCGTAAACGCCATTTCGTCTCGTCGCTGTTTTTTCACCTTTTAATACTTTCTCGACATCTGCTGGAATGGTGACGAGCCGTTCAATCGAACAAGACTTCTCTGGTAATTCATTCATCTTTCATCGCTCCTCTTCTGAAGTTACTTCCATCATAACGATTCTCTATCCATTATTCTAGATTTTCACTAGTAATTTCACGTTTCAGCCACAACTGTCCTTATTTCACATCAAACGTAAATTCTTCGTGCTCATGCAGCCCGTCTGCATTTTCCACATGGACTTTGACAAGATACGTACCTGCCTTTTCAAATGGATAAACAGCGATATATTCGGCTTGCTCAATTTCTTCAGCATCAATCCAAAGATGTTTTTCTCCAAGGACTTCGCTTGAAACTTCATAACGGATCTTCGCTTCTACGAGAGGCTCACCGTCGATTTCCAAATGGGTCATCATTTCTGTTTCTTCACCTGTCGTTGCATTTTCCGGTTTCACGAAATGGAGCGCAAAACCGTCAACATGTCCGTGGTCGTGACCGTTGCTCTGTTCCGCTTCTTCTACTTGTGCACCTTCGCCGATCGTCACTTGTTTCACTGGCATCGTATGTAAGTTTTTCGCGTCGACATGAACTTGGATATTGAAAATGCCGTCGTGATCAAATGTTGTTTCCGCTGTATACGTGCCATCCTTTTCATTGACAGAGTCAATCATGACCGAATCGTCCTTCTTTCCTTCCTCCCACACTTCATAGACGACTTTATCCGCGTCCGTCACTTTTTCATCCCCGTAGGTGACAAGAGCTTCCATTTTTACGGTTTCGCCGACTTCGGCCTGTTCAGTAACGGTCAATTCAACTTCCAAAGGGAGCACTTCGACCGTCGAGCCATCGTCAACCTTCTTTCCGCAAGCAGCTAACAATAATAAACCAATCATAAGACCAAGCATTCTATATCTTTTTTTCATCATTAAACCTCCAAACTTTCTTCGTTAGACTTCCAGGAATTCCACAATATGATATTATCGAGTAAATACGAACTAACGGTGAAGTGAACAGTTTCATAAGTATTTCACAACAACCAAGTATATTATAAGTGATAACATCTGCGAAATGAGGATTTTACATGAAGCCATTTTCGATATTAATTATAGATGATGAACCGCAAATGAGAAAATTAGTGCGCACCTTTCTTGAGAAGGATGGATATACCGTCGAAGAGGCGACGGATGGCATGGATGCTTTGTCCAAAGTGTACAAGCTCCAGCCCCATCTATGTATTGTTGATGTCATGATGCCTTATATGAATGGATTCGAATTTGCGAAGGAATTGAAACGGACGACCAACATTCCACTCATCTTTTTATCCGCAAGAGGCGAGGAATGGGATAAAGTCGAAGGACTTAAAATTGGTGGCGACGATTATATCGTAAAGCCATTCATGCCTGGTGAACTGCTTGCAAGGGTGGAATCGGTTCTTAGAAGATCGTACCAATACCAACTGACTTCCCAAGTGTTGACAGTCGGCCCTCTCGTCATCGATCATTTTGCACATACTGTCACATTGAGTAACAAACCGCTATCTTTGACGTTGAAAGAATTCGGAATCCTTGAAACGCTTGCAAAAAACCGGGGCCGCGTTTACACGAGGGAACAACTATTAAATATCGTATGGGGGGAAAACCACCAAAGCACCGACAGAACAGTCGATACGCATATTAAAACATTGCGTTTGAAAATGGGGGAAGCGGGCAGCATGATCGAAACGGTTTGGGGCATCGGTTATAAGCTTGAGGTGAAATGATGAGGAAGCTCACATTGAGCAAAAAGATTTTAGTCGTCCTCTTATCAAGTCTCGCTTTCACAATCCTTTTTTCGTTTTTCTTCATTCATTTCCTTTATTCAAAGCTGTACCTTGCGAGCATTGAGGAGTCAATTGTCTATCAAGGGAAGCGGACGGCATCCCATTATCATTATGGCGAATTGAGCGATGAAATTATTGAAAAGATCCAATGGTATAACGTCGTATCCGAATATGAAGTGATCGTTGTCGATCAATTGGATGACCTGTCGTCATATTTCCCTTATAAGATCAATTATGAAAACCTTGTGGACAATGAAGATCGGGAAAGCTTGGACAAAGGTGCTTACATTATGAAAAAGGGATATGTCGAGGAGCTCGACCGAGAAATTATAGGTGCCATTTTCCCAATAAAAGGCGAAACAGGACTTATCGGTTTCATATACATATACGTCCCTCTTGCAGCGATACAAGACGTTTTCCGAGAGAGTATTCCCATTTTGCTCATCGTAGGAATCTTATTCTTTTTCATCCTGTTTCTCCTTCTCAATCGTACCTGGCAATCACTGTTTGGGCCGATGCAGGAACTCCAACGGCTTTCAACAGAAGTATCAAAAGGAAACTACGGAACACGGATTGAAACTGATCGGGAAGATGAAATTGGCCAATTGGCGAAGGCTTTCAATTCGATGAGTCTTTCTTTAGAAGAACAGGAAAAAAGGAAGAAGGAATTCACATCCAATCTCGTTCACGAACTGAGGACACCTTTGACGTATATCGGAGGGTATACGCATGCATTGAAGGAAAAGATCTATTCATCCCCTGAAGAAGCGAGAGGCTATTTGACAACAATCGAGAAAGAAACTGTGCGTTTGAATAAGCTGATCAATGATCTCGTCGAACTGAATCATCTTCAGGAGGATTTGTATGTGCTTGTCGAAGAACCGATTGTCATTGCACAAATCATATGGGACACGCTTGATTTATTCCACATCCACATGTCTGAAAAAGAATTGGAACTAAAGACGGATATTGAGGAAGACCTTATTTTGATCGGCGATTCGAAACGGATTCAACAAGTCTTCTACAACATTATCGACAACGCCGTCAAATATTCTGTCGACAAAGGGAAGTTACACATACAATTGAAATCCACCGGAGATTATATTGAATTTAAAGTGACAAATGAAGGGATCGTCATTCCAGAGAATGATCTTGACAGGATTGGAGAACGGTTTTTCCGAGCTGATAAAGCAAGGAACCGGACGACAGGAGGAACAGGACTCGGTCTCTCGATCGTCAAAGAGATCATCCGCCTGCATGAAGGCGTGTTTTCCATTCAAAGCGACACTACCGGAACGACTGTGACAATCCGATTCGTGAATAAAATGAAAGAAGGGATGAATAATGAAAACGAGTAAACTGTTAGCTGTGCTGATCATTGCTTCGCTTTTATTGTTCGCTTGCGGCCAAACGAAGCCAACTGACCGCCAAGTCACCTCTTTCTCCTTCACCGACCAGGACGGAAAAACGTTCGGTACCGATCAGTTAGCCGGAAAGGTATGGATTGCAGATTTTATTTTCACGAATTGCCTTACAGTATGTACGCCGATGTCCAATAAAATGGCAGAACTGCAGACGACATTCAAGGAACATGGGATTGAAGTTGAATTCGTGACGTTCACCGTCGATCCGGAAACCGACACGCCCGAAGTTTTAAAAGACTACATTGGACAATTTACAGATGATGAATCAAACTGGCATTTATTGACGGGCTATTCACAAGATACAATCGAAGAATTAGCCATCAATCAGTTTCGTACGATTGTCCAAAAACCGGATTCCTCCGGTCAGGTTATTCACGGAACGATTTTCTTTGTCATAGACCAACAAGGCTATATCGTAGATGAATTTAATTATATGGAGGAGTCAGTTGAAGAGCAGATCCTCGATGAAGTCGCCCGCCTTGTAAAATGATAGCGGATTGTTTGGCGATGAAGCGTAAAACTGGTAGCATGTAGGCAACAAGTTTTTCACGGGAGGAATCCGCTTGAAAGAATCGATCTCATCTTTAACCTACTACACAATCGAGCGGTCAATCGATTGGTTCGAACAGAAGCATCATCAAACATTTCGCACCCTTCTGTTATACGAGGAATCGATTGCCTCGTCAGACCAAACTTTTTCATTGAACGATGTACATGACGTATCCTATCGCCCATTTTCAAATGGCACCGGACTTTTTTATCTTCATACGAACCGTGGGGTTTTTACTTTCGGTGTGAATGAAAATCCGAATGAATTCATCAATTCCTATAAGCGTTTAAAAGGGGATCCTTTCGCTTTTTGATACGTTTGATGCATAGGCTCCTTAGTTTAATTTGTCCTTTTAGAGGTATAGATAAGACAAATACAACTAGGAGGTAATGTCAAATGGTCTTGAAAAAAATCGTTGAAAATGCCGTGCAGGCTAAAAAAGAAATCGATGAATTGACAGCACAAGGATATACGCATGACGATATCTATATATTCGCCCATGATAAAAAAAGGGCTGAGAATATAACGGATGCGCTTGACACAGAAACCGTCGGCATGAAGGAGCAAGGATTCCTTGACAGCATGAAAAACATGTTTACGTCACGTGGCGACGAGCTCCGCAGCAAAATGGAAGCGGCGGGATTAACAGCAGAAGATGCTGCTGACGCAGAAAAAGAGCTCGATCATGGAAAACTTGTGTTAATTGTAAAGAAATAATAATAATGAATTGTGGCTGATCCCTTCCTACAGGGACAGCCCTTTTTCATCCTTTTGCACCTACATTCAACACTTCCCCCTCTTTTTCCGTTATGATATGTACTGAAAGTGGGTGCAATTCGATGGATAATAAATTATGGAAAATAGGTTTTTTCACCGGCCTGACTTCCTTCGTACTTCTCATTTTAGGAATTCGGACCATCTTAGGGACTGAATTGGTATTTAAAAATTACTTGGCATTCGGCGTATTCGGCTTGATTGTCGGCATCCTTGCATCTTCTATGCTTTTTTATAATTTGAAGATTGCCTTTAGGATTTTCATGACAGCTCTCGTTTTAGGGTTTGCCGAGTTTTTTAGAAGTTTTCTCATGGACAAGGATGGATTTGGAGACTTAGCGGGCATTTTGTCGTTATTCATCATTACGACTTTCGGGTTTGGCATCGCAATCATCGTCCAATTTATCGTCATCGGCGTTCGGAAAATAAAAGAAAAAGACTGATGGAAAGGCCGTCTCTCTTCAATGGAGGGCGGTCTTTTTAAGATTCATTGAATATTAACATTCTAACTTGCTATAGTGAAAAGGGGAGAAACTTTTCGAAAGGGGATGGATGAAGTGAAAAGAAGAACTGCAGAACCTTATAAGATTAAAAGTGTTGAGACACTTTCAATGCTTACTTATGTGGAACGCAAACAGTCTCTTGAACGCGCCGGATACAATACGTTTTTAATTGACTCCGATGACGTGTACATTGATTTGTTAACGGATAGCGGGACGACAGCAATGAGTGATGCGCAATGGGGAGCGCTCATGACCGGTGACGAAGCCTATGCAGGAAGCAAGAGCTGGAAGCGATTGGAGCAAGCTGTACGGGATGTATACGGCTATCGCTACGTATTGCCGACGCATCAAGGTCGGGGTGCCGAAAATATTTTATCGCAGTTGAAAATTAAAGAAGGCGATTATGTACCAGGCAATATGTACTTCACGACGACGCGTGCACATCAAGAAATGAATGGTGCTACATTTGTCGACATCATCATCGACGAAGCGCATGACCCGACGATCGACCTCCCATTTAAAGGGAATGTAGACTTGGATAAGGTGCGTGAGTTGATTGAACGAGTCGGTGCTGAAAAGATCCCTTACGTCTGTCTTGCGGTCACGGTGAATCTTGCAGGCGGTCAGCCTGTCAGCATGCAAAATATGAAAGAAGTCTATGAACTGTGCAAGTCACATAATATCGACGTCATGCTCGATGCGACGCGTTGTGTTGAAAACGCTTACTTTATTAAAGAGCGTGAGGAAGGTTATGCCGACCGCACTGTTGCGGACATATTGAAGGAAATGATGTCCTATTCCGACGGTTGTACGATGAGCGGCAAGAAGGATTGCCTTGTCAATATCGGCGGGTTTCTCGCAATGAATGACGAAGACCTTTATATACGGTCTCGCGAGCTCGTGGTCGTGTACGAAGGAATGCCTTCCTATGGCGGAATGGCTGGCCGGGATATGGAAGCGATGGCGATTGGTATTCGCGAGGCGGTCGATGACCATTATATCGAGCACCGGATCGGTCAAGTGAGGTATCTCGGACAACAGCTGATTGATGCAGGAATTCCGATTGTCCAACCGATCGGTGGCCATGCAGTATTCTTGGACGCCCGGGCTTTCTTGCCCCATTTGAGGCAGGAGGAATTTCCGGCACAGGCGCTTGCTGCTGCTCTTTATTTGGATTCCGGCGTTCGGAGCATGGAACGTGGCATCGTATCGGCAGGACGGAATAATAAGACGGGCGAGCACAATCGCCCTAATCTTGAATTAGTGCGTCTGACGATTCCACGTCGGGTATATACGAATAATCATATGGATGTCGTCGTCGATTCAATTTTGGCGTTATATGAGAAAAGGGATGCCATTTGCGGATTGCGCATGGTTTACGAGCCGCCGACACTCCGCTTCTTCAACGCCCGCTTCGCACCACTCTCGGAAAACGGAGAGTTGATTGGTGAAGAGAATAGGAAGTTTAACGTGTGAAATAAAGGAGCCCTTGTATGGTCATCGAGAAAAAAACGCTCAGTTTGAGCGTTTTTTTGATTTATATTTACTATAATTCTATTAATTATTAATTGGTAATTCTACTTTCTCTAGGAGTATTACCGCAGCTTTGTTTTCCTCGAATCCAATCTCTAGGTTGATCATATTTTCTTTATCAAAATAGCCAATTATGTCTAATCCACTTTCAACTCTTTCATAAAAGTCCTCACCATATGCTTGAATAACATCTTCTTTTGTATCGCTCACTGTAATTCCTTTTGCCGTTTGATAATTATTGTTGAAATAATAGCGAAACACTTTATCCTCCATAATCCCAAACTCGATTCCTTCATAAATTAGATATTTTGAGGTTGGATTGGTTTCAATATTAACTTTTACTGGTTTGCCAAAAGTCCCTGTAACATCATTTGTAGTTGAGTTTATTTTGATTGAGCTTACATTTTCCTCTGAGAGATTAATGCTCTCCGTACTATTATAGAAATCCGTTTTACTCTTAGCGAAGGGATCACATCCTATTACAAATAAAAGCATAAATAGACTAAAAATTAGTGTTCCAAATTTCGTTTTACTCTTCAATTTAAAACTCCACCTTAATACTTATTACTATATTATTTAACGAAAATGGTTTGTAAAGGTTCGAAATTACACTTAACAACTAAACCACCCTCAGTATTAGCACGTAAATTGATGTAGAAACAAAAAAGGAGACATAAATTCATATGTGAATTATGTCTCCTTACTGGCATGCGTTTTTCGTATTTATTTCGCTGTTTTTTCTTTCTTGATTTGCTTGCTTCGTAATTGTCCGCAAGCTGCGTCAATGTCTGACCCTTGTTCCCAGCGGACGCCACAGTTAATGCCGCGTTTCTTCAATGCTTCATAAAACGACTTGATCGCTTCAGGTTTGCTTCGTTGGTATTGTCCATGCTCATCAACTGGGTTGTACGGAATGAGGTTCACGTAAGACAAATGCCGTTTGTTATGAAGCAGCTTTGCCAATTGCTCGGCTTCTGCGATGTGATCGTTTACGTCATCCAATAGGATGTATTCGAAAGTGATCCGACGGTTTGTCGTTTCCAAATAGTAATCGATTGCATCCATCAGCTTTTCGATCGGGTACGCTTTGTTAATTTTCATAATGCTCGTCCGAAGATCATTGTTCGGTGCATGAAGGGATACCGCCAAGTTGATTTGGATATTTTCTTCAGCAAACTCACGGATTTTCGGTGTCAAGCCACTTGTAGACACAGTGATGTGTCGAGCGCCGATCGATAAGCCTTTCTGGTCATTGACGACACGCAGGAAGTTCATCAAATTCGTATAGTTGTCGAACGGTTCCCCAATACCCATGACGACGATATGGCTAACACGTTCCCCTGCGCCGACTTCGTCTAGATGCTCTTGCACTTTCATAATTTGTCCAACGATTTCTCCGGCATCCAAATCCCTGTTTTTCCGCAATAAACCGCTGGCGCAGAAACTGCATCCAATATTGCACCCGACTTGTGTCGTTACACATACCGAGTAGCCATAAGGAAATTTCATCAAAACAGTTTCAATCAAGTTGCCGTCTTGCATCTTAAACAGGAATTTAATCGTTCCATCATTCGAAACTTGCTTCACCGACTGTTCAAGCGTCTGTATTACAAAATTCTCCTCCAATAATTGAAGGCATTCTTTATTTATATTCGACATATCTGCAAAGTTGTTGACGCGCTTTTTGTAAAGCCAGTCCCAAACTTGTGCAGCACGGAATTTCTTTTGTCCATTATCGACTAGCCAATTTGTCAATTGATCCAATGTTAAGCCGTAAATTGATTTTTTCATGTCAATTCCTCACTTCTAACTTTTGCATTCAGTCAGTATACCATAAAAACAGCAAAAAAAGAAGAAAAAAGCTGTATCAAATAAGTACAGCTTTCATTATTTTGGCTCGTTTGCACGATTTTTATCCTGTTTTATTTTCATGACAAGAACGAAAGTATTCAATACTGCTAATACAGTGAACAAAATGGCAACAGCTGTTCGCCCTTTTGTGAAAAAGTCAATTGCAAAATAGCCCAATAAGATGATCAATGCGATATCGATAAATTTCGGGGTAGTCATCTGGATGCCTTCCTCCTTAACGTTAAACGTCCATTTGACACCAGTATAGCAGTTCCGTACCCAGCATTGCCATTGAATATTCAAATTCAGTTTTCGCCAGCTAGTATCCATTCTAGTTTCTTTAATAGACTGTCCATCTGTTCATCCGTACCAATTGTAATACGGAAATAGTTATCGATGCCGGATTGATTGAAATGGCGTACAAGAATGCCTTCGTCCTTCAATTTCGTATATAAATCTACAGCTCGCATGTTTGAATGGGAAGCAAAGACAAAATTCGTTTGAGACGGCAAAACATTAAATCCTAATTCTTTCAACGCTTCTGTGAGACGTTCTCGGGTTTCCTTAATTTTCAAGACTGTTTCGTCAAAGTATTTTTGATCCTTGAAAGCCGCAGTCGCCCCGGCAATTGCAAGCCTGTCAATCGTATAGGAGTTGAATGAATCTTTAATTCTTATAAGCGCTTCGATCAATGCAGGGTGACCAATCGCATAGCCAACACGCATACCCGCAAGTGATCTGGATTTTGATGTCGTTTGGACGACAAGAAGATTTTCATGCGACTTGACCAATTGAACTGCGGACTCAGGTGCAAAATCGATATAGGCTTCATCGATGATGACGACAGTATCTGGGTTGTTCACGACGACGGACTCGACCCATGATAGGTCCATATATAGGCTTGTCGGTGCATTTGGATTTGGCAAGATGACGCCTCCATCAGCTCCGAAGAAAGGCTTTGCGGGCAATGTAAAGTCTTCATTCACTTCAATCGTCTCATATGGAATGTTAAACAGTTTAGCATACACTGGGTAGAAGCTATATGTAATCGCCGGGAAGCGGATCGGTTTACCAGGATTGAAAAAGGCCATGAATGAAAATGCGAGGACTTCATCCGACCCGTTTCCGACGAAGACCTGTTCCGCAGAGATGCCATTCGTTTCCGCGATGACACGCCGCAATTCGTCCACTGTAGGAGAAGGATACAACCGGAGCTGCCCTTCCAGTTGCTTCAATATGGCTTCCTTCACTAGTGGACTTGGGGGGTACGGATTTTCATTCGTATTCAATTTGATAATATCCCGATCATTTAATTGTTCACCTGGCACATACGGTTCCGTCCGCTTCACCATTTCACTCCAAAATTTACTCATTCCGCAACACTTCCTTCTTCGGCCTTCTTTCCCGAAGGATGGACTTCACGTCATCGACCGACACGTCGAGCAGTTCCATGAGGACAAGCGTATGATACGTCAAGTCGGCAATTTCATTCGTCAGTTCATCCTTATCCCGGTTTTTAGCGCCGATGACAACCTCTGTCGATTCTTCTCCAATCTTTTTCAACACTTTGTCGACCCCTTCACGAAAGAGGTACGAAGTATAAGAGCCTTCAACCGGATTTGCACGGCGCTCCTTTATTTCATCGACGACTTCATGCACGACTGAGCGTACTGAACTCTCTTTTTCGAATTGGGTCGAATAAAAGCATGTCGTTTCTCCCGTATGGCACGCGGGGCCAAGCGGCGTTACTTGAAGGAGTATTGTATCTTGATCGCAATCGATGGAGAGCCGTTTAACAATTTGACGATTGCCGGAAGTTGCGCCTTTATTCCACAGTTCCTGCCTGGAACGACTATAAAACCAAGCCTCTTCCGTTTCAATCGTCTTTTGGATCGCCTCGCGATTCATATAGGCGAGCATGAGAACTTCACCTGTCCGCTCATCTTGGACGATGGCGGGAATTAAACCGTTTTGATCAAATAAAAGTGCTTCAATTTCCATTTGCATTACGCATCATTCCTCACAACTTGTTTTTCCAGATACGTCTTCAATTCCGCAATATCGATTTCTTCGAAATGGAATACCGAAGCGGCAAGGGCGGCACTTGCCTTCCCTGCTGTCAATACTTCCACGAAATGCTCGGGCTTGCCTGCTCCCCCGCTTGCAATGATCGGAATACTGACTGCCTCCGCAATCGCTTTGTTGAGGTCGATATCATAACCATCCTTTACGCCGTCTTCGTCAATGCTGTTGACGACAAGTTCACCTGCGCCTAATCGCTCACCTTGTTTAGCCCATTCGATCGCATCTAGTCCAGTTTCTTCCATGCCGCCTTTTGCGAAGACAGACCATTTATCAGGACCCGTTTTCTTAACGTCCATTGAAAGGATGATCCGCTCGGAGCCAAATTTCTCGGCCGCTTCTTTGATCAAATCAGGATTTTTTAAAGCAGCGCTGTTAATGGAAACTTTATCCCCACCGATGCTGAAAATTTTCTCAATGTCATCAGTTGTCCGAATGCCTCCCCCGACGATGAAAGGAATCGGAACTTCCTTTGCAATTTCTTCTATTAAATCAAGGAACATATCCCTGTTTTTCGTAGAGGCGGATATATCATAAAAGACGAGTTCGTCCGCACCGTCTGCTACATATTTTTTTGCAAGCGTAAGCGGATCCGCAATTTCAGCGACATCCAAAAACTTCTTCCCTTTTACAACTTTCCGGTTATCGACGTCCATGCAAGGAATGATTCGGTTTTTCATCGTTTAGCCTCCAATACAGTTTCCAAAGTGAGAGTCCCTTCATACAACGCTTTTCCGATGATGGCTCCGTATAGCCCCATCTCTCTCAGTTTTCGAACATCCTCTTCGGTCGAGACACCGCCGGAAGCGATAATGTCCATATCGGCTGCACGATTCATCACATATAATTCATCAAAATTCGGCCCTTGCATCATGCCATCTTTTTGAATATCGGTGTAGACGACCGTTTGAACTCCTATTTCCTCAAGCTTACGTAACAATTTGACCGCTTTGACATCTGACGTTTCCGTCCAACCGTCCGTTGCGACAAATCCATTGCGTGCATCGATTGATACTGCAATTTTTTCACCGTATTTGGCGACAGCATCCTTTAGAAAATCCGGATCTTGAACGGCGGCTGTCCCGATAATGACTCTGCTAACGCCATTTGCAATATGCGAATCAATCGTTTCCATCGATCGTATCCCCCCGCCGACTTGCACAGGGACATTGACTGCCTTCGCAATTTCAGCGATCGCTTCCTTGTTTAATGAATCACCGGTTTTCGCGCCATCCAAATCGACGACATGTATATACTCGGCACCTTGCCTTTCCCATTCCACTGCCACGTCCGAAGGCGAGTCATTGTAAACCGTTTCCTGATCATAATCGCCTTGGATTAGACGGACGCATTTGCCTCCCCGGATATCAATTGCTGGAAATAAAATCATTGTGGACTCCCCCTTATAAAATACCCTTCGTTGAGGGAACCCCCTCAATTTCCGGATTTATCGTACTCGCAATACGCAATGCCCTGCCAAAGCTTTTAAAAATGGATTCGATAATATGATGACTGTTTTTACCGTATTGCAAATTGATATGCAACGTCACATTGGCATGTCTCGTAAAAGCGTGGAAAAACTCCTCTACCAATTCGGTATCGAAATCTCCTACTTTATCTTTCAATCCTTCAACATTATAGACTAGAAAGGAGCGTCCACTAATATCGAGTGATACGGTGGACAACGCTTCATCCATCGGCGTCGAAACAAGCGAATACCGTTCAATGCCTTCCTTGTTCCCGATAGCAGTATTAAAAGCCTGACCAAGCACAATTCCGATATCCTCGACGGTATGATGCTGATCGACAGCTAGATCGCCATCGCAAGCCACCTTTAAGTCAAATCTTCCGTGATTCGCGAACAACGTCAACATATGATCGAGAAAACCGACACCCGTCCGTATGTCCGTTTTGCCTGTTCCATCGATTGAAAACTCCAAGTCGATCGATGTTTCTGCAGTGCTCCTCGAAATTCTTTCACTTCTCACTCCGCTTCCTCCTTCCGAAGCCGGATCGATTCAGCATGACCCGTCAATCGCTCCGCTTCCGCCAGTACAATAATGTCATCCGCGACATCTTTTAATGCTTCCTCTGTATATTGAATGATGCTCGATCTTTTCAAAAAATCGTAAACACCTAATGGAGACGAAAATGCAGCTGTTCCGCTTGTTGGCAACGTATGATTCGGTCCCGCCATATAATCGCCCAATGCTTCTGGAGAATACGGGCCAATAAAAATGGCGCCTGCATTCCGGATGAACGGCAATTGAGCCATCGGATTTTCCACCATAATTTGCAAATGCTCAGGTGCAATTCCGTTTACGACATCAAGTGCGTCGGTTAGTGATCCAACTACGACAATCCTACCGAAATCGTTGATGGAACGGCTTGCAACATCCTTTCGTTCCATTTCGGACAACCTTTTTTCAACTTCCGCCACAAGCTGTCCAGCAAACAGCTCGCTTGTCGTCACACAGATGGCTGCCGCCCTCTCGTCATGCTCCGCTTGGGATAATAAATCGACTGCAACATAGGCAGGGTTTGCGGTTTCATCCGCCAATACACAAATTTCACTTGGACCCGCAATCATATCGATGGCCACGTCACCGAATACCCATTTCTTCGCCCTTGCAACGTATGCATTGCCTGGACCTGTTATTTTCATCACTTTACGAATTGTTTCCGTCCCGTAAGCCATCGCCGCGATCGCCTGTGCGCCGCCCATTTTATAGACGACGTCTACGCCTGTTTCTTTAGCAGCCACCAATACGTACGGGTTCACTTTCCCGTCTTGCTGAGGCGGAGTTGAGATTGCAATATGTCCGACACCGGCAATTTTTGCAGGAATGACATTCATCAAAACCGTCGACGGATACGCAGCCTTGCCTCCCGGTACGTAGATGCCGACCTTTTCAATCGGGGTCACTTGTTGTCCAAGCAATATGCCTTTCTCTTGTCGTATAAACCAAGAACGTTCCTTCTGTTCATTGTGGAAGTCTGTAATTCTTTGTTTCGCCTTCAGAAGAGACGCTATAAAAGACTGTGAAACGAGCGAATACGCTTCATCAAATTCATCATCCGTGACGATAAGGTTTTCCAACTTCGCGCCATCGAACCGCTCGGTATACGTATGTATGGCAGCATCTCCGTTCAAACGAACATCGTTGATGATCGACAACACTTTTCGATCAAACTCTAGGTCTCCGTTCTGCTCTTCCCGCTTCTGATTTTCTTTCGCGAATTCCGCTGCAGTGACGATTTTCATGAATACACCTCCAACCCTTTTTTGACATCGGAAATGAAATCTTGGATCCGCTCTGTTTTAATGGCATAACTTGCTTTATTTACAATCAATCTTGCACTTACTTCCGTGATTGTCTCAAGAACAACTAAACCATTCTCTTTCAGTGTTGTGCCCGTCTCAACGATATCGACAATGCAATCTGCTAAACCGATGAGCGGCGCAAGTTCAACCGACCCGTTCAGTTTGATGATGTCAGTACGAATCCCCTTTTGATCAAAATGAGATTTTGCGATGTTCGGATATTTGGAGGCAACTTTTAACTGGGTTCGTGCACCAAGCTCGGTGTCAGGAAATCCTGCTATGGCCACTTTGCATTTTCCGATGCCAAGATCCAATAACTCATAAACGTCCTTAGGATCCTCGAGCAGCACATCTTTGCCGATCACCCCGATATCAGCTGCCCCTTGTTCCACGTATGTTGGCACATCGACTGCCTTCACGAAAATGAGCTTAATCGATTTCGTTTCATCCATGAAAATCAGTTTTCTGCTCTTGTGGTCATAATCGGAAAAAAGGATCCCCGCTTCCGTCAGTAACGTAATTGCCTGATTTGCAATTCTTCCTTTAGCCATCGCGACAGTCAAAATCTCCATTCGGCATCCTCCTTTTATTCCTTAATTGGCCCCTTGATTTAACGCTCAAACAATCTCTGATTATCTGAAGCCTTCAATAATGTTTCAATTTCACACGCGAATCCGACTGCAGGAAGATCGGCTCCGAATTCATGACCTAATCGATCATAGCGTCCGCCCATTAATACCGGCTTGCCGAAACGTCCTACATACCCTTGAAACAGGATGCCCGAGTAATAATCCATCCGGTTGATCAATCCAAAATCGAGGACGATATCGTCTTCAAATCCATACGACGCTAACCCTCGGCAAACTTCTGCGATATAAGAAAGGGTTTCTTGCATGCGGGGCGTTGAAGAAACCTGCTCTGCCCGCTTTAACACCTCTCTCGGTTTTCCGTACAAATTAGGAATTTGCGAAATCGCATGTTTCATGTCCGAAGGGGCTTCTACATTTTCGAGGAAAAGGGCAATTTCCACACTGTTCTTTGCCTGTATTAATGCTTTCAGCTGATCGAGCTCGTTTTCGGTTAGTGGAAGTTGACCAATCATTTCATCAAAAAAGGCTGAATGTCCAATTTCAATTTTGATGTTATCGAACTCCAAGTCCTTCATCGTCTGTAGTGCCAAACTAATCGTTTCCGCATCAGCTTCAGGTGATTTTTCGGTAAAATATTCGATGCCCGCTTGTGTCCGTTCTATTTTTTCCGAAGGATCGGATGACCGGCGAAACACTTCCTGTATATAATAAAAGCGGTGTTCACTTGTCAGTTTGCGGTGTGCGTGAGACAATTCCTGTGTGATGGGAATGGTTACATCGGGTCTCAGGACGAAAACCTCTCCCGACGGATCAATCACTTTCACCATTTCCTTACGGTTAACAGAGCTCGTCACTTTCGAATAGAGGTCATACCGTTCGAAAGCCGGTGTTTTTATCCGTTGGAATCCATATGTAGAGAATCGTTTGCTTAATGAACGAACCGTTTGTTCAAATTGTTCAACTTCTTTCAAATCGAGATTCATGCCACACCACCTCTTTTTCACTTCATCACTTTACTATGTTAAAGTTATAACGTACTATATATCTATATTTATTGTTTGTCAACTGATAGGAGGAATTTTTTAAATGTTTGATTACCATATGCATAGTTCGTTTTCGGGAGATTGCACCGTCGATATGGAGGAAATGGTGAAAGGAGCGATTGCTAAAGGCGTATCAGAAATTTGTTTTACAGAACATATTGATTATGATTATCCGGATGATTCGATAGAATTTGATTTTGATAAACAGAAATATGACGAGCGAATTATAGAGTTGAGAAGGAAATACGAAGGGCAGATCCGAATCAAAAAAGGCGTAGAAATCGGTGTGCAGCCGCATTTATTGGAAAGATATGATGGGATGCTTAAAGAGGAGTCATTTGATTTTATTATTTGTTCGATGCATACCGTCGACCGGAAAGGGTTGCATTACGGAGACCTGTTCAAGGGGAGTACAGTCGAGGAAGCGTCTTTGAAGTATTACAATGAATTGCTTCATTGCGTGAAAAACTTTACGAACTATTCCATTTTAGGACATGTTGATTTGATCAAACGGTATGCGCCTGAAGTGCTCGAGAATGATTTCCATGATGTATTACGTGAAATCTTTAACGTGATCATTCCCGCTGGAAAGGGGATCGAGTTGAATACGTCAGGAGTTCGTTATGGGCTGCCGAACGGGTTGCCGAGTGATGATGTATTGAAGTTGTATAAGGAATGTGGCGGGGAGATTATTACGTTAGGATCTGATGCGCATAAACCGGAACAGATCGCTTTTGATTTCAAGGAATCGCTTGAGCTGTTGCAGTCCATCGGCTTTCGATACATTGCAACGTTTGAAGGACTGAAACCGACTTTCCATTCGATTGATAGACTTTGATTTGAGGAGGAAGAGGCTTGCTTTGAGCGCGGGATGGGTCGCTTTGGGCGCGGAAACCCTCGCATTGGACGCGAGACCGCTTGCTTTGGACGCGGGACCACTCGCTTTGGACGCGGAACAACTCGCTTTGGACGCGGAACAACTCGGTTTGGGCGTGGAACCACTCACTTCGAGCGCGAGACCGCTCACTTCGAGCGCGAGACCGCTCACTTCGGGCGCGGGACCTCTCACTTCGGGCGCGGGACCTCTCACTTCGGGCGCGGGACCTCTCACTTCGAGCGCGGGACCTCTCACTTCGAGCGCGAGACCGCTCACTTCGGGCGCGGGGCCACTCACTTCGAGCGCGGGACCGCTCACTTCGGGCGCGGGACCACTTGCTTTGGACGCTTAAGAAATCAATTCAAACAAAAAAGGGATTGCTCCAGAGTTTCTGGACATCCCTTTTTGCATTCGTATCACTTTCCAACAACTACAGTCTTAATCAAAGCGAGTCTTTCCCTTACGTTGTGTTTCCCTTCCACTGACTTTGGTGTCTTAGCTGGCAATGCGTCTGTCTTAAGGTCGAAACTGTCTACAATCATCCTTGCTCGTGCCAGATGGAAATCACTCGTGATGATTGTGACGGCATTGACATCCTCTGGCAGTAACTTCTTCGAATACAGGAGATTCTCGTATGTCGATGTCGACTCGGTTTCGAGCAGCAGTCGATCCTCATCGACACCGTGCTCCGCTAAATATCGTCGCATCGCCTCACCTTCTGCAATGTCTTCGTCTGGGCCTTGACCACCTGATAGAATGAATTTCACGTGAGGGTGTGCTTCCGCATAGGAGAGTGCCTCTTCCAATCGATAACGCAAAGTTAGTGACGGTGTCTCCCCGTTCACTTTTGCCCCGAGGATAATGGCATATTCATTCGTGCCATCCGCTACAGGTTTTTGTCCATCCGCCATCCATTTACCTAACAACAGCCACGTTCCGATTCCGAATAAAATCGCTGCAATCCCGATTGTTATCCCCAACTTCTTAGTTTTCTTCACTTGATCACCTATTCAAGTTCGTATTAGTATATGAGGGGTCTGTTGTAAAAATGGCTGATTCTTTCAAGATAACCGTTCCACAACAATTCCTCGTTCTTTCAACAAGGACGTGTAAAATGGATCGTCGCCAATTGAATAGACGCGGTCGCATACATTCGTAATTTCATCCATGTCATGCGATGTATATAAAATCATTTTTCCTTCCTTTTTGGCCAAGTCACGCAAATAATTGCCGATTTCCGTTTTTGATTTCAAATCGATGCCGACCGTAGGCTCATCCAATAAAAGAAAAATTGGGTCATGCAATAGGCTGATCGCTATATTAAGTTTGCGCTTCATCCCGCCGGATAGTGAATGGACAGGTTCCTTCCACTGTGTCAACTGCATCTCGAGACAAAGGTTTCTACACTCTTCCAGCGATCGTCTTTTCCAAGAAAGCCTTTCGAAAAAACGCATATTCTCCTCAACTGTGTACTCATCCCAAATTGCAATGTCTTGGGGGACGTAACCGATTTTCTGTCGAATCTGCTTAAGATCATCCTCATATCGCTTACCATGTAAACGCAATTCGCCTGCGGAAGGTTGCAAGACAGTTGCCAATATTTGCAGTAATGTTGATTTTCCTGCACCGTTTTCTCCGACGAGTCCGACAATTTCTCCTTCTTTCATTTGAAATGAAACATGATGCAACACCATTTTTCGTCTATATCGTTTTTGAACTTCTTTTACTTCAAGCAAATTGCTTTCCCCCCTTCACTCTCCATATAACGAGCACGACTAGTAATGCGAATAACCAAACGATTGGAATTGTCATGGTCAATAACGAACGGACTGGACTGATGAATTCAATCCACTGTAGTTGTCTCGACAAAGCATCCAACGGCACGACAGCCCCTCCAGTCACGGTTAATAAAAGTGAAACGGCTATTCCCGTTATGTAGTACATGAATAGATGACGATAGACAATCGCGAGTAAAAATGCGAATAGATTCAACGTCATCCTAAAGACAAGCATCGGGAGTATGAAAGACAAGGAAATCGAATCGTGTAAAACAAAGTGGAAGACAAACAAGGCAATCCCGTCCGACAAGATTGTCAGTAATGAGTACAATGCTAACATCCGAAGTGCGTAGCTTTTAAACGAAGTTGACGTATATAGCCATCTCACTTTCATCGATGGACGGCTTTCCTTAATCATCCAGTCGAAAATGAAAAAGGCTGCAATCATTGTAAAAAACGCCCAAACCGCTCTACTATTCAATAATTCCATCGGTTTCTCATCTGACTGCGCTGTTTGTTTTCCGTATGAAAAACTTGTGTGGAGTAGGCTCTCATTCCTTTGCTTCTCCTCGCTTCTTTGGATGATCTCATCATAGTTCCATTCATCTTCCATGCCGTATTCTTGATAAAGATGCCGGATGACCATTGCCGCTTTCGCTCTTGAAATATCTTGCTGGGCTAGTGACATGACGGTTTCAGAAATGGCAGGATAGGCAAAGGAGCGATTGGAGGAGTAAGCTTCAATCAAGCCATTCCTTCTATTTGCCAAAACAGATTCTTCGTACCCTTCCCGTATGACGAACACACTGTCTAGCTCGTGTTGTTTTAACTTATGAAGTGCATCATCCAGTTCCAAGTAATGGACTGCCAACATGTCGTTTTTCTCTATCTCTTCCGCCAATTTTGCTGCCAGGGCAGATTGCTCTTCTACAATAAGTGCAATCGGCACTTTCGACTCCTCCTGCAATAAGCCGAATGTCTTCATGACGACAACGGTTAAGAAAATCGGAGCGAGAAGCCAGCAAATGACACTTTTCCATTCCTTTTTCAACCGGAATAATTGAGCAGGCATTCGAATCATCTGTTCCACCTCGCTTTCCAACCGAGCGACATCGATAATGCAAGGATTAGGGCGAACGCATAGATCGCTAGCGACGTGTAATTCGCATAATTACGACCTTCCAGCACAAGGTCCATCATCCACCCGAGAGCAATCAGTGAAAATAAATAAGAAAAGAAAATTTGCATTTCTTGTGGAAAATAAAACGTCGGAATCAAAGCACCACTCACGAGGATCGTGACGAAGACAAATAGGCATTGCAATAACAACCCGATCTTCTTTGACTGTATCCAGACGTCAATTAATGCAATAGAACAAAGTAGAATGAAAGCGTAAAGGAAGGCGAACAATCCAAAACGGATGAAGTCCACCGTGTAAAATTCGATTCCCAGTAATTTTATGAGTAAGATAAAAGGTACCCCGGCGAGAATCGAACTGACTAATAGTGAGACGAGTATCCTTGCCGCTACTCTCTGTCCAATTGTTACGCCGAACAGCATCATCCGGGCACCCATTGATTTCGATTCATCATTATGTAGGACGATGTAAAAGGACAGCAGCCAAACGGAAAGGACGATGAACCATGCCGAGACAACAAAGTAGTTCAGTGGTGAAGAGGTAGCCGAATTGTTCAATAGCTCTTCATCTAGCAGCCTATCTTTTCCTAGCGTATAAAGTGTAAAATCGATAAATTGGTCAAACATCATTTCCATCCGCTCATCGCGAGTCATCGGCGTCTCTTTTGCATAATCATTGATGACTAAAATATTTGCTTGGGCAGCCGCAATGTATCTAGCTAAACTATCCACAAGTTGTTTCGCGATGAAGCTGTCAATTGGTCTCGATGGATTTCCAATCATCGGAATGGTCACCGATTCCCCTTCGTAAAGGTCATCCGTGAACTTTTCCGGCAATGAAAACGACGTGCTAATTTCATTCCGTTCCATGAGTCGTTCTGCTTCTTCTTTTGTCGCTGGAATGATTTGTATAAATTGTTGCCCATTTGCTGTTTCCGTCAACAATTTGCTGATCAGCTTTGACTCGGTTGTTTGGTCTTCATCGACTAATGCGACACGGATCGGGGCGTTTTCGTCTGGCACGATTAAACCTGCCGCAAGTCCAACTAACAATCCGATGAGAACAAGCGGGAATAGAAAAAGAAGAAGAAGGGTCGCCCGCTTCTTCTTCAGCTGTTTCAAGTGTTCAATCGTAAAAAATAGTATCTTTCGTATTGACTGCAAACAGTCCACTTCCAATCATCAGAAGTTCTCAAGCTCTCTTTGGAGATCGCCCATTAGTTCAGTGACCCATTTCTCGAACTCCTCGGCCAATTCATTTCCAAGGTCATCTAATTCCCGACTGCTCATATTTCCGACATCGACGAGCTTTTCGGACTCACTTGGCATTTCCACTTTTTTCACGATTTTCCCTTCCTTTTTCAAGCGAAGATATATATCGGATGAAGATATAGCACCTGAAGGATCAATAATTGTAAAATCATTGTCCGATTTCATTGAATCTTTTTCATGTGTCGCTTTTCCACTCCAAACGAGTCTTGGAGAAAAATCATCGTCTGATACGGAGAATTCCCGATTAAATGTACGTTCTTTCCCATCAAGTTCTTCTTTCCCTTTATAGGTAATGACCGTATCTTCCGCGGAGATTGTAATCGTATCATCCGACTTCCCGTCTTTCCACGTCAAGTCTCCTTTGAAATTCAAGACAGCATCTTCTCCACTATGAGGGTCCATCCCTGTGAATGAATAATCCCATTTCTGTCCAGATTTCTCTAATAACTGCACGCCTTCAAATGTAAATGTTGCGATGCTTTCTTCGAATTCACCCATCGACATTGTGAATTCTCGCTTCACAATGCTGTTCGACTTATGCCAGATTGTTGATTTGATTCCATCCGGTATATGCAGACTTTCGATCCCATCAATTGCTTCGTCCAACGAGTCTTCAAAATCCCGTATCATCTCGGTAAGTTGCCGAGCTGAAATATCATCTGTCATAGTCGAAAAAGCAATTTGCTCTTTTAGCAATGCCTTCAACTTTTCATCTGTCCGTGCTTTTTTGAATAAATTCACTAGTAATGTCTTCACTTGTTCTTCCGACAGGTTCATTTCGACTTTTTCAGTGTTGATTTTCTCGCCAAATAGATCAATTTCTTCCTTTTCACTTGTAAACGCTTCTTCAGGCAACTCGTGATAGAGGTACTCCATATATTCTTCTTTCACGTATGTTTGGAATTCTCCAGTCATCGCAAATTGCTCTTCGAATAGATGCGAAAGGCCGAGTTTATCAGGACCTTCATAAAAACTGTCCGTTTCCCTCATCAATTTACCGTAATCCTCATCCATGAAATAGAGCAGTTTATCGGTAAACGGCAATGCGGCCATAAATCTTTCAGGGGTTATATAAAATGTAACGAAGTCCGATGAAATACTTCCGAATGCTCCGCTAAAATTTATTTCCCATTCCTTCTCAACAGGATCTTTCACTTGCTTCATAGAAAGAGTCGTGTTGTTTACAATTCTTTGCAATTCAACCATATCGTAACTAGCGCTAGGGTCATTCCATTCCGCCGAAAGGTCAAAGCTTGTTTCAACCGGCTTCGTTTTTTGTACATCCATCCAGTCTACTTCATTTTTATAACGCTCTTCGAATAGGTCTCCTATTTGTGCAAATGTCTTCGTTTCTGCTAACAAGTACTTCACTTTTGGTGACTTGTTCAATAAAAAGAAGGCAGAAACCGATCCGGCACCTATCAATACGACAACTGTCAACAGAGCAATCAATAGTGCGGGCGATTTTCGTTTCCCTATTGTTTCTTGAACACCATCCACTACATTTCCTCCCTACCTAATCCTTTATAGATTGCTAATCTTATGCATCATACAAAATTTTACTACAAAAAAAGGATAATTGTTCCTTATTTCGTAAATTGAATAGTAATAGCTAGTTAGCAAGTTAGGATTTCAGTCCCATAAACAGGAAAAAGACCTACTGCTTTTTTGCAGAAGGTCTGGATGATCAATTTTTCACTGTTTGTTTTTTATTCACCGTGCTATGCACTTCTGTCGGTAGACCCCATAGTTGGATGAAGCCAACTGCCGCTGATTGATCGAATTCATCATCAGACGTATATGTTGCCAACTTCTCATCATATAACGAGTTGGACGATTTTCTGCCTTCGACGATTGCGTGCCCTTTGAACAATTTGACACGGACGACACCATTGACGTATTGCTGCGTCTCTTTCACAAAAGCTTCCAACGCATTTCGTAAAGGCGAGAACCATAAGCCATTATAGATGAGCTCACTTAGCTTCTGAGAAACGATTGGCTTGAAGTGGGCGACGTCTTTGACGAGTGTGATATCTTCCAATTCTTTATGTGCCTTCAACAATGTAATCGCGCCTGGACATTCGTACACTTCACGGGATTTAATGCCGACGAGACGGTTTTCGACGTGATCAATTCTACCGACGCCATGTTTTCCGGCGATTTCGTTCAATTTCAAAATCAGTTCGCTCAGTGGGTATTTTTTGCCGTCAATGCTCACTGGCACCCCTTTATCAAATTCAATTTCAATAATATCCGGCTGATCCGGAGCTTCTTCAATCGAAACTGTCAATCCGAACGCATCTTCAGGCGGTGCAGCCCAAGGATCTTCAAGGATGCCACATTCATTGCTTCGGCCCCATAAATTTTGGTCGATGGAATAAGGGCTGTCAAGGTCGATCGGAATCGGGATATTCTTCTTTTTCGCATAAGCGATTTCTTCTTCACGCGACCAGCTCCATTCACGGACGGGCGCAATTACTTCAAGCGACGGATCAAGTGCTTTGATGGCCACTTCAAAACGAACTTGGTCATTGCCTTTCCCTGTGCAACCATGCGCAACAGCCGTTGCATTTTCCTTATGCGCCACTTCTACAAGCTTTTTGGAAATCAATGGACGCGACAAAGCGGAGACGAGCGGATATTTATCTTCATAATACGTGCGAGCCTGCAATGCGAGCAATGCATATTCTTGTGCAAACTCTTCTTTTGCATCGATTACATAGCTGTTCACCGCACCGACTTGCAAAGCTTTTTGCTGAATGAACTGCAAGTCTTTCCCTTCACCGACGTCCAGGCAACAAGCGACGACATCGTACCCTTTATCCGTTAACCATTGAACTGCCACTGAGGTATCAAGACCACCTGAATATGCTAAAACGACTTTTTTATTTCCCATTCTTTTCATCCTCCCTTATCTATCGGTATGCATCTTTATTCATTGTAATGTATATTTATAATAACACACATATTTTGAATATCAATAGTTTTGGTTGTAGAAATTTAAAAAGGCATAATAAAACTACCTTACCGATGTATGTAAGGTAGTTTCAGCCTGTTGACAAACGCTCGCATCCGTTGTTGGGGCCTACAGGAAGTAGGTCATGCATCCGTCGCCGCAGGACGCGGCGCCTTTAGGATGCCTTCCTCCGCTCGTCCGCTCATGAACTTTAGTTTATTCGCGTCTTCGCTCCACTTCGCGCGGGCTCGCAGGAGGCGAGTCATGCAACCGTCGCCACAGGACGTGGCGCTCTTAGGTTGCCTTCCTTGACAAGCGTTTTCAATCAGGCTGAGGAGATCCTAATTATCTAGTAATTCCCTAAAATTGAGTGTAGACAAAGTCAAAATTCGACTTTGTCTACACTCTGGTTGTTTTTGTAATTATCGAATACCGTGAGCAACCATTGCATTGGCGACTTTTAGGAATCCTGCGATATTGGCGCCCATGACAAGGTTTCCTGGTTTGCCGAATTGTTCGGCCGCTTCTTTACAGCTTTCATAAATGTTTTTCATCACCGTTTTTAGGCGCATGTCCACTTCTTCTTCCGTCCATGCTAATCTCATGCTGTTTTGCGACATTTCCATTGCGGATACAGCGACTCCTCCTGCATTTGCGGCTTTTGCTGGGGCAAAGAGAATGTTGTTTTCGAGGAAAATATTGATAGCTTCGATATTGCATGGCATATTGGCACCTTCCCCAAGTGCTTTTAATCCATTTGCAATGAGCATATGTGCAGAAACTTCGTCGATTTCATTTTGCGTTGCACATGGAAGAGCGATGTCACAAGGGATGGACCAAATCTTTGTACAATCTTCATGGTATTCGGCGTCGAGATGTTCTTTCGTATATTCCCAAATCCGTTTATTCTCTACTTCCTTCAATCGTTTTACGGTGTTAAGATCGATGCCATTCTTATCGTAAATATATCCTGAGGAATCACTGCAAGCAACGACTTTTGCTCCGAGTTGCTGAGCTTTCTCCATCGCATACGTCGAGACGTTTCCCGATCCAGATACAACGACCGTACTATCTTTGAATGACAGTCCGTTCTCATTCAACATTTCCTCAACAAAATAGACTGTACCGTATCCTGTCGCTTCCTTCCGTCCTAAAGAGCCTCCATGATTCGGATCCTTGCCTGTCAGGACGCCCGCCTCGTAGCCGCCTTTTAAACGGTTATAATGGCCGAACATATAGCCGATTTCCCGTTTTCCGACACCGATATCACCGGCAGGAACGTCAATATCCGGACCGATATATTTGCTTAACTCCGTCATAAAGCTTTGAGTGAAGCGCATGATTTCCCGCTCTGACTTCCCTTTCGGATCAAAGTCGGAGCCACCTTTTCCCGCTCCGATCGGCTGCCCTGTCAGCGCATTTTTAAAAATCTGCTCAAAAGCAAGAAACTTCATGATGCTATTATTCACAGAAGGATGAAAACGGATTCCGCCTTTGTACGGACCTAGATCGCTATTGAATTGTACACGGAACCCTCGATTGACATGGACTTTCCCTTTATCATCCTCCCAAGCGACCCGAAATGAAATGATCCGCTCAGGCTCCGTAATACGCTCAAGGATTCCGTTTCGAATGTATTCAGGATGCTTGGCAAAGACCGGACGTAGCGAATCGAAAATTTCTCTCGTAGCTTGCAAAAATTCCTTTTCATCCGGATTTCTTTTTTTCACAAGCTCATACACTTCATGCACATAATCATTCGCACGGCTTCGGTTGTCTCGGGTATTATCCACTTTTGTCATTTCCCTCATCCTTTCTTGAAACTAGCGAAGAAAACATTGGATGGTGTTAATACTGTAAATGTAAATTAATATTTCAAAATCGTTTCTTCGTTTTATTAAGTATTACTGAAAATATGAATATATACAACTACTTTTTCAGATTACGAAAATTTCATATGCTATAATATGACGGTTTGAGTAATTTTGTCGAATTTAGGAGTACGAAAATAAAATCATTTACACATTTCTGAACATAGATTATTATTAGATATATCCAAATTCTAGTTTTCACGATTTGGAAATCGACTATAAAGAGAAAGAGGAGATGCTTTTTGAAATTCAGCAAAATGTTGCGCGCTGTCATAGGAGCCAATTTAGTAATATTAATGGCTTTCGCATTCCTACCTGCTCTGTTAATCAACCCTGAGATGGACGTTTTCCAAAGCGTAATCAAGTATATTTCAAAGGAATAAGTACAGATTCATCAAAGGAACCATATGTGCTTAGCACATATGGTTCCTTTTTCGTCATCGCTTTCGGATGATGAAATTGTCATGGAGTAGCAGCCAGTTTTGCGGGAATGCTAATCCTAGCTTCCAGTACATGATTCCACGTAAGTTGAATTCCTTTATCAAGTTAAATTTGGCTTGGATGCTCCGTGCATCTTCAAACCAAACATCGTGGCGAACGCCGTTATTATCCCAATAAAGGAAAAATGGTGCTTGGGCAACCGGATCGAATTGGATATTCGCATTTCGCCTGATTGCCAAATTGGTCGCTGATTTTGGACTGAGCGCTCTTGCTGCAACCCCTGTTACAGGCGGATATGGGTACGTCCAATCATAGCCATATAAATTTTGTCCAAGAAAAATCTTTTCAGGCGGAATCTGACTGACTGCGAATTCAACGACCCGACGAACTTGATTGAGAGGGCTTACAGCTTGTGGTTCACTATAGGAATACCCCCATTCATACGTCATTAACGTAACGAAATCGCAAATTTCCCCGTGCGCTTTAAAATCAATCCCGCCATAGATCCCCGTTAGAGCGGGACTATTTTTAGGCGGCAACGCAGAGGATAAGGTCAAGCCTGCCGGATGGAAGCGGTCGCGTGCATTTCGTAGAAACGTATTGTATAATTCCCGGTCTGCCGGTCTAACGAATTCAAAATCGAAATGGACATCTGAGAAACCAATTCTTTTAGCAGTCTGGACAATATTTTGGAGAAGTCGGTTTTGCACAGTTTGATCGGTAAAGAACACGTGGGCCAAATCGCCACTGAACGCGAAGTTCTCCAAGTTTGTGACTGCCATCGCATTTAAAACGCCGGCTCGTGCGGCAATTTCAGGAATATCGTCAGTGGGCGGTGCTTTCAACGATCCATCGCGCTGTGCCTCATAGCTGAACATCGCTAAATACGTCAAATCCTCCTCTACCCTAGTCCGCACTTCCTGGACTTGAGTGTTTATCGTCGCTTCCCTTGTTTCAACGTATAAAAACGTATCGATAATCGTCCTTCTTCTTTGAGGTATATACAACCGTTGACCTACCTGTAACATGCTCGTCGGTGAAATGCCATTGATCCTTGCAAGCTCTTCAACCGTTGTGCCATATAATTGAGCAATGCTATAAAGTGATTGACCCGGCCTGACCAAGTGAAAGCTGCCTGTTATCGGAATGACAAGCGCTTGACCAACAACGATACGGGATGGATCGCTTAATTCATTCGCCGTTGCGATTTCCTCATGTGAAATGCCATACGCTTGACCGATGCTGTATAGGCTTTGTCCTTGTTGCACGACGTGTATTTGCACTTTTATCCACTGCCTTTCATTGACAAAATGTCCTTTAACTTATGCTATTTTCAGGAGTCTGTGATTATGCGTATTTTGAAATTTTTACATGCATATAGCTTCCTGTTGAAGCCATACTACATCTGATTGAAAATCATTGAAGAAAAGGAGGATTACTATTTTGACGCAAAATCAATTCGGTGGTGAAATGCATCAAAATATGCATACAGGGGCAATCCCACAACAGATGAACCACGGGGGACACGAGCTTTTCGATGTTCACGAAGTACTTTCCGGCACAATAGCCACATTGAACCAGGCGATGATTTTACGGCCACATGTAAAGGATCCCGAGTTGCTCGATATTTTGGACAGGCAGTACCGTTTTACCTTGGACGAGTATAATATTACGGTGGAATGCTTTAAAACTGGCAAGGACCCGTCGCATCCGACAGGTAGCTACAAGATGAAGCAAGGAAATGATTTCGTCTACGGCATGAAGCAATCACAACCGAAGAAGCCAATGCAAAATGCAAATGAGATTAATGATGAGATGATTTCAGGCTTCCTTCTCGGTTCCGCAAAAATGAATGCATCTGCTAAAACGATGGCTGCTCTTGAAGTGACGAACCCAGTCGTCAGACGTGTATTGGCGGATTCGGTTCCGAACTGTATTGAAATGGCGTATGAGCTTTCGATTTATCAAAACAAGAACCATTATTACCAAGTACCGCAGCTTGCTCAACAGGATATGCAGGCATTATTGAATGCATATGCTCCTATGCAAGGCCAGCCAGGCATGCCGAATAATACGGTACAATAAAGAAAACTGCCTTGACACAATGTCAGGGCAGTTTTGTTTTAAAAGAACAATGTTGTTATAAATCGTTGATTTTATGTCGGTGCTCGTAACGCTTCGCTTTACTCGCAAAAGCCGTTCTTCGTGACGGCTTTCACTACAGGCGGACGCTTTCCGCGGGCACGGCTTCAGCCAATCGAACAGCGAAGGGTTCGATTTGCCTTAATTTCTGCGTTCTTTGCAGAAATTAAGGCAGCCAATCTTTGTGCTCGTAACGCTGCACTTTTACTCGCAAAAGCCGTTCTTCGTGACGGCAGGTGCAAAGATGTGCTCGTAACGCTTCGCTTTTACTCGCAAAAGCCGTTCTTCGTGACGGCAGGTGCAAAGATGTGCTCGTAACGCTTCGCTTTTACTCGCAAAAGCCGTTCTTCGTTACGGCAAGTGCAAAGATGTGCTCGTAACGCTTCGCTTTTACTCGCAAAAGCCGTTCTTCGTTACGGCTTTCGCAGGAGTCGCCGCCCTCCGCTTCAATCAACAGCATTTCCTGATATAAGAGTAAGCATAACAAACGAGAATAGTTGACCATACATCGACTCTTATAATGATTTATTGACAAAAGATGATGGGATCGGGGATTCGAATTTCATTACTTCTTTTGATACAGGGTGGATGACTGTCAGGGCAGTTGCGTGCAGGCCGAGTCTTTTGATTGGATTGACGGTTGAGCCGTATTTTTTGTCACCGACGACAGGATGACCGATTTCCTCCATATGGACGCGAATTTGATTTTTTCTACCTGTTTCCAATTTGACTTCCAATAACGAATACTTTCGGTTCGATTTTATTTTCCGATAGTGCGTGATGGCTAGTTGGCCCCCATTGTCCGTCGGGTTGGAATAGACTTTAAACGTCCTCGTTTCTTTTAGCCAGGATTTAATCGTGTCCGACTCTTTTTTGACATTCCCTTCAACTAATGCTGTATAGATCCTTTCCTTCACCATTTCATCCCAATTATCCTGTAATGTCTTCTTCACCTGCTCCGATTTCGCGAACAAGAGCACGCCTGATGTATCTCGGTCCAATCGATGGACGATGAAAACTCTCTGTCGCGGATCCTGCCTTTTAACATAAGCGGATACTTCGCTGAATGCGGTCGTCTCATTTTTATCTTTTGCCGCCATCGATAACAGACTGTGTTCCTTATCGATGACGATAATTGCATCATCCTCGTAGATGATTGACAAACCTGTTAACTTGCTTTCATTCAATGCGGCCTTATTTGCGAGGATTTCCACTTTTTGTCCGGGTAGCAGTGGATGGTTATGTTTCGTCACTGTTCGCCCATCCACAGACACTTGTCCTCTCGTCAATATCGACTTCACGGAATTCCGGCTATTCTTTTTCATGTTTTCCAATAAAAACGGCAGCAGTTCCGCTTCTTCATTCACTGAGAACACGAAGGAATCTTCCCTTTTTTTCTTCTGGTTTTTATACATAACTCGTCTCCTCACTCTCTTCGTCAATTATCCATAAATTGCCCTTTGATTTCAAACACTGTATCATTTATGTCAAAAGCTTTTGTCTACAAAAGGGGGATGTATTCATGAAAGTTGCTATATTTGATTTTGACGGGACACTCTATTCGAAAGAAACATTTACATTATTAATGGATCATTTGAAAGAGCATCCGACGTATCGTTCTAAGTATAAGACTTTTTTCCGCGAAATCCTCCCAATATATATCGGATACAAAATGAAAATTGTTCCCGAAGCGAAAATGAGGGAGCGATCGATGCAAATCTATGCGAATGCCTTGAATTCTTTAACTAAAATAGAGCTTGAACAATATTTTGGTGAAATGAAGGACAGCATGCGACAAGCTTTCAACGAGGATGTTGTTTCGAAGGTCAGACAGCACCGTAATGACGATATACATGTCATGCTTGTATCCGGTGCTTACACTCCATTATTACACGCAGTAACGGATGGCATTGAGTTTGATACGGTCATTGGAACGGATATACCGTTTACAGAAGACGGCGCGTTTGACCATCATACTTCGATCTATCATATCCAAGGCAAACGGAAAACCGAGAAGGTCATGGAAACATTAGAAGGAAATCAAATCGACTGGGAACAGAGCTATGCATATGGGGACAGCTATTCGGACCTCCCTGTACTTGAACTCGTCGGAAACCCAGTTGCGGTGAAACCTGACGAACGGTTAAAGAAGGTAGCTGAAGAAAGAAATTGGACGGTTTTATGATAACTCATAGTTCCTAGCGAGAAACACCAAGTAACGGCTCCATTGGGAGTCGTTTTTGATTTGCTTGTTTACGAGTCTTTCGTTTGGGTATAGAAGGGTGGATTAAATCGATGAGATGGTATGAGGTGATTCTATTTGAATTTAATCATTCGTTTGATTGCAACAGGAGTCATAGCTGGATCTGTTTTAACTTTACTAATGAAGCTGGTTTATGAAATCACCGGAAATAAAGCGTATGTACTTCTATATAATACCGATTATATCCCCGTACTGAATAAATGGGAATCGAGCGAAGTATTCGGCATTACATTCCATTATGTTTTTTGCATCGCCAGCGTCATCGGTCTTTATTTCATCCTGCGGGCCTTCCAGTTGGAACGGCGTATGCTCCCCTACTTTTTTACATACACGATTGGAAGCGGCGTTCTCTTTTTCCTGACATCCTTAACAGACAAACCGCCAGCGTGGACGGATACGAAAGCATGGTTTTACTGGACAGTAAGTCACGCAGTGTACAGTTGGATTGTCGGGTTCCTCATCATCCGTTGGATTCATAGGAAAGAAAAGGTTTCTATTTCTACATATGAAATGGAAATTTGAAAAAAGGACTCATTTAAGAGTCCCTTTTTAAATTCATTTTAAAGGCTTTAACAACAATTCCGTCGTTCATTGGTTCTAAATCAAGTTCAGGGATACGTTCAAATCCCATACGTTCATAAAGAGATAACGCTTTTTTCATAAAAGAAGCAGTATGAAGACCGATTTGTGCATTTTTTTCTTCCTTTGAAATGGTAATACAATGTTGAACTAAAGCATTTGCAATCCCTTTTCCGCGAATCGAAGGATCAACCGAAAGCATACGAATTTCTGGAAATTCTTGAACAGTCTCGCTCCAATCGTATGCTTGAATTGATGGTGGGAACAATGCGATACTGCCTACAATTTGACCTTCTAGTTCTGTTACGTATATTTTCGCATTATTTTTCAAATCATTATCAGAGATCAGGGTGTTTTTTAATACTTCCCAGTGTTCTTTTGAAACGAGTTGTTCATATTCCTTGTAACTTTTCAATCTAAGATCCCTAACAGTTTCTATTTCTTCAAGTTTCATTTCTCTAATTTTCAATAAATCCATCTCCTTCAAACGACATCATATTATATATATACCATTCAAAAACTTATTACGTATAGTTATTGACTTTAAACCTATATAAAAACCAAGCACTCCAAACGAATTTAGGCCGTTTGAAATACTTGGTTCACTTTTTTGTATTTTAAATGCGTTTTCCAAAGATCGCTTTTAACAATGGAGGGGTAACGATTGTTGTTACAATGATGACAATAATCATTGAAGTGTAATATTCAGCAGGCAATAGCCCGCTCTCTAATCCCATGACAGCTAATATTAACGCTACTTCTCCTCTTGATATCATTCCTGCACCAATGCCCATTGATGACTTTGTATTGAAGCCCGAGACACGAGCTCCAATTCCTGCACCTATAAACTTGGTTATAACGGCAATGACAGAGAAAACAATTAGGAATCCTATTTGATCGCCGATTCCCTCGAAAGATACAGCTAACCCGATACTAACGAAGAAAAACGGAACGAATATCCCATATGCAATCGGTTCAACTTTATGTTCAATTTCATCCTTGAATTTTGTTTGGGCAATGGCAATCCCGGCAAAGAATGTCCCAATAATCCCGGCAATTCCAAGATACTCTGCAAAATAAGCAAAGCTAAAACAAATGATTAAGCCCGCACTTAATGTTCCTTCTGTAACTTGGAATTTAGAAAACAGTTGAATAAATTTAGGAATGAACCATTTCGCAGCTAAAATGATGATAATAAAGAAGAAGATTTTCTTCCCAATTAGTAACGCGATGCTAACATCTGTTCCAACAAAGAAACTCATAGCAACTGCAATTAAAATAACGACAATAATATCGTCCAAAACAGCTGCACCTAGTAATGTTGAACCCTCTTTACTATTGAGCCAACCTAGTTCTCGTAATACTTGAACAGAAATGCTCACAGAAGTGGCTGATAACAATAAACCTACAAAGATCGATTCACCAACTGAAAAACCATAGTATTGCGACGCTAGGTAACCGCCTATAATTGGAGCTATAATTCCCCCTAAAGCTACTAGAATAGCCGCTTTCTTATTTCTGTTTAAATCTTGTAAATCAGTCTCCAGACCCGCTAGAAACATTAAGAGCAAGACTCCTATTTGGCTAAAAATTGTTACAATCTCCGTATCTTGAACCCACCCAAGCAATGCCGGTCCTAAAATAATCCCGACTAAAATCTTACCTAAAACAGATGGTTGTCCTAAACGAACACTTACATGACCCGCTATTTTTGTTGCGAGTAAAATGATAGCAATTTGTAAAATAAACATGATTCCCCTCCTGAAAAAATGGATTATAAACGAAAAAACACATGGCGGTGCCAGCTTTGACTGACTCCACCATGTGTTACGTTTATAATTTAATTGTTAAAATTACTATAGCAGTTCTTATACAGTTTTGCAAATATACTTTCCCAATACCCCCTAAATCTATCCTGTCCCTTTTGTAGAACAAGAAAAAAGAGCCGTCTAAGCAGCTCAACGATCTTCAAGTAAGCGTCCATTACTTTAGTACATTTAATAGATATTTCCAAATTCATCACAGTGGAATTCAATTGTAAATGCTTTTTCAGAAGTTATATTATTCAAATGGAAGAGCCCTTCAATGTAGATACTATATGTTCGTCCGCCGTCTAGTAAAGTAGCTTGCTGCAATGTTTGTTCCCATGTACCATTACCGGGAGTAAGTTTTGTTGAAATCGCATCCACGTTGCTAAACAATTGACGATTTTTATCCGCATTATACTGTGTATCAAAGATCGCTGTAACCTCAATTCCCCTTACTATATCAGGGAAATAGAGATAAGTGGCTTTAGTTGTTTCGCCATTTGGATGGGTGACAGCAGGCTTTAAATCAGTAGATACGGCAGCAAGTACTTCGCGTTCCGTTGCTAAAAAACTTTCCACCATCGATTCAACCATTTTTTCATATTCCGCCGGTTCTACCCAATCTTTCAACTCCTCAATGGGTGGAACGCCAAGCGTAAGACCTGTCTTCTTTTCCATTACTTTCTCCACTATTTTAATATATTGCTGATAATACTGTTGTTTCTGTTCCTCGGTAATCGGTGTCAGCCCTTCATTTCTATCAAATGGAATTTCTTTTTCCTCTGCAAGAGGTGCCTGCCCAGTAATCATCGTGGGCGTGATCAATTCTTTCTCCCCTATTAATGAAAAGACAAATAAACAGCTTGCCACTAGCAGCGCTAAACTGGCTACAGCAGGAAAAAAGGGGTTCTTCTTTTTTGTATGCATCGAAAGTCGTTCGTTGATTTTTCGTAGCACATTTTGTTGTTGCTGTGTCGTATCACCGATTTTCATTTGCAATTGCCGTTTAATTTCATTCACTTTTCAGCACCTCCCATTGTTGAGTCGCTAACTTTTTTCTCAAACGCTCTTTCGCCATTTTCAATCGATATTTAATTGTACTTTCTGATGTATCTATGATCTTCGCGATTTCACGGATGGTTAATTCTTCAAAATAATATAGAATGATGACCTCTCTAAATTGAATCGGCAATCTTAAAACTGCATCAGCCACAATCAATTGTTCGTCTTGCATAATGAGTTGATTTTTCAGCCGAATCTTTCCTGGGAAAAGATTGGTCAGTGTATGCGTCCTGTATCGCCAGCTTTTCAAATAATCTTTGCATCGATTTATGGCCATTCGCGTTAAGTACGTTCGCAAGCTGGATTGCGCTTGAAATTGCTCCGACTTTATCCAATAGTTGATAAACACATCTTGTACAATATCTTCTGCTGCATTCCAATCTTTCACATATAGATAACTGAGCTGAAGCAAATAATCATTATGTTCATGAATGATCGCTCGAAATCTTACATCCTCCAGTTGCACAATAGGTACCCTCCTTTCTACTTATTAGACGATTCCCAAAACACAAAAGTCTAAAATAGTCACATGAAATTACAATTCTTTATAGATTCGGAAAAGGGTTTATTAAATAAAGTACCCCGCTCTAAATTGAACGAGGTACTTATATAAAAGAATTTTGGGGTGCTTAGACACTTAGTAATATAGTACTTTATCCGTTAAATCGTTAATACTTTTTATCGCATCATTCAAAAGTTCCGTTGATCTAAGATGAAAGCCTTCTCGGCTATACGTTGTTATAGGTACTACAAAGCTTGTTGCCTATTTGTCTTGTAGATTCAAAAAAATAACCTAACGTCTTTAGGCATTTCTTCTACCGTAATAACTTTTAACTTTTTAGTTCCAGGAGAAGTCATAATTACATATGATTTTGCATTGTACTCGAAAGCCGTGAACTGCCCCACTCTATTTCACTTATTGAGAATATGCAATTTTATCCACTTCCTTTTATTGTATATTACTTCCATAGTACTTGCTAGTTACTTTGAAATGAAAATAACAGTGGTATTCATCACTTTGAATACTGTCATACCAGGATGGAATAGCGAATAGGATTGATATAGTCCTGGGAAAAGAGTGCAAATCACATTTCCCTATTGGAAACTACTTGAAATGGACAAGTTAGTATGTTATTTAAAAATGCGGATTTTCCATTCAAAGGGGGAAACAAATGACGGGCTACTACCAACAAACTGCGGATGAAGTCATGAAGTTGTTGGACGTTACAGCAAAAGGCTTACATGACGATGAGGTTCAAACAAGACAAGCTTTACACGGTTACAATGAATTGATGGAAGGAAAAAGGACAAGTATCTTTGCTGTTTTTTTAAGTCAGTTCACTGATTTGTTAGTCATTATTCTACTCATTGCCGCTTCTGTTTCTTTTTTGCTGGGTGAGGTCGAAAGCACGGTAGTTATTCTGCTTGTTGTCCTGTTAAATGCTATTCTTGGGACTGTTCAGCACGCGAAGGCGGAACAGTCATTGGAGAATTTAAAGGCTTTATCCTCCCCTATCGCAAAAGTGATGCGGAACAATCAAATTATCGAGATTGATTCTGTTGATATCGTCGTCGGAGATCTTCTTTATTTAGAGACCGGTGACTTTATAAGTGCCGATGGAAGAGTCATTGAAAGCTACAATTTGCATATTAATGAAAGTTCTCTAACCGGTGAGTCATTGGCTGTAGCTAAAAGTAATGCGCCCATTGACGAATCGCATAAACTGATTGCCGACCAAAAAAATATGGTATTTGCCGGAAGCTTTGTCACGAAGGGACGCGGCCTCATCGCTGTGACAGCAATCGGGATGGAAACCGAAATCGGAAAAATCGCGAATCTGCTGGATACTGCAAAAGAGAAGAAAACCCCTTTGCAAGTAAGCTTAGATCAATTTGGAGAAAAATTAGCACTTGGAATTACTATGATTTGCTTAGCCATTTTCTCAATTGACCTTATTCGCGGGCGCGAATTGGTCGAATCTTTTATGTTTGCCGTTTCACTAGCGGTCGCAGCCATTCCAGAAGCATTGAGTTCAATTGTGACGATCGTGCTCGCCTTCGGAACCCGAAAAATGGCGAAGGAAAACGCGATTATCCGAAAACTATATGCTGTTGAAAGTCTGGGCAGCGTATCAGTTATTTGTTCCGATAAAACAGGAACCTTGACTGAGAATAAAATGAAAGTTCAACATCTGTATGTCGACCAAAAAGTCATTTCGCACAATGAACTACAAACGAACAACCCAATTGAGAAGAAACTTCTTATACAAGCTTTATTATGCAACGACGCTTTGAATCAGGGCGATAAGGAAATTGGCGATGCTACAGAATTAGCCCTCGTCAAATTAGGGAGACAGTTTCTGTTTGATGAATTACTCGTCCGAAAGCACTTTCCGAGAGTTGCGGAACTTCCGTTTGATTCCGATAGAAAGCTGATGAGTACGGTGAATCAAATCGATGGACAAACAATCATGATTACAAAAGGGGCCGTAGATACACTCCTTCCAAAAACCGTGAAAATCGAGACGTCTAAAGGCATTCAGACAATGACAGACCGACAGCGAAGAGAAATCGAAGAAGTTAATCGACATTTTTCTCAAAACGGTTTACGGGTATTAGCAATTGCCTTCAAAGATATGGATAGCAAACGAACGATCGATGTTTATGATGAAAGAGGGTTGACGTTTGTAGGCTTACTGGCGATGATGGACCCTCCAAGAAATGAGTCGCAGGCAGCTGTTGAGAGCTGCAAAAGAGCCGGAATTAATCCTGTCATGATTACGGGGGATCATAAAATAACAGCAATGGCGATCGCCAAACAAATTGGGTTTTTAGAAGATTCTTCCGAAGCAATCGAAGGACATGAAATAGAAAAACTTACGGACGAGCAATTACAAGAACAAGTTCAAAACTATTCCGTCTATGCCCGTGTTACCCCCGAGCATAAAATCCGAATTGTGAACGCGTGGCAGGAAAAAGGACATGTCGTTGCGATGACTGGGGACGGTGTAAATGATGGACCTGCCTTGAGGAAAGCTGATATCGGTGTTGCAATGGGAATCACAGGAACAGAAGTCGCGAAGGATGCTTCCTCTATGGTTTTAACGGATGACAATTTTTCAACGATTGTTAAAGCGATTGCGAACGGAAGAAGCATATACACAAATATAAAAAATGCTATTCTTTTTTTATTGTCGGGAAATGCTGGAGCCATTTTTGTCGTGCTCTATGCAACGATATTCGGATTACCCGTCCCCTTTGCGCCGGTCCATCTTTTATTCATCAACTTGTTAACCGACAGCCTACCCGCAATCGCCATCGGTTTAGAGCCGCATAACCCAAAAGTGATGAGGGACAAGCCAAGAAATATCCATGCACATTTACTTACTAAAACGTTTACGGCTCGCATTGTCATCGAAGGTCTCTTAATTGCTATCTCTACGGTTATCGCTTTTCTCACGGGATTAAAGACAGGTGATCCACTTACCGCAAGCACAATGGCGTTTGCAACCTTATGTCTGGCTCGTTTAGTACATGGTTTCAATTCAAGATCGAAAGCTTCCATCTTTGCAATCGGGGTATTTTCAAATAAGTATTCATGGATTGCATTTTTCATCGGGGTCATTTGTTTGCATGTTGTTCTGCTGCTGCCCTCATTATCGGGCATGTTTAAAGTTGCCACATTAAGCAGTTCACAATTTATGCTTATTTATAGTTTGGCAATTTTGCCGTTCCTTGTGATTCAGTGGTTTAAACTACTATTGGTGAGAAATAATAATTGAGAGTTGAGGAGGAATTGTGGTTTGAAGTAATATTCGGGGGCATTTTTCTTTTTCTGCCCCCAAATTGGAATTGCAATAATCTATTACTTTTCCTCAGTCCGTTGATCAATATGGAGCGTCCCGTCTGTGAGGATTTCGGCGTAATACACTTGTTCCACATTACTGAAACCGCTTTTCTTCAGTTGTTCATACACCCATTCCTCAGTCAGTTTTAGATCAGTCAAGTTTTGCTTAATTAATTTTCCATCTATAATGATTGCTGTCGGTATATACTTTGGCTCGTTGCCTGGTGCCTTCACATCTTTTCGCGTTGCGGTTTCTTTACTTGCTTTTTTCAGGACACTTAATTGACCGTTCGTTTCAAGAATTGCATAATTTACGTCGTCAACTGCGAAAATACTTTGCTCGCGTAGTAACATGTTCAAATCGTTCAACGTTAGACGCGCCTTCTTCATTCCTTGTTCACTTATTTTTCCACTTTGAATAACAATCACGGGCTGGTCATCGAATAATATTCTCGCTTTCATCGACTTCACAGTTAAAAAATTCACAAATATTGTTAATAGAGCCCACCAAATTAAAGAAACCATACCATTTAGAAAAGGAGTTTCCGATTGAGCGGAGATTTCAGCTGCAATCGAGCCAATTGTAATCCCTGTAACGTAATGGAAAAATGTAAGCTGCGAAATCTGTTTTTTCCCCATTAGTCGGGCAAGTATCATAAGAGTAATAAAAGCAAACGTTGTTCTAAGTATCATTTCCCAAAAATGCACATCTTTAATTGCATCCGAGATCATCTTTGTACACACCTCCATTAACGCTAGTGTGTGATAGAACTATGACAATATACGGGGAAAAAATAAAAGCAAAGCAGGAATTTCCCTGCTTTGCTTTTGATTTCTATTTATTCCCATTCGTACGGTGTTTCCTGGTAAACATAATAATTCAACCAGTTCGAGAAAAGAAGATGTGTATGGGAGCGCCATGTGTTCAATGGCTCTTTTTTCGGGTCATTATCTGGGAAGTAGTTTTCCGGCATCTCGATATCAATCCCTTTTTTCAAGTCCCGTTCGTATTCTTCACCAAGCGTGCATGCATCATATTCCAGGTGGCCTGTAATCATAATATGTTTTCGATCTCTCGATAGGATGATAAATGCACCAGCTTCTTCGGAAACGGCTAATAATTGAAGGCGCGGATCTTGTTCGATTTCCTCAATTGAAACAGATGTATAACGTGAATGAGGTGCATTAAATTGATCATTGAAGCCTCTTGCCAATTCAACAGTTGGATCATTCAAAACATGACTATATACTCCTGAAAGCTTTTTTGACAGCTCAAATTTATTAATGCCGTAATGGTGATAGAGAGCGGCTTGCGCTCCCCAACAAATATGTAAGACGGAAGTGACATTCGTTTTAGACCAGTCCATGATCTGCTTCAACTCATCCCAATAAATTACATCCTCGAACTTTAAATGCTCAATCGGAGCCCCGGTGATGATCAAACCATCAAAGCGGCGGTGCTTAATATGCTCAAATGTTGTGTAAAACGAATCCAGATGATTTTTACTTACATTTTTCGATTCATAAGTTGCGGTGTTCAAGAACGTCACGTTCACTTGCAATGGCGTATTACCAAGCAGCCGTAATAATTGCAGCTCCGTCTTTTCCTTTTCAGGCATTAAATTAAGGATAAGGATATTTAACGGACGTATATCTTGGGTTGTTGCCCGCCCTTCATCCATCACAAAAATCTTTTCTTCTCTCAACAATTCCCGCGCCGGTAATTGTTCAGGTATATTGATTGGCATTTTGTCTCCCCCTTATAAAAATAAAAACCTCGCTCCAAAAGATAGGAACGAGGATTTACATCGGCTTCTCCGTTCTTATCTCTCAAGACATGACATCTTGTTGGAGGTAGCACCTTCCTGCAATGCAGAGGTTGCTGAAGCTTCATCGGGCCAATTCCCTCAGCTTCTCTTGATAAGAATTATTCAATTGAAACTATTATATCATCATTATTGGAATTGTATACTGATTTCTTGTCATTGGCGGACTTTCGCTTTTGAAAATCCGAGACCGAGTATTTCCGATGCATTGAGGAAAATGACAAAGGACGATGGTTCGGCGGCTTGCAATAATTTCTTTAAATAGACCGCTTCGGACTGTTCGACTACGCAAAGAATCATCGTCTTTTCATTGTTTGAATAGCCCCCCGTCGATTGAACTTTCGTCAATCCACGGTCGATTTCGTTCTGGATAATCGATTGAATTTTTTCTTCGTGCTCCGTAATGATAAGAACAAGCTTAGTCGGCGACGTTTGCAATTGGACGAAATCAATCACCTTGCTCGTTACGTAAATCGACATGAGCGCGTATAGCGCTAGCTCGAAATTGAAAACAAAAGCGGAAGTAACGACAACGATCCCGTCGACGATTAATTGGGAAAAACCGCTTGAAATACGTGTATATTTTTTCAGAAGTTGGGCAATTAAAGCTGTGCCGCCTGTCGACCCATTCCCCCTATACACGATTCCCAGTCCGATACCGAGCATAATGCCGCCATAGATCGAACTGAGAAACGGATTATCTACGGATAACTGAAGACCGCTTGTCAAATAGATTACGAATGGGACAAAAAAAGTACCGACAATCGTCTTAGCGCTAAACTCCTTCCCTACGAGCAACAGCCCCAGTAGGATGAGCGGGATATTAATAAGCCATTGTACATATGCCGGGCTATAACCAAATAATTCGTACAAAATCGTACTGACGCCTGAAATGCCTCCTGCCGCGATACGCGCCGGCAAGAAAAATATATTGTATGCTAGTCCGACCAGTGCAGCTCCAAAAATAATTTGTATATAATCGAAAACTACGGGTTTCTTTTGGATGAATGACATGGATGATTCCCTCCTCTTTCTTCAAGGACTTACCTATTCTATCAGAAAAAATCGTTGTCAGAAACGTTTTAAAGACTGGATAAGAGGAATAGAGAGAATAGGAGACCAGAAGAAAGTATACACATTTTTTTGTATTTTTCTAATTTACTGGTATAATTGTAGTTACATGTATAACAAAACATAATGTCAGGGAGGATAATATGCGTAGTTTAGGTATTGTCAGAAAAGTCGACCATCTAGGCCGGATTGTGATCCCTAAGGAACTGAGAAATACATTGAAGCTGGAAAAAGGCGCTCCAATGGAGATTTTCGTGGATGATGATATGATCATCCTGCGAAAGTATGTAGTCGATGCAGCTTGCATCGTAACTGGAGAAATCACTCCTGAAAACACTAGACTTTCAAACGGCATGTATATAAGCCCTAAAGGTGCAGAAATCTTGAAAGAAGAAATTGAAGCTAAAAAGACTTGGAATTGAATTGGATTGAACTAAATTAAACAGGTGTAGGCGAAGGGCAACTTGGGGCGTTGCCCTTTTCATAACGCAAAGAAAGTCCAATTGAAATCGGAGGAAATGAAATGGATGTATTTGCACATAGGGGTGCATCGGGAAATTATCCGGAAAACACAATAGCTGCATTCAACGAGGCAGCACGGCTTCCCGTTTTTGGTGTAGAATTCGATGTACATATGACAGCGGATGGCGAACTCGTCGTTATCCATGACGAATCAATTGACCGGACATCGAACGGAACAGGGTATGTGAAAGACCTGTCCTTAGCAGAATTAAGAAAATATGATTTCGGCAGTTGGTTCTCTTCCGATTTCCAAGGAGAAATGATTCCAACGCTGGCTGATGTCCTCGATGTTTTCGAATTTACAAATCACAAGCTGAATATCGAGTTGAAATCGGATATTTTCCCTTACGTTGGTATGGTTGAAAAAGTGCTCGCTTTGATTACGGAAAGACAAATCGCATCCCGCGTCATCATTTCTTCGTTTGATCACGCCGCTATCGAATCTGTAAAATTATACCACCCCGAAATTGAGACGGCCGCATTATTCATGGAAGTGATCGTCCACCCGTTGGACTATATCCGCAGAATACCAGCGGATGCCCTGCATATCTTCTTCCCTGCAGCAATCCGCCCATCGATCGCCGAAGTGATCAATAGCGGCATGCCCGTCCGAACCTTTACAGTCAATGATGTAACACACGCAAACATATTAAAACAAGCAGGGGTACAGGCAATTTTCACAGACTACCCGGAAAAAATGTTAACTTTTTTAGACTCCATATAAAAAGAGATATCGCCGATCCCTTATTAGGATGGCGATATCTCTTTTCTTTATGCACTCAAACCGTCTATGAATGCCTCGATTTCTTCCTTCGTCTTCCGGTCCTTGCTGACAAAACGACCGACTTCTTCCCCACCATTAAATGCAATAAAGCTCGGAATTCCAAATACATCCAGTTGTTGGCAAATATCAATGAACTCATCACGATCGACGTAAATAAATTGATATTCCGGATAATCCGCCTCAATTGCAGGCAAGAACGGTTCAATCACTCTGCAATCCGGGCACCAATCCGCAGAAAACATGAACATTGTCCGTTCTTCATTTTTCAATTGCTCAAACTGTTCAACCGATTGAAGTTTTTCCATTGTCTCGCTCCCCTTCTTTTTTTATCTCCTAAAGTATATCACTCCAAAAAGAATCCACCATATGATGACGAATTAAAATTTAAAACAAAAAATCATGAATTGAACGTTTCGGGGCACTCTAAACATTCAACAAAGGAGGTTTCCTCATTGCGTATCTATAATATAGTTGCTCCTATATGTCTCATCATCAGTTTTTGCCTCGCTCCCCAAATTGCCTCTGCATCCAACGAACGAAGTGAAAAGGAGATTGTCGAGGAGCGAATGGGTTTTTATTTGCAGTTCTCCAATGAATTAGTTCCATGGTATCACCTTGCTGCAATTGACCAATTTGAACGGAATATCCAGCAAGTTCGTAATGATCTTAAGAAAACCGACGGACCGATTTCCATCCAATTCCCTGTTGACCATTGGTTTGGTGCATTCAACCCAGATCCTTCCGACAGTTCCCCGGCAACCATAGCGATTTTTGGCGGATATGGGACCGATGGCAATAACGACGGGATTGCAGATCTATATGACCCGATGGATGTTCTAATGACCATGTCTTCCCATTTAGCTATGTACGGACCGGATGAGAATGATTTTAAAGCTGCATTATGGCATTATTATAAGCGGGAAGCGACCGTCAATCAAATTATGACAATCGCCAAGTTATTCAAGCACTTTGAAACGATCGAGCTGGATAAGCATATATTTCCCATCCCTAAAGGACATCATTATTCGTACCGTGGTACTTGGGGTTCAAAACGCGGATGGGGTGGACGCCGCATCCATGAGGGGACAGATATTTTTGCAGGATATGGCGTACCGGTCGTCGCCACTTCCTACGGCGTAATTGAAGTGCTGGGTTGGAATGAATACGGCGGCTGGCGCGTCGGTATACGCGATAATCATAACACCTATCATTATTTTGCTCACTTGGCTTATTTTGATAAAGGCATTAAAGAAGGCGATATTGTTGAGCCAGGAACACTTCTTGGCTACGTCGGCAGTACTGGCTATGGAAAAGAAGGGACTTCCGGGAAATTCCCTCCTCATCTCCATTATGGTTTATATAAATACAATGGCAAAACGGAGTGGTCATTCGATCCTTACCCTGCCCTCCGCAATTGGGAAAGGCAAAAATAAGAGAAGGCTGTCTTGTTTTAAGACAGCCTTCCTTTTTTAAATTTCTATATCCAATGTTTTGAAGAGGAATGAATATACATCAGTTTGTTCTTCGATAATCTTGACGGTCGGCTTACCGAGTCCGTGTCCTGCATTTTTTTCCACACGAAGTAAAATTGGGTTATCGCCTTTATAGGCCGTTTGTAAAGTGGCTGCAAATTTCATCGCATGCGCTGGAACGACACGATCGTCCGTATCTGCCGTCGTAATTAATGTAGGTGGATACTCGACGCCTTCCCTCACATTATGCAGCGGTGAATACTTGACCATATAAGCGAAATCTTCCGCATTTTTTTCAGCATTTCCGTAATCCGTCACCCAAAAGCGTCCGACCGTAAATTTATGGTAACGGAGCATATCTATAACCGGCACTTGACAAATGGCGGCACCGAATAAATCTGGTCGTTGCGTGATGCTTGCCCCGACGAGCAAACCACCATTGCTGCCCCCCATAATTGCAAGCTTTTTCGACTTCGTATATCCTTCAGCGATTAGCCATTCTCCTGCCGCAGCGAAATCATCGAACACATTTTGTTTACGTTCAAGCGTTCCCGCCTTGTACCACTCTTCCCCAAATTCTCCTCCACCTCTTAAGTTGGCAACGGCATAGACACCGCCTTCTTCAATCCACATGCGTACTGCAGGCGAGAAAGATGGTGTCAAACTAACATTAAATCCGCCATATCCGTATAACAGCACCGGATTTTCTCCATTTAAAACTAAGCCCTTTTTATAGGTCAAGAACATCGGGATGTTCGTACCGTCTATAGATGGATAAAAAACTTGTGTTGTTTCGAACCCTTCTGTATTGAATTGATTTCCTTGCTGAAATACCCCAGTCAATTCGCCATGTTCAAAGTCATAACTGGCAACGACACTTGGCGCCAAATAGGAAGTGTACCCGATCAGCATCCAAGCTTCCTCTTTCTTTCCTGTTAAACCGGTCAGGGAAATGTATCCTGGCAAATCGACGTCTCTTACATGGTCGCCTTCTAAATTGTAAATCTTCAAGACATTATGTGCATTATGCAGATAGCAAACGACGAGTTGACGGTTTACGATTTTTCCGAATGATAGGACATCCTCTTTCTCCGGAATAATATCGACCCAGTTATCTTTTGTCGGGTTATCGATATCGACGGCGATGATTCTTTCGCGAGGTGCGTCCACATTCGTTACGAAATAAAATGTGCGCCCTTCATTTCCGATATAGGAATACTCCCCATCCCAGTTATCGAATAGATGGACAAATTCTCCGTCTTCAACAAGATCTTTAAAATAGATCCGACTTTTATTTTCTGTTCCTTTCCAAACGTTCAAGATCAGATAGCGGTAATCGTCCGACATAATGGGATTAAAGGAGAATTCCTTGTTGTCCGGATCTTCATAAACTAGCACATCTTTCTCTTGGGAAGTACCGACCTCATGCCAGTACACTTTATTGTAAAAGCTTTGTTCTTCAGGCTGAACTGTGGAGGGATCCGGAAAACGGTTATAATAAAAACCTGTCCCTTCTTCATTCCATGCAATGCTTGAGAACTTGCAAAATTGGATTAGGTCTTCTTCATCTTTACCAGATTCCAAGTTTCGCACTTTTATTTCTTGCCAGTCGCTTCCATTGAATGAAATCCCATACGCCAATCTCTTACCATCTTTTGAGAATGCCAGGTTCGTAATCGCCGCTGTTCCTTCGTCGTTCATCGTATTTGGGTCTAAAATAACCTCCAACTCTTCTGATTGAAGGTCTTTCGTACGATAAAAAACAGCCTGGTTTTGGAGTCCGTCATTTTTATGGAAATAGTAATAATCTCCTTCTTTTCGAGGGACGGTATACTTCGGGTAATTCCACGTTTTGGTTAGCTTCTGTTTCATCTTTTCCCGATGTGGGAATGTCGCGATGAATTTTTGCGTTTGACTGTTTTGTTCATCCACCCACTGTTGAACTTCCGGGTTTTCCGGTTGTTCTAGCCATCTGTATGGATCACGGATGTCGGTCCCATGGAAATTTTCAACTACTTCTTCTTTTCTTGTAAATAACACCATTCATACTCCCCCTTTTCTATCTAACAATTGCCATTTTACCACATTCTTCTGAAAAGTGGGCATAAAGAAAGCAGCTGATTATTATCAGCTGCTTCAGCCTGTTGACAAACGCTCGCATCCGTTGTTGGGGCCTACAGGAGGTAGGTCATGCATCCGTTGCCGCAGGACGCGGCGCTCTTAGGATGCCTTCTTCCGCTCGTCCGCTCAGGAACTTTAGTTCTATTCGCGTCTTCGCTCCACTTCGCGCGGGCTCGCAGGATGCGAGTCATGCAACCGTTGCCACAGGACGTGGCGCTTTGAGGTTGCCTTCCTTGACAAGCGTTTTCAATCAGGCTGAGAAAAACCTATTTATCATGTTTTTCCCTAAAATCATTTATTGAATGTTGCACCATGTAACGGAGGGGGGATAACCCAGCCTTTTTCTTTGTTAAGACGGAGTAATCTCATTCCAAACAAAAGTCGGTCTGCATGAAATTTACTGAACATCATTGCAATGTCTTCTCGGAGGCATTGACCAATTACCTGACTGCATGAAACAAGACCTTGGCCGACGTTGATGGAAACAGCTGCACTGATTTCCGGATCCATATAACGCGCGCCAACTGGAATCTCTTCCGCATTTGCTTTTGCACGATCAGGCAAAGACGGAGGAGGCGTCACGCCGTTCTCCTTAAGCACTCTTTCGACTGCTTCATTCTCTTCCTTCATCATGTCAACCGCGTCTTTCAGAAGTGCTTTCAGATCCTCGTCACCAGCATGATTGATGAAACCTTCATAGCCGCTGATTAATCCTTTGTTCGCACCTGCGTATGCCCAACAACCGATGACTTCACCATAGTGCATTGGCTCTTCTTTCGGATTACCATTTAAAATGCCCAATTTTTCTCCCTCTTTTCTTAAACTTATCCATAGATGATTATGGTACTGCAATTATGATGTGAAAACCGTGGTATTTTATACATACATTTGAGGCTATAAATTTTATTTGACATTTTTCAAAAGTTTGATAAGATACTTCAAAACATAAACTTTTTTAAATGAATCATCATACAGCAATTATTTTTCACGAACATTTTTATAATGCAATAAATAAATCGTTCGCATTCGGAATCAAATCAATATCCTCGTATGTGTTTCGATGGATATTTTTAAAAATTATACGAATAATAGATTGACATTCAGAATTATCGTGTTATGATTGTCAATAATTAAATAACTCGATTAATGATTTGGACGGAGACAGGCTTTGCCAATCGGAATCCATAGAGAGCTGATGGTTGGTGAGAATCAGCGTTTTCGACGCAAGGCAGCACTCCTGAATCGATGAACTGAAACTTTTGAGTAGGTTCATCCGGCACATGCCCGTTATGCATGCAATGAAGGCTGTCTATAGACAGCGAAAAAGGGTGGCACCGCGTAGCTGAAAGCTTTTCGCCCCTTGCATATGTTTGCAAGGGACGGAAGGCTTTTTTGTTTGTATTCACATCAATTTATCCAAGGAGGAAAATGACATGTTACAAGATCAACAATTCTTACGGATTCCAGGACCATCACCCATTCCACCAAGTGTACAAAGAGCTATGGCGCAACCGATGATCGGGCACCGTGGAAGCGAGACTTCTGAATTGCTTCGCTCTATTACACCCCGACTGAAAAAAGTGTTCGGCACTGAACAAGATGTAATGATCGTCGCCGGAAGTGGGACTGCCGGATTGGAAGCGGCCGTCATCAATGCCGTTATGCCAAAGGAAGAGGTACTTGTCATCGTCACGGGTGCTTTTGGAGCGCGCTTCGCACAAATATGTGAAGCGTATGGAATTCGCGTACACAACTATGAAGTTGAATGGGGAAAAGCTTTTGATCCCCTTGAAATCCAACAGCATCTTCGTAGTTTGCCAAAAGTGCGAGCCGTTTTTGCAACATTTTGTGAAACATCAACAGGTGTCATTAATCCAATTCATGAACTCGCTGCTGCGGTCCATGAAGTATCCGATGCACTTATTATCGTCGATGGCGTTTCATGTGTCGGCGGTGTCGAAACTAAAATGGATGATTGGGGCATTGACATAATGGTGTCAGGCTCACAAAAGGCGTTCATGCTACCTGCAGGATTGATGTTCGTTGCAGTAAGCGAGCGGGCATGGGACGTCATTGACGCTAACCCGAACCGTGGCTTCTATTTAAATTTGTCGAAGTACAGGGATAACCTAGAAAAGGACACGACTCCTTTCACCCCTGCCCTTTCCTTACTTTTTGGGCTTGACCAAGTGCTGACGATGATGGAAAAGGAAGGACTCGAAAATGTCTATCACCGTCATACGCTTATGAAAGAGATGACCCGTGCTGCTTTCCATGCTCTCGATATTCCTTTATTGACGAATGATACCGATGCATCCGGCACAGTAACTGCTATCCAACCGAAAGATTTCGATGCAGAGGAATTCCGTAAAATGATTAAAAAGGAATTTAATCTATCTGTTGCCGGCGGACAGGAACGTTTAAAGGGGAAGATTTACCGGATTGGGCATATGGGTTATTGTTCCCCCGCGGACGTTTTACAAACGATCGGCATGATGGAGCTAGGATTGATGAAAATCGGAAAAAATATTGAACTTGGCAAAGGTGTCGCGGCAGCTCAACGAATTTATTTAGAAAAGGGGCAGAATTGACGATGACGTACCATATATTGATTGCAGATCCATTAAGCGAGGAAGGAATCCATCCGCTCAGGCAAGCGGAAGGTTTGGAAATCACCATTGCGACCGACATGCCAAAAGAAGAACTTCTTGATAGGATTGATGAGTTCGATGCACTGCTCGTTCGCAGCCAAACACAAGTGACGCGAGAAGTGATTGAAGCCGCTAGCAAGTTGAAAATAATTGGTCGTGCTGGCGTCGGAGTCGACAATATCGACCTGGATGCCGCAACGGAACATGGAATTATCGTCGTCAATGCGCCTGACGGCAATACAAACTCTGCGGCAGAACATACAATTGCAATGTTGACAGCGTTAGCTCGAAAAATTCCACAAGCATTCAACTCATTGAAAGACGGTAAATGGGATCGAAAATCATTTATCGGTGTCGAGTTGAAAAACAAGACACTCGGCGTTATCGGTTTAGGACGAATTGGTGCTGAAGTGGCTGCCCGAGCGAAAGGACAACGAATGAACGTTATTGCGTATGATCCATTTTTAACAGAGGAAAAGGCACAAAAGTTGGGAATCGGATTTGGTACGGTGGAAGATGTATTAATAGAGGCTGATTTTATTACGATCCACACTCCTTTATTAAAAGAAACTCGTCATTTATTGAACGAAGATGCTTTCGCGAAAATGAAAGATGGCGTACAAATCATTAACTGTGCTAGAGGTGGGATTATAGACGAGTATGCGCTTTACGAGGCGATTTTGTCAGGTAAAGTAGCAGGCGCTGCACTTGACGTATTTGAAACGGAACCGTTTGTTGATCATCCATTGTTAACATTGCCTCAAGTGATTGCGACCCCTCATCTAGGGGCGAGCACAGTCGAAGCGCAGGAAAGCGTTGCCGTCGATGTCAGCATGGACGTTGTGAATTTCTTCAAAGGAGAAGCAGTCCGTAATCCTGTCAATCTACCTTCTGTTTCGAAGGAAGTATTGGCAAAAATCGCACCATTTTTCGATTTGGCGGAAAAACTCGGCGTCTTCTTATCTCGCATGACAGATGAAGCAATTGAAGAAGTGAATGTCAAATATGCAGGGGAACTCGCCAATTACGATGTGCGCCCACTAACCCGTAATACGGTGAAGGGTATTCTGAAACGAAACCTTGGAACCCACGTAAATGACGTCAATGCAATCTATTTAGCAGAACGGTTCGATATTAAAGTGAATGAACATAAGACAACGACGAGCAAAGGTTTCCTCCATTTGATGACTGTGGAAATCGTCACTGCACGTGCTACACATTATGTGGCGGGCACTTTGCTGAACGGCCTCGGAGCACGCATCGTCAAGGTCGATGATTATGCGGTCGATGTCGTGCCTGCGGGTCATCTACTGTTCATCAAGCATAAAGACCAACCCGGAGCTATCGGTCGTGTTGGAACGTTACTCGCACGGAAAAACATCAATATCGCTACGATGCAAGTCGGACGTTCGACCGTCGGAGGTGATGCGATCATGATGTTGACGATCGATAATCGTGTCGACCAGAAGGAAATCGAGGACTTGACCGAGCTTGCAGATATTTACGAAGTGAAAGCGATTGATCTTTGAAACATTGATGGAGCCTTTGTTGAATAAAGGAGCCTTTGTGCGAATAAAGGAGCCCTTGTCTAAAAGAGGTGAGTCCCTACAACGGGAACTCACCTTTTTCACGTTAACTCTTCCAAGATCGGCAAGAGTTCCGTCAAATGCTTTATTTCATACGTTGGTTGGATGTCTGGAATTGGTGGTTTGCCTTCACGGTTTATCCAAACCGAACGGATTCCAACTTTTGACGAACCTAGAATATCGGTTAGCAAATTATCGCCGACCATTAACGCTTCATATGCGGATGTCCCAGTTTCCTCTAGCACATGCTCGAAAATGGAAGGATCCGGCTTCCCTTTACCGAATGTACCCGAAACGACGATCAAATCGAAATAAGGGGCAATTTGCGGAGTGATTTCTAATTTCGTTTGCTGCAGCGATGGTGAACCATTCGTCAATAAAACAAGCCGAAACTCGTCTTTCAACTTGTCGAGGACGGAGAATGTATCTTTGTAAACGAATGGCGCTTTTTTTCGTTCTTCAATGAACCGTGCTGCAAGTGTCAAACCGAGTTCAGTATTATCGATGCCTACTTTTTCTAACCCTTTCGTCCACGCGTCTCGTTGATAATTTGGAATGATTTTCTTCATTGCCTGATACGCTTCGCCTGGGTCGTCGAATGTTCCCCATAAGCCTTCGAAAGGGTTAATGCCGATCATTTGAGTGAATTCGTATGTATGATAGGAAGCGTACAGTTCTGCAGCCGCTTCACGAACAGCTGCTTCCAATTCCGATGCATTTACATTTTGCAAGCTCGCCGCAAATTGACAAGTCTTTTCAAATGCTGTCGCAATGCTTTTTTGATCCCATAGAAGTGTGTCGTCCAAGTCAAAAATGATTGTACGGATTATCATCATCTCCCTTTTGATTGATTATACACAAAAAAATGCTCCAAATGGAATTGGAGCGGTCTGGGGCCCTTTCATCATGTTTCATAGTATGGAATTTAGGCTACAATAGGAGACGACATCGTAAGGAGGAGGCGCTAGTATGCACCATTATTTCATTGGAATAAAAGCCCCAGATTCAGTTGAAGGACTTGTTATGCAATACAGAGAAAAATATGGATTGTCGAATGCTTATAAAGTCATTCCGCATATGGAAGATTTGCATATTACATTACTGTTTATCGGGGCATTGTCCGAACAGAAAGTTGAACCCTTGCAGGAAACCCTATCCTCCCTTGCTGAGAAGCATCGTGAATTCCTCTTGAATGTTGATGGTCTTTCATTTTTCGGTTCTCCGAAAGGTCCTCGCGTCGTCTATTTGTCTGTCCAACCATCAAAAGAGCTCGACGCTTTGCAAAAAGCGGTTGCGGCAATTGGAGTTAACCAATTGAAGATGGAACCCGATCATCGTTTTACTCCTCATATTACGATTGCAAAAAAGCGCAAAATAGATGGTGAATTGCATATTCAAAAAGAGACAAGCACACCTATCCAATTTCACGTCGATCGATTTTCGCTTTTTAGGATTCACCCATCAAAAACACCAAAATATGAAGCGGTTGAAAGCTTTTCATTACAAAAGCCTTCCGAATAACTTCGAGAAGGCTTTCTAATCATGTCTTATTAATGCGAAACCAACCTTTATATGTAAACCAGCCGATCATCGCAATCCCTATAATCATCATAACGACAAGGACGATTGGATAGCCGTACCGCCAATGAAGCTCAGGCATACGATCAAAATTCATCCCATACACACCTGCAATGAACGTCAGCGGAATAAATATGGATGAAATGATCGTCAACGTCATCATAACACTGTTCATTTGATTGGAATTGATGGATAGTTGACTATCCCTAATATCCGATGTCAACTGGCGATTGGAGTCGATCATTTCAGCTAATCGCAAGAGGTGGTCGTAAATATCCGAGAAATACGTATGCTCTTGAGGAATGAAATCTAATCTTTCCGATTCGAGCATCCTGTACAACAGCTCCCTCATTGGAAAGATTGTCCTCCTTAACCGTAATAGATCTCCACGTACTTCAAATACGTAATCCATTGATAAGTGGACGGTTGTCGGTGATAGTTTTTCCTCGATTTCGTCCAAATGGTCTTCGATATTATAAAGGATCGGAAAGTATTGATCGACGATTTTATCAAAAACTTCATACATGACCAAGATATTTCCACGTTCCCACTTTGTAGGGTCTTGCATAATCAATTCTCTTGCCTTTTCGATTTCCTGCAAGTGGGTGTAATGAAATGTGACGATATAATGTTCTCCTAAAAAAAGATTCAGTTCTTCCGCATTTAAATCTTCCTGACAGATGGAATGCAAGGCGAAAAATGTGTAACCGTCATAATGATCAAGTTTCGGACGTTGGAGGCGTCCATAACAATCTTCCAATGCTAATGGATGAAACTTGAATAACGATTGAAGCAATGATGCTTCTTCTGCGTCCGGCTGATCAAAATCAACCCAGTACCATCGCAACGCAAGCTCGAAGATTTGATTAACCGGGAAGTCGTAAATGAATTCATCGTCCGTTGTCAACCCCATAGTCCGGATCATGCTTCCACCTTCTTTTCGTTCGTAATGAACTTCCCTTAATCGGGAATCCGCTGAATGTCCTCTACGTATCCTAACCATTTTGCCTTCATAAACTACATCCCCAATATCAAAAAACCGAATGCAGTTTTCCATGCAAATTTTTCTATGTTTACTTTACTATCAATAAGCACAGTGTATATATGTACAACAAAGAAGGAGTGATATTTTTTATGGACATGCAAGACAAGATACAAAAAGAACTGGCGAAGATTGATGGCGAAGATAAAAATCAAATACTCGAGAACTTCAACCGCTTCAAACAATTTCTTTCCGAAAAAGTAGAACTAGGCGAAAAAATGGGACTAAGTGAAGAGAAGCTTGTAAAAACTGTAGAGATCGTTGCAAGCTATCTCGCCAACCACGAAGAACCTCGTAATCGCGAAGAAAAAGTGTTAATGGAGCTTTGGAAATCAGGTTCTGAAGAAGAGCAACGCTTTCTTTCGAAACTGCTTTTGAAAATGGTGAAACGAGCTTAATTTAAATATGAACTTTGAATGGGAGGGATTGCTTTGGATAGTCAACGAGCGCGTGAGATTGTAAAGTCACCGGATGAGATCATGGTCAGTTATAATGGAGTTTCTGTATGGATTGATAAAGTCCACGATGACGACCGCACCGCGACAGTTCATTTGCGACAAGCAATGGAGGAAAGGTCGGAAGTTGCGATTTCTGAATTGAAGGAGCACGCACAATGAATGAAGCTGTCCGGCTATTAACCGGACAGCTCCTTATTTTGCTATGACGACTTCCACCCCATAAGACGTTATGGAATCTATTTTATCTTGTGTCGTCTCTTCATCTGTAATGATGACGTCGAGTTTTTCGACGGGGTACATCCTGCTGAACATATCTATTCCGAACTTCGAATGTTCAATAAGCGTGACGAGCTTTTTTGAATTGTCATAGATTGTCTTATGGAAGACAGCCACTTCAGGAGTTGCTGTGCTTAGTCCTTTTTCCGACAATCCCCCTGCTGTTGCAAAGCATACATCGATTGTAAATTGCCGTGCCAATTCATTGGCAATAGCGTCAGTTATATTCCCAGAACTCTTCACAAGCCCCCCAATGAGATACGTTTGAATGTTTTCCACTTCACGCAAATGATAGGCAATTTCTACCGAGTTGGTCACAACTGTGAATCGTATGTTTCGTGGCAAATACTTCAGCATGACAAAATGTGTTGATGCACCTCCGATAAAAACGGTTTGACCTTCTTGAATATAGGTGCTTGCTTCTTTTGCAATCGCGTTTTGATAAACGCTGCCATCTCCATAACGTATTGAAGGCGATGGAGGCAACATCCTTACATTGCCAATCGGAATGGCACCCCCATGCGTCCTTTTCAACAATCCCTGCTCCTCCATAATCGAAAGATCACGTCGGATGGAATCAATCGACAAACCGAATTCATCGGCAAGGTCTTTCGCTAGAATGCGGCCATCCTTTTCAAGTGTTTCTAAAATTTTTCCCCTTCGTTCTTCTGTAAACATTGTTCCTTCCTCCCTTTTTTATTCTACAAGAGTACGTTTGCCTTTTTGTTCACGTTTCACCCCGCTTTCCATCTATATTATGCAGTTATATTCCTATTATTTCATGTTTATTCTGTTTTGTCGATGATTTTATTCATTTTTGTTCAAGTTTGTTCCTTTTATCACCCAAAAAATAAAACCCTCTACCGTCGTAGAAGGTTTTCACTGTAATTAACCGACATTCTCTACAATAATTTGTAATATTAAAGCGACTGTCACAACCCGTAATATTGGCTTCACGAACTTCGGTTTCAGTTTTTCCGCAATACGCACCCCTGTCTGCGCTCCGGTAATCGAACCTAACATCAACATTAACGTAAGTGGCCAGATGATTTTTCCAGCTGCTATATAAGTGACTGCCGCTCCAAAACAACTTGAAAATGTTGCAAGACGCACATAACCGACGGCCCGGATATAGGCGACTTTCAAATGACCAAATAAGTAAAGCATTAGCGTTCCTTGCCCTGGTCCGAAAAGACCGTCGTATATTCCAATTCCATATAATCCAGGCACACTCAGTTTGCCGAATTTCAATTTCTCCTGTCCGCCGAAATCCCCTTTTCCGAAAAACGATGTAATGAAAGCAAAAGTTAAAAGTAGTATTGCTAAAATATAGAGATTGTCCGCTGAAAGCATTGTCGCAATGAGCCCGCCACTGATGCCCCCTATTAGGCTTACTGGAATAATCCAAAAGGATTCACGCAACGATATTTGTTTGTGTTTCAAAAGGACAAGAAAGCTTGAAAATGAGCTGACTGTGTTCGATACTTTGTTCGCACCAATTGCGGAGTGGATTGGCACCCCGAGTAGCAGCATCGCAGGAAGACTGATCAATCCGCCGCCCCCCGCCAACGTACCGATTGTCGTTGCGATTACCCCAATGAAAAAGAGTGAAATATATTCCATCATGAACACCCCCTGTGTATAACTCTATTATACTCCTCGGTTGTTCATTAGGAAATTCGATAGTTATTATGTAAAGAGATAATTTTTTCTTATCAAAAACCTATTTCATATTGTTCTCCATCTTCATTGACGACCTTCAACTTGCCGTTTTTACGTTCTAGACCGATTAAGATATATGGATTAATCTTGTCGCTATCCGCTTCTACTTCCCTCACTGTGATGATTGTTTCATCATCCAATATTTCAACGTCTACCGCTTCCAGTTCGAGTTTATTCGTTCCAGTTGAAACAACAACCATCAAATTTCCTTCGGCTATGTTAATGCTTTTAAACCCTTTCCGGTCCGGCTTTTCATTTTGCAAGTAATTGACGTGCTGTCTCACTGCTGGCTCTTTATCGATGTCTTTCTCGTTCCCCACCCAATATACTTTGCCGCATCCACTCAAAATCATTGTGAGGGCTAGTAAGATCAATACCTTTTTCAAATCCATTTCGCCCCTTTTCATTAGTGATCTAGTAACTTTTTTTCTAATTCGATCCGATGGATTCCGTCATCATCAGTAAACGTGTTTGTTATATCAAATCCATGTTTTATATTTAGGATCAACATGTTTCTCCATTTATTTCGAGTCTTTGTTTCAATCGTTTTATATCTAGCTTCCTTTACAAGTCGATGTTGCAACTCCATTAGCTTGGAGGCAATCCCTTTTCCCCTGTGTTCCTCGTGAACAGCTCCATACCAACTGTAATACCGATCCACGGAGAGACTGTATCCAATCTTGTAGCCTACTACTTTATTCTCTTCAATGGCAACAATAAAAAGGATATTCGGTCGCAATCTCACCTTCTTCGATAATTCATCTGAGTTGGCAAAAATCTGATTATGTAAATGCAAAATTCCATCCATTGTCTGTTCATCAGGCAAACCCCAAAAGTAATGAACGTTCGGCATAGTCATATCCTCCCTTTCTACTATTATACTATGAATTTAAATAATTCATATCCTAAGATCCATGTATCATATTGTCCCACTATTCATACATTAAACAAAAGATTCTGAATCAATGAAGGAGGGAATGAAATGGACAAGATTTTAGAAACGATTGTCAGCTGGTTATGGGGATGGCCTCTTATCTTCACAGTACTGTTTGTCGGGGTTTACTTTACAATCGGAAGCAAGTTCTTTCAGATCGGTTATTTGCCACATATTTTCAAAGCTACGTTCGGGAAGCTTTTTTCAAAAAAGGACAAGGTTGAAAGTGACAAAGGCGTTTTAACGCCTTTTCAGGCAGTGAGCACCGCAATTGGGGGCAGTGTCGGAGTTGGTAATATCGGCGGGGTGGCGACTGCAATTGCGGTTGGAGGACCGGGTGCTGTTTTTTGGATGTGGATTACTGCTCTTTTAGGCATGATGACGAAGACTGTCGAAGTCACGTTAGCTGTCCATTACCGTAGTACTGATGAAAAAGGTAATCCGTATGGCGGGCCTACGTACTATATGGAAAAAGGATTAGGCGAAGAAATGAAGTTTAAGTTTTGGAAAATCCCTGCGATTCTCTTCGGATTCGGTATTTTCACGACGTTTTTCATTACACTTCAGAACTACACGGTTTCCGAAGCGGTCAGCTCAACATTCAACATTGGTATGATTCCTTCTTCGCTAATTTACGTTACTCTTATTTACGTCATCATTTACGGGGGCATCAAAAGGATTGGCGAGATTGCGACGAAGCTCATCCCTTTCATGTGCATTTTTTATGTGGTAGCTTCCCTGTTCATTATCTTCAAGAATTACTCAGAAATCATTCCTGTTTTTGCTCTTATTTTTGACAGTGCATTTACAGGAATGGCGGCTGTCGGAGGATTTACCGGTGCTGTCATTGCTCAAGTAATCCGGATGGGTGTCGCCCGGGCAGTGTATAGCAATGAAGCAGGTTGGGGTACTTCCCCGATGATCCACTCGACGGCAAAAACGAATCATCCGATTAAGCAAGGAATGTGGGGAGCTGTCGAAGTATTCGTTGATACGATCATCGTTTGTTCGATGACTGCATTCACGATCATTATTACCGGCGTTTGGTCATCTGGACTCGATGGCGCCTCATTGACATTATCCGCGTTTGAAGTCGGCATCGGTGAAGTCGGCAGATATATTATTGCCTTGTCGGTCTTCTTATTCGGCTTGACGACTACGACTGGCTGGTACACGTATTATGAAATTATTTTGCGCCACCTGTTCGGCGGAGAGAAGAAGGTCGACGTGAAAAACAAGACGATTTTCTTCTACAAATGGTTATATCCGATACCAGGCTTATTAATGGTCGTTTACGCTGTTTACTATGACCTACCAGGAAAAGCTGTCTGGTATTTCGCAGATATTACGACGGCCATCCCAACGTTCATCAATTTGATTGTCATTATGGTGTTAAGTAAGAAGTTCTTTGAGCTGCTGCGGGATTATAAGGCAAGGCATTTGAATATCGGAACGATTGATTCGCATTTTAATGTGTTTTATGAGGATAAGCTAAAAAAATGATGGTAAAAGAGAGTCCCGTATTGCTGGGGGACTCTCTTTTATTCAGGTCAAAATATCTATCTTCTTTTCACGCTTAATTAGGTAATAAATAAAAATGATACATACGATAACCATGCCCCCGTAAGAAAAAGGGGTTAACCACTTAGGAATCCAAATTAGAATCATATTTGGCAATAAACGATTCAGACCGAAAATCAGAAATCCTACAACGAACGGGATTTGGATGCCGATTAAGGACACCATATTCGGGACAACATTTGAAAAGCTCATGGAAAGCGTGACGAATATGAATCCGATCAAGTAAATCGCTGCGACACATAGCATGATGAATTGGAAGAATGTCGGATCGTACCAAGACTCATTAGCTATAAAAGTGTTGATGCGAACTTTAAAAAACATGGAAGTATTATTCAACGAATACAAGCCCAAATATACGGTCAATAATCCAGTAATAATAATGAATGTAGCGGTGTATCCGGCCAAGAGTTTCGTTTTGAAAAGATTCCTCCCCTTTTTCGATGTATATTGCAACTGAAGGAGCCCTCTTGAACGATCCCTCAAAATTGTTGGCGAAATGACTAACACAACGCTGAACAGGATAGCAATCCCGACATTTGTAATATATGATTTGAAGTTTCGGATAACGATTTCCGTATATACTCCGAATTTTTCTTCTGCAATCAATTCGTTTAATCGGTCTCTCTGGTTATCAGTAAGTACTTCAGGAATACTTTTTCTGAAGTTATAAAACTCAATCAACCTTTCACGCTCTTGCAAGTCCCAAAAGAGTTCAGTTTTCTTTCCGAAAAAAACGTCATCTCGGAGGGCACTTGCCTCTTGGGATGGATTCCCCCAATCATATGCCTGGAATAATTCATATGTATCTAAACCAGCAGCAACGAATTCCTCCCTTGATTGCATATACCGAGTTGCTTCGTCCACTATTTCGTCGTACACCTTTTTGAAGTCAATAAACTCGTCATCATCCATAGTAACGCCGTATTTCTCTAACCCGATATTATACGAATAAATCCCACTGCCGTTGGGGAAGTATTCGATATAAAATTCAATCAATAAAAAATAAACTAAGCTATTGATAAACAACAGCAATAGCATCGTTTTCCACGTGAAGATTTTCTTTACTTCATTCAATAAAATCCTCATTGCTGCACCTCCTCACGAAATATCGATCTTAATAAAACGTTTATACGACATGTAACAAACTACAATCGTAATCACCGTCCAACAGCTAACTGTCATCCATTCGAAGTTTTCAAATAGGATTAATCCGCTGCTTCCCATGAACGAGGAACTAACTGCTAATAGTAATGTCGGTAAAGTATACGCAGAGACGAATAACAGGTTTGCGGATTTCGGCATGAAGCTAGGTAACAGCCACAAAAGTACGAATAGGGCAGCAACAAGAAAGAAAGTAATATAACTGTTTTTCACCGTGACGGATAATGCAAAGGTCAGACCCGAAAATAGCAATAGGACGACAAAAACGAGTGCAATTACACCTATTAAAAAGGTTCCTACAGATAGATCCCACCAAGCGATATATGGGAAATTATATTCCCAGTTGAATGCACTGCTAATTGACGTTTGCCAGACATGCGAGTAATCAAAAACAGTGAAAAACGTTCCGAGTGTTATCGCGAATAGGAAGACTACAATAACTGCTGCAATAGCTAAAGCAGACAAAAGCTTATTTTTCATAAGTTTTCTGCCACGTTTTGTGGAGTATGCAACTAGGTGTGTCTTGTTTTCAAACTCATACGTCGTAATCAATGCAGTTGTCAAGATGATCAATAGAAGCGATTCGATAATGATTTGCAGGAAGATCGTCTTGAAGAGAAAGGTATGCATGTAATATGCTTTACCTGCAAAAAACCATTGCTTATGTTCCCCATTGCTAACCATTTCCTTGAATCGTTCAAAGAACTTCTCGTTTTCATTCAGAAATGTTTCGGCAGCCTTGCCACTAAGACCATACTTCTCAATTTCTCCTGCAGCTAATTTTCGTATGTCAATTCCTTCATAGCTTTCATCGATTGACTTTGCCATGTTCAAATACATTTCTTTTAATTGCAACCGGTGAATGAACTCCCATTGTTCATCGCTATATTTCTCTTGATTCTCAAAGCTTAATCCGTCAAGAAATTCATAGACGCTCGTAAACTCGGACGCTGTCATCCTATTTAGTTCCGCTACGTCAAGTTGTACGTTACTATTGAATTCGTCCAAAGAATCATCTGTTATTTTCAATCCGTACGTTTCAATAATTTCATTGATAATCTTTAACTCTGCTTTGTGGTCGGATGAACTGATGATGACAAATAGATTAAATGCGGAAAAAACCACGAGTAGTCCAATTAAAATAGGAGATGTCAATGCTTTCTTACATTCATGGAGGATAATACTCATCATACTTCCCCTTCGATTTCATCGCGGTATTCGTAAAGGAATACATCTTCCAACTGTGGTGCCACTGGCTTCCATCCAGCTTCCGGCACTCCTTTATGGATGAATCGGACGATCATTTTGCCGTACTCCTGCTTTTCAGAAAGGAGGACATATTTCTTCCGGAATGCTTCCAACAGATCAAAATCGATTGTTGTTTCAAACACATTCCCTCTTAACGTCGAACAAATATCCTCAACCGAATCCTTATAAAGCAGCTGCTTGTTTTTGATCATTATGATTTCATTCGCAATTGATTCAATATCCGATACGATATGGGTAGATATAATGACGAGTCTATCGCGGGCAAGTTCAGTGAGTAAATGACGGAATCGCGCCCTTTCTTTCGGATCAAGACCTGCTGTCGGCTCGTCCAAAATGAGTATTTTCGGGTCGTTCAGCAATGCTTGTGCTATGCCGACACGCTGGATCATCCCACCTGAAAATTTCTTCATTTTTTTATTTACAACATCACCTAAAGCTACCTTTTCCAAAAGGTCATCAATTTTTTTGAGGGCCTCTTTTTTCCCAATCCCTTTCAATGCCGCCAAATACAACATATATTGCTTAGGCGAATAATTTTTGTAATAGCCGAACTGCTGTGGCAAAAAGCCTAACAGTTCACGGTACTGCTCATCCATATCGATGATGTTTTTTCCGTTATAATAGATTTCCCCTTCGCTCGGAGCAATCAATGTCGCCAACATTTTAATCAGCGTCGTTTTCCCTGCGCCATTCGGAGCAAGTAATCCATATAGACCCGTGTTAAATTCCAAATTGATCTGTTGCAATGCGGTAAAATCTCCATAACGCTTGCTGACATCTTTCACGACTAACATATTAAAATACCCCCTCCGACTGCTTGAATACGATGAGCTTTTTCAAGTAGTTCATAAATATTATTAGGCAACCGAGTAGAACAACCGCATATACGATTACTGGCATATGAAGAAGCATATCGTTGTACAACTCGTTATTCACTGACTTTAAAAACGTGTTCCCCATGACCCATACTGCTATTGTTATCATTACAATCCCTTTTGTCCTTCGGTTCATAAGGGCGAATAAAAGAATAATCGAAAACAGTAACAGGGACGTGCTAGAAAGCATGAATGCACGGATAAAATGGATTCCTTCATATTTCATGGCAAGGAAAGCAATTCCCAGTGTATTGAGGAACATCGTTGAAATACTAAACGCAAGCATCCGGAATGCAATGACTTGATAAACATTGTATTTACAAGCCATTTCCACATCGTACGTCGCATTTTGTGTTTTATTTACGTACGTGTAGATTGATAAAGCAAGGAACAGAATGGGTGAAAAAAGAAAAATATAAGTATAGAGATCTTGTATTTCAGCATGATTTGGTACGATGAGAAACAGGCTGTATAATCCGATGGCGATACTTAAAATGAAGCTAAGTTCCAATCGATCCGAAAACAGATGCCTCCATCCGACTTGTTGCACCATTGATCGTAAATAGGATGAAAAAGATTCTCTTTTCACTAAACCTCGAGAGACAATTTGACTAATCTGTGCCTCGATGGTGCTCTCATCTGGCATCGGAATTTTAAATTGATCTTTCTTCAAGTTTCTCTACCTCCATTTCTTTACGAATCCATTTCAGTGCGGCATAATATCTTGTTTTCACCGTAGATATCGGAATCGCTTCAATGGCCGCAATTTCCTTTAGCGTGTATTCACCGAATAACTTCAAGCGGATAACTTGCTGTGAATGTGCATCAAGCTGATTGACTAATGAATTGACACGCTCGAATTGCTCCTTGTGTACTAGAGCAATTTCCAAATTGTATTCATCCTCGAATTCCTGCTGGATATCCTCTAACGGCTGCGTAAATTGTGCATATCGGTAATGCCTGGAGCGGAAATAGTCGACAATTCGATTTGAGGCAATCCTGTACAGCCAAGTCCGAAACGAAGCTTTTTTGACATCGTAGGCATAAATCGTTTGCAAGACGGCAATGAATAGCTCTTGCGTTAAATCCAATGATAGCTCCTCGTCCAGTGTTTGTTTGTAATGAAAAGCATACATTTCCTTATAATATTTCGACACCAGTGCACTCGCAGCGGACTCACTGGCATTTTTCTTTATCTGTTTGATCAAGCGAAGATCATTCTCCATTTATTCATCACATGCTTTCCAATATCATTGCCCTATAAGTATATTCGTAATTTGTACGGAAAAGGTTTTACCTTTTTTACAGAAATCTAAAAAGGATTCCCTTTTAGAGAATCCTTTCATTTATTTATGCGTTTTTCTTGAAGTTAATGAGCTTAATTTGAGATTTATGCGCATTTGTTCGGCTTTATGCGTGTATATGTTCATTTATGGGCTTTTCGGATGATTTATGCGCTTTTGGACGGTTTTATGCGTATTTTGTCATTATCAATGGTGATAGCGAGTCGGATAGCAGATGCAGTTCATGCATCGGCCTCGTCATCGCGACATATAACAACTTTCGATCGATTGGATGGTCCCGGAATGGTTCGTCGAAAGCAGCGATGATGACGGCATCGAATTCCAGGCCTTTCGATAGATGGCTTGGTACGATTAATAGACAGTCGCCATTAATATCAGAGTTCTCGCCTAGTAATTGGACAGGCAGCCCCGATTGGTCTAGCCGCTTGTAAAGCACCTCTGATTCTTTTCGAGTTTTACATATTAAAGCAATCGATTTATGTCCTCTGCTAAGTATTTCCTCATAAATTTCATTCACCTTAGACGTATCAAGGCTTGGCATTTCATAAAATTCAGGCTCCCTGCCGTGCCGGACGACCGGTTCCACGAGAGGCAGATCTTCTTCCATCTGCTCAAGAACCTTATTCGCGAGTTGCATAATTTCGATTGTTGTCCGGTAACTTTTTTGCAAGGTCGTATACGTGGCCCGCGGAAACATTTCCCGTACTGGTTCCCATGATGTCAATGCACGGTAGCTATAGATCCCTTGCGCAAGGTCCCCGACCATCGTAAACATATCTGTTTCCAGCCCGTCCTGCAATGCAGCAAGCTGGAATTCGCTGTAATCTTGCACCTCGTCAATAAAGACGACGCGCATTTTCCACTCATCCGCCACACCTTTCAACTTGGCATGTAGAAAGTAAAGCGCAGCCAAGTCTTCTGTCTCCCAAACTTCTTTTTGGTGCGCGGCAAAAAAAGCATCCCTTTCCGATTCAGACCAGTGGCATGCCAACTCTATATGTAATTGTGGATTTATAAGCCAATCCCTGTACAGTTTTTTTATATTGAACTTTTTAAATCTGCGCATATAGACTGAAACGGTCTTTTTTCCTTCCTTTTCAATAGAAGGAAGCCGTTCATCTCGTTCATCCATGATCCTTGTGATGCGCGCCTTACGTTTTTCATCGTCTCGAATACCGTACAATGCTTTGTCGAGGGCTTCTTCATATTTATCGGATAGGAGCTTATACAGCTGTTTGCGTTTCCGATTCACTTCACTTTGCATAATAAGTTTAATACGCTCTATTCTTTTCTCAAGAGGCATATACTTGAAGTCTTCAAGGAACAATTTCTTCAGGCGCGATGCCTTCATGATCCGATATTTTTCGATATAGACGTCTTCAAAGAGGGCTGCTGTTTCTTGTTCGAGCTTGTCCACGTATCGTTGCATGATTTCTCGATAACGAAGCGTCCCTTTCAAGCGTGCAATGAAAAGTTGTTCTTCATCTACGGATTTAGTTGCCGTTAACAGCTCCAGCTTTTTATTCGGATCAGTTAATTTGAGCTTCAATCCTGTTGCGTTCAGTACATATTCAGCGAAAGTCGTTTGACAAATACGCCCGACGCCTAACTCGGGCAGCACGTCGCCGATATATTCCATGAATAATTTGCTTGGAGCTAGAATCATCAGTTTCTCTGAAGGGAAATCCGTTCCCATCGTATAAAGGAAATAGGAGATGCGGTGAAGTGCAATCGTCGTTTTACCACTACCCGCGGCACCCTGAACAATAATCGGTTGCTTCAAGTTCGCACGGATAATTTCGTTTTGTTCCGCCTGAATCGTTGAAACGATTTCGGTCAGCCGAACGTCCGCTTTCCCTGCCAAAGCTTCTTGAAGCAATTCATCATTCGTTGTTAAATCAATATCAAGGATGTCCAGCAGTTCTCCCTCTTCGATTTTGTATTGCCGTTTCGAAAAGAGGTGCCCACTTATTTCTTCGTCCCGCACTTTGTACGTCAAGTCTCCCAATCTGCCATCATAGTAAACATTCGCTACAGGCGAGCGCCAATCTACGATGATCGGTTCTTGGGTTTCCTGGTGGAAGACAGACGTTTTTCCGATATAGAGGAATTCATCCTTCTCTCCGTCCGTCTGGAAATGGATACGGGCGAAATAAGGTTTTTGCTGAACCGCTTCGAGTCCTTCCCTCTGAGAGCGAGCCATTTCAAAAAATCGGGTGTTTGTTAAAATATTGATGTAGCTCAAACTGGAATCCAAATAATCCAAGTCGGCCATCGCATGCCGAATTTCATCTTGCGAGGATTGCACATCACGCATCGACTCTTCAAGGAGCTTCTGCATGTAGTGCTTCGTGTAGTCAAGGCGCTGCAATTCAAACTCAAAATCGGGATGTTTCTGCATATACAGTCCTCCGTTTTGCGTATTTTTGCGTCCTATTATGAGATGTTGGGGTTAATTGAGACAGAAATTGATTGTACCATTATGGAATGTTTTAGGCAATACCATTTATTCAGAATCATCGAGAATTGTCGTCAAATTTGATAAAAATACCGTACAAGTCACTTTACGACTTGTACGGTTTCCTACATTCAATCTTTCTTTGCATATTTCACTTTCCACGAATCATCGACCTGTTCCAATCCGATACCGACCCATCCATCCGCAAGTAAAGATTGCTGCTCCATAACATCAGACATGTCGACAGTAATACCGATTGTCGAAGGCTTGTCCGATGCAGCCAGATCTTTTATAAATGTGTAGCGCAAAACATGGCCGTATTTCTTTTCTACCGAAACAATATGCATGCCCAATGCGAATTTATCTTTCAAGCTTGCGATATTAAACGGGGCGACCGTCGCGCATACGTAACGGTACCGATTTTTGTCGACGTTTTCCATGAGAAGCTGCCCAAGCAATTGCTGCAATTTGTTTCCTCGATAATCTGGGTCGACATTCGTCACTTCTGAATACAAAACGGTTGGCAATTCGGTTTCTGGCAAACCGGCATCTCTTCCTAAATGATGCTCGTCGATTTCCGGTTCGAGCATCGCCCTGAAAGCGATAAGTCGGTTGCCGTAGAAAGCTCCGATCATTGTGCCATTACCTTTCAGAATGTAGCGAAATTCTTCTTCGGAAAGTGGCTGTAGAAAGGAGGCGACTTCTAGCGACCCAATCACTTTCTCTTGCAACTCGATAATCGGACCTAGTTCGTTTACCGTCAAGTTTCGTATTGTCACTTTTTGACCATTCCGCAAGATGATGTCTTGTTTCATCCAAGCACCTTCTCCGAGTACACAGTCAATTTATTCAAGATAGCTTCATCCACATCAACTCCGAGTCCCGCCTTATCCGTCAAGCGAATGAAAGGAATGTCATATTTCAAGTTTCCGATGTCTTCACTAAATTTCAATGGTCCTGTCAATTCCACACTCGTTATGATCCGTTTGGAAAAAGCGACATGGAATCCCGCTGCCGAACCGACGGACGATTCGACCATCGAGCCGATCTGACATTCGATTCCTGCCATTTCCGCCATATGGGCTAACTTCATGGCCGGATAAATGCCGCCACATTTCATCAATTTAATATTCACTTTGTCTGCAGCCCGCTTGGCGATAATCTCACGCATATCACGGAATCCGCACAGCCCTTCGTCAATCATGACAGGCACAGAAGTTTTCGATTTGATTTCCACCATTGCATCGATGTCATCCGCTTTGACCGGTTGCTCAAGCCAATCGAGTGAACTATGTTCAAGTTTTCGTAACGCTTGCAACGTCGTTGAGCTGTTCACCCAACCTTGATTGACATCGATTCGAATGGCGATCGATTCACCTACCCGTTCTCGGACAGCTTGGATTCGTTTCACATCTTCCGAAACGTCTGTGCCAACTTTCATTTTCAATGAACGGTAGCCTTCTTGAACGCGTTGTTCGGCTTCATCTGCCATATGTGCAGGCGTCCCAATGCTGAGTACGTGCGTAATCGGAAATTCATCGTGATATTTTCCGCCTAACAGATCATAAACGGGAACGTCCAACGCTTTTCCGATCAAATCATAGCAAGCGATATCTAAAGCTGCCTTGGCAGCGGGCACTCCATAAATTTCAGCATCCATGCGCGCATGGATCTTTTCCATTTGACCAGGATCCATGCCGATCAGTTTTGGTGCGAGCGTGTTTTTCAAAATGGCATATGTACTTTCCCAGCTTTCACCGGTAACATGCTCGTCCGCTACTGCCTCCCCGTATCCGACATGACCCATGTCGGTTGTCAGTTTAACGATGATGGAAGGAATCGTATCATAACTCGCATAACTGACGATAAACGGGTCATGTAAAGGCAAGTGGATCGCATGAATTTCGATTTCTGTAATTTTCATTTGTTTCTTCCTTTCACAATGGCAACTATCTTTCATTATTGTAACATCGGAGGGATTATGGTGAAAGAATGGACTTTGGAGTGGAACAACCCTTGCTAACATAAACAAAAACGGCGGGATATGCTCCCGACGTTTTACTAGAAAATTATTCACTCTTCATGACTGATTTGCCATTCGATGCCGAATTGGTCTTTCAATTGGCCATACGCTTTGCTCCAGAACGTTTCCTGTAACTCCATCGTCACGGTCCCGCCTTGCTTCAGTTTATCGAACACAGTTTTGATGAGCTCAATGTCCTTGTTGACGAAAGCTAGACTGACATTATTCCCTTCGATGAAAGGATGACCAGGAAATGTATCGGAAAACATAACTCTGCTTCCATCAATATTCAATCTTGTATGCAAAACCAAATCCTTTGCTTCCTCAGGCAACTGATAATCCGGACTTTGCGGAGCCTCTCCGAATGTCATGATCTGAGGTTTTTCTGTATTGAACACCTCTGCGTAAAACTCGGCTGCCTGCCTGCAATTCCCGTTAAAGTTGAGATATACATCTACTGCCATCTAATAACCCCTTTTCCAATATTCATTTCATTCATTCAATTCAGTTTACCATGTACAAGCGATCTTGCAAACTTAAAATGGGAACAGAATTGGAATTGCAATCATCATGACAACGAGCATGATGAATTGCAATGGCACTCCGATTTTCACAAAATCCTTGAATTGATAGCCGCCTGCCGTCATGACGAGCGCATTTGTCGGTGATGCGACCGGTGTGGAGAATGCCATGCTAGCTGCTACTGCTACTGCGATCAGGAATGGATACGGGCTGACGCCGATGCTGAGGGCCGCGCTTAATCCGATAGGAGCAAACAGGACAGCCGTAGCGGTATTGCTTATGAATTGCCCGAATGTCATCGTCAACAAGAAGATGCCACCAAGTACCCCGATAGGACCGAGCCCGCCAAGCAATTGGATAATCCCTTCTGACAGCAACACCATCCCTCCCGTATTTTCAAGCGCTGTCGCCATCGGAAGCATCGCCCCGATGAGAACGATGCTTTCCCAGTTGATTTGCCCGTATGCGTCGTCCATATTCCTGACGCACCCAGTCAAAATCATCAATGCTGCGCCGATCAACACCGAGATGACAGCTGGAAATACTTCGAACACCATAAGAAGAACCATTAGAATCATGATGGCCCCAGCAATCGAAGCTTTTCCACTTGCGGCAGCCATGCTCGCATGCTCTTTCGGTTGCCCGATGACGACAACGTTCCTCGTATCCTTTGAAAGCAATTCGATCGATTCCCAAGAACCTTGTACGAGAAGGGCATCCCCAAAACGGAGGCTTTGCTTCGACATATCTTTTACGACAAACTCCCCTTGGCGGTTAATCCCTAAAATATTCAAGTTATACTTCTCGCGAAAGTTGATCGTACGCAACGTTTCCTTAATGAGATTCGAATGTGGGGTCAGGAGTACTTCCGCAATTCCTAACTCCTTCGATACGAGCTCATCCGCCTCCGACGTCCCTTCTTCGATCAATAACCCATATGCTTCAACGAACTTTTTCACGTTTTCGGCAGACCCTTGTATGTAAAGACGATCCTTCGGTTGAACAACACTATTCGGTCCTGCCATTTCCTTATAGGTCATCGGCAATAAATTTAATCCTTCGGTCGATTTCCTGCTTATTTTCAAAATGCATAAATGATACGTTGCCGGAATCTTTAATTGCGCGAGCCGCTTCCCGATCAATTCCGACCCTTCCGGAACTTTCACTCGGAACAGACTTCCACCAAGTTGATAATCGATTGCTAGTTGCTTCGTCGATAACTTTTGAACTTGATTCGCATTGGAACCGGACTTTCCTTTTGGCAGTAATGAATTACGGACTGCGAATAAGTAAATAATGCCAACGACCCCACCGATGATGCCGATCGGGGTGATTTGGAAAAAGCCAAGTTTTTCATAACCATTGTCGACAAGCATTTGGCTAATGATTAAGTTAGGCGGTGAAGCGATTAACGTGAGCAATCCGGAAAAGCTCGCCATATAGGAAAGAGGTATTAAGTATTTTGAAGGGCTGCTATTAATGCTGATTGCAATGCTGATAACAATCGGCAGCATAAGAGCCACTGTCCCCGTATTGCTCATGAATGCGCCGACTGATGCAACAATGAGTAACAACAGAATGAACAGCCTTTTCTCGCTGTCACCCGAATAGCGCAATAGTAATGTACCCGCCATTTGGGCAAGCCCTGTCCGTAAAATTCCTGCCCCGATTACAAAAAGGGCGGCAATCATAATGACGACAGAGTTAGAAAATCCGGAAAGCGCTTCGACAGGTGTCAGAATTCCCGTCAATACGAAGGCGAGCAAGGCGAGAATCGCAACGAGGTCCGCGCGCAGTTTATTCGTCATGAATAAAACGACGGTGATTCCTAAAATGATAAACGTAAGAGTAAGTTCCAAAGCAACCGGGTCCCTTCATCTAATGTTATTTTCATTGTAATATAGAAAGGAAAAAAGCGCCTTATGATTAGGCACTTTTACGTGAACATTCGTGAACCTTTCAATTGTTTGCTCACTTCATTCATCTCCTTATTAATTGTAAGATAGGGCCTTCCGTCATCCCATCGAATTCTCACTGGTACATTGTATGTAGCTGTTAGCAGATCACCCGTCAATACTTCCTTTTTCTTTCCCGAAGCGACAATTTCTCCTTCTTTTAAAAGAAGCACATGTGTAATGTCCTCGACCAATTCCTCTACATGGTGTGTCACATAGATGAGATGGCAATTATTTTTCGTTACCGCTTCTAATGTATGTAAAAATTGCTCCCTCGATAGTATGTCAAGGCCTGAACACGGTTCATCCATAATGAGCATTCGTGGTTTATTCATGAGGGCCCGAGTAATTAAGATCCGTCGTTTCTCGCCTTCGGAAAGTAAATTGAATGGCTTGCCCTTTAAATAGTATAGCCGGAAGTCATGCAACAGTTCATCCGCTCGTTCCCAATCGGCTACAGATGGTTGCTCATACAGGCCGAAACTTGCAAATTTCCCACTTATAATGACTCTCTCGACTGTATCATGCTGGAACGTTTGAGCGAATCGCTCTAGCGAACTGCTAACAAAACCAATTTCTTTTCGTAATTCCGGTAAATTCGTTTCTCCAAATCGATTTCCAAGAACGTGAACCTCTCCTTCAGTAGGAAACTGATGAGCGGAAATAATATTTAGAAGCGATGTTTTACCGGAGCCATTTAACCCCAATATTGCCCAATGCTCATTCTGTTTGATTGTCCAATTAATACTTTTAAGAATTTCTTTTTGGCCTCTTCGAAATAAAACATTTTTCATGTCAATCACATTTTGCATAGTTCTACCACTCCGTTTAACTTATTAGAAAAACGGCAGATCATTTTTGATCCGCCGCTTCATTTATTCTTCCACCGGCGAAAATTGCACAAGAGAAATTCCAGTAACCTTGAGCTTTTGCCCCACTGTTAACTTCAAACGAGTTTTTGAACCAGTTTGAGTGCCTCCAATTACTTCATAAAGGTGAGGTTCTTTCCCTTTTTCGTGAATTTCCAAATATCCTAACCCGTACTCGCTCCCGACTATATAATCACCAGCTTCGATATCCAACCCGACTTCCCAAATACCCGGTGTCAGGTTAGTAGCAAGCTGTGTCGGCACCGGTGTGAAACTCACATGATCATATCCACCGTCAGCAAAAACAGTATACGTTTCTACAATATCGACTGTTAAACTACCGACTCCCGCAAAGCCAACAATATCCCGTATGATTAGTTCCCCATTTTCATCGTAAATGAAAATGTTCCCCGTTGGATATCCCGTAATCGAATAGCGACCCGGTTGAAGAGTAACCTTGACGCCTTCCCTCGTAAATACCCCACTCTCTACCTGTTCTGCATGTACATTACTTCGATCCACTTGCGCAAAAATTGCTGGATTCACCTGTCCGATTAAATCATCCCTCTCGGAACCGATGATTTCAAAATTCTTTTCATATGGTGCAACTTTAACAAACTTCGATTGTTGTAAAGGATGACAGCCCGTAAGTAATAATAGAAAGGAAGCGATTAGTAGAGAAGTGCCCATTTTACTGCCGTTCAATTCAAACCATTTCTGCATTGTTTTTTTCATATTACTCCACCGTTCCTCGTTTTCTCCCATGAAATCGCAATCAGCTTATCCATTTATTTCTAATGCGACTTCTCTTTTTCGGATGTATAGCAGTTTATTCCTAACGTAAAGAACCGCTACGGCTAACAAGTTAAGCCCGACTAGCCAACTATACGAATGTCTGAAATCCAATTTTTCATTCCTAAATTCCATAGCAGCATCTCCATTCAAGATAGAGCCGATATCGATAAATTTCAATGGATACAGCCAATTAACTTTCATACCTGCAACACTTATGAGATCAGGCAATAGTAAAATGACAATCATCGTCAAAATTGTTGCGTACAAATTCTTCGTCATGACATTGATTAGTACAAATACTAGCAAAAGGAATAACGCGATGAGTGTAAATGAAATGAACATGTAAGTGATATACCGAGTAGTCGACACTGCAATAAAATCCATATCTTGATAGATAAGAACTGGAGACATGAAATTTCCCCATTCCGTTTTTCGGGACACATAGGTTCCACCAATGAGAAAGCCGATTCCGAGAAACATCATAACTTGGACTAAATGGATGCCCACTTTAGCGCTTACCTTTTGCATGAAGGATGCTGGGAATCCGACGACTACCGAGCGATGTAGTTGGTCATTCAACAGGATGCTGCTGGCCATCAGTAAGACGAAAAGACAAAATAGCAGACCGCTGATCATGTTCAAGGTGACTGGTAAATAATTGCTTGCTACAAATGGATCGGGAACAAGCGGTAAATCATGTTCCTGATAATACCGTAAAATCGCCATTTCTTTCTGAATTTCTTCTCTCGGAATGACGTAATTTGGATGGATTCCTTTGTTCCCCAACTCGTGTAATTCAAGACGTAGTGCATTCAACTTGAGACCGTCTTCAATATACTTATCATAATCATCTTTCTTCCATAAATAATACCTTTGCATATTGATCAAAGAAGCTTGTTGTGTCAAATTATTGTAAGTCGCTTCCCCTTCTGCCGTCTCTCTCAACTCTTCGGGAAAGGCATTGAATACTGTGTGGAAGCGCTGCGCTTCCTCGTTTTTCAGCTTGTGAATATCTTTGATGTCAGTTTGACTGTAATGAGTATAGTACAACAGGAAAAACAGGATAAGACCAATTCCAAGCAACCAATTTTTCCGATTATGGAGCAATAGTTTTGTTTCAAATAGTAAATACTTCCAAAACATAATCGTATCCTTCCTCGTTACATATTTTTACGCATAATAGAAACGACGTTTATTGATGATCTTTGACAGAATGAAGATGACAAGTTCAATGACAGCTAGCGTGACGAGCAACACGATAATTCCTTTCGCATAGGTAATCGTTTCTGTGTTCAAAAGAAAGTTCTTTTCTCCATCTACAATTTTCCCAAAATCAAAATACGTTTGAGGGAAGAAGCTAATATCTATTCCGAATAGTTCTCTCTCTGTCCTTGATACGAAAATGCGATCTGAAAAGAGGATAAAACTGCTGAATAAAAGAACGAGCCATTCATTTTTAAACAAAAGACCAAAAATGACATTCAATCGGACGAAAAGGAAGATTAAGAGAGGAACGACTATTAATGTTTTCCCTAAGAAAACAGCAATTGAAATTACATCATAATCCTCCATTGTAAAGGTCTGTTGTGCAATCATAATCGGCACATGTAAATTGAAATAGCCAAAACCGAATTGAAGGCTCATCACGATAACCCCTACGACTATTATTCCTAACACAACGAGCAATGAATAGAAGAAAACAGATAGGGATTTAAGATTCAATTGGCGATACCAGGATATCGGAATTCCTTGTAGAACTGACCGATTGTTGCGATCCCTCGATAAAACATCAGAGCTGAAAAAGATGGCACAAAATAAAATGAATAGAATCCCATTTGATTGCAGGAACTTTTGTAATGCTTGCAATCCTGTTTTTTCATACATTAAACCGTATGTAATAGGGTAATCATTTGTTAAGTAATCCTCGTATCGCATCATTGTTTGTTTATATAAATGGGCCCGATCCTTCCCCGGAAACGGAGATAGAGTGAAAAGATTTTCATCGGACGTATAATCATATTCATTATCTAAGAGAAAATAGTTCCGTAAATAAAGAAAACGGTAATAGTTCTTGTCCTCATAAGCTGTAAGCATAGCTTGGTTCAGTTTGTAAGAATTTGCATTCATAGCATAGACAGGCATACCCGTCATTTGTATAACCCCTGTATTTCCCTTTTCCTCCCTTAATTTCTGTTCTAGTTCGAGATCCGTTAAATAATTTCGAACCTCATCAGGATAATAGGTTTCTTTTGTTTCTTCGTTTGGCAATAGAATCAGACAATAACTGAGCAGCAAGACACTGATGAATAAAATGAAAGGAATGTTACGTCTGCTTCTAAATGTAATTTGAAATTCGTGTTTCAAATAATTTCGATTCATCCCAGCTTCCCCTTTTGAACATATATTGAATCCGTTATAAACGACCACTACTACTTAAACGACGAGTCTCACACATTTTTCGAATAAAATTTATCATAGTATTCTACCGTTCCCAATGGACCGACTGTCATTTCTTTTTCGTTATAATCAAGCATCCGTTCAATCCACTTTGTCTGTTCCGCTTCGCTCATTCCCTTTAACGGTATGCATAATAAGTGTTTTGCTATATAGATGTATCCAACTGGAAGAGTCACTTTTTCTTTCAACGATTCGTATTGTTCGGGAGTTACTTCTATTTTAAGGAACATATCATTCTCACCAGTAAATCTATGTTCGTGCACAAACTTCCCATCTTTCAAAAATAGGACTCTATCTGCATACAAATCTAAGTTTGAAAGTAAATGGGATGCAACAAAGATGAGCTTATCCTTCTTCATTTCCATTAAGCATTCGGAAATCAATGCAACATTGTCCACATCAAGTCCATTCATCACTTCATCCATTAGCATGACAGGCGTATCAGCAGCCATCATCATTGCAAAACATAGACGCTGCCGCATTCCTAATGAATAGGTCCGAACTTTCCTTTTAACATAGTTGCCCATTTGAAGACGCTCAATGACTTGCGGGACACGCTTTGTTGTCCCCTTCCACATATTTGCATATAATTTCAAATGATCTACCCCGGATAATTCCTCGAAGAGATCTTTTTGTTCAGGGAAAGTACACAACAGTTTGTGAATCAACAGCTCTTCTTTTTCATTTCGGTACGCATATTTACCGTCAAATTCAACATGCCCCGAATTTGGTTTCACAAAGTTGGCCATCACATTGAACATTGTCGATTTTCCTGTTCCGTTTGGAGCAGCCACACCGATGATTTCTCCTATATTCGCCGTTAAATTCAGATTATCGAGCACGGCTCGATCGTTATACGTAATTGACACATTTGACAATTTCAACATTATATCTTCCGCCTTTCAGCTGATGATTTTCTGCCTACTTCGTAAGTTAGAGAACTCTAGTAATCCAGATACATATTTTTTCAATTTTTTGGGGTTTCTTCAACTATAGTGGTATATTACAAATATTTCAATAGTATGAACGGTTTTTATACTTGCAATAAACGGAATTCAATTTATGCAATAGCAAAGACTCTTCGGAATGTTTAGAATGGGGATATACATACTTAGGGAGATGGACATTATGGAGTTGTTATTCATCATTTTTCCGGTTTTCTTCATTTTTGCAGTCGGATTCATTGGACAAAAGCTGATTGGGTTCAATATTAAATCCATTTCAACGACTGCTCTTTACTTAATGTCTCCCTTTCTAGCTTTCCGGACTTTTTACGGAAATCCTCTTACGTGGGACTATTTTTATATCGTTTTATTCAATTTGCTGCTATTTCTTTTTCTATTTTTACTTGTGTGGAGTACAGCACGGATAATGGGGGCAACGCGATCGGAACGGTCTGCGATGATTTTAGGCGGAGTATTTATGAATAGCGGAAATTACGGGGCACCAGTCGTTCTATTCGCGTTAGGGGCTATTGGATTTGACTACGCCGTCATTATTATGGTGTTCCATGCACTTATCATGAATACGTTCGGTATTTTTATTGCTTCTATAGGCAGCGATGAACGGGCAACATGGCAGGATGCATTGCATCGCGTTGTTCGAATGCCCCTCATCTACGCGGCAGCCCTTGGCATTTGCCTGCAATTTTTTGCGTTCCAATTACCAGACCCTTTAATGGAAGGAATCAGTTTAGTAGCAGATGCCTCGATCCCTACCGTTATGCTCGTTTTGGGAATGCAGTTAGCTGCGATGACGAAAAAGAAAGTGGCATACCGCTATGTTACCGCCGTCACACTCATTCGCATGGTCGCATCACCTGCAATCGCCATGCTCATTTTAGTCTTCTTACCTGTTAACGACTTACTTCGTATGGTCCTGATCATCCAAGCATCGATGCCGGCTGCCGCAAATACGACACTGTTCGCTTTACAGTTCGGAACGGAACCTGACCTCGTTTCTTTCACGACGTTTGTAACAACGTTGATCAGCATTGTGACAATTCCGGTGATTTTATTGCTACTGGGAGTGTAGGATAGTTGCGGTTATGCGTGGATTTTATGATTTATGCGTGAATGGCGGCGTTATGCGTGAATGGAATGATTTATGCGTCATTCTGAGCAGTTATGCGTAATTCTTGGCATTTATGCGCATTTGGAGGAGTTTATGCACATTCATGAGTTTCTTCCATTAAAAAAGGGCTGTTTTCGACAGCCCTTCAATTTCTAACTTATGCTGTTTTCAATTCTAATCTCTTGGAAAGTATTGATAATCCATAATTGACAACAAAATACATAATCGAGATTAAGATAAAGATTGGAATCACTTCGTTTGGATGGTGCGCTTGTATGATTCTAGCGTTATGAAGCAATTCAGGAAGCGCTATGACAACTGCAAGAGATGTATCTTTGAGAAGTGAGATGAACTGACTGACAATATTCGGCACCATTCTACGTAGAGCCTGTGGCAATATGATGAACCTCATGGCCTGTATGTACGTTAGTCCGGACGTACGAGCCGCTTCCATCTGCCCTTTATCAATCGAGATCAAGCCACCCCTTACAATTTCAGCCAACATCGCAGATTCAAAAATAGTCAGTGCCACAATGGCTGAAACTGTAATACTAAGGTTAATGCCCATTTCGGGAAGCGCAAGGTATGTGAATAGAATGATAAGAAGAAGAGGCAAGTTTCGGATTGACTCAACTAATACAGCTAATACATGTGAAATCACGGGTATTTTCGCAAATCGTAATGTACCAACAGCTCCTCCAATAATAAAGCTTAAAACGATTGAAACGAGCGCAACCTTCAAAGTGACGTAAAAACCTTCCATCAAGAACGAAAGATTATCGGGAGAGAATGCACCTGCAAAATCCATTATAACACCTCCTTAATTGCTGCTCGCAAGGCGTTTTTCAAGTTGCCCTACGCCAATACTTAACGGAATGGTAATGATTAAATAAAATACAGCAGCGAAAATATACACATCAAAAACGACGTACGTCTTAGACGAAATCAAATCTGCTTGATACATAAGCTCTGCGCCCGCAATGAGGGCTAAAATAGAAGAGTTCTTCACTAGATTGATGAACTGGTTGCCGATTGGCGGTATGACAATTTTTATCGCTTGGGGTAAAATGATCATCCGCATCGTTTGAATATACGTTAAGCCTGATGACCTTGCCGCTTCCGTCTGCCCTTTCGGAACAGCTAAAATGCCTGAACGGATCGCTTCCCCAATAAATGCAGACGTATAAATCGACAATGCAATCGTCCCTGCAGTAAATCCATTCAGTCTAAGACCTAAGGCATCAGTCCCGAAATAAAAGAAGAACGCAATAACGAGCAAAGGGATGTTTCGGAAGAATTCAACGTAGGCAGTCCCAAACCAACGAAGAGGTGCAATTGGTGTAATTCGCATGACTGCGATAACCGCACCGATAAAAAAGCTAGCAATAAGAGCAATGAAACTTATCATTAATGTGGCTTTGAAACCATCCCAATACATATCAAAATAGTCGACGAGAATAGAGAAGTTCAATTCCGTTTCCACCTCACTTAACTTAATCAGGATGAGCATGAAATGCTCATCCTGATCGATGAAATTATTCGGTAAACTTCTACATTGTCAATGTAGAAGCACGTTATTATTTCAAAATTCCTTCAAACCAGCTGTTATAAATTTCATCGAACTCTCCGCTCGATTTAAGTGTTTCCAACCCGTTGTTAAGTGCATCCAACAGTTCTTTTTCGCCTTTTTTAACAGCGATTCCATAAGGCTCTTCTGTGAATTTCTCACCGACTAATTCATAATTGCTATCTGAAGCAGCCATACCTGCTAGGATGGAGTCATCAGTCGTTAACGCTTCACCTTTTCCAGCTTTAAGCGCTGTAAATGCTTCCGCATAGTTTTCAAACTCTAGTACAGGTGCATCCGGTGCTAGAGAGCGAATATTGTCAGTAGACGTTGATCCTTTAACAGCAAGTACAGTTGTGTCTTTATTCAGATCATCAAGGCCTTGAACCGGGCTACCTTTTTTCACAAGAAGGGATTGACCCGCATTGAAATAAATATCGGTGAAATCAACTTCCTTTTTACGCTCTTCCGTTACAGTCATCGTTGCAATAATCGCATCGATATCGCCTTTGTTCAATAGTGGAATTCTTGTCTTCGATGTAACTTCCTTGAATTCGATTTTTGTTTCATCACCAAGGATTTCTTTCGCTAATGCCTTTGCAACGTCGATATCAAACCCTTCAACTTCTCCAGTCGTTGGATTTTTCAATCCGAATAAGCTCGTGTCATATTTAACACCAAAAACGATTTTGTCACGCTCTTTAATTCTTTCAAGTACATTGTCCCCGCCTTTTTCACCACTACTAGCATTTTTATTATCCGATCCGGATCCACATGCTGCCAATATCATGACTGACATGAGCGCCATTACTGTTAGTAATAGAAACCTTTTTGTTTTAAACATACTTAACTCTCCCCTTTTGTTTTTTAATGATTTAATATACGGCTGAGAAAGACCTTTGCCCGTTCCTCTTTAGGTTCTGCAAAGAATTCAGCCGGTGTAGCTTCTTCTAAGATTTTGCCTTGGTCGATAAAGACGATACGATCTCCCACTTCTTTTGCGAATCCCATTTCGTGTGTAACGACTACCATCGTCATGCCTTCCTTGGCAAGCGCTTTCATAACGTCCAAAACTTCGCCGACCATTTCAGGATCGAGAGCAGATGTAGGCTCGTCAAAAAGCATGATTTCAGGCTTCATTGCCAGTCCCCTAGCAATTGCAACACGTTGTTGCTGTCCGCCTGATAACTGCGAAGGATAGGAAGATGCCTTGTCAGGAATTCCGACCTTATCCAAATAATATTCCGCCGTCTTTTTCGCCTCTTCCTTCGATACTCCAAGGACGTTAATTGGCGCGAGCGTAATATTTTCAAGAACTGTTTTGTGAGGGTATAAATTGAAATGTTGAAATACCATTCCAATATTCCGTCTCACTTTGTTAATATCCGTTTTCTTGTCATTGAGTTTAATGTCATTAATCATCAATGTCCCATCAGTAATCGTCTCAAGCTTATTTATACATCTAAGCAATGTACTCTTCCCCGATCCAGATGGCCCGATGATGACAACTACTTCGCCCGTTTGAATTGTAAGATTAATATCTTTAAGAACATGGAAATCTCCATAATATTTATTTACATTCTCAAATGAAATCATGTCGTACCCCTTTCCGCTTCTTGATAGACTCTCATAATCTGATTATATTGAGAGTTGCTCTATTTCTGAAACTTATGTATGCATGTCATTATATCCACAGAAACTCTAAATGTCTACCAATTTATTTTATATTTGTTCGAATACTCATCCATTCGAACTAATTGAAACTCTATAATAATTGCATAAAATGGAGTCCAATAGGTGAATAGCAAATATGTACGAGTTCAATCCACCTATAAGTCTTGTAATAAAAACTTAATTAATCTTACAGACTATTTTAACATAAAAAGTTATTCAAATGCCAATGATTGTTGTAAATCTTCCGTAATTTGCAAGCGATTACAAAAACAAAAAGAGAGAATGAATACTTCCTCTCTCTGCTGTATTGTTATTCAAACTCTTTCTTCTTTACATCCAAATAGGTGATCCCCGCTTCATCCAAATCCCTTTTTCTATGGGCAAGACGTGATGCAGCACACGATGCAATGCTTGCGACGAGATCATCGAGGAACGTATGAACACCTCTGCCTTTTTTTGTATCGAGCTCGTTGATAATTCCGATTTTATTTTTATCGAGATGGCCGAATGTTGTGACCGCTATGGAACCGTATGTGAAAACGGCCCCTAAGGCGATTGTTTCATCTACGCCAAACAGCCCTTCGTCCGATGTAACAATCTGTTGCAGCGGAGCGGATAATTTCCCTTGTTCTGCAAGCTCATCTAACTCGATTCCGACGAGTATAGCATGCTGGAGTTCCCTCTTCCGCAACACTCTTTCCACTGAATCAACACATTCGGCGAGGTCGAGTGCTTCGTTATAAGGGGCTTGCATTTCGTAAACGATTTTTGCGACGTCTTCCAACGTGACGCCTCTTCGTAATAATGCCTCTTTCGTTGCTTTCGTTACAACATCAGAATGGACAATATTTTTTCCAGTGAACATTTCTGATTACCTCCTCTTTCTATCCTTCGCCCGTCACGTATAATATGTCAGCAACCGACAGGATGTTTATTTAAATTTTTCGATTGTTTCCAGTAGCATGAAACAGGCTATTCAAGCATTATACCCGCTCATGCGCTTATGTTACAATCTTCTTACATGATACAACAGGGAGGACCAACGGAATGGAATACGGAAAAATTGAAGAGATTACTTTTTATAGCAAGGCACTCGATGAGGAGATGCAACTTCTCATCCATCTACCCCATCAGTATTCGCCACTTTACAAGTATTCAGTACTGATCGCTTCCGATGGCAAGGATTATTTTCAATACGGGCGGATTGGTCGTGTCGTGGACGAATTAGTTCACGATGGTGACATAAATAATATGATTGTTGTTGGCATACCATATAAAAGCGTTACGGAACGTAGACGGATGTATCATCCGGAAGGTGACCGCCATGAAGACTATATCCGTTTTCTTGCGCATGAGCTTGTCCCTTACATCGATGAGAATTATCCTACGTACCAAGTTGGCGCCGGCAGAGGATTAATCGGTGATTCGCTGGCAGCGACAATTTCATTGCTAACTGCACTTAAATATCCGAATTGCTTCGGCAAGGTAATCCTCCATTCCCCATATGTCGATGATTATGTGTTAGAGAAAGTGGAGGCTGTAAAAGATCCGTCCTCTTTTTCCATTTACCACGTCATTGGCGAAGAAGAAACGGAAGTTAAAACGACTCAGGATGGCACTCAGGATTTCCTTACACCGAACAGGGAATTAAACAAGTTGATCAAAAGAAAAGGGTTTTCGTACTTCTATGAAGAATTCAAGGGGAACCATACATGGAAGTATTGGCAACAAGATGTTCGAAGGGCCATTCAGAAATCCTTTGAGGACGATTAATACCAAATAGTACAAAGAGTAAATCATTCTGCTATAATTGTTTACAAGATGTATGCAAACATTTCACGAGGAGGTCTTTTATCATGAAGTATGGAATTGTAGCTTTCCCTTCAAAGAAACTTCAAGACTTAGCTAATGGCTACAGGAAACGGTATGATCCACATTATGCGCTCATCACACCTCACATGACGATCAAAGATGTGTTTGAGGCAGATGATAAGGAAATCGAGCAAGTTGCGGATGCCATTCGGGAAGTTGCACGTAAGCACAACCCTTTCGAATTGAAAGTTGAAAAAGTAAGCACGTTTGCACCAATCACGAATACGATTTTCTTTAAAGTGACACCTAATGATGAAATCCTTGAACTCCATAAAGACCTGAACGAAAACTTTTTCGGTGAAACACCGGAATATTCTTTTGTCCCGCATATTACGATCGCCCAAAAACTAACTTCCGGTGAACATGACGATATCATCGGTCAAATTAAAATGTTCGGTGTAGACCATACTGAAACAATTGATCGCATCCATTTGCTCTATCAACTTGAGAACGGGTCTTGGACAGTATATGAAACTTTCCGGCTCGATGAGGACAACTGAAGATTGATTGAAGTAAAGATTGCCCGTTCTGATCGTGAACGGGAAGATGCGTTCGAAGTGCGGAAAAAAGTTTTTGTGGATGAGCAAGGGGTACCCATGAGCCTGGAAATAGATGAATTCGATAAGACTGCTGCCCATTTCATCGTTTACGATGGGCAAAAGCCAATCGGAGCAGGCCGCATCCGGGAAATTGATAAAGGGATCGGTAAAGTGGAGCGCGTATGTGTTGTAAAGGAATTGCGCGGGAAGCATCTCGGCAATTTGATCATGCATGAACTTGAAAAACATGCAAAATCTGTTGGAATGACAAAAATCGTTTTGAATGCGCAAGCATATGCGATTCCATTTTATGAAAAGCTCGGGTATATCGTTACATCGCCCGAGTTCATGGATGCGGATATTCCGCACCGTGAGATGGAAAAGGTAATTATTTCATGAAGCTAAAAAAGAGCAGATCTGCTAAACCGATGACGGTTGCAGATCTGCTCTTTGTGTTCTTTCATTTTTAAACGTATTCATTCACCGCGAGTCCTTTACCGACAACATGTGCAATCGTCGGCGACAAGTTGGCAGGATTCGGATAGATGAATCCTTTGTACGGAGGACGAGAGTTGGATAGAATCGGTTTCTCATCGTCCGTGATTTGCTCTTGTTCTTTACTGAGCGCATCCTCGAATTTATCATTAAGATCCGGATCCATTTTCACTTTTTCCACCCGATCGATAAATGCAAAGTTGCTACGTACTGCATTCATGCGATACGCGTAAATATCGCCTTGCATCGGCTGTACCGGTAAAATATAACCCATTTCCCGCACCCCTTTCCACTCATTCATCATTTACCTTTATCCCTTGTCATAACTTATGAAACATTTATATGAGCCATTCCCGGAAAATAATAGGTTTCTACTAGTTTTTATGAGAATGAGATAGGGTAAATGGATTGCTTTGAATGGGACTAATGGTATTTGAGGATAGGCTAAAATTAACCCATCATGCGCTGTATGTCGTTGAAGTTTACAGATCTGCCGTTGTTGATGATTGATTTTACAAGCTCATCTTCCATATGCTGCGGGACTTCTTTATTTGCGAGACGCCCTACTTTTCTAACGATTTTACGCACTTGTCGCTCGTCACTAAAATCTGCATATTGGATTGCGTTGGCCAATGCGAATACTTCTTCCATCGGAACGCCCGTTTTCGATTCAATTTTTTTGAAAAACGAATCATTCATACTGTCTTCCCTCCTCCTTAGACAACAAAGCTACTTCCAACAATGATCAGCAAGATGAAGAGAACAACAATCAATACGAAAGTGGAACCGCCATAGTATCCTTTTCCGTATCCGCCGTATCCGCAGTATCCACCATATCCGCCATAAGGATAGCCTCCACCGAACATAAAAAATCCCTCCTTCCCTTCCGTCTATCCTATGCAGATAGCGGAGAGAAGAAGGGGGCGTTTGACCCTATAATTTAAACGGTACCCTTCGGTTTAAAAATAAATGATGCAATGAAGCCGAATAGGATGGCAGCGCTAATTCCCGAGCTTGTTACTTCAAACATACCGGTTAGAACGCCGATAAGTCCATGTTTTTCAGCTTCCGCCAACGCACCGTGTGTCAATGCATTGCCGAAAGACGTGATCGGAATCGTTGCACCTGTTCCTGCAAAATCGATCAATGGTTCATAAAGACCAAATCCATCCAACACGGAGCCTGCTACGACAAGGATGCAGAGCGTATGTGCAGGTGTAAGCTTAGCGACATCAAACATCAGCTGGCCAATGACACAAATTAGCCCGCCGACTATGAAAGCGGTAATGTAAATTGAAAACAATCGGACCACTCATTTCATTGTTAGTTCGACCGCGTGCGCGATGCACGGGATCGTTTCTCCCTGCTGGTACGACAATGGGGAAAGCAATGCCCCCGTCGCAATAAGGAGGACTTTTTTATATTCCTTGTCCATCATTTTCTTATAAACTTCCGAAAAATAGACGGCTGCTGAGCATCCAGCGCCGCTTGCACCTGACATGAAATCAGGATTGTTTCCGTAAAACTCCATCCCTGCATCACTGAAATTTTCCATATTGCTAATACCTTGGTTTTTAACGAGCTCTTGAAAAATGGAAAAGCCGACTTTGGCCAGATCTCCCGTCATAATTAAATCATAGTCGCTTGGAGAGGTTCCATGACCTTCCAAATGCCTTTTCAACGTATCAGCAGCAGCGGGTGCCATGGCAGCTCCCATATGTAATGGATCTGTCATTCCCATATCGATCGCTTTGCCGATTGTTCCCCTTTCAATAGAAGGAACTCCTGCTTGGAATGGTGTTACTGCAGCTGCACCAGCAGCGGTTACAGTCCATTGTGCTGTGTCGCCTTTTTGTGCACCATATTCAATCGGATACCGGAACTGCCTTTCAATGGCGTTATGCTGGCTTGAAGCACCCGCAATTGCGAGCTTCGACATTCCCGCTTCCGTCAAAAGTGCTGCTAGAAGCAAAGAAGAGACCGACGTTGCGCAAGCGGAAAACATACCGATATACGGAATACCAACAGTTGTCGCAAAAAAATTGGAAGGCGTCATTTGATTGACAAGATCTCCAGTCAATAAAAAATCGGCATCCGCCGGTATTTTATCGACCTTACTCAACGCAATCATGCACGCATCTTCCATCATTTTTGAATGACCTTGCTCATTTGTATCCTTACCGCAGCGTTCGTCCTCATACATTTTATCGAAACCAGCGTGAAAAGGACTTTTCTTTTCAAGCGGCCCTGCGGTTACGCCCGTAGCTACGATAGAAGGGGTCGAAGGGAATGTCAACAGGCCTTTCATTACCATGAAACGACTCCCACTTTCACCAATATTGTTTTGACGAGTGCTACGAGGAAGGCTGAAAACACGCCATACACGATGACGGAACCCGCCAATTTAAATATATTACCTCCAACTCCTAGAACATAGCCCTCTGATCTATGTTCAATCGCCGCCGATACGACAGCGTTGCCAAATCCGGTTATGGGAACTGCTGCGCCTGCACCGCCAACTTGTCCAATCTTTTTATAAGCGCCAAATCCAGTGAGCAGCATGGCGATAAAGATCATCGTCGCCACTGTCGGATTATTTGCCGTTCGCTCAGTGAAATCGAAGAAGGTCATATAGAAGAGAGCGATGAACTGGGCGATCAGACAAATGGTACCGCCTACAAGGAATGCTTTCAGGCAATTTTTAAGCAAGTTTGGCTTAGGGGTGATTCCTTTCTCCAGCTTTGCATATTTTTTTTTGTCCATTATGTCTCTTCCTTCGCTAGTTTTATCAAATGATCGATTTTTTTCTTCAATCCCTTTTCATCATTTTTCAAAATTAGTTTATTCGTTTCCGTTAAAATCTTGCTGTCAGCAGATACAAAGACAGTGAGTTCTGGGTATGCCTTCTTCAACTTCTTTTCAACTTCTTTGGCAATATCCCTCTTATTGAATCTAGAAAAGGTTTTGACACGGATCCCTACGAGCAAATGGTCTTCATAAAAGAGGGCAGCTGCGCCTTTAAGGCGATCATCTCCCTTTAGTAGCTCTTCTGCCTTGGTTGCGTCTTCCCCTGTTCGATTCTCGAATTTGTATTCATTTGGAATACAACCGGACAGTAGAAGGAGCACACAAATCAGTATTAGTAATTGACGAATATCTACCATCCCCTTTTTTTAACAGTATGGCATGCGCAGTTGTTTTTTATTCATAACATGATGTTTGCCCTAGCCCTATGCATTCATCCGCATAACTTATAGGGAGTTGAGAAAAGGAGGTGGAATGAATGGGATGTGGAAGAAATGAAGATGTCAGGGATGAGCGGCGCCAGGATAATTGCATTTGCGAGGTCGTCCGCGCTATTAAACGTGTACAGGAAATCCGCGAAGATATCGATTGCGACGACTGCAGAACTGACTGTTTCCTGACTCCGCTCGGTAGCCTTGTAAGCCCTTCGCGACAACGGGCCAATACGCGTGTCTTCATGCTATTGGACGAAAAAGGTAATCCATTCAAAGCAATGTTCAGAAGAATAAGAAGAAGAGAGTTCGAAGAGGATGAAAACAGAACAGCCTCCGAGAAAGACCGTAGAGAAAGTGTAACATGTTTCTCGATTTTCTTCAGGGTTCAAAACGTTTTCGACAACTGCTGTGCAACACTCCAAGTTCTTGAGCCGCTTGATCGTAGAGGCCGAAGAGTCGATTTGTTCAAAGGAGGCAAATTGGATCTTGACGCAGTTTGCCAAGTCGAAAACTTCCGAGCGACAGGCTCTTGCGTAACAGTTGACTTGAAATGCTTCTGTGGAATCCAATGCGTGAAGGACGTTTTCATCGATTGTGACGAAGATTGACCGCAAAACCTGTGATGCTACTCTGCCCGATCGGTAACCGGTCGGGCAGTTTTTCGTTTTAATATGGCCATTTCTCAACTACATATAAAACAGGACGAACCGTCAACCGGTTCGCCCTGACAGAGTTTATAGGAAAAACATGATATAAAGGGATTTCCTCAGCCTGATTGAAAACGCTTGTCAGCCTAGGCGCGAAGTGGAGCGAAGACGCGAATAGAACTAAAGTTCATGAGCGGACAAGCGACACGAGCAACAACGGATGCGAGCGTTTGTCAACAGGCTGAGAGGACGAACCGTCAACCGGTTCGCCCTGTTTTAACTTTTAGTATCAAATGGCTGCCCGCGCCATAAGACATCTTCTATCTTCGAAATTTCAACTTCAGTAATCAAGTCACCAGCTTCAATCCAGACGATGTCGTTCTCCACTTTTTGAATGGTCCCTTTCACAGATTCGCCTTCAATGACGAATTGAAGAGGCTTATATACTTGCTTTTGGAATGGCGCGCTCAAATAGCTTATCTTTTCCAAAATGGCGGGGTTGACAACGTGGCTTACAGCTTGGACGGATGGCGTAACGTCGATTTTCTCCCGTACTAATTCTTCTTTCGGGACGAAGACAGACGTGCTTTCTTCCTCAAAGGTGACCACTTTCACAAAGATGGGAGGCCCCTGCACAAATAGTAACGGTTCATTGTAGGAAATGTTGATTCCCCCTTTTTTCCGTAGTATATGCGCCTATCGGGAATGAAGTTCTTTTGCACATTCCAATACAATGAGTCGTTCAGAGATTACCGATGAACATTGTCGCCAATCCAAGATAGATGATGATGCTAATGACGTCGTTCAGCGTCGTGATAAAAGGACCGGATGCGACAGCCGGATCGATATTCATCCGGTGCATGAACAGCGGAATAAACGAACCTGAAATCGTTGCAACAAATATGGAAACGAGAATGGCTGCGCCGACGAGCAAGGCAATGATGAATTCTTGCTTCCAAATGAAAATAAGACCGACCACAAAAATCGCGCAAATGAGCCCGGTTATTAAGCCGGTACCCGCTTCTCGCAACAGCAGCCTAAATTTGCTTTCGTCCTCGACATCCCGAGTCGCAATTCCGCGGACTGCAACCGCCAGCGCTTGTGTTCCGCTATTTCCGGCGGTTCCCGCAATTAACGGTATGAAAGCTGCGAGCAAAGCGACTCGCGATATTGTTTCGGTGAATAAATCAATCAAATTTGCCGTTAACATGCCGAGCACTAATAGGATGATGAGCCATGGAATCCTTTTCTTCGCTGCTGAAAACGACGTTTTGTCAAAGGAGTCCATATTCGATACGGCAGCAAGTTTTGAATAGTCATCAGATGCTTCTTCATCAAGAACGTCGATAATATCATCGACTGTAATAATTCCTAACATATGCTGTTGGAAATCGACGACCGGCACTGCGAGCAAATTATAGTCCTGGGTCGTCCGTGCAACATCTTCTTGGTCATCCGAGACGAGCACACTGACGACACGCTCGTTCATAATCGATTTGATCAATGTGTCTTCATCCGTAATGATCAAATCCCGGAGCGAAACGACGCCCGTCAAACGATTATCCTCATCGACGACGAAAACATAATAAATCGTCTCTGCTGATGGGGCTTCATTTCGTAAAATCGTCATTGCAGAGCGTACTGTGGAATATTGCGGAATCGAAACGTATTCAGTCGTCATAATCGAACCAGCTGTGTACTCTTCGTAATGTAAGAGGGATTTGATCTGTGCAGCCGCCTCTTTATTCATTAACGTCAAATAACTAGCGATTTGCGCCTTATCGAGTTCTTTCAGGACATCTACCGCATTATCGACGAACATGTGGGAGATCATGTCCGCGGCATAAGTCGTGTCCATCTCCTGAAGGAACTGTCTATATTCATGTTCTTCTATTTCACTTGTCTCGAATATTTCCGCCAACTCTTGTGGGGAAAGGAAAAAATACATCGTTTTACGATGATCTTCGCTCACTTTCTCATAAAAAACAGCTCGATCGTACGGGTGAAGCATTAAATACTCATCACGGAACGTTTTAATATCTTGTTGTTCTAATGAATTTATCAGTTTTTCTTCGTCGATAATAATTTCATCGCGAATTTCATCATTTACAGACATGGCTGCACCTTCCTTTCCACTCCGACATACATGAATTCATTCCTAAAGGTATAATAATAAAACAATCGCTAAAAGGAGAATCGATATGAAACTGGATATTATTGGTGATATTCATGGATGCTACGACGAATTGATGTCACTTATTGAGAAGCTTGGGTATTCATTCACATCCGGGTTGCCGTTTCATAAAGACGAGAGGCAGCTCGCATTTGTTGGCGATGCGATGGACAGGGGTCCTGCATCGGTGAAAACACTTGAATTCATGTTCAAGCTACAAGACAATGATAGACTCATCTATTCCCCTGGCAACCATTGCAACAAACTATATCGGCTCTCGAAAGGGAGAAATGTTCAACAAAAAAACGGTCTTGAGACGACAATGGCGGAAGTGAACGCCTTTTCACCGAAAGATAAATTACGCTTTTTGGATCGATATCGACAATTCTACGAAGCTTTACCTTTATACGAAAATCTGGACGACGGAAAACTGATTATCGCACATGCCGGAATCCGTGAACAGATGATAGGAGAACCATTTTCAAAAAAAATACAGTCATTTGTCCTTTACGGAGATACGACCGGCGAAACACTTCCCGATGGCCGTCCCGTCAGAAGGGATTGGGCGAAGAAATATCGCGGAGACGCTTGGATTGTCTATGGACATACCCCGGTTACCGAAGCGAGGTTCGTCAACCGAACAGTTAATGTCGATACGGGATGCGTGTTCGGTGGCAAACTGACCGCAGTCCGTTATCCTGAAATGGAAATCGTCTCCGTTCCTTCAATGCAGCCTCACATTCCGGAGAAATTCACTCATTTTGACTAACCTTTGTGATGAATCAACCCTTCCATGTCAAGAGGCAAGCGACTCGTAAACGTCACGTGCTCATTCGTCAACGGATGACGAAAGCCGATTGATGCACAATGCAACGCCTGTCTTCCGATGAGTCGTAGACTGCCGCCATATAAGTCATCACCGACGAGTGGGTGTCCAAGCCATTGCATATGGACACGGATTTGATGCGTCCGTCCTGTGTGCAGCGTCAACGATACAGACGTATATGGCTCCCCATTCAGCTCAAACCGGTCGAGCACTTGAACATCGGTTCTTGCATACTGTCCATCCTTCCTGACCGTCCTTTCGATGATGCTACCGTCCTTCCGACCAATTGGTTGTTCGATCGTGAAGATGTCTTTTTCTACTTCTACATATCCTTCCACGATTGCGATATAACGGCGATCAAACCCGATCGATTGCATCTGTTCACTGAGCAGATGATGAATATGACGATTTTTTGCTATACAAACGAGGCCTGAAGTATCAGTATCTAGCCTTGTAACGACGTGTACCGTCGCAGGGACTTGCTCGTTTTGAAACTTCCCGGCGACAAAATTGGCGACCGTTCCGTCCGGATGGTCGCGCGATGGTATCGTTCCTTGACCGGCTGGCTTGTCGATGATCAAGATCGAGTCGTCCTCGTAGGCAATTGCCAAATTGCCTGTTTGAGGGACAAGACCAACACTTGGCACCTCCAGCGGAAATTCGACAATGACGGCATCCCCTCTCGTCAATATATGCCGCACAGTCCGTTCCTCTCCGTTCACGAGCAGCCTTCCTCCATCAAATTTTACCGCTGTCAATGTTCGTTTAGAGATTCCGTGGCCGTGTAGGAATTCTCTCAGAAGAACCCGATCTTGCTCGACAGTGAATGCAAGAGTGAATCGATTCGTATTCATCATTGTGTCACTTGTCATTGGCTATGAACGAATCGTGGACACGCGTCCAGAACGGGAACGGACGGAATCTGCCGAAACGTACCTTTTCATCTGCCACCTTATATTCTATCGACTTCACATCTTTATGCAGAAGCTGCAAATGATCGATTGTCACCATGAAGTCGGGCCCTTTGACCGGTGTCAGCACACAGCTATGATGTGCCGGAAGGACAAGCGGGGAACCGACCGTCCGGAACACACGATTATTGATGGAAGCCATTTCGGTCAACTGAATCGCATGCAACGACGGATGAATAATCGCGCCACCGAGAGCTTTATTATAAGCGGTAGAGCCGGATGGCGTAGACATGCATAGTCCGTCCCCGCGGAATCTTTCGAAATGCACACCATTCAATTCCACGTCCATGACTAACGTCACTTCTGGGGATTTGACCGTCGATTCATTGAGCGCAAGATATTTCGCTGACTGTTTAGAATCACGATAGTTGATCGTCACTTCAAGAAGAGGGTATTCGATAACGGTATATTCCATTCGGGCAATTGACAGGACAAGCTTTTCGAGCTCTGCAGGCTTCCAGTCAGCATAAAAACCTAGATGTCCCGTGTGGATGCCGATGAAGGCGGTATCCTTCAAGCGATGGATATATTTATGGAATGCTTGCAGTAACGTACCGTCTCCCCCTACCGATAAAACGATGTCGGGTTCATCTTCGTCAAAGACAAGTCCGAAGTCCATCAAATAGTCTTTCGCTTCGTCCATTAACTGATTCGATAACGAATCACCTCTCGACTGGATCGCGAATTTCATCATCAACTCCCCTTTTCCGTTTCATTTTTGCCATAGTCCCGATCGGCGGTCTCCTTGAAAGCGGTGAAATACTTCTGGGCATCATGGATTTCATCTCGGATCAATGACATTTCTTCATCTAACCTAAAAGCGGCTTCGGCGGCCCGTTCCAATCGATGTCTAATTTCGTCCGGCAATTCGCTTTGATATTTGTAATTCAAGGAGTGTTCGATGGAAGCCCAGAAATTCATTGCCAACGTACGGATCTGAATTTCTGCGAGAATCGTCTTTTCTCCATGAATGGTCTGTACCGGATACTCGATAATCACATGGAATGACCGGTATCCACTCGGCTTCTTATGGGAAATATAATCCCGTTCCTCGATCACTTTCATATCTGTGCGATTCCGCAATGTATCGACAACCTTGCCGATATCATCGACGAATTGGCACATGATACGCACTCCTGCAATATCCGGCAATTCCTCTGCCAACTCGGCAGACGGTTTAAATGGGATACCTTTTTCAAGCGTCTTATCATAAATGCTAGCGAGCGGTTTCACCCGTCCTGTGACAAATTCCACAGGCATATGGACACCTTCTATTTCATATTGCGCACGAAGTCCTTTCAATTTCACCTTCAATTCGGCAACGGCCTGTTTATACGGCTCCAGAAATTGCTTCCACTCTTTCATGAGTAGCCCTCCAAACTTATTCGTTAATGTTTTGGAGGAAGGCCTCGAATTCCTGCTCCACCGCAGTCGTGAAAGCCTCTCCATAATTATCGTTTCCTTCAATATTATAGACGAGCATTGTCAGCTCCTCTACAAAACCTGGCAACGGAATTGTTTCATCGTTCCATAAAAGCGACGGATCGTTGCCAGTTTGCAATGCCTTCTGCATATACGGCCATATCACTTTCGGGAAATGTATGTATGCGTAACCTTCTTCAATGTCCATTAAATAGACGAAAGATAGTTCATCGGAATCGGTTATCATTTTCTTTGCAGGAGTTCCATTAGGACGCGCATCTTCCGCTCCTAATATGAACAAAATTTCGTTGTCTTTCTCTTGTCCCTCTATTACTTGGTTCTGAATTCGCATTGGTCTTCTTCCTTTCAATATTCATACGTTCAGTCTATCATATGAAAGCCTCCGTTGCAGTCTGTAGCATGCGTTTTTATGTTGGAATTGATATACTTGAATCATAAGGGTCTGATGAGAGTCCCAAAGAAAGGAAGTAACAAAATGGATGCACGCGCAATACGGACACTACTTGATATACAGGCGATGCAGACACTTGGATCGGTGCAAACTTTCGCAAATAGGCAGGATTCAACTTCCTCCCTTTTCAGTGTAATGATGGATGATGTTTTAAACGGCTTGAGCGCTACGCGTACAGAGACATATCCACTTCAGTCATTTGGCATGTTAGGCGGACTGCAAACGATGGAAAGCCTCCGATATGCTGGACCGAATGGCGTGTATGTACCGGATGGCCTTGAATCGGCAGTTCTCGCTTCCCAAGCAATTCGTCATAGTCCATCCGTCCCATCAGATGAAAAGGACTACAGCGATTTCATTTCCCGTGCCGCGAAAAACTACGGGTTACCTGAAAACTTAATAGCCTCTGTTATTAAACAAGAATCCAATTTCAACAGCACCGCCGTCAGTCGTGCGGGAGCAATGGGCTTGATGCAGCTCATGCCTGGCACTGCTAAACTACTAGGCGTGACGGATGGATTCGACCCTGAGCAAAATATTATGGGCGGCGCAAAATATTTGCGGCAAATGCTCGACCAGTTCGGAAATGTCGAAATGGCGTTGGCAGCTTATAACGCAGGTCCCGGAAATGTTAGAAAATATGGCGGTATTCCGCCTTTTAAAGAAACAGAACAATATGTTTCGAAAGTGCTAAACTACTATAATCGTTTTGAAGTTTGACAACTTTCAAGGTCCTTTGAAAGCAATTTGGTTGTGAAAGAATTGTTTGGTTGATAAAATGTCCATACAGTCAGAACAAAGGAGATTGACATACATGACTCGAAAACCTTTGATCCCTTACGAGGAAATCGGTGCTGAAAAATTGTCGGAGCTCATTGATCGTTTTTATGAAAAAGTGGCTGTCCACCCGGACTTATATCCGATTTTCCCTGAAGACCTGACGGAAACAGCACGAAAGCAGAAACAATTTCAAACACAATATTTAGGCGGACCGAATTTATTCACGGAAGAGCACGGCCATCCGATGATGAAAGCGCGTCATATGCCTTTTCCTATAACACCTACACGGGCAAAAGCGTGGCTCGCCTGCATGGCGGAAGCGATGGATGATGTGGGCCTTGAAGGACCTCTTCGGGAAGTGTATTACCAGCGACTCGTGCTAACTGCGAATCATATGGTAAACAGAAGAGACGGTGATGACTGGTGAACGGGGAAATTCTGTTGGATAACAACGTGACGACTTCAGCTCCCTTGTCAAAGCCGATTGAAATTTATGTATTCGTCGACCCGTTATGTACGAACAGCTGGGCACTTCAGCCATTACTACGCAGATTGCAAGTCGAATACGAACGGTATTTCACGATGAAAATCGTTCTTCGCACTTCATTGACGAAAACAAATTTAGGATGCTTTGTGAATTCAAACGATGCAGAGGCATGCGATAAAAACCACCCGGCATTTCCGAGCATCGCATTGAAAGCCGCAGAGTTCCAAGGGAAGCGCGCAGGTTTCCGGTTCCTTTCCAAGCTTTTTGAATATGCGTATTTGAAAAAGAGGAATGTCCTTTCCTATTCAGTCCTTGTTGAAATCGCGGAAAGCATCTGCTTGGATGTAGATGAATTCGTCCTTGATTTCTCCTCCCACCATGTCGTGCGCTCGTTGCAAGTCGATTTGCATTTAGCGAATGAAATGGAAGTGGAAGACGCACCTTCTTTCGTTTTCTTCAATGAAAACATTGAGGACGAGGGGTTAAAGGTGAACGGACTGCATTCGTATGAGATTTACGAACAAATTTTAGAGGAAATGGTTGGGTATGAAATTACACCGGATGCCCCACCGACTTTGGATGAGTTGTTCCAACTTTTTGATTCCCTTTCTACGAAGGAAATCGCTGATATTTACAATATTCCGGAAAAAGCAGCCGAGCGTGAGTTGAAAAAGCTGCTACTTCTACAGAAAATTGAAAGACTCCCGTTATCAAATATGACATTATGGCGCAAACGCCGATTACATTAAAAAGCAGCTTGCATGGTCGTCGAATCCCATGCAAGCTGCTTTTTTAATTTATACAATCAACCTATAACTTAGGCTATTGCTTTCCGTTTCAGCACTCGCTTTCCGCGGGCGTTGCCAATCGAACAGCGAAGGGTTCGATTTGCCGTATTTCTGCGAACTTTGCAGAAATTAAGGCATCTGCCACGCTGTGCTCGTAACGCTACGCTTTTACTCGCAAAAGCCGTTCTACGTGACGGCAGTGCAAATAGGTGCTCGCAACGCTTTCGCAGGAGTCTCGCGCTTGCACTCCAAGCAACCGCAGCCATTTAAGAAGAAATTATTACATACAAGGATACTTGAGGAAGCATAAAAAATATCAAAGTTCAGTTATCTAGTTTGCAATAAACGAAAAGAGCATCCACTCTTGGGGGAGAGGGATGCTCTTTTACAAAGGGAATGGGAGAAATGTTCACGTTCAAACAAAAGGGGTGTATGTTTGGTATGTGATTTATTTCACATCCTTAATTTATCATAAAATAATAGTAACATCAACATTTCACATGAAGTTTCACATCTTTGTCACAAATAAAATGTGAAACAAACCTATTACCTAGCGACTTAGATAAATCATACTAAAAAGGTGTACATTAAAAATTCTGAATGTAAGCGCTTAACTTTTTACTATATAGATATAACAACGGGCATCCGAACAGAAAAACACCTGACTTAGGTGTTTTAACACACTAAGTCAGGTTCTGTTTGCTGCTTTTTAGCTAAGCAATTCTTCCAGTTCATTCAATCGTTCCTCGAACACGCGGCACGCTTCTTCAATTGGTTCCGTGCTCGTCATATCGACGCCAGCTTTTTTCAAAACTTCAATCGGATAATCGGATGATCCGGCTTTCAGGAAGTGATTGATGTAACGATCGACGGCAGGTTGCCCTTCCGTTAAGATCTGATGGCTAAGTGCAACTGCAGCACTAAAGCCTGTCGCATATTGATACACATAATAGTTGTAATAGAAATGTGGAATGCGCGCCCATTCTAGAGCGATTTCCTTATCGTCTTCAACAGCGTCTCCGAAGTATTTCTTGTTCAACGCGAAGTATTCTTCCGATAATTTGTCAGCAGTCAATGCGACGCCTTGTTGGTCCAGCTGATAAATTAAATGCTCGAACTCTGCGAACATTGTCTGGCGGAAGACGGTTCCACGGAAACCTTCCAACCAGTGGTTCAGTAAATAAATACGTTTTTGCTTATCGTCGATTGTTTTCAATAAATGATCGTTCAAAATGGCTTCATTCACAGTAGAAGCGACTTCAGCAACAAAAATGGAGTACCCGCTATAGTTGTACGGCTGATTTTTCCTTGAGTAGTAGCTGTGTACGCTATGGCCGAATTCATGTGCCAATGTGAACATGTTATTTACGTTATCTTGCCAGTTCATGAGGATATACGGATTTGTACCATATGACCCTGATGAATATGCACCGGAACGTTTCCCTTTATTTTCACGGACGTCCACCCAGCGGTTTTCAAGTCCTTCTTTGACGATTGATGTATATTCTTCGCCAAGCGGATGGAAGCTTTCGAGCATCGTTTTTGTCGCTTCCTCGTATGGAATTTTCATCTCGACGTCTTTTACCATCGGTGCAAACATGTCCCACATATGGAGCTCGTCCAAACCAAGAACCTTTTTGCGCAATGCGACATAGCGGTGGTGCAATCCGAGGTTTTTATTTATCGTATTCACTAGGTTGTCATATACTTGTTCCGGTATATGGTTGTTCGACAATGCCGCTTCCCGTGCAGATGAATATTTCCGGATGCGTGCATTCACATTATTCTTTTTAACATTTCCGCTCAATGTGGAAGCGAATGTGTTTTTGAATTCATCGTATTTGCTGTACATCGCCTTGAATGCATCTTCACGCACTTTTACGTCTTTGCTTTCAAGGAAGCGAATGTAACGTCCGTGGGATAGCTCTGCCTCTTCTCCGTCCTCGTCTTTCACCATCGGGAATGTCAAATCGGCGTTGTTCAACTTACTAAACGTTTCGGACGAGCTGCCCGTCACCTCACCCATCTGCGCGAGGATCGCTTCCTGTTCAGCCGGAAGGATATGCGCGCGGTATGCATTCATTTCCTCGAACTCATGCTTGTACACCTTCAAATTATCGTTGTTTTCCGCAAGGCTACTCAATTCATCTTCTGGAATGGACATCAACTCAGGTGCAAAGTATGAAAGCGCTGTCGATATTTTGACATATAACGTTTTCGCACGGCTCTCCATCGCTTGATAGAAGCTGTTTGTCGTATCCTGATCCCCTTTCAAATGGGCATACGTATACAATTTCCCCATTCGTTGATAGATCGTGTCACGATAAGAAAGCGCTTCAAACAATTCATCGGCACCTTGATTCAGCGTACCTTTAAATGATTCTGCCTTCCCTGAGAGCTCTTCAATTTCCTTGTATTCCTGCTCCCATGCTTCGTCTGTCGGGAAAATATCCTCAAGACGCCAAGTTTCTTCAACTTTCACTTGATCGCGCGTCAACACTTTGTTTTTCGTTTCAGCCATTTAAAATCCTCCCCGTCATCTTTCTTCGTAAATCGAATCATTTTTATTCTCTCAATTCCGTACTTCATTTGCAAGGAATCTTTCTGAAATTAATTGCAAAATCAGATTTTCTTGGAAGTCTGTTTTTTGAGATGTGGATGAAATTCCAAAATGGCTTAGAATCTCAATATAATGCTCACAAGCGGCTATTTTCTTAACAGAAATTCCGCTAAATCCATGGACAAATCGCTCAATGGAATAAGGGGAGACGTCTGAAAAAGGGATTTCATTCCGCTTCAGAAAATGGACAAAGCGGAACTGCCATTCCACGTCCGCCTCCCGAAAAGATTCGTTTTCCGGAACAGGTATGCCAATCCATTTCGGAAGTTGAGTCGGGAGCATCTTCATTTCATAACAGCTTCTTAAGAATGGGTCTTTAATGCCTTTCCTATTCAATAAAACACGGTTCTCCAGCTCTTTTTGCCGAGCTGTCATGTAAAGTTCGCTGTACTGTTTTACTTCCTGTTCGGTAGGTGCCTTCGGGCGGGCGAATGGGAATATTTGAAATTTGAGAGGAAGAATGCGGTGCATTCCGATATATCGTTGTCCGGCTACATGTAATAGACTGCTGAAATAGTGAAATGTTTCATTGTGGGGATTAAAAGTGAGGAGAACGTTGCCTTCATGGGGTTTATTGACGATGAACCACTCCTGGAACTTTGAAAACTGAAAGATGCCGACACCTTCAGAGTGGTTCGTGAATTTTGCAGGTGTTTGCAGAATCCAAATCGGTTCCAAACCGGCGCGGCGATATCCATCCGTCCGTTGTTCAAGCAAGGAAATGGGGATTGTACTGCATTGGAATTCGATCGGATAATTCATTTCTTCGGTTTTTACGAGCAGATCTGGACGTTGTGAAATGTTGTTCAATAACGGCTCCAATTCGACTTCTTGTTTACCCGCCGAAAGGAACTGATACAATAAACGCTTGCCGTTCAAGTGCTGCTGCGATTCCCCCTCGGAAAAAGAGGTGTTGCAAGCAGTATCTTTTCGATGTGCAAAATGCGGAACGACAATGTCGCCGACTTTCAACTGGACCGGCCCTTTGCACTGCGGGCAATAAAACTTGCGCGTCTGCCGCCACATCCGCAGTTCATGCCTTTCCAGTTCCGAGGATAAAATGATCAGTCGTCCTTCATCTGAAAACGCTGTGAGTATTGCCCTCACTCCTTTCACTTGTATTGTAAGGAACCGGACAAGTTATTTCAAATATTATGAATTTAAAATAATTGAAATCAAAACCAGATTTTCGCTACAGGCGGACGCGTTCCGCGGGCGAGCGGTGAGGCAGCCTCTTCCTGCTCCCTTAGGGTCGCAAAAAACATTGCTCGCAAAAAAAATTGCTCGCAACGCTACGCTTGTGCTCGCAAAAAAAATTGCTCGCAACGCTGCGCTTGTGCTCGCAAAAAAATTGCTCGCAACGCTGCGCTTGTGCTCGCAAAAAAAATTGCTCGCAACGCTGCGCTTGTGCTCGCAAAAAACATTGCTCGCAACGCTGCGCTTTTGCTCGCAAAAAACATTGCTCGCAACGCTGCGCTTTTGCTCGCAAAAAACATTGCTCGCAACGCTGCGCTTTTGCTCGCAAAAAACATTGCTCGCAACGCTGCGCTTTTGCTCGCAAACGCCGTTCTTCGTGACGGCGTTCGCTACAATTCTTGGTGTTCTTTTTATACAGGTATTCAATACTTAATAAAGGTATGAATCAACAGATTCGGGTGGAAAGGAAATAAACACAATAGTAAATCAGCAATATAAATACTTCCCTCTTTTATTAAAATTACCAATTTTCCAATCAGAAAATTGGATATCACCGGTTAAGTACAATTTATCACCACTCAGATTATGCTTATCACCACTCAAGTGACCGTTTTCACCACTTAGGCGAGGTTTATCACCATTTCGCATAAAAAAACAACTTTCTTCATGTAGTTTGGTATTCAATCCAAAAGGGGTGCTTTCACCTTGAAAATGATCTTGAAATTAATGGCCGATTTTTGCAACCTAATCGACAACTTTAAAGTCTATTGTTGCTTTAATACTTACTCTCTCTCGATCTTCCAAGAAGAAGTCTGTCTCGCCATTAACAACATAATATCCAGTGGGAAAGCCATCATTGCTCAAGAAATTCTTAATAAATCTTACATAATCACTGGGGGCATCTCCTGAATATCCACCAGTTTTCACGTATTCTTCTCGGTAAGGTACCCCCTGTTTGAGGACTGTTGATAACCCTATGTCATTAACGGCAAATTCAATATTGTAAATTCTTGTCTTTTCTACCAAAGTAAAAAGAATAGCCGAGGAGGAATGATAAATAGTAACTTCATCTTTATCTCCTGCATATGTTATTTCGCCGAATAGTTTCACATCCTCCCCATTTCCATACTCATTCTTTTCGCTAACAAGTCGGAAAACAAAGTCGCCTTGAACATTCTCGTCTATTGTCTTTTCAACTTCGTAATCCTCCAAATCACTGCTGTTAGTCTGATGGGATGAGCCACACCCTGAAACAAAAAGTACAAGTAACGTTACAAGCGCCATGAATTGTCTTTTAATCTTAAATCCCCCCTAATGGAAGTTATAGACAAAACCCACTTTTTTCACCGATACCCCTTGAACATTGCTCTCGTTCTTCAGCAGATTCTATATACCAAAATCCATTCTCTTTTTTCATCTTTAATTTGATATCACTTCCAGCAGTAGAATCATCAAAAAAACCATAACTCATGATATAACCCAGTGCATTATTCTCATCCAAAAATTTGATTCGTGAATTGACCTCCCAAATACCTTGACCTAAGAAATTGCTAACTTCTACATCAGTCATGAATGCTAATAGAAGCTTTCCTGGATTTTCCCAAGTTTGATTAGGTGAGGATAGAGATTTATCAAATTCATCCTCAAATTTTCTCCAATTTGTAATTTCTTGCTTATAACCCATTGCTTCAGAAAGGGAATAGTCAGTCACATACTTCCATAGTTGAACATCAGCATCATTCCAAAGTTTCGGGGCATCTTCTTTTGAGATTTTGATATACTCCTGTTCTTCTGCCCCTTCAGGTTGCCGTAGTACTTCTTTACCAGAAACTTCCACGACAGATTTTGCTCTTTCATCCGTAATAGTTTCCACTGAACAGGCAGCCAAGAAAAGAATGCTCATCATTATACTTAATTTCTTCAAATCCATCGTCTCCTTGTATCTTTATGAGTTAGACGGAGTGAAACTACTATTTGTTTCAATGGATCGAATACTCGGCAAATTAATCATTCCGCCTATTTCAATTCCCACAGCAATTCTTGAATAGGTTCTTCATTATTTTTATTCCATTCCATAATATTTTCAAATGTTGGTTCTTGTAAATCGGCGATGTCTACCTGTAAGTCATTATCCTTCCACTCAATACGTGTAATAGGATATTCAAAGGATTCCAATACTTCAAGTTGCTGCGATGGCGGACTTTTATGAACTCATTTAAGTCCATTAGTGCGATTTGATTTCTTACGACTGCAACCCCCTCGGTCCTTCCAAATAGAAGCGCCAAATGATCCCCTTTTTTGTTTGACATCTTGAAAGATGCTCGATTCTGATACCTCAATTGATCGAACTTCATCTTTACTACTATGCTCTACTAAAAGTTGATCGCAAAGCTTTACACCGCAATTGAAGCTGACGAGAAAGTAATCCTTTTGTTGATGTGTAAGGATAAAGGTACTCCGCAATCTGTTCATTTCTAATTCCGGATTATCATTTTGACTTAAATAGGACAGTAAAACAGGAAGCTTTTCAATATCTATTTGAATATCTTCCATGCCGGATCGCTCTAATACAAGAGTTAAAGCCTTTCCATCACTTATTTCCAAGTCATCCGTAACCGTGATATCCTCATTTCCATTAAACGTTTTGTGCAAAACATCCTCGATGGTTATAAAGATAGCTGAAAAAGAACCTTTATTGTTTTCATCTCTTGGCTCGTAAGTCCATGTCATTTCCTCTCCATCGATAGATGCAAGGTATCCTGTAGCAAAGTAATTATGATAGGGAATCTCTGCAGCTTCCTCTCTTGACTACAGGTAAGAACGCGTCCGCCCGCAGCGAAAGCCGTCACGAAGAACGGCTTTTACGAGCAATAGCGATAGCGTTGCGAGCACCAGCACTGCTGGAAATCAACTTATCCAGCAATATTTCTCTATGTAATACAAAAAAGCTGTTCCCCATTTATTCAGGGAACAGCGTATATGTGTTAACCGAAGTATTTATTCACAGTTGCCAAAACGTCAGATTCCATAATGACTTTGCCGTATTCCTCCAGGCGGTGGATCGTCACTTGGGATAAGGAAGCGAATTCTGATACGATGCTGCAGAAATCGGATTTATCCTCATCATCCATTTTCGATTCATCGTACAACACGTACAGATAGAATTTATTTTCAAATGAATAGAGAGATGTTTTGACTGCGTATGGAGGAATGATGGTAGACAGTGGAATGAGGTTTTCGAACTCCTCAAAGACAAACATATCAGACGTCCATACAACAGGCTCATCATTCAATTCACTCATAAGTTGTTCGGAATTGGCAAACATGCTAGGATCCGGATCAAAATGCTTCCGGGCATCATCCATGCCAAATTGTGCATCCGATTCGTCATTATCTGAAGTTTGCGCCCGTGTTACGGTCACTTCGATGCCGTTATTCATCGCATGAACTTGGATCCACAACGGACCTTCCACTTCGAATTCAGTCTCGTCATTGATTTCGTCCATCATTTCCCAGAAGAGCTCCTCGCTTTTATCGCGATTGTACCAAACCTCTTCCCGTGTAAAGCCTCGTTCCTCAATGTCTATATACGATAAATAAAACTTTACGGTATTATCATTGACTCGCTCAATTTCCATCCCTTTTCTCTCCCTTCCCTCAAACAGGCGTTTAGCCCATTTCGTTTTTTTGCATTAAACCTGTAATGCTTATACTTACTATATGACCGTCCCGGAGGTTTTGAAAGGGTTATCCTCTTGACGATTAATGTTAATAGCATTGTAGAGAACATCTGCCCGCAATGCAAGGGTCAAATTCAAAAGCTTCTGGCGCCCGGAGTCTAGACGTAAACAACAACGCAGGGCGCCTGCTTATAGTCTAAACGAAAATAAAAAGCCGATGGGAGGCAATTGCCTGTCAACTCCCTATCAGCTTTACTACGTGTTAAATTAGTTTACCATGCGCCGCGCTTCAAGCAGCTGATAGGCCCTTACTTTTCTTGGTAGGAAGCGTCTGATTTCATCTTCATTGTATCCTACCTGAAGCCTTTTTTCATCTAAGATGATTGGTCTTCTTAATAGGCCTGGATGTTCTTGGATCAATTCATATAAACGTTGCAGTGGAAGGCTTTCCACGTCGACATTCAGTTTTTGGAATATTTTTGAACGCGTTGAAATGATTTCATCGGTTCCATCTTCGGTCATCCGTAAGATTTGTTTGATTTCATTAATATTCAAAGGCTCAGAGAAAATATTGCGCTCTGAATATGGGATTTCGTGTTCCTCCAACCACGCCTTCGCTTTTCTACATGATGTGCAACTAGGTGAGGTGAATAATGTAACTCCCATTCGCTGACACTTCCTTTCAGTTGGATTCCTGTCTTATATTTAGAATATTAAATTAGAATGATTTTAAAGTAATGAGCTTATCTCCTATTATACACATATTCATTCTCAATGAATACACTTTTTTGAAAAAAAGTGAAACAGATGGTTTCCTTGTCACATTTCCGCAATATTATAAGCTTTACAGCTCCTTCGGTTATGTACTTTCGTATTTCTTTACTGTTATACCCGACGGAGGAAATGTTTAAACATCATTACTTCAAAAAAATCATTTTCTCATTTAGAAAGAGTTGATTGAAAAATGTACCTCTACACTTACTAGTACGAAATCAAGGCCAGAAAAGTTTCATTAAACAATGAAAAAATTCCGGAAACCTTGCATAAAAGGCTTCCGGCTGGAGGTCATGGCGTGTAATCAACGCCTTCTGTATAATTATTCCCTGCATTCCATAATAAATACTCATTGATGCCATTCTCTTTCAACGCTTTAATTTGCGCTTCCACTTCTTCTTTTCCGTAACGGAGATAATTCCCTTTCCCAAGCCAAGAGGCACTGAAATCCTGCAGCCAAGGACGTGAAACAGGAGGACTCTCAAGTTCACTTAGTTTGGCGTTTTCAACCTTCGCATATTCTGTGACAAGCTGGTAAGGTTCAAGATCGGGTTTCGCTATACCGAAGTAGGAAGTCCAATGGCTTGGATAAATCATCGAAGAGATGACATCAACGTTCTCGGAAATTTTGGAGAAGTTCTGTCCGATTCCTGGCGCTTCCGGTAATGTTGCCGAGTAGCCAAAAATATCGACGGACACGTCTACGTCGTACGGCTTCAACTGTTCCCTAGCATACGCCACAAAACCGGTCACCGCTTCCACCCTACGTTGAACCGGGTCGAGTTCAGAATCGGCATAGTCGTCCATAGAGTATTTTAGGATGTCATGACGTTTTTCGAATCCTTCCGGAAAACGGACATAGTCAAATTGAATTTCCTGGAAGCCCATTTTTGCAGCTTCAATCGCGATTTCGACATTATGATCCCATACTTCTTTCATGAACGGATTGACGAATGATTCGCCTCTTCCGTTTTTCCACACTTCATTCCCCTCCAAGAAGGACAGTTCAGGTCGTTTCTCCGCAAGCACTGTATCCTTGAACACGACGATTCTGGCGATTGGATAAACCTTATTCTCCTCAAGCGTCTCGAGCATCTTGCGCGGATCTTTTATGTATGGCTTCCCGATGCCCATATCGAACAAAGGAGAGTCCTCTTGCGGTTTATACGTCAAATTGCCAAAGTCATCTTTTATGTCTATCACCATTGCATTCAAGTCTGTCGAGTCGATCAGTTTCAACAACCTTTCGAAGCGGGCCCCCCCTGCTGAATGCCCTGTCACGTAAATTCCTCGTACAGCATCTGGATATTCAAACACTAATCCGGAGTCATAGCTGTATAACTTAGAGCCGGCAACAATTCCTTCCTCTATCGTTTCAAATCCGTATGTACGTTCAGCAAATTTAACATCCGCCTTCGTCTCATCAGCTTGCACTGCAAACGGAAGGCTAATTGCACTTGCAAGCAACAAGGAGCTTGCGATCTTCATTTTCCTCATAGCACACTTCCTCTCTCTCACTCATTCTATCAAAGCAAAAATACAATGAATAGGGGAACTCATCTATTCCCATCTTTATTTGTTGAAAAACCACTAATTTTGTCGAACACAGTGAAAAAACTTTTGCTGTTGCTTTATTTCACGTATCGTATTATACTTTTGACAACTATTATGAAAAGCGAAGACGGAAAGAGTATTCTTGTCGCGGCATTCAAGAGAGCCTGTGGTTGGTGTAAACAGGTATGACGGGCAAGAAGAATTGGGTTCCTGAGCTTGATTGGCGAAAAGGATTGCTATAAGCGGTCAATGAGTAGCCTGTCACGTCCCCCCGCGTTAAGGGGCTTTGAGTGGCCTGCTTGCGGGCTAATTCGGGTGGTACCACGGTTGATACACATCAGTCGTCCCTTTTTTGGGATGGCTGATGTTTTTTTATTTTTATTTTTTATTATTGATTACAGGTAGCTCTGTTGATTGAAGCGTAAGGCGGCGACTCCTGCGGGAAAGCGAGACAGGGGAGACCCCGGAGGGAGCGCAGCGACTGAGGAGGCTCACCGCTCGCCCGCGGAAAGCGTCCGCCTGTAGCGGAAATCAACTTTATTTTCAGAGGAGGAATTTCAAATGAAAACCATATTTTCGGGCGTTCAGCCTACAGGAACAGTCACACTAGGGAATTACATCGGCGCATTCAAGCAATTTACCGAGCTTCAACATGAATACGACTGCAGGTTCTGCATCGTCGATCAGCACGCAATCACAGTCCAACAAGATCCGGATGAACTGGCGAAAACAATCCGTTCGCTTGCTGCCATTTACATCGCAAGCGGAATCGATCCGGAGAAATCACTGTTATTCATCCAATCAGAAGTACCTGCGCATGCCCAAGCAGGATGGATGATGCAATGTATTTCCTATATCGGAGAACTTGAGCGGATGACTCAATTCAAAGACAAATCCGAAGGGAAAGAAGGCGTCTCGGCTGCACTTCTCACATACCCGCCTTTGATGGCTGCGGATATTCTCATCTACAATTCGCACATCGTGCCGGTCGGTGAGGATCAGAAGCAGCACGTCGAGTTGACACGGGACTTAGCGGAACGCTTTAACAAACGGTACGGCGAAGTACTTACCATTCCGGATGTGCGCATACCGAAAAACGGCGCTCGTATCAAATCCCTTCAAGACCCTTTGAAAAAGATGAGCAAGTCAGATCCGAATAAAAAAGGGACCATTTCCATATTGGATACACCTAAAGAAATCGAAAAGAAAATCAAAAGCGCAGTGACCGATTCGGACGGTTATGTGAAATTCGATGTTGAAAATAAGCCAGGAGTGTCCAATCTATTGACGATTGAATCCGCATTAAGCGGCATCGCGATTCCAGACCTCGAGGCGAAATACGAAGGCCTAGGCTACGGTGCGTTCAAAGCGGGTGTTGCAGAGGCGGTCATCAACCATCTTACTCCGATCCAAGAACGCTATGGTGAGCTTCTCCACTCCTCGGAGCTGGATGTGCATCTTGATCGCGGCGCTGAAAAAGCGAATGCGATTGCATCCGCTACCCTTAAAAAAATGGAGTCTGCGATGGGGCTCGGAAGGCGACGGTCATAATCAATAGTATAACCGCCATAACGAAAAGCATGAAATCGGGCGTCTGGATAATGAATAGCAATATCCGCTGCCAGCTGTAACCGAGCGATAAATAATTGAAATAGAGAATCATGTGCGAGACAGTAACGACGATAAGTCCGTAGCTGATGAGGAAGAGGAAGATACGTGTCATATACAACGCCCTTTTGCTTTTCTTCCAATGTATGAACGAAAGCTCCCCTTTTAGAATCCATCTAAAAGGGGAGCTTTTCGTCTTTTCGATCATATTTTTTTGAATACGAGTGAAGCGTTATGTCCCCCGAAGCCGAGAGAGTTGCTCATCGCATATTGAATATCCGCTTTTCTAGCTTCATTGACAACATAGTCAAGGTCGCATTCAGGATCTGCATTCACATAGTTCGTTGTTGGAGGCAGAATCCCTTCCTGCAATGCTTTTACCGTAAAGATTGCTTCCAATCCTCCGGCAGCACCTAGCAAATGCCCCGTCATCGATTTTGTAGAACTCATTGCAAGCTTATACGCATGCTCTCCGAAAACAGTTTTCGCAGCAAGCGTTTCGAACAAGTCATTATACGGTGTGCTCGTTCCGTGTGCATTGATGTAATCGATTTTATCCGGACTGATTTCCGCTTCATCAAGTGCTTGACGCATTGCACGTGCCGCGCCTTCGCCTTCAGGAGCTGGAGCTGTAATATGGTGAGCGTCTCCTGTAGAGCCGTATCCCACCATTTCCGCATAGATTTTCGCGCCGCGTTTCACCGCGTGCTCGTATTCTTCGAGAATGAGGATGCCCGCGCCTTCTCCGATAACAAAGCCATCACGTTCCTTGTCGAATGGACGGGAAGCTGTTGCCGGATCAGGATTCAATGATAGTGCTGTATTCGCACAGAAACCAGCTACCGCCATCGTCGTGATCGGCGCTTCTGCACCACCTGTGATCATCACATCAGCTTCTCCGCGTTTAATAACTTCAAATGCATCACCGATTGAATTCGTACCGGATGCACAAGCTGTTACCGTACAAGAGTTGATGCCTTTCGCGCCGAAATGGATGGATACTTGGCCGGAAGCCATATCCGGAATCATCATCGGAACGAAAAACGGGCTCACTCGGCGGTACCCTTTTTCTTGGAATGTTTTGAACTGCTGTTCATGTGTTTCCATTCCCCCGATGCCAGAGCCGATCCAGACACCTGTCCGTAACGCTGTCTCTTCGTCCAATTCAAGGTCTGCGTCTTTCATTGCCATGATAGATGCTGCTAACGCATAGTGTGTGAAACGGTCCATCTTCCGCGCATCTTTTCGCGGGATATATTCCTCAATATCAAAATCCTTCACTTCCGCCGCAACTTTTACTGGAAATTGCTCACTATCCAGTCTTGTGAGTGGACCAATTCCGGATTTTCCGTTCAATACCGCTTCCCATGAGCTTTCCGCGGAATTTCCTACTGGAGAAACTGCTCCAATTCCCGTAACGACTACACGACGTTTTTCCATTGTTTGAAAACTCCCCTTCATTATCAAAATTATGCCAAAGCGTTGGCATGTATATCAGTTCGTTTTAACTCCACTATTATATAGTATTCGATGATCATTTACCCCATTTGATGCATAAAGCGCCCCAAGTGAGTCCGCCGCCGAATCCGACTAATACGATAATGTCATCGTCCTTGACGCGGCCTTCCTGTAAATCGTCGAATAATGAAATCGGAATCGATGCTGCTGACGTGTTTCCGTATTTATGGACAGACTTCGACATCCTTTCGACTGGCAAGCCAAGTCTTTCACGGGATGCTTCCATAATGCGGATGTTCGCTTGGTGAGGAATCAAATAATCGACATCCTCTGTCGTCAGACCCGCTTTTTCCGTAACAGTTACAGCTGACTCCCCCATTTGACGGACTGCAAATTTGAACACTTCACGTCCGTTCATTTGGATGTATTTGTCTTGGTAAAGATGTTTGCCTCCTGCACCGTCGGCACCTAATTCAAAGGATAGGATTCCCCGTCCTTCGCTCACTTGACCGATGACTGCAGCACCTGCACCGTCCCCGAAAAGAACTGCTGTGTTGCGGTCTTCCCAATCCGTAATCTTCGACAGTTTTTCTACGCCGACGACGAGGACATGCTTATACGTTCCGGCTTCTACGAAATGCTTAGCCGTTACAACTCCGTACATGAAGCCAGCACATGCTGCGGAAACGTCCATCGCCGCTGCGTTTTTTGCGCCTAACTTATCTTGTAAAATTGTCGAGACGGCTGGGAATGGACGATCCGGTGTGACAGTTGCCACGAGAATCATTCCGATATCTTCCGGGTGGAGACCTGCGTTTTCAATCGCTTGTTTTGCAGCTTCATACGCCATATCGGATGTATCTGTATTGTCATCTGCAATGCGTCTTTCCTCAATGCCTGTACGTGTACGGATCCATTCATCCGTCGTATCGATTCGTTGTTCAAGATCATGATTTGTCACAACTTTAGAAGGGACAAATTTCCCAACGCCGATTAACCCTGCATTCATCTAACATACCCCGTTCCTTATTATCTAATATTAGTACCTGGTGTTAATTATAGAAGAAATGAGTTTACTTTTCAATATATCGACACGATTTCGCCAAAGAAATTAGTATGAGCGCATTATTTTGTTTATTGAAAGTGTTCACTATGGTATGATGAACGAGGAAATAGTTACGATGGGGTGAATTCGATGAAATATATCATTACATTTGTTATGTCCTTTTTACTTGTATCAATGACGAACTATGTAGCCGGTTCAATCGCTGGAGTATCTTTCGACTTAATGGGTGGAGTCATCGCTTCTGTCGTCTTGGCAATTGTTGTCCTTGGCATTACTGCAATCCTTCCCGACGAGGAAGTTGCAGATTATTGATTCCATTAGCAGGCCGTTCCTTTACTGGGACGGTTTTTTTATTTGCATAAAAAAGCCCTGGTCGCCGCTATAATTCGGCACCAGGGCTACTTTTATTTTTTTAGTACTTGCAGTTTTCCATCTTCCATCGTCAAGACTAATTTCTGTCCTTCCGCGAGATCTCCTTTAATAATCTCCTTCGCGACAGCTGTTTCGACGTGGCGTTGGATGAATCGTTTCAATGGTCGTGCGCCAAACTCGGCATCCGTACCTTCTTGGACGATCCAGTCAAGGACGTCGTCTCCATATTCCAAGTCCACTTCTTGTTCATCGAGTCGTTTGACGAGATCCTCGAGCATTTTCTTCGCAATCAAACGGAAAGAGTCTCCTGATAATGAATGGAAGATGATAATGTCGTCCATTCGGTTTAGCAATTCAGGTTTGAAATGACGGCGTAACTCTGCCATAACCAAATCCTCTGCGGCGTGTTCATCCGAATCGAATTGGCCTTGCAGCAAATAGGCCGAGCCGATGTTGGACGTCATAATGACGACCGTGTTCGTGAAGTTGACGAGTCGGCCTTGGCTGTCTGTAATTCTGCCGTCATCGAGTACTTGAAGCAATATATTCGATACATCAGGATGAGCCTTTTCGATTTCATCGAGAAGCACGACTGAGTACGGATTGCGGCGCACCGCTTCCGTCAACTGCCCGCCTTCTTCATAACCGACATAACCCGGAGGCGCTCCTACTAGTCTAGAAACGCTATGTTTCTCCATATATTCGGACATGTCAATTCGAATAAAGTGGTCTTCCGAGTCGAATAATGTTGCAGCGAGCGTTTTTGCAAGTTCTGTCTTTCCTACACCGGTAGGCCCGAGGAACAGGAATGAACCGATCGGCTTATCCGGATCCTTAATGCCTGCACGGGCACGCCAAACCGCTTCTGTGACGAGCTGTACGGCGTCATCTTGTCCGATGACCCGCTCCTCCAACGTTTCACGGAGACGGAGCAATTTCTCCCGCTCCCCTTCCACAAGCTTCGTGACAGGAATGCCCGTCCAGCGCGCGACGATCATCGCGATTTCATCCTCAGTCACTTCTTCCCGTAACAGCCGGTTATCGGAATTCGTTACGAGTGACGCTTCCAATTGCTGAAGTTGTTTTTCCAGCTCCGGAATTCTGCCATATTGCAGCTCAGCCGCTTTATTCAAATCAAAACGGTTTTGCGCGTCTTCCAGCTCACGGCGGTACCGGTCAAGCTCTTCACGCTTCTCTTGGATATCGCGCAAGGCTTCTTTCTCTTTGTTCCATTGCTCCCGCATGTCGGCTGATGAATCTTTCAGCTCCTGCAATTCGGTACGCAATGCTTCAAGTCGTGTCTGGCTGATCGCATCTTTTTCTTTCCTCAATGCTTGCTCCTCAATTTCGAGCTGCATGATCCGACGTGTGACAGAATCAAGTTCTTGAGGCATCGAGTCGATTTCCGTCCGAATCATCGCACTCGCTTCGTCCATCAGATCGATCGCCTTATCCGGCATGAACCGTTCTGTCAAGTAGCGATCCGATAATGTGGCGGCGGCAACTAATGCACGGTCATGGATACGGACGCCATGATGCAGTTCAAAACGCTCCTTCAATCCCCGCAAGATCGAAATCGTATCTTCGACGGATGGTTCGCGCACTAGAACTTGCTGGAATCGTCGTTCCAAGGCAGGATCTTTCTCGATATACATCCGGTACTCATCGAGCGTCGTTGCACCGATGCAATACAGCTCACCACGGGCAAGCATCGGCTTCAACATATTGCCTGCATCCATCGCGCCTTCCGTCTTGCCAGCTCCGACGATTGTATGAATTTCGTCAATGAAAAGGATGATCTCTCCATCACTTTCTTTCACTTGCTTTAAAACGCCCTTCAACCGTTCCTCGAACTCCCCGCGGTATTTCGCTCCGGCGATCAGCGAGCTCATATCGAGTTCAAAGATCTGCTTATCTTTCAACCCTTCCGGTACGTCGCCTTTGACGATCCGTTGTGCAAGCCCTTCGACAATTGCCGTTTTACCGACCCCAGGCTCCCCGATTAGCACAGGGTTATTTTTTGTTTTTCTCGATAAAATCCGGATGACATTCCGGATTTCTTCATCGCGCCCGATGACCGGGTCCATTTTTCCGTTCTTTACATCTTCAACGAGATTGCGGCCGAATTGTTCAAGTGGAGTACGTTGGTCTTCCTGTACGCCATCCATTCTCATATAGTTTCACCTCTGTCATTTGACTTTGACTATCTTTGATTAATTAAATTATATGTTCTTCCTCCATGTAAGTAAAGCAATCTGCATCTATACTTTTCCCCGTACTGGACAGAATAATCACCATACAAAAAAGGCTGCTTGACGCTGAGTCAAACAACCTTTTTTAGATTTATTAGCGAACACCAAGCGCCATTTTTGCATAGCGGGACATATTCTCTCTCGACCATGGCGGATTCCAAACAATGTTGACGTCCACATCTTTCACTTCAGGCAATTCCGTCAGTTCTTGTTTGATGTTGGAAACAATTTGCGGCCCCATCGGACAACCCATTGAAGTCAATGTCATTGTCACTTTGGCAGTACCTTCTTCATCCAGTTCTGCATCATAGACAAGTCCCAAGTTGACGATATCAATACCGAGCTCAGGATCGATTACATTTTCCAGGGCACCCATCAAGCTGCCTTTCATATCATCATTCATTGAAATTCCCCTTTCCGAACTTTACTACTTTCATCATAACAAGTATGGTCTATTCATTCAAATAAGATGCGAACCAATCGGCAGTTCGCAGCATGCCGGATCTTGAAACAGCATGCCCCGCTATCGGATCCGCGACGAATTCAAATCGTTCAGGTGCATCCTCATAATCCTTTTTCGCCGCTTTATAGAAATTGTATGTCGGATCAAACGGTACGGTACTGTCATTTTGACCGTGCCAGAAATAAACAGGTCGATGATTGAGCTTCTGCCTTTGCCTCGTTAAATCAAAAATGGCTAGCGTATCGAGGAGCGATTTACGCTCTTCGTCTGTGATCGGCAATTTGAAACCACGTTTTTCGAATTGTGCTATTTGCGCTTTTGCAAGCTCGACATATCCCGGTGCACCCATCATGACCGCTGCGACTTCGATCCACGGGTAAACAGTCAAACAACCGAGGGTCGTAATGCCGCCCATGGAAGTTCCGCCCATTCCGATTTTCTGGACGCCTCTTTCAAGTAATTCTTTATGCAGCACGTCCATTTCCTCGATCGATGTAAGGACGATTTCCCAAAAACGCAAGCTCAATTGGACTTCATCCAATCCTTCATCCCTCGAACCATGCAAATGGGCATCTGGCAACAGGACGCGGAATCCTTTCTTTGCGATATTATATGCGTAATGCAAATTATGCTCTTTGGCACTCGTGAAACCATGTAAAAATATGACTGCTGGAAGATTGCTATTTTCGTTCGTTTCATCCACAATATGTAATAATGGTATATTGCCCCAATTTTCTTCGTTGACAATCATGCAAACACCTTCTTACTTTTTCTAAATCGTACCAAAGTTTTACTAGAAAAACAAAAAGGACGGTTTCCCGGAATGTTTTGACTGCCCCAATAGATAACGTTAAACTGGACATTATAAGATGAACCAACCAATTTAGTGCTTCAACAACGCTGAAAGTCAGTAAAAAACGGGTATACAACTAAGAATCTTTCCAAAAGGGGGCTGAATTATGAAACCGCATTTAATTGTCCTCGACTTGGACGGGACATTGTTGACGGATGAAAAAGTGATCTCAGAGGAAACCGCGAAGACATTGAAGCAGGCGGAGGAACAAGGCCACCAGGTGATGATTGCAACCGGCCGGCCGTATCGGGCAAGCGAGATGTACTATCGCCAACTTGGACTAAAAACCCCGATCGTCAATTTCAATGGCGCATTCGTCCACAACCCGACTGACCGTTCTTGGAAAACGGTCCATGAAACGATTCCTCTACCTGTCGTCAATGATGTTGTTGACGCACTGTATGATTTCCGTTTCCACAATATCATTGCTGAAGTGATGGACGATGTGTACTTGCAATATCACGATGAAAAGCCATTGGATATTCTCACCTTCGGTGATCCAGTCATTAAGCAAGGGGACATCAGAGAGGCCTTGAAAGTCGACCCTACAAGTTTGCTTATTCAGGCGGATCCCCAAAATGCTGATCTAATCCGGAGACATTTAGCGGAGGTCTATGCTGAGGCGATCGACCATAGACGATGGGGCGCGCCATGGGCTGTCATTGAAATCGTGCGCCACGGTTTGAATAAGGCGGTCGGTATTTCGCACGTATCCAAGTGGCTCGGAATTCCACGGGAGCGCATCATCGCATTCGGAGATGAAGACAATGACCTGGAAATGATCGACTACGCTGGAGTAGGCGTCGCAATGGGCAACGGGATTGACCGACTCAAATCCATAGCTAATGAAGTGACGTTGACAAATAATGAAGACGGAATCGCGGAAGTGCTGAAAGAACGGTTATTATTAACAAAACAAATATAAAAAGAATGTGAGGGGACCTTAATGAGAATTTTTGCTGACAGCGGTTCAGATTTACCAAAATCATTTTATGAAGAAAACGATGTGACGCTCATTCCATTGCGTGTATTGATCGACGACAAAGAATACGATGATGTCATTGAAATCGATTCGAAGGAAATTTACGATGCAATCCGAAACGGAAAACATCCAAAAACATCACAAGCTTCGCCCGAACGGCTCCTATCCACTTGGAAAGAGCTCGCTGAATCGGGAGAAGACGGTTTGTATATCGCGTTTTCGTCGGAGCTATCAGGTACGTATAATACGGCTGTCATGATGAAGGATCAAGTGAAGGAAGGCAATCCGAACATGAACCTCGTTATCATCGATTCACGGTGCGCTTCTCTTGGACATGGCCTTCTCGTAAAAGAAGCAGTCCGTCTACGGGATGCAGGCGAAGATGTAAGGTCGATCGAACGGAAAATTCGCGATATGGCAGCACATATGGAGCATCTATTTACAGTCGAGGATCTTGATTACTTGGCGAAAGGCGGACGAGTATCGAAAGCGAGCGCATTCATCGGTGGCCTTTTGAACATCAAACCGCTCCTTCACGTCGAAGGCGGAAAGCTCGTGCCGATTGAAAAACATCGAGGTCGTAAGAAAGTTCTTCGCCGCATCGCCGATTTGATGGAGGAACGCGGAGTCGAATTATCAAAACAGACAATTGCCATCAGTCACGGTGATGACGAAAGCACAGCGTTGGAAATGAAAGCACTTTTCGAAGAAAGATTCCAAGCGCAAAACGTGGAAATCCATATGATTGGCTCTGCCATCGGATCACATGCCGGACCCGGCACAATTGCCATCTTCTTTTTGAATAAATACAATCAATAACGAATACGAAAAATGCCTTTTCAGACTTGTCCTAACTATGTCCGAAAAGGCATTTGCTTTTTGTTATGCAGTTTTGTCTTCCGTACTTCTTTTCTCCCGCCCTTTTTTGATGACTAGGAACAGGAAGCCGAGGAAGAGGACGTAGACGAGGATCGATGCAATGAGAAAAGGTGTATTGAAGCCTTTATCTTCATCCGCAAAATACACTTCCGCAATCTCCCGATCGAGAACGACCCGGAAGATACCGTCATCGGACTCGCGAATAAGATCGCCATCGATTAACCCGCGTAATCTCTTATTGTCTCCAATTTTTTCAGCAGGAATTACAACGCTAGCTGTTTCCGATGTGTTATTGATCGCGATAAGCCATGTTTCATCCGCTGAACTCCGCGTAAAGACGATATATCCGTCTTCATTATGCAGCATTTCAAATTTCCCGTTACGAAGCGTGTCCGATTGATTGCGGAGTAAATTCAAATTGCCGATTAGATCTTTTAGTTCCATGTCCGTCTTGAAGTTTAAAAACGGATGGCTTTCCGGCGCTTCTTTTCCGTTTACCGCGATTTCCGTACCGTATGGCATGAGCGGTACGCCGGGTAGCGTGAATAATGCAGTTGCCGCTAATTTCCATCGTGTCGGCGGGAACATTCGGGCTTCCACCATATCATAGGTGAAACGCGATCCCGTCAAGTCATCATATTGAATCAATCCGGGTTCAGTATCACTGAAGATATTCAACGAGGATGAATCCGGATCCGCTCTTACGAATGACTGACGGAGCGCTTCCATTTTAGCTTTGTTTGGCTTCAAGTCAAAATTGGCTTCGCTCTCTTCATTCGTCAATACGTAAGCGCCCGGCTGAGCGTCTCGGATCGCGTCGATCATTTCATTCAAGAAGGCTTGATCAAATCCGTTAAGCTTCGTCAAGCGAATTCCATCCAAATTATAAGAAGTGACAAAGTTGACTACTGCTTCGATCAAAGCAACCTGCACATTCGTGTCGTTCGCATCCCAATCTACCGTTCCATCCGCGGAATGGATGAACTTGTATGACTGCCCTTTCGTCCACTCATGGTCTGCGCTTACTTTCCCGAGAGGAAAATCTGCAATCACTTTCATATCCTTTTCATGAATTTCTTCCACTAATGCCGTAAGCTCTTCCGCCGTACCGAAATGCAGATCCAGTTCGCTATAGGACAATACGTTATTTCCTTCATACGTTTCGGTTTTAAAAATAGGACCTAAAGAAATCGTTGTAAAGCCCATTTCGATAATATGCTGCAATCGCTTTTGGATACCGATGAAGTCACCGCCATTGAAGGCACTTTCTTTTTGTGCATCGACATCGATGTCGTTCCTTCCTTCACCGTTGTTGAAACGGTCCACCAATAGATCATATATGCTTTCATCCATGAGACTGCGCTCCGCTTTCGCGGATGCAGAAGCCGGCAATAAAGCAGAATTTAACAATAAAAAAATGGCAACGATGCCAATCAAACGTTTCCCCTTCACGAAAAAAGCCTCCTCCAACGTGCTATCTCTAGCCATTTTAACAAAACCGACCGTCACCCGCTATGGGATGTAGTGAAAAAGCAGTATGACAGCAAAGAAATACGTCGGATTTGTGAAATAAACAAAAGCGAAAGCCGTCACGAAGAACGGTCTCTGCGAACAAAAGCGTAAGCGTTGAGAGCACAAGCGCAGCGTTGCGAACATAACCTTATGGCCGTCCGTGAACACACCAAAAAACCGCCAGCATTCTCGCCAGCGGTTTTCTACCTACTTGCTATTCTTATTTCAATTAGAAAAATTCAAAGCCCATCGGCAATTTGAAGCCGAGGTACATCGTTGCAAAAAGGGAGACGAAAAACACAATCCAAAATGCTGTCACTTTCTTCCCCTTTGCTGAACGAACTAGCACCATTTCCATCATTCCGATCGTCAACAAGCCGAGCAGGAATTTAAATCCGTATTCAGCACCTCTTCCGTAATCCATCCCTTTCATAAAGAGGGCGACCCCAGAAATAAGGATAAGCACGTAAAATAGGCGTGCAATCATATGTGTAATCTTTTTCCCTTTCGTCCCGTTCGCCATGACAGCTGCAACGAGGAATAGGATAATGCCAACAACCCACGTGAAAATATGGAAATGTGGCGTACTCGATAAAAAGTCCAAACCGTTCACCTCATCAAATATAATCAATTTCGCCTTGGCGAAATTGCGTCCGGATTTTGAATTGTACTTGGGGCCAACAGGATGTTGGTCATGCAACCGTTGCCGCAGGACGCGGCGAAATTAGGTTGCCTTCCTAAACTCCTTTCAAAATCCGTGACATCCGCCGGAGGCATTATCTTTGTTTAGCAGGCGTTTGTACACCCATGGAGTAAGAAAATAAGCTGTCATACATCTATCCACCTATGGAAGTAGAAATTATCTGCTGAACAAAGATAAAGTCTTCTTTATACTATCATAGAAAAGCTTTCCAAAGTAGGGATAGCGCTTATACAAAGTAATTGACGAGTGTGCCGATGCCTTCAACAGAAATCTTCACTGTATCGCCAGCTTTCAAGAATTTCGGCGGGTTCATCCCTTTCCCGACTCCTGCTGGCGTACCTGTCAAAATGACATCGCCAGGCTCAAGTGTGACATATTTTGAGATTTCTGCAATTAGCTCATCAATCTTGAAAATCATATCAGATGTATTTCCGTTTTGACGGACTTCATCATTCACTTTTGTTACGATCGAAAGGTTATGGGCATTCGGAATTTCATCCTTCGTGACGATGTAAGGACCCATCGGACAAGAGCCGTCCAAGCTTTTTCCGAGGAAGAACTGCTTATGCGCAGATTGAACGTTCCTCGCCGTTATATCATTCGCAATCGTATAACCAAATACATGATCATACGCGAGCTGCTTCGGAATGCGTCGCCCTTTCTTTCCGATGACGACTGCCAACTCACCTTCATAATCAAGACTATCTGTAACGTCTGCGTGCGCCGGAAGCTCTTCTTCGTCCGCCGCAATCGCAGTCGGCGATTTCGTGAAAATCATCAATTTTTCAGGCGGTGCATCCGCCCCCATTTCAGCCGCATGTTCCGCATAGTTTTTGCCGACGCAAAGGACGTTTTTCGGTGTACGCGGGATTGGCGAAAGCCATTCGATATCCGTGAATGCATACTTGAATTGTTCCGGATTTTCACTATTCCGAGCTTGTTCGGCGAGCTTCCTCACCTTTTCAACAAACTCCAAACCTCCTGCAATACCTTCGATGATTGTTGAAGGGAAATCCGTTTCGCCGAATGCTTCGGCAATTGATTTCACATCCCAGACCGCTTCCTCTTTCTTCACTTTCGGACCGAATAATGTTCTTCCTTCAAACCGGAACGATAAAAGTTTCATGTACGAGCCCATCCTTCCTTATAATGTGGAAAACACTCACAAAACAATCTTCCATAGCCACTATAATTCTACAAAGCTTGTTCTTTTCCTTCTTTTTTCGGCATGTTTTTTCCATACGTCCCTTTTCGCCATAACCATTCGAACGGTCCCATTCTGAACTTCAACAACCAGAGCTCGGCAAAAATGACTTGGATGGCAAAAATACCGACTGCGATTAGCGTACCTGTCTCGATATCGACTTTTCCATATAGACCGAAACCGTACCCGTAAAAAATCGTCGTCGCGATGATGGACTGCATCAAATACGTCGTCAACGACATGCGCCCCGCCTTGGAAACAGGACGGAAGATCGTCCGGAAAATCGGCAGCTGGCAAAGCAAGATAATGACGCTTGCATAGCCGATCGCCAAAATCGGACCACCGAGAAGCTGCTGGATTAATTGATTGTGATACGCATGGCTATCCATATATGGCCAAGATTTAATGAAAATCCCGGCTGCTAACGCAATGACGCCAACAAGGGCGATTCTGACTTTCATTTCAGAAGCCCGCTCAAACAGCTTCAACTTCGAGAAGAGAGCCCCCAACATAATCAATGGCAATACCATGAAAGCACCAAGGAAGGCGTTCATTAAACCGTAGATGAGCCACTCCGAAAAACGGAAAACAAATGCTTCCCCATATGTTCCATGTGCATATGCCGTAATCGCTAATTCAATCTGCTGAATATCGACAAACCCATCCATTAATTGGTTCGGATCAAGCTTTGCAAGTAAATAGATTAAGCCGATGAATAAGAAGGTTGGAATCAAATAGACGATTAAAGCAATCCAAAGAAGCCATTTTTTCGGGAGCCTAATCGCTGCCAGCATGATAAAGCCCATCAGCGCATAGGTGAATAAAACATCCCCTGACCAGACGAACAATGCATGAATTAGGCCGAATCCCATTAGAATGGCAAGGCGCTTCGCCATCATCGGCACATGAGACGTCCCGATCGCAATCGCTTTTTCATATTGCATATTCAATCCATACCCGAACAGCATTGCAAAAATCGGGTAAAAGCTCGCTTCGACAAAAATATTGATCAGCTTGTATGATGCCACATCACTCGGTGTACTAAAATACGAATGTGCATCGATATAGAAATAAGGTGAATGGAAAATAAGCATATTCGCGATGAATATCCCGAGGAGCGCAAAGCCCCTCAAGGTGTCCAGCGATTCAATGCGATTTCCGAGTGTCGGTGATACGTTCAAACTGTCTCCTCCTGAACATGCACAATCCTCTCCCCGTCAAACAAATAGAGGACCATTTCTTTTATCGTGATTCCTGCGATTGACTCGACCGCTTTTTTATAGAGACTTAGCTGGATGCCATACCGTTTTTGCATTTCATCCTGAATCTCTTGTTCAGACCTAAACCTTCCACGAATCCGGTCCGTTTTATAATCGAGCAACACCCAGCCGTCCTTTTCTTCGAAAAGACAATCGGCAATCCCTTGCAAAATCTGGTGATCTCCATCATTTGCATCATATGCATACGTGAACGGCACTTCCCGGAGCATCCTCGCTGATGCTGATAATCTCTTGAAAAGTGACGTCCCGAAAAATTGCACGACCGCTTTCACGTCTACTGCGTTCGCTTCTTCTACCGTCAGCAATTGGCGATTCGTCAATTCAGTGACAAATCGATCGACGTCCTGTACTGTATGCGTCTTCGACAGGTCAATATGCTGCATGATCGTATGCATCGCCGTCCCGATTTCCGCTCCGGACAAAGCTCTCGATTGCATGAACGCCGGACGGTCATGTAAATAAGGGGTGCTCACTTCGTCATCCTTCACTGTAAAGAAATCGTCGAAGTCCGGCTCCTGTTCAAGAAGCGCCACTCTTTTCAAGTCGCTGACCGTCTGCTTGGAACGCTTTTCAACGGAAGCAAGGAATGGATAGACGTAGTCAAATCTCCGCTTCACTTCCTCGGTCCAATCCGCATCTATGAATTCTTCGGATTGTTCATATTCCGCTTGTTCGACAATGTCTTCCTCAATATCTTCCGATTCTGCCTCGAGGAATGAAGAAACCGGATACGCAGAAATTTCCCATTTCGACGGATCGTTTACGGAACTGCCTCCATCCATCACCCCAAATTTCTCAAAATCCGGATGCCGAGCGATTGCCGGCCCGATCCAATCCAGATAGCCGTTTGCCCGCGATCTCGTATATTCCGGCAGCATTTCACCTTCTTGAATGAGCTGTGCATCTTGCCAACTGCCGATCGACTTTTCAATGTCCTTGACGGTCGCAATTAATTCCAGATGCTCCTTCGCCCTCGTCATTGCGACGTAGAGCACCCGCATCTCCTCTGCTCGCATTTCAAGCTCCTTCTTCTCTTTCATCGCAAGGAATGGAAGGGAGGTGTACGTAATGCGCAAGTCAGGGTCAATCGCTTTTACCGCCAACCCGAAATGCTGGTCGAATAAATAAGGCTCATGGAAATCCATCTTATTGAACTGTCTACCTGCTCCCGCGACGAAAACGTAAGGGAATTCGAGTCCTTTCGATGAATGGATTGTCATGATTCGGACGACATCCTCCGTCTCGCTCACGTAACGGGCAGCGCCGAGATCATCCCCGCGTTTCTGCATCCTGTCAATGAATCGCAGGAAACGGAATAGCCCACGGAAAGATGTCTTCTCGTAATCGATCGCACGGTCATGAAGAGCGCGTAAATTCGCTTGCCGCTGTTTGCCGTTCGGCATCGCACCGACCATTTCATAATAATGGGTATCGTTATACACTTGCCAGATAAGCTCCGACAATGAACCGCGACGCGCCAAATTGCGCCAGTCCTCAAACATGAGGAAGAAACGCTGTAATTTCACTTGCGTTTCTGCGGCCATCCCTGCCCCGCCTGTAGCCATGAACAATTTCAACGCTTCGTAGAATGGTTTATTTTTCGCAGCGAGCCGGACTTGTGCCAATTCGTTTTCCGTCATGCCGACGAACGGTGCACGAAGGACCGATGCGAGCGGGATATCTTGATACGGGTTGTCAATGACACGTAGTGTATTGAGCATGATCATCACTTCGATTGCCTCGAAATAGCCGCGCGACAATTCCGCGTAGATCGGGATGCCTGCAAGCTTGAACTCTTCCGCGATTTCCCCGGACCAAGTCATCGACCTCATGAGGATGACGATATCTCGGTATTCAAGCGGACGCCTTTTATCTGTGAAAGCATCAGTCACTTCAGCACCGGAAGCCATCAGCTCTTTAATTCTCCGTATCATATATCTCGCTTCGGCCTGTGAACTCTTCAAGCTTTGTCCGGTCAGCTCCGTCGCTTCCGATTCCATCTCATCTTCATCAACTTCGTATAGCAAGGTCAATGCGGCAGGTGCTTCCTTCTCGGGATAACGGGCACCATATTTCAATGCGGCCGCGTCATCGTATTCGACTTCTCCGACCCGTTTCCCCATCACTTGGGAGAAAATGAAATTCGTCGCGTCCAATACTTCTTTCCGGCTTCGGAAATTGGCGTTCAAATCGATTTTCAGACCATTTTCCCCATCATCCGACGTAAATCGATTGTATTTCCCAAGAAATAGTCCTGGCTCAGCTAGTCTGAAGCGATAAATCGACTGTTTTACATCTCCAACCATGAACAAATTCCCGTCCGCCTCGCTGCCACGCTTCACAAGCTGGATGATCGCCTCTTGCAGCAAGTTGACGTCTTGGTATTCATCGACGAGGACTTCTGCGAACCTGTTCAAATAATCGACCGCAATATCGGACGGGACAAGTTCCCCGTCCTTCTCCGTTGCAAGAATCTGCAATGCGAAATGCTCCAGATCCGAAAAGTCGACGAGTCCCCGGTCCATTTTGACTTTCCCGTATCTCTCGCCAAAATCGATGACGAGCTCAACAAGCGTATGCATCATCGGCGCCATCAGACGGATTTCATCCAATAGACGCGCTGGTGTCCTCGTAAAATACGATTCTTTCAATGAATTGACAATTTTCTTAACAGAATCACGAAGAGCCTTCGCTCGTTTCGCCAACACTTCATCGCAACTGTTTTTCTTGATCGTCCCTGCCTTCACCCATGTAAGCGTGCTGAAAAAGTGATAGGTGTCTTCCCACGACCCTTCTTCGATCCTCCGCTTCGCTTCCCTGAGCCATTGCAAATCAGCATCAGCCGTTGCAATTAACGGCTCAGGACCTTCCGGCATCATGGCGATCCGCTTCGTATCCTCCGTCAGATGAATCGCTTCTTCTAGAGTATGCAGGATCGCCGTCTTCAACGGTTCGATAAAATCAAGTTCATCGATTGTCACATCGTCGTCCAATTCATATTGCATCGGAATCATTCTTAGCCATCTTTCGGGTGAAGGGTGGACCCGTGAATAATCGTACAGCCTATCGATAAGCGTCTCGATCGACTGGTCGTTTCGATCTGATGTGAAACTGTCGGCAAGCCGGTACATCGCTTCAGGATTTTCGGCATTATAAGCATCCTCAAGCACTTCACCGATCGTATCGTCCCGCAGCAATGCCGCTTCCGTAGTATCGGCGATTCTAAATCCTGGATCGATATCGATTAAATAGGCATATTGACGAACAACGTTCAAACAGAATGAATGCAATGTGGAAATTTGCGCTTTATTCAACAAACTCAACTGCCTGCGCAAATGGATGGAATCTGGATTGGCAGCAATTGCCTCTTCCAAAGCTTCCGCCATCCGATGGCGCATTTCTGCAGCAGCGGCATTTGTGAACGTGACGACAAGCAATTCATCGACATCAATCGGATTTTTTTCACTTAATACTTTCTCGATCATCCGCGTGATAAGCACTTTTGTCTTTCCCGAACCGGCCGCAGCCGATACGAGAACGTCTTTCCCCGTCGCCCAGATCGCCTTCCACTGGGCGTCCGTAAACGTCACATCTGCCGGTTTAACTGGAATGTCCATCATCATTCACATCCTTCCGCATCTTTTCTAGGGATTGTTCCGGGTTCAAGCTTTCATAGTGTCGATATTTTTGCTCAGGATTCGTCGGGTCGAATTGACAGACCGAGCGATACGAGCAATATTGGCACGGCATCTTATCCTTCAATCGGTACGGATACACCCGGGCATCCCCTGCAAGCATCCCGTCCCCTGCCTGCTGATGGCGCTTCCTCACAAACTTGCGGACGATTTGCAAATCATCCGGTGACAACACTTTGGACGCTTTCGTAAATGTCCCATCCGTCTTCAATGCGGCAGGAATGACGCTCGACGTCTTGCCGAGCTGCGCATCCATACCCATGACGACTTGAGGGTCATCGAGCAAATAGCCTTTCATCTTATATGACTTCAACATCTCTGCCTCAATCAAATTCTCCGTCAGCTCGAGCTCCGTCCGGATCATCGGATTGTGGACGTGTAAATAAAGCACACCTGCAGGATCCGCCTTAAACCCGATCCACTCCTCCGCATGCTCGACGGCGACATCGAGGTACGTTAACATTTGCAAGGAGATGCCATAGTAGACATCCGTCAAATCCAATTGCTGTGAAGAAGATTTATAGTCGACGATCCGTACATAATTCTTTCCGTTGATTTCCGTTGCATCGACCCGGTCGATTCTTCCGCGCAATTTCATTTGATTGCCACGGCGCAGTTGAATTTCAAGAGGTGGCAGCTGCTCTCCCGGTCCGAACGCCGCTTCGATTGCGACAGGACGGAACACGCTTTTCGTCGCCTGTTTACCAAGCGCAAAAATCGTACGCATGACGATATGCGTCAATTTCCTTCGGATATAATGATAGCGGCTCGTCGAAAGCAAAATGCGGTTGAAGAACATCGGTGCAATATGCTCCATTGCGTCCCTCGACAACTGCCAGCATTGCTCCTTCGATAACTCCGTCCACGATTTACCCGTCCGGTTCATTTCGTCCGACACCCATTTCAGCGCCGCGTGGAATAAATCCCCGATCGATGGGGCTTCAAGTGTGAACTCCATCCGTTCCTGCAATCCGAGCCCGTACGAAGCGAAATGCTGGAACGGACAGCTGTAATACGACTCAATTCGTGAAACACTTGAGACGAACGATGTGCCATACAAGCCCTCTGTAATCGCGGGCGCTAGCCGCTCTGTTTCATTTCGGTCTTTCACCGGCTTCGTAATGTATTGTAAGACGGATGACCATAACGGATCATCCTCGTAATAAGCGAGCACCGCCCGCCATTCCGGCGCAAGCTCACTCGTCTGCTCGGCTTCCTTCACTTTCATCGAAACATACGGCAGTGCCGTCCGCGGGTGGATAATATAGTCAGCCTGCTCCTCTTCATTCGGCAATTCAGACGGATCTGAAACTGCCATTTGCAGCTCGATCCCTGGCAATAGCTGCTGGATGCGGGCGATATAAAGCGAAGGCAATAGCGATTTCCCTTCTTCATCCGCAATCGGGTAGGAAATGAAAAGCTTTTCCCTCGCCGAAGTGAACGCACGATAAGCCATATACGATTCGTCCATCAGTTTCATTTTTGAGGATGGAGCTAACTCGATTCCGCTCATCGCGAACCATTCCCGGTCGGAATCTGACAAAAGGCCATCCGCGTCAATTCGTTGTGGCAATACGCCATCATTGACGCCGATGACAAATCCGACATCAATTTCCATGAGGCTCGCAAGCTCGATCGTCGTCACTGTCACTTGGTCGAGCGACGGCGGAATACGCGTAAATTCGAGCGTATCAAATCCTTCATCCAAAATACGTGCCGCTTCCTTCAATTCCATTTCTTTATCGCCGAACATGAGCACAAACTGATCAAGGACATTAATCCACGAATTCCAAGCCTGTTCATGCTCCGTCGCGTTCAACAAACGGCCCGCACGCTCTTCCTCCGCTCGCAAATCGACTATCTTATCGAATACTTGGAGCGATTCCATGAATAGGAACAGCGCTTCAGCGACATCTCGTCCATTTTTTGATCGTTTCAGCCTTCCTTGGAATTGGGCAAGCGGCTCCCGGATCAAATCTCGGATCATATGAAGCTCCTGCTCCAATTGCAGTTCCTCATCGGTCTGGACGGTCGTATGCAATTCAAGCCCACGGTACCGTTTCACTTTCCATCTCGTCTCGTCGAACCATCGATTGCCATAGATTCCGTTCGCAAGCACATAATTTTCCAATCGGTCCGCCCGCTCCCGCCATAGAAGCTTATCCTCACGATGCGGGAAAAACAAATCCGTTTTCACCGCTCGGAATACCGATTCGTACGTCCAGCTCGACGTCACGGCTTCAAGGATGGACCTCGAAAACTCGATGAGCGGATGATGGAGCATCGGCTTTTTCCGGCTAATGAACACTGGGATATCATATTGCGAAAAGATCGTTTCAATGAGTTCGTCGTATTTTTCAGGCTGCCGGTATAAGATCGAAATCTCTTTATATCGTTCACCCTTCATGACGAGCTCTCGTATTTTTCTAGCGACCGCATGGACTTCCGCCCGCCGGTCCGTCGCTTCGATTAACGTAACTGCCCCTTCGGAAGGTCTTTCTTTCGGCGGATAATTTTCAAACTCCCGCTCGAAATGGCGAAGCTCTTCATTTTCAAACCGGAGAGGTTCTCCCAAATGGATTCCCTCTTCGATTTCCACCGATTCATTGCGCGCAATCTCCCGGAGCTTCATCGATGTCCGGACGGGATTGAAGAACAGCTCATGATCCGCATGGCCCGACAAATCAGACTCCATCGGCAAGACGACCGTCACCCGATTGCCATGCTTCATCAGTTCCGTAATGATTTCATACTCCCGTGCTGTAAAACTTTCAAATCCATCTATATAAATCTCTGCGCCTTTGATAAGGTCCGAGTGTTTGATCTGAGATGTGAGTAACGCCAAATGACCTTCGCTGTCGACATAGGAAGTGCCAAGACGTTCTTCAATTCTTGTCAGTAACAATGAAAGATCGCCCACTTTGTCTTGCAACGTCCTTGGGGCATCCGCAGCGACCAATTGCTGTTGAAAAACGGCTAATGTTTCCCGGTCGAGGCAATACCGGCTGAATTCTTTCATGAGATCGCCGATTTTTTCGGTAAAGCCACGTTTATTTGCCGCCTGCCGAAATAGCTTCAGCTCCTCCTGGTTCTCCTCTAGCACGCTCCGCACGAGCATCCGGTAACCGAACCCGTCGACTTCCTTCCGCGTAATGCCGCCCGTTTCCTGCAGCACCCGCCACGCAAGCCGCTTGAAAGTGGAAACTTGCGCACGGATCAAGCCATTCAACCCGAAATTCACCGACAAGCTAAGCTCCATGGAATACGACATCTGATCAGGAACAATCAAAATAACAGCCGGCCCCAACGGATTCCGTTCCAGCTCCGCCGCAATCTCCCGTTCAATCACCGTCGTTTTCCCCGTCCCGGCTCGTCCGGTCACAAACCGCAATGACATGGCCCTCTCCCCTTTCGTAATTAAATCAATCACGCCTCGGCGTGATTGCGTCCAGATTTTGAATTGCGAATCGAACAACGAAGGGTTCGATTTGCCGTATTTCTGCGTTTTTTGCAGAAATTAAGGCACTAGCAGCGCAATTGACTCCCTTCAAAATCTGTGACATCCGCCGGAGGCTTTATCTTCATTCAGCAGGTTTTCGATACCTGCTGAATGAAGATAAAAAAATCCTATCTTCCTTTCTTTCATTGTACCGAAAGTTAAGGAGGACAGGAACTATTTGATAGGTTATTTGATTTGTAAAATGCACCCAGCGCGAAAGGTAGTACGCGAGGACGAGATATCCCCGCGGTTCAAGAATCACGCATAAATTCAAATATCCGCGCATAAAACGCTATATCTACGCATAAATCCATCTTTCCACGCATAAAAAACTAGAATGACGCATAAAACTGATTTCTCACGCATAACTCGGCAGATATGTGCATAAACCTCGCTCTTTGCGCATAACTGCCCTCATTTTTCATCTTTCTCCTGAAAAATCGAGCTCGACTCCTCTTCCACTTTTCGCTCAAGCCGCTTCTCAAACCACTTGCCGACCAACCAAAGAAGAACGATGATCCCTACAACGATTCCTGTCCGTATAGGCTGCGTGAGCAATGCTTTCAGATCATGCCCGATGAAGCTGATCGTGAAAATCATGACGAACTTCCCTGCCATCAAAATCAACAAATACGTCTTCTTCTTCATATTCGATAAGCCCGCCACGAGATTCACGAGCGCGGAAGGCGTAAATGGAAAACAAATGAGCAAGAACAACGGACCGAATCCGTTCCGCTCAACCCATCCAATCAACTGCTGCACACGCGCATTCTTCGTCAAAAAACGCAAAAAACGATTTCGACCATAATTTCGGATGATCAAAAACACCGCATAAGAACCCGCAACCGTACCTGCCCATGACAGAATGAACCCATACCATAACCCATATGCACCCGCGTTTGCGAAAACGAACACAAACAGCGGTAAAAAAGGCAAAAAGGACTCTATGAACGGCAACAACAGTCCGATAAACGGACCTAACGCCTTATATTGTCCCGACAATTCAATAATTTTATCAACGTCCATCCATTCATTCATCTGCAACACCCTCGCCTGTCAACAATCGCACATACCGATTTCCATATTCTCCTTCGAATATTCCCTTTTCCCTACTAGAATAACACCAAAACGTCAAAATATAGTATAATTTCAATCATATATTTGAGAAAGATGTGACAACATGAAAAAAAATCAATTTTTTTCTGGCCTAAAAGCGGGACTGAGCATCGCCATCGGCTACTTCCCGATCGCGCTTACGTTCGGACTCCTCGCTAAAACAACAGGACTCTCGCTGATCGAAGCAACAGCCATGAGCATGTTCGTCTATGCAGGTGCATCCCAATACATAGCGCTCAACCTTATTTCGTTCGGAGTTGACCCGTTCACGATCGTCATCAACACCTTCATCGTCAACATCCGTCACTTTCTAATGACGGCTTCGTTAAATGAAAAGATGCATCGCGCACCAAAATGGGTAAAAGCCATCTACTCATTCGGCATCACGGACGAGTCATTCTCTGTCTTGGCAACGCGAAAAGAGGAGAAAATCACGACCTCCTTTGCCTTCGGTGTGGCAATCATCGCCTATGGAAGCTGGGTCATCTTCACAGCTGCCGGCCACGTCATTGGCGCCAACTTGCCCGAATTCCTGCAAGTCGCCATGTCGATCGCCCTGTATGCCATGTTTATCGGCCTGCTCGTGCCCAACATGAAAGGCAACCGGAAAGTCGTCATGCTCGCGGCAACCGCAGCTGTCATCCATTGCATCATCTACTTCGGCGACTTGCTTTCCACCGGCTGGGCGATCCTCGTCTCGACGCTCGGTTCGGCGATTTTCATTGAAATCATCTATGCACGCCGCGATAGAAACGTACTACAGAAAGTAAAGGGGGAATCATAATGGGACCGACCTATTGGTGGATGCTTTTTGGAATGGCGCTCGTCACCTACATCCCAAGGATGGTGCCTCTCACTTTCCTTGATGGAAAAGAACTGCCTCCGATCGTAAGCGGTGTTCTGAGCAACATTCCATACGCCGTACTCGGAGCGCTAATCTTCCCTGCCATCCTTTTCGTCCAGGAAGGCAATATCCTATTCGGCGTCATCGGTGCCGCAACCGCCTTCCTGATCGCATTTCTCGGTGGCGGCGTCATGCCTGTCGTCCTCGGCACAATCGGAGTACTCGCTATCTATAGCCTATTTATGTAATTTCTTTTTTGTGAATCGCGTCACAGAGTATCCAGGCTGCGCCAACTTGCCGGGGGGCCCCCCCCCCCCCCCCCCCCAAAAAAAATAGAAAACAATAGAAGAAGAGCAACGAACAAATGACAAACACAAAAGGGAGGGAGACAGAAGCATAGAGACAGCGAGCGAGACACCCCA
>NZ_JAKRNT010000007.1 GCF_022346605.1 Sporosarcina sp. ACRSL
GTAAAAAAAAGGGAACTGAATCGTCTTTACAGCCCTGTTCCTTTTTAAAATTTTCATAAGTAATTAAACTGTAAAAATATATAAGTTAATACTGTTTATGGGATGTATGCAACGCTAGTGTTGTTGCACAGGCACCCGTTCAATTCTGACAATACACTACAATTGTATAAAATATATAGGGGATGCTATGAAATCAATATTCCATTGGTCTATATGTGTATTTATATACGACCTATTGAATTGTCATAAATGTGTGGTGCACAGGCAACAAATTTACAATAAGCTAATATTAAATTGTACATAAAAGGACTGAAGAATAGTGGAAGTTAAAAGAATTACAGCGGAGAGCGATTTAGAAATAGCTTTTTCGATCAGACAAGAAGTTTTCGTTGAAGAACAAGGCGTTTCGTTAGAAGAGGAATTTGATGAATATGACACACTCGATGCTCCATGTGAACACATATTAGTTTATTATGATGAACAACCAGTCGGAACTGGACGCATCAGATGGGTTGATGACTATGGGAAATTGGAGAGAATCTGTATCGTAAAGCCTTACCGGAAATATGGTCTTGGAAAGCAAATTATTAAAGAGTTAGAAGAAATTGCAGAAGAACATGGCGTACCTCGCGTAAAATTACACGGACAAACACATGCAGAAGGGTTTTATGAAAAACTTGGCTATGAGACGTCATCCCCTATATTCATGGAAGCGTGCATTCCACATGTATTAATGATAAAAGAGATTGGCGCGAAGAAATGAGAAATCGTTACATTTTATAAACTGGCATGAATGTCGGCTTTTTTTCATACTATACTTACGGGGTGAAAAATTGCCGAGAGTTAAATACCGAGATGCAGACGTCAGTTTAATGGCAAGGATGATGAGGGCCGAAGCCGAGGGTGAAGGAAAACAAGGGATGTTATATGTTGGAAACGTCATTGTGAATCGTGCTGTAGCTGATTGTTTAGACTTTCAAGATGTAAGAACAATTAATGATGTCATTTATCAGGTACAAGGTGGAAACTTTTCTTTTGAAGCTGTTCAAAAAGGGAATGTGTTTTATCAAAGAGCAAGAGAATCTGAAAGAAGATTAGCCAGACAAAATTTGGAGTACTGGAGAGAACATCCAGCGAAATTCTCACTTTGGTACTTTAATCCGTTTGGCCCTTGTCCTCAAACATGGTACAATCAGCCTTTTACTGGCCAATTTAAACAACATTGTTTTTATGAACCAATAGCAGGAACATGTGAAAGTGTGTATAACGGGTAGGTTGTTAAATTAAATAAAGACGGTACATCTGTTAAACGGTTATTTCGTTAACGAGATGTACCGTCTTTTATTTGGGCAAAGATCAAACAAAAATGTTGAAAGTCAAAGAAGGTCAGTGTATAATAAAAACATAAGTCAAAGATAGTCAATGTCAAATAACATAAATCAATAAACTAAAAGGAGGAACTGGCTTATGAAATGTCAACATTGTGGTATGAATGAAGCGAAAATGAGCTTTCGACTACAAGTGAATCACCAACGGATGCAAATGCAGTTGTGTCACGCATGTTTTCAAGAGATTCAAGGACAATTGAAAATGCCCTCCTTTGGCAATGATGCAAATCAATTTTTCCAAGCGAATGGCAAGCAACAAGCGCACACACAAGTTCGAGAAGTCGATGGAAATCAAGGAAATGGCTTGTTGGACCAACTTGGTAAAAATATTTCAAATGATGCCGAGGAAGGACGAATTGACCCGGTCATCGGCCGCGATCAAGAAGTGAAACGCGTCATCGAGACGTTGAATAGAAGAAACAAAAATAACCCAGTGCTCATCGGTGAGCCGGGTGTCGGTAAAACAGCGATTGCAGAAGGCCTTGCAGTGAAAATTCACGAAGGGGACGTCCCGGCAAAACTGTTGAACAAACAAGTTTACGTAGTAGATGTGGCGTCACTTGTTTCGAACACTGGAATTCGCGGTCAATTTGAAGAGCGGATGAAGCAATTGATTGAAGAAATCGAGAACCGAAAAGACATTATTGTCTTCATCGATGAAATCCATCTTCTCGTCGGTGCAGGATCAGCAGAAGGCTCCAAAATGGATGCGGGGAATATTTTGAAACCGGCATTGGCTCGCGGCAGCATGCAGCTCATTGGAGCGACGACGTTGAAAGAATACCGTCAAATCGAAAAAGACGCTGCACTCGAACGTCGTTTCCAACCAATCATCGTGAAAGAACCTTCTATGGAAGACGCGATCGCCATCTTGAACGGCATTAAAGACCGGTACGAAGCTTTCCATGAAGTGAAATATTCCGATGAAGCGATCCGGGCATTTGTCACATTGTCACAACGATATATCCAAGACCGATTCTTGCCGGACAAGGCAATCGATTTGATGGATGAAGTAGGAGCTCGCATGAACCTTCAATATTCTTCAGCAGATACGGAGACAATTGAAAACCGGATCGAAGAAGTCGTTCAACTGAAAGAACAAGCTGCGGAAGCAGAAAACTATGAAAAGGCGGCAGCGTTGCGCCAAGAAGAAATTCAACTACGTCAACAAATAGAAGATGCCAAACAAGGCGAAGACGCTCTCTATGAAGTGACGGTTGAGGATATCGAGCAAATTGTAGAAGAGAAAACGGGCATTCCGGTGACAAAACTCCAAGCATCGGAACAAGCGAAAATGAAAGACCTTGCAGAAAACCTACGGAAAAAAGTAATTGGACAAGAAGAAGCAGCCGATAAGGTCGCTAAAGCAATCCGCCGAAGCCGCGCTGGACTAAAATCAAAAGATCGTCCAATTGGATCGTTCTTGTTCGTCGGTCCGACGGGTGTCGGTAAAACAGAAATTACAAAAGTGTTGGCGGAAGAACTCTTCGGTTCCCGTGACACATTGATTCGTCTCGACATGAGTGAATACATGGAGAAACATGCCGTTTCTAAAATTATCGGCTCACCTCCAGGGTACGTAGGGCACGAAGAAGCGGGTCAATTAACAGAACAAGTCCGCCGCAACCCGTATTCGATTTTGCTATTCGACGAAATCGAAAAAGCGCACCCGGACGTTCAACATATGTTCCTTCAAATAATGGAAGACGGTCGACTCACCGATTCACACGGTCGAACAGTCAGCTTCAAAGACACCGTCATCATTATGACAAGCAATGCCGGAACAGGGGAGAAGAAAGTAAGTGTCGGGTTCAATCAAACCGCGCATGAATCCGTCTCCATGCTAGAATCACTTGGCAACTACTTCAAACCTGAATTCCTGAACCGTTTCGATGCGATTGTGTCGTTCAACGAATTGACGGAGGACAATCTACTCGAAATCGTCGACTTGATGCTCGTCGATTTGGAAGAAGCGATTGAAGAAAACGACATCACGATTTCCATCTCTCCAGAAGCGAAACGGGAATTGGTCAAGCTCGGCTACGACAAACGTTTCGGAGCTCGACCACTTCGCAGAATCATCCAAGACAAAATCGAAGATCCTTTAACAGATCTCATCTTGGAAGAAGACGATATCGAAAAAGTCCATGTGGATGTTATCGATGAAGAGATTGTTGTAAGTAAAGCGTAATGACAAAAATGCCTCCCGATCAGTTTTCGGGAGGTTTTTTTATGTTTGCTTTTTCGGTGTCGACTTAAAAGAATTTTCTACTAAATCCATAATTAATAGGGTAAACTAATAGATGCAACAGCATATAGCGGATGGACGGTTGGCCCCCTCGAAAGGGGGTGTATATATGGTGACATACGAAGCAATTAATATGTTATTCCAATTTGGAATCTTGATCGCAACGACAGTAGCAACGATTGTAGCGATGATTGCTCTATACGCCAATAGAAAAAAGTAACCACCCACCGCTAACTGGCACGTAAGCAGAGTAGTTACTTCTTAGCTAAAAAATCATCATTATTGGCCAACCGCACTTCTAGCGGTATGTCTGTTGCAATTGACTGGGTGTTGACGCACTCAGTCTTTTTTTATCCTACAAGTAGTTTACCACAATTTTTAGGAAATTACACGGATGTTATAGTCGAACGATTGACATTATGAATTGTTTTTTACTTTAATTTTTTCGGTGCCTGTGCAACACACTATTCAGACTATACACTACAATTGTATAAAAGAAAAACTCGAAAGCAGTAGGTATACGTTTTAGTACTGACCAACTCGAATTATTAATCATCTACATGAATAGTCATAATTGGTTGTTACACAGGCACCCAATCAATTCTGATAATACACTACAATTGTATAATCCAAATGAAAGAAGCCAACCAGATTAACATTGGGTTGGCTTCTTTGTGTATTTTTATAGCTTTTCGTGAATTGTCATAAATGTGTGGTGCACAGGCACCTGACTTAGGCACCTGACTTATGGGGAATGAATCCAGAAACGCCTTACGACATTGCCGTCTTCTTCGATGAAGTCATTGTCGCGGAAGCCTCCGTTATTGAGGATCGTCTTCTCAGAGCCAATATTCCCTTCATCGCAAACGACAAGTACGCTAGTGATACCAATTTCCTTTGTTTTCTCAAGTGCTAGTTGAAGTAGTTTCGTTGCATATCCTTTTTTTCGTTCACTCGGGCGAATGCCATAACCGATATGTCCACCAGCGTTACGAAGATGCTCGGTAAGTTCATGACGAATATTGACAACTCCTAACAAACGTTGTTCTTCATTCACTAGCCAATAGGTCGAATCTGGAACCCAGCCTTCAGGGAGACCAATTCCTTGTTCCGCACGGTGAAGCTCGTTTACCATTCCATTGAAATCAGTAGGATCTTTCCCGATCACCCATGGGATGAATGGTTCGCCGGAAGTCTTCCATTCATCATAAAAAGAAAGATACTCTTTTTGAAGAGCAATTGTTGGCTTAATTAATTCTACTTTCATTTCCTATCCTCCCCTTTTCAAAATTTCCTCTATTATATATGTTGAGAAAATTAATATCTATATACCAATTACTATCTGAATGTTAGTATAATTACTACAATGCTCTAGTTCCGATACCAACAGTAATTGAATGAAGATAGACCTATTACAGGTTCAGAGGCAGGTTGATAAAATGAATAAATTAAAGTTGGCAAAGTTCACGAAAGATGACTTCGAGAAGTATTTTACGTTAGTGTCCAATGAATCCGTCATGGCCCAAATTACAGAGAGGGCGATTCTGTTGGACGAGGCGGAAGGGAACTTTCAAAAGTTGCTAGAACGAAATCGCAAGCACGAGCTGTTCGGTTCGTACAAAGTGTTCGACGATGACTATATTGGCCTCGGGCATGTAACGGTGAATGAAGAGAATCCGGATGAAGCGGAAATCGGTTATATGCTGCTGCCCGCCTACTGGAACAAGGGATACGGCACTCTCATTGCAGGCGAACTCATTGAATTGGCTAAGCAAACGAATATCAGCCATCTTACTGCTGTTATTGATCCGGAAAATATTCCATCGAGAAAAATACTGCTCAAGCATGGATTCACATCAGAGAAGGTTTGTGAAATCGGAGGACTGCCTGGGGAAATCCTCGGCAAGTTTTTGTAAGTGGAGATTAAAGGGAGGCTAAACAAATGGCGAACAAAGTTAAGTTTCGAGTAGCAACTGAACAAGATTTGGAACGAATCGTGGAAATGCTTGCGGATGACAAATTGGGGGCTACAAGGGAACAATTCGTGCTACCATTGCCGGAAGCGTACCAGAATGCGTTTCAGGCGATTGATGCAGATCCTAACAATGAATTGATCGTTGCCTGTCTCGGGAATGAAGTCGTCGGTGTTCAACAAGTCACATTCACTCCCTATTTGACCCATCAAGGTGGATGGCGCGCAACGATCGAGGGAGTGAGAACATCTTCAACTGTACGCGGGAAGGGGATTGGAACGGAACTCATCAACTACGCGATTCAACGGGCTAAAGATCGAGGCTGCCACCTTGTACAGCTCACGACGGATAAAAAGCGGGACGATGCTTTGCGCTTCTACGAACGGTTAGGATTTAAAGCGACACATGAAGGGATGAAGATGAGGTTGAAATGACAAGTAGTGCTAGATGCCGATGAGTTAACAGAGGAAGAGGAGCGGGTCTCGGTATACCGACCGGATTTAAGAAGAAATCGTTAAGCATTGGAGGATACTATGAATAAAGGGAAGTCTCCATTTGTTATTGCTATTGCTGCTGTATCTGGTGGAGGAAAAACAACAATAACAAAACTGTTGAATCAGAAACTATATAATTCAAAGATTCTTTTATTTGATGACTATGATTTCAATGGTCCAGATGACATTGTGGAATGGATAGATAAAGGAGGAGATCCTAATGAATGGGATTTAACTCCTTTAGTTAACGATTTAAAAGCGTTATTAGCTGAACCACTCGATTACATTGTCATAGATTTCCCATTTTCTTATAAAAATCTTCAATTAGGCAAACATATTAATTTCTCCGTATTTATTGATACTCCATTAGACATTGCTTTGGCACGTAGAGTAATTAGAGATTTTAGCAATAGATCCACTCATAACATTTTATATGATATGGAAAATTATATTTCAAGAGGACGAAGAGCTTATCTTAATATGCTTAAAACGATTAAGCCAGATGCTGATTTAGTTGTTGATGGTACATTACAAGTAAATGAAATTGCGAATGTTATTTTAAATAATGTAAATGCAGAGTTGACTCTTAAGAATATTTAACACAAGGCATATGAAAAATTACACTTAAAGAGAACAGTTACTATAGCTGAAAGTTATTAGAGTTACTAACGTAATACTAAGGGATAAGCGAGGGGCTTGATTTGAACAATTTATTTACGATAGACTGCGGGGAAATCATGCTGAGGGAGTTTACGGTTGAAGATGTAGATCGTATTTATGAAATCACCTCTCAACCCGAAGTGTATGAATTCCTGCCGGATTGGCAGTCGACAAGGGAACAACGATTGAACTGGGTGACAAATTACGAGATCCCATCCAATAAAGAGTTTTTGGCAGCAGTGCCTGCAATCGGCAATCATCATTTGAAACTCGGAATTGTACTAAAAGAAACTGGCATATTCATAGGGTTCTGCACGACAGGTATAAAAGAAGAGCTGCGCGAACCGAACCGGGAAATTGCTTATGCGATTTCAACAGAGTATCGAAATCGCGGCTATACAACAACAGCCGTAACCGGGTTAATCAACTATTTGTTTGAGAAAACAGATGTCGAACAGCTCAATACAGTTGTTCTGCCCCGCAATGTTGGCTCGATTAAAGTCATTCAAAAATGCGGCTTTCGATTGAATGGCGAGACAGAAATTGATGACCAAGTACATGCTCATTGCATCCTTACTAAAGATGAATGGATGAGTGAGTGAAATTGGAAGAAAACGAAAAAGGTATTTTATATGTACAGATGTTCATTGGCACACTAGGACTCATCATTGTTGGGGTAGGGTTATTAAAATATTATGAAACTGTTGGTAGCGTTGGTGTATTAGCATTGTTAGGTTATCCGTTAACAATGATGTACTTACATTATCTTGAAGGGAAAGCGGGGATAAGTAACCGATTATTATGGATTAGATCTATATTAGCGATTTTGTTACTCATTCTAATTTACGTCTTCTTCAACTAATGGAGCTGGTGGCCTTTTCTTAAAAGGGGTACTCAGCCTGCAAACAATATAAAAAATAAAAAGGAATGGCGAGAATGAAAATAAGGTTAAAAAAGATCCATATTGCCCCACTCCTGCTGACGGCCCTGCTGCTGTCGGCCTGTACAGAAGGAGAACTCATGGACATCAGTGAAAAAGAGGTTAGGGAGTTTCAGGATCCGCAGGCAGAAGCGGCGGAGGAGATGCTCGAGGATGGATTGCCGGTTGAGGAGGAGCCTGTTCCAATTGAGTACGGGGAGGTTTTTGCGTTCGAGAATCAATTGGAGCTGACCATTTCCGAGGTCAGCTTCGAAGACGAAGTCATGCTCCCTTCCGGCAGCACCGAAAAGCGGAAACCTGGAAATGTGTTCCTGCATGTCTCCGGAGGGCTCAACTACCTCGAACGGGACGAGAATTTGACGTACGATCGGGTGTTGGTCTTCACGCTGCTCCATCAAGGAACGGAGCGCTACGGCGGCTTTTTCGATGTAAAAGAAACACCTGGTGACGATTTCGATGAGATGCGGTTTATGGTCTCGGTGCCGGAAGAAGTAAAGACGGACAACGGGTCGCTCGAGTTGCTGATGGAATATAGCGGCCAGGTCTACGTGCTGAAGATCCGCTAACAACCACTGATATCAGTTTTAACCGAACCATAGCGGAAAAGGGTGAAAACAATTGAAATAATTCATGGTAATCGTAATGCTGCTCGCACTCGCAACCTTAATAAGTGCCTGCTCTTCTTCAACGGTTTTTGTGGTCCTGACAGCCAAAGAGGTCGGCATATAAAAGGCCGATCATTCAATGGTGCTGCAACAAGGCGAGAAGGCAGGAAAAGGAGTTGTGCCTACGTCGCTCCCGTACACGTTTTCCATCAAGAATATCAGAAGCCGGAAATAGGGAGACGTAAATAACGTAATGATTGAGCCAAATGAGAAATTTAAAATGAAGAATCGTGAGGCGTTCAATATGTTTTTCGTTCAAATGTCTGGCTTCCCTGGCTCTGGAAAGTCCACACTTTCCAGACAAATTGCGAAGAGAACAGGGGCAGTCATCATAGATCATGATATTGTAAAATCGGCTTTATTACATTCCATAGAGGATACTCCGATTGATGGAAAACTCGCTGGGAAGATTTCATACAATATTGATTGGTCTTTAATTGAATTTCACTTATCACAAGGACATAGTGTAGTATTTGACAGTCCGTGCCTTTATGAAGAAATGGTCGATCGAGGAACCAGTTTGGCTAAAAAGTATAATGCAGCATACAAATACGTAGAGTGCTACCTTAATGACTTCCATGCGATTAATGACCGATTAAAAAGTCGAGATCGCATGATAAGTCAAATAAGCGAGGTACGTTCTGAAGAGGCTTTTACATACAGCATAGAGAACAGTAAAAAACCAACTGATTATCCGTGCCTCGTTGTAGATACAGCCAAACCGTTAGAGAGTTATATTGATGATGTTGTTAATTACATAAAAGAATGAGACAACAAGGAGACTACATGTTTAAAAACATAAAGGCTTGGGCGAAAAGCCTAAAGCGACAGATATTTATCCTTTACTATGCTTATCAAGATCCAAGAACACCTTGGTATGCAAAATTATTTACAGCTTGTGTGGTTGCTTATGCGTTCAGTCCAATTGATCTAATACCGGATTTCATACCCATTCTTAGATACTTAGATGATGTCATTCTCCTTCCAATCGGAATATGGCTTGCGTTGAAAATGATACCGAACAATGTATTGTCTGACTGTGAAGTGAAGGCAGAAGAGAGGATGAAAAACGGTAAGCCGAAGAATTGGATTGTCGGTTCACTAATAGTACTCGTATGGAGTTTCATCATCATTTGGGCATTTATAAAAATCTATAGCTTCTTCAGTTAACGGATGAATTAGGGGGTGGCGGAGATGAGGAAAATTACATTAGTACCACATCAGGTAAAGTATGCGAAGGAAATGTCATTGTTAACTTCAACCTCAGAGGTGAAGGATGCTTTAGGACTTCAGGAAGAACATACGACAGTAGAAGGAACGATTGGATTTATTGAATTTATACTTGAACAAGAAAAGGCAGGCAAACAATATTCAAGGTGTATTTTTAATGAAAACGAGAAACTGATTGGTGTGATTACCCTTAAAGATATTGATAGTGATAAGAGATCCTGCCATATCGGCACTTGGATAGGTCATCCATATTGGGGGTTAGGCTACAATCCATTAGCAAAGGCGAGAATACTTTATACCGCCTTTACTGAACTGGGCTTAGGCTATGTATTCGCTGGAGCGAAAGTCGATAATATTCGCTCTCAAAAAGCACAAGAAAAGTTACCTTATATAACATTATTTGTAGAAGATGATTTTCCTGAGGAACATAAGAAGCTAGAGGCACAAGTAAATGCTCCGTGTATCTTACATGTCATAGAGAAAGAAAAGTTTCTAACGTGGTATAGGGAAACTGCAAATCTGGGAGGGAGGATCTCTATGGAAGACATTCGAAAAATGATTCGAGAGAGTAAAACGCTCGTTGGCCCTTTCCCATCATTTCATGTGAATGAATTGCCTGATTATCCTCATGAACTATTCCTGGAATGGTTTAAAGCTGCGGTCGATAAAGGGGTACACGAACCTCATGCAATGACGCTGTCTACAACCGACCCTAATGGCTCTCCAGATGCACGAGTTCTTATTATGAAAGATGTTGATCAGCATGGCTGGTATTTTGCATCGAGCTCTCAAAGTGAAAAAGGGAAACAAATTTCGGGGAACCCGAATGTAGCGTTAACTTTTTATTGGTCTTTAATTGGAAGACAAGTGAGAATACGTGGCACAATCGTTGAAATGGATAAAGACATCAATGCTAAAGATTTCTTGAAACGAGGGACAATAGCTCGAGCAATCACTTTACTAGGAAAACAAAGCTCCATATTACATGACCAACGTGAATTAGAAGAAGCATTAACGAATGAAATTGAAAAGATCAAGCAAGATCTACCTATCATCTATCCCGATTGGACTTTATATCGAGTGAATCCACTAGAAGTAGAGTTTTGGCAGGCGGATGAAGACCGGAAGCATACGAGAGTAAAGTATACATTCGTGAATGGTACGTGGAAAAAAGACCTGTTATGGCCTTAGTTCCACGTCATATAGCCTTTAACGAAAAAATTTGTAGTTGCTCGGATTGAAGGCTAAAAGAAGCAACTTTTTTCTTCCACTGCTTGACAACGTCAACGTGGTCTTTGTATGGGTAAATAATGAAATTCATTTCTTTGTTTCTGCTTGTTACGTTGATGACAAATGGAATGACATTCGTGTCTGGCTGTAGAAATGATTTTTCCGTCCCCGGAAATATATGGTGTCTTTCGATGAATTGAGCTTCATTAAAATACTTACTAAATCGATCTTTTTCTTCCTCTCCTAAATACCTTCCGTTATATGATACGGTAATTTCTTTTGGATCAAGCTGTGGGTGAAGTGAAAATTGACGTAAAAACCATCCGACAAGTGCACTTGTGGGGCTTGTTATAAAGATTAAAATGACTCCGATCGCGATACCAATAATCGTCCAGATCATTCTATCAACTCCTTTTTCTGTTGCAAGCATTGATTAAGAGTATCACAACAAATTGAAGTTGTGTTTGACAATTTTATAACGATTAACCGTATCGGTTTACGTAGGGGTGGGAGACTGTTTTGTGTTCAACAATCGGGGCCAGATTGCTGAGAGAGGATTACGCCTGAAAAGGACCGGGTATTTTAAGTATTGAAAACTTCGAAAGGGAGAGGGAGAGAATTTGAAGCGTACTAAAATAGCCGTAATTGGTTCAGGTTTTACAGGAGCCACAACCGCATTATTTCTTGCACAAAAAGAGCTTGGAGACATTATTCTAGTTGATATTCCTGCTATGGAGAACCCTACAAAAGGAAAGGCACTAGATATGTTGGAAGCGAGCCCTATTCAACAATTTGATGCAAAAATTACAGGTTCGTCAGATTATAAAGACATAAGTGATTCAGACCTTGTAATTATTACTGCTGGTATCGCACGGAAACCAGGCATGAGTCGTGATGATTTAGTAAATACAAACGCAAGTATTATGAAGTCAATAGCGAAAGAAATTAAAAAAAATGCACCCGACTCATTTATTTTAGTCCTGACGAATCCAGTAGATGCAATGACTTATACAATACTGAAGGAAACGGGTTTTCCTAAAGAACGGATCATTGGTCAATCCGGCGTATTAGATACAGGAAGATTTCGAGCCTTTATTGCGGAAGAGCTAAATATATCCGTGAAAGATATCACTGGATTTGTTCTTGGTGGACATGGAGATGACATGGTTCCGCTAATTCGTTATTCTTATGCAGGTGGCATTCCACTTACGACTTTAATTTCAAAAGAACGAATGAATGAAATCGTTGAACGGACTCGAAAAGGCGGAGCGGAAATCGTTGAGCTCTTAGGAAATGGAAGTGCCTATTATGCACCTGCTGCAGCACTGACTGAAATGGCAGAAGTTATCGTAAAAGACCAACGGCGTATTCTTCCAGCTATTGCTTATTTAGAAGGAGAATATGGTTATTCGGACCTTTGTTTGGGGGTTCCAGTTATTCTTAGTGGGAAGGGAATAGAAAAAGTAATTGAATTAGAGTTATTGGATGATGAAAAAGAAGCTCTCCATGAATCGGCAAATTCTGTCAAGCAAGTGATCAATAACTTAAAACTATAAACACTCAGGTAAACATTGTTGTTGGGGTGCTTTACTTCAGGAAGGAGTAAGGCCTTTTTTTATTGAACTAACGGAGCGTTATTTCAACAGGATTAACGATTTTTTTGTCGAACTTAGTTAATTAACGCAGCAGTTTTAATGAATCAATAGTATAAGTCAAAATCGTTTTTATAATCAATAACATGGGGGAGGTAAGTATATGGAAATTCAAAAACAAAAAGCCGAAAAAATTTTCGGAAACCTTACAAAGAAGAAGCAAATTCATGAATCTGTTCTTCTCGTAGAAAACTCCAATGGAGATGTTTCATATAGCTTCGAGTACGGGGGGAAGAATATAGATACGCCCTTCTTTATTGCAAGTATTACAAAGCTGTTCACAACCGCTTGTATTTATATGTTGAAAGAGCAGGGAAAACTGTCACTGGATGATGAAATAACAAGATATTTAAAACAAGACACATTAAAGAACCTTCACGTATACAAAGGCAGAGAGTATTCTAATAGACTTACAATCTCGAACTTATTGTTTCATACAAGCGGATTGAGGGATGCGATTGAGGAGGGCAGCAATAAGTCGAAAAAACGTGCAATCCTATATAAGGATGTGCAAATTGATTTTAATGAAACCTTATTAAGGACGAAGGAAATAAAACCACACTTTGCACCAGATATGGGGAAAAGAGCTCATTACGCAAATATAAACTTTGAAATCCTCGGTAAAATTATTGAAAGAGTTACTATTTCAACATTGGAAGATGTGTATAGACAATTAATTTTTGATCCCTTAGAGCTCAAAAATACTTATCTCCCGAAAGATGAGAATGATTTTATCCCGTATATTTATTATAAGGACACTGCCTTATACCTTCCAAAATTACTGAGGAGCGTTCGCGCAAGTGGCGGTTGTGTTTCTACAGCACGTGAATTAATGGTATTTATCAAGGCTTTCTTTAAAGGAAAGCTATTTAATACAACTGTTTTTCATGAACTAAACGTAAACAACAGGTTGCAGGCTTCTATGCTTCCAATTCATTACGGTTCTGGATATATGAGAATTCCACTAAATGGCCTTGCAACACTTTTTATGGGAAAAGGTGAGTTAATAGGTCATTCTGGTTCAACAGGTTCCTTTGCATTTTACTATCCCGAAAAGGACATGTTTTTTATTGGAGATGTAAATCAAATGGAAAACCCCGCAACTCCTGTAAGGCTAGTGATGCAACTTGCCATGTCTATAAAATCATGAAGATTAAAGTATCTTCTATGGGCGCAATTTGTTGAATAAAATCCTCGTTACTTATTGTGCTAAAGGGTGCCTTAGTTAACCTAGTGACTAACTGAAACGGTAGCTTTTTCTTATTGAACTAACGGAGGTTAGATCAAGAAAACCATTTTTTCATTCATCTAATGTAAGGATGTGAGTTTTAGCATTGAAAAAGATATTTATACCTTTATTAATCATTAATCTCTTCTTAGTAGGTTGTAATTCACATCATAATGAAATGCCGTTTATAGAACCGACACAAGATGAACAAATAGAGCACAATGCTGAAATAGTAGGTAAAGATGATAAATTAAGTTTGGACGATGAAGTGAATGAAGCAATGACTTATGATGAAGGACATCAAAAATTACAAAAAGTAATCGATAAATTAAATGAACATTCTTCTGGTTTGGATCGAGGGGATTATATCGGTTATATATACTCAATAGATCACCTGTATAAATACTTGCTAGCAATTCACTATAACAATGAAGACTTATTAGATTCAAGTTACCCATATAATTATTCATATAATTCATTTGATGAATTAACTAAGACGTATCATGAATTTGTGGATTTCAGTTCAATTGAATTGGAAGGATTGAAACATGACTTTGATATTGAAATAGAACTGAGCTATAAAAATAAAAAGACAAATGAAATAGGGTATCTTAGTTACTTTATAAGTTATAGCAAACATGAGTTGAAAGATTTATCGGGCTTTTAGTCTTATTTAATAACGGGTGCTTTACTTGAAAAAGGATACATGACGAGGAGGGAAGTTATGAAAGGTATTCCAAAGGTTTTAAATGTTATCATGTCCGTTGTTGTACTTATCCTTCTCGTAATTATATTTAATCAAAATAGGAATCAAACTACTCAAGACGTAAAGGTTGAAAGCTTAGTAAATCAAAATGAAGGTTTACTGGTACAAATAGAAAATCTACAAAAGGAAAATAAAGAAGTAAACAATCAAGCTCAGGAACTCTCATATATTCGACCTGAGTTTTTACAGGGAGAGTGGGATAAGATTATTTTAGAAACTTACGATGAGGAAGTAGTTATAGATTCAAAGGCTGTTATTGAAGCATTTCGAAATCAATTTGGAGGTACTAGACAAACAGATAGTCCATATCCTTCTGGTTATCCAATAGAATTTACCTTTCACATTTACTCAGGTGATCAGAAATACACCTTTATCTCGCTAGAGAATGATTTTTTTATGAATGCTGAAATGGATACGTTTTACCGTAGTGAAAAAGATTATACGCAGCTAGCAAAGGCTTTCTTATCAAAGCCGATTGATTACCTTGATGAAAACTTGTTTAGTAAGCTCTATCACAGTGGAATGATTGTTGGGGAAAAGGAATTTCCGTTTCCTGTATTAGATAGTTTTCGAATAAAAGGAATTGCATCATCTTTTGCTAGTATAAAAAAGGAAGAAATGAACTCACAACCAATTGTAGAAGATTATATTGAGAAATTTATTTTCTACTATTATGGAGATAAATATTATATGACTTTGTATGATGAATACATTAATGTAAGTGATGAGCAATCAACAATAGATCTGTGGTATAAAACACCGCAAGATGGTAATTTTAGCATACTTGCTGTTTTAAGTGCTGGATAATAGAAGCAAATCAACTTACTTGCTACTGGATTATTTAAAATGAACTTAGGTTTATTAATGTGATAAACCTTACGTCAACTAACGAGGCAGTTTAATTTAATCCGTTAATGGAAGTTATAATTTCGCAGTTGACCACTACTGCGTAATAAGAAGGGAAGAAATTAAGACACGACCGAACAACCTATCCAACAAAAAAGCCCCCTATTAAGCTTAATTAGGGGGAAACAAGATGTGTTTCTAAAAAGAAATCTATAACCTATGGATCATTTCCTAAATCCACCAAGAAATCGGGTAGATATGGAAAAGTTTAACATTTTTTCTTTTTGCATTCGCCGTTATTAGCGAATATTGCGATAAAGGTACCAGACAAAACAGTCATCCATAAAATGAGATCCATATTTATCATCTCCTATCGTTAGCTTAATTAGTATATGTCCGATAATGATAAAGGATTAATCAAAGATACAGTACGACCATAATGTTTAATAAAAAGCAGATGCTTCTTCAACTAACGACACTTTACTTAAAGATGATTAAGCTGCTTCGTAGGCTATTTTTTTGTTCAACTAAATTTTTATAAGGTGGCAACCATGATGACTAAAACTTTACCGATTGTCATAATTCTTATTGCCTTAGTCGTTGGTGCTCTTGGCTACTTCCTATTTATGAAAGTATTTATTCCAAACATGATGTAAAGATTTCCTATGATTTAATCTAATTTTTTTCGTAATTTGGATAGTATCATTTTAAGCTCATTCAGCCTACTTAGACAATCAGGCTATTTTCAAGAGAGATCAAATGAGATTGTGAGGGGAGGGATTGCATTTTGGGTTTTGTCATAATGTTTTTAAGTATATGGGTTTGTAGCTTTGCGATAGGTAGGATTTTCAGTCGCTTTTCCAAAACATACTGGAAAAATGATTTAGTTATTTCTTTTGCACAGTCCTTAATTATCACAACAATTTTGGTTTTTATTATGTAGTTGTCTTTAAGATCATTGAGCTGCTTAGACGGCTATTTTTCTTCTCTAACTAAAGTGCAATTTAATGGGTGGAATTGAACGGGGAATTTTGTTCAAAAGAATTTTACCTTTAATTAAATGAAATACATAAAATGTTTCTGTAATTAATTCTTGGGGGGCTAAATATGGAATGGAATGAAGTTAAAGTTATTAAGCTAACGGAGGCGTTGATCCAAGAAGGGATTAACGCTATTTTTATAGAACTTATTGAACTAAGGGGAGGTTCTGAGTTCAGCCCATTCTACCGTGTACTAAGCCCGACTGAGTTAAACGAGCCGTTAGTGATAAGGGATAGTAAAGGAAGAATTATAGTTGAAAATAAGAATGAACTTAATGATGCTGAATTAGGGCTTATAAAATACTTTAATTCTAAAACAGTTGGAGACATTGTTTTTAATTACTGGGATTGAAACCTTTTGAGGATGTCATTTTGAACTAAAGAGGGAGGTTAGTTGAACAAGTGGTAATCTAAATTGTATGGAGATAGAGATTGGGGGCGAAAGAATGAAAAGGACTGTAATTGGCGGTTTTATAATGATAGGGGGAATATTTACTACACTAACTATAATTCTGATGGCAATGATGTATATGCCCAGCATGACTAGTTGGACTGGTTCACAGTTGTGGTATGCGATTTTTGGGGAAAAGCGGCAATATGGGTTTGGGAATGAAGCTGTTCAAAGTTTATTCCTAGGTTTCCCATTTGTTGTAGGATTGTTGTTAACGATTTTGGGGCTAGTAATACTAGCAATGGAGTATTTCGACAAGTCTTTTTAAAGTGAGTTTTTTACTAACCGGTGCTTTACTTGAAGATCATTGAGCTGCCAAGAAGGATCTATTTTCATATTGAACTAACGGAGCAGGTTAGTTGAGCAAGCTTATGGATTCTACTTTTTTAGGGGGCGATATTTGTTGAAAAAATTGGGTTTACTCATTTTTATCCTACTGTTTGTTGGAGGATGCTCGGACGAAGATAAAATAAATCAATTAACTAGCAAATACGAGAACCAGCTTGAAGAGCTACGAAAGGAAATGCAGGATCAACAAAAAGAAATTGAGGAATTGAAAGAAGAGATTGAAGAATATAAGCTCGTTCCAGACGTTACCTATAGATTATCTTTACAGGAAGCTGATCGCGAGGCAAGGAAAATAATGCGACTTATTTCAGATGGTAAATTTGAAGAGTTAAAGAAGGAATATGATGTAGAGTTTGAGGTTAAAGATGATGCAGTAAAATTTGGAGTACCGGAATCAAATACACCATTTCCGATTGAATGGGCTTCAAATTTTATGTTTATAGCCAACTTTATTAAACATCCAGATGGCATGGATATAAGTTATTTTATTTCTAATCCAAAGAATGAAAGAAATGAATTAATTGATATGTCATTTGAGAAAGACATGAAATTAAAATTTATATTTGTGGGAGATGCCTAAGAAAAGGATCGCCGTTCTTCACGTCGATAGTTTCTTATAATAGGGTAGCACCTGATTTTTGGACGTTAGTTATTCACCGCTGCAAACATTCTGGGAATTTGAAAAAGGAAGTCCAGAAGGAAAAATCTTGAAATACTATGCACTTATAGAGGGTTAATGAACTTTTCTATATTCCTCAAATGGGTGTTGAATAAGCTTCACTTCTCTTCTTCAACAAACGAGGTACTTTACTTCAAGAAGGAGTGAAGACTTTTTTTATTGAACAAAAGAAGTAGAAAGTAAAAACTTTTTGAGTCAATATCAATTCGAGACTCGTCTAATGTATGAAAGGAGGTTCAATGAGTGATAGATCTAGAAGCCGATTCAGAAGTTTCGCTAGATGTGATTTTTAATCAACTGATGGAGGACTATGCAACCGATTTAAAAAGAATTGCTTTCTTATATGTAAATGATTTGTTCGAATGTGAAGATATTATTCAAGAAGTCTTTATATCTTGTTATCAAAATCTGTCTAGCTTCCGACATGAATCTAGTTATAAGACTTGGCTAATACGTATTACTATCAATAAATGTAAGGATTATAAGAAACGTTGGAGCGTAAGAAATCTGTTTTATAAACCTATTATTTCACCCGATTTTACAGAACCGTCTTCGGAAGAACAGTTTATTAATGAACAGTCTTCAAGAAGCATGATAGAACAAATAGCCAAACTACCAACCAAGTATAAAGAGGTACTTATTCTTTATTATTATCAGCAATTGACGATGACCGAAATTAGTGAAATCCTCAATGTAAATATGAATACGATTAAATCAAGATTACTTCGTGGAAAGAAAATTCTTCAAAACAAATTGGAAAGGAGTAATGCTAGTGGACAATTTCGATAGACATGTGAAAGAAGAAGTACAGGGATACTTGAATAAACATGTGCATTTTTCTCGAGATGAAAGTCGGAAAATTCACAGTAAAACAACAAATAAAAGTTCATCCAAAAAGTTTCACGGAGTTTATTATGCTGTTTTGGCTTCCGCGGTTGTTTTGTTTACCATCCAAGGCCTGCTGTTGCTTAATAATTATAACTTTACTAGTAACACTAAATCAGATCACTATGCTGTAGCAGAAAAGGAAACTCAGGACAATGAGCATATAATATCTTCTTTAGATACTATAGTTCAGGGGAAGGTCAATAGTGGAAGTCGGGGAGTTCTTTCCGATGAAGCAACAAACAATTTACAACAAACGATTATGAACAATCCGGAAAAGTATACACTAAAGAAAGCTAGTTTTAATTACTGGTCAAAAAGCGGTGAACACAAAGATTCCTATTCTTCAGAGGAAATTACCTTAGCTCTAAGTTTTCAAAGTCAACAAAACTCATACTTCACACAAATTTTTAAAGATAAAGTTCCCCTTGAGGAGAACCACAAGATCATAGAAAAAGTCGGTGACTGGAACCTCATTCCGGATTCTGAAAGGTCTAATGGCGAAAATAAATACATCATAGCCATCTCAGAGTTTGTAGTTAATAATGAAGTGTATTCAATAATCGTTCAAACTTATGATATTCATGATGATTTTTACGCCAGCCCTTATTCTAAGACGGATATCCTGGATTTTATAGAATCTTTACAACCCGAATTAGCAGTAAAGAATTTAGAATTTATTAGAGATAATTACTGAGGAATAAGAGATACGTAATTAGAAATAAACAAGATTATATTAAGAAGTTTCTTATTAAGCTAACGGAGGCGTTGATCCAAGAAGGGATTAACGCTATTTTTATAGAACTTATTGAACTAAGGGGAGGTTAGTTTAAGAAGAGCAAGAGGGAATGAATGGTTTTTCAATGGATAAGTGGCCAAAGGAGTATGGTGAAATGATTCTTTTAAATGGAGTGAGTGGGTTTAATGGTCCTAATCCGAAGACAGATGGAGAATACTTTAAGAAGATATGTTATTCGGTAATCCAAAATATAGATGGGAATGTTATGTCTTTTTGCGAACCTGGAGTTGCTCGTCATTATTACATAGTAAAAGTGGAGGTTTCGGAACTTAAATTGTATATTTTACTCAATTTAATCTATCCATTTGTTACTTTTGCTTCCTCAGTCGACCCAGGTAATATTCGATTCATTCAACATGAAAAGTTGACGGCTGAGTTCAGCCCATTCTACCGTGTACTAAGCCCGACTGAGTTAAACGAGCCGTTAGTGATAAGGGATAGGAAAGGAAGAATTATAGTTGAAAATAAGAATGAACTTAATGATGCTGAATTAGGGCTTATAAAATACTTTAATTCTAAAACAGTTGGAGACATTGTTTTTAATTACTGGGATTGATACCTTTTGAGGGTGACATTTTGAACTAAAGGGTTAGTTCAATAAAGGAATTTTAAAAGCCCACTATTAGTGAGCTTTTGTTTTTAAATTATGTATTGTCTTCTACTTTAAAATTTCTTTTATGTGCCTCTTGAGGATTGTATTTCCCTAAGTTTTCTAAATCAAGATTCTTATTGATATTCAAAGTATACACTGTTTCTTGGTCATACCCCTCTTCTGGAGGAAGAATCCTAACAGTTGTGTTATTATCCCTTTGAATACTTACAGCAACAAGGTTATTTTTATCGTCTTTTACATAAAGTGATTCAGTATTTAGTAAGGTTTCATTTATTCCTTTATCAAACTCAATAATCCACTCATGATCTGGGTCGACTGATTGATATGTTACATCAGTTACATCATTTACTTTTTCCGCATCTTCTACTGCGTTCTCTTCAACAAAATCAGTAGAAGAAGTGACTTTGTAGATTGAAAAACCAAAGATTATTACAGTAGAAGTCAATAATAATTTCTTCAATGACAACATCTCCTTTTTTAATTAGTATAAATAAACATTGGAATGTTTACCACAATAGTCTATAGTCCTTATTCAACTAACTGATTGCTTTAGTGCAGATCGTTTAGGGCTTGAGGGCTCTTTTTTCTTTTTCAACTAACTGAACAGGTTAGTTGAAGAGTGTTGTTTAACTTGTGTTCAACAATCGGGCCATATGAATACACGTAATGAAATAACTGTCTAGTTAAAGTTAATGATATAATAAACTAATCTTTAACTGTAAAGGGGAGAGGTTATATGTTTTGCATATCTCTTTTTTTATTTGAAGTAATAACTTTTAATTAAAAAGGAGAAACAATCATGGAATTAGAAACACAGAGATTACTTGTTATACCTTGTACAGAAAAAACAGTTGAAATCGCTGTAAATCAGGCGTATGACAATGGCCCGGAAATTTCAACCTATTTGACGCAGTTAAAAGAGGATCCCTCTTTGTTATATTGGGGTAGTTGGCTTGTTATCCGGAAAGCTGATGGCATTGTTATCGGAGATATTGGCTTTAAGGGTAAACCAGACGAAAATAAAGTTGTGGAAATAGGATATGGGTTACTTGAAAATTATTGGAATAGTGGATATGCAACAGAATCTGTGGGTGTACTAATTCAATGGGCATTTAGAACTTCAAAAGTTGATAAAGTAGTAGCAGAAACGCTCCGTGACAATTATGGATCTATCAGAGTGTTAGAAAAATCAAACATGAAACAAGTTAGTAAAACTGATACTATGATTAATTGGGAAATAGAAAAATCAGATCTAGAAGTTTAAAAATTTCCTTTTTATTAAAGGGCCTCGATTGTTTAAGATGCGTCTCTGTTCGTATTAAACGAACGAGAGCTTTACTTGAAGATTAGAGGGCTGCTTCAGGAGGATCTTTTTTTTGTTCAACTAACGGGGTTAGTTTAAGAACATATTAAAGGCTTCTTAAGATTAAGACCAGGGGAAAATTAACGCTGAATTAACAATAAAGTTGAATGAATTCTCTTATAATTAATTTAAACCTCATTATTCCTTTAGTGCTTAACTGGTACTAAAGGTTTTTTTGTTTTTTATGAATAACTTGTGCTATTCATCATGATTACTTCCGATAGACAATTAAATTAAAAGAAGGTTTAAAACGATAAGCCGCTTTCTTTTATAAAGGGAATCTATAGAGGAATTTCAATCTTAAGTAGTATCCAATCTCATACCTAAGCCTGATAAAAAGTTATTGGTACATTGATATGTTGATAGAGGAGAAATACGCTGAAAAGAGGAATGAAGATGAAAAAAGTTTTAGTAACGCTAGTAATTGTTGTCATAGCTGTAGTCGTTTTATATTGGGCTAACCTCCCATTTAAGACAGTTTCGGTATCAGAGGAACAAGAAATTGAAGTTGATGGTATACAAGAACTCTCGATCCAAACTACTGCTGCAGATGTTGAACTGATTCCAAGCTCAACTAATCATGTAAAAGTAAGTGTAAATGGAGAAATCAAAAGAGGGTTTAATCATACATACCAATTAGAAATTACGGAAGATGTTGAGAAACAGAAACTGAACATATCGTACGTTAATGACACAAAGAAACTTGGATTGAGACTTGGCAGTGAAGTGAATCTAACCTTGCAAGTTGCCTTGCCTGAAAGAGCTTATAAAAAATTTGAGATTTATACAACCTCTGGAGATATACAAATTCAAAGCATAGAGGTAGAGGAAATGAAAGTAAATTCGACTTCCGGGGATCAGTCGATAGAGGAATCACTAACAACTGGTACATTGTCACTTCAAGCAAGCAGTGGTGACATTTCGTTAAGAGATAATACATTCAATCATTTTATAATTAAAACAACAAGCGGTGAAGTTAGTCATAAGAATTTTAGGTCCGAAAAGGGTGCTATTCATACTACTTCAGGAGATGTAATCTTGTTTTTAGAAGAAATGATTCCTACGCTTAGTACAAATTCAACAAGCGGGGATGTCAACATTCAATTCGAAAAAGAGCCGGAAACACTCGATTTTAAATTTAATAGTAATTCAGGTAAAGCTACTGTAAATCTGGAAAACATGATATTTGAAGAGGGAAGTGAAAGAAAAGTGGGTAGGATTGGTAGGGGGGAAGATCGCTTAACGATCCAAACAACATCAGGTGATCTAACTGTTGAATAATAGAGGGATGGTTACAGAAGTGAATCTTTTAACAGATTATAAAGAGAGTAAATAGGATAAGAAAGAGGAGTGGGGAAAAGAGATTTTATGCTAATCCTTTTTCTAAGAAGGATATCCTGGATTTTATAGAATCTCTACAACCCGAATTAGCAGTAAAGAATTTAGAATTTATTAGAGATAATTACCGAGGAATAAGAGATAAGTAAGTAGAGACTCGCTTCTATGAGCAAGTTTTTCTATATTAAGAAGTTTTTATTAAGCTAACGGAGGCGTTGATCCAAGAAGGGGTTAACGCTATTTTTATAGAACTTTTTGAACTAAAGGGGCACATTAGTGAAGAGTGTTGTTAACTTGTGTTCAACAATCTAGTCAGATTGTGAGGAAAGGAGGGGCTCAAAATTTGTAAACATTTCATAGCACTTGTAACGATTCTAGTCCTCTTTGTTTCTGGCTGTGGCTCACCCCATCAAATTAGTAAGAGTGATTTAGAAGAATACGAAGTTACAAAGACAATAGACGAGAATGTTCAAGGGGACTTTGTTTTCCGACTTGTTAGTGAAAAGAAGGAGTATGCAAATGGGGATGATCTGAAATTATTCGGTGAAATAACGTATATAGGAGATCAAGAGGAGGTTACTATTTATCATTCTTCCTCGGCTATTCTTTTTCCTTTGGAAGAAAAGGTTAGAGGGTTTGATATTGACTTTGTCGTTGAGGACATAGGATTAGCAACAGTCCTTAAACAGGGCAACCTTATCGAGAAGAATACGTGAAAAGTGGTGGATATGATGCAGGTGACCCAAGTGATTACGCGAAATACATGAAACGTTTTTGGGGCAATGATGGCTTCCCCTCTGGATATTATGTTGTTCATAGCGAGACGGACTTCTACTTGGGAGACAGAGAAAGAGTAAATATGAAAGCGACGATAGACTTTAAAGTTGTCGAATAATGTATTAATTGCTCTGAGCGCAATAGGGGGAATGAATTTGAAAACGATTAATTTCTTCATCTGCTTAATCGGGGTATTTTCAATGTTGTTAGTAGGTTGTTCAAACGATATCCAGAATACGGAACAAAGTATAGTAGTCGAAAAGCTTATTGGCGATGAAAATAACAATAACTACGAAGAACTCAGAGAGATCACTGACAATGAGCAAGTTCAAAAAGTGAGAGAGATCTTAAAAGAGGCAAATTGGATAAATGCAAAAGCAGAAAGGGTAAACTCTCCTGATTACAGATTTGCATTTCGTTTTACAAACACCAACATTGAAGCTAAAGCAGTATTATATGAACTATGGATCACCCCAAACAAAGATAAAGTAGAACTCATGGGTGCAAATCAATATGTCAGATTAGACGAAGATAAGTCAGCAGAACTATTTGAAATCATTACAGGAGAAAAGTTAGCGGACCAGTGAAGATCAGCTAATTAGAACGAAGTTATTGAAGAAGCCAGAAAATAGGGAGGTGTTTTATTGAATTCAGATAAAGAAAGACCCGAAGAAATAAGAGAAAGATTGAGACAAGAAGAATTAAAAGGAAACCCTACAGGAGGTATTCACGGTGGAGGACTTCAGGATTTAGTTGGGAGTCTCGGTTGGAAAGGTGCAGGAATACTGATTCTCTTACTAATAGTTGGTTCCATAATCTTATTAATTTCCTTCAATTAACGGGTGCTTCTTTAAGATCATTGAGCAGCTTGAGGGCTTATTTTTATTGAACTAACGAGGCAATAGCTTCTTGTGAAGGGTTAATAATTCCTTAAGAATAAAACAAGGTGAAGGGCGGGACTACACATGGAAAGGCACCCTACAATGACTATTTGGACACCTACTAAAGAATTTGCCGAAGAATTGGGTATAGCGATTAACTTCAAATTAAGAGTTGATCCTAAAAGTGGATTAGTTATAACCCTGATTGATTCAAGGAAAATCGAAGTGGATTTTATCTACGATAGTGGAGTGAAATATTTGGGTGATAGAGTAGTGTCTTTTAGATATACAAGTGAGATTCCAATGTCTTACCTTAATTATCCTAAGGAGAGTGTTAGGGATCAATTCGCCCTCCACCTTTTTAAAGCGGTAGACTCTGATTATCTAGACAGATTTAAACCCTTATTTCCCGACAATCTAGCACATCGTTTGGAACATCATATTTATCCAGTAGACACTGGGATAATTGAGGTGATCTGTGACTATGAGCCGAAGGTTGTCATAAACAAGGGCGCTCATTAAGGTAGATATTTCTAAATCGTAAAATTCTGGCAGGTCAAACAGGCTTTTTTGTCGAAACTTAGACATAGGGAATTTAATTAAATTGGAGGAAAAAAACGATGGCAGAAGTTTTGTTGTTACACCATGTTTTAGGCCGAACGAAGGGGATTGAAGCAATCGCCGATCAACTGAGAGATGCGGGGCATACTGTGCACGTGCCGGATTTATTTGACGGCCGCGTGTTTTCCTCGCTGGAGGAAGGCTTGGCATTTGTTAAGGAAATCGGATTTGAAGAAGTGACGGCGCGCGGCATTCAGGCAGCCAGTGAGCTTTCACGTGATGTCGTCTATGCTGGTTTTTCACTCGGTGTCCCGGCAGCACAGCAGCTCGCCCAAACCCGTGAAGGCGCTAAAGGCGCACTGTTTTTTCATGCCTGCCTCCCGACCTCGGCGTTTGAATCTCAGTGGCCGGCCGACTTGCCTGTGCAAGTTCACGCCATGAGTGCCGATCCTTTTTTCGTTGAAGACGGCGACATCGACGCGGCCCGTGAGCTTGTAGCGTCAGCCAATCACGCTAAACTTTTTCTGTACGAAGGCAAAGAACATCTCTTCACCGACAGCAGTTTACCGTCTTATAATGCTGACGCGACGAAACTTGTGATCAAGCGGGTTCTAGACTTTCTCGCATAATTGTTAAAAAAGTAGATTTGGAAGGTCAGAGAGTAACTTTTAATAGGAAAGGGGTTTATAGGTGAAAAGAGAGAGTGAACGTTTATATTTCATCGACAATATAAAAATAGCATTAATTATGCTTGTAGTTGCTCACCATGCTGGACAAGCTTATGGACCAGGTGGTTGGTGGTATTTTATGGATGATGAATCGATCGACTGGTTGGGCAGATTTTTCTTTGTAAATGCAGCATTCTTTATGAGTATGTTTTTCTTTTTATCCGCCTATTTTCTCCCTCCATCCATCGCGAGAAAAGGGCCGAAACGATTTTTAAAAGAACGGTTTATTAGAATTGGTATTCCACTACTACTGGGATTCCTCGTGATGATTCCTATTCTGATGTATTTATATTACATTAATTTCAGAGATTATGGACCTATCTCATTTTTTTCTTACTATACTACTATTTTTTTGGGACTTGGTAATGAACCCATGAATTGGTCTGGGCCATCATGGCCTGATATGCAATTTGGCCATTTATGGTTTTTAGAGCATTTACTTGTGTATGCGGTTGTTTTTTCAGTCGTCTGGATCTTCTTTACATCAAAGAAGTTCACACGAAAATCGGATGAAAACATTAAGATTTATCAGATTCTGTCTCTGTGGTTGGTCGTTAGTTTAGTGACTTTCATTACAAGGATATGGTTTCCGATTGATCATTGGACAGGTTTTTTAGGGTTTATTCAAACAGAATTTGCACATGTACCACAGTATGTAAGCTTCTTTTGTTTAGGCATTATGGCTTATCATCGCAAATGGTTTTTAACGATGAGTGCGAGAACAGGGTACATCTGGCTTGTTATTGGAATAGTAATAGTAACTCTTTTGTATTTTGGAGGAAATACGGTAGGTCCTTTTCTTCTAAAGGGAGGGCCAAACTTCGGTTCGTTAACTCGATCATTAATTGAGACGTTACTGTGTATATCGCTTATAATCGGTCTTCTCATTTTATTTAGAGAAAAAATTAACGGCAGTACTCGTTGGTCAGTGTTGTTATCAAACAATGTATTTGTTGTTTATTTCATCCATGTCCCAGTAGTTGTCTTCCTTCAATATACATTGAATGACCTACCAATACCGGTCATGGCTAAATTTCTTATAACGGCATTTTTAGGAATCGTTCTAAGTTTTTTACTTAGTATCTTTGTATGGAGAAAGATACCATACCTCAAAAAAATGATGTAAAGGCAGCTTACTTCACTACGTACGTACTGATAAACATATATATAACAAGAAAGAGGTGATATCTATAATGTGGATATTCCCAGTGGGTATTGTAGCGCTTATAACTTTTGGTCTGTTAGTTGATTGGAGAAAGAAAAAATATAGAAAGATTCATCAGGATGCCATTAACCAAAATGCAAAATCAGAAGAAAGTTTGAATTACACGGTGGAGGGTGACCAAAATTCACCCGGTAATTATTTGTAACACATGCTCTTGCTCTAAGAGATTTACCAATAAAAGAAGGAGGAGATTTTAATGCTATTTATGCTTATTGTTAAAGCCTCGAAGAATTCGGAAGGGGAAAATCTTCCGAACCCAGAGCTCCGGGAAGCGATGACGAAGTACAATGAAGAATTGGTGAAGGCAGGCGTGCGAGTTATGGCAAAAGGGCTTCATCCAAGTTCGAATGGGATTCGCCTTTCGTTTCCGGAAGAAGGGGGAACGCCTGTAGTCACGGAAGGTCCGTTTTCAGGTGATTTGGTTGCTGGGTTTATTTTAATTGATGTGGAGTCGAGGGAAGAAGCGATCGAGTGGGCCATGCGGATGCCGGATCCCCAAGGACATGGGGAAGGTCAAATTGAGCTTCGGCAAGTATTTGAGTGATATGACATTTGAGAATGTAGCTTATCCAGCATTTATAAAACAAGAAGAAGAAGGTTTCGGAATTCATTTCCCAACATTACTTCCAGAGTTTGGGTGGGAATATCCCTTATGCTCGGCTACCACGAAGAAGGAAGCTATTCAACGTGCAAAGAAGGAATTAGCTTATTTGTTAGCGGGTGTTCTATATGATAATGAAGAATTGCCAAGCCAGTCACACATCCCTGCAGATCGTGTGACGGAAGAGATGGAACTTGTTTTTATTACAACTTCTTATAGTGATTATGCGAAGGAAATTGATGAGCATTTACCTTGGCGTCATTGGCATATCTATTTTAACAGGGATATGAGTAGTGATTTTCAAGCTGTTGCCTATAAGAATGACCAAGGATATTGGGATGTCAGGGTAGACGGTCATTTACCGATCGCATTGGAGCAGAAGAAATTGTTACAACTTTGTCCTACCTATCCTGTAATTTGTACGGTACGATGTCGAGTTGAAGCAGAAGAAGCATTTGATCGTTTTGTACGAAGAGTAGAAGATCTAATAAACAATTTCTAGCTATTATTTGGAGCTAGATCGTAGAAAGGCAGGAACGATTATGATCGTGTGGTTTCGTCATTTGCCACAGATACATTTGGATTCGGCAGAATGGAAACCTTTCATTCACAATCCATGGTTTCGAAAGCATTTTATGAAGTTTGTTTACGTATTAATGGTTATTTTTTTCTTAGCACCAAATTGGTTCGGGGTAGGGTTCACTCAAATTTCAATTCTCCCGCTACTGTCAATCATTGTTTCTGTTTTTGTACTACACGAAGCCCTTCATATTCTTGTCATCAATAAAAAAGACGATATAAGCCTAACGTTCAAGGGAATCTATTTTTGGCTACATACAAATGCAATTCTTTCAAAGAAAAGGTTTTGGGTCTTTATGAGCTTGCCTTTTATCGTGCTAACGGTAATCCCGGCTATTGCTTCATTCTTTGTATCGGGTGATATCAAATCAATCCTTTTATTTAGTAGTTGGTTCAATTTAATCATCTCTTCCGCCGATATTGTGAATTCAATTTTAATCTTACTAAAACCGAATAAATCTGTATTTTGCAGAGGCTACTACAGAGTAGCATCGTAAGTGTTAACGAAGCAAATATGTAAAAGAACAGTACCCCTTCAGAGCCGTGAAAAGGCTTTGGAGGGGTTTGTTATTTCTTAGACCTATGCGTCACATAATAAATGTTGAGTGCACAGACATTTGTAAATTTTTTGTTGATTTTTTGTAATGTTCTTGTTAGTTTTGATGGTTTTCAGTTTTGATTTGTTATGATGAGATAGCTTTCTAGTATAACTTTATAACCTGATTTTTAACATAAACTGGGAGACGGAATTCATGAAAAAAATAACAATCCTACAGACTAGCGACATTCACGGAAGTGTTTATCCGCAGAACTATGGAACGAACGAAATAGCAGACGTTGGACTGGGGAAACTTGCGACAATCATAAAACAAGAACGCGCTTTGGATGAACAACTACTTCTCATTGACAATGGGGATCTCATCCAAGGTACACCATTAACCTATTACTATGTCCAGTTTGCAAAAGATGAAAAGAACCCGATGATCAGCGTCTTGAATCACTTATCGTATGATGCTGCCATCATTGGAAATCATGAATTCAACTATGGGATGGAAGTAGTGAATCGTGCAGTACAAGAATCAGATTTTCCTTGGCTTTCTGCGAATATTATTTCTACAACTTCAGGCGAACCATACTTTGGAAAACCTTATTTGATCAAAACGGTAAATTCCGTAAAGATAGCGATCTTAGGGGTTACCACTCATTACATACCGAATTGGGAAGACGCACGAAATATAGCAGGGCTCGATTTCAAAGATTGTCTTCAAGAAACGAAAAAATGGGTTGCCCATATAAGAGAAAAGGAATGTCCCGATGTAGTGGTCGTTTCTTATCATGGAGGATTTGAATGCGATCTTGAAACTGGTGAACCGGCTGAACCTTTAACTGGGGAAAATCAAGGATTTGCGATCTGTCATGAAGTCGAGGGAATCGACGTTTTGCTGACAGGGCACCAACATCGCACGTTAGCAGGCAATGTGAATGGTGTAGCAATCGTGCAACCATCGAATAACGGGCAAATGATGGGGAAAGTGACCCTCACGTTAAATGAGAATAACGAAATTATTAATAAAACTTCCGAATTACTTCCAATCGAAGAAGTGGAAGCTGATCAGGAAATTTTGAGCTTAACATCAGATATAGAAGCACAAACGCAAAAGTGGCTCGACCAACCGATCGGAAAGATCGAAGGAGATATGGTCATCACTGATGATTTTTCGGTACGAACAAGTGAGCATCCTGCGATTGAATTTATTAACAAAGTGCAAATGGAAGCTGCTGGTGTGGATATTTCTTCTACCTCCTTATTGAGCAACCAATCTCCGGGATTCAGAACAAATGTCACAATGCGCGACATCATATCGAATTACATGTTTCCAAATACATTAAAAGTTCTTTCTGTCAGTGGACAGGATATTAAAGATGCACTTGAACAGAGTGCCTCCTATTTTATGAGGAATGAAACAGGAGAACTTGAAGTAAACCGAGCGTTTATCGATCCAAAACCCCAACATTATAATTACGACATGTGGGAAGGAATTGAATACGTCTTGGATATTCGCAAACCGATTGGCGAACGAGTAACGACATTAACGTATAAAGGGGAGCCGATCCATATGGACGGGATCTATCATGTCGTCATGAATAATTACCGCGCTGGTGGCGGGGGGAATTACGCGATGTTCAAGGATAAGCCGATTGTAAAAGAAATCCCTTTGGATATGACAGAACTCATCACGACCTATATTCTCGAACGACAAACAGTCAAAGCAACCGTCAATCACAATTGGAAAGTTGTTTGGTAATAAAGAGAAAGAAGAGTTGAGCTTATCAATTCTCTTTTTTCTTTACAGAACCTTTATTTGAAATTTACAGTAACTCAATATTCTGCGACAACTTCACTGCTATACTGAACTGCTGCACACTAATTAGTAAGGGAGCATTATGATGACCATTACATTACAGAATATATCCATGAAATTTTCAAATACAACTGCAGTGAATCAACTGAATGTCACGATTCCGAAAGGGGAACTCGTCTCTATATTAGGACCTAGTGGCTGTGGGAAAAGTACAACGTTATTTATGCTCGCAGGACTTTATGAACCAACCGATGGAGCGATTTTGTTCAACGGCAAGGACGTCACAAAACTAACACCGGAGAAACGCGGCATTGGGATGGTATTTCAAAACTATGCCCTCTATCCGCATATGACAGTATTGCAAAATATTATGTTTCCTTTAAAAATGCATAAAGTGAAAAAAACAGAAGCGAAAGCAAAAGTAATCGAAATGGCTAAACTCGTCGAAATTGATCATTTACTAGATCGAAAACCAAGTATGTTATCGGGTGGGCAACAGCAACGTGTAGCAATCGCGCGTGCCTTAGTGAGAGAACCCGAGATTTTATTATTAGATGAACCGCTGTCAAATTTAGATGCCCGCCTACGTTTAACGATGCGGGAAGAGATTAGAAGAATACAGCAAGCACTTAAAATTACGACTGTGTTTGTGACACATGACCAAGAAGAAGCACTCGGTATATCAGACCATGTTCTCTTGATGAACCAAGGAGAGCTCATGCAATTTGATGTTCCTCAAAATTTGTATGATGAACCGAATCATCAATTTGTCGCAAGTTTCATCGGCTCACCGCCAATGAATTATTTTGAAGGGGACATTGTGAGTGGCGTACTACAAACTCCTTTTGGCTATGACGTTTCCATTGACGCACCTGACCAACCGGTACAAATTGCTGTTCGCCCCGAAAATCTATACCTTTCAACTACCGGAATTTCTAAGGAAGTACAGTACATAGAGCGGATCGGTAAAGATACACTTGCGGTTATTGGCACCGAAGAGGATAAAATACGACTCTTCCTGAAAAAAGAAGACCGTATCGAAGTTGGACAAGCCATTCATGTTCAAGCGAATCAAAAAGATATCCGGATTTTCCAGAAGTCGGGTGAAAGAATTTATTTAAAGGGGCAATTGGACGATGAAACTCAAAGAAACAGCTAAAGCAGTTCTTTACTTATCCCCAGCATTGCTCATTATCGGAGTCTTCACCATCTATCCGATGATTAAGTCATTCTTTATGAGTTTTTATGCTGAGTACGACTATTTCAATGATGTCGTTCATCGTTATGGTTTTGATAACTTTGTCTATTTGTGGAATGATGCCGTTTTCCATAAAGCATTGCAAAATACGTTTATCTTTGTACTCGGTGTTGTACCTGTTTCTATTCTGTTATCACTATGGATTGCTTTAATGCTGAATTCGATCACGTTTCTCAATAAGTTTTTCAGAACGATTTATTTTATCCCATTCGTTACGAGTGTTGTAGCCGTGTCGATCGTATGGAGATGGATCTTTCATTCAAACTACGGAATAATGAACTATTTTCTTAGTTGGTTCGGAGTGGACCCGATTAATTGGCTTACAAGTACGGAATGGGCGATGCCTTCCCTTATCATTCTATCGATTTGGAAAGGGCTCGGTTATAACATCATCATCTTTTTAGCAGGTTTACAAACAATTGGAGACACCTATTATAATGCGGCACGAATTGATGGGGCCAACCGTTGGAATCGATTCATACATGTCACGCTGCCTCAATTGGCACCTACGACATTTTTCGTCTCCATCATTTCGATTATCGGATCATTTAAAGTGTTCGATGAAATTTATGCGTTGTTTGACGGAAAAGCGGGTCCATCGAATAGCGCATTAACGGTTGTGTATTATGTGTTCGATAAGTTTTACGGAGAATGGAATTTCGGAGTCGCTTCAGCAGCGGCGTATGTTTTATTCGCCATCATCTTCGTGTTTACATTACTGCAGTTTTATGTCAGTAAGAAAAAAATCACTTATTAAGGGAGAAAGAACATGAAAACGAGTCCTCTTTCGAAGACATTTATTTACGGTCTGCTAGGGATCGGCAGCATTTTAATGCTATTACCTTTCGTTTGGATGATTTCGACCTCGCTTAAAAGTGGGAACGAAGTCATGATGATGCCGCCTATTTGGATTCCGGAAACGTTTCGTTTCGATAACTATGTAGAAGCATTTAAGAAAGCTCCTTTTGCTACATACTTTTTAAATTCAGTCATTGTCATGGTGCTTAGTACGCTTGGTGAGGTCATTACAACCATTTTAGCAGCCTATGCATTTAGCAAATTGAACTTTTGGGGGAAGGATGTCCTCTTTGCCCTATTAGTTGGAACGATGATGGTTCCAGGCGAAGTGTTACTTGTACCGAATTTTGTTTTACTCTCGAATTTAGGGTGGATTGATCGTTACGAGGCCCTTATTATTCCATGGACTGCCAGCATCTTTTCGATCTTTTTACTAAGACAGTTCTTCATGAAAATCCCGAAAGAGTTGAACTATGCAGCTCGTGTCGATGGTTGCACAAATTTCAGGTTTTTGTGGTCCATTATGATTCCGATTGCGAAGCCGGCGATCGTTACGATTATTTTATTGAAAGCGATTGGGTCATGGAACGCATTTTTATGGCCTTTAATTGTAACAAATTCAAAGGAAATGAGAACGTTACCTGTCGGGCTCACAAGCTTTTCAACGGAAGCAGGGACTGTGTATGAACTGTTGATGGCAGCCTCTACGATGATTATTTTGCCGATGATTATTTTATTCATTTTCTTGCAAAAGTACATTATCAAAGGCATTGCAGGAGCTGGCATTAAAGGTTGAGGAGCGGACATTTGAGGAGGTGTTGCGTAGGGGTTTTGAAGTATTGAACAGTTAACACTCTATTTGATAAAACATAAAAAAGGAGAATGACACATGAAAAAGTTTTCTTTACTCGTATTTTTACTAATGGTGAGTGTTTTACTAGTTGCTTGTGGCGACGATAAAGAAGAGGGCAATGCTTCAAATGCAGCATCAGGCGATAAAAAACAAACAGAAACAGCAAAGACAGAAACAACGGAACCAGTAGAAATTGAATTTTGGCACGCGATGAATGGTGATCATGAAGTATGGTTGGAAGATGCAGCAGCAAAATTCAGTGAAGAAAATGAAAACATTACAGTGAAACTAGTGAACCAAGGCAGCTATGGTGATTTGTCTCAAAAGTTACTTGCAGCAGCAAAAGCAAAAACATCACCGACAATTGCACAAGCTTATGCAGAGTGGATGACAGAGTATAATGCAAATAATTTAGTAGTAGACTTGGCACCAATGATCAATGGAGAAAATGGGTTCCCTGCGGATGCAAGCTATGAAGATATTAGCGAAGTGTTCCGAGTCGATAATACGTTTGGCGATAAAGTATTAGGTTTACCATTTAACAAATCAACACGTGTTCTTTTCTATAACAAAGATTATTTTGAAGCGAACGGATTGACTGCTCCAACAACTTGGGATGAGTTAGCAGCAGCCGCAAAAACATTAACAAAAGAAATCGATGGCAAACAAGTTGTAGGTATGGGTTTTGAAAACGGATTGGCACATGAAATTAGCATGTGGTTCGAACAAGCTGGCGGGGACTTTGTCGATGAAAAAGAAGGTAAAGTTTTATTCAATACAGATGCAGGTCTACGCGCATTAACATTTATCGATACAATGCTGAAAGATGGTTCGGCACGTATGGCTGGTGAAGATGGATACTTATCAGGTCCATTCACTAGAGGGGACGTTGCAATGTATATCGGTTCAAGTGCAGGTCTTGCGTACGTAGCGAAAGATGCAGGAAATATGAACTGGTCAACAGCTCCACTTCCGAAAGATGTCGAAGCGGCAGCTCCTTTCCAAGGAACGAACATTACAATGTTTGCCAATAGCACAGAAGCAGAACAAGCGGCGGCATTTGAATTCATGAAATACTTGATTACTCCTGAAAATACGGTAGATTGGGCAAAAGCAACAGGGTATTTACCAGTTCGAGAATCTGCTCAACAAGGGCAAGATTGGCTATCCTTTATTGAAGAAAACGAAGCGTACCAAGCTGGGAATGCTCAATACGCGGATGGATTCATCGACGTTCGTTTACCTGGTTCGTACGCGATGAAAAATGCAATTTCTGTAGAGTTAGATAAGATGTTATTTGAAGGTGCAACGCCAGCTGAAACGTTAGAAGCGATGAGTACGAAAGCGCAAGAAGCGTTAGATCAAGCAAAATGATGGAACAAAATGATTTCAAAAACGGCCAAACAACGATTCAATTTTATGCTGGCTTAAAGACTATTGGCGGAACTATTTTTGAAGTAACGTATAAGAACGAAAGATTGATAGCAGATTTTGGAGTTGTGTTTCAAAATAACTTGCTGAAGGGCGTTCAATTGCGCCCTCAGCATGTTATTTCCGATTTGAAACGACTTGGTGTTCTCCCTGCGATTCCAAATCTATTTGCAACGGATGAGATAAAAGGAGATACAACGATTGCTATCTCTCATTTGCACTTAGATCATATCGGTTTGTTGCAATACGTCCACCCGGAAATCCCGATCATCATGAGTGAAGAGAGCAAAACATTGTATGGACACTTGCATGCAATTGGGGAAGAATCTGTAGATGTGGAGGGGCAAGTGAAGAGCGTCCCGTTCCATCAGCCGATACAAGTGTCTGCGAATATCCAAGTCGAGTTTTTCCCCGTCAATCACGATGCGCCGGGTACGTCAGCAATGCGGATTACAACACCGGATACAACGATTGTCTACACGGGAGATGTCCGTTTACATGAAGACGATGTTGATACTGCAAACTTACCAAATGTAGCAGGATCTCCAGACATTTTAATTATAGAAACGACGAATGTACAAGAGGAATTTCTCGATAAAAATCCAGTCATTCAAAGTGAAGCGGATGAGTTAATCCCTGCGCTGCTGAAGATCGATTCGCCATCGATTGTTTTCAATATTTATCATCGAAATGTGAAACGCTTGGAGATATTGATAGAAGCGGCAAGACAAAAAGGGAAAATCATAGTCTTCGAGCCGGAAACAGCTTATTTAGTGCAGGCATACAACATGGAAGCACCGCATGTGCGCTATTTACTTGATGATGATTCAAAAGTAAGTAGGCTAATCGATGCGATTGAGCCGATAACGATTGAACAATTGAAAAGCGACTTTTCACAAGTGTGGCTCCAATCTTCCTATCATCAGATGATGACATTATTAGATCTGCCTGTACAAGGCGCTACATACGTTCACTCGAACGGTGTGCCTTTGGGAAGCTTTGATCCTATGTATGCCGGATTGTTCGAGTGGGTCGATAAACTTGGCATGGAGTTCGTCGTGTTAGGGGTATCCGGCCATGCATCCGCCGCTCAGATTAAATGGCTAGCAGATGCAATGCAAGCAAAAGTAACAATTCCGCTCCACGGTTTTACACCTGAATTGTTGCAGGGGCCGAATGAGACGTTCTTGCCTGAAACAGGTGTTGTTTATCCGATCGCGAGCCTTTTGAAAGAAAAAGAATAGTTATCAGACTAACGGGTTCTATGCTTACGGCATATATTTCAACAGCAAATCAACAATATATATTGCAAAAAAAAAAACGCTCAAAATGAGCGTTTTTTGATGTATATTTACTATCCTTATTTTACTGAAGCATCCGTTAGTTAAATAATGAGCGCTAATTAGAAGTTCTAATTATTCATTAAACCTACTCATAATTACGGTGTTATAATATTTTCCATCTGATAGCAGCTTATCCTTCTTTAATAACCCTTCTTCTTCAAAACCATAGTTTTTATAAAGCAGTATGGCTTTTTCATTTGTTTCGAGTACATTCAAAGTTATTTTTTTAATTTCGTTTGAATCAGCCCATCTAATTGTTTCTTTTAAGAAGTTTGTTCCAATGCCGTATCCCCAGAAATCTTTTAGTACACAAACACCAAATTCAACTTTATGAGACATTCTTTTCAACTGATTGCCTTCACACCTTGAGAAGCCAACAATTCTTCCGTTTGTTTCGCAAACTAAAAAAAGATTATGGACACTTTCTGTATCTTCTTTGATTAGTTGTTTAAAACCTACTTCATCTATGTACGCTTCACCTTTCTCTCTATCCATGTTTTCTGTTTCGCTATCTATCTGCAATCGCACTTCTGATAAGAGTTCCGCATCACTCTCTTTGGCTGACCTTATAGTATAACTGAAATTACGAATATGAAATTGTATTGGATTTACTCTCATTATAAACTCCTCCTTTTAAACTATCCTGCTTCGTTAGTTGAAAAAGAAAAAAGAGCCCTCAAGCCCTAAACAATCTGCACTAAAGCACCCGTTCGTGAAATTAAAGGAGAATTCTTTAAGCAAGGTTCTTCTTATTTCCCAGTTTCACCAAATCGCTTAATTCGTTCACCAATTTCGTCACGAACACGCTGAAATTCGGACCACTCTTTTCCTGCGGGATCATCGAATCCCCAGTGTTCACGTTTAACGTGCGGTGGCGTGATTTGACATTTATCAGCAGCATCACCGCACAATGTCACCACTAAATCCGCATTGTTTAAAATTTCAGGATCAATAATGTCTGATGTTTGGCTCGATATATCAATATCAGCTTCTTTCATAGCCTTAACAGCATTGGGATTTAAGCCGTGAGCTTCGATTCCTGCACTTTTAACTTCCCACTCTTCGCCTAAGATTTTTTTCGCCCAGCCTTCTGCCATCTGGCTTCTGCAAGAGTTTCCTGTACATAGGAAGTAAATTGTTTTTTTAGACATAACGTAGTTCTCCTTTAGGTAAGCAGTAATGATAGATATAGCCCGAGTAATGTAATAAATAGGATTGGGATTGTTAAAACAATACCTGTTTTAAAATAAGTTCCCCATGAAATTTTGACTCCTTTTTGGGAGAGAACATGTAGCCACACCAAGGTTGCAAGAGACCCGATTGGTGTGATTTTTGGACCTAGGTCGGATCCAATGACATTTGCATAAATAAGAGCTTCCCGAATGGTTCCAGAGGTACTGGTTTCAGCAATCGCTAATGCATCGATCATGACTGTTGGCATGTTATTCATGATCGATGATAGAAAGGCTGCAATAAAGCCCATTCCAATCGTTGCAGCAAACAATCCCTGTTCGGCTGTTGCCTGAATGACGCTTGCCAAGGAATCCGTTAGCCATGCATTTCCTAACCCATACACGACCACGTACATCCCGATCGAGAAAAACACGATATTCCACGGTGCACCTTTTACAACTGTTTTTGTACTTACCGCACTGCTTCTTCGTGCCATCAATAAAAAGAAGATGGCGATGATCCCTGCAACAAATGAAACGGGGATTTGGGTGAATTCGCTCGAAAAGTAGCCGATCAGCAACACCCCAAGCACATACCAGGAAAGTCGGAACATTTTTATGTCCTTGATGGCTTCTGCTGGCGTTCTTAATTTAGATAAGTCATACGAACCTGGAATGCTTCGTTTAAAGTAAATTAAAAGGACCGTAATCGTTGCGATAAGTGAGAAAAGGTTCGGGATGATCATTCTTGAAGCATACTCCACGAATCCAATATTGAAGAAATCAGCCGATACAATGTTAACTAAGTTACTGACAACGAACGGAAGGGACGTCGTATCTGCAATAAATCCACTCGCCATGATGAACGGGAAGATCATTTTCTCTGTAAACTGCAAATTACGAACCATCGCTAACACGATGGGCGTCAGGATTAAGGCAGCTCCATCGTTGGCAAACAATGCAGCAACGACGGCTCCCAAAATACTCACATAAACAAACATTTTGATGCCATTGCCTTTGGCAACCCTCGCCATATGGAGTGCTGCCCATTCAAATAATCCAATCTCGTCTAGGATCAATGAAATGATGATAATCGCCACAAAAGATAAGGTTGCATTCCAAGTAATGCCGATGACTTCGTTGACATCACCAAAATCGACGACTCCTACAAGTAACGCTAATACGGCTCCACCAATAGCAGACCAACCGATATTCAACCCTTTTGGCTGCCAGATGACAAGAATAAGTGTTGCTACAAAAATTATTGTTGCTAGTATTGCCGTAATCACTATTTAACCTCCATCAATCACACGATGTGATTTCTTCTTAGCAGCAGGAATTGCTTGCATCTCCAGCCACACAGCAAGCCGATTCTATCTTATGGACATCGCTGTCAGCTTTCGTATAGAAAAACTCCCACTCATTTCCGTCTGGATCTGTTACCCAAAACTTATCCTGCACGGCATAACAGCATGTTGTATCTGTCTCATCACGCGCAAAGAACCCTTCTTTTTCGAGTCTTTCCTTATGAGCTGTAATTTCTTCGCTCGTTTCCACTTGAAAACCGAAATGGTTGACCTGATTCCCCTTTACTTCATCGCGAACATTCAGTGTAAAATTCAGTCCTGGACTTTCAAGCAGAAATTTTGCATAATCAGCTTTTACTTTAACTGGTTCTACTCCAAATACCTTTTGGTAAAACGCAATGGATGTCTCTAGATTCGTAACGTTAATGCCAACGTGAACGTATTTCATGAACAATTCCCCCTTGGTTTTGATATATCAAAAAAAGTTGATTTAACCCCTAAAAAAATTTAGCAGCAGCTTGCTTTTCCAGTTTTTCTAAATACGCAACAAAGCTCTTCGGATAATAAATTATTTACTTCAACATCATTCAAATCATAATAGTTCCATGTTCCTTTTGTTTCCTTCGTGATCAAGTTGGCATCCAATAAAACTTTGAGGTGATAAGAAAGTTTTGATTGCGTCATCCCGAAAGTTTCCGTTAAATCGCAAACGCACGTTTGCCCTTTTTGACAAAGCTCATACATGATTTCTAATCGTTTCTGATCGGCTAAAGCTTTAAATTTCTTCTCATATTCCCCAAATTGAGTTGTCATTTCGGTATTTCTCCCTTCATCAATTCTTTTTGATGTTACAAGTATATGCAAAACAGGTCTGGTTATGCAACTGATAAATCAACTTTTTTATGATTTACATTAAAAAGTTTACTGAAATACGCAGAAAAAAGAAATTTATATCGTTGAAGAAATCCCAAGACAAAAAGCTCGATTTCCCAGTGTTAAGGTTGGAAAATCAAGCTCTTTAACGGTCCGATTGTTGAACACAAGTTAATCAATGCTCTTCAACTATTCTGCTCCGTTAGTTTAAGTGAAAACTTTCACAACGTTTAAATTTACTTTACCATAAGTCTCCAAATTCTTACGAAATAAGTTCGTTTCAGTTTTAGCATGTATGTGAATTTGTTAAATCTCTGAAGTGTTGAGCAACGATAAAAGAGACATTAATTCAAATGTGAATCGATGTCTCTAGATAGATTGTTTTTTGAAGTTTTCAGATCAGACCCCGCTTTGCTTTTGAAAGTGGTAGTGGGTTGGGGGGGGGTGGAGATGTTTTTAATTTGCAGGTTTTCTCCAAACAACTCCTCTTCGTTCATATTCCATTCGATGTTCAACGGCAGCTGCTATGTCAGCTCCTGCAAATCTCTCAATGATCCATAAAGCTAGATCGATTCCTGATGTAACTCCCCTCGAGGTGATCACACTACCTTCGTCGATTATTCGATATCCTGCGTAATCAGCTCCGTATTTAGAGAGTTCATCTTTCGAGAGGTAATGCATCGCAACTTTTTTGTCTCGTAAAATACCTGAAGCAGCCATCAACATGTTTTATGTTCTCTTAATTTCATAGGTGGTTCACCTCTTTACGGGGGGATAATCACTTGAGCTATTCATCTCGTTGTTTCTTAACTACATAAGTTTCCCCTTTATCATCAAATGCTTGTTTAAAATCAAACGCAAAAGATGTCGCCCCGTGCTGAGTATAATAATCATATCTCTTAAAAGCTTCCTTCCATGAAACATCCTTTAAATTCTCTGCCCACCATATGACATACGAAAGGTGTTTCTCCGGATAAGACGCCACCCATTTGCTTCGTTCGCGTAACGCTTGCCGATGCAGACCGGAATAAGAGAAACGATATAAGGATTCGAGGTTTTTCCAGACCGTCAATGTAAGTACAGGAACTCCATCTCCTTTTATCGCATCTTGAGGTAATGTGACTCCTTCAGGTGAAAATGCCTCCACTAGATGTCCAGACATGATTGCCTTGCCAAATATGTCATTTCCTACTTCATAGAATTCCAGAGAAGCAGGGTGATCAATGGGATGTTTTAGCCTGCCAACCGTATAGATCGATACGAGAGACATAAACAGCACCTCATATATAATCAAATTTTTAATGACAATGGATCACACTTACAAGTCTTTATTCTAATCCCTTTTCGACTTAGCCGTTAGCGGAGCATTTCGCATGATGGGATATGTGATGAACAATGTAATCAGACTAATAATGATCACAAAAGAGAATATCACTGAGTCACTTAAGTCCTGAGCCACTAGCCATTCCCAAAATGAAAAATCGATCAAACCACTGTAGTGTATGAGCGTACCGATGATCATTAACACCGTCAACCAAATCACAGTTTTTTTGAAACCAAGTCGATAATATATTGTATAAAACAGGAAAGCGAAGGAGAAGAGGAGAATTCCTACCATAAAATCCATTACATAATAGGATAGGAAGGTATACTCTCGATGTAAAAAGGTTCCTGGATGCAAAATATGAGCTCCTACGTTCCATCGCTCATAAAATGTGACAAGAATCAATTGCAAGAGGTTTAAAACAAAGGTGACGATCAGCACGCTAGCCAACCCTACTGCATAAAAGGTTTTCAGCAAATTGATCCTTGTACTTCCCATTCCGATTGCGACAGGGAATATCGTTTTGAATCCATTAATGGCGTACAAAAGAATGAAAAAATAGGTTGGTCCTGAGATGGCAGCGATTACCTCATCACCTAAGTTGAAGAAATATCCAATCGTTAACCATAACAATAGTATAGGGATTGTAATATAGAGGATCAGCAGCTTCCCGAAGGCAAATTTTGTCTCTTCATAAACGATTCTAAATGTCCCGCTGTTCAAGTTCATACGTTGACCCCATTTCGTTTTTCCGTTTTATTTAATAAATAATCATGGAGGGATGCAGGTTCAATTGACAAGCCATGGGACTGCGCAAAATGCTTCCATTCGTTCGTATAAGGTTCATCCAGCATGACTTTCATTTTCGTCCCCATTTCTTGTTGCTCCATGACAGTGTGTGACGGGATTATCGTTGAAAAAGAAGTCTTTTCCCCACTTAACCATATGCCTTTTTCCCGCATCGTTTCCATTGGTTCATGGAAAAGTACGGTGCCATCATGTATCACTACCAACGCTTCACATAGCGTTTGAATTTCTTCGATATGATGGGACGATAAAAAAATGAGTCTCGGGTTTTCTTCATAACTTTCCAACAGTACTTCGTTAAATTTCTTGCGCATAGCTATATCTAACCCATTGGTCGGTTCGTCTAGAATTGTTATTTCGGCATTACTGGCAATACCGATAATAAATTGCAATGCTGATTTCATCCCCTTAGAGAGCCTTGGGATATGTTTGTTTTCATCCAAATGAAAAACGCTTAAAAGCTCTTTCGCAAGATCCATATCAAAGTTTGGATAGTAATAACCACCAAAGCGTAGCGCGTCTTTAACCTTCCAAAGCTTGCTGAATGGATGGTTTTCTTGCATATAACATAAGTGATGATTGGTTCGATCATTGTTATAAGGATCAAATCCTTTTATGTTTATCTCACCTTCAACAGGTTTTAAATGACCAGCTAACAACTTCATTAAGGTCGTTTTCCCAGTTCCGTTTCGCCCCCAAAGTCCAACGATGATTTTCTCATTCACTACCAAATTAAAGTCTTGCAATACTTTCGCAGAATCATAACGATAGTGAACCTGATTGACTTTGATCATGATTGAGCCTCCTTTTCTATTAACCGGATAATCTTTTGGACATCCATCCCTAAACGGGCCCCTTCTTCTAGTAAAGGGGTTATATAATTCTGTCGAAATTGTTGCTGCCGTTCTTCTACTATTTTTTGATACGCTCCTTCACTCACAAACATTCCAATCCCTCTTTGTTTGTAAATAAAATCATCATCCACTAAAGTTTGAAGTCCTTTTCTTACAGTTGCACGATTAATATTGTAAAAGCTAGACAATTCATTCTCAGAGGGTAATTGGTCTCCTTCTTTTAAATGACCTACCACAATTTCATCTAATATGATTTGTGCAATTTGTAGAAAAAGTGGCTGATTTTCATCTAATGATGGCTTCAACGCTTTACCTCCGATTTCTCTATATATGTTTACTTGTATACTCGACTAATCAACCATACAACAATATTGTATTGTTGTAAAGTGAGAAATGTTCTTACATCTCTAGTTTTTTTATTGCTTGTCTGCGGAATTTAACAAAAAGGGTGAAATGTGAAAGGAATATGATTAATTTTATTGAACTTACTATGTAAGGAAATAAACTTTTTCCATGATTGAGCTGCCAGCAAGGGTTCAGGCTGCGATTCGGAGATCTAGACAGTATGGGCAACCAGTAGAGTCGGCTTTTGAAAGCCACTTAGGTTACATGAGACAGTAGGAGAGTATAGATAGTAACGAGTTTTGAGAAACGACTGAAATTGATCTTTATATAAAAGATAGCGAGTGGTGAGAGATGTTTGAGATTGTTTTAAATGATGAGACTGAACAACCTATGTACCAATCTCTTTATATACAGATTCGCAATAACATTCGAAATGGAGTAGTAGGAGATGGGACGAAGCTCCCTTCAATAAGGTCTTTGCAACTGCAACTGAATATTAGTAAAACACCTATTGAAACAGCATACCAAATGCTGATATCGGAAGGGTACGTGGTAAGTAAACCACGATCTGGCTTTTATGTAGTATACCCATTTTCAGATGATCCAAATGTAATAAGTGCTAGGAAAGAACGGCGGAAGGAAAACAGTGTCGTTAACAGTACAAAGGAAAAAAATGCAATACAGAAGAAAATAATCGATTTTAATCCGACTGCAATCGGGAACGATCTGTTTCCGATTCGTATTTGGAATAAAGCAGTCAAAGAAGCGATCGAGAGAAATCAGTTAGAACTCGGGAAATACGGATTTCCTCAGGGAGAGTTGAAATTAAGGGTACTGCTTTGTGAATACTTATACAACTCCAGAGGGGTGAATTGTACGCCAGAACAAATTGTTATTGGTAATGGAATCACAAGTAGTATGAATATGATTTCAAAACTGCTAGACAGTAAAGTGTTTGCCATCGAAGAACCTGGCTTTAACTTGGTTAGAAACCAGCTCATACTGAATGATTGTGAAGTCATACCAATCCCTCTGGATGGTACAGGTATCATTATAGAAGAACTGGAAAAGAAAACGATCGAAGCAGTTTATGTTACGCCTTCGCATCAGTTTCCGACGGGGTGTGTCATGCCATATGCAAAAAGAGAACAGCTTATTAAATGGGCAACTGCAAATAACTCTTACATTATTGAAGATGACTATGACAGTGAAATCAGGTATGTAGGGAAACCTATTCCTTCCTTACAGGGGATGGATAATTCGGGCAGAGTGATTTATATTGGGACTTTTTCTAAAATCTTTTCTCCTGCATTGCGAATGAATTATATGGTGATACCACAAACATTAATGGAAAGAATGAAGGATATTTCTTCTGAAGTAAATTATTTGCCCTCTCGTTTTGAACAATGGGCAATGAGTGATTTTTTAGAAAAAGGGCATTTGTATCGTCATATCCGAAGGGTTCGCATTTCGTACCGGAAAAAGCATAAATTATTAGTTGATTTAATTAGGCTACATCTCGAACCACATGTTGAAATCAAAGGAGAAAATGCTGGTATTCATCTTCAATTGGTTGTAAAAACCAAGCATTCAGTCAAAACACTGATTGAAGCCGCAGCGTCAAATGGAGTAAAAGTGTATGATTTTAAAAATATGTGGATGAATGAAGTTATGGATGTCTTTCCTATAATTTATCTTGGGTTTGCAGCTATTAGTGAAAAAGATATGGAAGCTGGTATTCTTTTATTAAAAAAATCTTGGATGCCTCTATTAGCAGTCAATGAAAACTGCCTTTTTAAAAAGTAATAAACTGACCATTTTGAAATGGTCAGTTTTTTTATATGCTTCATATATATACTTGGTGAGGTGATATATATGACATTAAATTTAAAACATGTTATCGGAAAAGGAATTACTGCTCAAGAATTTATGGAAGGGATGCAGGTACGGTCAATGGAATTAAGTAATATTCCGAATACGAAAGAGAGGTTCATTAATACTTACAAAGACTTTACTTGGAAAAGTGAAAAAGAAAAGGAATTCTTTACTTCCATTTCTACAAGAGCGGATTTAATAAGTTTTATTCTTTGCACTGATTGGTGTCCTGATGTTATTTGGAATGTTCCTGTCCTGCTAAAGATAATGGAACAAAGTCAGATTCCTACAGAAATACTAATAATGGAAGAGCACTTAGAAACAATGGACTTGTTTTTGACGGACGGTGCACGTGCGCAGCCAATCCTAGTTATTCTCAAGAAAAACGGAGATGTCTTGGGAAGATGGGGAGCCCGTCCCTCTTATATTCAAAAAGTTATGGATCAATTTAAAGAAGGTAACCCTAAAAAAGATTCGGATTATCAAAATAAATTAAATGACGTATATAAAGAAATCGGGAAGTTATATAATTCAGCGGACCAATATCAAGAAGTTATCCTGAGCGAATTACAGCAATTGTTCTCCAATATAGAAAAGCGCCAACTTGATAATAAAGGAATACTTTAATATGCCACGTTCTGTATATCTCTCTTTATTGGTTCTTAGTATGATTTGGGGAGGTTCCTACTACTTTATTAAGATTTTGCTCGAAGTATTTGAACCATGGACAATTGTATTTTTTAGATCTACTCTCGGTTTGGTCACGATCATTTTGATTATGTTGTTAATGAGAAAATCCTTTGAGCTCAAAAAAATACCATGGGTATGGATGACCGTTGTGGCAGCGGTTAATACAGCTATTCCTTGGGCTATTATTGGGTTTAGCGAAATTAGATTAACTAGTAACATGGCCGCGTTATTAAATTCAACAACACCTCTTCTTTCGTTACTATTAGGGATTCTCTTTTTTGGAACAAAAGCAGTTCGTTGGCATTGGGTGGGAATCAGTATTGGGATTATAGGACTAATGATCCTTTTGGGTTTGAAAACAAATATGGTCTATATCGATATAGTAGGCGGAATTGGCATGATTGTTGCATCCTTATTTTATGGATTAGGGTCTCATTTGTCGAAAAGCCTACTCAAAGGACTTTCACCATTTCAAGCAACATTAGGTACGTTATTTTTCACATCAATAATAAGTGGAATCGTGGCCATTTCAACCGAAGACATTCCTTTAACGAAAGTGGTTACCCCGATTAACCTTTTTGTTCTAATTGGTTTAGGCATTTTTGGTTCTGGTGTAGCCTATATCTTGTTTTATTTTATTGTTAATCGTGGAACGCCTGTTATTGCTACAACTGTAACTTATCTTATACCCGTTTTTTCATTGGTATGGGGCACCCTATTTCTCAACGAAAGCATACATCTGAATATGATAATAGGCGCTCTTTTGATTATGTCGGGAATTTTTTTAACTGGTAAAAATAGCGGTAAAAAAGAGGGAATAGTGAATGAAGTTGAAAATGCAGAAAATGTCCCCTTATCAGCAAAATAAATTGAAAAGGTAAGTGAAGAAGCGTCTCAAGCTATTGAACAACAGTGGACAGACGACTCTTTGAGCCGAAGACTGGAATTATTTGGGAGAGAAGAAACTTTCGCAATCGTAAAAGACCAGATCTATAGTTGTTCCTGAAAGCCACTTCTACAATCCCTTTTTACTCTTACAAGTTTCATTTGATTGATTTGTTTGTATGTTTCTTGTAAAATTTTGTTAAGTGTTTACGTTAGATAATGCACTTACTTAAAAGTAAGGGGAGGATTTATCAATGATTCATAAGCGTGAATGCCCAGTTGAGACAGTCATTCATGTTTTAGGCGGCAAATGGAAGCCGATGATTTTATGGCAATTGATTGAATCCGATAAACGATTCAGCGATCTGGAAAAGCTTATACCTGATGTTTCACAAAAAATGCTTTCACAACATCTCCGAGATTTGGAACGAGAAGGCATAGTCGATAGAACGATCTACCCTACCATCCCTCCAAAAGTAGAATATTCCCTCAGTGAATACGGCAAAACACTGATCCCTGTAGCAGAAGTCATGTGTGCTTGGGGAGAAGGTCATAATAAGCGGAAATATGAAGAATCCGCGTCTTAAAGCCGGTTCAAAGAACTTGTAGACTACACTAATTCGATCAACTTAACACAAAAGCTGCCACGGAGTACCGGGCAGCTTTTGTTTATCTACAGTCGGCACTCTCCTGCTAGTGTAGGGTTATCGCCAATCTGTCTTTAGAATTTTCCTGTCCTCCCGACCCCCGCGTGAACAATAAAACTAATCCTTCTTGCATGCTTACTTTTTAGTAAGTACCTTACTTTAAAGTGCGTTCTTAACAGAATATTAAAACGATGCTAAGCTCGAGTTAAACAAAAATTATTAGCCGTTTATGAGGAGGAAAGAACAATGAGAATTATTGTTTTTGGAGCGACGGGGAATACGGGAAGAAGATTGTTGGCGCAAGGGATAAAAATGGGGCATGAAATGACCGCATTTGTACGGAATACTGAGAAACTTTATGATCAACTAGGTGAGCATTCCGTTCAGCATGTGAAGGTGATCGTGGACGATATTATGGACCCGGTCAGCGTTGGTGAGGCGCTCTCGCATCAAGACGCCGCAATTATTGCAGCCGGTCATGCGGGCCAGGGAGAAGAATTTATTCGGATCGTCGATAACATTATAAGCCAATGTGAATTCCAAACTAGTTTCTCTGGGCGGGTATGGATAATGGGAGGAGCCGGGCTGCTGGATATTCCATATACCGATCTCATCGGCAACAATTTACCCGGCTTCCCGCCTGAGTATAAAAATCACAACCGGAATTTCGATCGGCTACAGCAGACTCAACTCGATTGGTCCATTATGTGTCCGGGAACAATGAGTGATTCGATAGAGCATCCAAATTCGGTTCATCTGCATGTAACAACGGAAACCTTGCCCATTCCGATTCCGGAGATGATCAAGGAATATTCCGAGGAAGATATAGCCCATCACTTGTTCAGCCGGCTTCAAGAGCTGGTTGTTGCTTATGACGATGTCGCGAAATGTATGCTGGACCATATAGAGCTCGGAGGATCGTTTAAAAGAAAAAGGGTTGGTATTGCCTACCGAAGCAATATTCCGGTGCACTGAGGAGAAGGGAGATAATCGGTTTGTTTGGATTACTGCTCGTTTTGCATATATTGGCTGCGATCGCCATAATTGGTCCCGCTTTCGTAACGCCCATCATTCGAAGATCCGCTAGAACCATCGGTCAGCTGCGCTTTGCTTTTGGTGTAACGACCAAGCTTGCCATAATACCAAAAATTGGTGGAGCCGTACTTATTATTACCGGGGTTTGGCTAATGATCATAACCAAGATGGGGTTATCCCAAATGTGGCTGAATGTATCCATCCTTTTATCGCTGCTCATGGTCGTCATAATCGACGGATTGATTGCGCCGCGTATGAAAAAGATCATAAAAATCGTATCTGAAAGTCAAGACCAAGGAAATGAAATACCCGCCGAGCTCGTACTGTTGATGAAAAGGATCGTACCAATCGAGACAGCTGCACAGTTGCTGATGATTACCATATTGGTGCTTATGGTCGTTAAGCCATTTTAAAGAAGCAGAGGGGAGAGACTTGACCACATTTTCACCACTAACGCTTCAGAATCCGGGGATCTATGTTCTCTTCAGATGGCAAACGATCCCCATGGTAAAGAGGTGATGTTCCTACTTTGAAGGAAGAATCATAGAAATTGGATCAATCCAATGAAAGTAACCCTAAAAATGATTCGGATTACCCAAATAAATTAAATGACCTATATAAAAAATTTGGGAAGTTATATAATTCAGGGGACCGATATCAAGAAGTCATTCTGATCGAATTACAGCAATTGTTCTCATCTATAGAAACTCGCCAATTTGAATTATCAAGGAAGCGGGAAATAGAGAAGTGGTCACATGAAATAATCTAATAGCTTATTTCTTTTCGTGAAATTTTATTACGGACAACGCGGACGATACAATCTCTTTAGGTAATTCCTTGGGGGAAATGACCTTAATATTATTTGTAAATCCTAATATGAACTCGATAGCCTCTTGCTTGTCATTAAATCTTAAAGTCGCTGGTATCCATTTATCTTCATTTGGATTCTGTGTTTCTATAAAATGAACAAACTTGCCTGTAAATTTAATTCTATTTATAATTGCTGGATGTATTTCTACTTGTACATCAAATTCGGGTAAATTTTGTATAAATTTTACCTTAGATTGTTCCCAGTATGCCGCCAAATTGAAATTAAGCGGTCTGCTAAAAGTTTCATTTAAAACCTCTACATTGTGTATACGTGATACCCTGTAATTACGTAGCTCTCCATTTCTTGATGCAACAAGATACCACCTATTCCCTTTCGCTACCAATCCTAATGGTTCAATCAACCTTTCTTTTTGTTCCCCATCGGCCTGTTCATAGTAAATTTTTAATTTTTTACTTTCCCATACTGCTTGTTGGACGGTTTTGAGAGCTTGTACTTTTTCTTTGGATTGTCGCCAAGTGCCCGAATCGATATGAATTCTTTCCCACATCGCCTGTGCTTCATCCCGAAATGTACCAGGGATGGCTGCAAGTAACTTTTGTCTGGTATCTAATGCTTGGCTATTTAATCCTATGTCTTCGAGTAATTTTCTTGAAGGGAAGAGAAATAGAGTTTTTATGTCATCTTTGTTTAATCCACTTAGTTTACTGCGGAAGTTGTCTAACAGACGCCATCCCCCCTCTTTTCCCCTATCAGAGACAATGGGTACCCCTGCAGTACTTAAAGCATCCATGTCTCTTAGGATGGTTCTATCTGATACTTCTAATTCATTGGCTAGTTCCTTTGCCGTCATTTTCCCTCTGTTCTGTAACAAAATCATAATATTCATTAATCTGTCTGCTCTCATAAAATCCATCCCTTCGGTGAAAGTACGAATTAATTTTTTAAATATGACAGAAGGTGTCGTGTATTAATAATATACTTAATTTAAAGATAAGGAAAGGAGAACTATTATGGATCAAAATCGAAATGTCGTATTATTTATTGCATCGAGTTTGGATGGATATATTGCTACAAAAGATGAATCTCTTGAGTGGTTATTTAAAGTAGAAGGTGAAGGTGATAATGGCTTTTCGGAGTTTTATGATACGGTTGATACAGTATTAATGGGTAAAAAAACGTACGATTGGATAATGAGACATATGGATGAATTTCCATATAAAAATAAAGAATGCTTTGTGTTTACAAGATCTATGATTAAAGATACTGAAAATGCAAAATTTGTAAGTGTTGAAATAACTAATTTTGTTAATAAATTAAAAAGCCAACATGGCAAAAAAATTTGGATTGTGGGTGGTGGAAGGTTGTTAAATTCTTTTATACAAGAGAATTTAGTTGATGAATTTATCATAACTGTTGCACCAACTATACTAGGTGAAGGAATTCCATTATTTATAGAGGGGGATTATCAATTAGACCTTTCGTTGAAAGGAACGAGGAACTTTAATCAATTTGTCGAATTGCATTATGAACGTAAACATTAAACAATATGTAAGTGGCAACTTGGATTATATGAAAATAAATCTTAAGTTAACACTAAAAATGAGCATCGTTTATTATGATGCTGGTAACATTATTGGCTACATGTAGTGAAAACCCTAGTAATGAACGATCCGCTTCACTTGAGCATGAGCAGTGCCATTGGACATTCTAGGAAAAAACGCTATCTTCATATAACAAATTCAGTTATACTCTTATTGAAGAGGGTTCGAAACCATCCCCTCTATAATAAAAACTAGGGAGGAAGTTTATATGGAAAAAGCGGTAGTCGTATTTAGTGGCGGGCAAGATTCAACGACGTGTCTTCTGTGGGCTTTGGAGACATTTGATTACGTTGAAGCCGTCACTTTTTTGTATGGCCAAAGAAATGTGTCGGAACTGGATTCGGCAAAGAAGATTGCAGAGGATTTGGGGGTTCCCCATACCATCATGGATCTGAATTTGCTGAACCAACTGACGGAGAATGCCATGACCCGCAGTGATATGGAGATTGACGAGACGGGTGAAGTTCCGAATACGTTTGTCGAGGGCAGAAACCATATTTTCTTGTCGTTCGCAGCCATTTACGCGAAGCGTGTTGGGGCGAGGCATATCATTACTGGTGTGAGTGAAACGGATTTCAGCGGCTATCCAGATTGCCGGAATGATTTTATCAAATCGTTGAATGTGACACTGAATCTTGCGATGGACGCACGGTTCGAGATCCATACGCCGTTAATGTGGAAAACGAAGGCGGATGTGTGGGAGATGGCGGACAAAATGGGCAGGTTGGAGTATATCCGAACGAATACGACGACGTGTTATAACGGAATCATCGGTGACGGATGCGGCGATTGTCCTTCTTGCAAATTGCGAAAGCAAGGCCTCGATGCGTACCTGACAGGGGGTCGAGCACATGTTTAGGATTCTCATCTACTTACTATCCATCGTAATTGCCAACGTCGTTACCGCCAAATTTGCGCCGATTCAATTAGGATTGTTCATCATCCCTTATGGAACGTTGTTTATTGGATTGACGCTCGTCATGCGGGATATGGTCCAAAATAGATTTGGCCGTGGGAAAACGTATATGTTGATTGTCGCTGCGCTTGCAATCTCTGCGATCACAAGCCACTTGTTAGGCGACGCGCTATGGGTCGTATTTGCATCGACGCTCAGCTTTATCATATCCGAAACAGTCGATACGGAAATTTATACGCGTTTCAAACTGCCGTTTGTGAAGCGAGTTATGTATTCCGGAATTATCGCCGGTTTTCTTGATTCCGCCGTATTTGTCATCATCGGAATCGGTCCGTTAGGTCTCAAGTTTGTACCGTGGGAACTTGTCCCTTACGCGATTGCAGGACAGTGGATTGCGAAAACGTTGATGCAGCTGATCATAGCAGGGGGAATTAGGCATTTTGTAATGAAATTAGGCATTTATGAACCGAATATATCAGACGTACAACATACAAATCCGCAAACAGTGCGGGCCACACGATAAGAGAGGAGCCGATCCAATGAAACAAAGTGATACGAAAGATCTTACACTGCTTGGAAATCAAAATACAGAATACAACTATGATTACAATCCGGGTGTGCTCGAAACATTTGAAAACCAACATCAGGACAATAATTATTTTGTAAAGTTTAATATTCCTGAGTTTACGAGTCTTTGCCCAATGACCGGCCAACCGGATTTTGCGACAATCTATATTTCTTATATTCCGGACGTCCGGATGGTGGAAAGCAAGTCTTTGAAACTGTACATGTTCAGTTTCAGGAATCACGGCGCTTACCATGAAGATTGTGTAAATATCATAATGAAAGACCTGATTGAACTGATGGATCCACGGTATATTGAAGTGTGGGCCAAATTCACACCGCGTGGCGGCATCTCCATCGACCCGTATTGCAATTATGGAAAGCCGGGCACGATGTTTGAACAAATGGCGGCGAACCGGCTTATGCAACATGATATGTACCCGGAGAACATTGATAATCGATAAATAATTTGATGAAAAGCGTTAGATCCATTAATACGGGGATTTAACGCTTTTTTTCATTACGAACTGTGTGTTTTATGCGTATCTGTAGACTTTTATGCGCGAAATATTAGGTTTATGCGTTTTTATTGGCATTTATGCGCGTATCCATTCATTTATGAGTAATTGTACGAGTTTATGCGTGTGAATCGGGATTTATGCGTTTTTAGAGCAGTTATATGCGCTTTTATTTAACAAATAGCTTTAACACCACGCAATTGGCAAAAAAGCCTTGAGTTCTTGGTCATCAACCCCTTCACCATTTAGTTTAAATTATTTAGACCTTATTGAGTTGACAAGTGGTACTATTCAGTAATACTATATACTAGTAGTTAGTAACACAGAGTACTAAAAATATAAGTAACATATATATGGAGGTAAAAAATTGGAAAATATCACAGAAATGCTGAAAGGGGTGCTTGAGGGGTGTGTGCTTGAAATCATCAGCCGTGGCGAAACTTACGGCTATGAAATCACGCAACAGCTGCGAGAACTTGGCTTCACTGATGTGGTTGAAGGCACTGTTTATGCGATTACTATGAGGCTTGAGAAAAACAATCTGGTGGACATTGAAAAAAAGCCATCCACTATGGGACCGCCAAGAAAATTTTACACACTCAACGCAGCTGGTCAAGAACAGCTTGAAATCTTTTGGGAAAAATGGGATTTCGTCTCAAGCAAAATTAACTACCTTAAAACTAAAAAAAATTTAAAAGGAGAAGTGCTATGAGTATTTTTGAAAAAATTATCGGAAGTCTGGATGACAAGCGGGAATGGAAGGCAATGGAGGCGCGTGCGAAGGCACTTCCAAGTGAGTACCGCAACGTTTACAGCGCAATCAAAAAGTATTTATGGACTTCCGGTAGTCCCTCCGACTGGAAGGAATGCAGCCGTATCTTCGGTGGCATTCTCGACCTCTTCGAGGAAGGTGCAGCGGAAGGCAAGAAAGTCACTGACCTTACAGGCAAGGACGTGGCTACTTTCTGCGACGAGCTAGTAAAGGACACGAAAACTTGGAGGGACAAATATCGCACGAAGTTGAATGATACGATTGGTCGTGGCTAACGGAGAAATCCTAATGGATTTTCGCCTAGCATCACACTAACGACGCAAACCATCACTGGGGAGGACTTGGCCACCTTGTCCGACGAACTACTTGCAAACGCTAAAACCTATGTCGACAAGTATCGTGAAAATATTGAATCAGAGGACCATGAAGCAATTGGGGAAAAGTAAATTTAATAGATGTTTCCTACTGAATAGTTGGTTACAAATGTAATGTGTCACCTTCACTATTCAGTTTTATTATTAATCCGGTAGTCAGTAATACAGATTATCAGTCATACTGAGTAGTGAAGAAAAGGTAATTCTAGAGACTTGTTGAGCTATTTAGAAGGAGGGAGAAAGTATGAACAATGCAGCGATATCGGTAAAAGGTTTAAAAAAATCCTTTAAAGACAAGGAAGTCTTAAAGGGAGTAGATTTTGAGGTGCGGCCTGGCGAAATTTTCGCACTGCTGGGCTCAAATGGGGCGGGCAAGACGACGACGGTCAACATCCTCTCAACGCTGATGAAGCCCGATGGCGGCGAAGCAGGTATTTGTGGCTTTGACGTCCAGCGTCAACCGGATCATGTTCGCCAGAGCATAAGCCTAACAGGGCAGTTCTCAGCTTTAGACGGTATGCTCACCGGGAGGGAAAATCTAATGATGATCGCCAAGTTGCGGGGAGTTTCAAATCCCGGTCAAATCGCCGACAATCTGCTTGCAAGATTCAGCCTAACCGATGCGGCCAACCGCCGGGCGGACCAGTATTCCGGTGGGATGAAGCGCCGGCTTGACATCGCCATGAGCCTGATCGGGACGCCAGCAGTCGTTTTTCTCGACGAACCGACGACAGGGCTTGACCCCGAAGCACGGATTGAAGTCTGGGATACTGTCAAGGTTCTTGCCGACGGTGGAACGACCATCTTGCTGACGACCCAGTACCTGGAGGAAGCCGAACAACTGGCGGACCGTATCGCCATCCTGCATGGCGGAAAAATCATCACGACCGGTACCCTTACCGAACTCAAAGAGATGTTTCCGCCAGCGAAAGTGGAGTACATCGAGAAGCAGCCGACATTGGAGGAAATTTTCCTCGCGATCATTGGCAAAAAGGAGGCGATGTAAATGCAAAGCAAAACAGGTGTATTACTAGGGCGTTTAATGCGCAACATCCTGCGCAGCCCGGATACGATTATTACGGTGGCGATTACGCCGATTATGATGTTGCTACTGTTTGTCTACGTATTTGGCGGCGCCATAGAAACAGGCACAGAAAACTACGTCAATTATTTATTGCCGGGAATCTTGCTGATGGCTATAGCATCCGGCGTCGCTTACACCTCCGTGCGACTGTTCACGGATGTAAAGAGTGGTCTGATGGCGCGTTTCATTACCATGCCCATCAAGCGCTCGTCGATATTGTGGGCCCACGTGTTGACCTCACTTGTTTCCAATGCGCTTACTATCGTGATTGTTATCCTCGTCGCACTTTTAATGGGTTTCCGATCCAGCGCTGATATCCTGGATTGGCTCGCGGTAGCGGGGATACTCGGACTGTTTACGATGGCGCTGACATGGCTTGCGGTTATTCCCGGATTGACAGCGGGGTCTATGGAGGGGGCGACAGCCTACTCGTACCCGCTGATTTTCCTGCCGTTTATCAGTTCTGCCTTCGTACCCACCGAAACCATGCCTAAAATTGTCCGTGCGTTTGCTGAGAACCAGCCCGTGACTTCAATCGTGAATGCGATACGTGCCCTTTTGTATGAAGGGTCTGTTGGCAACAATCTCTGGATCGCACTTGCCTGGTGCGTCTGTATCATGGTTATCGCTTACTTCTTGGCCAGTAAAGCATTTAAACGCCAGTTAGGGTAAGTACACCAATATGGGATTAGACATATCATTGAAGGCCAATTCGTTAACAACTTGTTCGTGATTATTAGGTTGAAAGGAACATAGACGTTTTTTTACCTACTGCTCCTTTTTATGTTGAGTTAATTATCTTCTCTTTTAGTAAGCAAATGGCGGCAAAATCGACAGTTGTGCTACTTTGAAATAAATAGAGTCTCATTTAATAGCATAGAACAGTTGAAAATCGAATTGGCAAGAGATGCTAAAGAACGTACAGAGTATACAATTTGAACTGATGGATCCACGATATATTGAAGTGTGGGCGAAATTCACACCGCGTGACGGCATCTCCATCGACCCGTATTGCAATTACGGAAAGCCGGGCACGATGTTTGAACAAATGGCGATGAACCGGCTGATGCAGCATGATATGTATCCGGAGAATATTGATAATCGATGAAAACGAATGAAAAGCGTTAGATCCTTTAACACGGGGATCTAACGCTTTTTTAGTAACTTTTATTGATTTGTTTGCTCTGCGTAACGTTTAAAATTATCTAAAATCGCCTGCCATCCTTGTCGTTGAAAATCGACTGGATGTTCAGTTTCAGCATCAAATGTCTCAATTACTTCGGTTTCGTTTCCTTGACCTGTAAAGGTGATGTTAACTTTTCTTCCATCTCCCATTGTATAAGAAATCACCTCATGTAATTTTACTTCATCGTAGATTCCGCCAAAATCAAACCCCATACTACCATCTTTTGCTTCCATTCTTGAAGTGAATTTTCCACCTGGTCTAAGATCATTCTCAGCAAATGGTGTGTGCCAATCATCTGATGCACTGTTCCATTTTTTAATATGATTTGGCTCTGTCCAATATTCCCAGACCTTTTCCACTGGTACCTGAATAGTTGTTCTTATTGTAATTTCCTCAAATGCTCCCATGTTTCTCCTCCTTGTTATTTGTTTTAGTTCTACGTTACATATGATTAACTATCACTATTATAATACACCTATAAGAGAAGGACTATTCTAAGCGCTAGATCCGTTATTACGAGAATCTAACGCTTTTTTTCTATTAATAGCACATTCTCTTCTTTTTTAACCCATTTTGTTCATGATAGGAACTTTTTGAACAAATTTGAAAAAGATTAGTCAAGAATAAAAATTAAATGGGAGATTTCTCGTGAAGATTAAACTTTTTTCATTCCATTAAATGACTTAAATTACTCTGAATATAAACTTCATTTTAGGGATAATCTTCAATGGATGAAAAGATACGGAGGTGTAGGAATGTTTGAAAAAAAATTAGCACTTCATGAAACTTTGGAATTTCATGAAGTAATAAATTTTAAGACAGTATGTTTACTTAAATCTAAAATGATGCAAGGTATCGTTTTTGACCAAGATCTAAAAGATCTATTGGAGAAAGACGTAAAACAATCTATACCTGCGTTAACTGCAATGATAAAAATATATTCAAACTCTGAGTTAAAAGAAACGGGGAGCGGTTCTTATGAATGATTATTTAGATCCTATAAATTCTGTTGGAATGCCCGAACTTACTGATTCAGGTATTGCCCTTGAATTTTTGTTATCAACAAAAACTGGGGTTAGAAATCTTTCAATTGCATTGACAGAAACAACAACCCCTGCAATTAGAAAGTTATTACAGGAACAACTTGATGTAACCATTGCCTTATATTCTGAAATTGTAGATCTCATGATAAAAAAACAATGGTTAAACCCATATGATTTGGAACTTCAAAAGCAATTGGATATTAAATCCGCTCAAAATGCAGTCGATATAGCTAATTTAAATCTCTTTCCGGGCGTTACAAATCGGAAAGGAATGTTTCCGAGCCCACCAAAAAAATAATGAATAAAGAAGGAGTTTAAATAATGAAAGCTGTTACTTTTCAAGGTGTTAAAAATGTTCAAGTAAAAAACGTAAAAGACCCAAAAATCCAAAATGCGGATGATATCATAGTTAAAATAACTACCTCTGCCATTTGCGGATCAGACTTACACTTACTTCATGGGATGATCCCAAACCTTGGAGAAGATTATGTTATTGGACATGAACCTATGGGAATTGTTGAAGAGGTTGGTAAGGATGTAACGAAAGTTAAAAAAGGGGATCGCGTTATCATCCCATTTAATATAGCATGTGGTCAATGCTGGTACTGTAATCATGAACTAGAAAGCCAATGCGACAATACGAATGAAAACGGTGAGATGGGCGCGTATTTTGGCTACTCAGACACGACAGGGGGGTTCCCAGGTGGCCAAGCGGAATTTATGCGAGTTCCATATGCTAATTTTACCCCTTTTAAGATCCCAGAAAACAGTGAAATTGCGGATGAAAGTTTAGTGTTACTTGCAGATGCTGCATCTACAGCATTTTGGAGTGTAGACAATGCGGGAGTGAAACAAGGGGATACGGTCGTAATTCTAGGATGCGGTCCAGTTGGTCTGTTAGCACAAAAATTCGCGTGGTTAAAAGGTGCAAAAAGAGTTATTGCAGTTGATTACGTTGGCTATCGTTTAAAACATGCAAAACGTACGAATAACGTGGAGATTGTTAACTTTGAAGATCATGAAAATTGTGGTGAATTTTTAAAAGAAATAACACAGGGGGGAGCAGATGTAGTCATTGACTGCGTAGGAATGAGTGGAAAAATGACTCCACTGGAATTTCTTGCATCTGGTCTGAAATTACAAGGAGGAGCAATGGGAGCTCTTGTAATTGCAAGTCAAGCTGTTCGCAAAGGTGGAACAATTCAAATTACAGGAGTTTACGGGGCACGTTATAATGCATTCCCATTAGGTGACATCTTTCAACGAAATGTGAATATTAGGACAGGTCAAGCTCCAGTTATTCACTACATGCCGCATTTATATAATTTAATTGCGCAAGGTAAGGTTGATCCAAGTGATATTGTCACTCATGTACTTCCTTTAGATCAAGCTAAGCATGGTTATCAAGTATTTGACACGAAAATGGAAGACTGTATAAAAGTTGTACTAAAACCGTAAATATTCCGGGTTAGTTTTCGAGCATCTCTTATGAGGTGCTTTTTTAGATTTTGAAGTGAAAAATATTTGTATTCCTTTATAGAAAAATACTCATGATGAAATGCTATTTAATCAGTGCAATTGATATTTGTTAAATTGTTGTATATACATAGATTGTCCCATCCAATCACGATAGAAAAAATTATCAAGTACCAGGCATTAAAAAAAATACTTTAACATATATAGGTGATATTCGTTCGAATTTGATGAGGAGGATATCATGCAACCTATATTACCTATGGAAAAATATTTCGGGCAGTTTGAACTGGTGCATGCTTTTTATGGGGCTATGCCTACAGGTGTCAGCGTTTCCGAAACTGGTCGTATTTTTGTTTGCTTTCCGAAATGGGGAGACAACGTTCAATTTACTGTGGCTGAAATTGTTGAGGGTGAATTGCAGCCTTATCCTAGTTTAGAAGCTAATTTGGTTAATACTAGAAATATTACGGTGTCTTTCGTCAGTGTCCAAAGTATCGTTGCTGATGGAAGAGGAACACTTTGGGTACTGGACACAGGGGCACCAAATTTTTCTGAACCTATTCAAGGGGGAGCAAAATTAGTTGCTGTTGATTTAAGCACGAATACAATAAGGAGAGCATATACCTTTTCAGAAGATGTTGTCTTGCCAACAACTTATTTGAATGATGTCCGTTTGGATTTTCGGGTTGGAAGAGCAGGCTATGCATATATAACGGATTCTTCTTCCAGAGGGCCAGGGGGCATTATCGTCGTAGATTTAGAAAATGGAAAAGCGTTTAGACGGTTAAATGGAGCAATATCAACTTCACCTGATCCCTATTTTTTACCGAAAGTAGAAGGTAAAATTTTGATGAATCGAAACCCGGACGGCTCGACTTTCCCATTTAGATTGGCTTCCGATAGTTTAGCAATTTCTCCTGATGGAAAGGTTTTATTTTATGCTCCGCTAACCAGCCGTCAGCTGTTCTCGATCTCAACAGAAGCCCTAAGAGACAGAAGGATACAGGACATTAATTTATCCCAATATGTGCAGTATTGGGGGGAAAAAGGCGCGTCTGACGGAATGATCACCGGCGCAAAAGGAACCATTTATGCGGGAGACTATGAACACAACAGTATCCGGAAGATATTGCCGAATGGCGTACTGGAAACCATCGCACATGACCCGAGAATTTTATGGCCGGATACTTTTTCGATTGGCCCCGATCAATACTTATATGTCATAGTGAATCAATTACATCGGCAAGCGAGATTTCATTATGGAAGAGACCTGCGGGAAAAACCATACAGTTTACTTCGTATGAGAATTGATGAATTCCCTGCTCCTACCTTTTCATAATAATCTTAAATGAAGGTAGCTATCCCTCATGAGGGAGCTGCCTTTTTTGTCAGTTAAAATAATTAGTAAGTAAAGGAACTTCTTTTTTCGCTGATATTTTTTAGGATTTTTAATTGAGGAGTTAGAGAGTTAGAGGGGGAAGTAGATATAACCAAAGGAAAAAATCAAGGATAAAGTAAGGATTTAATACTTGAAATTTTTGGAGCTGCCATAGTAGGGACAGTAATAGCGTGGATTACTAATGGATTATCAGACCCCAAAAAATTGTGAAGTAATCTACTTAAACAAACGGGGGCGTCGATTCAAAAAAGGATTGATGCCTTTACAGCCTTTAAGATTGTGAAAAAAATGTACTTAAACTAACGGGTGCTTTAGTCGAAGATCATTGAGCATTGAGCTGCTTGGCACTGCTCTTTTCTCTTATTGAACTAACGGTGCAGTTTAGTTGAATTAGAAGAAAAGGAAAATGGAGGGGATTAGGTTTTTAACAACCTTGATAAATACAAGTTCATTCAACGAACTGTTGGCTTTTTCTGACGAACCCGGACCATGCTATGAAGCTAAGTGTTATTAAAATAATAGGTTGGTACAGCTCATAAGATTTAGTTAGATACAGAATATTTTTAATTCTTTATAGGACTATCTTTACATATACCCCGTGCATGTATATGATATGTGTAAAAGGGGGTTTTTTTATGAATCAAATTAATGTAGGAATACTGTTATTTGATGATGTGGATGCACTTGACTTTGCAGGTCCTTATGAAGTTTTCAACTTAACAACTTACAAAGATAGTGATGTAAACAAATTATTTATGAACAAATTAGAAATTCAAGAAAAACCTTTTAATGTCAGTACAGTTTCAGAAGACGGTAGTTCAATAAAAGTGCATAACGGTTTAATTGTTCAACCTGATTTCAGTTTTAATAATGCTCCCCCCTTTGATTTGGTTGTAGTCCCCGGAGGTCCATATAAAGCAATAAAAGCAGTAAGCAAAAATCAAAAAATAATTAATTGGATTGCAAATCAAGGAAAGGATAAATTGATTACCTCTGTGTGCACTGGTTCCATATTTTTGGCAGAAGCTGGACTGTTGGATGGTAAACAGGCAACAACAAATATAGCGGCTTTAGATTATCTGGAAAGGAATTATACAAAAGTAGAAGTTATTAGAGGAGTAAAATACGTTGATCAAGGGAATGTTGTAACGTCCGCTGGAATTTCAGCAGGTATTAATATGGCGCTATTTGTTGTGGGGAAATTATTAAATGAAGAAGCATCGATTAGAACGGCAAATACTATAGAATTTACACCTACAGAAGGATGATTTATTTTGGTGTAAGGACGCATTCGAATCGTTATGTGCATGAATACCTTGTCGATCTAACGGGGCCATTTAGCTGAACAAGTTAAGAAAATAAGTGAAGGATAGGAGAAAAATGAATGTTGCAGCGATGTCCATAATCTTCTCCGGTGCAATAATTGGCATTGTAAGTGCAATTTCAGGAATGCAAAAGAAAAATGATGGTAAAAAAGAATAAAGTGGTTTGGGCGCGATTGTTTAATAAGCGTCCTTTTTCTTATTAAACTAACGTTGCAGGTTAGTTCAATAAGAAATCACAAAAGTAATGAGCATTTATTTTAAAATAGATTAAACGGGGGTTTATATGCGAAAAATTTATCTAGATAGAACAGCATTCTCTGGAGCCATAGTTGTTGATTTAGAAGATACTGAGATTATATCAGCAGGAACAACCATTAATTCAGTGGATGTTCATGATAGAAATGAAGAGTATCAAACATACGCTAACGATTATGATATTCAAGTTATCTTTGACGATGATATTCCACATTTAGAGTTTTTTACGGTTCCACATGTAGAAATTATGGCAAAAGATAGTAAAGGAGGATTTGTCGGAATCGTTTATCAACAGTGTGATTCGGAAAGTGACGCACCAATTTGTTATATCAATAGGGATTTAGAGTGCTTTATAATTTCTGAAAACGTAGAAGATTTTCTGAGTAATATAGGAACATGGCAAGACAACATGAAACCCTATGATAAAATTACAGTTTATCGTTCGAAAGCAGAAGCAGAAACTGAACTAGAATTTATCGATTTGTCTGATATTCTTCCATGATTATAAATTTTTATTGAACTAACGGGTGCTTTACTTTAGGAAGGAGTAAAGTTTTTGAACTAACGCGGCAGGTTAGTGAAAGAAGGTTATCTAATTATACGAAGGAGAATCACGGATGACACATTTAATCAATCTGGAACCAGGTATACGAAAATTGGTTGCACAGTTCATAGACGCTGGGCGTCCATCAGCAAGGCAGCAAAGCATTCAGGAGCGTCGACAGGGATATTTGAACACAATCGACCTTGCTGGCGAAATTGTTCCAGTATGGGATATTTTCGACCAAACGATTGAGGGATTACCACTCCGTATTTACAGATCGTCGAATCAAAGCAACCTTCCTGTTTTGATCTATTATCATGGAGGCTGTTTTGTAAGTGGTGATTTCGATACACATGATCGCCAATTGAGAATGTTGGCGAATTTAGGGGACTGTTTAGTAGTTGCCGTTGACTACCGATTAGCCCCTGAACATGTTTATCCCGCGGCACATGATGATGCATTCAAAGCCATACATATCGTCCGCGGGCATGCCAAATTGTGGGGTGGAAATCCGGACGATATTACAGTTGCGGGCGACAGCGCAGGAGGACATCTTGCTTTAGTGACATGCCTACGACTCAAAACCCAAAGGCAATGGATGCCTAAGCGACAAGTTCTCATTTATCCAATGCTGGATGCGACTGCTTCAAGTAATAGTTATAAGACATTAGGTGATGATTATATTATTACCAGGGATGCGCTCCTAAGTGGCTTCGAGGCATATTTATCAAATGTAGCTCCCGATCATCCAGAAGCGAGTCCTTTATTCAGGGAAGATCTCGCTGGCCTTCCGGAAACCCATATTATAACTGCAGAATTTGATGCTCTGGTTGACGAAGGTGAATCACTATTCCGACGTTTATTAGAGTTAGGTGTAGAAGTACAGTGCCGACGCTACCTTGGGGTTAACCACGGATTCTTTCAGCTTGCAGGTATTAGCTCAGCTGCCAGAAAGGCTATAAAGGATGTTGCCTCCATCCTATCTAATTAAAATGGATAAGAGTGTTGTATAACTTATGTTCAACAATCGGGATTGATTGTAGTGTAAGCATCACTTTCCTTCTTCAACTAACGGGTGCTTTACTTAAAGATCGGAGCTGCTTAGACGGCTTTTTTTCTTATTCAACTAACGCGGCAGTTTAGTTGAATAGCCGTGGTAGACATGAGGTAAATAATTCTATGTCTGTAATAGAAATAATTTGAATTTTAGTTCAAGATAATATAGAATCTACAGAAATCAATATATAAGGCTATGAAAAGAAGAGTAAACACACGTACTATCTACAGAGACCTCTGGTAGCTGAAAAAGAGGGATATGAAATGTGTTGAAACAAGGCTTGGAGCTGTGCATTGGATTTGTTTGAAACAATGATGATGCAACGTACTCTCACGTTATCGAGAAAGAGTATCGTAGGTGATTTATTCACAAAGCCGTACTCGATTAGGCTTCTGCAGCAATGTAGAGGTGAACTGGGGTGGCACCGCGACTTGACTCGCCCCCAAGATAAATATCTTGGGGGTGAGTTTTTTTTATTTTGTGTTACAAAAAATAAAAGCTAGGAGTGGTGACGATGTCCAGATGGAAGTATCCTGTACTGCTATTAGGTGGAATAGGTATCTCAAATGTGGGTGGTTGGGTTTACCTAATCGCACTAAATTTAATCATATTGAATGAAACAGGTTCTCCACTTGCAATTGCTTTATTATATATATTAGGTCCAATTGCAACCATAGGCTCGAATGCTTGGGCAGGCAGTTTAATTGATCGGGTAAATACACGGCGACTTATGATGGGATTAGACGTTTTCCGTGCACTATGTATTGCGTTAATTCCATTTTTACCTTCACTTATTTATGTTTATATACTAGCGTTTATCATTAATATGGGAAGTGCTATCTTTCAACCTACATCTATGGTTTATATGACTAAATTAATACCTGTAAAAGATAGACAACGTTTTAATGCATTGCGTAGTTTTATCAACTCTTGTGGTTCAATAATAGGTCCTGCTGTCGCTGGGGTTTTATTTTGGTTGGGTACCCCATATACTGCAATCCATGTGAATGCAGTGGCTTTATTTATTTCAGCACTTATTATTATGATGCTACCTAATGTTGATTCAAGGTTGAAAGAGACAGAGGGGCAAAGATTTACTTGGGGTATGATAAAAAATGATTTTAGGGTTGTTCTTAAGTTCAGTAAGGACTATACCTATGTCGCAAAGATATATTTATTATTTAGCGGTACTACTATATTCATGACTGCATTAGATTCTCTCGAAGCAGCTTTTGCTAAAGGAGTACTTTCAATATCAGACACCAATTATGGGTTTTTATTAAGTGTCTTTGGAGCAGGAATTATAATAGGATCAATTATTAATTCTGCGTTTTCAAAACAGCTTGCAGTTAATCTTTTAATAGGTTTTGGTACCATTTCTACTGCAATTGGTTATATAGTACTTTATAGTTCGAATGGCTTTTTTAGTGCAGCGATTGGAGTCTTTTTAATTGGGTTTACTGTAACGTTTGCAAATACAGGATATTTAACTTTCTATCAAAATCATGTTCCCGTAAGCATGATGGGGAGGTTTGGAAGCATTTTCAGTGTTATTGAAGCAGGTTTTATTATTGCTTTAACGGTTTTAATAGGTGTAGCGGCTGAATTAACCTCAATCCGTCCTGTGGGGCTAATTGGTTCATTTGCCTACTTCTTATTAGGGATAATGGCATTAAAAGCTGTAACAGCTGTAAAAAGAAAGAATTACTTTAAAAAAGATGCAGCTTCTTTAAACGGATAAAGTAATCGCCAAACATATTAATGCATCATTTTGAACTAAAGGGTGCTTTACTTCAAGAAGGAGTAAAGCCTTTTTTCTTATTGAACTAACGCGGCAGGTTAGTGAAAGCAGCCAACGGAGATTTTATCTTCTTTTCATATGATAGAAAATAAGAAACTTTTTAGAGGTGGGATTTCAATTGAAAAAAAGATTAGGATGCCTACACGCTCATTATTCAAATATTGATTATATTGAAAAAGCACTTTCCGCATATGACATTGAATTAATACATTTTGTTGACCCCGCATTAATGTATAGAGTTACATCAGATGAGAATTTTAAAGCAGTAGATGCTCAAAACAAAGTAAAAGACCAAGTAGAATGGATTGCCCAATGTAATGTTGATGCCATTCTAATTACTTGCACAAACTATATTGCAATTTTGCAGGAAGAACAACTCTCAATATCAGTGCCAATCATAAAAATTGATGAACCCTACTTTGAATTCATTTGTAATATACAGCAACCTCAAAAAATCCTATTTACAAATCCTTCAACTGTTGACGGGACAATGGAGCGTCTTAACCAATATGCTTATAATCATCAAAAATCCATAGATATAGAGGTAATTGTTATTAACAATACTTTTGAATTGATAATGCAAGGTCTAAAACACGAATATAACCAAGAATTATTTAAATGCCTGAATACAATTATAGAAGAAAATAAAATTATCTCCGTTGCTCAATTATCTATGGTCGATGCAGCCCAGGAAGTTGAATATATGACATCAAAGTCTATAATTAACCCTTTGGATACGTTAATTTCTTCCATAGTGAATCAGTTGAAAATAGACAAGAAAACAATGGTACTCTGATTTTCTCTCTTCAACTAAAGGGTGCTTTAGTAAAATAAGGCTTGTAAATATACTTCGGAAAATGCTCGGATTTCTCTGAGCATTTTTATTTGCTATTTACCACCAACTACCACGTATTTATCTGGTTTAACGTTCATGTCTATTTACCTATTTGAAAAATATAGGTGTTTACACACGGAAACGCTTGTCGCTCATATCCGTATAACAGATAGGTCAATTAAAGGGAGTGTGTGATATGAAGCTCAAAAACTATAAATTTGCGCTTGCGCTGATTGGCTGCTTTATGCTTGCGGCGTGTTCTGATAAGCCGGAGCCGGAAGTGAAGCCGGAGGAAAGCTCAAGTTCGGAAGAAAAGCCAAAGACAGTCGCTGTTGCTGATGAGCAAATTCCGAAAGCGGCTCGTACAGTGGAGGAGATGCTAACCCAGCCTGCTGGTAAGTTGGTGGGAGCTCATATGAATCCCGACGTGGAAGCGGCGAGGACTGTGAATTGGGTTACTTACCATCGATTCTATGAAGATACGTTTAAAGGGATCATGGAAAAAGAGTTGGCTACCTATTTCGAGGAACATCCGGATTTGAGTGTGGACGAGATCTATGACTATCTTGTGTACCAATTAGGTTCGGGGCAATATTCAACATTCTATGACCAGTTAACGTCCTATGCGCATGGGTATGTCATGCCTGAGTTGCCGGAAGGCGAGGATGAAATTGAGATTGCGAAGCGACAAAAGACGAATGTCGTCATCTTGATGGACGCTAGCGGAAGCATGAAGGCGGAAATTGGCGGCGAATCGCGTATGGCTCTTGCGAAGCAGGCAATCGAGGATTTCACTAAACAATTGCCGGACGATGTCAATGTCTCGTTATTTGCGTACGGCCATAAAGGTGCAGGGACAGCGGCAGATAAACAGCTTTCTTGTAGTTCGATCGAGGAGCTTTACCCGCTTGGTGCGTACAACGCAGATTCATTCCGAAAAGCGATGGATTCCTTCCAGGCGAGTGGATGGACGCCGCTAGCCGGTGCGATGGAAATGGCGCATGAGTATCTTTCTTCTTATGATAAAGAGCAATTCAGGAATATTGTTTACATCGTTAGTGATGGCGTTGAGACGTGTGATGGAAATCCGGTTGCGGCTGCGAAAAAACTGCATGACAGCGAGATCGAAGCGAGGGTGAATATTATCGGCTTCGACGTCGATGATGAGGGGCAAAATCAGTTGAAAACAGTGGCGGAAGCAGGCGGCGGTGAATATGCGACAGTGCGAAACCCATCAGAATTTGAAGGAGTTCTCATTAAGAAATGGAAGCCGAGCATGATGCAAGTGATGAGCCAACAAGGCGTCCAGTTGCATGATTTGGTTCATCAACAGGAGGCGTTGATTGCCATCCATGACCCGCTCAAAAACCTTTCGGACCGAGAGACAACCCGGATCAGCAATGCTGCGTATGAGTTGAAAAACAAGAAGATCCTTGACGATAAAAGGGCATACGAGGTCATTGATCTTGCGAAAGAAATGGGAGCGCTAAGATCAGCACATTTCAATGAGTTAAAAGAACAGAAGAGTGAAGAAGCGAAACAGGCGAGAGATGAAATCGACGCGAAGGTGAACGCGTGGAAAGAGAAGTGGTATGCGGAATTGGAGGATGAATAGGTGTTTAAACAGAACCCCTTTAAAGCCATAAAAAGGCTTTGAAGGGGTTTTATGTGTAAGGAATCCATTATAAGTCGGCTGTGTATTGGTTACGATATTTAATAGTAATAAACAGCTGTTCATCGGTTGCCATATCGAAAAGGAGCCATCGTATGAAAGACATAAATAAAACCCCATCTCTTTTGAAACAGGCAATGAGCGTGAATAGAAGGCCTTTTCCTTGGGTGAAAGCTTTTTTTGCTGGGGTCGCTGCATCGCTGCCAGTCCTGATCGGATTATTGTTTGGCAATTTAGAGTATGGGTTGATTGCGGGGATGGGTGGATTCACATTCCTCTACTTTTTCAATATCCCGCATGCTCAAAATGCTAAAAAACTATTTTTTGTTGTCATTGGGACCACGTTGGCTTCCGCACTTGGAACATTGGCTGCACCATACCCGCTCGCAGCAGCTATTTTGATGGGGGCAATCGGAGCGACAGCTGTTTTTATTTTTGGTGCATTACGAATTGCTGGGCCATCTACTATCTTTTTTGTCCTCGTCTTTGCGCTGACAACAGGCATGCCAGTCAACCCAGAACTTGCGCCAGTACGGGCGGGCCTCGTTTTTTTAGGTGCGGCATTTTCGTATATCCTAGCAATGAGCAGTTGGTTTTTTAATCCTCATGGTCCAGAGACAAATGTAGTGAAACGAGTATATGGGGAGCTCGCCGCATTTGTGGATGCCGTTGGTACAGATAAATTTCATGAGGCGAAGAGTCGAGTCATGTCCGTACTAAAAGAAGCAGAGGGTACACTTGCTGCAGCCTATATTCCTTGGAGAAAAACAGATGTGTTTAATCGGCTGTACGTTTGTAATGATCATGCCAACAAGATATTTTTGTATCTACTCGAAAACTTTACAGAAGATCATTCAAAACTTCCCCCGGAACTAGGGAAAGCGATTCGGGAACTGGCAAATTCATTGGATCAAAAGGATAAACAAATTCGTAAAGAAATTCCTCAACCAGATGAAATGGATGAAAAGGTCGCCGACTTATTCATGAAGATAAAAGATGCGTACGCGATCATGAATGAACAAACGACATCCATTACGAAAGAGATCCACTTTTCCAAACCGTCCATTCGGATGATCTTTGCGGAAGCATTTGATAAAAATTCAATTGTCTTCATCTCTGCAGTACGATTCGGTGTCATTACAACTATCGCAGCAATTATCGCTTATGAATTTAATTTGGAGCGGTCCTATTGGGTGCCGCTATCTTGTGTTGCCGTTTTGTCAGGAGCAACGATTGTTGCGACTTTTCATCGCGCGATTCAAAGAGGACTTGGTACGATTGTTGGTATTCTCATTGCCAGCATCCTTCTATCGATACAGCCATCGGGATACATCATCGCTCTATTCATTCTCGTGTTGACGTTCATTACAGAGCTGTTCATTGTGAAAAATTACGGATTAGCGGCTCTGTTCTTCACACCGAGCGCGTTACTGATGGCTGAAAGCACAAGTCATGGAAGCTTCAGTTTTTCTTCTGTTGCTTCAGCGAGAATCATCGACGTGCTCATCGGGAGTGCCATTGGGTTACTTGGCGTATGGCTTGTAGGGAGGAGGTCTGCATCGAGCCGCTTGCCTCGTTTAATAACGAAAACAATCCGAAGCCAAGGCCAGTTTTTATTACTGCTATTTTCAGAGCACGGAGCAAGAGGGAATGTCGAGGAAAGCAAGGAAAGCAAAAAAATGCAAATCAATATGACGAACTTACAAACACTGTATACGACAGCGGCAGGGGAGATTCCGGTCAATCAAAAGGCGGTGAACGAGTATTGGCCAGTCCTCTTTTCGATCGAGCGATTAGGGTATTTATTAAGAAATTGCGCGAAAGTCGAAAAGCGCCCAGTTCTTTCAGAGGAACAGCTTGCCCAACTGCTTTACGTTTGTGAAACGATGGCAATTGCCGCCGGACGACAACAGTCACCGTCGATTAAAAACGTTCCTGACATCGAATCGTTCCCGAGTATACAAAATGAACTGATTCGCTTGCAGAATTCGCTTCAAATGAACACGCGATAGTTCCCCAGTAGATGGACGGGTAGCGATGATCTCACATAATGACGAAGAACGAACAGAACCCCTTCAGAGCCGTGAAAAGGCTTGGAGGGGTTTTGCTCTTCGACTAGTTGATTCATAATAAGTTTGGTCGTATTGGCTACGATATATAATAGAAATCAAAAGACGTTTACCTAGTAAAAATATTATTGGTTTAAGTGGTTTTGCATTAACTCATGTACTTGAGATTCTATAGATTCAAGGTGATTTTCCTCAAACTTCCTCTCAGGCTGCGGATTAAACCATTGAATCTCGCATTCGTGGAAAAGTCCTTGATAGTCAATGCCTTGAATAGATAATTTAAATTGATGCCTTTCATGTGGTTGGTCAACAAATATTGGTTTTACTTCGAAATTTTCAATCATGTTGAATTCCTCCTTAATAGTTCTCTCTCCTTAAAAGGAAAGAATATGCCTCTATTTCCTCATTACTAAAATGAATGGCAGATAACACCTTACCACACATTCTTTTGATGTGGGGTCATTTAGCCAAATTCGTTTAGTGGTATTGTTAGCCAATTAAGATAGTTTCTGAGGATAAGTGAAAAATCAGCAAATGATAAGAAGCGAGCAATGTAAACCAAGTTAGGATGGAAAAGTAAGTACAGGAATTCCTGTGTTCTTCATCATATACAACATGGCAACTGTTGTAACTGCCGCGCACGGGCAATTAAAAAAAGGAAAGCCGTCATACATAAGCATGACAGCCTTCCTTTGCTTTCATATACTATATCAAACGAATTCAACCTGCTAATTAGAGTGTGCCTGCTCGGACACGTTCTGTTAGCACATTTTGTGGGTATTTCAGCAGTTTGCTCCATTTCATAGCGGTTGTGACGACAATGACAACGCCTAAAATTAGCATGATGATGGACAAGATTCCGTTGAGTACGTTGTAGCCAGCACTGCTCGAATTTAAATAAACGTTTGTCACCATCCAGTAGCCCGCATAGTTGACGGTTACGTAAAGGTAGGCGAGCGGAATGATGCACGTTAATACATAGATGCGTTTATCCGCGATTTTCAAGATAACCGTTGCACCGATGATCAATCCGATGGAAGCCATCAATTGGTTGGATACGCCGAAGAGGGCCCAAACCGAACTGATGTCGCCGGTGTATAACAAGTAGCCCCACATGAAACAAGCCAACAAACTTGCTGTGATATTGGCAGGTGTCGAGTTTAAGTCCTTCAACGGCTTGATGAAGCTTCCGATGAAGTCCTGTATCAAGTAACGTGCAACCCGTGTCCCCGCATCAATTGCGGTTAATATAAATATGGCTTCAAAAAGAATCACAAATTGGAAGAAGTAGGTCGCCAAATGTTTAAAGATCGGAATTTCCGTGAAAATATACGTCATACCGACAGCTAACGAAATCGCTCCGCCTGTACGGCCTTCCAAGTCCATTCCGACTTCATCGCTCAAGCGATCCAGATGGACAGTTTCCATCCCTAATGTTGCGTATTTTTCCGGGGTCGAGTTAATCGCGAAGTAATCGCCAGGCATTAATGATACGGCTGCGATCAAAGCCATGATGGCGACTAAACATTCAACGAGCATCGCACCAAACGCAACCCCTTTAATATCACTCCAGCGGTTGATCATTTTAGGGGTCGTTCCGGAACCAATGAAGGCGTGGAATCCTGAAATGGCTCCACAGGCAATCGTAATGGAAACGAATGGCCATACAGGACCAGCAATGATCGGCCCTCCGCCGTTAATGAATTCTGTGAAGGCCGGGAACTGGACCGTAGGATTGACAAAAAATACGCCGATAATTAAAGCTACAAATACACCGATCTTTAAGAACGTACTTAAGTAATCCCGCGGCGCTAGCAATAGCCATACCGGCAAGGCAGCGGCAAAGAAAGCATAGATTGGCAAAGCTAAAGCAATGGTGTTTCGATCGACTGTCAAAAAGTCTCCGAGCGCTGTCCCTTGAATGCTTGGCCCCACAATAATGGCTGCCGCAATAAGGATTAAACCAACCGTTGTGGCAATCTTCAGGTTGCCTGTTTTCTTATGATACAGGCCAACTGCCATTGCGATCGGAATCGTGGCGGCAACGGAGAACGTCCCCCAAGGGTTGTTGCTCAAGGCATTCAGAATAACTAAGGAGAGGCCGGCCATAGTGATGGTAATAATAAATAACATAGCTAAACCTGTGCAGAATCCTGCGATCGGTCCTAACTCCTTTTTTGCAATCTCCGACAAAGATTGTCCATTTTGCCTCATCGAAGCGAACAAGACGACCATGTCATGGACCGCTCCACCAATTACCGCTCCGACTAATAACCAAATCAAGCCGGGCAAATACCCAAATTGGGCAGCTAAAATCGGCCCCACGAGCGGACCAGCCGCAGCAATCGCAGCAAAGTGGTGCCCAAACGTGACCCACTTATTCGTAGGAACATAGTCTTTGCCATCTTCCATCGTGTGGGCGGGGGTGGGTATACTATCGTCCAGCTTCAATACTTTTGCAGCCATGAATGTGCCGTACAAGCGATAGGCAATCATCAAAATACAGATAGCCCCAATAACAATTGTGATTCCATTCATTTGCTATTACTCCTTTCTTATTTTCATTTCTATGATTCTATGCAACCTGTCCTCGAAGAAGACCCCTATACTTTCTGTATTTTCAAATTAGACAGGTAAGTAAATTATACTAGTTTTCAGACTTCTTATCTATAGAAAACTGAGAGAAAAGGGGAATAACTAGAGTTTTTGTAAGTTTTTGTTGAACGCTCTTTCGCAGAGAAGTAAAAAGTTCTGGTGCCTGTGCAACGAACAATTCAGATTATGTACTACAATTGCATAAAATAAATAAAGAAGCCAACCAAATCAACGTTTGATTGACTTCTTTGCGTATATATATAATTTTTGGTGAATTGTCATAAATGTGTGGTACACAGGCACCTGTTTAACAGCTCAGTAAATTAACCAAATTTCTTCTTCTCATGCAACGTGACATAGAGCATGCCAGGAACCAACACCAGAGCAACAACTAAAAGTACAATCGCCATAGTACTCATATTTCCTACGTTCATTCCTGTAGCAAACGCAACGCCATAAATACTGGAAGCCAAAATATTACCGATAAACCTCGATGTCATGAGAAGTCCGGACGCAATTCCACTTTCCTCGACACTAATAAATTTATACAACAAATTTTGAAGTCCAATATTCTGTATCCCATTACTAATCCCCGTAACGGCGAGCACAAATCCAATCCAGACTAAAGGAGAATGATTCGTAACGGTAAATAACAAAATCACACCGACTAATCCGACGAGTACACTAGCCAGCAATGGTATTCGAAATCCTGCCCGCTCCATCCATCTAGTGGCGATCGGTGTCATAATCATTGCAAAAATGGAAAGCGACAGCATTACGATTCCCGCCATCTGAGAGCTTTCACCTAACACAGTTTGTATAAATGTCGGAAAGCTTAACAGCACTGCGAAGAATATGACGGTGGATAAGATGTACTGAGCAAAGATCACGGTGATATTCAAGTTTTTTTGAAAGAAGTTCACATTGATAAATGGTTCATCTCTTGTTTTCTCATACATGTAGAAAAGGACCGTTAGGACAATCGCAAGAATCAATGTTCCGATTTGAACACGTTGCTCGAGTCCAAGTAAGAAGATCATCCAACACGTAATAAATAAACTAAATAACAAGATACCAACTCCATCTAACTTATAGGAGCTAGCTGCGTTTTTCTGATCTTTTGGGATAAACACCAACGTTAATCCAATACCGATTGCCAGAATCGGCAAGTTTACATAAAAAATAACCGGCCAGCCACCGAACTGGATGAGCATTCCTCCAATGGTGGGGCCGAATGCGGCAGAGGTCGTTGCAAAAACAGCTAATGTCCCAATCACACGGTTTTGATTATGTTGAATGGTATTCCGTATAATCCCAACTCCTGCTGGAAAGAGTGCCGACGTACCAATTGCTTGAATCCCCCGGGTAACAAGTAACATTGGCAAATTGGGGGATAACGGTGCAAGAATGGATGACACTACAACTAATAAAAGACCAATTAAAAAGATGAATCGCCTTCCATAAATATCACTCAACTTCCCAATTAACGGTGTGAAAATCGCACTAATAATGAAATAAGAAGCAATTAACCATGAAATATTCGATGCGCTCAACTGGAAGTCCTGTTGAATTGCTGGTAGTGCAACTGTAATCATTGTCGTATTTAATGGATTCAGAATAACGCCTAATGACACAGCTAATATGATAAATTTTTCATTTTTCCTAACAGACATTCAGATATCTCCTTCTATATGTAAAGTACTCCTCCTAAATCTTAGCATAAACAAAGTCCTAACCCGGTATCCTTGTCCAGTAAAAAAAGGACCTTAATCCTTTACTGGATCAAGGCCCCGGAAACTTAATAAGTAAATCATAATTAATAACTATAATTATGGTAGCTAAATATAAAAAACCTTCGCTGATTGTTAGGATAGCTTCTGGATCCAACTTGTTCCCTTAGTTTAATTAGAACATTGAGCCTTCCTAGGAGATCTCTTACAAAAACAAATTAATCGTCTACCTCTTTCTTTTTAACAACGTATCCTATGAGGACTCCAAACGAGAATATAAATAAATACTCCCAATCATAATTATCCGTGAAGAAACCGAAAACGAAAAAAGCGACCAATATTCCTGCAAATAACAAAAACAAAGATTTAAACATTTCATCGTGCTCCTTGGTAGTGAGATACTGGATGTTGGTAGAGCATAATTAATATGTAAGGACGCTCTGCAACGATCGTCCCGCGTAGCGTAAGTTAAGCTGTTTTCTTGTTTTTACTGTTTGAAATCGCAGACCATACCATGTAGATAATAATGGTGTTTAATGTAAGCAAAGATAAATCAAAGTTGATATTTCGTATACCCAAGTCAAATACCTGGAAGATAGATAGCGTTTCTTCTCCTTTGTACAGCAACCATTTGAATGGGACTCCGAAAATGAATGCAATTAGTACACAGACCATAATCTTTTTATTCTTGGTCATAATAATCCCCTTTCGATGATAGTCTAGGTTCACTAGTTACACTATCCTGCCTGGTTGTAATTTGAACTAAAGAACTTACCTCAACCAGCCTAAAAAATAGTTACAACATTACCTTCCGCATCAACACCACGGAAAGTGAAGTTTCCAACTTCATCAGTAGGAAGTAAGGAATAATGTATCGCAACACCATTTTCAATAACCATTTCTACAAATATTGTCGATTGTTCTTCTACCTCTTTTAGTGATAAATAGATTTCTCTTACATGTGGTTCATTGCTAACAATCACTTTTACAATGTCTTCGTCAAGAGCTTCTGCCGCAAAAATTGTATTGTAGAATACTCCTTCATGATGAGTTGCTGCCCAAGTTGTCTTCATCTTTTTATCAGGTGTTTCACCGAATATCTCACTCCCTAAGATAGGGCGGTGCAGAAACCCAAAATTGCTTTCTATAAGTTCGATAGATTTATTTTGACCCGTATCCCAAACAACTATTTTTTTGTTTTTAACATCCTTTTCTAAGACTACAATTCCATCATTCGGAAATGAATTTCTAATTGCAGAACGCTCCGTCAAATAATATCCTCCAAGGAAGGAAGGTCCGAAATAAATTATGATCATAAGTAGTATCAAGATAATAAGATGGCGTTTTTTTAAAATGACCTTTCCTTCCATGCTTTCTTCACCTCCGCAGTGCATCTACTAATTTATTGACTGTGATAATTGCAAGTTCCAAAGAAATTAAAGTAGCAAGGAGAGTACCTACAAATACGCCAGTTGAAGTAGTTATCGGCAAGTGTTGCCAAATGAAAAAGTGGATAATCGCTAAATAACCGATGAAGAAAAGCACTTTGAGCAAGTTGTTTACGAACCTTTTCATCGACTGGACCTCCTCGGAAAGTGAAAACTTTCGAAACATTTAATTCACTTTACCATTAAATTCAAGTGTTTACTAGGTGAGTATACGTGGCAGGGGGGGATAGGGTTGTGGGGGAGTAGTAGTTTCGGTGCCTGTGCAACAAACAATTCAGTTTATACACTACATTTGCATAAAATAAATTAAGAAGCCAACCAATTCAACAATTGATTGACCTCTTTGCGCATATATATTATTTTTGGTGAATTGTCATAAATGTGTGGTGCACAGGCACCTGATTAATGGGCAATTGATTAATCAATAGACCCTAATCTATATGACTCATTACCAGGTTTGCAATATTGCAATACCACTACATCAGGAGACCAGCTTTGAGGCACGTAATGAATGCTGAAATCCCCGCAAGTCGTTTCGGTTATAAGCTCATCTTCCTCATTTCGAATTTGAACGTGAATCCCGGAATCATCCCGCTTCATACTAAAAGTTTGATTGTACCAAGTAGTCACTTTAATTTCGTGGATTCTTTTCTGTTTAAAATCGTAGAGGGCGTTAACATTTCGAATGTCATGGGAAGAAATCATTGTCACATGTGGAATTTTTTTCGAGGGTACGTCGTACAGACTCAGACCAATCGGCAATGCGATAATTGCAGCAAAGATTGTGAGGGCGATTTTTTCTCTCGTCAGCATTTGAATTGCTCCTTTTTTAGCAAATAACGTGCTAAATAGTCTACTAGTCATTAGCCTTGCTCATGTGACTCTCCTAATTTTGCCATATAATCTACCAAGAAATGAAGGACGATGAGCGGCAAAATTGACCCGATTCCAATATAGAGGATTGAAAATACGATTCCGAAGATAGTTGTTCGAACGACTCCGGTTGTGAACCCTTGATAAGTATGTGCGAGACCGAACAGTAGGGAAGAAATAATAATGACCACCCAAATGGATAAAGTAGGAAATAGATAAGACAGTGCAAACAGTAGAAAGCCTCGATAGATGATTTCTTCTGTCACGCCTGCTGTTAGCGAAACATAGTTCCATACTTTTTTCTCTTTGGGCGTAACGGGCAAGATTTCTGAAAAGCTGCTTTCTCCCAATTGTTTCTCTTGCGCTTTCGCCAACGATGTTTGGATCTTATCGCTCACATGATAGCCAATCGTATAATACAAGATTCCACATACATAAAAAAGCCCAATTGCAAACACAGAATATGTAACCACTGGCCCTAACGTATCCGTATTTATACTTGTAATAGACAAACCGATATCTGTTAACGTAAGCTCTGTAAACAGAACGAGGAGTAAAATGAAAACAGTCGGAACCCATAAACCAATGATGGCATTTTTATAATACTTCAACCTGGCATGTTGATTTTTTCGTACGTCGACCTTAAACTTTTGAAAATCGAAGTATCCTATAATCGGTTCGTAGAGCAACGTGAAGATGATGACGAGCCAAAAACTATATTCCATAGAAAATTTTCTCCTTTTCATTTGTCTTTCCTACTAGTTGAATATACGTGACAAAAGCAATATGGTTTCATACATAAAAAAACAGGCTTACTCAGCCCGTTGTTCTAGTGCTCTTTTCGCCAAGATTGCTACTCTTTTTGCCTCCATTAATTCCTCTTTCGCTTTTCCCGTGAAATATTCGGTAGTCAATATTTGAGTAATTCCCTCAATTTGTAAATCGAGCCACCCTTGAATTTTTTCTGTTCTAGTATCCAGAGCCTTTTTAAATTCAATGATTTCTGAGTACTGTTGTATTGCCTTATTTGCCATTTTCGTTAAGTCATAAGACTTTTGTAATATATCACTTGGTATGTTCTTAGGGTCAAATTTCTTCTCCATCCCATCCTCCCCCTCGGTGTTGTTTTGTATTATATGCAGGGGGTACTACCATTGAGGGGGACTATTATTTCCCCTCGAAAAAAAGAACCCAAACCAATGACGGTCTGGGTTCTGTAATTACACTCTTCTCAGTTCAATATTCGTAATTTCCTCGGCAATCGCTTTCGTCAAATCTTCCGCTGTTTTCGGGACGAATGATTTCAAAATGGTGTTTATCATCGGCCCCATGACCCCTTTTGCTGTGATGTCCAAATTCCCGTGCATCACCGTTTTGGAATCCGAGAGCGCTTCCGCTTTAAAATATCCATCGCCCGCAAAGTTTTCATTCAACCCTTTTAAATCGAATGTAACAAGCGTTGGTTCCTTCCATTCGGTGATGTCGATTTGCAACTTCACTGTCTTTTGCATAATGCCGATATCACCTTTAAACGTCCACGTCGATTGCGTGTCACTTAGAATTTCATGCTCGATGTATCCCGGGACGAGCGGTGCCCACCTGTTCATATCACTCACAAAATCCCATACCTTTTCAATCGGCACATCTATTTCTGTCGTATAAGTTCCACTAGGCATCTGGCTGTTCCTCCTTTATGATGATCGAATGTTTTCCATGTCTCTATTTTACGCGTAGGTGCGTGACCGATATACTTCATCCCAGCGTATAGTCCGGGAATCCCTTCTCCACGTAAACTGATGACTTGTCCATTTGATACATCACCTTCATTGTATAGAGGATTACGGATGCGGAATTGTTCCTTTTAGGAATGAACGGACAAGTTCTTTGTTCCATTCAAATCCGCATGAAGCAATCATGACGCCCTTTTGAGCACCGAGGAAATAGCTTGCTCCCTCCTCTTTTTCCGCGCGAACACCAATGACGGCTCCTTCATCATCCATCACGAGCTCCTGCCTGGGAGTGGAAGTCAATGTAATAATGCCACGATCTAGTACAGCCTTAAATAGACTGCCAGCCAATGTGCATCCCGTTGTTGAGGTGTTGTTTTCCATTCGTTGGGCATCAATGGTGAAGTCAATATCTCCCGGAACAGAGGCTCTCCCTTCTTCCAACTTCAAAGGTGGGAAAATCAGATTTCTTCTTATTTTATCCGCCCACTCCCCTAAATCGTTCAAATGAAACGGAAGGGGGTCGAGTGAGCGGCATTCCTTTTTGGCCCCTGGCAAATCTACATCATAGTCCCCATACCCTTTGGGGACAGCAAAACGTACAGGCGTATGCTCATACAAGTAGTCAATCATCAGATTCGATTTCTCAAGGATCACAACATCCGCCCCTTGATCATGGGCGAGAATAGCTGTTGTGAGTGCTGCACCCCCGTTGCCTAAAACGACTATATCCGTTACCGCATCCCACTGGACGTTATTTCTTACTCCCATTTCAATACCCCCCTTATCACCTTGGAAAACGAATACAAAAGAGATGAAAGAAAACCTCACAAAAAATTTGCCAAATCCACTTTATCGACAAGGTGTAGTCCTTTATAATTATAGATAGATTGATAGTTAAAACAATAATCACTTTTCAGTCAAATGTTGTATTGTCGACATTTTCGCCAACAGTGTCTACCATCTGTAAGTTAACCGACAGGAGGATATAAATTGTCTAGAAAGATGGATCCGAGAGTTCAACGGACCAAAGCGATGTTTGAGGAAGCGTTACTCGACTTGATGGAAGAAAAGGATTATAAGAAGATTACGGTACGAGAGATTTCAGAAAGGGCCAACCTGAACAGGGCCACTTTCTACCTGCATTACGTAGATAAAGATCAATTGCTGGAACAAATGTTGGACGAGGCGTTAGAGAAGTTAAGAGTCTGCGTGCAAGTGAAGGATATTGAATTTGAATATGACAGCGATAATCCGCATCCGATCTTCGTTCAACTATTTACGAAAATGATCGAAAGCGACCGCTTTTACAAAGTCATGCTCGTCCAAGAAAAAGTACCGTACTTCACCGAGTCAGTTCGAGAGGTTATTGAAACATTGGTATGTAGATCGACGCAGGTTATGATTGATGACAAGCTCGAATTTGTAGTACCCATCGAAATTACAATCGCCTATGTCACGTCCGCCTATTTTGGCGTCATCGTTTGGTGGGTGAAAAATGATATGCCCTATACCCCCGCATACATGGCCAAGCAGATGACGAGAGTGTCAACGGTGGGACCGTGGGTGGAGAATCCGTTTCTGTGATCATTCGATTTTCAGGAAGAGAGAAGTAGTACGGAAGGAGTTAGCTATGAAACTAAACAAATTCGCAATCCTCCTATTGGTGGTTTATTGTATACCGTTCGTTTTTCTGTCCATGTATGATGATTAAAAAAATTACTCGATGATCGTTTACGGACTGATGATAATCGCTGTAGGGGTTTTCGCTTTTTTAGCAAAACGAAAATCGTCATTCCTTGTTCTTCTCATCGCAAATATCCTGTCTTTTCTCAGTTCCTATTTTTGGGTACTGCGTGTGAAAAAAATCGAAGAGTGGGAGGGCTATTTCAAGCCGTTCTCATCCGTTCAATTATTGGTACTTGTGACGGTTCTAATCATTTTGCTGCAAGTGGCGGTTTACCGGTTCACGAGGCCCATGGATTATGGGGGAGAGGGTAAGGGAGAATGAAAATCAATCTTACCTGACTTGTGGTTTTCTAAATACTCAATCGATAATTAATTACCAATATGATAGACTAATAGGTAGCAACGGCATATAGTGGATGGGCGGTTGGCACTCCCTTGTGAAAGGGGGTGTTTATATGGTGACATACGAAGCAATCAACATGATGTTCCAATTTGGAATATTTCTCGCAACAGTAGCAGCAACGATTGTGGCGATTATTGCTCTATGCATCAATAGAAAAAAGTAACCACCCTCCGCTAACTGGCAAGAAAGCAGGGTAGTTACTCTTTTGTAAAAACTCTTCATTACTGGCCAACCGCTCTTCTAGCGGTATGTCCGTTGCACCGACCGGATGTTCCAGCATCTGGTCTTTTCTTATTATATGTTCAGTTTATCACAATCAAACAATTATTGCATATAATTGCTTAATCAATTATTGAGACAGTGCTGCAAGCCCGTATGAACTGAGTAGGTGAGTATAGTAGAACCAGTGCTTCGATATACTGGAAGAATACCTTAAGACTAAAACCATAAAGGAGGAACAATGAACATGCCCACATCCACACCGGAGTTCACCATCACCCGCACTCTAAATGCCGGCCGCGAGCTCGTTTGGCGCGCATGGACCGAGGCGAAGGAACTTGCCGCTTGGTTGCCTTCGACACCCCTGGAGTCCATCTCTTTCGATGTTCGTGAAGGCGGACGTTACCGTTACACGATGGTCAACAGCGAGACCAGCGAGGAGTTTCATACTGGAGGAGTGTTTCTCGATGTCGTACCTTTCGAGCGACTTATCTTTACCTGGGGTTACCCCGATGCCCCTATCGAGGACTCTCCTGTCGTGACCCTAACCCTCACAGCTAACGGGGACAACACCGAGATGACCTTCCACCTACGGGGATTCGCCGGTCATCCCGGCGATCAGTACGTGTATGACGGCTGGTCCGACACGCTTGATGATCTGGAAAAGCACCTGTCCGACCAAAGGCAGTAGAAAGTGAGCAATAACCGATGTAATGGAATCGACGCCTCTTGAATATTTCGGGAGGCGTTTTTACCGACGTCATCATTTTCCTCTACATCGACGCATACTTAGGAACTGTCCGGTGGGAACAGCGGTTACAGTGTATAACAAATATACAGGGAGGTATTGGGTTCAGGTTGATGCTTAGAGATACTTCTTGATAGAAGTGGAAGAAATAAGTGTTAGTTCGGCTGAATAACAATCGATAAATAGCTATTTTTTTATAATCCAAAATAGAACAATCCCTAATCCAAGTAAAATAGCTACAAGGTAAACATACCAATAATCAATGAATAACTCCCATTGAAGCCTCTGGATTTCTTTAAACCTATAAACGAATTCCATCAAGGTTTTCCCCTCCACGATCAATCCATCTAATATAGGTAATTTTACTATAATCAACAATTAGCACCAGCGCATAAATTTATGCACTTTTGCTTTGGTGAATTGTAGAGTTGATTATACATCTCTTCTATTCTATCAAAAACCCTTTACGCTCTTTGAGGTTCTATTCTTCAAAATGGACGTTGATGACGACGACTTCTGCACGGCTTCCGATGCGCAAAGGTGGACCCCAAAGGCCGAATCCAGATGAGACAATGCTGTGCATGCCGTTTTTGTGTAAATGTCCGTACGCATTCTCGTAGATTCTTTCGGTGATGAGGTGCCCTGGGTACAATTGCCCGCGGTGCGTGTGTCCTGACACCATCAGGTCGATGCCGTTCTGTACAGCGATGTCGAGTTCCACAGGCTGGTGGTCGAGCATGAATATCGGTTTCTCCTTGTCGATGTCTTTCGTTAGTTGTTGCAAGGAAACTCGATCGCTGTCCTGAAAGTCTTTCCGTCCAACGAGATAGAATTCATCATTGATCAACCGTGCTTCATCTTCCAATACGGTGATTCCCGCTTGTTTGAATTCTTCGATGATGATGGGGATGTCACGTCCGTAGTTTTCGTGGTTACCCATGGTCGCATAAACACCCATCGGTGCCTTGATCTCTTTCATAATGTCCCCGAGCTGGTGTCGGAGGTAGGGGGCAACCGAATTATCGATGATGTCTCCAGGCAACAAGATGATGTCAGGATTAATCTCCTTGCTCAATTGTAAAAAACGTTGCAAATGATTGTTTTTGATGATGTTATTCAAATGGAAATCGGACGCCATCAAAATCTTCAGGTTTCCCCGTTCCGTTTCCTTTTGAATGGTGATGTCATAGCTTTTGATGACTGGACTCCATGCATTTAAGGTTCCGATGATAAAGATCGATGCATAGAAGCTAACAGCAAGATAACCGAGGAGCTTGATGCCTGTTCTTTTTCTGAGAAAATAGATGATGTTGACAAGCGGAAATACAAGTACACCGTATCCGATCACAACGAGCCAATACCCCCCGATGACTTCAAGGGGGACAAAGGAAATAGCCACTCCAATCGGATAAGCAGCTGCCAACAGAATGGCGAACAGAATCACGGTCTTCTTTCGTTTGAATGAAAACGTTTCCCGCAGCCAGACGAACAGGTTGTAGCCGATATAATACGCGAAGCTTACGTAAATTATCAGGAAAACGACACCCAGCACAATGCTCATACTTTTCCCCCATTCCTTCATCGAACTATAAGTTACCCGTTTTCTCCCATTTTGTCTATCACTTAATGTGAATCTCTTTGTTGATTTCGGCAAGATTTGAAATTCACTTGATGATAGATCACATTTGAACCGGAACATTGATCCGAATAGTAGACACGAATTCAAACAGGTGCCTGATACATTACCGTTCCAGGTTATAATAAAAACATTGGAGGGATTTTTAATGGTGAAATTTACTGAGAGTGAATCAGGTGCATATGCAGAGGGAGAATACAGATTGTGGTTTGATAAAAAGTCTCAATCGCTTCGAATGAAACTCGATAAGGACAGCGATCTCATCTACTTTCCGAAAGACAGCAAAGCATACAAAGAGCTAACTGAAAAATATTTCAAGGAACATCTTAGTCGATCTTAATGGATCGGCTTTATTTATTTTCCGCAGCTACCGATTAGTACTCAAGAGGAACGGCTAGGTGGGGATGGCGGTGACAGCTTATAACAAATATATATAGTAGGCCAGCGGATTACGGGAAGAATGCAGATGCTAATAGACAATAGTAACTGCCCATACGAAGTTGAAACCGAATCCTTGAATAGTACGTATAGAAAAGCAACTACAAACAGTAAGGGAGAATGGGAATGAAAGTAAACCTAGCAATTCGCTTTATGTTAGAAATGTGTGGTCTAGTAGCAGTGTCATACTGGGGCTTTCAAACTGGCAGTGGTTTTCTGATGAAGGCAGTATTAGGCATAGGCTCACCTTTCCTATTGGCAACAATTTGGGGGATTTTTGTTGCACCTAAGAGTGCTCTGCGAGTCAAGGGTTCGGGGCGAGTAGTACTTGAACTTATCATTTTTGGCGTTGCGGCTTTAGCTATATATGATGTTGGAAAACTAACATTAGCAATCATTTTAGCAATCGTAGCGGTAGTAAGCAGTATACTGAACCACCTATGGGAACAACAAAGGTAAGGAGGGAAGCAATTGGAGATTCTGAATGAGTATATAAAAGCGACAAATACCCACAATTTTGATGAAGTTAAAAAGTTACTCCATCCGAATGCGGTTTATTTTTTTAGTAACAAAACATGTACAACTCATGAAGCCATCCGAGATTATTTTGAAAATGCATGGGAAGTAGTCAAAGATGAAAACTATGAAGCTCAAGATGTACAATGGCTATTCATTTCTAAAACGTCCTTAACTTGTACCTATACATATTTTTATGAGGGTTACGTGAATGGTGAATATACAAGTGGTCGAGGAAGAGCGACCAATGTATTTGTGAAAGAAGTAGATGACTGGTTATTGATTCACGAACATTTGAGTGCTTTGCCAAGATAGTAGTCCCTCGATGCGCGTAAAACGATTGAAAAAACCTTACGGAAAACAACACCTCCCGACTAATGATTCGAGAGGTGTTTTTGTTGTAATTGGTATCTCAATTCTGAGTCATAAGAAGTGTAATTATTGATCAATAAATTGGTCGTCAGATGGAATAGTAAACATATTTACTGAATTAATTTTAAACGGAAAAGCTTGGTGACTGCCTCTGTCCGATTTTTACTATCTGTTTTAAGCATTACATTTTTTATGAAATATTTTACGGTTGATTCGGAAATATTGATAAATCGACTTATTTCTTTGGTTGTATATCCGTTACTGATGTACTCCATGACTATAATTTCCTTATCAGTGAATTGTGTAGTATTCACTTTACTAGATAAATTGAGCGCATTGATACAACTATCACTAAAACTTTGGATTTCCATTAGTTTATCAGATGTAACCTTAAATCTAACATTTACACCAGTTAAATAACCGACTGTAACACCGTTAATTGACAGCGGTACAAGTAGCATATTGTGTATAGTATCTGATAATATGAACTGATTTCCAAGAGAAAGTTGGAATTTATTATCATTAAAGAAACGAACCTCATTCTGTATGATGGCTCTATGTACATGTTCGTTGATTACCATACTATGATGCACATGTGAAATCGATTGAAGATTTGGGGGCTCATATGAGTATATGCCACGGATAGTATAGTCGAAACTTGAATAGTTATAAAGTTGTATCATATCACACGGAAAGAATTTATGGAAAATCTTTATCATTTCAAACAATCCTTCATTTATAGAATCAGATTGTCGTATGGTTAATAACTCCTTCTCCCAATCTATGTTCATATTAGATCTCCACCCCTTCTCTTAATAATATCAATGCATTAGACAAAAGGATAGCAAACCAGTCAGTACCTATACTTTTAGATAGTCTATTTATGTTCTTATAGGTATCTACTAAAAATATTTAGAAAGCGTTATCATTGGGTTGTAAACATTTCAAATATATATAACCATTGTTATTTAATGATTATATATAAATTTTTTAGGGATCAGGAGGAGAAAGTTATGACAGATTATTTAAACTACAAGGGGAAAAAATGTGTTGTTTTAGGTGGTTCTAACGGAATGGGTAAAGCTACGGTTGATATTTTGGTAGACCTTGGTGCAGAAGTATATGTGCTTGATATACTTCCTTCCGATAATGAAAGAGTTACATATATTCCGGTGGATTGCAATGACCCGGATTCAATTAAAACAGCATTTGATCAACTGGTACAGTTCGATTGCTTCTTTGGGTTTGCTGGAGTTTCTGGTGTGAATCAACCAACATCTTTAGTACTATCGATAAACTTCCTTTCTTACAAATACATGCTTGATGAGTTATTGTACGATAAGATGAATGAAAATGGATCAATTGCAATTGTTACTTCAAATGCAGGTCAATATTGGGAAGCACATATTGATGAGTTTAAATATTTGACCACTGCCAGCAGAGAAGATGCATTTAAATTCTTAGAAATCAATGACGAAAATCTGGTCGATGCAGGTGCATATTCGTTAAGTAAGCGTGTACTAAATTATTATTCGTTCCTAAGTGCTGGAAAATATGCAGAAAAGCATATACGCATCAATACCGTATGTCCAGGATTTACTGCAACTCGATTACGCGGGGAGTTTTCAAAATATCTTAATGATGACGAGGAGGTCATCAAATCTATGGGGAAAGGCTATATTACAAGAGATGCACAACCAGAGGAAATAGCAAAAGTATGTGTATTCGTTAACAGTGATATGGCCACTTTTGTAAATGCAGAAGAAGTCATGGTGGATGGTGGTACCCGTGCTTCATTTCTATTAAAACAAAAAGGCTTTGACTTCGATCCAAATAATGCACCATTATATTCGAAGCCTGTCGAAATTCCGGAAAATACAATTAAATAAACATGGCGTTCGTCTATTTTAAAAGCATAGGGACAATCTAAACCGGTTCCATTATAAATCGTGGATACAAAAGAAGGATTAATGAAAAAGGAGCATACGAGTATGGGAAGATTATCAGATAAAGTAGCTATCATTACAGGTGGAGCTAGCGGAATGGGCGCAGCTGAAGCTTATCTTTTTGCAAAAGAAGGAGCAAAGGTGGTTGTTACAGATTTACAAGAAGAATTACTCCAAGAAACAGTAAAAAAAATCAATGATGAATTTGGTGAAGTAGCCATCGGTTTAAAACAAAATGTTGCTAATGAAGAAGAATGGAATTTTGTTGTAGAGGAAACAATTAAACATTTTGGTAAAATTGATATTTTGGTAAATAATGCAGGAATCGGTGGAAGTCCTAGTCCAAATATTGAGGATTTTAGTTGGGATGATTGGGAATCAGTGATAAATGTAAACGCTGGAGGAACCTTTTTAGGAATAAAAGCCGTCGTACCAGAAATGAAAAAGAACCAATCTGGATCAATCATTAATATTTCATCTATTGCTGCTTTAATGGGTGGTATGGGGGGCGTTCCATACACTGCTTCAAAAGGTGCAACACGTTCAATGACCAAAGTGGTAGCACTAGATCTTGCTAAACATGGTATAAGAGTAAATTCCGTTCACCCGGGAGTGGTAGATACTCCACTAGTCAATAAAGGAATCGATGAACAAACAAAAGAATTATATAAGGCATTAATACCATTAAACTTTTTAGCAGATTCAATGGATATCGCTTACCCAGTATTGTTCCTTGCCTCAGATGAATCCCGTTTTATGACAGGAGCAGAACTGGTTGTTGATGGTGGGACAACCATTCAATAAAATGTGAAGACCACTTTTTATTTGTTACTTGCCTTCAACAAAGCGACCTAATAGTTGTCGAAATGTTACTCAATTAACGGGTGCTCTAGTGGAAGAGCAAATCAATAAAAGTTAAAAAACGCAGAGAATGTTAAAACCTCTGCGTTTTTCTCTGCGGTTTAATGGATAAAAGTGTGTAATGTTTCCTATTATTTTCCTGCTAGTTACAGAAAGTCATGGTCGTAATGTAGTCATCCAGGTAATGGGTGGCTATTTTTTTGTATGCCGAAGAAAACAGCCTTTCGATATTTTCTTTATCGGGTTCATCAACCGCAAAGACTTAATCGCACCACCTCTATAAATCTTTTTTCTCGAACGTGTATCCTTTTCCACTGTTCATTTCTATATAACAAGTAAAAGGGACTGATCACTAGGAGGAGGAATGGAAATGGATAAAGGATGGTTGAAATTGCATCGGGGATTGAAGGACAAGCCGATTTGGAGGAGGTCGACGCCGGAGCAGCAAGTGATCCTCATCACATTGCTCATGATGGCGCGTTTCGAGGAGAGGGAGTGGGAGTGGAAAGGGGAGAGATATACGTTGCAGCCGGGTCAGATTTTGACGTCCCTCGCTAAACTTGCGGAGGAAAGTGGTGAGTATATCTCCGTCCAGAACGTCCGAACAGCTCTAAAGCGTTTTGAGAAATTCGGATTTCTAACAAATGAATCAACAAAGGCAAATCGTCTCATAACCCTTACAAACTGGGCGTTTTATCAGCAAAACGGAGACGAGCCAACAAAGGGGCTAACAAAGGCCCAACAAAGTCATCACAAAGAGCTAACAACTACTAAAGAAAGTAAGAAAGAAAAGAAAGGAAGAATAAATAATTTCCTGCGGAAAAGGCAAGTGACGGAATTCACGCTGGATCTAACGAAGGGGGAAGCGTGGTGATTGCGGAAAAAGCGGTTCTCGGTTCGATGCTGAAAGAGAATTATTTGATAACCGATTCTGGTTTAGCCGTCTCCCAATTTACAAATCCGGTACACAAGATGATTTTCCAGTCGATGAAGGAGCTGCTTGCAAACGGGAAAGCCGTCGACCTCATCACGTTGCTATCATCTTTCAACCCGCAAGATATCGGAGGGGCCAATTACATAGACGACTTGACGACCTATGTGCAAATCGAGAAGTTCGACGACCATGTCGACGCCATGCTCGACGTGTGGCGGGAACGCGAAAAGCAAAATGTGCTGCATATCGCAGCCCAGGAAAACTGGCCGATCGACCGCATCATGAGCGAACTGGATGCGCTCATCGACAACCGGGCAAGCGATCATTCATCGATCTCGGACTTGCTCATGAATGTCTATGACGATCCGTATGTCAAAAAGGAAATGGAGGAAGGCGCAACGACAGGAATCGAGAAGTTGGATGCCATGACGAACGGGTTCCAGGACGGGGAATTGACAATCGTCGCTGGAAGGCCAAGCATGGGGAAATCGGACTTCATGCTCCATATCGCGAAGCATGCCGGATGGAAAAACCGCCTGCCGATCATCTTCTCACTCGAAATGTCCGCCACGAGCTTGCTGGACCGTCTACTCGCTTCGACCGGAAGATACTCGAGAGCCCGGATGCGGAATAAGTATTCGATGTTAAATGAAGCACAGAAAGCGGAGTGGCCGAAAACAATCGGCAAATTGTCGGAGACGGACATCCAATTTTTCGACCGCAGCAAACAGACCGTCGCGGAAATGCGGATGAAAGTGCGGAAGATGATCCACGAATACCGTGGCATGAAACCGGTCATCTTCATCGACTACTTGACGCTCATCCATTCCGAGGACACGAGCAGTAACAAGCATCTGCAAGTTTCGCAAATCACAAAGGACTTAAAAGCAATGGCGCGTGAATTCAATTGCCCGGTCATCACACTCGCGCAACTAAGTCGTGCTGTCGAGCAACGGCAAGACAAACGCCCGCTCATGTCCGACCTTCGCGAATCCGGTTCTATCGAGGAAGACGCGGACGTTATCATTTTCCTTTATCGAAACGCCTATTACACGATGGATGAAGACGACAGCACGTTGGAACTGATTGTTTCGAAAAACAGGAACGGCCCGGTGGGGACGGCGGTTACAGCGTATAACAAATATACGGGGGAGGTGTTGGGAACAGGGATATGAACGTTTTGGGAGGTGGGTAAGGGGTACGGGGCTGGAATCTGAAGGGACTCGTATATCTACACAGCATTTGGTATAGGTTAGCAGACAAATGTACTTCCTCAATTTTCCATGATAAATATGGTATAATTTAATATAGCCTTACCTTGAGTGTGATTTTTGCAAAAAAAACAAAGCTAATTTTTTAGAGGAGAAACAGTTTATGGGAGACCTCATTTTTGAAAAAAGAAAATTCACTTCAAGTGGATTAAATAACATAACATCTGTTTATTTAAATAGTTATCCAATCGTATATATTTTATATAATGACAAGCGACCAACAGCTTATATTGGACAAACAGTACAAACAACTCGACGAATGAAAGATCATCTGAGCAATCCAAAACGTTCAATATACAATGAGACTATTCTAATTGGCCATAAAGAATTTCATCAATCGGCTACTTATAATATTGAAACGAATCTCATAAATTATTTTATCGCGGATAATCATTATAAATTGCAAAATGTTAGTCAAACGGTTAAAACTCAAATGCATAATTATTTTCAAAAGCAATACTACCATGAAGATATCTTTTCCGAAATATGGGAGAGTCTTCTTGAAGAGAATATCGTTTTCGATACATTAGAAAATCTAAGGAATAAAGATATTTTTAAGTTATCTCCTTATAAAGAGCTTTCAGCAAAACAATTAGAAATAAAAAATAAAATTTTAGAGTTCTGTCAAAATAATATTCACAAATCCGGACGCCATGTTTTCTTAATAGAAGGAGATGCTGGAACTGGTAAAAGTGTTTTATTGAGTTCGTTGTTCAATTCAATACAAGATTATGCGAATGATGAAAGTTCACCCCTAAAAGGCTCTAATAATTATTTGCTTGTTAACCATGGTGAAATGTTAAAAACCTACCAAAGCATAGCATTTAGTTTGCCAAATTTAAAAAAGAATAGGTTTTTAAAACCTACTTCCTTTATCAACCAAATGGATAGGTCATCTAACGCCGCAGATATTGTTTTAGTAGACGAAGCACACTTACTATTAAGTAAAGAAGATGCATATAATAATTTTAACTTTGATAATCAACTTGAGGAAATTATTAAAAGAAGTAAAATAACAATAATAATTTTTGATCCAAAGCAAGTGTTAAAAATAAAAAGCTATTGGAACCATGACTCCATCAATAGTATTATTGAAAAGTACCAAACAGAAACTTTCCATTTGACGGATCAATTGAGAATTAATGCAAGTGCTGATATCACAAACTGGATAGACAATTTTGTTTCGAAGGAAATACTTCCCATTCCCAAAACGACAAACGAGAACGATTATTATGAGATAAAGGTATTTCGTAATAGTGAAGAATTTAAAAATGCAATTGTGGATAAAAATAATAAATATGGCCTTTCAAGAATTGTTGCGACATTTGATTATCTACATAAAAAAGACGGAGAAGAATACATTGTTGATGAGCACGGAATTAATATGCCTTGGAACACTACATGGAAGAATAAGACCTGGGCTGAAGAACCTCAAACCATTAATGAAGTAGGCTCTATTTATACCGTTCAAGGGTTTGATTTAAACTATGTAGGTGTTATCCTAGGACCTTCAATTGGATACGACGAAGTAAATGATAAGTTACTTATTGATGTAAACAAATATAAGGACATTGAAGCTTTTCGATCTAGGAAGGATTTATCGCCTAAACAAAATGAAGAGATAAAAGAAGATATCGTCTTGAATTCTATTAATGTGTTAATGAAACGTGGAATCAACGGACTCTATATCTACGCTACGGATCCAAAGCTTCGAGAGAAGTTGCTCTCTATGGCACTGGATTAAACACTTAGTGGAAATTCTCTTGGTAAGCTGTTTAGCTGTGTAAGAAAATCCTAATTAATGCTGAGAAGCAGACTGTTTGAGTTTTCGCAAATGGCTGTTGATATGGAGTATGCAAAATCAAGAGATTCGAGCTCCTATTGAAAGTATTGGCTCCTCTTTACTGTATGTATTTTTTTACCCGGTATTCCTACCGAACAACCATAAAACAGAATAGATTAATAAAGATGCCGATGATCAAACTGAGAAAGTTTATAATCATCGGCATCTTACTTTTTCCAAAGTCATTTCATTCCGCTCATAAGTTGGGATGCCTCTATTAAATCGATGGTGCATAAAATCACAATTGTTTGCGAATCGATTTGGGATAAAAATCATGGTAGGTGGAATAAAGTTGATTTAATTACAGATCAACTTGAGTATGAAAAATCTTCTGGTAAAATAATGGTAGGTATACAATGTCTTTTAAAAGTGAGGGGATAAGCTTGTCAACAAATTATCACGCAAAATACTTTGCACATGAGCTCACGAGACAAACAGCTGCAAACGGAATAGAAAAGCTATCTCGTTCGTTATTTGATGCGAATGTAGATTTGAATCCACATCAAATAGAGGCTGCGTTATTCGCCTTTCGTTCCCCGTTATCAAAAGGGGTACTTATCGCTGATGAAGTTGGACTTGGAAAAACAATTGAAGCAGGATTGGTACTATGTCAAAACTGGGCAGAAAGAAAAAGGAAACTGCTGATTATTTGTCCTGCATCTCTACGAAAGCAATGGAGCATGGAGTTAGAAGAGAAATTTAATTTGCCAAATATAATTCTAGAGGCAAAAACGTTCAATGAAATTTACCATACTGGACATAGTAATCCATTTAATCAAGAAAAAGTGATAATCACTTCCTATCATTTTGCCAATCGAAAGAAAGAGGATATAAAATTGGCTGGTTTTGATTTAGTCGTAATTGATGAGGCGCATAAATTGCGTAATGTATATCGCAATAGTAACAAACTAGGAAAGGGTATTAAGTGGGCAACCGAGGATACCAAGAAACTATTGCTTACAGCTACTCCATTGCAAAATTCCCTGTTAGAATTGTATGGTCTCTCAACATTAATTGACGACCACTTTTTTGGTGATATTGGTGCTTTTCGTGCCCAGTACATGGGCAGCGAAGGAGACTTAGGTGAATTAAAAGAGAGATTAAAAAGTTTCACTCACCGTACTCTTAGGTCTCAAGTCCAAGAATACATACAATATACCGAAAGAAAAGCCTATACTACGCCTTTCATGCCGACTGATGATGAACAAGAACTATACCAAGCAATCTCTGAATTCTTACTTAGGGAAGATACGTATGCCATCCCACAACGTCAAAGGGTACTAACTACACTTATTTTAAGGAAGTTATTAGCATCTTCATCTCAAGCGGTGGCTGGCACGTTGCAAACGATGAAAGAACGATTAGAAGAGCTTTTACGAGGGACTGAGCAAGAACAGGACGGCCAGGGAAATTTAATTAATGAAATCATCACAGAAGATGAAATGGAATATGACATCCTTGATGAATATGAAAATGAAGATGCTGAAATTGAAGATGAAATAGTAGCGCTTGATAAAGAAAAACTCAAAAAAGAGATCGAAGAGCTTGATAGGTACGCAAAGTGGGCTCGTTCCATAAAGATAGATAGTAAAACTAGAGCTTTGTTAACTGCTATTGAAACTGGCTTTAATGAAATGAAGAAAATGGATGCGAATCGAAAAGCTTTGATATTTACTGAATCAAAAAGGACTCAAGAGTATTTAAAAAACTTTTTAGAGGCAAATGGATTTGCGGGGAAAGTTGTTATTTTCAACGGTACTAATACTAATATCGAGTCTAAACGGATATTTGAAAAATGGTTAGAAACATACCGAGGTACCAACCTTATCAGCGGGTCCAAAACAGCAGATCAGAGACAAGCTTTGATCGATTACTTTCGTAATGACGCAGAAATCATGATTGCAACAGAATCGGCCGCGGAAGGTGTAAACCTGCAATTCTGCTCCTTATTAATAAATTATGATTTACCATGGAACCCTCAACGGATTGAGCAAAGAATCGGAAGATGTCATCGTTATGGTCAAAAACATGATGTAGTTGTTATTAATTTTCTGAACAAAAGAAATGATGCCGATGCTCGTGTTTATGAACTATTAAGGGATAAGTTCAATTTGTTTACAGGTGTTCTAGGAGCATCTGATGAAGTGTTAGGAACGATTGAATCAGGAGTTGACTTTGAAAAGCGTATCCTTTCAATCTATCAAGAGTGTAGGACTCCTGAAGAAATATCAACAGCCTTTGAAAAGCTGCAAAACGAATTGGAGACACAAATCAAAAGCAAGTTGGACGACACAAGAAAGAGTCTTCTTGAACATTTTGATGAGGATGTTCATAGTAGACTAAAATTCCATCTAGATGAAACAAATTATCAGTTAGACCGATTCAGTAAAATGTTCTGGGCGTTAACAAATGTAGTGCTGAAAGATAGGGCAATGTTTTATGATGACATTTATCAATTTGAATTAATATACCCGATTGAATATGTCGAAATTCAACAAGGAAAATACCAATTAATAACGAAGGATAAAGATAAACTAGATCATACAAATCAGATTTATCGTCTTTCACATCCTTTGGGAGAATATGTGCTAGAGGAAGGGCAGAAGGCTAAAACTCCAAATAGAGAACTCATTTTCGATATTTCAAATCATCCTTTCAAAATTTCGTTGATTGAACAACTAATTGGTGAAAGTGGTTATTTGACTCTGTTAAAACTTACCATTGACTCGTATCAACGAGAAGAGTATTTATTGTTTAGTGGTCTTACGGATAACGGGAGAATCATTGATCAAGAAATTTGCGAAAAGCTGTTTAATTGTAGTGCGCAAGTGTTCGAATTATCCCAATGGTCTGCGGGGTTACTCGAAACACTTCGACAGAATGCTGAAAGGCATGTAGCAGCTACTTTAAATAAATCATTGGAAAATAATAATCGTTTCTTTCAAGAAGAAAGAGAGCGATTAGAAAAATGGGCGGATGACTTAATAATAGCAGCAGAAAAAGATCTGGCCGATACTAAAGTTCGAATTAAAGAGTTAAAAAGAAAAGCAAGACAAGCAAACACAACTGAAGAACAACACAACATTCAAAAAGAAATAAAAGACATGGAGCGAAAACAAAGAAGACAGCGCCAACAAATATTTGACGTGGAAGATGAGATAGCAGAGAAAAGAGACGAACTTATTGAAGAGCTTGAAAAGCAGTTAGTTCAAAAAGCGACAAAGGAAGAGTTGTTCACTATCCGATGGCGTGTAATTTGATGAGGGGGAAATGATGTGAGCACACAGCTTAGCAATTTTATAAAAATGTTGGAAGAAATGTTTCAATTCGACCAAGCTGATTTAGATTTTGGAATATACCGTATTATGAATCAAAAACGTGAGGAAGTAAGTCGCTTTTTGGATAAAGACTTAGTCCCTCAAGTAAAGCGTGCATTTGAGAAATATAAAGATGCAGATTTAGAGACGATAAAAGAAGAGATTAACAAGCTCGAAAAACAGCTTACGGATATGGGAGTTCCAAAAGAGAGCTCTGAGAAATATATATCGCTTCAAAATAAATTAAACCAAGGCGTTGATGTTGTTGCTCTAGAGAATGAAGTGTTCTCAGATTTAACTAACTTCTTTAAGAGATATTATCATGAAGGAGATTTCCTGTCATTACGCCGTTATAAGAAAGATATCTATGCTATTCCTTATGAAGGAGAAGAAGTAAAACTTCATTGGGCAAATGCGGATCAATATTATGTTAAATCATCCGAGCATTTCAGAGATTATACATTTACTTTACCCTCGGGAAAGAAAGTTCACTTTAAGCTTATCGAAGCAGAAACTGAAAAGAACAATAATAAGGTTCAAGAAGGAAAAGAACGACGTTTTATTTTGACGAATAACGACTTCTTGGTTGAGGAGAATAACGAGCTTTTAATCCTCTTCGAATATCGTCCTGATAAAGAAAAGCGAACGAGAGAGAAAGTTAATACTGAAACTGTTGAGCGTATCTTTCGGAGAAGTGAATACAGTAGTTGGATAAACGAACTACAAATTTTATCCCCAACAGAAAAGAATAAAAAAAGAACATTATTAGAAAAGTATTTAAATGACTATACAGCTAGAAATACGTTTGATTATTTTATCCATAAAGATTTAGGGGGCTTTCTTCGGAGAGAATTAGATTTTTTTATTAAAAATGAAGTTATCCACTTGGACGACCTAGACACTGAGAACGAGAAGAGTATTGAACAATACTTTTCGAAAGTTAAAGTTATCAAATCCATAGGTACAAAAATAATTATGTTTCTAGAACAACTTGAAGGTTTTCAAAAAAAAATGTGGCTTAAGAAAAAAATGGTTATAGAAACGAATTATTGTATAACACTTGATAGGATACCTGAGGAATTATATTCTTCAATACTGTCTAATGAAGAGCAAATTAGAAACTGGAATGAATTATACTCAATTGATGAAATAAAAGGCTACTCTATCCCATTATCTGATGAGTTCTTGAAGAGTAATAATAATTTAGTTGTTGATACGAAATTTTTTGATGCGGAATTTGTACAGAAGCTATTATCTTCAATAGGAAATATAGACGAACAAATAAATGGCACATTAATTCATAGTGATAATTTCCAAGCGTTGAATTTAATTAAGGAGAAATACAATAATAAGATAAAATGCACTTATATAGACCCACCTTACAATACAAACTCAACTCCAATAATCTATAAAAATGGGTATAAGCATTCAACATGGTTGTCACTAATGAGGGATAGACTGGAATTATCTAAGCGATTAATGAACGAAAAAAGTGTCGGGGTCATCGCTATTGATGATACTGAAATGGTGAATTTGACCTCTTTATTAAGAGGCATTTTCACAAACCATAGAATTTCACCAGTTACACTAGTTCATAATCCAAAAGGTTCCATTACTAAAGATTTTAACAGAGTACATGAATATGCTATTTTTATTACTAATGAAGAAGAGAAAAATGTAATCAATCGTACACTTGAAGAAAATGATACTCCTAGGAAAATGAGGAGATGGGGAGAAAACTCTTTAAGAGTTGAGAGAAAATTATCTTTTTATCCGATTTATATTAAAGACGGAAAAATAACGAGAATTGGTAAGGTACCAAGCGATGATTTTAGCCCAGCTGGTAAGAATGTAAGACTGGAAAATGGTGAAATTGAAATTTGGCCAATAGACCAAAATGGTATAGAGAGACGATGGAACTTTGGTTTAGATAGCATTGAGGGAAATTTGGATCGAATTACAATTATTGAAGACAATGGTATATATGATTTGTTTTTAACACATGAATTATCTGTTCCCAAAACTGTTTGGAGTGGAGGAGAATATGATGCGGGTAATTATGGAAATACCTTGCTAATAAATATTTTAGGGGAAAAACGTTTTGATTTTCCTAAATCCATAAATACAGTTAAAAGAAGCATAAGTTTGTCAACTTCTAAAGAAAATCCAGACATAGTTCTTGATTATTTCGCTGGTTCAGGTACTACGGGCCATGCAGTTATCGAGTTGAACAGAGAAAGTGGTCGTGATTTAAAATATATTCTCATTGAAATGGGTGAGTATTTTGACAAGGTAACGAAGCAACGGATTCAAAAAGTAATATATTCAAAAGACTGGAAAGATGGTAAGCCTGTTTCTCGAGAAGGCTCAAGCCATATGTTTAAATATATTCGCTTAGAATCTTATGAGGATACATTAAATAATATCGACTTGCATTTATCCGAGCAGCAAAAGCTCGCTATTGAGGAAAATATGGCACCGGAAGTAAAAGAGAATTACATGCTATCTTACATGCTTGATGTTGAATCTAAAGGTAGTGCTTCCCTATTAAATATTGATATGTTTAAAAATCCATTTGATTATAAATTGAAGATTAGTAATGGTAAAGAGACTAAAATTCAAAAAATTGACCTTGTCGAAACATTCAACTATTTAATTGGTCTGCATATAATGGAAATGGATTTTATTAAAGGCTTCCAATTAATCAAAGGTGAACTACACACAGGCGAAAATGTTCTTGTTATTTGGCGAAACTTAACGGAGTCTACAAATAAAGAATTAGAAGAGTTTTTAATAAAGCAAAAGATTAACTCAAGAGATTTCGAATTTGACCGTATTTATATCAATGGAGACAACCATATCGAGAACTTGAAAATCGATGAAAGTAATTGGAAAGTCGTATTAATCGAAGAAGAATTCAAACGTTTAATGTTTGATGCTCAAGATGTCTAAGGGGGCTGTGTAAAATGGTTAAAAGGTCTCCCACTAAAAGAAAATTACGGTTGAGTGACCAACTTATTCTCAATCAATACATGTTAAATCAGTTTGAAGTAGAATCCTTTGATAGTCTAACGAAAGATTTAAAAGAAGCATCATTAGAAGAATTAGATGTCGATAATATATCACGTTTTTATAAGCAGCTAACATCACGTTTAGTCCAAAGACAAAACCTAAATGATGAGATCTTGCGACAGTATGATGAAAATATTGTGCGTTTCACTTTGGAAATTAGTCAACATCGTGAAGAAAGAATCAAGTGGAAATACTTCCAATATCTATCCTTGCTCTTTACAGAAATATATTTAGATAAGTATTTTAATCAAAGAGAACGATTATTAATCGATTTGAATACTCTAGTTGCTATTCAAAATAAAGAGTTGGCTAAGAAAGATCATCTTTCTGAGTATGTAGAAGATGATTTACGGAAATTAGCATTCTGGAATGCGACTGGTTCTGGAAAAACATTATTGATGCATGTGAATATTAAGCAATATCTTCACTATTTTTCCAAAAAACACCGACCAGATGAGTTGGCAAATATAATTCTTCTCACTCCAAGTGAAGACCTATCTATACAACATGAAAAGGAATTTGTGAAGTCTGGGATGAGAGCTGGTTTATTTGATAAGACAACTGGAGCACTATTTAAAGGACAGGAAATCTCCATTATTGATATTCACAAAATTAAAGATGAGATGGGTGAAAAGACTGTAGCAGTCGGAGCATTCGAAGGGAACAACCTAGTTTTAGTTGATGAAGGGCATCGTGGATCTTCGGGAGACGAATGGAAGACGAAACGAGAGCAACTAAGTGAAAGTGGATTTGCTTTTGAATACTCAGCAACATTTGGACAAGCAGTAGCAAAAAAGAAAGATCTTATTGATGAGTATTCAAAATGTATACTGTTTGACTATTCTTATCGTTATTTTCATGCCGATGGATATGGAAAAGAGTATCAAATTTTGAATTTGCAAGATGATAAAGATGAAAAGGTACGTCATTTGTATCTTGTCGCCTGTTTACTGTCATTCTACCAGCAATTAAAAATCTATACTGATAATGAAATTTCCTATCGACCATTTTTCGTTGAAAAACCATTATGGGTATTTGTGGGCGGTAGTGTAAATGCACTCCGAAAACAACAAGGTAGGACTGTTTCTGATGTTACGGATGTCCTTCTTTTCATTGCTCGATTCGTGAAGGAAGAAAACGAGAGTATTGGGCTATTAAAGTCTTTATTAAGCGGCAAGCCAGGTTTGCTAGATGATAAGGAACAAGAAATCTTCAAAAATGCATTTACGTATTTAGCATCATTAAATAAATCAGCCGAAGAGATATATTTTGACACCTTAAAGATTTTGTTTAATTCATCGCAAGCTAGGACTACTCTTAGAGTAGAAAAGTTGAAGGGGCAAGAAGGAGAGCTTTCCTTACGATTAGGCGAGAATGACCCGTTTGGAGTCATTAATGTTGGGGATGCTGCACAGCTATGGAAACTGTGTGAGGAGTACCCTGAACTATTAGCAACCGAACGAGATTTTTCGGAATCCTATTTTCATAAAATCGACGAGAAAGATTCAAGTATCAATATTCTTATCGGTTCTAAAAAATTTACTGAGGGTTGGAGTAGCTGGCGTGTAAGTACAATGGGGTTAATGAACATGGGAAGAAGTGAAGGCTCACAAATCATCCAATTGTTCGGCAGAGGGGTTCGGTTAAAAGGATATGAATTTAGCCTTAAAAGAAGTGATGCACTAAAAGGTCTTGTTCCTGAAGTACCGAATTTCAAATACTTAAAGTACATTGAAACGCTCAATATCTTCGGGATACATGCAGATTACATGCAACAATTCAAAGAGTATCTTGAAGAAGAAGGTATTAAGACAGAAGTAGATTTTGAAGAGTTTATGTTGCCTGTTATTCTTAATTATCAAAAACGGAAAGTCAACCTAAAAGCTCTACGATTAAAAGACGGTATTAATTTTAAAAAGCAAGGGCCCAAGCCTATACTTTCTACTCCTTCTGAACCAGTACCCTCTTCACAAAAGGTGATTATTAATTGGTATCCAAAAATCCAGTTTAGAAATAGTCTTGATGGTGCAGGAAAGATGAGAGAAGTACAGATGGCTGTACTAAATGAGACAACATTAAAAAAACATCATATTGCATTTATGGACATGGAATCCATTTACTTCGAGATGCAACGCTTCAAAAATGAGCGTACTTGGTATAATTTAGTTTTATCCAAAGAAAAAATAGTAGAACTCCTAATCGATCAAACGTGGTATAAATTACAAATACCAGAACGAGAGCTAGAATTTAGCGATTTTAGCCAAGTTAAGCGATGGGAGGAAATTGCAATTGCACTTCTGAAAAAGTATTGCGAGAAGCAATACTTAAATGCAAAGAAGGCATTTGAAGCTCCTCATATGGAATACTACGAATTGGATGAAAATGATAAAAACTTTATTAATGAATACCAAGTGTATGCAGATAAAGAATCAGAAGAAGGTCTCATTGAGGAACTTAAGAAACTAAAGAATGCTTTGGAGAATAAGCAACTTTTAGATATCGAGTTCGGTCAGTTCAAATCATTCTCATACGGGCAACATTTGTATGAACCATTGCTTTCTTTTGACGGTAACTCAACTTCTATTCGTATTAAACCAGTTGCGTTAAATGAAGAGGAATATTTGTTCCTAAAGGATTTAAAAATATTTTATGAGAAGAATAAAGGTTTTTTTAAGGATAAAGAGCTTTATGTCCTTAGGAACCAATCAAGAGGACGCGGCATTGGTTTCTTCGAAGCGGGCAACTTCCATCCAGACTTTATATTATGGATGCTTTACAATAATAAGCAGTATATTACCTTTGCTGACCCGAAAGGTATCCGGAATCTTTCCATTACCGACCCGAAACTGGTCTTTTATCAGACGATCAAAGAAATGGAAGCGCGACTTGGAGATGATTCAGTTATCCTAAACTCATTCATCATTTCAAATACCTATTTTGCTGACCTTATTAATACTGGAACAACGCTACCTAAAGAAGAAATGGAATCAAGAAATATACTGTTCCAATTTGATGATAGGGAAACGTATATTGATACAATGATCAAGAAAATTATTGAAGCATAAATCTGACCGTTTAGTAACAATGATAGTTGCTAAACGGTCTTTTTATTTTTGAAGCACCTTCCTGCCATTGTACCAAGGTACTAATTATTAGCAATTACACACTTAAATTATCTGAAAAGTGTATTTAGAATGTGATATAATAACCATAAGAAAAATAGGAGGGTGTTACCTATGCTTAAATCACATATTATTTGGGGAAATTATCCAGAAACGGAGGATTTGATTGAAGAATTACAGCAACAGGAGTTGGCTATCATTACTGTCATCGATAATGAAATAAATAGTGGGTTGAAGAGGCAAGGGGATATTGTATATGCTTCAAAAGAATATGTCGAAGATGCTAGACTTAGCCAGGTAAGCCAGGTAACAGAATTCCACTATTATTATATTGCTCCACCCAGAAGGAAAGATGGCGTCGCTTGGAAGGTTAAGAAAGTGAATGGATTGTTACATGAATTTCTGTCTGATAAAAAGTGCTAGGCAATTGCACCGAATATGATATTAAATGTAAAAGGAAACTAATTAGACTCCTGAAAAGTGATAGATCTCAAGATATCCCATGTAGGGTCTTGCCAAAAAAACAGGGTGTTATTTTAGATCCAGTGATTTGTACCATCTTTTTTATTAGTGCCACCCTAATTAAGGTGGTTTTTTTATTAGTTGATAACGGAACACTTGTTCTGTACAATATAATAAAGAAGAGGGAGTTTGTGTGAAACTTTGGTTAGATAGATAATATATGGTCATGGGATGTACATTGCAAGTGATGGATTAATTAGTAGGCTGATTATAAAACTGTTGCTGGTTGATTAGGTATCATTCAGTGCATATTGTTATTTACGCCAAGCCAAACGAACCTTTACAAGTATTAATGTAATAGCACTTATACCCGTTGCTTATAGAGAGAGGATGAATCGTTTAATGAATATAGATGGAGAAATAAAAGATCGAGGGCGAATTAAATGGACAGCGATGATGCTGCCAGAACATTTAACTGAACTAAGAAACTGGCACACTGAAGATGATAGGACTGTCCGGCCGGAACTAACAGAATGGGATTTGGCGGCCATTCAAGAAGAAATTGAAATAGCATATAGACGAAAATGCGAAACGTTAATAAAGACTTGGCGGAACAATCACATATTCGAATACCAGGGTATTATCGAAACAATTGATCTACATAACAAATTAATCCTGCTTGCAGACCCATTTGGCGATCTCCAAATCTCAATCGAACAGATTATATCTGTACAAAGTATCAACTGAATAATTCTAGTCTTTTTTGTTAGGAGAGTATAAAAATAAAAGGACTATATAATCCAATATCGAATTAAGGCACTAGGGGGGGATAAAATGAATGATTTGAAATTGAAAAGGCTTTTTTTAGTTTTTATAGCGTTTGTGTTGATCGTCGGTTTTATGCCAACGGTAGATGCAGCAACAAAAGAATTAAAAGTGCATTTTATTGATGTAGGGCAAGGGGATTCAATCCTGATCCAATCGCCAAACGGTAAGAACATGCTTGTGGATGGTGGTCCGAAATCGGCAGGAAACCATGTTGTCGAATTTCTGAAGGGAAAAGGCGTTAAAAAACTAGACTACATTGTAGCTACTCATCCGGATGCAGACCATATTGGCGGATTGATTGAAGTATTGAATACGTTTAATGTTACTAATTTTGTAGACTCAGGTTATGTTCATACGTCACAAACTTACTTTGAATTACTGACGCTAATTGACAAAAAGAACATCAAATTTTCCGTTGCTGAAGAATTGGATAAAATCCCACTGGATCCTCACATGATTATCCGAGTTCTATATGCTGATGAAAATGCAGAAGAAAGCAACGATGCCTCAATCGTTTTGAAGGCGACATACAACAAAATATCATTCTTATTGATGGGCGATGCTGATACGGCAATCGAGGACTATATTCGGGGTAAGTATGATGTTTCTGCCACTGTTCTCAAAAACGGTCACCACGGATCAAACACAAGCAGTTCAGCTGCTTTTATCAGTAATGTATCACCTAAGGTCGCCATATTATCATATGGCAAAAATAACAGCTACGGCCATCCGAATTCAGCTGTCGAAGTAAGGTTAAATAATATTGGCGCGAAAACTTACAAGACAGCTGTTGATTGTGATATAACAGTCGCAACGGACGGTGTAAAACATTTTGTCTCAAATAGCTGTGGAAAAACCGTTGCCAAACCTGTACCAAAGCCAATAGAAAAACAAGTAGCTAAGCCAAAACCAAGCGGCGATCCTACAAATGGAACATATGTTATTCCAGGAGCACCAACAGTTTTTAAAAACTGTACGGAGCTTCGAAAATACTATCCTAAGGGTGTGAGTAGCAGTCACCCTGCATATTCCCCTAAACATGATCGGGATAAAGATGGGTGGGGGTGTGAGTGATGAAAACGAAATATACACTCGATCGAATTGAAAATGATATGTATGTTTTATTGGAATATCCTACTGAAGAAAGACAGCTTTTGATACCGGTTAATAAATACACCGGAAAGCTTGCTGAAGGTGATATTGTATTAATAGAAGGCGAAATGATCGTAGAAGTATTAAAACAGGAAACGAATGATATGAAAGAAAAAGTGAGCAGCTTGCTCGAAAGATTGAAGAACAAGAAATAATAATATTAGGGGGTTTATTAGGGAATATTGTTGGTTGGAATAAATTACCAAATAACAAAATGTTGTGGGGCTTAATTCGCATATGAATTAAGTCCCTGTTGTTATATTAACAATTGATTGACTTTATACGTTATATTAGGACAACAGTTATCATACAATCTTTCAAATGATGCATATGTTTCGTTACTGCATAAACATAATTCCTCTTAAGTTAGAGAAAATCCTTCGGAAGTGTTGAAGTTGTACCCCAGTTTCCGATAGAAAAGTGACTAACGCGTGAAAGAATAGGTTGAATGCTATCATTTTTTCATAGAAAATCACGCTTCAAGACAAGTAACGAGTGCCAAAACTGCTCGTCAAACTGCAATTCACGATTGCTCGAAAAATAATGATTTTCGATTGTCTCGAATGCTCAACAAGCAATTGCTTCCTAACCTCTTCACTTCTTTTTTAATGCAGATGGGGAAGTCAAGTGCACCTGTTAAATAGAAGAATTCATCGGTAAAGTAGTCTTAGTGGCTTTCTGAAGTTCCAAATAAATGTTCTATGTACCTTTTGGTCAATATAAAAACACAGCAGTAAAAGGTTGTTTTTCTTGAAGAAATGAGCCGCTGAGGCTTATTTTATCAGAGCTAATTGTATGGTGGAATTTAAATGAGCGGCTCATAATTGAGCCGCTCATTTTTATTTGTTAATTAGTTTGTTTTTTAAAGCTTCGTATACACCATTAATACCTGCGCTGGTTCCTGTAAATACAAACTTATTCTTTTCAGGAATATAGCTACCTCCATAACCTTCCCATACAGAACTACTGTGGGACCAATCAATAGTGCCTAATTTTTTAACCTCGCTTTGCCAATCAAGGTTATTTTGAACATAAATTACTTCGTTTAAATACTTTCCAATCCCTTGTAAGGTAGCCGCTGTACCAATAATGTATCTATCGCGATTAGAAGCATCTTCTGGTAATACTTCAAATAATAAATTAAGAATTTCATCTAGCGTATTGCGATATTCAGTATAGGTTTCGATGTCTAATTTGCCATCTTTATCTTTATTAGCCCCTGTAATGATATAACATAGCATATTTCTTAATGTGGAGAGAACCATGAGCTTCCCTTTGTTACCACGAATTTGAGTTTTTTCAGTTTCAACCTCTAATCTTAGTAATTGTTCATTATTTTTAGCTAAATCTTTAGCTAATTTACTATATTGATCGCTTGAGTCAAAGTTTAGTGCAATTGATTTATTAGGTTTACCAGCTAATAGATTTAAGTCATGGAATAATTGTTGTTCCCCTTTTTGGTCAATTCCTGTGAAAATCACCACAGGAATAGTCATATTTCCTAAGGTGTTAAGTTTTTGTTTAAGGATTTCTATTTCGTTATTATTGGTTGACTTCTGGATCTTATCCTGCAAATTCTCGATTGCCAATTTAATTCCTTCATAACGATGTTGTCCATCATTTATAGAAAAAACAGTGCTAATATCAACGTCAATAGTTGATTCATCCTCGTTATACTGAATTTCATTTTTACAAGTTACTGTAATAGCACTTAAAAACGTCAATCTTTTTTTATCAATACCATCTAAAATATACTTTGCTATTGATTTGACACGAGCTTTATTTAATTTTCGTTGAACTTCTGGAAAAACCTTAAAGAAATTTTCAAGGTTATTGAATGGAATCATTGTTACATAAGTGTCTCTTCCAAATTGCCTGCCCTTCGAACCTTTAAATGAAATTATAATTGAATTTGCTACTGACATTTTATCACCCCAAATTTATTATGTATTAAATTTACCACTATTAACAATCTGAAGCAACATGTAATTCAATTAAAAGCCAAAATAACGAGCCGCTGAATAAAACAGAAATGAATAGGGGTTTCGTAAAATGCACCCTCGTTTTTAATTTTTACAACTACTATTGATAAATAAGGTTGACAAGTGAATAGATTTGTTGTTTAATAGCTTCAAAGCTGAGCGGCTCAAATATAATAGGAGGTAATTGATATGATTAATGTGAAAAATGCAGGAATTACATTAGATGAGGTGAAAATGGTCTGTAATTTCGAAAGTGCTCAAGAAGTTATTTCCTTCCTGGTAAGTAAAGGATATTGGAACAACGACAAGGCATGGAGATATTTGGGTGACAATGAAAATAATTACTCCACTATTGGAAATCAGCAAAGCCATCCTGTCTCTTCAATTGTAGAAAAGATTGTTAATTCATTCGATGCAATTCTAATGAATGCAGGTAAAGAGATGGGAATTGACTTATACAATATTTTAGATCCAACTAGGACTAAAGAAAATATTTTAAAATACATTCAAGCATGTAATAGTACTGCTTCAAATGTTAAAAAAGTTAAGGAAGATATTTCGCGATTAGTTGCAATTTCTTTAACAGGTGGTACATATCCTGATAATCCTAATGTTACAATTGCAGACCGTGGAGAAGGACAAACGCCCGATAGTTTACCGGATACAATACTATCATTGAGTAAAAGCAATAAAATTCGAATCCCAATTGTTCAAGGAAAACATAATATGGGGGGAAGTGGTGTAGCAAAGTTTACTGAGCTACAAGTTATTGTTACTCGTAAAAATCCAGCTTTGGTAAACTCATCAAATCCGCGTGAAAGTGAGTGGGCCTTTACAGTGATCAGACGAACACCACCCACTGGTAATATGCGCAGTTCTGTAGTTGAATATCTAGCTCCGATTGCCGCGGAAAGGAATCCGAAAGAGGGATCTGTCTTAGGGTTTAGAGCAGATGCATTTGCAATTATGCCGAATACAAAAGCTCTATGTGGTACAGAAGTGGGGTATGGAACATTTATCAAATTGTTTGACTATGAAATTGGTGCACACAAGAGTAGTATTCTTTTAGATAATGGTTTGGGGCATGCTATTAAAATGCGCTTACCCAGAATGACATTGCCTGTTCGCTTTTGTGAATTCCGAGAATTTAGAGCACAAGGAGGGAAGAATGTATTTGCAGATGGTTTGCTAGACTACTTTGTTGATTCTCGTCAAGGGGATATAGAAAAAGGTTTCCCAACGCATACTACCATAACAGTGCAAGGGGAAAACTTAACTTGTTCTACTTATGTGTTTAAGCGAAAAGCGCTTTCAGGATTCTTACGTGGTACAGGTGTCATTTTTTCTTTGAATGGCCAAACTCACGCAATGCTTAATAAGGCAATTTATACACGTAAGCGGCTTAAACTAAATGAAATAAAAGATGATACATTAACAATTATTGATTGCAGTCGTTTAACAAATGCGGCAATTGAAAAATTGTTCATGAACAGTCGTGATCGTTTAGTGGATTCTCCTTTCGCTGATGAGGTTATGAAGGAACTAGAAAATTATCTTGCTAATGAAGCGGGTCTTAAGAGATTAAATGAGGGCCGTATTCAAGAAATGATTAAAAATAGTATGGCTGAAAATAAGCCATTAGCAGATGCATTAAAGAAAGTCGTAAAGAATACAGAAGTATTAAACCAATTATTAGATTTGGGTATTGATATTCCTGGTGATGAGGGTATTGGTTCTGGAAATAATAAGGGAGAGGAAAGTGGGGGAGAAAAGTTTGTAGGAAAAGAGACTCCTACCTTCTTTAGATTTTATAACCAACAAAATGACTTTGTCTTTAAAGGAATCAATCAAGAAGGAAAAAAAGCTCGCGTTAAATTTGAAACAGATGCAATTAATGATCTTTTCACACGAAAAGGGTCGGATTGGAATTGCCAATTAATGTTATTGCAATCTGATTCGGAGTTTATATCATTAGATCACTCACTCAATCTAAAAAACGGTAATGCCTCGCTGTTGTTTAGTCTCCCAACTGTTTATAAGGAAAATGATGTGGTGCAATGTCGATTTGATGTGAAGAGTGATATAGCAGAGAAAAATTTCAGTAATACATTTGAACTTACACTTGTTGAACCTTATGTATCATCAGGTGGTGGCAGTTCTAAAGGAAATAAAGGTGGTAATGGTAGCGGTAAAGGAAATGCCTCATCTAAGAGTAAATTAAAACTACCAAATATTTCCTCTGTTGTAAAGGAAGACTGGGAACAATATGATTTTAATGCTAAACGTGTTTTAAAGATTATTGACAGTACGGATTCTTTAACTTTTGTGTTCAATGTAGATAACACAATATTAAAGTCAGAGGTAAATTCTGCTCGTAAAAGTTTGAAAGAACTTACTAAAAGTAAGTTCATTTACGGAATGACAATGTTAGGGCTCGCAGCATATTCTCTTTTGAAAGAGGATGATGAAAATTCTAAGGGATTTAACACATTAGAAGATGTTGAAAAAATTTGTGAGGCTTATGCTCCTTTTATTATTCCTACATTAAACATGTTAAATTCTATAAGTGGGGTAGAAGAATAATACAAGAAATCGAGTATTTGTGCCTTAAACGTAAAGAGAGCATGTGCGTACATGCTCTCTTTACCATCCTCATAGCTTTACCGGCAATCCTTCAGACCAACACATCAAGCTCCGCAACATTAACATAATAACCAAGATACTCCATAAAAATCTCCTTAAGCTCCTCTATCTCCAACATCGGCGACATCACCACTGGATAGCTTTTATTAAACTCCAAAAGGACTTGCCGTCCAACACGTGGATCATCGCCTAAGTCGTCTCGCCACGTTATTTTCTTCTTTAATACACTGGATAGCCCTAATTCATCAACAATCGATAAGATATTAAAGACGAATTGTTTGTTACGGAAGACTTCGTATTTAATCATATAGTTAAAGAGGTCCAAGTTGTCGACGATGACCTCGTAATAGTATTTTCGGGTTGCTTCGTCTTCGACTAGGTCAGTTATATATTCAGCTCCTATTACCGTCTTGTAAATGTAATTTTCCCAGTCGAAGTTCTTCAGCACAATGTTGTTGAAGTTGGTGATGCTGTCTTTGATCTCTGGGTATTCCCGAAGCAGGAAATCACGTTTCTTTAAGACAAGCAGCGAGTGCCAAAACTGCTCGTCAAAGTGTAATTCGCGATTACTCGATAGGTAGTGATTGCCGACTGTTTCGAATGCCTCTAAAAATAATTGCTTCCTGACTTCTTCACTTCTTTTCGCTATATAGATAGGGAAGTCAGGAGCTTCTTTTATATAGACGGTTTCATCGGTAAAGTAGTCGTCGTTGTTTTCGATCGTGTCATTCAAGAAGTCATTGTAAAACTGTTCGTTTTTCTTGTATCCTTTGTTCAGCAGTTTAATCTCCACTTGCTTCCAATCCTTTCACAGCTGTCGCATATTTTTCAATGACGCGGTCGGAAATTTTGTAGATCACTTCGTCAAGCGAATCGACATCTAGTTCGTATACCATCTTCGCTTTCATGAGTCGATACAGCTTGGCATCTAGCTGGTCCGTTGGCAATTCTACATCGTCCAGGTAGACATGGCCGTCTTCACCATACTCAGGATTGGTCGCGAAACGGTGTAATGCTTTCTGAAGTCCCATGTAAATGTAAGGGTTGTTTAACGTCCCGCTCATCGGCATGCCAGCGAATTGTAGATCTTCATTTTTGTAATGAATGACAATCGTTTCACTACCGAGTTCTACTTTAATATCAGAATTTAGAGCAGTGTCGATCTTCCGTTCGAATAAGTCGAACGGTTTAGTGGAGCTGCCTTCAAAAATAACCGTATTCGAAAAGCCGAGAAGTGCATGCTTCGGTACGACGATGTCATCCTTGAATTCTCGATAGAAGTCGTTTATATCCTCATTGTCACGGAATGAAATGGCAGTCGTAGCTTGAATGCTCATTTGGATAGACGTTCGAGTATTAATGGATAAACGAGATTTTGCTATTTCGATAGCACGTTCATCTGGCTGCAGTTTGAAGAATTTATTATCCTTAGACTGGATAATTAAGAAAAGCTGAGCCTGCTTTCGAACGAGCAGCTTTTTTAGAAAATCAGATTCTACTTCGTATTCGATGTCGAAACGATACGTATCCGTATTCTCCTTCAGATCAACGTTCAACATAAATCCGCCGCTCTCATAACTGTTCGATGTATTCGTAAGCACTGGGTAAGGGAAGTTGGCATCCTTTTTGTAAATCATTTTACACCTCTACATAATAGACGAATTTCAATGCGCGGTTGTAGTTGTTTTTAAGATCGAAAGTCAATTCAGCTACGCCTTGATTGATCGTCACGTGATTTATTTTATTGTTGTTCAGTGAGCATGTTGAGCTAGTGGATTTATCGATGACTTGACTGAAATTGTCTTTCAGTTTGAATGCGCTTCTGTATTCTTGGCCCATGCCATCAATAATGGAAATGCTAACATTGCAAGTTGCTGCTTTCTTAACTTCCTCGTTGCTAGAAAGATTGAATCGAACGATTTCTTTATTCCCCATAAGCAGGCGTTCTACAGTGTTTGGATGAACGTTAAAAATGCTAACTGGCTTGTCATCGGTTGAATCAGTATCATCCGCAGATCTATCCCTTTTCACCGGTCTGATTGTTGGCGGTGTCAGTTTTTTGCGGCCCCCTGGTTTCTTTTTATCATGACGAGGTGGTAGATCATCGTCCATTTTGACAACCGGTTTCTTCTTATCGATGACAACTGCACCCATCGCTTTCGATAATTCTTGTTTGAATTGAATTTCTGAAACATATAGCAAGTCTTTTGTATCCATTTTGCCATCAGTCGGGTTATGCTCTTTTACCGCTTCATCAATAACAGCAGTCATCGCTTTCGACAAGTTGTTAATGAATCGCTTCGCTCGTTTCTGCAGAACGGGATCTTTAATGTGATCATGTGTGAGTTCCGTATGTGACTCGTTTTCTAGTGACTTTAAATACGCATCTTCTTTCGGACCGCCGATTAATACTGCGTTGAAAGGCTGATTCGCCTTGTTCTTCACTTTTTTATCTTCGATTTTCATTCCGATTGTTCTGATAATAGCGACTCTGCCTTTTGGTATTTCCTCATCGTAACGGAAATACAGGTTGAATTCATAATCGTCTTTGCCGTCAGATACTTGGAGTGGACGGGCAGGCTGTTCTAAATAAGTGCTCACATAGAGGGGGGTGAATACCTGCTTCATGTCTGCAACATTTTGGGTGTAGTATTCCGGATCTTTTACATATTCCTGAATGTTGTCGGCGTTAATTATTCTGCCATTGACGTCGACTTCTAATTTATTCAGAAGGATCGAAACGAAGAAGCTGTCGCAAACGCTTCGGATAATTTCTGTTTCATTGCTATATTCTTTTCGTAAGAACGGAATGATGATCTTTAAGCCGCGCGTTTTCTTTTCGAAGACTTCGTGGAAGGTGTTCTCAAACGGATAGAACTTCGTTTTATTGGCATCTAAATATGTAATATCGGCGAAATAGCCTGTGGATCGGTAACTTTGGCCTTCAAACTCGTGCTCGATCAGTTGCACGGTACCCCCCAGATGTTGATCTCCGTCGGCATCGCAGTTTGCGAAATACATGACATTTAAATCTGAAGCAGCGTTGGAAGCGATTTTACCAACCCCATGAGATCCGCCGCGAGACGTTTCGACAGCCGCATCCTCTTCCTCTGAATGGACCCCTTTGTTATAGGCGTAAATCGCCCATGTGTCTTTAGGTGAATTGCTTTGGCCATTTCTAGCGCCACTCAAGCCTCTCGTATTGGAATCTTCAAAAGAGATATAGTGAACATCTTCTTCCTCGGATGTTTTTACCATATGTTCAATTGCTTCTTTTGTATAACTGTTACGTCCTTTCAAACAATGAATGCGTTCGATTACTTCGCCAATGCCAGGGACGTCTTTCTTTTTAATCGTACCTGTTGTGATGGAGAACTTAACTGGACCTTCATAGCCAAGCAATCTTCCATCCAACGAGTTTTGGATGTTTTCACGGATCAAACCAGCTACTTTTAAGTTATAAAAACGTTCAAGTATTTTATTGAAATTGGATTCTTCTATATTAGGAATCGGGGAGAACTGCCAATAGGACATACTGCACCTCACGTGGGTTTTTATATTTTATCCATCATGTCTTGGATCTAAGACATATAGTTAAAGTATATGGGAAAAGGGGAGGGGGATCAATGTATCTCGTAGTATTGTTTTAGGTAAGTTCACCCATAAGGTCATTAGATTAATTCTTTCATTCATCAGTTCTTATTTAGAATATGGAGGATACGGGATAGCTAAAATCTAAAATGGCGATGGGATTTTGTGTGAAGGAATAGGTTGCGAGACTTAATGAATATAATTTTCTTACTAGTCTTACTATGGTAAAATGATTATGCAGCTGAATATTGTTAGGGTGGTTGGTTGTCGCTCTTCTTTCCTGTAAGGAAGGAGGTGATAATCATGGAAACATTTCTTGAATTTCTACGAGAAGTCTTTAAGGGGATGGTGCGTGGAGTTAGTGCAAACCTCTTCCAGACACATGTACTAAAGAACAAGAAAACCACCCTGCGCCGTCGCAAGCATAAGGGTGGTTCGCACAAAAAATAAAGTTTTGACAACCACCACCCTGACGGTAGAGGTTGCAGAGAGAAGCAGCTTGCGCCTCTCTCTTTTATTATATTCTTATTATACTTAAAATAACCATCAAGGTGAAGTGAAATGGTATCGTTACTGATTTGTCTTGATTAATGATGGGATGAGTCAGTGATATTGTTAACCGAATCTTTCCTCTCAAAATACAAATGCAACCGATACTCACAAATCGTCTCCCCCACTAAAACAAAATTATTTTACGGATATTGGATGGACGATTAGTACCGTCGGTTTTTTTAAGGGATGTTTGTTCAGATAAAAGGAAAATATTTACTCATCATCTTAACAGATTAGCACGAGCGGGCATTTTTCCCACTTTATCTAGAAGGAGCATTTTACGTAAATTCATCTCTCAATGTTAGTTCAATGATTGAGGGATTAAAAAAGCTCAATGAAGAGAGTGAAAATGAAATAATTGTTACGGTAATAGGGGAAGTTGTTTTCAGAGATGGCCAATTCGGTATGCTTGTAATGGATGAAAAGAAATTTAATTTAAACCGAATACGTTTGCCATCTCTTATTATGTCGATTGCAACTTTGTTTTAATTTAGTCTTAAAAAACAGGGAAAATCGAGTCATTTCAGGTGCCAGGTTCTCATTGAATTCTGAATTGTTTTAGAACCTGATACCCTTCAATAAAAGTATAATAACTTTTTAAAAGGGGTGTTTCCAATGATAGTGTTGGACATTTACGGTAAAATTGAAAGAACAATGGTTTCAGAAAAAATGAAAATTTATATAGACAATTTACCCGAAGATTGGAAGGAAATGATTAAAGAAACTATTTTCGAGTAGATTCGTAAAATTGAATTTAACAGAAAGGAACAACAAATTAGGTATGGTAAGGCACTTAATAACCAATTCAACTATACAATAGCAAAGAAAGTAGTAGAAGCTAATATAGGAAATATAAAGGGCTATTCCTTAGATACTCTTGAAAATTGTATTGATTGTATTCTTGAGAATATGATTTATATTGAATTTGATTATGAGTATAGCGATATGCCATTTTTTGATTGGACAACGAATTGTTTTGATGGTAGGTTTTGTGAAGAAGATTACTCAGAAAAAATAGTGAAACTATTAAATTTCATGAATCGGGATAATAATGTTAGAGCACACTTTAATATAGTTTATTCAAGTAATAACGATTATATTAGTGTTATACCAAGGATTACTACGACATTATCGCTTAGATTAAATTCAAAATTTAAGGGATTTAAAACAAAAGACGAAATGGTTTATGATTTAAAAAAATGCGGTGAATGTATTGATAATTTCCTTCAATCTGAGAGTGATTACTATAAATTAGATTTTATAGTTGAAGCGTTAAATAAGGAAAATGACTACAAGCATTATCATTTTTTAAGGATATTCACAATCCTTGAAATGCTGTTACTTAACAAAAAGCAAAAAACACATGAAATTGATAACTATATTAATCCTATTATTAAACAAATTTACAATAAGGATTCGGACCAAGCGACAATATTATTAAGACAGATGAGAAATAAAGTGGGGCATGGTGATTTTAAAGGTTTTACAAAAAAAGCATATGAGTTTGCCGATATTTATATGAAGAATTTTCAATTTGATTATTCCGAGTATAGCCGTTTAAATTGGATTCTGTTGCACATATGTTGTCTATTAGACGACATATTAAAAGAAGTATTAAATCAAAAATTCAATACTGACAAATATTTTCAAATGACACATGCATAGATGAGTAGGAAGGGGGCGTATGTCTGAAGTTCTTTACACAAGCGTTTATAAAGCTTAAGAGGGTGTGTTCAAAAAATGAATGTTGATTTCCGTAGAATATCGGAGGTAATGGGAACGTTTCTTACTTACTCCGATATCTTTAATAGGAAACCCACGTTGAATGAAGTCATTGAAGATATTAGAAAAATTGAATTAAAAAAAGCGCTAACTATAATATCCAATTACAGTTTATATGGTGATGAACAAAAAAAGGAATTAGTTAAACGACTGATCCCATATATAGGCAACTCTGAAGTTTTAGGAGGGATAGAAAGGACATACTTATTCGGTTTTTTGAATTTGAATTATTCTTTAAAAATGTTCATAGCATATGGACTTGAAAATCCAGTCAATAAAATCTCGAGTGAGTACGGAGATTTTTGGCATGTTTTAATAACTATAATGAAAATTAGTGATTTGATAGAAGATGATTTGGCTGATAATGTGCAACTCCAACAGACCATTCAAAAAATGTGGCTGGTAAATAGAGAAAGAACATTTATGCCAACCCTTGCTAGACAGCAAATTTTTTTTGGTGATATATCGACTAATCCATCAATATTTGGAAATGAGTTCATTAATATTCATCAATATTTTGAAGATGAATACGGTTACACCATTCAAGAATATATATCAGTACTAACGACTGTATGTGCCAAAATAGAAACAACAGAGTTGAATTTTGAAGATCAAAAATTAACTGGAATTCCTAGAGATTATTTCAACACAACAAACAAACGAGAAGTTGCTGATAAAATCATTTATAGCTTAACTTCTGATTTAACTGAATTAAAGGTCCAAGCTAAAAAGAGTTTGAATAATTTTTATGATAATGAGTATCTTATAAATTCACCGTTCTTTGAATATGATGGTCATTATGTTTTATTTTCACCGCCACTTTTAAACTTGGGATTATTTGATGGCTTATGTTTTAAATTACAAAAAATTTGTAGTAAGTATAAAAAAGATTTCTTTACATTTTTTGGACGTTTATTTGAAAAATATGTTGAATTTATTTTGAGTGATGCTACTCAAAAGGCAAGCATCCCATATCAATTTTTACCAGAGTACCAATATGCCACCGGAAAGAATTCTTCTGATTCCTATATAAAACTTGGAAAAAACTTATTAATTATTGAATGTAAGGGCGGGCGGATAACTAAGAATGCCAAAATAAACGCTGATTTATTGGAAACTGAAGAAAACTTTCTAAAGTATGTTATCAATCCGATAAACCAGGCAAGTGCAGCCTATACTGACATATTAAAATTGGATCCCGATAGGTTTAGTGATGTGAAAAAAGTATATATTTTGTCCGTTGGATTACAAAGATTCCCCAAACTACCTATGTATCATGAAAGGTTAAAAAATGAACTGGTTTTACATCAGCAGATAAAACATTGTGATTATCTAAGTCTCTCCGACTTAGAAGTTATCGCTACATATATTGAGAGACAAAAAAAGAGTTTATTTAAATTTATAGATAGTAAGATGAATTATTTTGATTATTATCCTTATGATCAATACTATGCTAAAAAATATGGAGAAGTACATTATTTTTCACTGCATAAACAAATATTCTCTTCTTTAATAAAGGGTGTAGAAGAAACTCTTAGAGAAAATTAGGTATAAGCGTTTAAAATTGATTCGAGGTTCACAAGGTTCTTGTTGAATTAATTAGTTATCGAGAACCAAATGTTCCTCGATAACTCCGAACAACAAAACCCTTCCACAGTCACGTGAAATTTTGGTGCTAGGTTCTCATTGAATTTCGTATTATATCAGAAGGACATAGAAAGTCCTTTTGTCAGGTTTTACTATTCTTCTAGAACCAGGTTCTCTACAATTCAACTGGTGTAAAAAAGCCTTAGGACACCGAGCCATTCCTCTCAAAATGCCAATGCAATCGATACACACAAATTCTTTCATCCAGTCAAACAAAATTTCTTGTAAAAAGGTACCAGGCACCCGACAATTAAATTTGACGGGTGCCTGGTACATTTAATTATTCATGACTATTGAATGAAGTTTAATTCACTTTTAAAGAAACAAGCGCATTGTGTATGGCCTCGAGTTTCGTTTCAAGACGGTGCAAGAGGTAAAAAGATACAAAAATCGGAAATCCGATTTGTTGTATGAAATTTAGCCATTGTTCCATTTTGAATTCGCCTCCTCATTTTTAATGATAAAAGGCTCCCCAGCCAAGCCGGAGAGCCTTTTTACTTATGCTTATACTAGATCTTCTACGGTACGTTCGATAATGCGGGCGCCTTTTACGGTTGCAAGAAAAGAGCCGTCCACTTCAAAAACTTGTGAATCGATAATTTCCTGCATGGCTGCCTCCACTTCGGCTGGTGTCAATCCAGCTTTTGGCTCGTCCACTGTTAGGGATGTCTGTTTTCCCGCAGCCGTCGTGAAGTTCAATTGTAACGTTTTCGCCATTCCTCATCTCCCCTTTCTACTTAGTTCATAATGTCTGCTGTTTCGACTTTTTCTGCTCCGATGAATGGATATTCGGAGAGCTGTGCCAATTGTGTAAGGGCGTTGTGTAGGTTGTCAGCCGTCGCCCCTTGTGCGATGTTGCGGTAAGTTTTCGATTTTCGGATCATTTTCCCATCCTCCGTCATCCCGCCGTCGAAATACACCTTTCCAACTGCATTTCTGAATTCGATTGTCGCCATTTGCTTTTCCCCTCCTTTCACTTACTATATAGACTTAAAATGATGAAACGGATACTTTCTCAGTAAGTTTTTATGTCTTCTGAGATGCTCGGTTGTAATGGGAATCTAAGTTGCAGAAAATTAAGGAACAGTTTCATTGAATCAGGTATAATGTAGGATAGTTCAATAGATTAAAAGAATGGGCTAATAGATTATGAGCAGGTGGGGAAATGAATTTTTTTAAGTTCTTAACTACTAAGCGAGACGATACATCGACAGAACACCAGATAACAGAAAAAGAAGACGTGAAGATAGATTCATTTCCACCTGTCCGTCCTATGGTGGATGTAGATACGCAAGCTTACCTATGGCAACGTGATCTGGAAATGAAAGAGCAAGCGAATCAGCAATTGATAGCCAACCAAATAAAATCTGATGAGCTCATTACCGAGCAATCAAGAGAAATTGAAAATTTGAAAGGGATCATCCGCCAACTTGAAGCGAAAAATGCAGAACTCTCAATGCGGCCAACAACAGAGGAGCTAGCTCAGAAAGATAGGCAAGTTCAACAATTGGCAATACGGTTGAAAACGGTCATCCAGAGCCACGTCCCCATGGAATCGTACGAACAGGCGAAACAGGAGACGGTGCTTGCAGAGCAAAAACTACGTACAATGACGGCTGCGGCAGAGCAGCTGAAAGCTCAGGCGGACCTACTTGAGGTGGAAGTCCAGTCAAGTACGCCAACAGCTATACATATGGAATTGGAGAAAAAGTACGCGGTACTGCAAATGAGCCATTCTCTACGAATGGTGGAAAACGATCGGTTGGCTAAGCGGTTAGATGAAATGGAAAGGAAATTTAACCAGTTACAACAGTTCACTGAAGCTATGGAGACGCCGGCGTCTGCCGCTCAGGAACATGCTGCGTCGGTCGTAGATGAAATAGTGATCGAAGAGACTTCCGTCCAGGATCATAACGATAAAGAAGATTTCTTGGCTGTCTTTGAAGAAGCGATTGCTGTACAGCTTGAGTTGGAAGAAGAGGAACTTGAATTTTACGCAACTCCTCCCGTTTTATCACATGAACAGGTTGTTGACCAACCAATGCTTGCTGAGAAGGAAATCGATGAAGATCAGATGTTGCAGTCAATGTCTGAAGTGATGTTGACGACTATGTCTTCATTAGAAGAGACGAAGGTGCCTGAAGAGTCCAAAGCTCCTTCATTCCCGGCCTATAGTGAGTCCTCATTTCTACCGCGGGACGATAAGTCGGAGTATGGATTTTTGCGTAAAGTAGTTAGCATCATTAAGTCTTTAATGAGACCAATCCGGAAAATTGAGTTTGACAGTACATATGGGGTGGATTACGCATCCGCATATGCGGAAGGGATTATGCGTAAGCAATCATACGAACATAATCGTCGTCTGCAGGGGGTTGAAGATAAGCCTTATGTGGCGCGTGTCGATTATGTTACGAAGAACGGCCCGGAAACGATGTACATCGGGGAACAAAGCATCGATGGATATGTCACCTCTTGGAAGGCGGAGGCAGCTTCGCTCTATTATTTGCGGACAGTCGGCCAACCGATATCCCATAAGACGCTCGGTGATGTCATCGTTGATTATATCCGACAAATTGATATACGAAGTGGTAGTATCCAAAAGCTCCATCCGCCACTCACCGCATCGAGCCAATATTTCCAAGATGAAGGACTGGTGTCAGCACTGTCGGATAAACGTGGAGTGGACATGCAGGAAATTGTAGCAACATTGCAGCGCGAGCAATATGAAATCATCCGACTTCCGATGACGAAGCCGATTATCATCCAAGGGTCTGCCGGAAGCGGGAAGTCCGCCATCGCGCTTCACCGATTAAGTTATCTGCTGTTCAAGTACGAAGACCTTTCGCCTGAGCGCGTTGCTATTTTAGGGCCCAATGAAGCGTTCTTGGCACATATTAAAAACGTACTGCCTTCCCTTGGGGATTACGGCATTAAACAGACGACATTCCTCAATTTGGCTTGTGACATCCTTGGACTTTCGCCGTCAGGTATTAAGCGTCATAACGTAACGGAGCTCGAACTTATCAAAACGAAAGGCTCCTTGGAATTCCAGGCAATTGTACAAAGAAAGACGATGGGGAAATTCAACGATCTTAGGACTTGGGCAAAACCCGTAATAGCCGATTCAATTGCCGTTCCAATCTTGCCGATCTTGAGGGAAATGGAAAGGTACCCTGACTTGTCTTTGAAAGAGAGGGAAAACCTATACTTCAACTTCTTCCTGAAAAGTGTGCAGAAAGAGATGAAGGAACGGAATGAAGTAGCCCGTGAATGGAAGCAATGGGTGCGGGACGAAGCGAAACAGATAGAGAAGCAGGAAACTGCTAGTTTGTCTCTCTTCCAAACGAATTTCATTTCCGAAAGGATTACTGAACTGGCTGAGAAGTGGATGAACCTTGCAGCTGCTCATGCTGAAGAGTCATCTCCAGTGACGAAAAAGAAGGTAGATGCAGGCCGTCTACAGTTCATCGCAGCCATCCAACATGCCATCCAATTGAAACTAGACGAACATGGGGAAAATCTAAAAGGATGGCTTTCCCAAATGGTGGACGAGTCGCTCATCTCAGAAGACTGGCATAAGCATATGAAGCGGAAAATGCGGGAAGAGAGGGAGGTCGTTCTTCTTCAGCATATTGTTGCACAACGCGAGGAAGTATTCAGTACAGCTAGGTTGACGGAAGATACGGTCGTTAAAGCACGGCTCGAAGAAGTTCAGGCGCAGCTGTTGCAGGAATTTGCAGTGGAAAAGCAGGACTTCTTTGAAAGACGGAAAAACCAAATTCAGCAGGCGTTGTATACGGAAAGTTTAGCTGGAATTGAGCGTTCCTATTACCGACAGATTTCGGCGGCCTTACAGAGGGAGTATAACCTCCAGTACAGTTTTAATCACCAGCTTTCCGGGTTTGTGTTTGAAGAAGAACTCGCCTTGTCTGCTCCTGAAGAGAAAAGTTTGCGTAATTACGTGAAAAAGAACTTGAAAGCGGATCTCTTTAGCTGTTATGAAGCTGCGGTTCAAGCTGCGAAAGATGAAGGAATGCTGCCTGCAGAACACGACAGTTCAAGTGCCATGTATTATGAAGACTTACCGGCACTCCTGCATATTGATAGGCTGTTGAACGGTGCACCGAAAAATCATCTTCTGTCGTACTTGATTGTCGATGAAGCACAGGATTATATGCCGTATGAGATCACCGAACTGCATGCACTTACTCGAAAGAATGGCATCATGCTCATAGGAGATCTCGGGCAGAACCTAAACCAAGCCAATACGCTGCAAGACTGGAATGTACTTGGCGAATTGATTGGCGACCTCTCGCTGCATGAGTTGAAAGCGACGTACCGCTCAACAGCTCAGATTGTAGAAGTAAGCAATGAAATTATCGGGCCGTTTGCTTCGGGAAAATATTCGCTTTCAGCAGAGACGTTCCGGGAAGGCAACCCGGTTGAGTGTCTACAGTTCGTCGAAAACTTGGAAGAGAAGGTATTGATTCACATCCTCGAGCATGCTGTCTACGAGAGCAAGTATGAGCCAGTAGCCGTCATTGTGAAAGACGAATCGCAGATCGAGCGGTACCATTATATGATCGATCCTTATTTCTCTGTCGCAATTCAGACGGCGGGTACACTGCCAACAGGTACAAAGGTAGTGATCACGACTCCTTCAGCTGTAAAGGGTCTCGAATTCGAAGCTGTCGTCATTACTCGTTTCAACGAGTATGCACCAACTGACGAAGATCGTAAATTAGCCTACGTTGCGACAAGTAGGGCATTGCACCAGTTATATATGATGGTGGAAAGAGGGAAGTCTTGTTTGGTGGGTACCGTAAGCTAAGTATACGTATCACGGTTTAGAAAACAGAAGGTAGTCTAATATGAAAGCCGGATTTTGGTGATTATCAAAATCCGGCTTTTTTCCTTGCCCATATATCTTGAAATAGAAGTAAATACTAAACAGGAATTCAAAATTATATGGTAAAATTGTTGCAGGTATTTTTGTTTAATTACCTATTACATATTTCAGTAGTGTAAGAGAATAAAACCAGAAAGTGGTAGAGGAGTGAGCAATGTATATGTAATAGTTTAGATTTAACTCGTTATAACTTCATAATTAACATGCTCTTACCCTTTGATTTTCGATAGCAAAATAATGCGGAAAAGAGGAGATTGTCGTGAAAGACGCAAAGGAATTGGATGATGCCCTGATTGAGAGATTAGAGGATAAGGAATTCGTTAAATGGATGATCGAAAAGTTGAATAACAAACAGTTGGACTTGCTGCTGTATAGCACGAGTATGAGCAAGAAATATAATAGTCAAGAGAAACTCCCAACTCAGTTTCTCCAAAATAAACTTCTGATTAAAACAATCAGAACGAAGCTTTGGAAAATGAAGATCATACCTCCTTTAGGCTTCATTGTAGATAACCGAGAAAAGCTTGGTAAAGAACCCACGAAAGAAGATCTCTTGGAACTTGCCGAGGAACATAACGTAGATGACCGTCAAAAAGCGTTAATGCTCTTCTTGCAAAACCACTATGAAGAAGCTTTGGATTTGTACGATAATCGACATGCCGATGATGAAAAAAGTCCAAAGAAAGAGAAACCGAAAAAAGAAAAGGTGGAGCAAGAGCCTTCACAACCTAAAGCAGAAACACTTTCTCCAAAACAGGAAAAGAAGCTTCAGCAGAAAATAGATACGCTTCAGAAAGAGAAGGAGGACTTGATCAACCAAGTACAGCAACTCAAGAAAGAACTAAAAGAAAAGAATACAGAACATCAAAAGGAAATCAATCAGCTAACTCAAGATTTAGCTGCGGAAAAAGCATCGTCAAAAAAGCTTGAGGAAGAGCTTGCGCAATTACATAAGAAATTTGAAAGTGAAAAGGCGGTCGAAAGGGAGCAAGGCAACGCAGAGAAAGAAATAGAAAAGCAAGAGTCAGTACCAAAGGAAAAGAAGAAGCTCGCAATCATCGGTAACCCGAAGAACAATAAAGTGTTAAGAGATGATCGCTTCGATATTGACTTATTTGAACTGGACAATATCGAAGAGCTGATTCAAAGTATCGACCTCTATGAACATAAGCTGTTTCTCAGTTATGTAATTGATGAGGTTTTATATGAAGAAAAAGTATCGCAAGAGAATAGAGAAAAAATACTAACAATCACAAACTTTAAACAATTAAAAGATGTGATGAGGGAGCTAGTGAGATGAATAGATTTTGGGAACCGTTTATTTTAGGTGTATTAGCTGAAGCAGAAGAAGGGCGTTATCCATTATATAAGTCGATTTTTGTAAACAGTTCGAATGAGCTTCAATTTTCCATCCGGATTTTGTCGACACCGCCGCATAGCTTTCCAAATAGCCAAAGAACGATCACGTGCTGGGGAAGCGATCTAGCAGAACATGGATTTGAGGACGAATATTTTGACCGTGACCAACGTATCAAGAGCCTGATTGACTTTTTGGATGGCAAGCTGCTCGTCTTCCAGATTGAGAAGAAGGTGAGTCCGCGTGATGAGTACTATTCCGCTAAGAACATCCAGTTGATTCCAATGAAGCCGTCGTTTGTGGACGGATCAAGCTTCATGCCGGTGCCGTTGTTCCTAGAAAGCAAGGATATGGGAACTGCTGACGATTATACGTGGGAGCAATTCATCACCAATTTGAAGGAAGGCCGGTATATCGGACGGAACGAACAAGTATCCCGTGAGCCTGAGGATACGCCGCGATTCATTATCTTCAAGACATTGGATAATGAGTATTATGCAGTCGGTGAATTTGAAAGCCATCATTATGCCCATGGGGGATTCAGCTTTGTACCGGAGGATCAAAACCTTAAGTTTGCTCAATTAGACAAGAAAATCGTCAATGAAATCTATACATATCAAAATGCGATGTTTGTCGGAATGGATGAAGATCATCAAATCATCAAAGCGTTACAGGAGGAAAGTTCAGTACCGCTACCTCAACCGCAACCTGAGCCTGAGCAAGCTGCAGCACCCGCCAAAAAAGCAGATGTTCAGTCTACCGTGAAGAAAGAAGAAGTACCGGTTTCGACGATCGAAGTGGAAGTGCCTTCACGGTTGGACGAAGAAGCATTCATGGAGCAATTCATCGCTGAAACGAAAAAGATGAATTTAGTGTACAACGTGGAAGATCTATATAATTTCCATACATGCGTCAAAACGGGCGGTTTAACGATTTTGGCTGGGATGAGTGGTACGGGTAAATCCCAACTCATCAATGCCTATCAAAAAGGCCTTCATTTGGATTCCGATAAGTTCCTCATGATTCCGGTCAGCCCAACTTGGACGGATGACACTGACCTAATCGGCTACCCGGATATCGTGAACAATGTGTATCGTCCGGCAGAAACTGGACTCGTGAACCTATTGATCGAGGCGGAGAAAAACCGCAATGAGACGTTCATTGTCTGCTTTGATGAAATGAACTTGGCAAAGGTGGAACATTACTTTTCTCAATTCCTATCGGTGCTGGAGATGGAAAAAGGCCGTCGTAAGCTGAAATTATATAACCGTGATCTTCAAAGTAAGTTTTACAACGGCTCGTTCTATCCACCGGAAATCTTGATCGGTGACAATGTCATCTTCACGGGGACCGTCAACTTGGATGAAAGCACGCATCAATTCAGTGATAAGGTGCTTGATCGTTCGAACTTGATTACGCTGCATGTCGAGCCTTTCACTCAGTTCCTAACGATGGAATCACAAGTGAATGATAAGGTGGATAAGAAAGTCTCTTACTCTGTTCAGAGCTTCGTCCATCAGGACCGCAAAATGGTGTTGACGGAAAGGGAACTTGAGTTTTTGTGGGAAGTACATACTGCTCTCATGGAAGTATCCGCTACTATGGGGATTGGACCTCGTATCGTTAAGCAGATTGACACGTACATTAAGAACTTAGGTAATTTAGCGGAATCTCCGATTGACCGTAAAATGGCATTCGACTTGCAGTTCGTCCAACGGGTCATGTCTAAAATTCGCGGCTCTGAAGAAATGCTCCGCTCCTTAATTGGTGAGACTGTAAAGGATAATACAGGGGTCGTCAACTCTCGGTTGTCTGCGATTTATGACGACTACTCTGATTTATCCGATTTCAGCAAATCGAGGGCGGTTCTGTTGGAAAAGGCGAAAGGGCTTATGAGAAATGGCTACACAATTTAACGTCACTTTTGTGGAGCAATATGGAGCAAGCAGAGTGGAAAAAGAGTGCAACTATTTTTATGAGCGAACGGACGAACGCTATTTGGTGGATGAAGTTCAGCTCGTCGAAAACTCTTTGTTAAGCGTGTTATTCGAGGCACCGCCTGGTTACAAGCTTTATATTGACGGCATCGACCAGCTGGAGGAGCAATACGTGCAGGAGGATGAGAAGGGGCTCTATATCGTTCCTTCTGAAACTCCTTATGTGCTCTATCATCCTGCAAAGAATAAGCCGTACCCTTTCATTCCAGGAACGTATTTCCTCATGGTTTCTACACCAAGTGGCGAGTCTTTGGAAGCACGAGCAAGAGTGTTGACGAAACGCGTCACAGAGGATCAGCATACGATTATGGTGCAGGAAATCGAGCGGGCGGTCAGAGGATTGTCGAGTGAGCTGACAAATCGCCGCATGATCTACAATGAGGTGGCACTCGATATTTTCGGCCCTAAGAAGATTGATGAATACTCGATGATTTTGTCGAGCAGGGAAAAAATAATTAGTGGCCTTCATGCAATTGGGAAGAATCGTCGCTATTCGGTTGTGAAGGATTATCCGGTTATCCCGAAACATCGGGCGAAAAAAATAGACAGCAAATCGATCAAATATCTCATGATGCATCCGGAACAACAAAAGACGATACAGGCACCCGTCTCGACGGTAACGTATAATATACCGGAAAACCGTTGGATCAAGTTCATCGTCCGATTGATTCTAAAGAATGTGAATGAAATGCAAGAGTGTTTTGGTAGCCCGCATATTAAAAACTACAATATGGTGCAGGCTCAAGAGCTCCTCAAGGAAGTCAATTATTTGCGGAACGAACTTACGCTATTTCTGACGGAAAGATGGATCCAGGACATATCTGAAAATATTTCCGGTCAAATTCCGTTGGTGTTCTTTTCAGCAGGGCAATACTCAATTTTCTACAAACTGTATCGGATGATCAAACAAGGAACGAAGCAAAATGCAGCAGAACCGAAGCTGCAGTTTCACTATAAGCGTTCCGACATCCTTTATGAAATATGGGGTTATTTGAAGGTCATCAATATTCTACGGGATGAACACGGCTTCACGATGAGGAGAAACTGGCTTCAAATCGATCAAAACACATTAGATCAGGTGATCGTTCCTGGTCAAAATGAAGTGGATTATGTAGAGCTTGTCCGTGATAACTATAAAATCCGTATCTTCTATGATGAACTGCTTCCGAAAAGAAGGGAACAGCTATCACCATTGGTAACGATGCGCACCTTGGATAATAACCGGCCGGACTGTCGAATTGATGTGTGGGTCGAGGAGAAGTATAAGGGTTCACTCATTATTGATTTTAAATACCGGAAGCGCGAATACTTATGGAACGACGCGGACTTAGAAGAGGGAAGACAGATTCCGAAGGTCATGAGGCAGCTTGCGAATTATTCAAACGGAATGAGTTCCTACACGACAAAATTGAACGGCGTGAGGAATCAACTCATTGATGCAAAACCGGTAACAGAGGTGTGGGCGGTTTATCCAATCAAATGGGAAGAAACCAATCCGGATTATAAACTAAATGAGTATGATGTCCGATTGATTGATCTGAGTCCTGGTACGGAGAATACGTATTTCAGTGCCATGTTGGAAGAAGCGATTGATGAAATCATTGATAGGTAAAATAAAACCATCTGTGCTATACTAATAGTCAACTGAACATAAACTCTTTTCTTATTAAGAGAGATGGAGGGAATTGGCCCGACGAAGTCTCAGCAACCTGCCTGATGGTAAGGTGCTACATCCAACAGGGAAACCTGAACGATGAGAAGAAATTTTTGCACGCAAACTCTTCTCTTAATCGGGAAGAGTTTTTGTTTGGGAAAAAATTCAGGAGTGATGAAAATGACGAGATTACAAGAACTTTATCGACAGCTTGAAGAAGTGATGGATCGACAGCCGACAGGATCGGCTAGTGCGACGCTGCGGCATCATCAAGTGGCGGATCTGCGACGGGAAATCGATTATTATGAACTGGGAGATATGATTCCACGAGCATATATTCAGCAAGAAGTTGCTGAAATCAATGCCCTCCAAGAAGAAATCGACAGGTTGTCGGCTTTGCAAGCGGAAAAGAAGCGCAACCTCATGAATACTGTTTTTGGCGAACACGTAAAGTTATAATGAAGTGAAGAGCGTCCAGATCTGGACGCTTCTTTTCAGTTCAGTCATCTTCTACTTCCACTAAAAAGATCCGTTCCTCGAAACCACCGCGTTTAGCTGCTTTCTCCGCACGCACAGCTTCCAGTTCTCCCACCGTCACCCCGTGAAACTTCGCTGCTGCGTGAATCAACTCCAGCAAATCGGCCAGTTCCTCAAAGACATCATCTGATGTGGATCCCTCCCTAATGCACAAATACCTCATGTATCTTCAAAAGTTATTCGAAAAGTATTTTCTATCAATCTATTTACTTTAATCAAACTATTTGGTAAATTGATTCTAACGGGATATTGGATACAATTCCAAATAGAATAAAGGAGGGGAAAATATGTGTGATGGAAAAAAGGGATTAGTTGCTGAGATGACTGAGCCAATGAAATTAGAATTTAAAGAGTATCCGATTGTTGAACCGACGCCCGGGGGTGTGATTGTTAAGGTTTTACAGACGAATATTTGCGGTTCCGAGCTTCATATTTGGAAAGGGCTTCATCCGGTTATCCGCAGCGGGGCTCTTGGTCACGAAATGATAGGAGAAATTTTCGCATTAGGTGAGGGGGTTACAGAAGATTTTGCTGGTCAACCTATTAAAGTTGGAGACCGAGTTGTAAGCGCTTACTTCTTGACTTGTCGAAAATGTAAACCTTGCCAAGAAGGTCAGTTCAACCTATGTGAGAATGCGTATAAGTTCTGGAGATTGCCAACAGAACAAGCACCGCATTTCCACGGTACATTTGGAACGCACTATTATATTCATCCGGATCAATATTTTTATAAAGTACCAGATGAGATTCGAAACAATGTTGCGGCTAGTGCGAATTGCGCATTATCTCAAGTCTATTTTGGTCTTGAAACAGGACAAGTTAAGGCTGGTGAAACAATCTTGGTTCAAGGTGCAGGCGGGCTTGGATTGAATGCCATAGCCGTTGCGAAGGAAAAGAATTTAAGAGTGATTGCAGTGGATGCTGTCGACAGCCGTCTTGAACAGGCAAAACAATTCGGTGCGGATGAGGTGATTAGTTTTACGGACTATCCGACTTTAGAAGCCCGGGTAGAAAGAGTTCATGAGCTGACCGACGGAGCAGGAGTCGATGTCGCCATGGAGGTCACAGGTGTACCCGCTGCCTTTAGTGAAGGGGTTCATCATATTCGAGTTGGTGGCAGATATATTGCCATCGGAAATATATCGCCCGGTCAAACAGTAGCCTTTGATCCCGGGCTTTTAACGCGTAAAGCAATTACCATCTATCCTGTTTTACGCTATCACCCGTGGTACTTAAAGAAATCTCTTGATTTTTTAGCTAGGAATATAGATCGCTATCCTTTTGAGACACTGTTAGACGCTGAATTTAAGTTGGAGGATATTAAAGGCGCTTTAGATAAATCAGCTAGCAGAGAGGTTACAAGAGCGACAATTGTTCTTGTTTAAAATGAAAGTTTATGAACTCGTGATTTGTCTTTCAATATTCGTAAATAGGAGAGGGAGGAAAACCAATGTGTAATTCGAAAAAGGTGTATGTATTAGATACTGGGACGATGAAGATGGACAAGAACTATATGATCGCCATGCATAATCCGGCAAGTGTTGATAATCCAAACCCGCCAGCAGAGTTTGTCGAGTTTCCAGTATATGCAGTGTTAATCGATCATCCTGACGGAAAAATCCTTTTTGATACTGGTTGTAACCCTGATGGAATGGGAGAGGAAGGAAGATGGCCTCAAGGAGTACAAACACTTTTCCCTGCATTCCAGAGTGAAGAATGCTATTTAATCAACCGTTTGGAACAACTAAAAGTTCGACCTGAGGATATTAAATATGTTGTCGCATCTCACCTGCATTTAGATCATGCGGGATGTCTGGAACTATTTACGAATGCTGAAATTATTGTACATGACTCGGAATTGTCAAATGTCATGAAGACGTTTGCTTTAACTCGTGATATGGGTGCATATATTTGGGGCGATGTAATGGCATGGATTAAAAAGGAGCTTCGCTGGCGCACGATTAAACCACATGAAAAAGAAGTGCCGCTAGTAGATGGCATAAAAATTATTAATTTTGGGCCAGGACACGCATATGGCATGCTAGGTCTTCACGTAGAATTACCGGGCCATGGAAATGTCTTGCTTGCATCAGATGCATTATATACTGCCGAAAGTTATGGTCCTCCAATAAAACCGCCTGGTATCCTTTATGACTCTGTCGGCTATAACGCCACCGTAGAAAGAATTCGAAAGTTTGCAAATGAAAACAACTCAGAAATTTGGTTTGGCCACGATGCAAATCAATTCAAGTCCTTTATAAAATCGACTGAAGGTTATTACGAATAAGTAATCATATACAGACACCCTAAAACTAACTTTTAGGGTGTTGTACCTTATAGAAAGGCGGGGAGATATTGAAACAGATTGGAAGCATAATTGCAGGGGAACACAGGGTAAATGAGTCTGCGGAGAAAATCGAAGTAAGAAATCCGTACAACCAAGAATTGCTTTCAACAATTCACAGTTCTTCATTGGAAGATCTGGAAGCTGCCATTGATAATGCACATGACGTATATATGGAGACAATGCGGTCTATGCCTGCACATCAACGTAGTAAAATTCTGCAGACCGCTGCCCGATTGTTAGAGGAGCGCAACGAACAATTTGCGAAGACGATTAGCGAGGAGGCCGGCAAACCGATTGTAGAAGCCAGAGGGGAAGTTACTCGGGCACTTCAAGTATTGCAGCTAGCCAGCGGGGAAGCGAAAAATCTGAATGGCGAGCAAATCGCTATGGATAGCGCAATTGGCGGGGAAAAACAGCTTGGCATCGTGAAACGGATTCCGCTTGGAGTCGTAGCAGCGATTACACCTTTTAACTTCCCTCTTAACTTAGCGTTACATAAGATTGCACCCGCTATTGCGATTGGAAACACAGTTGTACTGAAGCCAGCTGAAAAAACACCAATCTCATCTGTGCTTCTGCATGACCTTCTATTGGACGCGGGTCTTCCGCCAGGGGCAGTTAATATCGTTAACGGATATGGGATTGACTTAGTCAAACCCCTTGTAACACACCCGAAAGTGAAGAAAGTTACATTTACTGGCAGTGATAAAGTTGGATGGCATGTGAAAGATCTTGCGAAAGAAAAACCGGTGACATTAGAACTTGGATCGAACGCACCGAATATTATTTTTAACGATGCAAACTTGGAAAATGCAGCGGCGGCGATTACGATGGGTGGATTTACGTTCGCTGGACAGGCTTGTGTATCCGCACAGCGTGTATTCGTTCATAAAGAAATTTACGAAGAGTTCGTATCGCTGTTAACGGAAAAAATTGAATCGTTAAAGATAGGTGATCCTGCCGATGAAACGACCCAGCTTGGACCAATGATTACGGAAGACGCTGCTACCCGTGCGGAAAATTGGATTCAAGAGGCAGTTCGTCAAGGTGCGACACTTCGTACAGGCGGTGAACGTAACGGCCCTTTCCTTGTACCGGCTATTCTGGAAAATGTTAAGCCGAATATGAATGTCGTCTGCATGGAAGTTTTTGCTCCAATGATTGCTATTATTCCGTTTGAGGATGAACAACGGGCGATCGAAGAAGCGAACGAGTCAGAATACGGCCTTCAAGCGGGTGTGTTTACAAATGATATTAATCGTGCTTTCCGAATTGCTGACCAGTTAGAAATGGGCGGGGTTTGGATAAATGAGGTTTCTGTTCGAAGATATGACCATTTCCCATACGGGGGTGTTAAACAAAGCGGAATTGGGAAAGAGGGCGTACGTTATGCCATTGAAGGTATGTCCGATTTGAAATTTATAGGTGTAAAACTATTATAAAGGCGGGGGTACTTTGAAGATACGTTCAGCAATTTTACGTTCGGATGGTGTTAGTCAGCCATATGCACATAGTAAGCCAATTCACATTGAAGAAATCGAGTTAGACCCGCCTCAAGCGGGAGAAGTATTAATAAAGATTAAGGCCGCAAGCCTTTGTCACTCTGATTTGTCTGTAATTAATGGCAGCCGGCCAAGGCCTTTACCAATGGCATTAGGGCATGAAGCTTCAGGGATCGTCGAAGAGGTTGGTGAAGGGGTTGTAAACTTCAAAAAAGGTGACAAGGTCATCTGTGTATTCGTCCCAAGTTGTGGTCATTGTGTCCCGTGTGCAGAGGGGAGACCTGCTTTATGTGAGCCTGGTGCTAAAGCGAATGGGGATGGAACATTAATAGGCGGTGGCGTTCGTCTGCATACCGGGAAAGAACAGATTGGCCATCATGTTGGAGTTTCCGCCTTTTCAGAGTTTGCTGTCGTTTCTCAGAACTCTCTCGTAAAAGTTGACGAGGATCTGCCGTTTGAGAAGTTAGCGTTATTTGGATGTGCTGTTATTACAGGCGTTGGTGCAGTCGTCAATACAGCAAAAGTTCAATTAGGTTCTACAGTTGCGGTGGTCGGCCTTGGCGGTATTGGTTTAAGTGCTTTGCTTGGTGCCATTGCTGCCGGAGCAAGAGAAGTGATTGCAATCGATATTAATGAGAAAAAGTTGCAACAGGCAAAGGAATTTGGGGCTACCGCTGTTTTTAACTCAAAAGATTCGGATGTTGTGGAACAGGTACGCAACTATACAGGCGGAGGAGTGGAATACGCTTTTGAAACAGCCGGAGTCGTCCCTGCGATGGATGTTGCTTATGCGATAACGAAACGGGGTGGGGTCACAACGACCACAGGGCTTCCGCATCCAGAAGCTAAATTTGCATTTCCTCAAGTGACCTTGACAGCGGAAGAAAAAACAATCAAGGGTTCCTATGTTGGAAGTTGTGTACCGCTGCGTGATATACCGAATTACATTACGATGATGAAATCCGGAAAACTGCCAGTTGACCGCTTGCTTTCGAATATTATTACTTTGGACGAGATTAACGAAGGTTTCGATTTACTTGCGACCGGCGATAATTCCAGAATCATCATTAAAATGGGCGACTAACATGGATGGGAATATTTCCGGCAGTCAACGGAAGTTGCACATCCGTGATATGCCGGGAGCATTCCATATTATATTTCCAGATAAGAATGTAATTGAATTAGCACGAGAAAGAATTATGTATTGGGGTGTTAAGCCCTTCTTTTAAAATAACAACTATACAGTGAGAGGAGTCATACTATGCTACTTCACAATGAGAGAAGTCATACAATGCTAGAAAAAATGTTTACTAGGTTAGATGAAATTTATCCTGAGCTCGTAGAGTTCAGAAGAGACCTCCATATGTATCCAGAGCTTTCACACACAGAAATAAACACTCCTAAGAAGGTAGCTGAGTTCTTAGAATCCCTAGGAATCGATGTTAAGACAGGTGTTGGAGGCCGTGGTGTCGTTGGGACATTAAGAGGGGACAAGCCTGGAAAAACGGTGGCACTAAGAGCAGATTTTGATGCCCTTCCTATTCAAGAAGAGAATGATCTCGAATATAAGTCTAGAATTCCGGGTGTCATGCATGCTTGTGGCCATGATTTACATACCGCTGCCTTGCTTGGCGTTGCTAAGGTACTAAGTGAAAACAAAGATAAGCTCACTGGTTCAGTCGTCTTTATTCATCAATTCGCTGAGGAGGTTATTCCCGGTGGAGCAAAGCCGATGATTGAAGACGGCTGTCTTGATGGAGTAGATGTCATATATGGCGCACACGTTAGTTCCATGGATCCACTCGGTGTGATCGGTTTTAAAGAAGGTGCAGCAATGGCGGCAGGAGACACGTTTGAAATTGAGATTTACGGTAAAGGGGGACATGCAGCTACGCCTCACTTAACTGTTGATCCGCTTATTACCGGTGCACAAGTTCTCTTAAACTTACAACATATTGTCAGTCGCCAAGTAAATCCCATGAGACCAGCTGTCGTAACAGTTGCAACATTTGAAGGCGGTGACAGTTTTAACGTCATCCCGGATTCGGCACGGATTAAAGGAACTGTACGTACGTTTGATGATGATGTTCGTGACAAGATTGAAGCATCTATTGAAAAGATTGTCGTTTCAACGTGTGAAGCTGTTGGTGCAAGAGCCGACTTTAGATATGTTCGTGGTTATCCTGCTGTAGTCAATGACCCTTCAGAAACAAAACGCGTAGAAAGAGTTGCCAGAGATCTATTTGATCAGGAATTCATTAAACATATTCCAGCGCAAATGGGGATGGAAGACTTTGCTTACTATTTAAAGGAAGTACCTGGAACGTTCTTTTGGGTGGGCGGTGCGCTAGAAAGTGATGTCTATCCTCATCACCATCCCAAGTTTAATGTTGATGAAAGAGCAATGATAACTATCGGAAGGCTTTTCATTGCATCTGTATTTGATTATCTGTCGGAAGAAAAAATACTTGAGTTGCATAGTAGTTCAAATATGTATTCATACAACGTTGAAGGGGGAATTTAAATGCCGGAAAATGTAATGAATATGGCTAGCGGTACTATCGTGTGGATCGTCGCCTTTTTTGTAATGGGAGTCGTTATTTTTCAAGCACTTATGTTTATGCGCATTGCTAAAAAAGCTGCCCCGGATGCAGGATTAACTCCTACAGAAGTGTCAAGAGCGATAAGGACAGGCTTTATTAGCTCACTTGGACCTTCATTTGGGATTGCAATTGTTATCGTTTCGTTAATAGCACTCCTTGGTCCACCTATAACAATGATGCGAATCGGAATTATCGGATCTGCCGCAACAGAAACAGCCGCGGCTCATATTGGTGCGAAGGCCTTTGGCGTTGAGCTAGGGGGCGCTGGATTTAATGAAAAAGCGCTTGCAACTGTCGTTTGGACGATGTGTTTAGGTGGAATGGGCTGGCTCCTAGTCACATTTCTTTTCACAAAATCTCTTGGAAAAGCAGAGAAGGCAATCCGTACGAAAAACCCTAAAGCGGTAGCAAGTATTTCCTTAGCAGCCATGCTTGGTGCATTTGGATATTTAGCAAGCGAACAAATGCTAAAAGGATTGGGCTTTTTCTTTGCAGGAATTGCCTCTCTTGGAATAATGATTGTTTGCATGACAATTGCCGATAAGAAAAATATAGGTTGGCTAAGAGAATGGTCACTTGGAATTTCAATGGTTTGTGGAATGATTGTCGGAACTATAGTCATAACCCTTACCTAGTTTTAAAGATGAGTAAACTTTGTATATTTAAGGAGGAATAATTATGAGTATTAGTCCAGAGTATGTTCGTGGAGCTTCTAAAGCAAAATCTGAGTCTGCTAGCAGTTCAATGGCTAGATTTCATGAGCAGTCCCACTTCTGGGGTCGCTTAACTATTTTACTAGTAATGATTGCTTCAGTAGGATTACCGGCGTATTTGTCGTTTGTACTCGGAGCACATCCGGGGTGGGGGCCAATTCTTGCCGGATTAATTGGTTATGCTGCGTTTATTGGAGTGTTATGGATACTTGAACCTATAACTTACTTCCCGATTCTCGGGATAGGCGGAACATATATCGCCTTTTTATCGGGAAATATCGCAAATCTATGTGTCCCTTGTTCGTCGGCTGCCCAAAAAGCTGTCGGTGCCGAACTTGGAACGAAAAAAGCTGAAATAGCTGGAGTTCTCGGAATTGCCCTCGCCTCCTTAACGAATACGATCATAATTATTTTAACGGTTTTGACCGGAACATTTATCGTCAACTTAATCCCTGAATCTATCCAAGCGTCATTTGTATTCGTCCTACCTGCAGTTTTTGGTGCGGTCTTAGGTCAATTTGCCTTTAGTAAGCCTAAATACGGTGTAATGGCGGTTCTAATCGGTATAGGGGTCTTTTTCTCACCAATACCATCATTAATAAAAATTGCTTCCTGTGTTGCGATTTCAATCGCTATCATTTATAACGTCGAAAAAGCTAAAGATAAGAAAGCTAACGCTTAATCACGGTGAATATCTTTTAAATGTTGGATAAGGGCTTTTTGCAAAGGGGAGAAGGATAATTGATAAATACGAGTCTACAAAAATTAACAATCAACCAAAAACGATTACAAGAAAATATTGATAAGCTCGCTGAAATTGGTAAGTTTGGTGAAACTGGCGTATGTCGATTAGCTTTGTCAAAGGAATATAAAGAAGGAATAGAACTTGTGAAGCGGTGGATGGAAGAAGCTGGCTTACAGACGAGAGTCGATAACTTCGGGAATTTAATTGGCCGACTGGAAGGGGAAAATCCAGAGGCACCTATTTTGATGCTCGGTTCACACATTGACTCACAGCCATCCGGTGGGCGTTTTGATGGTCCAATTGGTGTGCTGGGCGGATTAGAAGTTGTCCGAACGATGCAAGAACAAAATATTAAGCCTGAAATGCCAATCGAAATTATGGCGTTCTGCGATGAAGAAGGCTTCCGCTTTAATAAGGGGTTATTCGGATCCAGAGGGATAACTGGGCAATTAGATGAAGGTGAACTTGACCGTGCGGATAAAGACGGAATCACAAGGCGGGAAGCGTTGATTGAGTTTGGGGCAAACCCTGACCAGCTCACTGCTTCAGAATATCCAAAAGGATCAATTGATACTTATATTGAAATGCATATTGAACAAGGCCCTGTGTTAGAGAAAGCAAATGCTCCTGTAGGAATTGTTACGGGAATTTCCGGGCCGCTTTGGCTGACTGTAGAACTGACTGGGTCTGCTGGCCATGCTGGTACCGTTCCAATGAAGTTACGAAAAGACGCGTTAGTTGGTGCGGCAGAAGTGATTTCTGGATTGAGAGACATCGTAACACAAGATCCTGATGCTCCGACTGTCGGCACAGTTGGTAACTTAACAATATACCCGAATGCGAGAGCGATTATTCCAGAAAGGGTTACCTTTACGATCGACTTACGGGATATTAACTTAGACAGACGCAATCGGTATGAAGCACAATTACGTAGTTACATTGAAAAAACTGCCCAAGAAAATGGTCTTCAGTTTACGATTTACGAAGATACGAATTTCTTTCCAGAGCCGTGTAGTGAGGATATTTTAGATATTATGCGTGAAGAGAGTAAAGCGATGGGGCTAGAAGTCGTTCCGGAACTAACTAGCGGGGCGTTCCACGATGCTCTCTCTATGGCGCAAGATTGTAAAATTGCAATGATTTTTGTGCAATCTAAAGACGGTATCAGCCACGATCCTGCGGAGTTTTCGACCTATGAAGATATTGCCATCGGGACCGAGTTGTTGTATAAAACAGCTATCAAAATAGCAACTAAATAAAGACGAAAAATAGTTACCAGGCACCCGAACAATTCTAAGTTTTACGGGTGCCTGGTACTTTACTATGTAAGGAAACGCAGTTCAGTCATCTTCTACTTCTACTAAAAAAATCCGTTCCTCGAAACCACCGCGTTTAGCTGCTTTCTCCGCACGCACAGCTTCCAGTTCTCCCACCGTCACCCCGTGAAACTTCGCTGCTGCGTGAATCAACTCCAGCAAATCTGCAAGTTCCTCAACGGCATCATCCGATGTGAGAGCCCCTTCATATTCCGCCAATTCCTCATGCATCTTCTTGTTCACTTCTGTTATGTATTGTGAGTCGTCCAATGTATATGTGACGCACGTCTTACCGTCCTTTTCGATAATGTCAGGTATCAAGTCACGTACAAGTTTATTGTAGATAGGCATATAATTTTCTCCTTCGATTAGCAATTTTCTACATTTTAGCATAGTGCTAGATTGTAGTGTGTATAGCAATGTTAACAATAGAATTTGCAAGAACAATTCTTTGAATTTAAGGAACATTTTTCATTTTGTATGATATTATTTAATTAATGCGAATTATGCAGAAAAAGGGCGGGGAATTGAATGTTCAGCTTCTTAAAATCGAAATGTGGAATCTGTAAAAGGAAAATCTCAGACTATCAACGATATAGATTACCGAACAACAAGGTGGAAAAGGTTTGTTTGGATTGCTGCGTGTATGCAGAAAGACGGGCTTATCGGAAGTGTTAAAACACTAAGCGCTTGGGGTGGATTAAATGTCTTTCATACTGTTAAAAATTACGGTCCCCGAATACTGGATAGTTGCTGCTTTAATGACGATCATGATTTTATTACTTGTAGAATGGTTTCGATCTACAAGGCTTTCAGATAACAAAGTGATAACAGAGTTTGTCAATGCGATTGATCCGGAACTATTACCTACATTTGTACCAAGCAGCAACGATGTAAGAGAAATCGATCAAAGGCTTCAAGAACAGCAACTATATTTTTCGGGCATAACGATACGACAAGCGTTAACCATAGCAGTATCAGAAAGAACCCCCTTTCCATCCAATCCGAAAACAGGTATTGAACTAATTGATAATATGTCAGGCTATCAATTTGAACTTTATTTATTAGAATTTTTTCAGAGCCAAGGATATCGGGCGGAATTAGCATGGCTATTTGGAGATCACTGCGTGGATTTGATATTACAGAAGGAAGACAGAAAGATTGCGGTTCAGTGCAAAAGGTACCAGCCGAGCAATAAAGTCGGCAATGAACCAATTCAAGAAGTGGCGACTGGTAAATTACGTTATGAATGTACGGAGGCTTGGGTAATAACTACGTCATTTTATACATCTCATGCAATGCAACTAGCAAATGAACTTGAGGTCAGATTAATTGATCGTAGCAATCTAATAAAATTACTTAACGGCTGATTGCGTTACCGTACCAGGCACCTGAACAATTCAGACGGACGGGTGCTTGGATTATAATTGCTGTCTGTGTGGTCTTTTGACTCCGATACTTCGTAACCAAAACAAAAAAGCGTTCCTGTTTATCACAGAAACGCTACTCTGAACTTTACGTAAAACAGCTCATAATCCCGAAGATACTAAATCGTTTTCTACATTTTTAGTCTCCTCGACCATCCATTCAATCAATTTATCCCGATCAACTAAAATAACTCCATTGGAAGATGCTAAATTTACAGCTTGAGCTGTAAAGTGATTATTGGTAATCACCCAACATTCATCCGCATGATAATAGCTTTTCGCAGAAACAATTTCCTGAACTGCAGATAAACCTACCTTACTATTATATCGTTTTGCCTGAACGGCTATTTTTTTACTACTTGTAGATAAAATAAGATCAGCGCCATAATCACCTGAGGTCGGGGTTAAATTGACCATGTATCCTCTAGCTTTTAATAAAGTTTGAAGAAACTCCTCAAAAGCTTCGCCTGACATTTCGTCAACCTCATGGATACCAGATCTTCTAATTCGTTGCTCCCTTAATTGATTCTGTAATCTAATCTCTTGCTCTCTTTTTTGGTTCTGTAATCTAATTGCATGCTCCTTTTCTTGCTCTCTTCTTTGATTCTGTAATCTAATTTCTTGCCCTCTTTTTTGCTTCCAGATCCAAATGTCTTTTTCCCTTTTTAGCTCAAGTTCTCGGTTTTTAGCTTCTACACGTTTCGCAATGAAAAAGGCATCAATTAGAAACCAAATACCACCGCCGCCACCCGTTAATGTCATAGCAAGACCTATACCAATATCTCCAACATAATAACGTTGAGCACCAAAAACACCAAGGAATAACCATAATAGAAAAGCAATTCCTTTTGATTTTTTCTCAAAGGTAAATTCCCTATTGAACATTACACTTCGTTCATCAAGTAAATCTTTATTCATATGTATATCTCCATCTCTCTTGGAAGATTAACTGGTATCTCCCAATAGAATTTATATGTATTCTAATGCCCTCAACCAACGAAGGAAGAGGGCATGTTTTCTATTTATTTATTTAAATTCTTAATAGCGTAATCGGCTTCTTCTTTTGTGAATTTCTCACCGTATTGAGAAGTCAATTGGTCTCTGATAGCTTCTGGTGACATACTCATTGATTCCTGATAACTTTTTGCTTTTTCTAATGCGTTTTCCTTATAATCGGCTTTCAGATTGTCGATTGCATACTGAGCTTCATCATCCGTGAATTTTTCACCATGTTCAGAAGTTAGTTGTTCGTAGATTCCTTGTTTTGACATATACATATTTTCCGAATAGGATTCGGCCTTTTTCAAAGCGTTTGCTTTCCAGTCAAATTCAAGATGATCCATTGCATACTCGGCAGCTTCTACTGAAAACTTTTCGCCGTATTCTGAAGTTAATTGATCAAAAATACCACTTTTGGACATGTTCATTGTTTTTGCGTACGATTCAGCTTTTTTCAAAGCAGACTGATATTCTTTAGGAACGTCATCCTCTACCTTAGTTTCTTCTTTTTTAGGTTCGTCTTTTTTCTCATCCGGCTTATCCTTTGCCGATGCAGTTACAGCCGGTTTGCTTTCCTCTTTGGTTGTTTCCGCTGTATCCTTATCGTTGCTGTTGACAGCAATCACAATAATAATCGCAATCGCCCAAACCCACCATTTTTTATAGAATGGTTTTTTCTGTTTTTGTTGTTTAGTCATTTCTCGTAACTCCTTCTATGTAGTCTGTGAAAACCATACCATATATTTTACTGGTAATATAGTTCCAGTTTTTACATGTTGTGTGGTACTATTATTATAATAGTTGGAAAGTATATACATTGACTTGGTTTCCGGCTGAAATGGGGGAATGTCATGAATGTAGACAATAGTATGATGTCAGGATTTTATGAGGGTATTTTGAGTGTAATCATGATGCTTCTCGCATCAAGTGTGTTTCCGTTTGCCGTCGTAATCGTAATCTTAATGATCATATTGAAACGAAGAATGCCGGTTATTAAAGGGAAGTATGGGGAGTCGGTTGTAAAGTCTAAGCTTCGAAATTTAGGGGATGAGTACAACGTCTTCCATGATGTGTATATTCCAAACGGTGAGGGAGGTCTAACACAAGTAGATCATATTGTGACATCTGTACATGGAGTGTTTGTCATCGAGACTAAACATTACGAAGGTTGGATTTTCGGTGATGAATATAAACCGTATTGGACACAAGTCATCTATAAAAAGAAAACAAAAATGCATAATCCAATCCGGCAAAACTACGGTCATGTTCAAGCTTTGCTTACCTACATAGGACAAGGGGAAGTGCAGGATGTCCATTCCATCATCGCCTTTTCACCTAACTCTACTTTTAAATTCAAAAAGGAATTCACTTCCGCGCACGTCATACAGTTCCCTAAATTGATAACAACAATCACCCAATACAAAGAGCGGAGAATTAGTGAGGCTACTGTGAAGGGTATCAATGAAAAGTTAGAGGGGCTTTTGGTTAAAGATAAAAGCGACAAGAAACGTCTCAAGACAAAGCATATGCAATCAATCCGAAAAGCGAAAGATGCGAAACAGACTGGACAGGCAAAGAACGTCATTGCCAAAAATATGTCCAAGCAGACAGCCTCACCTGTACAAACTACGTGTCCGAAGTGTGATGGGCAACTGATTTTGAAGTCTGGAAGGTATGGGAAGTTTTATGGGTGTAGTAATTATCCTGAATGTCGACATACGGAGAATGTGAACACTAAACAGATGAGTGTTTAGGAGAATGGATTAAAGATTCATATACATGCACTTATGATCAAAAATATTATAGGTACTTTGTGAGGGGGGATTCAAAATGAACCGTTCGAAGTTTCTTCTGGAATTAAAAGAGATTATGAGAAGCGAAGAAGGCTGCACTACAAAGACTACAGTAAAAAAGAAGGAAGGATTTGTCCCTTACAACCGGCATGGCATCAAATGGGGACAAGTTGATGCAAATAATGAAAAGCATGTCCGGGTTGTATTCGATTTAAGTCCGGGATTTCTTGATGAGAAGGAATTTGCCCACAACACAGGGCTTTCGGTAACGCCTCCCCGGAAAATCACTACAGGGTACCGTTTCACTAAAAAGTATAAAGTGGATGGGCATGATCAGTTGATTTTGTTCTTGGAAGACTCGTTCTTAGAGGGCGATGGGAATGTGGTGCAGGCCGTCTTCGATTATGCAAAAGAGTTTACGGCCACTTCCGGCTTCAAAGCACATCCGAGTCGGTGATGTCTATTGATTAGGACGAACTGGTGGCTAGTAACTTGATTGATTCCAAGTTAAAAGGAGAATTGCTATGAAAGAAAAATTACTAGATAACACACCTATCCATTATTGGATAAATGATAATAAGAGTAAAGAAACCATAATGTTTATTCACCCAGCTTTTGCAAATCATACTTGTTTTGATTTCCAATTTGAACATTTTAAAGATAATTATAAAGTAATTGCAATGGATCTATTAGGTCATGGTAAATCAATTGGAAAAGGAACTATTGTTGATACTTCAGAATTTATTAAAGAAATAATGATAAAGGAGAATATAAATAAAATTAATTTAGTAGGAGTTTCAATTGGAGCGTTATTAATTCAAGACTTTGCAAATAAATATCCAAATAAAGTTGCATCCCTTTGCTGTATCGGAGGATATGATATAAATAATTTTGATAGCTCTATACAAAAAGAAAATAGAAGAAAACAAATGAAAATGATGCTTAAAGCTGTTTTTTCAATTAAAGCTTTTGCAAAAGATAATAAGAAAATATCTGCTTATACTAAAGAAGCACAAGACAGATTTTATGAAATGAATCTAGAGTTTAGAAAGAGTTCTTTTAAACAATTAGCATCATTAAATGGAATCGTAAATAAGTTTCAAATAGAAAAAAGAGAATATCCTTTGATGATTGGAGTAGGAGAATATGATATCGATCTGGCAATAAAAGTAGCTAAAATGTGGAGGGAAACAGAGCCAAATTGTAAATTTGTTATATTTAATAATGCAGGTCATATTGTAAACATGGATGTACCAAATGAATTTAATAGCACTTTAGAAGATTTTTTGCGTCCAGGCTCTTGAATTATCAACAACTACCTTTAACAGAGCCTTACATAAAGGAGGCTTTCATCATAAATATCATTGAACAAGCATTTCAATTCGCTTTGGAAAAACATGATGGACAATATCGAAAAGGAACAAAAATTCCTTATATCACACATCCGTTTGCGGTTGCCATGATCTTGAAGCATTATCGTTACAGCGATGAAGTTGTTGCCGCCGGATTACTTCATGACACGCTAGAGGATACGGATGCAACCGAACAGGATTTATTAAAATTCGGTCCTTTTATTCTCGACCTGGTACGAGCGGCATCTGAACTGGATAAATCCCTTCCGTGGGAAGAGAGGAAACGTCGGACGATTGAAGAGCTGAAGGAAAAGAGTCCGGATCAATTGGCGGTAATTGTAGCAGATAAGTTGCATAATATCCGTTCGGTTCAAACGGATCTTGATGAAGTGGGAGAGGTTGTCTGGGAGCGGTTCAATCGCGGAAAGCGGGAACAGTCTTGGTATTATATGAGTTTGCTAAATGCTATTGAATCCCGCAGGAAGGAAGTGCCAATCATCCGTAAACTGGATGCCGAGGTAAGGCGGATTTTTATTGGTACAGAAAAATTGACGAATGCTAAAGTAGATTTACTATTTGAAGCTGTTTTTCATTTGTCGATAGAAACAAAAGAGCGTCTCATACAGGAGAATATGCTCGATTTTCTTACTGAAGTGAAAGAAAGTGCTGAAGCCCTTTATAGAAACGGCAGTTTTGAGCCATTAAGACCGCTAATGGATGAATTAGCAGCAAGAGGCATTCAATTCGAAATGAATTCAGATGGGTCATTCATATTGCTCGCATTTTGTCATGAATTGCAATACCGATTAGGATGGGATCAAGATAAACTTTATCGGCATATCAAGCGTAATCTTTCTAAGCTTTAAAGGGCAATAATGTAGGAGGAAATTATGGAGAAGTCAGTGTCAGTCATTTTTAAGCCAAAGCCTGAAACATGGGGATTGAGAGGGGATCCTTATTTATGGGATGAATTTGAGAAGGTCTTTTCAACAATACCCTTGCCTTGCTCACAAACATGTTTTCTCGATCATTTTGAACAGTTCTTTCAAGAGCTTACCAATCATTCGTTTAGAGGGACTGAAGACGAAGAAATCTTTGTAGAAAGATATGCTCACGGAGGCATGTCAAGTGGACATATTAGCGTGGAATTTTGGCAAAGAGAAGCTCTGCCACTTTTACTTAATCGATTAGAAAAAGCGAAATAATGAAGGAGGGATTTTTTGAAAATGTCCTCAGAAGAACTGGAGAAATGGATTAAAGGTGTTCCTGTTGACCGAGATGAAGAAGATGATGAGATTAGTGATTTATATGGTTTAGACAAAGACGATTGTCTTGGACGGACTTACCCCGGGGTTTCCGATAAGGAATAGATTGTGCCTAGTACCTCGCGAAAATAACATGAACTTTAATAGAGCTGCATTATACAAATGGTACAATGAAATTGTAATAGAATAGGTCACTCAAGGATAGTTAAGATGACTACAATGTAATATTCATAGTTTATGGTAAAGTATAAATGAAGAAATTTAATAAAAGGTGGTGTTAAGTGATGGGGGATGTTCAAAACCGACAAGGTGAAAAAGGCGGACCAACGATTACTTATGTCATCGTCGGGGCAGCTGTTGGTGCAATTATTGGTTTACTAACGTATGTGAATGGATGGTTATAGTTTAAAGAAAATGCTTGGAATCAACTTGATTGGACATCGAATTGGCCAAGTACTATTACATAAAAAAATAATCCATCCTTGAGTGGGAGCTCATAATGGATGGATTATTTTATCTAGCGAGCTGATCCCCCTTGAAGGGAACCTGCTATTACAGACCATCTAATGTTGGTAGCATTAGGTGGTCCTTTTTAGTTTATTCGTAGTAGACAAATGTATGCCTGATAGTTTTATTATAGAGCAGATTATTGGTCAATACAACCAATGCACTTTCCAAAAACAATTGACTCAGGAGGAACTGCCATGCCAAACCACCAACAACAAATCCTGACCCTCATCGAGGATTCTCAGGAATTCACCTATTTACATAACCACTTCAACCGATTCAATCCATTTAAAGTGCTTCAGGTCGATAATTATGAAATTCGACATTCCAATGTGTTGGCGTGGTTGATGGATCCGCAGCAGAATCATGATTTGGGTTCGTATTTCATTAAGAAGCTTATCGCGAAGGTCTTTGTCAATCCAGCCAACTATGAGGATGAGGACAAGATTGCCAATTATGATGTCCTTCAGCTGAGTCGACATTCTTATCATGATCTTGTTGTTTATAAAGAGTTGGCGACGTCTAACGGGAAGCGGATTGATTTATTAGCTGTCTCCGATTTATATCAAGTGGCGGTTTTGATTGAAAACAAGTTTTGGTCTACTGAATCCGAGGGGCAGCTTGAGGAATATATCGAGTTTGTTCGAACGGCCTATGCTGGGTATAAAATCATTCCGGTGTTTTTGACGTTGCAGGATGAGGAGCCTACGCATGAGGACTATCTGATGCTCGGGTATTCGGATGTGCTGGATATTCTCAACAATATGACCGATGCGAATAAAGACTATATGCATCCAGACGTGCATTCCTTCATTTCCTATTACATCGATATTTTAGAGGACCAATTGGTGCAGAACGATGAACTGAATGAAAAGGGGATGGCCCTTTATAAAAATCATAAGGAAGCTGTCGACCTCCTTTCTAGTGCAGGAAAGGGAAGCGTGGTGGAAAACAGCTTCGCAAATGAATTGAGCCAAATTTACAATCAATATAAGGAGACAATCGACTTTGTTGTGAAGGTTGGAAGCAGTTTCTTACGGGAGGCGTTTATTCGATTCGCTCGAAATTTGGGTTGGCCCGAACATTTGTACACGCCGCATTTCAAGGTGCCGCACTTCATCGAGAAGACGTGGGACGAGCATTTTGACGCGAACGACTTACGTAAGAAATGGTGGATGAATAAGGGGCTAATTGCCTGGTTTGAACAAGCGGACGACCGGTTAAAACTGAGGGTGGAAGTTGGACCTTTGCATCATGAAGATCGAGTCCGGCTGTTGCAAGCTTTGAAGGTGAGAGGGGTCGACGTGAAGGAGCAGGCGTTTGAAGAGGGTAGGCAGTATACGAGAATTTATATGGATGCTGATCGTCCGAATTCGTGGGAGGATGTCGATTTTTTGGTTGAATCCATGGAGAGACTGTACAAGAAGGAATCCTTCCAGTCTCTATTACGATTGACCAACGAGGCAGTTGTGGTGGGGGATGACGATAACATACAAATTTTTGAACCTACTGAATTAAAGGCGGAATCTCCTTTGGAGACAGCATTTACTCTTTTTGTGAATGAACAGCGCATCCCATCTCACCATTATAATGTCAATCACATCGTCCCTAGTTTTGTAGAGCCTGAATGGACGCAGCTACCTTCCAAGTACGAAGTGACAGAAAAGTACTGGCTCGGCTATCCGCTCATTGCATGGTTCAGAAGACGGAATTCAACGGTTCGGTTGATTGTTGAGGTCGGACCAATGCCGCATTTGGAAAGAACCCGCGTATTGAAGAGCATAGAGGAGCAGGGCATTCCTGTACGTGCGCTTGCTTACGAGGAAGGAAGACGCTTTACAAGGATTTATTCACGGGCTGTGCCTGTTGAGGATATGGAAGATACCGAAGAATTGAAAGTGGCGATGGAACAGCTATTTTCTGCTAATGAGTATATAGCTGTTCGAGAGGGAATTGCGAGGGCGATTGAAGGTTTGCGATTGAAATAGTAGTTTGCTCCGTACCGAAAAGTGAATAGCGTCAAAGAGATGTTTGATCAAATGAGAGGAGAAATAGCTATGACACCAATAAATGATGAAATCCAAGACCTTTATCGAAAATTAATTGATGCGTGGAATACCCGTGATGCCCAAGGAATGGCAGATCAGTTTTCAGAACAAGGGGTGCAAATTGGTTTTGATGGTAGTAAGGTAGTTGGGAAAGCGGAGATTTTGTCTCATCTTATCCCTATATTTGAAAATCATCCTACGGCTCCTTTTGTAACAAAAGTTAAATCCATCCGACCTTTAGGAACGAATGCAGTAATCTTACACGCAATTGCGGGGATGGTTCCAACAGGTAAAAAAGATATTGAGCCCAAAGTAAATGCCCATCAAACCCTTGTTGCAGTGAAAAAGGATGATGATTGGCAAATTGAACTGTTCCAAAATACACCCGCTCAGTTCCATGGAAGACCGGAATTGGTGGAGCAAATGACTGAAGAGTTAAGGCAGTTACTTTAGGAGCTACTGAGTTGGATACCCGATATACAGAAATAGTTTGACGTTCTAACCTAAACTTGTTATGATTCATCTATTATTTTTTAAAAAAGAATAGAAATACCTTGTATAAATTCAAGAATACGGCTTGAAAGTTTCTACCAGCTACCATAAATAGCTCGTCTACAAGGAATGTGAAATAAACCAATTTTATATTCCTGTGTGTAGAAAAACTTTGTCCTACTTAAGGCCAAAGTTTTTTTGGTATTAAGGGCATGATATTATCAACTAGCTGCAAAACCAATCTTCAAATTATTTCCTTCCATTCTTTAACTTAGCAAATAGGAGATTACAACATGAGAAATTTTTTTAAATTTACCGAACGGAATACTACCTATAAGCAGGAAACACTAGCAGGAGTAACAACCTTCCTATCGATAGCGTATATATTAGTCGTAAATCCACTTATCCTAAGCCAAGCTGGGATGGATAGTGGGGCAGTATTTACTGCAACCGCTCTTACTGCGATTATCGGTACACTACTTATTGGGTTGCTTGCGAACTTCCCAATCGGAATTGCACCAAGTATGGGATTGAATTCATTTTTCACTTTTTCTGTCTGTATTGGGATGGGCATACAATGGGAAGTCGCGTTGACTGGTGTTTTTATTGCAGGAATCATTTTTATGTTTTTAAGTGTAATGAAAATCCGCGAGAAGATTATTACGATCATCCCATTGAATTTAAAATATGCAATCGCTTCTGGAATTGGATTCTTCATTACATTTATTGGGTTGAAAAATGGGGGGCTTATTATTTCCAATCCTGATACATTTGTTTCGATTGGAAACTTAACATCACCTACTACCCTACTAGCCATTATTGGCTTGGTTATTACGATTGTACTGTTAGTACGTGGAATAAGCGGAGGAATTTTTTATGGAATGATCATTACCACGATTATTGGAATGATGGTTGGATTAATAAATGGTCCTTCACAAATTATTGGAAGTATACCGAGCTTGAAACCAACATTTGGTGTCGTGTTTTCCCATTTAGATCAGATTTTCACCCCTGAATTACTAGCAGTGATCTTCACTTTTTTAATTGTTGCCTTTTTTGATACGGCTGGTGCTTTAATTGCACTGGCCAGTCAAGCAGGAATGATGAAAGGGAATACTGTGCCGAATATAGGAAGAGCATTGCTTGCTGATTCTACCGCTAGTGCAGTTGGAGCGATATTGGGAACATCCACACCTGCTACGAGTGTTGAATCTTCTGCCGGCATTGCTGTCGGAGGTAGAACAGGCTTTACGTCTGTCGTCATTGCCGCTTGTTTTACGATTGCTTTGTTCTTTTCACCCATGTTATCCGTTATTACATTGGAAGTAACAGCCCCTGCGTTAATTATTGTAGGAGCCTTAATGGCAATGGAAATAAGAAAAATAGACTGGAGCAGGCTGGAAATTGTGATTCCATCCTTTTTAACCATTATCATGATGCCCCTCACTTCTAGTGTGGCAATGGGCCTTGCATTTGGTTTTATTCTTTATCCACTTTGTTTAGTAGCACAAAAGCGGTATAAAGAAATTCATCCAATTATGTATGTGCTTTGTTTGTTATTTATACTGTACTTTGTTTTTATCGTGTAGCTATAGGTAAGGAAATTAGTAATGAATAGTAACATAACTCAACGTTAGAAATGAGTTGGGACAAAAGTGAAAAGGTACAATCCATCATTCTATTTGGATTGTACCTTTTTGATATGCGATCGTTCGTTTAATGGAAATTAATACAACGTTTTATCTAATTAACGTTTAATCACGAAAAAATTTTAGTTCTACTAGTGCCTGCTGCAAGGTTCCTTTTGTCATTTGATCACTAAAGTCCAATCCAAGACTTACAGCAGTCTGGGCAACTTCAGGCCTAACGCCTGTTATGATCGTTTGAACTCCCAGCAATTTTAGGGTAGTGCACAAATTAAAGATATGTTGTGCCACCATTGTATCGACAATAGCTACCCCAGACAAGTCGAGTATTAAGTAAGATATTTTTAATCTGTCTACTTCTTTCGTCGTATTCTCCATCAACAATAACGCCCGTTCAGTATCAATATTTCCGATTAATGGCAGTACGGCGATATCATTAGATATAGAAACAATAGGTACAGATAATTCAATAATTGCTCTTTTTGCATTCTCGAGATTGACTGTGTAGAACTGAACAAAGGTTAAGCTAAAACAGTAAACAGCATGATCAAGCAATGGGTCTATGATCTTAGATGTTGCTAACAATGATTTTACCGACATATCATGAGTGATTACCGTGTTTTCAATTACTTCATTGATAAAGGTTCGATAAAGCGTTGTATCTTTCAAGGCTTCATCTAATGGGACTCCAAGTTTATATACATACTCTGAAGTTTCCTTCGCCCATTTTTCTATTTGATCATAGGCCGTTTCTCTCTGTTCGGGTTTTGCCAAGAATTCTCCAAAGAGACTTATAAAGCTTGCTCTCATCCTTATTATTTCCTCTTCAATATGTGAAGGGATTAATTGTCTTTGCTCATCCGGAATCTCTGATAATCGTAACTCATGGATTTTACGTGCTATATTAATCTTTTCTTCTAATAAAGTTTCTCCGAGTAATCCCATTTCATTTATCATTAGCTCATTCCCCCCTCAAATGAAATACATTTAGATTTCCATTTTATCGTAATATATTCCAAAGATATCTGCAAACTAACAATCAATAATACAAAGACGCGATGGAATAGCTATTTTCTGCTAGTGAGTATATAGCTGTTCGCTCCGTACGGAATACCCATGAAAAATAAATCATCCTTGAGTAGCAGCTCATAACGAATGGATTATCTTATCCCACTAGCTGATCCCCCTTAAAGGGCACCTACTATTACATATTACTATATTATTTCCATTATCCATTGATTTGTGCAGGATCAGACACTCCCTTAAACCGATTCAAGCACTCCTTGCATATACATTTCACACGGAGATCTTTTTCTGGAACTAGTTTGAAAATTTCATTCGGAAATGTCTCTTGGTTGCACCAACAAATGCCCAGCGATTTATCTTTTCCGTAGCAACAGTTATTCGTTTTGCCGCATAGCGGGCAATGCTCGTTTAGTGGGGGAGTCATCATTATCACTCCTTCTTTGTAATCTAGAATTATCCTGATTGCGGGTATCAAATTTTCAGGTCAAAACTATTCTAATTATACACTACAATTGCATAAATGGGATTTGCATGAATAGAAATGGTTTTGAACCTGACACTTTACCAACAAAAAATAGGAAACGACTACTAATCTCCCGTTGAATTGGAACCTTTCTAGAATTCACAAAAAGAATATTCCAAAAATAATAAAATGTGTTAAAATGAAAAAATAGTAGCTAATGATGGTACTCTTCGGTGGATTGGTGTTTTTAACTTTGAGGAGTAGCGGAGGTAAAGAAAATGTCGGACACAAAGAAACTTCATGATTTTTTACTGAGTAAAGCAGAACAAATGACGGAAGAATGGTACGCAAAATTAGATAAAAGTGACCCGTCAGGCGTGTATTCTTCTACCGATCCTTTGGAGATTGAAAAATTGAAAGGGCAAAATTATAGGTTCCACGAAAATGCGTTTAGAATATTAATTGAAGAAGAATCTGAAGTTATGAAGAGGATGGAAAGTTGGATTTTGGAAACGACTAGCGACCTTGAACTTGTAAAAACACCTATTGAATTTATCATAAGAGAGTTTATGAGAACCCGGGATGTGTATTTTGGTTTCATTAAAGAATTTGTCGATGCGAATAAAGAGTCGATGACCATTGAATCTACTTTACACTATTATGAACTGATTATAAAAATAACGGATCAGGCGATTGTTTGGTATACACATGAAAGAAACCGATATTTAAACGAAAAAGTACGATCCCAAAAAGAACTGATAAATGAATTGAGTACCCCAGTCATTGTTTTAAGTGATCACACAGCCTTACTTCCGATTATTGGAGAAATCGATACTGACCGAGCAAGATTACTCCTGGAGAATACATTGGAACAATGTGTGGCTAAAGGGATAAGCAACCTATATATAGATTTGTCTGGTGTGCTAAAGATGGATTCGATCGTTGCACAACAGCTATTTGGGCTAATACAGTCTTTAGAGTTAATAGGTGTCAAAACAACATTATCCGGCATCAGGCCGGAAATTGCCCTAACGGCGATTCAGTTAGGAATTTCTTTTGAGAATGTACGAATCACATCAAAACTTTCACAAGCGATACAACAACGTTACTAAGTATTTTAATAGTAATGAGTGAACTCAAAGTAAATGCTCATCAAAACCTCGTTGCCGTGAAAACGGATGCTGCCTGGCAAATTGAACTTGTTTCAAAATACGCCCGCTCCGTTTCATGAAACCCCAAATTAGTTGAGAAAAGACTGAAGAGTTAAGGCAGTTATTTTAACTAAAAATCTTAGAATTTCAATCGCATTCCAACACCAACTTATCGACCCAAAAGTCGACCAAAGGCTGGTGTTTTTTCAAGGGAAAACAGTGGGTGGTTGAAATTACATAGGTCCTTATCGGATAAGCCGATTTGGACAGAGGCGACATCTGATCAGAAGGAGATATTAATGACGTTGCTTATGATGGGGATTTATGAGAAGAGGCAGTGGGAGTGGGGGGCAGCGTAGAAAGGTGATAAAAGTAAATGGCGCTAGGTTCTTAGTAGAACCTAGCGTCTTTTTAATGGTAGAGATTGTTTGCACTTCTCTCTTTATGAAGTGAATGCCTGGCACCTCATTTACGGGGCTTGTTTACTTTCTTGCACAGACACTAACTCCGTATAAATCTTCCCATTACTATCCGTACTCTTTATGATCCCGATTCCTTTAGCCAAGTATTCTCTAGAGCCATCCGGAAAACGGAGAATGACGACGTTCTCAAAGGTACCGGCTTTTACGGTGACTGTTTTCGTCGTGCTTTCAACCAACACCTTTTGGTCCTCTAACATCATTGACGAGTCTATTGTGTACGCCCCTTGTTTCAACGGATAGGGAACGTTGACGAAGATGAAGTCGGAACTCGATACACCCATCAGTAGTCTTTTTCCGTCTTCAACATAGGTGAAGTTCGATAAATCCGGGAACAGGGGACTCTTTTTATTATACAAGTACGTGTATTCATTCTCTTTCGCTACGTGAAACGTCTCTTTCTTCTCGTCTAAGAACGACGGTTTATACGTAAGAATCAACCCCTCTTTAGGCGCCAAGCCACCGGTGACCGTTGTTGCTGCAGCTTTCGGGTTTTGCTTCGATAAAGCAGACGTATACACATATCCCTTACTTTCCCCGGCTTGTACATAGGACCAGCCGTCTGACGAAGACAATACCGTTATTTTCGAATGGTTTGGAATGGTCCCGATCTGTTTCGCATTTTGTTTTGGTTCGACACGCAGGATAATATCATTTTTCGCATTTACATACATGTCGGTCGTCGCTACTACGCTTGTCTCCACAGGAAAGGCATAAGTACAACCAAGTATCAACACCAACAAAGCTACTATTATTTTTCTAATTTGAACCACTCCTTAATCTAGTTACTCCTAGAGGAGGTTATGAAGCAAGTTTTCAAAATAGAACATGTTACAGGGAAGATTAAACTCGTTAATCTTTATGTACCCTAAAACTATGAAAAAAATTCGGGTCTGTTTGCGAAAAAAAACAACAGATTCCCAAACCATTATCTGTCCGAGTACCTGGTACTTCAAAAATTTAGCATGTGGCGGTGCATTTTCCGTATTACGCGGGGGAAATCGATGGATTAATGGCTGAAATGGCGCGATTTGAAAAAATATCGATCATTTCCCGGAAGTTATCGATCATTTCCGGAAACTTATCGGTCATTTGGGGAGTGATATCGGTCATTTCCTAGAGTTTATCGATCATTTCCCGAATTATATTGTCATTTTGTGACTTTACACCTACATAGTGAATATAAAAAGTACCAAGCCCCCGAACAATTCCTTGCCCGGGTACCTGGTACCTCCAACTCATTTCACACTTGCTGTATTATCCACTTTCTTTGCAGACTTTAGTTCGTTAAAAATGAACTCTTCTCCGTCTTTGAAGCTGAATACAGTCTTGATCAGCCCTACTTCTGGCGCGTAATAATTGAGGGTTTTCCCTTCTTTATCACCGGGAATCACGCTCGTGATTTCAATGACATGATCATACTTGCCCGCTGGTACTTCCATCGTCAAGCCAGTAGCGGTCATTCGACTGACCGATTGGCTGGCATCGTTCTTGTCCCATTCTGGTTTATTCGCGAGTTCCACTACTGCCGTTTCGGCATTCCCGAACGAATTGATGAGGTAGACGAGTTTCACTTCTTCCTTGCTGACGATGTATTCTTTGATGGCTTCGGAAGCAACACCCTTTTCATGGATGTAGACTGTATCCGTTCCATCTGAGTTCGTCGACAAGTTTACGGTATCAATGGAGGCAACCGAATTCCCGTCTGTATCGTAATTGGTATACTCTCGAGTCATCCCGATTGGCGGAAAGTACTCCGATACATCGATTGCTTCAGCTGTTTTGGAATCTACTGTTTTATTGTCCGATGAGCAGCCGTTGAGAACAAGCGCGAAAGTAAACAGGGCCGCCATGAATGCAAGTTGTTGTGTTTTCAAATCAAATCCCCCTTTTTTAATCTATATTTTACCATCATGGCGCATGGAAGAACATCGTTTTCGAATTAATAGTGCGATTAAGAAATGCCATAAGCCCTTTATTTTCATGGGCTTATGGCATTCTATAATCCTATTTCGACAGTTCTTTTGCTTTTGAGACCGATTCTTTACGTGGTTCCACGTCTGGGGTAGGGGCAGATTCATTTGGTATTTCACGTTTTCCCCAGTGAGTCGCGATAAAAGTACCGGTAATTAATTGCCATGCTGACGCAAATGCACTTGGCAATGCAGCCAATGGCGTGAAATAAGCAGCGGCTAAAGCGACCCCGAGACCTGAGTTTTGCATTCCGACTTCGATGGAGACCGCACGTTGGTCTTGACGAGATAGTTTACACAATTTAGCTGCATAGTATCCTAACATAAGCCCGAATCCATTGTGGAGTAATACTGCTACAAATACTAGAATACCAGCAGTAGCAATCGTTTCTTTATTGTTTGCAACAATTGCCGTAACGATAATTGTAATGGCAACAATTGAAACTAGGGGTAAAACAGAAATGCTTTTTTGAGTAACATTTGGTAAGAATTTAGTAACGATTAATCCTAAGAGAATTGGAATAATAATTACTTGTACAATGGACATGAACATAGACATTGGATCTACTGGCAACCATTGCCCCGCAAAAAGCAATAATAGAAGCGGTGTCATTATCGGCGCAAGTAAGGTGGAAACACTCGTCATTGTAATGGAAAGGGGAACGTTTCCTTTTGCCAAATAGACCATCACGTTTGAAGAAGTCCCACCAGGAACACTACCAAGTAAAACTAATCCTGCTGCAAGTTCTGGAGGTAATCTTAATAAATAAGCAATGATAAAGGCGGTCGTGGGCATGATTGAAAACTGTGCCACAACCCCTATAATCACCGGAATTGGTCTTGTGAAAACTAATTTGAAGTCTGAAGCTTTCAGCGTAAGACCCATCCCAAACATGACGACCCCGAGTAAGATTGTGATGTACCCACTAAATTGAGTAAACCAACTCGGAACTATAAAAGCGATGACTGAAAAAATGATGATGATTAAGGCAAAATATCTGCCGGCTACATCACTAATCTTGCTAAGTGCATTCATTGTTAACCTCCTGGTTAGAGTCTATTTATAGTCGAACTTGAACGGCAATATTTTTAATTTCAATATAGTTTTGAACAGCTAAATGGCTTTTTTCTCGCCCGATGCCACTTTTCTTATATCCTCCAAATGGCATTTGAACTCCGCCTGCAGCTCCGTAACTATTGATGAACACTTGGCCGCTTTCAATACGTGCTGCTACATAATGCGCTCGGTCAATATCTTTCGTCCAGACACCCGCAACGAGTCCGTACTCCGTGTCATTTGCTAATTCAATCGCTTCTTCCACGTCATTAAAACGTATGACACTTAACACAGGTCCAAAGATTTCTTCTTGTACAAACGAGCTATTATGGGAAGATGCTTCGATGATCGCAGGGCTGATATAGAAGCCATTTTCATAACCTTCCACCTCAACTGGTTGCCCGCCTACTACAATCTTCGCTTGTTGATCCGCCGTATCTAAAATGCTTAGAATTTGTTCGTATTGTTTTTTGTTAATAATCGGTCCGACATCCGCATTGGTCGTAGGTGGTCCCACTTTTAAGCTTTTAAACTTCTCTACTAGTTTTTCTAGTAATTCATCTGCAATCGTTTCATCTACTAAGAGGCGAGATCCTGCAGAACATGTTTGACCCGCATTTTGTACAATCGAATTAACTATTGCAGGCACTGCACGTTCTAAATCAGCATCTTTAAAGACGATGTTCGGTGACTTGCCACCTAACTCGAGTGTGACAGGTACCACATTGTTTGCCGCTGATTTCATCACTGCAATTCCTGTTGGAACTGAACCGGTAAACGTAATTTGATTGATGCCAGGATGAGAAGTCAATGCAGCTCCTATTTCTGCACCGTATCCCGTAACATGTTGAAATACTCCTTGAGGAAGTTTTTCATGGAACCATTTTGCTAAAAAGTTTGTCGTCAAAGGTGTATCTTCAGAACTTTTTACAATCACTACGTTTCCAGTCGCAATTGCGGCAGCAACACTACGTGCAGTAATTTGAATCGGGTAATTCCAAGGGACAATGTGTAAGGTAACGCCGATTGGTTCAATCACCGTTACATTTAATAAATTTTCTTCAATTGGAATCGTATCACCAAATACTTTGTCAGCTATGCCACCATAGAATTCAAAATAGCGAGCCGCAGCTTCAATATCTGCTTTTGCTTGTCCAATTGGCTTACCAATATCGAGAGATTCAAGATTCGCTAATTCTTCCGCATTCTCTCGTATAAATCTTGCTGTTTCCTGTAAAAACTGTCCTCTTTCAAATGGTTTGATCGACTTCCACTCTGTACTTTTCAATGCTTTTTTAGCAGCTTGAACAGCAGCGTCTGCATGCTGTTCATTGCCCCGAACAATTTGGGTAATCAATTCACCTGAAGAAGGATTAATGACGTCTATCCATTGTTCATTTGCATCTCCGACCCATTTTCCATCGATGAGCATTTGTATTTTTTCCATTTAGATCATCCTTTCTAGATACTTCTTCCTCCGTCAACATGGATGACTGAACCTGTAATGATTTGCGCGCCATCCGTTAATAGATGAGTCACAGTTGCGGAAATATCGGTTGGTCTAATCAATCTGCCGAGCGGAACACTTTCTGCAAATACGTCTTTATTTAATTCGACTTCACTTGCTTCTTTAGAAGAGAACTGACCAAGCATTTGTGTATCAGCTGGACCAGGGTGAATGACATTGACACGAATATTGAACGGTGCTGTTTCCAGTGCTAACGCTTTAGAAAATGCTTCTACCGCACCTTTAGACGCTACATAACTTTGTAGACCCGGACGCGGTCTCGTAACAGAAACGGATCCTATGTTAATAATGGATCCAGTATTTTTTTCCTTCATATACCGAACCGCTTCTCGATTTGTTAAAAATACGGCAGTCGCATTAATATCCATGAGCCTATGCCACTCGGATACTTCTACTTCCGTTATTGGTTTCCCTTGTTGCGCGATTCCGGCTACGTTCACGAGCCCGTCTAACTTATTAAACTTCGTGTAAATTTCTTTGAATGTTTCAGTAATACTTGTTTCTTCTAGGAGATTAATGTTTCTTACATGTAAATTTTCATTTTCGATAGAGGATAGGGAATCTGTATGAATATCCAGTCCAATTACAATAGCGCCTTCGGCTAAAAGATTTTCGACGACGGTTTTTCCCATACCTCCACCGGCTCCTGTGACGGCAATAACTTTAGCTTCTAGTTGTCCCACTTACAAGTCCCCCTTAGCGTACTTTTTAATATTTCTGATAATTTTATCTGCGAATTCTGTTGTGGAAGCCGTTCCACCTAGGTCCGGTGTTCGTACCTTGCCCTCAACTAGTGTTTCTTCTATGCCATGAACAATCGACTCGGCTAATTCTGGGTAACCTAAATGGTCGATCATCATGGATGTGCTCCAAATTTGGGCGATCGGATTGGCAATGCCTTGACCTGCAATATCTGGTGCCGAACCATGAATGGCTTCAAACATAGATGGGTAATTCCTTTCAGGGTTGATGTTTCCTGAAGGTGCAATGCCAAGTCCGCCTGAAATTGCAGCACCTAAATCTGTTAATATATCACCAAACAAGTTGCTGCCAACGACTACATCAAAGATTTCCGGCTTCGATACAAAAAAGGCGACTAATGCATCAATGTGGTAGAAGTTCGCTTTTATCTCCTCATAATCAACGCCGACTTCTTTCACAACTTCATCCCAGAACGGCATGGAGAAATTGATAGCATTCGATTTTGTTGCTACAGATAAATGCTTTGACCCTCTTTTTCGTGCCAATTCATAAGCGTATTTGATGACACGTTCACTGCCCATTCGTGTAAAAACACTGTTTTGAACAACTACTTCATAGGGAGTGCCAACATGCAACCGACCTCCACTATTTGAGTATTCACCTTCCGTATTTTCACGTACAACGACAAAGTCGATATCTTCAATCCCTTTGTTCGTTAAAGGACTTTCGATCCCTTTCAACAATTTAATAGGCCGTAAGTTTATGTATTGTTGAAATTCTCTTCTGATCGGTAAGATTAACTCCCAAACAGAAATATGATCAGGAACTTCAGGTGCCCCTACTGCACCGAATAGAATGGCATCATAGGGAGCCAAGGTCTTCAATCCGTCCTCTGGCATCATACGCCCAGTTTCAAGATAACGTTGACAGTTCCAATCGTATGTATCGATTTCAAAACGTAAATTCCCATGAATCTCTTCAACTGCCCTCAACACCTTGATAGCTTCTTGCATCACTTCTGGCCCGATTCCATCTCCTGGAATGCTAGCGATTGTGTGTTTATTCAATCAAGACACTTCCTTTCAACTGACTATATATTACATACTACATATTACGTATGATGTACTTGAATTATGATAACACTTAGACAACTCTTTGTAAATTTAGTATTACAAATTAATTGATATTAGTAAAAAATACAAAAAGACTAGTTATCCGATATAATGAATAGAAAGGAAAGTAAATTCAATCGGAGGATTCACCTTATGCAATTTTCGAAACTGACAACTTCAGACAAAATTTCAACCGAAATTGTCTCCAAAATAAAAGCTAAACTACTAGAAGGATCGCTTAAAAGTGGTGATAAATTACCTACAGAATCTGAAATGGTGGAACAGCTTGGCGTTAGTAGGACACCGGTCCGGGAAGCTATAAAAATACTAGAATCGATTGGTGTTATTCAAATTAAGCGCGGCGAAGGTATGTACATAACTAATAATCCTTCTCATTTTTCCTTAAACCCCTTAATCTTCAGCTTGATTATGCATAGCAATAATACGCAGGAGCTAATCGAATTCCGGCAACATTTCGAGATTCTTATGATTAATATCATCCGTACCAAATGGTCTGAGGAAAAGATAAAGAAAATTGAGGAGGTCTATCACAGTCAAGTCCAGCGGCTAAAGCCCGAGCTAAGCCCTGAAGAACTGGCTGACATTGACTTAGAATTCCATTATGCGGTCCTAGAAGCAACTGAAAACGCCTTTATTATTGAGATTGGCAAAACGATTTACGAGTTGTATAGGCCGAAAATGATTGCCTCCAAACAATCCAGTAGCATCGAGCGGACGCTTAATACGCATAAGGCCTATTTGGATTTGCTCATGCAAAAGGATGCAGATGTTAGTAAGAAACAGATTCATGACATGATCTTAAACAATCAGGAATGGCTGGAGGGAGAGTGAGATTGGGGTAGAAGTTTTCGCGTTATACGGGGATATTCAATTAAGGAGATTAATAGCGAGGGAGATTTAGAGTAACGGGTTCGATTGATGGGGAGAAAACAACAAAAAACACAGTGTTTGGGGACACGATTCTCATATGAATTGGTGTCCCTGTTTTTGTGATTGCAACAACATTTAGATGCTTTATAGTGACGAACTGGTACCACAATTGGCACAGGAATAAGCAACAGCACATAAAAGTTTATGTTAATTGAAGAGTGACAGTAGAAGGTTTTAAGTGAATTAATAGAGAATACTACAAGTCGGAGAGTTTAGAAAGGAGAATTTTATAAATGGCTGAAATTAAAGACTCATGGTTTACAGTAAATCAAATCGATAACACAACTTTCGCTATTAGTGAGTATGGACATTGGGAGAAAGTTCACTCTTATTTATTAATTGGTGAGGAGAAAGCTGCATTAATTGATACAGGTCTTGGAATTGATAATATAAAAAGGATTACAGACCAGCTGACAAACTTACCGATTATTGTTCTAACAACGCACGTCCATTGGGATCATATTGGAAGTCACGGGGAGTTTAAGAATATTTATGTACATAAGGATGAGGAAGACTGGCTTATCAATGGAATTAAGAAACTTTCAATTGAACAAATAAGAAAAGATGTAAGTCGTGATATTACAATACCAACTCCAAAAACGTTTATTCCAGACACATATAAACCATTTCAAGGATATCCAACTGGTTTATTAAATGATGGTGATAAAATAGAGATAGGGAGTAGAAAATTGACTATCTACCATACACCTGGGCACTCTCCAGGTCATATTTCCATCTTCGATAATAGTAGAGGTTACTTATTTACAGGGGATTTGCTTTATGATGAGACTCCGATTTATGCCTTTTTTCCAACTACCAATCCTGTGGAATTGGTACAGTCATTGGAAAAAATATCGAGTATTCCTAATGTAACTAAGATTTTTGGAGGACATAACACATTAGGTCTTGATTCAGTTCTTTTGATAGAAGTGAAAAATGCAGTTAAAGAGCTTTGGGAACAAGAACTTGTAAGATTTGGAACGGGAATTCATAAATTTAAAGGATTTAGTGTTCAATTTTAACGAATTCTTATTCAGCTAACGGGGATAGTTCAAGATAGGGAATGATATTTTGGTGGTGTTTCTATGAATAAATTTATTATTACATCAGGTGCGGTGGTTCTTGATGAACATAAGAGGATTTTATTAAAAAAAGATCCTTATCGGGGTTGGGAGTTGCCAGGCGGGATTGTAGAAGAAAATGAAAATATAAAGCATGCAGTAGTTAGAGAGGTTAAAGAAGAAACGGGAATAAACATTGAAATTAAAAGGTTTTGTGGAGTCTCTCAAGAAATAAAAAGAAATATCTGTAATATGTGGTGGTTAGGAACACCTGTAAGTGGTAGTTTAAAAACAAGTAGCGAAAGTTTAGAGGCCGGTTTTTTTGGTATTGAAGATGCATTAAAACTGATTAGAAATGACGACTTCAAAGTGGAACTTTTAAAATGTTTGGATAAAAATAATCATCCGTTTTTTATAACATTGTAAATGATTTTTTATTGAGCAAACGAGTGCTTTAGCTTGCAGATTGTTGAGCTGCTTAGAGGGCTCTTTTTCTTCAACTAAAGGGGGTTAGTTGAACAAGACTAAATATGAAATGATAATAAGAATAGAAATAAAATAGGGGGACATCTAATGCATACAGGCAATGCAATAGGTTTAGAATTAGTGGAATTTGATAAAGATGATGTCTTAGGTTTAATAAAGCTTTCTGCTTCAGTTGGCTGGGATTATGATGAACACGAGATCAAAACTGTTATGTCATCTGGTAAAATATACGGACATAAAAATGCTGTGGGGATAATTGTTTCAAGTGCCGCAATAATACCTTATGAAACTAATTTAGCTTCAATTGGAATGGTTATTGTTAATGAAGAATATAGAGGCTTTGGCTTAGGAAAAAAGGCTACTCAGAAATGTATAGACAGTGTTTCTCAAAACAATTCTATCATATTGATTTCAACCGAAGATGGGAAGCCCTTATATGAAAACTTGGGTTTTATTACTGTTGACTATGTACATAAGTATTTAAGTGATAAATATATTCCAACTAAATTGTTTAATAATAGAGAGATTATCTTAGAGAAATACAGAGAGTATGATATTACAGAAATTATTGAATTAGATTCTGCTGCATTTGGTGATAAGAGAAGAAAATTACTTCTTAACAGGATAAATCAATCAAAACGTTGTTTAGTTGTTAGAAATCTAAAGGGGAAGATTATTGGATTTGGATTATCCATATTAGGACCAGTAAATCTATTAATAGGACCTATTGTAGCACCAGATTCACAAACAGCTGCTTTAATAATTGATAGGTTAGTTTTTGATCATCAAGGAACGTTAAGGATTGATGTACCATCCAATAATGACGAGTTAATGTCATTCTTGGAGAGAAGCGGATTTGTAAAAGTTAGCAATCCACCGATAATGATCAAGAATTCTAGTAATATGCCATATAGGAATAAAGAGTTATTTGCTATTGCTGCACAAATCTTTGGTTAGAGATAGCAATATTCTTCTTCAACTAACAGGTGCTTTAGTTGAAGATCGTTGAGCTATCTAGACTGCTCTTTTTCTAACGGGACAGTTTAGTAAGGAGGTGCGTTTAATATGAATAAAATTAAAACAGTAGTAATTTGCACATCTATCGTATCGATAATTTTACTGGGCATTACTTTTTTTGAATACATATTTTTAAGATTACTCGGATTTCAATATAATTCAATTGGTGCTTTACTATTTTTCTTTGTTATGTATGTATTCCTCGAAATACCCCTCACCCTCATTACAAATGCGATACCAAAAGCTTTTAAGTCTATCGGTATTATTCAATCAAGTAAGGGCTGGTTATCATTTATTTTGAATGCGGGTCTTACTTTTGCTTTAATTGAATTACTCGATACCTTCATGGTGAATGTCTCAATTACTTGGCAAGGTTCCCTCATATTTGCACTGATTGCTGGACTTGCCGGTTTGATATTAAAAGAGAAAGATGATGAACCCCCAATGATTGATAGCGAAGAATTTGAGAAAATAGGAAATAGCTTTAATCCTAAGAAATAAGCTATCTAACGCAAGGCTTGTGAAAAATTACACTTAAACTAACAGGTGCTATAGTTAAACATGACCATCATTTTGATGGTCTGTTTTTATGTCCAAAACATCAAGAAGACTTCGACGATACAATGTTTAAAAAGTTTCACTTTAACTAGAGTACAGGTTAGTTCAATAACAGGTATTAAAAGTTTTTACTATTATTCGTAAATTTAAGAAGTTCGAATAACGCTAGAAAGCATATATATAAAGTGAGAGGGAGGAGAAAGTGAAAAAGGGCACTAAATCAGGGTTATTTCTTTCATTGTTTGTATTAATTGGTTTTGATAGTAATTAGACATACGTCTTCCATCCGCTCCGTTTAGCAAGGTAATGTTTATATCGGTGGGGACGATTAATCAATTTTTCCTTCCTTTTTCATCTCCCCAATAGCTATCCATACACCCATAAATCCCGCAACAGATCAAGATGGAAAACCAATTTAATAGTATCCCATTGTCCTGTAAGCAATGATATAACTACAAAAACAACTGGGATTTAAATTTAAAACGAAGGAGATAAATATGAGTTCTAAAAAAAGAACTGCAAAAATGAGCGAGGTCTCGTTGTTTCGACTTTATTTGCTGAGAGCACTGTACCTTCTTATCGTCGTAGGGCTCGGTATCGTGCAATGGCCGGAAGTCATCCAGGAGATTATCCATCAGGAGAGGTCCTGGGAGCTAATGGAAGGAGTAGTTGCCTGTATGTTGACCGCCTTTTCGGCTCTTTCAATCCTGGGGCTACGGTATCCGCTGCAGATGCTACCTTTGCTTCTGTGGGAACTGCTGTGGAAGTCAATCTGGCTGCTAGTCGTTGCAGTCCCACTGTGGTCAGCCGGTCAAATGGATGAATCAACCTGGGCGACGGCTTCAGCCTGCTTAATAGTCGTGATTTTTCCATTCGTCATTCCTTGGCGCTATGTATTTTCTCACTATGTGAAGAAGCACGCAGATCGGTGGCGCTGAGGGAAGCTGGACTGCGTAATCCACTGCCACCTCTAATCAACCGAATGCGTATCGGTAGTAAAGAAGCGCCTTCACATCTCTCGGTCCATATAGGTTATTGTTTTAGTCAATTTTATTGAACTAGGTGAAAAGAAGTACAAACAATAAATGAATTTCTTATTGTGCGCTAACGGGTACTTTAGTTCAATAAGGATACTATAATATTTCGACAAAAAACGCTCAATTCGAGTGTTTTTACTTGTTTTTATTTAGCTTTTTCACTGCCGAAATATATGCTGATTAACCTGTTATTTGCGTTGTTACTTACACCTTTCTCCTCATCAACCGAACCCTTTAGATTTAGAGGAGATCCTTATTAATTGTACGAGGTCTCGTACTTCACACTAAATAAGCATTTCTAGAAGCATGATCTCGCTGTAAGGATCATGCTTTTTATTATGGAGATTTATCAAAATCGGACAGGTTTGACAATTTACAAAAAACTACTATTGACTATTATGTTTTAAAGTAACATAATAATGTTTGAAACGAACATTATGACATACTAATAAAAAGTTATAAGGTGGTTGTTTCTAATGTTGCCTCGGGAACGGAAAAAACATATTCTACAACTTTTAGAAATGTACGGGAAGATTGACATTGTTGAGTTGTCAAACGAGTTGTCTGTGACGCCGATGACAATCCGTCGAGATTTGGATGCATTGGAGAAAGAACGAAAACTGATACGGACACACGGGGGAGCCGTGTTGCCTCAAGGGCTTATCTTTGAGGAAACGTATGAGTCGAAGGCGGGACAAGCGGTGGAACAGAAAAGACTCATCGCCATGGAAGCCAGTTCATTGATTAAAGAGAATATGACGATTCTGCTCGATTCCGGTACGACAACACTAGAAATCGCAAAAATCTTGAAGCATCGGGAGAATCTAACGGTCATTACTACCGACATTAAAATTGCTGTAGAGCTTATGAATAGTAAGCTTGACATCATTGTTGTTGGAGGGCGCCTGCAAAATGACGTGGGTGCATTGTATGGCTCATTGACAGAACTAACACTCAGTGAGATGCATGCCGATCTATTCTTTCTTGGTGCGCATGCTGTACATCCGACACTCGGTGTGACAACGCCGTCGTTGGAAAAAGCTGCGGTGAAGAAAGCCATGATTCAAGCAGCTGAAAAAACGTTTCTAGTTGCCGATTCATCCAAATTCAATCGAAAAGCGTTTTCGAAAGTGTGCGAGTTAACGAGTCTTACCAAAATAATTACAGATCAACAGATTTCAATAAAAGTAGTGGATGAATATGCGCAATATACGGAACTCATCATAGCGAAGTAGGTGTCATTATGAAGATAGGAATCATAGCAGACGATATTACAGGAGCTAATGCAACAGGTGTACTACTCTCAAAGGTTGGGTTTGTAAGCGCTACCGTTGTTTTCGGCGGGAAAGTCCCGGATTCGGATCAGTTTACGTCGATTAGTGTTGATACGGATAGTCGATATGTCGAGCCGGAAATAGCGAAAGCTCGGGTGTCAGATGCCTATCAGCAATTAAAGGGATGGGGCGTAGACGTCGTTGCGAAACGGATTGACAGTACGGTTCGTGGGAATTTGGGTTCGGAAACAGACGCCATCTTAGAGGCGATCGGTCCTGACAGTATTGCAATCGTTGTCGCATCTTATCCTGATTCCGGACGTGTCACTTCCGGTGGATATTTGTTAGTGGATGGCGTGCCTGTCCAAGAGACGGATGTGGCAAAAGATCCGATGAATCCGATTACGAATTCATATGTGCCGGACATTGTGGCGGAACAAAGCAAGTATTCGGTCGGTCATATTGGATTGGGCGTCGTCCTAAAAGGGACAGCCTGTATTAAGCCCGCGATGGAACGGTGTATTGATGAAGGCAATCGAATTATTGTCGTCGATGCCGTCACAAACGAAGAAATCGAACATATTGCAGAAGCAATGGCATTGATCGGAGGAAAGTCATTTGTTCCGGTTGATCCGGGGCCACTTTCTGCGGCGTATGGCCGTTTGATCGCCAGCCAAGACGTCAAGGAAAGCAAATGGATTCTCACGATTGGGAGTGTAACCCCGATCACTGGGCGCCAAATTCATTATTTGGTTGATAAAACAAATGCAAAACCGATTTACGTGAATGTGCAAGCGTTAGCTTCGATGACGGACTCATGGGATCATGAAGTGAAGCGAGCGACTGAAGAAGCGCTCCGTAAATTGGAAACGGAAGAGTTGCTCATCATTACGACGCATTCACCGACAGCGAAAGTCCTTCCTTTAGCGGATATTGCAAAAGAAGAAGGAACGACAAGGGAAGAACTGGCGAAGCGAATTACGGTCGGTCTCGCGAATATCACTCATAATGTCGTCCAACAAAGTGAGAAAAAGATCAATGGTACATACTCGAGTGGTGGGGACGTGACAGCCGCATTATGCGCAGTCAGTCAAGCGGAAGCGATCCATTTGCAGGATGAAGTGATGCCGCGCGCGGCATATGGAAAATTCATCGGTGGCACATTCGATGGAATTCCAGTTGTGACAAAAGGTGGAACGGTTGGCGACAAGCAATCGATTTACACATGTGTCAATTATTTAAAGTCAAATAATCATGAAGGAAGTGTTTGAACATGACAACAGTTCGAGAAATTATTGCAATCCCAATGGGTGACGCTGCAGGAATCGGCCCGGAAATTACAGTGAAATCGTTGGCGAAACAAGAACTTTACGACCTATGTAAACCGCTTGTTGTCGGTGATGCCAATATTATTCGGAAAGCGATCGAAGTAACTGGCGTGAATTTGAACGTCAATGTCATCAATGCACCAGCAGAAGGTACTTACGAATTCGGTACGATCGACATGTTGGATTTAGCAAATATCGATATGGCAACTTTCGAACCTGGACAAGTTTCAGGCACAAATGGTAAAGCGTCATTTGAATACATTAAACGTTCTGTCGAATTAGCGATGGCAGATGAAGTGAAAGCACTTGCGACAACACCGATTAACAAAGAATCGTTGAAAGCTGGAAATGTCCCTTATATCGGACATACAGAAATGCTTGAAGATCTAGGCGAAACGCCAGATCCACTAACGATGTTCCAAGTAAAGGGTATGCGTATTTTCTTCTTAACTCGCCATGTATCACTTGCAGAAGCAATTAGCCAAATGACGAAAGAACGTGTACACGATTACTTGATCCGCTGTGATAAAGCACTACAACGTCTCGGAGTCGAGAATCGGAAATTCGCTGTTGCAGGTTTGAACCCGCATTCAGGTGAGGGTGGCCTATTCGGAAATGAAGAAGTAGAGCAAATCAAGCCAGGGATTGAAGCGGCAAAAGCGGACGGCATCGATGCATACGGCCCGGTTCCAGCAGACTCTGTATTCTTCCAAGCATTGAATGGAAAATACGACGCTGTCCTTTCTCTCTATCATGACCAAGGACATATTGCAGCGAAAATGACGGATTTCCACCGTACAATCTCCATTACGAATGGACTTCCATTCCTTCGTACATCGGTTGACCATGGTACAGCATTTGACATTGCATGGAAAAATATCGCATCAGAAGTGAGCATGTATGAGTGTATTAAGCTTGCAGCTGAGTATGCGCCAAAATTCACTAGAGATTCACTCTAAGTCCAACTGACGAGATTGGGGAGAGAATGCCTCTCCCTTCTTTCATCGTCCAAATTGAAAGGGGTTACAAGGGATGTCACATGAGACGCAAATTATTCTAGGACTCATTATTGGAGTCATTTTACTAGTATTCCTTGTTGTAAAAACGAAAATTCATGTATTTTTAGCTTTGATCATAGCAGCTGCTGTTGTGGGACTTATCGGCGGAATGGCACCTAAAAGTGTATCAGACGCCATCATTAGTGGTTTCGGTAGTACATTAGGTTCGATTGGGATTATTATTGGTTTTGGTGTCATGATGGGTCGTCTATTGGAAGTGTCTGGAGCTGCCGAACGGTTGGCTTATGCACTAATTCGCGCGGTCGGTAAGAAAAAAGAGGAATGGGCAATGGCGCTTGCCGGATATATCGTTGCGATTCCTATCTTCGTTGACTCAACGTTCATTATCTTAACACCGCTCATTAAATCGGTTGCTAGAAAAACAGGGAAGTCGGTTGTCGCTCTTGGGATTCCGTTGGCGATTGGGGCTGCTGCAACGCACCATGCGGTTCCGCCGACTCCAGGTCCGCTTGGTGTTGCAGGGATTTTCAATGTCGATGTTGGACAAATGATTATTTATGGATTGATTTTTGCGGTTCCAATCATGATCATTGGTGTGTTTTATGGTAAATGGCTTGGAAAGAGAATTCACCAAATTCCGACAGAAGATGGAACAGACTTCTTCCGTCCTGACAAAGATTTCACATTCGCAGATTTTGAGAAACTTTCACGGGAAAGAGATAAAGAGCTTCCTTCTTTATTCCGTTCCATTTTGCCAATTGCATTACCGATCGTCTTGATCTTTTTGAATACAACGCTTTCCGCATTGGAAGTGACAGGTGGGTTGTACGATTATATCATCTTCCTCGGGCAGCCGGTCATCGCGGTAGGACTTGCGGTAATTGCTGCAATCTATGCGCTGGCGGGTCGCTTGAACCGTGAAGAGACGCTCGGTCGTATGGAAGAAGGAATGAACAGTGCCGGTGTTATTTTGCTAATTACAGGTGCGGGTGGAGCGTTCGGTTATGTGCTTCGTGAAAGTGGTGCCGGTAACTATATCGCAGAACTTGTAGCGGGATTACCACTTCCAGCCGTATTGATTCCATTCATCATCGCTTCCCTTGTCCGTCTGATCCAAGGTAGTGGAACGGTTGCCATGATTACCGCGGCATCCATTTCTGCGCCGATCTTGATGAACTTGCCAGATGTGAATATGACACTCGCTGCACAAGCGGCTGCACTCGGTGCAATGGTATTCTCTTACTATAGTGATACACTGTTTTGGGTCGTCAACCGTTCACTCGGGATTAAAGATCCGAAGGAACAAATCCTTGTCTGGTCGGTACCAACGACATTGGCATGGGCTGCATCACTCATTATGATTATTATTGCGGATTTGATTGTTTAAAATAAAAGCGCTGATCTATAGTAGATCAGTGCTTTTATTTTGCGAAAAAAGGGAAAGGTGCCTGGAGTAGGTGCATCCTTAGTGATTAAAACTTTAGGTCCATCTGTTATGAATATCGGGGAATTAATAGAAGCTGCTATGTTAGTATTGTAAGAGGTAGGAATAACATATTGAACTTAAAGGGCATTAGAGGGTTTGATGTCCTTTTTGTTGAATCTATAGAATTGATTAGCTTTCAAAATGAGATTAACTAAAGTGAGGTAATAGAAATGAAAGAAACCGAAACACTAACCTTTTCCCATAAACAACTAGCCGCAACTTGCTTCAATCAAGTGTGGGATCTACTTGAGAAGGAAGTGCGTACACCAGAGGAACAAGAACAGATGATTCACCTTTGTCATAGTTCTTTCTGGCATTGGACACAGGCAGAAGAATGTACGGAAACGAATCTATCTATTGGCTATTGGCAACTTGCACGTGTCTATGCAGTAGCAGGGCAAGGAGAAAATGCGTTAAATTATGCGAAACGCTGTATAGTTGTGAGCGAAGAGGCGAGTCTTGCTCCGTTTTATATTGGCTACGGTTATGAGGCTGCGGCGAGAGCTTACTTCGTATTGGGGCAAAACGATGAGAGCCGGAGATATAAAGACTTAGCCTATGAATATGTAGAGAAAATGACTGATGAAGAAAGCAAAAAGCTGCTATTGAGTGATTTGGATTTTTCGTAACACACTCTATCTAAAAGGGGAATGTGTATGTATTTAGAGATTTATCTTTATCCCGTACTGGAAGAAAATCAAGAAAAATTTATAGAGATTAATCGAGAAGCTGAACGTATTTATAAAGAGTATGGTGCGATTGAGAGCGACACATTTATGGCTGTATCTATTCAACCGGAATACGGTTGTGCAGGAATGGTATCGGCAGTTGAACTACATGAAAACGAGATTCTTATGTTAGAAATTAACCGTTATCATAATAAGGAACACCACCGCCAAGTATTAGAGAAAGTTGACAATGACAAGCAGATTGGTGAGTTATATGTTCAAATGACAAAGGTGATCGATATGAATCGAACTGTCCGCGGTGAATTCGGATTGCCCTAATTCTTCTTCAGGGGTTGTAATAAATTTGTCAAAATATGAGGACTGTTGGGGAAGGAAATGCTCCTTTACTGTCGAAGTAGTACATACGAAAAGAATGGAGTGAAGATCTATGACATTAGCATATAAACAAATAATCGTTGCAATCGATGGATCAGAAGAGTCGGAATGGGCTTTTCAAAAGGCGGTGGCGATTGCTGACCGAAATGAGGCTACTCTGAATTTGGTCAACATCGTCGATACACGATCGTATTCTTCTGCTGAGGCATATGACCGTTCGATCGCTGAAAGTGCCAATAAATCCGCAGAAGACTTGCTGAACAACTACAAAGCGGAAGCTGTACAAGCTGGTGTGTCAAACGTTAATGTAGTTGTGGATTATGGCTCACCTAAAAAAATGATTGCAACAGACCTCCCGAAAAAACTGGGTGCAGATCTCATCATCTGTGGTGCGACGGGTCTCAATGCAGTTGAACGCTTCGTTATGGGCAGCGTCTCTGGAAACATTGTACGCTCCGCAAAATGTGATGTACTCGTCGTCCGTAAACCCGAAGGCTTATAGAGGAAAAAAATAAGAATGGGATACGCCATCTGTACGATTTGAAAAATTCGTATTAGGTGGCTTTTTATCTTGTGTACGAAGGGGAGTGCTTTTATATGGCGTTGTCAGAGGAAATGATGTTATCCATTTCTAAATTTATCGATGCGAACTATGTCGATGAATTTGTCGTTCATCAACTTGAAAGTGAACTTTTTTCAGCGGAACAATCGATTCGTGAGGAAAGCCGAAGCTTGGAGGATGTTTTGAGGCAATTGGATGAAACATTCTCGGAAAGATTACTCCGTTTGATTGATGAAAGAGGGATGACCGATTCAGAGGCTTATAAACGAGCGAATGTGGATCGGAAGCATTTTTCAAAAATCCGGAATGATGTCCACTATCGACCGAGTAAATCGACGGCCATTGCGTTTGCGATCGCTCTGCAACTAAATTTAGATGAAACGAAGGATCTGTTGCTGAAGGCGGGATTCGCCCTATCGCCGAGCAGCAAGTTCGACCTGATTATCGAGTATTTCATCCGGGAAGGAAATTATAATCTCTTTGAAATCAATGAAGCGTTGTTCGCTTTTGACCAAAACGTGCTTGTATGAAGATTTGTCGCTTGGCAGGCGACCTGATGCCCCTTTTTGAATGCTATCCTAAACCTATAATAATAGTTGGGAGGATAACAAAATGAAAAAAGGGTTAACGGAACTGGTATTTATTCTCGATAGAAGTGGCTCTATGAGTGGTCTGGAAACGGACACGATCGGAGGGTATAATGCCATGCTGGAGAAGCAGAAAAAAGGACCGGGAGAAGCCATGATCACGACCGTCCTGTTTGATGACAGCTATGAATTGCTGCATGATGGTGTTGACCTTCGTAGCGTTATACCGATGACGGATCATGAGTATTTTGTAAGAGGGACGACAGCGCTTCTAGATGCAGTGGGGAAAACGATATTAAAAATAAGCAACTCACACAAACAAATTGCAGAAGAGGAACGTGCGGAAAATGTAATGGTCGTCATTACGACGGATGGCATGGAAAATGCCAGTAAGGAATTCAATTATGAAAAAGTACGCAACATGATTGAGCATCAGAAGAGTAAGTATGGATGGGAATTTTTATTTCTCGGTGCGAATATTGACGCTATTGCAACTGCAAATCTGTTCGGAATTGAAGAGGATCGAGCTACAAATTTTCATGCAGACAGTGATGGAACGCAGTTGAACTATGAAGTGATCAGTGAAACAATCAGTTCCTTGCGAGAGCATAATAAAATAGAGGGAAATTGGAAGGAACGGATTGAAGCGGATTATCGTCTGCGTGACTGATTGCGCTATAAATATGCTGAATTTGTATATTGGTTGGACGGTCAATCGACAGAAGACAAATTCCCCGGGAAATAGACGACACATTCTGCAGTTTACAATTATGAAAAACGTAAAAAGCCGTTGTATTTGTCGAAAAAGACTTATATGTGGTGTGGTCACGCAACCCCATGAAGCTGGAAATTTCTATTAGCATGAGGATTGCTGGCAAAGGTGTTGTACTGGTTGAGGCCGACGTACCGATCGACAGGGTAAGTGAAGTACAGGAATGGATATTAAATCGAATGGCTTAAAAATGTAAGGGATGCTATCTAAAGCGTCCTTTTTCTTTTCCTCCCGCTACCCATGACGAAAGACTTCATAAATTTGAGTACATAGAAGTCCATATAAATGTACTCGTATACACATACATTTTTATTTTTTTCGCCGTCCAAGAGGTATCGCTGCTATTTTAGAACTTTTATTATGAACCTTCATGCCAAGTAGGACCCATAATGTTACATATAAAAATGGAACAAGGAAAGATCCTATCGAGCTAACATTCTTTTCCAATTGGCTTTGGTAAAACATCGTGCCGAGATTTAACATCAAGGTAATAGCGTATAACGGTAATAAACCGATAATGAATGCACTATGAAACAGTATTTTCTTTAGAATTTCAATTACCTCCTTTGCTATAAAATCAATATATGTACACATATATGTAATTGTGTAGTGGTACATTTCCTAAATTATAACGAAAGAATCGTATCTCTTTGATACTCCACTGTATTTCCAAGCGAGGTCAATACTACAACCCGGGGAGGGGGGGCTCCAAATACAGCAGGGGAAATGTTCATACTAATCTCACTATGATAAAATGATTGTTCAGCCGACTATTGTAATCAACGAAAGTGAGGTAGCAGATATTATGAAAACCGAAGCACCCGTCTTTTCCCATAAACAACTAGCCGCAACTTATTTTAATCAAGTGTGGGATCTTCTCGAGAAAGAAAATATTTCACTCGAGGAACAAGAACAGATGATTCACCTTTGTCATAGTTCTTTTTGGCATTGGACACAAGCAGAGGAATGTACGGAGAAAAATCTCTCTATCGGATATTGGCAACTTGCGCGTGTCTATGCAGTGGTAGGTCAAGGGGAAAATGCCTTGCATTATGCCAAACGCTGTATATCGATGAGTTTAGAGGCAGGTCTTGCTCCGTTTTATATTGGATACGGATATGAGGCTGCGGCAAGAGCTTGCATCGTTTTACAGCAATTCGACGAAAGTCAAAAATATAAAGATACTGCCTATGTATATGTAGAGAAAATGACTGATGAAGAAAGTAAAAAGCTGTTATTGAGTGACTTGGAAAGTTTGAAATAAATAGGTACCTAGGCACCCGGAAAATTCTAAATTGCACCGGTGCCTGGTACCTTTCAATACATTGTAATATTCTACTTTAAGATCCCGTGTAACACCATCTCCATTGCTACATCCAACGCTTCCTGAGGGACCTCTTCGCCTTCCCAATAAATCCATCTCATTCCGAGAAACTGACCGACGCCTAGTAAACTATACGCCAACGCTTCGTGATTGAGTGACTTGAATTCACCTGTTTGATCGGCTGCTTGTAACGCTTTTATATAACCCTTTGCTAATTTGTCGTAATACCATTGATATAAATCATTATCGACAATAACAGCTTGCAACACGATGCTGTACAAGTTTCGGTTTTCTTTGATCCACTCAAAGAATGCTTCGAACCCTCTCCGGTGCACATCGGCGTGAGGCGAGTTTTCGATTGCTTGTTTAATGAAAAGCCGTAGCTCCCGACTCATTTGCTGCACTAATTCATCGTAAATGGCCTTTTTTGAAGGGAAGTATTTATAAAATGTCCCTTGCGCAATCTTTGCTTCTTGGGTAATTTCGACAATGGATGCTTCAAAATAGCCCTTCGTTCCAAACACCTTTTCGGCTGCTTTAAGTAATTTTCTTCGCGTGTGTAGCCCTTTTTTCGTTAATTCACTTTCCGGTTTTAGTGTCATATAAATCACCTCTTCTTTCTTTTTTATAGGAAAAGGGAAGTGTGATTTTATCATAGCACAATTGGAAGCAACTATTAACGCTTCCTTTTTTATACTGGACATTAATGAGGTCGAGCCGATTACTGCAAAAAGATGAAACTATCTGCCCATAAAAATGCACATAGACTCGTAGGAATTTCATGTTGCAATCTTATAAAAGTTCAGTATAATCAATCATATAAAAGGTGAATCACCTTTCACTTATGGTGAAAGACACCTGTACCTTACATAGAAAGGGATGAAAACAAGACGAATTTTTTGGGGCAGAACAGAGGATTTCCGAAGAAATAGGTAGTTTTGACTTGCCTTTCATTCAATTACGTTGAAGGCAGGTGTAGCGCAAAGAATATTTTGAAACCGCTTTCATTAAAGGCGATGAATGAGTTCCAGTCCCTTGCATCTTAGTAAGCTTCCTACCTCATGTGTTTTGACTGGATGATGCAGTTCCAAAATACAAAGGGAGTTGAATCGAAGTGAAAGAAAAAGAATTTGTCTTGACGGATGAGCCCTGTGAAACGATTGACATTAAAAAGTTGGAAAAGCTCGATAAGGAAACAAGGTTTATAGTTAGGTCTGAATTTCGAACTGGAATGTCTCTGACCGTTATTTATTTCCTTTTTGTTCTTTCGGTTCCGGTGATGAACTGGTTTAAACCGGATTGGGCATTTACCAAATTGGTCGGCGGTATGTCTGCCAGTTGGTTTTTAACAACGATCATTGCCATGGTCATGGCTTTTGTCATCGCTTTTGTGCATACGAAGCTCTATGAGAGATGGGAAAGGAAAGTTGAGACGATCATGCATTCAAGCGGAAATGAAGAAAAGAAAGTTGAGACAGCCACTGCTTCAGCTATTACTGAAAAAGAGAAGGAGACTGTTGTGTGATGCAAATCCTCCTTGATCCTAAATATCTTTTTACTATTTTACTATTAGGAACCATTGTCTGGATAACTTATCTATCAAAAAGGAACGAAAGTGCAAGCGACTTTTTCGTTGGTGGCCGTCAATTCGGATGGTTTACGAATGGATCTGCAATTGCCGGAGACTACTTGAGTGCTGCCACGTTCCTCGGGCTCGCAGGTCTCACCTTTGCCATTGGCTATGATGGAGCCTTTTATACATTCAGCTTTTCAATCGGGTTAACACTTTTGGCACTATTCGTTGCTGGCCCATTGCGCCGTTTGGGAGCATATACGGTTGCCGATTTTGTAGCCTATCGTTTTCACAGCAAGCGAGCGAGGGTGATCGCGGTTATCGTTGTGTTGGCGATTTCAGGTTTCTATGCAGCACCGCAGCTGCTTGGTGCGGCATCCATTTTAAGCATGTTTTTCGGGACTTCCTATGAAATTGGTATTTTATTTACAAGTCTTGTCATGATTTTCTACGTCGGAGTCGGCGGAATGAAAGGTACGACCTTAAATCAGGCGTTGGAGCTATGGATCCGGTTAGGCGCTTTTATCGTTATGGTGGCGGCTGCCATTTACGGCGGTTTTCATTACCAAAAGATCTTGGCGGTTATTAGTGACTTTAGCGGAACGATTGCTAATACAGGCGCCTTTACAGCAGACGGAAAAGATATTGTGTTTAGCGGGGAAAAATGGTACCAAGTCGGGTTGTTTAATCCGAACTTTTGGCATAGCCTTTCCATGGTGATCGGGCTTGCACTCGGAGTCATCGGGTTGCCTCATATTTTATTGCGTTTTTATACAAATCCAAATGCTAAAGCAGCGCGTAAGTCTGCAGTTATGTCGATTGGAATCGCGAGTCTTTTCTTTGGGCTTGCGGTGTACCTCGGGGTTGTTGGCCGGGCGATCTTCTTGGAAGGAAATGCAAGTGCAGAGGTAATGAAGAACTTGGTGACTGGTGGCGATAATATGGTCGTTCCGTCGATTGCAACGGCGCTTGGTGGCCAATGGCTACTCGGGTTCGTTATTGCAGGTGCATTTGCAGCCATTTTCTCGAACCTATCCGGATTGTTTATTGCGAGCTCGGGAGCAATTGCCCATGACTTGTACGCAAAGTTTTCAAAGAAAGAACTGACTGAAAAACAACGGGTTCGTGCAGGGAAATGGGCAATTGTTGGTCTCGGCGTTTTCTACGGAATCCTTGGCTTACTCGTAAAAACGGCTTCAATCGGTCATCTTGTTGCCTTAGCTTTTACCGTCGGGGCAAGCACATTTGCACCGATTTTCATACTCGGCATCTGGTGGCGGGGCATCACTGAAAAAGGAGCGATTGCAGGCCTTGTGATGGGTCTATTAGCTTCATTGTTCATGATCTTCTTCTCAGGTGTTCTGCCAGAAGCTTTGCAATTTAGAGTCCCTGGCATTATTACTGTCCCGATCGGCTTCCTTTCCGTTTATATCGTATCCAAACTGGATGGAAAAGTGCCGGCAGACGTGAACTTGTTCATGCGGAAGGTTCATGCGAAAGAAGGAGCCTCGTAATAGGTATGGGCGATTTTTGATCAAGCCCAAAGTAGCGAAACGATAGAAGAGACTATTAGATACCTTACAACGAGTTTGATAGGAGGAGTTAATATGTATGTACCGTTACTACTGACCGACTTTTTAGACCGAGCCGTTAAATTATATGGGAATAAGACGGCGGTGATCGATGACGACAAGGTTGTCACGTATTCCGAACTGAATGATAGAGTCAACAGGCTGTCCCACGGACTGAAAGAACTGGGTGTCGAAAAAGGGGACCGGGTAGCAATCTTGGCACCGAATACGTTGGAAATGCTAGAAGGATTCTACGGAGCGTTTCAATTGGGAGCGGTTACCGTCCCGCTCAATATTCGGTTAAAGCCGAATGAGTATTTGTTCATTTTAAACCATAGCGAAACGAAAGTGTTATTAGTGGACTGGGAATTGTATGATGTTATCGGCCCAGTCAGAGATCAGTTGCATGTCGAACAAATCATTGTCCACGGCGGAAGCAACGTACAACTTGAAGAACACGATCTGAACTACGAAGAGTGGCTCGCCCAATTTCCGGCAACGCCGTTTGCCCGTGCAGATATGGACGAACAAGATATTGCCAGCCTTCTTTACACAAGCGGTACGACGGGGGATCCGAAAGGCGTTATGCTAACGCACCGGAACAATTATTTGCAAGCCCTTCAGGTGATGCATCATTTACGAGTCAGTGATCAAGACGTGCTGCTTCATGTGTTGCCAATGTTTCACGTCAATGGGTGGGGTTCGATATTTTATTACACAAGCAACGGTGCAACTCAGGTCATGTTACGAAAAACCCGTCCGAATATTATTTTCGAGAAGATGGAAAAGCATGGCGTGACGGTGATGCACATGGCTCCGACAGTACTGAATTCACTGATCCAATATTACGATGAGAATAAATCGAATCTTAGTCAAAACGAAAATGTAAGGATTGTCGTAGGGGGTTCCGCACCACCGATTACGTTTATCGAAAAAGTGGAGGAAGAAATCGGCTGGGAGTTCATTCAGATTTATGGAATGACCGAAACGTCCCCTCTGACTCTCGTATCCTTGATCCGTGCTCAACATTTGGATGAGCCAAAAGAAGTCCAATACCGGATGAAATCTAAGGCCGGCTATCAAATGAGCTTAACGAACGTGAAAGTGGTCGATGAAAATGGGGAAGAGGTGGCGCCGAACGGTAAGGAAATCGGAGAACTCGTCATCCGGAGCAACGGTGTCATGGAAGGCTATTGGAAAAATGAAAAGGCGACAAATGAAGTCATCCGGAATGGCTGGTTCCATACCGGAGATATGGGAGTCGTCGACAGTGACGGATATATCGAAATTGTCGACCGGAAAAAAGACGTGATCATTAGCGGGGGAGAAAACATTTCGTCCATTGAAGTGGAAAATATCCTCTACGAGCATCCAGCGGTAGTGGAAGCAGCCGTCGTTTCCATCCCTCATGAAAAGTGGGGAGAGACCCCGCATGCCGTCGTCGTTGTCCGGGAAGGTGCAACGGTATCGGAAGAGGAAATCATTGCGTTCGCAAGGGAACGGATCGCCCACTACAAAGCCCCGACGTCTGTGAGCTTCGTAGACGAACTGCCGAAGACAGGTTCAGGCAAAATCCAAAAAGCCCATTTGCGAAGTGAGTTTTGGAAGACGAAAGAGAAGATGGTCAACTAAAAGGTAAGTCAGGGCAGTGGTGTCTAATTCAATTATATACGTCAATAAAACGCTCAATTTGAGCGTTTTTTGACGTGTATTAATCATGTTTGACAAAAGCACCTATTACCTATTAATTGCACAAGAAAACTATGTATACTCACCTAGCTTTATGAAACCGCAGGGAAAAGAGATGTTAATGCACAATGGAGGAACGTTCTTGTTCTTCTTCTACTTCTTCTAAAACAAAATCGAGAAATCGATCAAGGTAAAGCTTTACGCCTAATGTTGCGATTGCTGAAACGTTCTTTCCGTACATTTCTGCTACTAGTTTGAGCTTTTTCATTTCGTAATCATTTAGAGTTACAGTGACCTTTGTTTTCATGCCTTTAACCCCTTTACTATTTCCCTTATAGCAGGGACGTTGACGAGTTCTATATTGATTATCGGCATTTGGAAAACAATTTGCAATGGTAATTAAACGCAATTACGATTATTCTTGTTCAACAAGCCTGCCTCGTTTGTTGAACCATTTATATGCTAAAATAAATTAAAGATTATGAAATCATATTCTTCAATTAAAGTGGAGGTTAGTGAAGACTATATGGCTGATCTTGAGTGATTAAATGGAGGATACATATGCAAAAGAATGCAATCGTTGTGTGTTTTTTATTCGGTATACTATTTCTCTCTGCCTGTAATATTGAAGTCGAGAATCAACAAGAAGAAAATGTAGATGCTTCAACCAATCAAGAAGAAAATCAACGAGAAGAAAGTATAAAAGCAACAATCAATCAGACAGAAAATAGAGATTACGAAGCTCGAATTCTAAAGGTTGATACAGATTTAGAAAAGGAACACGTTTGGCATTTTGTTCCAGAAGGTGTTAGTACAATGACGATTTCTGTGGAAGCAGAAAATGTTGAAACCATACTCTTTTGGGTAACCGAAACGGGAACAGGGACTTGGGCGGAAAGAACACTTATTGGTTACGACATAGATGGAAGTGATGGTTGGTCCATAACATGGGAATTCGGTGATAGGATATTTCTCGACTACATTACTATTCAGGCTTTGGGAAATGATGGCGCTACACAAGCAACAGAGTCCATCAATTTACGTTCCCGTTCTGCTGATGGAACAGATAGAGAATAAATTGAGTATGTTATTCTTTAGTTTTGTGAATTATTACAATTAAAATGACGAGTGCTTTACTAAAGAGCGGAGCTGCTTAGACGGCTCTTTATTCTTGTTCACCTAACGGGCGGGTTACTAAAAAATAGTATAGTGCGGAATTAGAAGATGGAACATATCTAATAATAGCGAGGCAGCTACGGCTTAGGTCTTATATTTTATTAGACTATCACTGTATTTACGACTAAATAAATCTTTGTTATGCTAATTATAGAATTATTTACTACATATAAAGGAGATATCGATGTGAAGAAGATATTATCAGCAGTAGTAGCGGTCGTAATTATAGTAGGAATAGTAGGTATAGGAGGTATGTACTACAAAAATCAATTATCTGAAGAAGCGAAATATAAAAAGTGTTTGCAGGCACAGGGGATTTCTAACTCGATTGCCAAAGTAGTAGGTGATGAACCAACTAATGCTTGTAATGAATAAAAGAGTATGAGAATCATTGCCTAATACTGTTTTTCTCTAGACAATTAACAAATGAAGTGAAGCTTCTTCAGCTAATGTGCGCTATAGATAGTTCAATAAGGATAGTAGTATATTTCGCCAAAAAGCACTTAGATTTCTAAGCGCTTTTGCTTTATATATATATATTTCACTGTTGAAATATATGCTGATTAACCTGTTATTTACGTTGTTAATTGCACTTTTCTCCCCTTCAACCGAAATATAGGATTTTCACATGTGAATTCGAATTCAATTTCCCATTTTCCTTTTCTTATAGAAAACAAAACCACTACAAAGTATATAAAAAATCAAAATGATAACACCGAAGGGAATTCTATATTGATCACCTGTCCTGTATCCGTCGTACTCATATAAATCAAATGGATTCCAGGTAATATGCCCAAAATGCCTCCCCAAAACTTTTCTTTACTTAATAGGAAACCACACACTAAAAACAAAGCTATCCAAACAAATACAATCATTGAGATGGAACCAATTCCAAAAGAAATGGCCAACCATCCATAAAAAACAGCGAACAAAATTGCAGGTATATAAAATACCGTTTTCATCATAAGACTCTCCTCCACAAATACATTTCACTACCGATTACTGTTTCAGATTTAAATCAACCGCCCCGATAGTTCTATAAGAAAAAAGCTTTACTCCTTCTAGAAGTAAAGCACTCGTTAGTTTAAGTACATTGTTCGCATTTTCTTTTTTTCTATTACTCTATTTATGACTCTGACAAATCGTAATAACGTTAAAGTCTTCATCCCTCATATTAAAGAAAGATACTGCGTGGTTTCTATGAATACCACCATAAATAATTTCAAAGCCCAGTTCTTGAACATATTCAGCAGCTTTATCAATATCATCAGCTGGCATAAAGAATAGTGGAGGGGCAGATTGAGGTACTGGGATTTTATCCATTCCATTAGAATCAATCATAATCTCTAATCCATTCGGTAAACGGAATATGTGTAGAGCTCCGTAATTATCCTTTTCTTCTATTGGCAAACCAAGTAATTTACTATATAAATCTATAGATTTCTCAATATCTCTGCTCCACAAAATTACTGATGAAACTTCACACTTAACTGGACTGCTTTTCATTTTTTCAACCATTGCCTCTCCACCTTTTTTATTTTTAGTTGAACAAGAGGAAAAATCCGTTAAAGAGACTTAAAGAACTTCAAGTAAAGTACCCGTTAAAGAAGGACTTACAATAAAAGCTTACCCATTATTACATATGGCAGGTTCGAATTATTTGGGTAAAAAGGTTCTTTCAAGACCATCCATTGTAAGGACTCATATAGTGAACGTGCAGAATGATTACCCACCTGAGTTGTTAATATCGCGGTCTTATTGTCAACTCCTTTCAATAGTTTTGTAATTAGCATCTTACCAAGCCCTTGTTTTCTATATGACGGATGGACAGCTAATTCGACAAACTCAAAACAATCTTGTAACCATTTATGATATTCTTCTGAATTAAATTCCTTTGCGAGTAACTTGTGATAAAACTGTCCAGGTAATGAAGTATATCCATAAGCAAAACCGATCACTTTATAATCATTGGACTTGATTACAAACCCTTTAAAACCTTTATATGTGCTATGTTTTAGAATTCGTTCTTTCATGGAGTTATCCTCACTATTCCAAACCTCTTTATAAAGTTCGGATATTTGTTGTATTACTTCGTTACTTGCTACGTCTAGAACTTTTAACACTTTGCTACCTCCACTTTTTTACTAACCTCGTCTCAAGAATCCATGATCAATTACTAGTGCACTTGCTTATAGAGGTTGCATAACACTCTAATAATACAGAAGGCCTAACAGAAAACAGGTCTCTTATATCTTCTAGATGGTGAGTCGATGCATAAGTTGATACGACCTGTAATGCGAATGAATATCCCGCGAAAACGGGTATTCCTTTTTGAGGGTTTCCGAAACATAAAGATGCTTTTAGATGATCGTCTGTCGATTTGAGATGATCCTTACATTCATTCCAATACCTGACCTCCATCTCAATCGGAAGGTTATCTTTCCACCATCTCTTATCGGGGTACAATGAAAGGGCAAAATACTCTGCCGTCCCCTCCATTTTGTACCATTCTTCTAACGTAAATGTATCTAGTGATAATTGATAAATAGGGTTTTCTGGACTTGCATGATGACATTCATGGGCTAGTAAATATTGAAGAAAATCAATATCGGGTCGAGGAGGTATCGCGATAATTATATTGCCTGGCCCATTCGTAAAAGCGTTGGTCCACATTGATTGTGGCTGATCTCGAAAAAAAGGTAACAGTAGAGCAGGGACTACTGTGATTCGCATTTCCTCAAAGGGCAAATAGCAGCTCACATTTTGAAAAGTTTCATGGACAATCCTCTCTATTTCATCAACATCCCATTCGAGGTTTTTGATTTCAGTTTCGGATAGCTCCTTACATTTGAGTAACTGAAAACGTTGAATTAATTGTTCCGATTCGGTCATCCAAGAAGTTTCGGAAACTAAATTACTAAACTCTTCCTTTAAATAATCTTCGATTCGACTACGGTTTACTAAGAGTTTGGATGGCGTTATTTGTTTAACAAGGGTCACGATTTATCCCCTCCTTTTTGTCCTCTAAGTTATATTCTACAATAATTCATGTCCCTGTTTCTAAATATTTTCAATAATGGTATTATTTATTTGAAATAATCATACAAAGGGAGAGGTTCTTTTGAAAACTGCCACAAATGATAAAGCCATTAGTAAAGAGGTAACGATTCATGCACCGTTAAATTTAGTTTGGCATGCCTGGACAATCTCTGAAAGAGTTTCTGAATGGTTTGCTCCTGAAACGGTAGTAGAATTGAGGGAAGGCGGAGCATACGAACTGTATTTTATACCTGGAAATCATACAAATATGAATACGAAGGGCTGTAAAATCACAAAACTTATCAATGACAAAGAGCTATCTTTTACTTGGAAAGGGCCAGACCCATTTGAGGCATTGATGAACAAAGAAGATGAATTAACAATTGTTAATGTTAGTTTCAAATCAATCAATGATCATTCGACAAAGGTGGTTGTTGAACATATTGGATTTAAAGATCATGAGGACTGGACTGAAGCAATTAACTGGCACCAAATGGCTTGGTCAGGAGTTCTTCAGAGTCTAAAATCTGCACTCGAAAAAGACGAGGGGAATTTATGTTGCCAGCCCTAAGTTTTTTTATCGGCCATCTATTTTTTAGATGGTTTTTTATTTGCCTAAAGAAGTTACCTTTAACGACTAAAACAGTTGTTTCAATAATTGTAGAACTGCTGGGTTGGTAACAAACCCAATAAGTAAAAAACTATAAACAATTCTTCTGTTAAATTGACTGATCATCTTTTTTCTTCTGATGTAAGTAATGACTATGAAACAATAGATAGGGTAGAGAGCAAAGGATAGGAATACAATAATTATTAAAGCAGTTCCTGCATCGTTAGATACTTTCTCAATCCAAAGTCCGACACTCCATTGAATGAAGCAAAGAATGAGTAGTCCAGTCCATATCAAATATGGGATTTTCACATGTGAATTCGAATTCAATTTCCCGTTTTCCTTTTCTTATAGAAAACAAGACCACTACAAAGTATATAGAAAATCAAAATGATAACACCTAAGGGGAATTCTATATTGATCACCTGTCCTGAATCCTTCGTACTCATATAAATCAAATGGATTCCAGGTAATATGCCCAAAATGCCTCCCCAAAACTTTTCTTTACTTAAAAGGAAACCACACACTAAAAACAAAGCTATCCAAACAAATACAATCGTAGAGATGGAACTGATTCCAAAAGAAATTGCCAACCATCCATAAAAACTGCGAACAAAATTGCAGGTATATAAAATACCGTTTTCATCATAAGACTCTCCTCCACAAATACATTTCACATCCCATTACAGTTTCAGGTTTAAATCAATTGCCTCGAAAGCTCTATAAAAAAAGCTTTACTCATTCTTGAAGTAAAGCCCTCGATAGTGAATTAGCGGTAGTTGTGATCATTCAAATACTTTAACCACTCATCAATTTCTACTTTCATAAATCTTTTCTCATCATTGATTTTTAAATATGGGACAAACCGGTATGTGTCATAACTACTTAGTTCTGCTCTTTCCGAATCATCCCTTAAAATAATGTTTTCTAATGCTTGTTCGCTTATTTGTAGATAGTTAGCAAGTTGAGTGGTTGTCATCAAATCAGGTGTTGAATTAGTCATTTGTGACTCGTTCTCTTTACTAGTTGATTTTGACGATGAATTACTTAGAATAAAAGCAGATAGTACGATTGATAATCCTAGGATGAGAACTCCTATTAAATATGTTGTTTGTTTCAAATTATAGCCCCCTGGCAAATTGTTTCAACAATTTCTCCATAATAAGTTCGTCATAGGGAAGGTCTTGTAATAAGCGTTCTTCCACGATTTCATATCCTTTTTCTCTGTACAAATTGGGTAAATAAGGATGAGTTTTAGCTACCGTTAACCTAACTCTTTTTTCTCCCATCTCTGAAAGCTTATATTCCCCGTACTTCATTAACTTTGTGGCAATGCCTTTTCCCTTGTAAGATGACGCAACAGCCAATCTACTTAGCACATAACACTGCCACTCTTCACTGTATTTAAACCGTATAGTAGCAATGATGTTGTTTGTATGTTTTTCTTTCCCTATGTATATGAGCATGTTGTCGATCCATTCTCTAACTTCTTCAGCCCCAACTTTGGACGCACTCGAAGGAAACCCCAATTTCTCATTTTCCGAGTAGGCGTCATGATAAATCTCCACTAATTTTTCGGCATCGGCATGTTTTGCCCTTTCGATAATCAGTTCCATTTGAAACCTCCTTACTTGGAAAGGTGGGATGTTTGGTTGAAGTCTTTTACTCTCCATGTACCTTGATGGAAGTATATATTGCTCATACACGCATTGAGTAACTTCGTTTTCCCGGATCCTATCTCACCGTTAGATAAAACAGCTAAAATAGCATTGATGACAGCACCATGTGCGACAAGCAATATTTGATGGTCGCCATACATTTGATTGATCTTCTCAATGCCTTCCATTACCCTCTGATTAAGGGATGCTCTGTCTTCTTGATTGGGATATTGTTTATCTGGAAACTTAGATATTCTTTCTTCGAATGTCATTCCTTCAGCGTCTCCATAACCCCTTTCCAAAAACTCTTCCATTTCAACAACAGGTACAGTGCGATTTCCATTAATAATTTCTGCTGTTTGTTTAGCTCTTTTTAGTGGACTCGTTATCACCACATTCCAATGCGATGTGTTAAGGAACTCACGACATTCCTCTGCTTGCAGCATACCCGTCTCATTCAAGGGGATATCAGTTCTTCCTTGAAGCTTTCCCAATGCATTCCAGTCAGTTTCTCCGTGTCTAATCAAGCGTATTGAAGTAATTTTAATTCACCCCTTTAAGTTACTTCTTTAATAAGTTCTATATTAGCAATTGAATTCCTTCTTATAGGATTCATACATAAGATGATACGTGGTAAACTGAATCTATTGTGTAATTCTGAAAGTAGGTTGTTCAATGGAATTTGTCATCTTTTTTATGATTGGAATTATAGGTAATGTAGTCGGCACATTGGTCGGAGGAGGGGGACTGATTAGCTTACCCACTATGTTACTGATGGGGTTACCCGTGCATTCAGCAATCGGTGCAAATAAGGTTTCCAATACTGTCAGTTCACTCTCAAGCTTCCTTGTCATATTAAAGAGAAAAGAAGTTTCCACGAAAGAAGCATTATTAGTCCTCATGTTTTGTCTTGGAGGAGGTATTTTAGGTGGACTCATTGCTTCCTTGTTAAGCGGAAATACATTAACGGTTATTGCAATCATTTTATTAAGCTTTGCATTTGTAACTTCCTTCATGAATACAGGTAATTTTGATGGAACTGAACAGTTTCATGCAAATAAAAAATCAGGAACTGCACTAATTGGCATAGGAATGTATGACGGAATGTTTGGGCCGGGAAGCAGTACACTTGCGATGTATTTATATGCAAGCCAAAAAATTGCCTATATCCGAGCAGTTGGCTTAGCAAGAGTTGGGGTTTTTGCAAGTTGTTTTGGTTCTGCCATCACTTACATATCAACGGGTAAAATTTTATGGCCACTTACCATAGCCTTAATGCTTGGATCCATTGTTGGTGCACAGTTCGGAGTAAGATTAGCTCGTAAATTAAAAACGGAACATGTAAAACCACTTCTTAGATTAGTAACAGTGCTGTTAATCTTACAAATGATTGTAGATTACTTTAATTTTTAAAAGTATCTTTTTTGAAGATGCTATTTGTACTACAATTCTGACCAGACAAACAAGGCGTCCCTCACACTTTTAGATCGACGCCTCCTTGATGTAAGATAGTATTTAAAGGGGTTCTCATAAAAAAATAAAATTCTATTCAACTTATTCTTCAACAATCCTGCTCTGTTAGTTGAACAAGAAAAGAGAGCTTTCTAAGCAGCTCCGATTTTTTAGTAAAGCACCCGTTAGTTGAATACCAAGCTATTCTTTTAAGGTGCTTCCTGAGACATTGACCCTCTTTGATACAAAGAAATACACGAATACATAAACAAATAAACTTCCAATTACAAGATAGTATATTTTAGCAGTAGAAGTATGAATGAACATAGCAAAATATAGAATAAATAATTGTCCATATAATATAACCAAGACAAACTTTAAGAAAGAATTATTTATCTGGGATTTAGAAATAGGGTAAAGTAATGCACTTTGTTTAATTTCATGTTGTAAAGGAATTACTTGAAGTCCAGTCATAAGTAAAATTAGGATATTAAAAATCCAACCACTTGTTGGTATAGCATAATTAACAAATATTCCAATCAAAGTTAATCTTAAATAAAGATAAAAATAATCATTATATCTTACAAACAAGTGTGAGTATAAATATACGAATGTGTTGCTTTGACTATATGGGATATACCTTTTAAGTATCATAGTAAGCAAACGTCTATTCCTAAAAGAACGGCTAAGATTAGGCACATCCATAAAAAAGTTAATAAATTTAAAGTTTTTTAATAAGGCATTTTCTTCCTCGACTATTAACCATTGCCAATTTATATTTCTTTTTTTTCCTATAATATAAATTAAAAAGATGGCATTTATACTCATTAAAATAAGCTCAAAAATCCATTCATTCTCAAACAAAAAGTAACACATAAAATATATTGAAAGAAACCTATTTAACCTATGTAACACAAGTTGTACATAGTCCTCTAACCATTGTTCAGTCCATTTCATTAAAATGTTATAAGCAGCAATCCCCACTATAAAAAAAAGAAAGGGAAGATTTATATTATCTGTGTGCAAAAATAGGGATAAAAAAACAGTTATGAAACTTACCAATTTAATAACATCAATAACCAAACTATATATAAGTGATTTAATAAAATATGACTTTAATTTCATTTCTAATGGCAACAAAAAGATTATATCTGCCCTTTTAAAAAACGTACGAACTTTTGTCTGTATTAAAATGTAGGTTACAAACAGTGATAAGATTACTTCAACAGATATTTGAGGAGGTATCCAATGAAAAAATAAATTAAAATAATAAATAAAGATAATGCTAATGAATATAAAAAAATAAACAACATTCGCACCAATGATTGAATAGTATCTGAACATTTTTTTATAAAATTCCTGAACCCTTAAACCCCATAATGATTTTATATCCATTAGTACACCATACTTTCATTGAATACTAGCTTAATGGCACTATTATTATCTTTCCCTTTTTTTACAATTGCCCCTGTCTTAATTGCTCCAATACAACTCATGACTGAATATTCTCCATTCGAGTCGTATATCCCTTCTTTAGTTCAATAAGAAAAAGGCTTTACTCCATCTGGAAGTAAAGCACCCGTTAGTTTAAGCACATTTCTTCACACACTTATAAAACTACTTCATTTTTAAGGAAGTTTGTATCCTTCAAGAAATTCACTGTTAGTATTTCTCTATCTTTATTTTCACCTTTATTTTTTCCTCGCTAGTTGTTCCTGTATCTGTTTCAGAAATGTTCTTAATAGAATTTTCAACTATTTGTTGAATCAACTTATCATCAATTTTTGCATCTTTCGGGAAACCTACTGATACTGTTAATTCATCAGTACCCCCATCTAACATTATTGCTAGTGAATCACTTGCAAGTTCTGTTTGCTCTGTAATAGATACTATTATTTCATTTTGTAATTCAGATAATAACCCGCTTTTCTGTGAAAATACTACTTCCATCTCGCTTTCTAATACCTCGGTTGTATTACATCCAACTAACAAGATTGAACAAAATAAAATTCTAAAAATTATAGCCCTTTTCATCGTTTCTAAATTCCCCTTTCAAAAATAAATTGCACATTCCACAACAGTTTAATATTGATCTGTTGTTGCTCCTAATGTAGCTCCCCGAATCATAGATTCATCACTAAACTTTATTAAATCACTTGGTTTCCCTGTAACTATCACACCAATAATTTTGAGGTTCTGCGGTTCTAGTTTTATTTCTCCCTGATTAGTTATGTTAGTAATAATTCTCTCTGCATCTTCTTGATAATCACCGCCATCTTCTTTTACCTTCTCTAAGGTCGAAATAAAATTAGAGGCAGAATAGGTTTCTGCAAACCGGTTATATGAAAAGCCATATGCTTGAAAACCATGGATAGTAGCATCTCGGAAATCCTCATCTTTGTTAAAATTATTATCTTTTTCTATTTGATCTTTACTAAAAGTATCTACCCAATACCATGCTAATTGTTCTTTAAATATCTCATTTACTTCCTCGATGGAGTATCCATCATCAAATGAAAAAGCCATCTCTACAACTTTGTTATCACCAATCACATTAAGTAACTGTCTGTCGTCAAATATTTGCTTATAATTTACTTGTGGTTGAAAAAATTCAACGACTCTTTTTCCCTCATAATACATAGGAATTCGCTCATCATCCGAGTAGCCAAAGCCAGAAGGACTGTTATTTGAAATAAGTCGAGATGAACCGAAAATAGTAAAAACTTTTTCCCGTTCCCCCCATGGAATTGGTACTCCTCCAACGATTTTTACTAACTTCGTTTTTGCTGTTGCAGAAGTTAGAGAATAATTAAATATGCCTCCTCGCTCTTCGACGTTGGCGCCCATAACCCCGTTCCAAGCCGAATCTAAGTCGGTCTCCTTTACCATTTTTATTTTCATTACTGTATCGCCAATAAAATATAGTCCAAATAATACTATGACACTAATAACGAATGAAATAAGTACCATTTTAATCATTGACCGTTTCTTTGCTTGTTTTACTAATTTCTCAAACTCAAAATCTTTTGGAAAAAACTCATTTTCTGTGTCCATTTTCATACCTCCTATATTGTTCTATAAATTCTTTTCTTGCCCTATGGAGAATAGTTTTAACAGATCCTTCTTTCATGCTATAAAGCTCTGCTATCTCTTTTATTTTTAATCCTGTACTATATTTCAGAAGAAGCAATTGCCTGTATTTCGGTTTTAATTTAGTTAAGATTTCATGAATATCTCTTTCTAGTTCACTTTGCATGAAGGCTTTTTCAGGTGTTTCTTCCTCAAATAGCTCTTGTACATTGAATTTCAATAATATATCTCTTCGTCTAGTTTTCTTACGGGACATATCATAGTATTGATTTACTGCTACTCTAAAAAGCCAACTTTGAGTATTATTAAACTGGACTGAGTCTATATATTGTAAAAATTTATAAGCAGTATCTTGAATAATATCTTCTGCATCCTCCTTTGAAGCACCCATTTTTATTAGGTAAGAGTAAACAAATTTTAGTATCTCATTTAGTTTTTCCCCCATCATGGAATCATTCATTTCAAACCTCCCACCTTTAAAACGTTTCAATAATAAAAAGGTTAACAAAACAATTACAACGTATATTTCTTTAGTTGAGAAATAAAAAAGAACTTGGCAAGAAAGTTTTCGCTTCTCGCCAAATTCATTAGAAGATATTGTTTAGAAAATATATTGATTACAATTAATTAATCTTCGACAGCCACTGGCTATTTATAGTTAGTTCTACCCTATGTTCGTTTTACCACTATTTGTGTGTTCACTCCAATTAATCTTAAACAACCTTTATATGAATTACCAACAAATCACTTGAACTCTTCCTCCACAATCTGGCCCGGTTGCTGAACAACAGTTAAACAACACTCTTCAACTAAACTGCCGCGTTAGTTGAACAAGGAAAAGGAGCCGTCTAGGCAGTTTAACGAACTTTAAGTAAATCATCCGATCGCTTAATAACCATTTATTGTGAATTGATATACGTTAAAGACAAACCACAAAAATAGAAGAGAATGTGCTACTAAGCTCAGTATAATTGAAGCTTTTTTGTATAGCTTTTTTTTCAAATATATAAAAATGAAAAGTAAGAAAAGAAATTGTATCAATAACATTGGGATACTGAAAACAAGAAAAAGCATAAATTCCTCAGCTTCGGTGATCATGTACCCTTTACTCTCGTCAAGCCTACTTAGCGAAACAATAATTTCAGCGATTTTAGTAGAAACCCATATAAAGCAGAAGTTTATTATAAAAAATATAACCCCTATTAATTTGCGAATTCTGTTCAAAGCATTGCCCCCTGTAGAACATTAAATATCTCATTTTGAAATCCCTTTTCCTTTAGATTCTTCTTACATTAACTGGTGCTCAATAAGGATAGTAAAATATTACGCCAAAAAACGCTTGATTTTGTAAATTATTTATTCACTAGCCCCATGGAGCTCAACGATCATTAATAATTCTGCTCAATGATTATAACCGAGGAAAATATCTTGTTTCTCCACTCCGCAACTGGTGCTCATCTTCATTACCAACCCTTCAATTACTTGAAGCTTACTTAAATAGTTTCCATCTAGTTCCATCTATACGAATGACAAGTTAAACGGTTTCACAATATAAGGACACTCTTAAAATAGTTAATAATTTTATGTAGTTTCACCTAATGAAACAAAATTGGCTTATTTTGATTTGCAGTTTTATTTCTTCTACACTATATATGTGGCTAGCACAAGTTCAGCCAAATATATATTTCAGAACTAAAGGAGAATGAATATGTCAACATTTGTAGAGTTAGTAGAAAAGCGCCGTTCGATTTACGCATTAGGAACGAATAGCGAGTATTCAAAAAAGGATATTGAAAATAGAATTCGCGAGGTTGTCAAACAAGTACCTACAGCTTTCAACAGCCAAACAACACGTGTTGTTGTATTATTCGATGAAGCAAAGAATAAATTTTGGGATCACATTTATGATGTTCAAAAAAATATTCTTGAAGGTGGCATGCAGGAGTGGATGTCAGGTGTTGTAACGGGTGCTAAAAATGGGATTGGTACAGTACTGTTCTTTGAAGATCTTGATGCAGCTAAACAAATGCCGACACAAGGAGCACGTACAGAAGCTTATAAACAAAACAACAATGCAAACGCACAATATGCTGTTTGGTTAGCCTTAGCAGAAATGGACTTAGGGGCAAGCTTACAACACTTTAATGTTGGCTATGAACAAGGTTTCGATAAAGCAACTAGAGAAATGTTCAATCTACCAGAAACATACGAAATGATTGCACAAATGCCATTTGGTTCAATTGAACAAGATATTGATGAAAAAGAACATATCGATACAGACGTTCAAGTAAAAGTTTTTTCTTAATGAAAAGCGTTTAGACTCGAAGGAACATAAATCTACTGCCAATAAGGCCTAGGTAATCTTAAAAAGACCAACTAGGCTTTATCTTTGATAAGGTATATAGCAGAGGAGAAATTAGGATGAAAAATATTACATTAAATAATGACGTCGAAATTCCAATTATCGGTAGTGGCACAAATACGTACGGCAAAGAGGGAAACCAATATTCTGGACCCTTAAGAGGAGACACTCAAGAAATAGACTGGGCAATTGAAAATGGCTACCGTCATTTTGACTCTGCTCAAGTTTATAACAATGAACAAGTTCTCGGAGAAGGGTTGAAAAAATCCTCTCTACCTCGTGAAGAATTCTTTATCACTACTAAGCTAAATACTTATAAAGGTTTCGGTGGTGCAGACTGGGCGCATGCAGAAATCGAAAAAAGTTTAGAGAAATTACAAACTGACTATGTTGATTTATTCCTCATCCATTTCCCATGGGATCATCATGATGAAATAGTAGAGGCTTGGAGTATTTTGGAAGACTACTATAACCGTGGCGTGTTTAAATCAATCGGTGTTTCGAACTTTACGAAAGAACATCTTGATCTGATTCTCAAAAACGGAAAAATTAAACCAGCCGTTAACCAGATTGCCTCTTACGTTGGAAAATGGAATGAAGAATTAATTGCTTATAATAAAGGTAATGATATCGCGACTGTAGCATGGTCTCCATTACGCGGTATCGATGAAAATGCTAAGCAAGTTCTAGAAGAAATCGGCAACCAATACGGAAAGACATACGCGCAAGTAGTATTGCGTTACCAAATTGAACGTGATGTTATTGTCATTCCTAAGTCTCATAATAAAGATCGTCAAGCACAAAGTTTAGATATCTTTGACTTTGAACTAACAGTAAACGATCGTGAACGCATTGCTACCCTTTAAGTAAAGATAGGTTTTAGCGTTTCATTTTGAAGGATTCTTCTAAAATGAAATGCTTTTTTTTATCGAGTGTTTCCTTCTCCACACAAATCTATTTAGGCCCAATAAAATAGGCAAGTATAGGAAGTGAAATTATGACGAATACACTTTGAAAAAAAGTAAAAGTGATATCTTTTTTCCAACCATTTTTTTTAGGGTAACGGTTTGTGATTCTTTGAAATACAAGTAAAACGATCCACCAACATAACAAAGCGATAATCACTGAATTGAAGCTGCCGTAAAAATCGTTGAACATTTAATTACACCTCCGTCCCCATACATAAAATAATGTACCCGTTAGTGCATAAGGGTTACTGTTTCTGAGCTGCACATCTTTTTGCATATGTAGAAGGCGAAAATGATACTTTGTATTTTCCTTCAAGTTCTTTTTGTACTTTTTCAGTTAGTTTCAATCCTTGTTTATTATGTTCTTCTTCAAGTTCAGCTCCGTTAAGGACTATTCCATCAGTATCCCAATCGATCCATTCACCATATTTCGACAACCACTCAAATAGTTCAGACTTCAACTCGTTAGAAATTGGAACATATTCAATGTCAAAGTTGGAAAAACATTTATTACACCAAATGGCGTCGGCTCCTATATCTGCTTCAACTTTTAAATCATGTGTTTCGTAACATCCACATAGATTTATCATATTGTTTGTCGTCTCCCTTTAGTTAGAGATTATTGAGCTTTTCTTCATTTGATCCCGAAAAAGTAAGATGGTTTGAATTGTCAGCGCTATACAAATCAAAGAAATGAGTAGTCGTAAAATACGATCATCCGCAGACAGGTTAGACGAAAAACTGAGCAACAGCCAGAATGCAGAAGATAATGTGTGTACCCCGAATTGAACTCCCCATAGGGCTTGCTTGACCATGTTATACACTTTATTACGAGTTAATTTCCTTATCAAAAGGAAGATGACAACTCCTAGTCCTACTGTTAGTAGCAATGACTTCATGAAGCTTGAAGTTAAAGGAATCGGCTCTTCCCAAGGCATGTCGATATAAATTAGGTTAAAGAGATTGATCATATTAAATAAAAAAAGAAGAGGAGAACCGCCAAGAATAGAGCCCACTCACTTATAAAAAGTAATGGGGTTATCACTCTTTTCAACTTTTTCACCTACCCTTTGCAATAACTGTTTTATTCGCAGTTATTTCTGCAACTATCAAAGAGAGTATAATATCAAGCAAAGTACCACAGAAGAACTTAGTTACTTAAATAAGAACAAAGTTTATATACTTACTATCACCGAGTAAATGAGTAATATTGCCAAAATAATACCGATAGCATATTTAGAAAAATGCTTCAGTCGATCATTCTCGAAGGTCTTAATTAGCAAGTAAAAAAAGCCGATTACCCAAATGCCATTTTGAAAAAAAGTTGCAATTATATTTCTATACATATTGATGTAAAAATATAAGTCCAATAATGACGCCTCCTACTGAATCACTTACGACAGTTCAGCTATCGCGCCAGATTTGAAACTCATTTAATTTTTTCGTTTATTTGTTTCAGTAATTCTATTATTTCTTCATTTTGTTTTGTTCCTCTTTGAAGAAGTGCATCTATAGAAAGGAGATGTATTATCACTACAATCACGAACAGTAGGCCTAAAATAAACTCCATCATCATTCCACCCCTTCGCTATTCACCATGCTTTCTTAATTACGTTAACTAAATACTTTGCGGAAAAGTAGACGCAGGAAGTACCCCGAATATCAATAGGAATATTTCAAAACCATCGTTAGTACCGTTCCATATCCAACGGTTAAATACATATCCAAGTATTTTCGTATATTGAACAATAAATAGTATGACTAATACTGTAAAGCCAATCTCTTTCATTTCTAACTTCGTTGTATCAACTTTTTTCTTATTTAAATATTCTTCTTCCATAAAATACTTACCTCCCTCTATTCTGTTTTGATAAGACAACTCCAATCTCTAAGTAAAGCACCCGTTAGGATAATAACACTTGGTCTGATATGACTTTTTCCATTAATTCTTCAATAGTACCAATACACTTATGGACTTCTGGTAGATGGTAAAACGTGCTGGTCGTCTCAAATTTATTTACTTCATCAGTTGGTGAATAGAGATATATTCTTTTTTCCAGTCCGAGAGCAATGCCTAATTCAATATGGCTTCCTTTGCCTGCTGGTAATAAGATTATTACAAAGTCTGCTGCCATTACAGCATCCTTTTCTTTTATTCCGATGTTTTTTAAATCCTCAATTGTTGATGCTCTATCGTTTCCTGTCCAATCATAAGTTTGAATAAAGCCTTTATCTTTTAATTGCATACTAACCAAACGAACTGTTTCAATGTTACTGAAACCCGAAGCAACATAAAACTTTCTCAATTCTTGTTTCCCCCTTAATAAAAAGCCTGCCCTTAAGCTTAAAAAAAGGAAAATGGTTTTCCTTCTTGTCGGCTACTACTAGAGCGTCTCATCTAACTTCTGAATCTTTGAGTCGGAAATTAAAAAAACATTGCCCAAAATGTCGATTTTGTCTCCCTTTACACGTACAGCGCAATCTTTGTTCGACGCATAAATATTTATTTCTTCCGATAGGGGAGATAGTTCGCTTTGAACCATTGTCATGTTATTTTCAAGGTCAAAATGAGAAAGAAGGGAAAAATTGTCTAGACCGATTCCGTCGTAAACAGAGCTCATTTCAACTTCAAATCCAAATTTTTTCGAGCATAACCATTTAGCGGACATGTTGATTGCACCAGCGCTTGCTCCCATCACAACGGCGCTGCTTTTTTTAATCGAATCCGTTAATTCATATTCCTTCAAAAAACCATTTTGATTAAGTGCATTCCCACCCAACAAGAAAATGACGGAAGCATTTTGAAGGATCGATTGGGCATCTTCCTTCTGTACGCGGTAATTAATAAAATGATATTCATCAAACATAATGCCAGCCTGGTCAAGCCACGAGCGTTCAGTGGCACCATCATCTTCAAAAATAGATGGATTCGAGCTAATCATAGCAAGCGATTTTCTATCAGTTATATCCTCCTGTAATACCCTAGCCAAATTCTCTGGAAAGAAATTGTTAAACCAACCTAAATAATAGTGAGTTTTCATAAGTACCTCCTAAGTACCTCCTAAGCAAAGCGCGTCACTCGTTCTGTTTTCGTATAGTTACGCTTCCTCAATCGTCTTAAAAATAAGTGAATACACGTGTTTTATATGCTCTTCCGTCTTTTCACTGTTATATAAACCAATTCCCCAATTTTTTACAACATCTTCTTCCTCTTCTTTTACTGTCAGCACCCCAACAGCATAGCTCTTCCCGATTGCCCAGCCCCAACTGGCATCATATTCCACGTCTTTCACTGTAAAAGGGATAGGGTTGCTAGCTGAAATGAAAAAGATGGGGATGGGGGACTGTAAGTACACATCCGCATACTGGCTTTCTGATGCTTCGACAAGGTTTTCTTCTGTAATAATGACAGCATCATACGAACCGATCGCTTCACTTGTTAATTCATCGAAGGAAACACTCTCGAACGTGACCTGTTCTTCTCCCACAACTGGCGGATCCCCAACTACTGCTATGCTTAAAGGTTTCCCCTCATACAATTTGAATTCCAGTTTTGGACTACAAGCTGATAGTGCTAGTAGAAGAAGTAACCATGTGAAATAAAGACTCATCCCTTTTCTTTTCATATGAACCCCCCTCTACTCACATATTAGCATAATATTCCAACAACCTTTAAGTAAAATTAAAAGAAGGACGAATGAAAACAGGTTCACACAATTCCGATTTGAGTGGGGGACTGATACCTCACATGTTATTCAAAGTTTCCTCAACACTTCATTCAACTTAACAATCGTCCGATTTGCTATTTCCTCACAAACGTGTTATTCTTAATAAGAATTATTTTTGTTCTATTTCAGATCGAAAATATATTTTATCTGAATATATTTTGTTTTTCGTCTAAGGGTTTGAGCAAGGATAGTATCATATTGTGTGGGATATCCGCACGAGGAGGCAACAATAATGGAACAAGGTACAGTTAAGTGGTTTAATGCAGAAAAAGGTTTTGGATTCATCGAGCGTGAAGGTGGAGAAGACGTATTCGTACATTTCTCAGCTATCCAAGGTGAAGGCTTCAAATCTTTAGACGAAGGTCAAACTGTAACATTTGAAGTTGAACAAGGACAACGTGGCCTACAAGCTGCAAACGTTCAAAAAGCTTAATAACGCTTTTAAAAGACCCTACATGTAGGGTCTTTTTTTGTGCTTTCATTAGGTGAATTAAACCGTTGTCTTCAAGCTTTTTCAAAAAGGTAAGAGAGACTTACCAAGCATTGTAATTGATTCCCTATTACGTGATGTATAGACTAATAGATGGAAGGGAACTTTCTGATTTTACTAACACAAAGGATAGGTGATCAAAACATGGTTAAAGTAGCAATCATCAGTGGTAGTTTAAGAAAAGAGTCGTTTTCTACAAAAATTGCTAAAAGTGTAGGAGAACTATTTCCAGCTGGATATGAAACACAATTCGTCGAAATTGGAAATCTTCCTCTGTACAACGAAGATATTGATACAGAGAGCAATGTCCCAGCAGAATATACGGCATTCCGAAACACCATTAAAGAATGTGATGCTGTCCTTTTTGTTACACCTGAGTATAACCGTTCCATCTCGGGCGCATTAAAAAATGCATTAGATGTTGGTTCACGTCCTTATGGAAAAAGTGTTTGGGATGGTAAACCCGCAGCGATCATTAGTCAATCGATTGGGAACTTAAGTGGATTTGGTGCAAACCATCATTTACGTCAAAGCCTTGTGTTTTTAAATATGCCAACCGTCCAACAGCCTGAAGTGTACCTAGCAAATTCCCCAGAACTATTTGATGAGAACGGAAAGCTGAATGAAGGTACAACAGAATACTTACAATCCTTCGTGAATATGTTCATTGATTTAATTATTAGATATCAAAGATAACTAAAAAAGTTGGAGCATTAGACTTTCTAATGCTCCAACTTTTTTTATTCATACTTTCCTTTCAACGGAACAAACCTCACTTCATCCAACACGGTCGTCTCGATGTCCCCGTCTTCCTCTTTTTCCAGGAGCAACAATTCCTGATGAAGGGGTGTGCCTACAGGGATGATCATTCTTCCTCCAATCGCTAATTGCTCCACGAGTTCAATCGGCACTTGAGCAGCGGCGGCGGTCACCATAATTCGGTCGTAAGGCGCGTGTTCATCCCAACCAGTGCTGCCGTCATCCAGCTTGAAATGGATGTTAGTAAAACCGGCTTCATCCAATCTTTCTTTTGCCCGTTCATGCAGCTCGGCAATTCGTTCGATTGTATAAACGGTTTTCGAGAAGGCGGCGAGTAGGGCAGTTTGGAAGCCAGAGCCCGTTCCGATTTCCAGCACTTTTGCTTCGGGTTGCAAATCGAGCGCCAATGTCATTTCGAGTACGAGGGAAGGTTGGGAAATGGTTTGTTCATACCCAATTGGAATGGCCTCGTCCATATAGGCGAATTCTTTCAGTTCATCCATGAAAAAGGAACGATCTAGTTTTTGGAAATAAGTAATGATGTCTTCACTATGATTGGCCATTTCATATACCCCTTCGTGTAATAGTAGCTGACCTTGTATATTCATCATTTCCTGTAACGCATATTCGCAAACATAAAAAGGCCTTAATCCATTGATGGATCAACGCCTTCGTTAGAATAATAAGTGTCTCTAATTTATTATTTGAATGGTTCCAAGTGAATATTTAAAGATTTTTACTAGCTCTTCTGAGAATACTTCTGGTTCAGTAGGGCAATCAGCAATAACCCACTCCATTATTAATCCGATTAATCCGTATGCATAATATTTATTTATTAAATTCTTATCGATTGCATTCTCATCAGTTGGGTCCTGCATTTCAAAATCCTCTAAATATAGATTAACGAATAAATTCGTCAATTTACGACTGAAATCAATTTGCAGATTTTCTCCCAATAAGATTTTATAATATTTCCCGTATTGTTGAAAATGTTTAATGATAAAGATAGGTTCATTATCTAATTTTTGAATATTGATTGAGTCCTCATTGATATAGGAACTTCTCTGTGCCTTGATAGCCTCATTAAATAGATAGTCAATAATTTCATTTAACAGATCATCTTTTTGTTTGTAATGAATATAGAATGTCCCCCTACTATATCCTGCAAAATCGATGATGTCCTTTATCGTAATCTGTTCATACTTTTTTTGTTCAAGTAATTCCAGTAATGCTTTATATAAATTTATCTTTGTTCGTTGTACTCTCTTATCTAAATACTGAAATTCAACCATCATTTTCCCTCACAATTTTTTTAGACATTCTTAGTAGGTATGTCTATTAGTGAACATTTTTCGGTTTTCTATACATTGTTTTAATTATACTAAAGCATTAAACTTAAATTGTAGGAAGAATTGATTTGAAACCGATTTCAGAAATGCAAATTGGAGGTAATCACATGAAAAGATTAGAAGGTAAAGTTGCAATTGTAACTGGAGCAGGTGCTGGACAAGGTGCTGCTGAAGCTAAATTGTTCGCACAAGAAGGAGCAAAAGTTATCGCGACAGATGTTGCATTTGAAAATGTACAAAATGTTGTAGAAGAAATTAATGCAGAATATCCTGGTAGTGCAATTGCTCTTAAACATGATGTATCTTCTGAAGAACAATGGCAAACAGTAGTTGAAGAATCAATTAAGAGTTTCGGGAAAATAGATATATTAGTTAATAATGCTGGTATTCTTGCTACGAAGCCGTATCAAGAAACCACTATCGACTATTGGAATTTAGGCATGAATATTAATGCTTGGAGCCAATTTATTGGTATGAAAACTGTTGCTCCTTATATCAAAGAAGCAGGTGGCGGATCAATCGTGAATATTGGTTCTATGGCAAGTATTGATAACTCTGGCGGTTTCAACGTTTATACTGCAAGTAAAGGTGCAGTTGAAGCACTTACACGTGCAGCTGCAGTACAATTTGGACCAGATAATATCCGTGTAAATTCTGTTCATCCAGGTGCAATCGCTACTAAAATGTTAACTGATACAATCACTACAGATGAGGCAATGCAAGGTGTTATCGGTATGATACCGCTTGGCCGAGTTGGCGAACCTGTCGATGTAGCCAAACTAGTTTTGTTCCTAGCAAGTGATGATTCAAACTACATTTCTGGTACTGCGAACATCATTGATGGTGCGATGAGATTATAATAGAAGATATCAAAAAGCTGCAATCGTCAATTGCAGCTTTTTTTGCATTTCATTGAAGTAAGCGAAGTTTAAAGGGATTTAGGCATAGTGGCCGAATAGTAAATAAAGAGAAGTCATTAACTTGTACAATAAGAAAAACCGATCTTCAGATTGACTAGAAGATCGGTTTACATGCATGAACGAATAAAATTTAGTTAGCTTCTTGCATTTTTCTCACATTGTCCGAATGGAATGGAGAATTTTCAACTTCATTTACGACACTATATGGGTTGCCATCTAAATCGAAGAAGTCAAAGAATTTCATGCCACCGAAATCATCTATTTCGGTAGTGACAACGCCATTGTTGTTAAAGTGAGTAAAGGCAGCTTCAATATCATCCACTACAAAGTTATAATAAGAATTTTTCTGATTCCCTTTGATCGTAAATTCGGTAGGCTGCGGAGTTTCAACTTGTACTAAGGCTAGCTGTGCTGAACCAGTTGGTAAATAGTAGCCAACTCCATCTTTCCAACTATCAATTTTCTTCACACCGAGATTCTTTTCGTACCATTCTGCAGATTTTTCAATGTTTGTTACTGGAATAAAGATACCACCAATTTTAAACATAAAATTCCTCCTTTAATTGAAATTCCTATTTACAACGTTTGAAATAGCGTAAAAGTTACAAATAAAAATGAGGTGACTAAAATGATTTTTGAAGATGTAGAGCTTGAGATTAAAAAACTATACAAATATTGTTTAAAGTTATCAGGGTCACCATGGGTTGCCGAAGATTTAGTACAAGAGACGATGTTAAAGGTGTATAAACTAAAGAATGCAGAACCAGAACGACAGTTCAATTTTTCATTTCTATGTACGGTGGCTAAAAACCTTTTTATTGATGATAAAAGAAAAATGAAAGAGACCATTCATTTTATTGAAGATTTTTATGGTGAAGCGTGTGATTCATTAGAATACGATAGTCTTCTTGAGGTTTTATTTACTTCCTTACCGTTAAAACAAGCGATGCTCATCACCTTGAAGGATGTTTTTGGATACACCACAAAGGAAATCGCAGCCATGTTGCGAGTGAGTAATGAATCGATTAAAACAGCACTTCATCGTTCAAGGAAGAAGCTTACATCAGCCACTGAAATAGACAGGGAGGTTGCACTTCCTAACCACCAAATTATTGTAGGATTATCAAGGGCCATTAAGGAATCCAAACCAATGCACGTTTTTTATTATTATCGACTATTGGAAACACGAAATTTTAAAATGAAAAGAAGCCCCGAACAATCTGTCATCCATGTGATCGATCCAGATGGAAATATATTAGAGCTTCTGTCTCGGTAAATTATTCTTTGGTCATTTATTAGGGATTAAAAATGCAAAAAATGAGCTGGGGAAACCTCTCTCCAAGCTCATTGTATTTTGCAGTCCGCTTTTTATTGAAGCACCCGCAAGTTTAAGTGTCACGCTTCACTACTTCTTTTGTTAAACAAAGGCTGCATAATAATTTGCAAATGATAGTAAAGGAGTGAAGCTATTATTCCAACAGATAACAAACTAAATGTCTCTGTATTATATACAATATCCCCATTTGAAATTATAAACAAGAAAATCAATGTGCTAACTATACCCGCTAATATATACCATATAAATTTTCTCAAGTATCTTTTACCTCTTGAGTCAAGTTGATATTTCACGCTTATTTTATCAATCACAAATGACCAAATAACACCTGCAATAATAAAGACAGGACCTGAGTATGTAGCGAAAATAACAAAAATTCCTGTTAGAGAGATATATGAAGAATTCGGTTCTCTATTAGAAACAGGCGTGTACGCAAATATCGCAATCGAAACACAAAATAAGACTGTCGCAATAACTCCTATTAAGATTCGTTTAACTATTTCATTTACCATTTAGTAACCTCCTTCTATTGTTTATCACTCCATTGGTTCACACTTAATCAAAATTGCCCGTCAGTTGGACAAGAAATAAAGAGCCGTCTAAGCAACTCCGATCTTCAAGTACAGCACCCATTAGTTGAAGAAGCAAAACCACCTAAATTGGCAGTTGTTCCTTAACCAAGCTCCTAATAGTTAAATACTAATTTTTCTAACAACATAAGTTATAGCATTTGTTTTCAATAAAACATCTTTTTCATCACGTACAATTTTATATTCAAACGGCTTAACCCAATTATTTAATATTTCCCACCCATCGTATATTCTATCTAATCTATTTATCATATCTTCTGTCTTAAGATTGATTTCCATCATAACATCTAATCTTTGGTTGGATTTTATATCAATTTCTTCTACTTCTGAATTAACAATAATACAGTTTATTCCCTCATTTTTTGTTCCTAATGCCATTTGTCTAATTACACTTTCAAAAATATCTTCTGATTCAACGTGTTCTAAAGTCGATACAGCAACAATATAGTCATATTCATTTTTTTTAATCTTGTAATGTCCTATATCTGCTTTTTGAGGTTTTATCACTTCTTTTACTTCATATTCTTCGCTATATAGCTTTAATTTATCTAATGCTGAATCTAATAAATCTACACAAACAACTTGCCCATTTTTTTCTTTTATCTCTTGGGCAATTGGGATACTATTTCTTCCCACTCCTGAACCTAAATCCAAGACCCGAATATTTTCTTTACTTTTAAATAAAGGCAGTAAATCCATTACTGTTTTTACTGGTTTGTATAACCAAGAACCTTCTTCAAATAATTTGTAGTTTTCATAACAAAAATCGTGATACTTTTTTTCTTCTTTACGAATTAAACCAATTCTACTCAATCGTTAATCCTCCTAAAAAATATATTTAGTTTAATATTCTCTACTAAATACCTAATACCTTGTTCAACTAAGCTGCCGTTTTAGTTGAACAAGAAAAAAGAGCCATCTAAGCAGCTCCACAACAGGACTATTAATTTAATATCCACTTTGATGATTCGGATTTCTCCAGCCAATAATTTGCTTTAGCAGTATCTTTAGCTACTCCAATACCCATCTCGTATTTCTTACCTACGTTAAACATCCCGCTTAAATCTCCACTATTCGCAGCCATTAAATTCAATTCAAATGCTTTTGTTAAATCTTTTTCTACACCTATTCCATATCCATAAAGATAACCTAAGTTGACCATAGCTGTTGTATTTCCATTCTTAACACTTTCTAAATACCATTTTAGGCTTTCTTCATAATCAACATTTACATGTATTCCTTCTTGATAATAGTAAGCTAACATTCCTTGTGCCTCTGCATCTTCTTTGTGTGCCAAAGCATGTAATTCTTCAATTGATAGCTGACTATAATCCTTTTCCAGATCTAATAGAAGATACAAACCAACCACTGAAATTAAGGCTACAATAAAGATGAAATTTTTCTTTTTTATAGTAATCTCCTCTGTTCTCTCTAATTCACTCTAATCCACTTTATTGTAAAGTTTATTGTGAATATTTACAACTATAATTATATTATTCTTATTGAAGTAATCTTTCCCATAGTTTAAGAAGAAAGATGAACAGTACTTTTCTGATACATCATATAAAAACTACTTCGATGTCCTTCCGAATTCACCTGATGCGAGGAGGGCGGTCTGGAAGTCTGCCAACTGCAAAGTAAGGTTTTCCTCTTGACCTAGTAGCACAAAATAATCAACTGCACCTTTAATAACGCACGAATGCATTCAAGCCCTTCCATATTACAGTGGAAGGGCTTGAATGCTTGCTATTTTCTTCTGAATTTTTTATTTTACGTATCTTCTCGCACCAGCATACTCTTTTGCAAATCCAGTAGCAGCGATTACATCGATACGTACGTGAGTTGATGAGTTTGGAGAATGTAGCATTTTGCCGTCACCAATATAGATACCTACATGGTGAACTCTTCCTTTCCCTTCTTGGTAAGCGAAGAAAACGAGGTCTCCAGCTTGAAGATCCTCTCTGTCGACAGGTGTGCCATGTGTAGCCTGAACGGAAGAATCTCTTGGGATGACAATGCCGTGCGCATGATAGATCGTGTGTGTGAATCCTGAGCAATCATATCCAAAGCCAGATGTCCCTGCCCATAAATAAGGAAGGTTTAAGAACTTCATGCCGGTCTCGACGATATCATTACCCGTTGGAGATGGGATATCTTGTTCATGATTATAGATAGTTACATCTGATTTTTTTAGCCACTTCTTGCCGTCACTTGGCGTAGCGACCAACACTTCGTTTTCGAATTCTTGCAAAACGGGTAACCTGGTGTTGAAGCTTAGCTCAAGGAATTCATTCTCTGTTCTTTTTTCATTATATAACCAAGCTGTAGGTGAAGTGACGAGGGCAAACGGTCGGTGCAGCTGGTTTTCAAAGCTTGGATCCTTAGCTAATTGGACTGCGGGCATCCAGCCAGGATATCCTATTTCACTTTTAGGGGTAGGGTGCGTGTGGACAGCAACCTTCACCCAATCACCATTATTTTCAAGCACTGTTACTTTGGCACCGTATAAAGCTTGCGTTTCCAGTTTTCCGACTAGACCAAGTTTGTCTTGATACGTCATACTGGTTGTCCATTTTCTTAAATCAACAGGGTTCGTCGCGGAATACTTGTCAACCTCTCTTAGTAAATTTGGTGCTGTCCAAATTGTTGCCGCAGTAACATCAATATAGTACATACCGCCGACTTCTTTGCTTTCTGCTGACACACCGCCCGTTGGGAATAAATACGAACCTGATAAAATTAATACAACTACGAGCAAGAACTTGATGCATTTCTTCATTTCAACCATCCCCCTTTTAGTTGGTATTGACACATTAATCCCTCATACACTACCAGTATATGTCCAAGCCTTATAGAGTTAATAGATGAAAAATAACCATTTCCTGAATATATAACCAAATTACTATTTTAAGAGTTTTCAACTAGAACCGGGGGAAACACCAACAATAGGAATTCCATGGAAATATTAACAACCAATACGAAACCTATGTGCTGTCCTCTCCGTATTACCATTTGGGGAGGTGGGCAGAATTGTTAGATAAAAATGAACCACGACACATTTTCATGGCTTTTTCGTTTGGAATTATTGTAATTTCTCCTGTATTTCTTGTGCTGTTGCCGTCGTTTATTGCCAATAATCTTTACCAAGTAACTAACACTTGGGTCGTTGTTGTTCCGGCGAAGGTGTATGTGTTGTACGGGCTTGGTATGCTATTTCTATTCATGGCCACTTTTTTTCTTTGGATTATGTCTGTGAATAAAACATCGAAATGGCTAGCGGCAATATGCGTCCTCCTATCGATTTCATTAATGGCGGATGGATCCGCGCGTTATATAGGCGTGTCGACGGATGGTATTTCATTCAAAAGGGGAGTGGCAGAGACAGGTCAGCACTATGCGTGGAGCAACATTCAGCACGTCGTTTATCGTGAGAATCCGCAAGGGGGAGGGTTTCCGAAGTTCGATTTCTATTTTAAGGATGGGGATATGGTTACGTTGCCCGAAAATCGGAATGTGCGCGTGTTCCACAATATGATACGCAAGACTCTTCAGAATGAAGAAATTGAAGTGAAGCGTAAATGAACGGGTTACAACCATGAAAGATTATTGGCGAAAAGTTTATGTCCCGGATCTGAGGTTGAAAACAGATCCGGACATTTTTTTACATCCACCAAGTCTCCCCGACGAGCAGTTTCTTTAATTTAGAAGGATCCAATTGCAATCTGTTCCACTCTGCATCCAATCTAGCTATGGCTTCCGGGCCGGTATCATCCGCCAAATGATAGGTGCCATAATGCATCGGGATGAATGTATGAGCTTCCAACTCCAAAAAGGCCTTTACCGCGTCTTCCGGGTTGATATGGCTTTCTTTCAAGAACCACTCCGGCTCATAGGCCCCGATCGGCATTAGCACTGTTTGGATGTTGAACTTCTCGGCAATCTCTTTGAATCCGCGAAAATATCCTGTATCTCCGACAAAATAAATGGAGTGCTCCTCATTTTCGATGATCCAGCCGCCCCAATGGGATGTATTCGTGTCGGTGAGTGTCCGTTTCACCCAATGTTGCGCAGGGACAAACGAGAACGTCATGTCAGCCATCTCGAACCAATCATACCAATTCGCCTCAAACACTTTTTCATATCCCCGCTTTTTAAACGCATGTCCCAACCCGTTTGGAACGTAATACGTAGGGTTTCCTTTCAGCCTTTTTATCGTCGGGAAATCCAAATGATCATAATGCCCATGGGAAATGAAGACAACATCGATTTCTGGCAGATCCGTCAATACGATTCCAGGCGCTGTCAGTCGTTTTGAAATGCCCATCCAGTTTGCCCAGACAGGATCGGTGAGCATATTCAAACCATTCATCTGAATCAAAAATGTAGAGTGTCCAATCCATGTGATTGAGATGCCTGTGCGATTGTTCTTTAGTTTTTCGACTTCCTTGTGCGGCGCTTGCTCGATACGAATGCTAAGATCCTTTTTATTCTGCCTGTGCTCCTTCTGCCAACGGCGAAAGTCCGCAAATGTTTTTGTCGTTTCCACTTGATCTAGATTTGCAAAACGATGCTTCCGTGACATGACGTACCTCCATCGGTTATGGTTGCTAGTAGTTTAACACGCGAAACAGTCTCAATACGATCATGGTGAACCTGCGCTTTAATGCTTTTAAAATTAATTTATCCAAAAAGTATCCTTTTCATAAAATCCCGCCTATATAACGTATGAAAGGTCTGGTCAGCATAGGGGAGGGAATGGGAATTGGAACTGACAGTGAAAGAGTTGCTTCATGACGCGTTTTTGTACGATTTGCCTCTAATGGCGCATACCGTTTATTACGCATTACAACAAGGGCTTGTGCATCTGGATGATCCTGAAAGTCGGATACCTTACAAGGAATTGGATTACGACGAGATTACGAAAATGAAGGACGATAATTGGCTGCGGATGTGTACGGTCAAGCTGTTCGTTGTGCCGTTGGGAGGTAAACGGTTTGCGTTTTACTTGGCGGAAACTCCTGAAGAGGTGAGGGTAGAGCATCGTACTATATATGGTGGGGTTGCTAGGCGGGTGAACGACGTGAGCCACAAGATGGTCATGTCGATTTATTGTGAGGTGACGAAAAGGTCGCAGTCGTTTTGGGAAATCAAGAGAGAGGTACTGCAATTTCCGTATTATGTTGGGGAGGTGGGTGGGTAAATGGGGAGGCTGAATTTATATCGAACATTTCCCGCGGGTTATCGTTCATTTCCCAGAAGTTATCGATCAATTCGTGAAGGATTTCGTTCATTTCCCAAAAGTTATCGTTCATTTCCCAAGTGTTATTGTCATTTTGTGACTTTTAACCTAGTTTTATTAAGGGTATAAAAATTGTTTGACATCCCGCTTATCTTATATTTTACATGGTGGCTGGGTGAAGCTCTTGTGAACTACTACATATACAGGTAGAATTTACATATAAATGTAAATGCAGGAGGAATCTATGGTGAATCAAACAACAACTTCTCATCCGATGGAAATACTAATCATCAGACATGGCCAATCGGAGGCGGATCTTTTGGACGTTCATGAAGGAAGGGCGGACTTCCCGTTGACTGAGTTAGGAGAAGCGCAAGCAAGAAAGATGGCCATGTCCGTTGCGAAACAATACCCTCCTGAAATCATCTTGTCGAGCACTTTGAAAAGGGCAAGTGGCACAGCGAGGATATTGCAGGAGGCCATCGGATGTGAGATCCGGTTTTATGATGATTTGAGGGAAAGGAATAATGGGGTGTTGGCAGGGATGCCAAGAAAGGAAGCGGCAATCAAGTATCCGTTGCCGAAAGGGGGCAGGCCGTTACATATACCAATCCAAGATGGAGAGTCCGAACTTGAATTTCGTTATCGAGCCGAACGGATCTTCCAGGAGATTTTATATGATTATCGGGAGTATCAAAGAATTGCGATTGTGTCGCATGGCGGGATGATTTCCAATCTACTCAAATCATTTCTCAAACAGCCCTACGGCGATTTTAGATTTTTTACAGGGGATACAGGAATCCATCTGCTTGAACAAAGGGAAGACATGCGTGTCATCAAGTTTCTGAATAAACTGGAGCATTTAATGTAAATCTGCATGGCTAGAGTTGGGGGATATCGCAGATGAAAATTATTGTGATCGGAGTATTGTTGTTAATCTTGGGTTCTCAATTTATTACCTTCTTTCGGATAGTTAGAAAAATGAAGCAACCAGTCTTTTTCCCAGACACAGAGGAAGACCTGAAAGCGATCTGGAATCATTCGAAAAAAGCACTGGAGTTGCCGATCCACTCCCTAACAAAAAGGTTCTTTATGTGGATGGGGGTCTTGCTTCTCTTCTTACTTTTAATAGTAGTGTTGGATATATACGATAGCGCGGTGGGATGGGGTCCCTATGCCATGTTTGTAACAAATTTACTCTTGATTAATCAATACTTGTGGAGAATATTTGTAATTGTCGATGACGGGGTATTATGCCGCGGACGGTTTTTACCATGGAAAAGAATTCGATCGTATCACTTCGAGGAACTTCATACGAATCACCCTGCGTATCATTCACCTGAGATAAGCTGCGCATATGAGCTAAAGATAAAGACGAAGTATTCTTCCGCCAAATGTTTTGTTACGTCGGAAGTTGTGAAGGAGAAGATAACCGGGTTGCTGGATGAACGATTAAGAGTAACTATCTCTGCTACGAGTAAGTAGACAGTATAGTTACTCTTTTTTATGTGTAAACATTTTTATCGATCATTTCCTGCGGGTTATCGTTCATTTCCCGGAAGATATCGGTCAATTCGCGAAGGATATCGGTCATTTCCCAAGATATATTGTCATTTTATTACTTTATACCTATCTGGAATGAATTTTAAAAACACCTCAAAAACTTTTTAAAAAAACTTTGAAACTTTTTCTGAAAATCTCCGTCTGTACGGTGCTAGATTGCTAACAGTGGGGGTACATGATGAGAAAAAGAGATAATAAAGCGCCGATGTTACTGTGTTTGATTGTTTTACTACTAGGGTTCGGTGCAATATGGATGTTCATTCAGTCAGAAGGAATCGCGTTCGCAAAAGTTGGAGATGGTGAGCAGTTTATTACAAAGAGAGAATTTGACCGTGTGCTCACGTTAGAGGAGCGCCAGCCAATTTATATGAAAAGCACTTCGTTAAATCAGATTGGCGAGCTTGCTGCGAATCAGCCTGTTGCAATCATCGGTGAGGATGAGGTGTATTATGAGATGCGACTCGGCAATATGAGTGCCTTTGTCCGTAAGGGGCAGGGGAAGGTTGAAAAACAAAAGCTTGCGACACTTGTACATACCGAGCGGTTGGCAGCTGTTCATTCATTGCAAAAAACTGTAGTTTACGAAGAAGCGAACATGGAGAGTACCGTTATACTGGAGCTCGAGGAAGGGTATCGCTATCCGGTCGTGCAGGAGGAAGGGGATTGGTATATCCTTACAATAGGAGAACGGCCGGGCTATATTCATAAACAGTCCGTTGTTTTGGATGAAGGAATCCCAGTGCTTGTCTACCATCACATCCTGCCGCTTGAATCAATGACAACGATGAATAGCACAATTTCTGTGGAGCTGTTTGAAAAGCAGATGGAATACTTGGCGAGCCGCCAATTTAAGACACTGACGGCACATCAGCTTTATGATTATTTGGAAGGGCGGCTAGTCGTACCGCAAAAAGCAGTGCTTATTACATTTGACGACGGTTTATTATCGACGAAGGAATATGCGCATCCCATTTTAAAGCGGTACGGGTTCAGTGCGATTCAGCACATCATTTCCTCACGTACAGATCGTGGACAGGGAGCACAGCTGTTTGATGCGGATGGACCGTTGCAGTATTTGACTGCTGCCGATTTAAGTGAGCTGACGGATGTGTTCCAGTTTGAGGCACATACAAATGAATTGCATTCATTGAATGGGGATTCGGGTGTCGCGTTACAACGTTCTCAAGAAGAGATTCTTTTGGATTTACAAGGGAACTTGGAGCAAGTGCCGGCAGCCGTTTCAATCGCCTATCCATATGGGCATTATAATGAGCATTTCATCGAGGCGGCAAAAGAGGCAGGGTTGTTGATCGGCTTTACAATCATTGAGGGGTATGCCAATATGAAGTCTTCCAACTACGAAGTATCTCGATTTGGAATGACAGAGAAAAGGTCGTTTGAGCAATTTGTTACGTATGTGGAGGGGGACATGACGTGGCCGTGAAAGAGGGTGAGGGTTCGTAAATGAATAGCATTGATAAAATTATGGATGAGCATTCGCGTTATTTAGTGCGGATCGCTTATTTATACGTGAAAAATTGGTCGACTGCAGAGGATATCGTACAAGAAGTGTTTGTGACGTATTTTCAAAAGAGCGACCAGTTTCGCAGCGAGGCGTCTTTGAAGACGTATTTAACGAAGATAACAGCCAATCGGGCAAAAGATTATTTGCGCTCGTGGAAGCATAAAAAAGATGTCTTGTTCGATACGATCTTTGCTTCGGAAAAGGGCACAGAAGAAGTCGTATTAGAGCAAGAGCGGCTCGCTTCGCTTGAAAAGAATCTATTTCAGCTTCCGTTAAAATACCGCGAGCCTTTGATCTTATTTTATTATGACGAGCAATCGATAGCGGATATTGCAACGTATCTGCAGTTGAATGAAAACACCGTGAAAACGCGGCTGCGAAGGGCAAAACAGCAGCTGAAGGAATTTTTTGAGGAAGAGGAGGTAGAGGACAATTGAGCGATTTTAAGCGTAAGCTCGACGAAATGATGGGCGATACGACGATGCAGGAAAGACGGATCAAGCAGCGTGTACATGAAAAGCTGCAAACACCGGTGAGAAAGTTTTCCTGGCAAGTGGTTTTTGTCAGTGCGGCCATTCCTGTAGTGGCACTGATGCTTTTCTTCACAATGAACCCTACAAATCAGCTTTCTTCGGATTTGGGACCCGGGGTTCCGTATGATCCGCTCGATGACTTGGCGCAAATTTCAGCACTGCAAAAAAAGCAGCAGCTGTCAGCCGTTGATTACGAAGAATTTGCGACATTGCCGCATTTCGATAATGTGGACGGCTTGCATTATGTCGATAAAGTACCATTTTCGATCGAAGGGAGTTCGGAAACGTTCCATACCGTCATTGAACGTAAGGAGAATTTATTCGATGAAGTTGTGTATGAGACGGGGGACATCGTACGGACGATGACGAATACGACTAGCCATTTGCCGACGTACACCGATGTTTATTACGAAGTGCTTGCAGTTCCAGGAGATCGTGTCGTGCTGAGAGATGGAGAATTGCGGATTAACGGAAAGCCGGTGAAATCCGGTCTGATGGATCGGTATGAAGAGCAGGGAATCAGGATTTTAGGTGGGTACGAACAGGTGTTGAATGCGCGGGAATATTTCTTGTTGAACCATTTCCCGGCAAGTGGGACAGTGCAAGGGGCGACGATTACGCCAGTGCATAAAATCTTCGGGCAGGTGGTAGGTGTAGCAACCGAGGAACGCACCGAATCGATGTACTTGGATTATTTAGCCGGCCAGGTGACGGGTGACTATACGCCAGAGCAATATTTTGATTTGTATTTGTATGATGATCTGTTAGGCTACGGCAATCTGCTGGAGACGCCTGCATTTACACAAGTTAGCCGATTAGGTGAACTGTTTTTAGAGGCCTCGTATCGAAGAACGGTTCCTGTCTCTGACAACGAAGTGGAAATCCGTTACGAGTACGGGCGCGAAGGTGTCGCGGAACAAGTGTTTACGATGAAGCGGGATGCAGACTCGGGGCGTTGGGTGATCGCAGAATAATACAAGAGGGGTATGGGAACCCTGACGTTTGGAAACCAGGTTGGTAACACTCCCAGAATGAAGCCGTCAACCAACCGCTGACTATATAGGGACGCCAGCCTGGTTTTCCAAACACGTATTGCTGCGGAATACTTAATATCGATCATTTCCTGAGTTGTATTGTCATTTTGCGACCTAGGGCCTATCAATCTATAAATAGAAAGGAAGAACGCAAGTGGGAAAGAAACTACTGATGGTACTTGGCGCATTGCTGCTCGCCTGCAATCTGCCTTTATCCGGCACATCCGCCGCAAGCACGGAACGATTTACAGACGTACCATCATCAAAGCACTACGCTGAAGCCGTTTATGACTTGGCAGATCGCAATATTATCGGAGGCTATCCGGATGGCACATTCAAGCCGGGCAATTCCATCACAAGAGGGCAGGCGGCCGCTATTATCACCAAGATGGTTGGCTTGGACACTACGAATGTGAAAAATCCGGGCTTCAAAGATGTCTCGACGGCGAACGGTTACTACGAAGCAATTGCAGCCATGGCGCAAGAAGGCATTATTAGTGGTTATGGGGATGGACGTTACGGTCCGAACGATCCGATTACACGTGGGCAAATGGCTTCGATAATTGTGAAAGCGTTCGATCTACCGCGATATAATTTCACGTCGTATAAAAGTCCATTCGAAGATGTGAAACGAGGGACAGGTCATGATTCAAGCATACTTTCCATCTACAGACTTGGCATCACGGCAGGGACGTCTCCGGAGACATTCAGCCCGAACGCGCCCATCACAAGAGGGCAAGCGGCCAAAATGTTGAAAGCGTCAGAGGAAGCAAAGGCGCCGATCGTTACGGTACGGGCAAGCGATTACCAATGGGAAGAGTTTAAGATGTTTGATTCCAATCATCGGGATTCTGGTTTGTTCCATGCGGTAGAAGGAAGAGAGAAATTTGGTGGTCCCGTGGATAAAATACACTTAGTCCCGCTTAAAGAAGGGAAGGGGACATTCCAAGTCGCTTTGGTGTATTCAGGGAATCCGGATCAGAAATATTATCGGAAATATTTCGTACACATTAAAGAAGTCGACGGCAAACTGAAGTTGACGCTAGAAAGGACAGAAGATATTTTACCTACACCAGCTGGGCTCGACGTAAGGGGGAAAAACCAGGTTCAAAACATTTCCCTTTCTACAATGGACGGAAAGAAGCTATCTGATAATGTGGAGTTCAGGAAATGTCTCTCTTTCAGTCCATCCGATTGCCGTGATAGCGATCAAACCGATAGTGAAGGAAAGTATAATAATGTCCGTATTATGATTGATAAACCAGGTCAATATATCGCCACTGTCCGTTTTGATGACGGAGAAGAAGTGCGGTACGGTATCGAAGCGGTAAGTTTAACTCCCCATTTTTCTTATAGTATGAGGATACTAGAGGAAAGACCGACTGCCTCAGTGGACCTCGGAGCAGCATACGACATAGGAAGGCATGTACTGCCAAAAGATGCCGATCAAATTGCAGCAATCACTAGGGAGCCAGGAACGAACTTGTTCCATGCTGAGGGTAAGAAAAAAGGTTCTTTCACTATTAAACTGCCGGACCATAACAAGACTGATTTAATAGCAATAGGTGTCCGTGTCGAGACATTGGGACCTATTATTAATGTCCAAATCTATGAAATGATCGACACTCATATGTGATTGATTTTAACGAGAAGAGAAAAGGTCTTTCAATAAATAACTACTTTCATAGAAAGCAGGTGTACACATTGAAAAAGTTCCTCGTTTCATTGCTAACAATATTTCTTCTGTTTTCGTTCGCATCTATAGCCCAGGCAGAGACGGAATATCCGCCCTATAGCGACCCGATCCCTTTCAAAGATTTGCAGAAAGGGAATGGTGCCTCATGGGACATCATGTTCCTGTACAAAAAGGGGATTATCGGGGGCTATCCGGATGGCACGTTCCGGCCGAATGAACCGATTACTCGTGCACAAGCTTCTGCTATGCTCCTCAAAGCGCTGGACATTCCGGTGCAGGAAAACCCGACTGCTACTTTCAAAGATGTGTCCAAAAGTTCGACACATTATCGGACGCTTGCAACGATTAATGAAAAGGGCATCTTGCGCGGGGATAACGGTTATATGCGACCAGCGGAGCAGACGACGCGTGCCCAAATGGCAGCAATCTTGCGCCGGGCATTTGAACTTCCTTTGGAACAGAAGCCGATGTTCAGAGATGTTTCGCCGGCTCACTGGGCGTACGGGGATATCAATAGTGCTGCGCTGAATCGGATTGCGGGCGGTTACCAAAACGGCACGTTCAAGCCTGGGAATCCTGTGACACGCGCTCAATTCTCGTCTTTTCTTGCACGTGCCATTGATGACAAGATGAAATTGCCAGATCCATTCTCCTACGTCAGCCAGAAGGGAATCGTCGTGGAAGAGGATGGGTTCCAGTACACGATCAAAGGCGAAAAGCTCGTGAAGATTAATAAAAAGACTAAAGAAGAGACCGTACTGCTGACGGAACGGGATTTCCCGACACAAGATGGATTGTGGGAGGTCCACTTAGAAACAGGATTTCCAATCATTCTTCAAAACAGCATGATTTACGTTCCATACTGGGCTGCTGTTCACCAAATGGAGGATTATCCATATGCGTATGGTGTATTCCAGACGAGTACACAGGGTGGGAAGAATAATACGAAGTATACCGAATTGGAGATTGATCCGGCCAATATAAGAAGCATACGGAATTTCAACGTCTACGGGCATGACTACTATTACACAGTAGAGAAGAACATCCGGTATTCTTATAACAGTTTTGATGATTCCGTGAATACGGACCAGACGTTAATCCTTTATCACAAAAGTCCTTTCATAGCAGATCCGGTGAAAGTGATCGAGTTCGATGCGCGCGTCATTTTTGAAAGACTGGAAGGATCCACGAGATTTCCAACAAATGTTTCACAAAATAACAAGTCCGTCAAATTCGATCCGAGCACTATGTTTTACTTCAATAAAAAAGGCGTGTTTTCATACGGCTTACTGGACGGGAAAACGAAAAAGCTTTCTGGCATTCAGGCAAAAGACATGAAGCTGACGGATACGACGGTGGAAATTGTAGACGTGAACGGGAAGAAACATTCCTGGAAAAAATGAACAGGAATAATCGGGGGAGCAGGCATGCTGTGCATGTCTGCTTTTTGCGTTGGATGAAATATGACCCATCTAAAAAATAAAACAGAATAATGTGTCCTATTTCTCATGTAGGATAAATACATTTAAATAAGCGACTGTACGTTTTGAAAAGGGGAGGGGCAAAATGAGGTTTCGAAAAACGCTAATGATATTGGCAGCGGGGGTCTTATTGGCTGGTGTGCTAGCTGGGTGTGGTGGAAAGTCCAAAACGGGTTCAAAAGATGGATTGCAGGTAATTAAAATCGCAACACAAACGCCACTTTCAGGTGGGAGTGCAACCATCGGGGAAGCCATTAAGTTAGGTGCGCAGCTTGGATTAGACGATCAAAAGGAAAAGTTTAAAGAAATGGGTTTTGAATTACAACTTGTTCCGTACGATGATCAATCCGATCCGAAAAAAGGAGTGGCCAATGCCCAAATAATTGGTGCAGATCAAGCGATCCTCGCAGTTGTTGGGCATTATAACTCCGGTGTTGCCATTCCATCATCGGAAGTCTATGAAAAATACAACCTCCCAATGGTTTCGCCTGCGAACACGGCAACAGATGTTACCGATCGAGGGTTAAAAACAGTGAATCGGATCGTCGCTCGCGATGACTCTCAAGGTCCAGCCGGTGCGGAATATGCGGTGAAGACATTAGGAGCGAAGAAAATCTTTATCATTCAAGATAAAACCGCATACGGTACGGGAATTGCAGATGCATTCAAAAAAGCCGCTGAAGAAGCGGGAGCTGAAATTGTTGGGTATGAAGGAATTACACTTGGTGAAAAAGACTTTAATGGTGTGTTAAACCAAGTACTCTCTAAAAAACCAGATTTGGTCTATTTCGGCGGCATCTATTCTGAAGGTGGATTGTTAATTAAACAAGGACGTGAAAAAGGAATAAACATCCCATTCATGGGAGGAGACGGCATGGATGCCTCCACATTGGTTGAAATCGCCGGTGACACGATAAAAAATACGTACATTACTTCCGCAGCTGGGGATTCTACGAAATCAGAAGCTGGGAAGGAATTCATGCAAAGATATAAAGAGATCAATAAGAAAGATCCAGAAGCCTATTCAGTGTACGGCTATGATTCGATGGGCGTTGTCTTACAGGCGATCGAAAATGCGATTAAAGCCAATAACAACAAGTTGCCAACCCGTGAGCAAGTTCGCGATGCAATACGTGAAATAAAAGACTACAAAGGGGTTCTGACAGAAGTGAGCTTTGACGATATTGGCGATAATGATTATGCAAAAGTGTTCATTTATAGTTTTAATGAAGCAAAATATCCACCTCAATTAGAAGGCGAAGTAGAAAAATAAGTAGTTGGAAGGGGGATGAGTATGATTTCTTGTCCCCTTATTCTTATACCCCTGGAGTAAGGAGGTAACTTATGCTGAACGAAATAATACAAACAATCCCGCAAGTGTTGATAGATGGCCTTACGTTAGGGACTGTATATGCAGTCATTGCTTTAGGATACACAATGGTCTATGGAATTCTGGAACTCATTAACTTTGCACACGGTGAAATTTTCATGACAGGGGCATTTATTGGGACAACCCTCTTGCTCCTCTTTACGGGGATCGGATGGATTTCGGCGCTGCCTGCCATTGTCATGTTACTAACTGTACTCATTATAACAGCTGTTCTGACGGGGTTATTAGGAATGGGGATCGAAAGGTTGGCGTATCGTCCATTGCGCCATGCACCAAGGTTGATTCCCCTCATTACTGCAATTGGTATTTCCTTTGTGCTTCAAGATATTGTGAGATTCATAGCAGAGCTATCAAAGGGAAGCTATATTGTAACTGGACCTAACCTTTTTACAAATCAACTATTACTCAAAACATCATCCATCAGCTCCATTTTTAACGATGCGTCTATTAAAGCATCATTTGTCATTGTTCTCGTAACGGCGGTCGTCATGATGATTGGTCTAGATATATTTGTGAACCGGACGAAATGGGGAATGGCCATGCGGGCTGTCGCACAAGATCGGGAGACCGCTTCCTTAATGACCGTGAATGTGAATAAAGTTATTGCCATTACCTTTTTTATAGGATCTGCACTTGGTGGTGCGACGGGGGTATTATTTGCAGTCCAATACGGCACGATCGATCCGTATATTGGTTTTATTCTCGGATTAAAAGCCTTTACGGCTGCAGTATTAGGAGGCATAGGAAATATCCGCGGTGCAATGCTCGGAGGTTTACTGCTTGGCGTATTGGAAATGTTCGCATCTGCTAATTTAACACTGTTAACGGGTGGCGTGTTTGGCGCTGAATATAAAGATGTATTTGCCTTTGCCATATTGATCACCGTATTACTTTTTAAACCGGAAGGCTTATTAGGCAAACCGGCAACTGAGAAAGTGTAGGTGAGAAGAGTGAAAAAGATCTGGAAAAAATACGAACATAACAAACTTGCACATGGAATCTTTCTTCTGATTTACATTGGCGTCACATCACTTAGTCTCTACTTGGCACAAAAGTCGGTTACTGCTTTCTTGCTTCTTTTATCTTCTTTGTTACTACTTTACTATACTAAGTTTACGAACCTGACAAAATGGTTGGTTGCAGGAATTGTACTCGTGTTTTTATTGCCATTCACTGCAAGTCATGGCGATGCTTATCAGTCGTATATGGAAGTATCTACACTTGTTGGCATCTACATTGCAATGGCATTAGGTCTCAATATTGTAGTCGGAATGGCGGGCCTTCTCGATCTAGGATTTGTCGCTTTTTTCGCCGTAGGTGCCTACACCTATAGTATTTTTGCGTCTAGTCAAGCCTCTCATTTTATGCCATTCGGTACGTTCCCGCTATCGGGGGAAAGCTTTTGGATATTTATCGTTATTGGTTGTTTAGTAGCTGCTCTATTTGGCATTCTGCTCGGCATACCGGTCCTTCGGGTGAAAGGGGATTATCTAGCGATTGTTACGTTAGGATTCGGTGAGATTATCCGAATCATTTTTAATAATCTAGATCGCCCCGTCAATATTACAAACGGTGCAATGGGCATCCCTTCTGTCACACCGCCCCGATTATTTGGGATTGACTTCCTTTATCCGAGCCAGTTTTACTTCATTGTCCTTGTGATTCTCCTCATTACCATTTTTACAGTCCGTCGATTTGAACATTCAAAAATCGGCAGATCGTGGAAAGCGGTTCGGGAAAATGAAATCGCTGCCCAATCGATGGGGATTCCGTTAGTTCGGACAAAATTGTTAGCGTTTGCGATCGGTGCTTCATTCTCAGGGATGATGGGTGTCGTTTTCGCTGCAAAACAAGCTTTTGTGGATCCTACAAGCTTTACGCTTCTTGAATCCTTTACGATTTTAGTCATGGTGGTCCTTGGGGGAATGGGAAGCGTACCTGGTGTCATTCTAGGGGCCTCTGTCATGACAATCCTCAATCTTCAAGTATTGTCAGAGCTGACGAATTGGCTGAATCAGCTAAGTTTGTCGGGGATCATTTCCATTCCATACGCACTTTCTCCTGCTAAAATGCAAAGGTTAATATTTGGTGCGATCCTCATTACGTTTGCTTTATATCGACCTCAAGGATTAATACCTGCTAAAAACCGACGATTCGATGAGAAGGAATTACAACGACTCAATCGGAAGGCAATTTCGGAAAACAAAAAGATCGAGCAGAAGGGTGTGTAGCATTTGCCGATTTTGGAAGTTCAAAATCTAACGAAAAAGTTTGGTGGTCTCACAGCGACCCAAGAGGTGTCCATGACAGTAGAAAAAAGCTCCATTACAGCAGTCATTGGACCAAACGGGGCTGGAAAAACAACTTTCTTTAATATGATTACGGGAATCTATCAGCCAACATCGGGCATCATCCTTCTCGAAAACGAAAAAATAAACGGATTGAAGCCGCATGATGTTTCGAAAGCTGGTATTTCACGGACATTCCAAAATATTCGTTTGTTCAATCAAATGTCCGTGCTGGAAAATGTTCTTGTCGGCATGCATACCCATTTAAAAGCAGGTCTATTAGGGATTCTCTTCAATCTACCCGTCATCCGAAAAGAAGAAAAAGAGGCGGAAATGCATGCGTATCACTTATTAGACTATGTAGGGCTAGCTGACCTATTAAATGAAAAAGCAACTAATTTAAGCTACGGTGCACAGAGAAGACTGGAAATCGCAAGAGCGCTTGCTGCAAATCCGAAAGTATTATTATTAGATGAACCTGCAGCAGGCATGAACCCGAAAGAAACAAAAGATCTGACAGAGCTCATTCACAGGATGAGACAAGAATTTAATCTGACCGTTATTTTAATTGAACATGATATGAAGCTCGTTATGGAAATCTCTGAACATATCGTTGTCTTAGACCACGGTGTAAAAATTGCAGAAGGGAAGCCTGAAGACATCAGAAATAATCCTAAAGTAATCGAAGCTTACTTAGGATCAGGAGCTGTTCAGGCCGGTTAGGGGGAGAAACATGCTGCAATTATCGAATGTAGAATCCTACTATGGAGGGATTCAGGCCTTAAAAGGCGTAGACATCGTAGTGGATGAAGGGGAAATTGTCACATTGATCGGAAGTAATGGAGCGGGAAAGTCAACGACTCTAAAATCGATTAGTGGACTCGTGAAAATAAAGGCGGGGAGTATTGTCTATAAAGGCATGGAGATTTCAAACAAACCCGCCCATGAAACGACGTTATTAGGCATTGCCCATGTCCCTGAAGGCAGAAGGATCTTTCCAAAACTATCGGTCAAGGAAAATTTACGAATGGGTGCATTTTCCGTGAAAGATAAACAGGTGGTTCAGGAAAGAATGGAAAGGGTCTTTCACTATTTCCCGAAACTGAAAGATCGTATTGAACAAAAGGGCGGTACAATGAGTGGAGGCGAACAGCAGATGCTTGCCATGGGACGGGCGTTAATGCTGCAGCCGAATTTATTAATGCTGGACGAACCTTCGATGGGACTTGCCCCAATCATCGTGGAACAGATTTTTGAAATCATAAAAGAACTCAATCGAGAAGGAATCACGATTCTACTCGTCGAGCAGAATGCCTATCAAGCACTGCAAATTGCACATAGAGGATATGTCATTCAAACAGGAGAAATTAAGCTTCAAGGAAATGGCTCTGATTTAATAAAGAATGAAGAGGTACGGGAGGCCTACTTGGCTTAGTAGCCAGGCGAAGGACATGAAGCTGACGGCTACTACGGTGGAAGTCATTGAATTGAATGGAAAGAAATATTCATTGGAAAAATGAACGTAAAAAAATAATCTATTCTTGAGAATAGACCGCCTAATGTTATTACATTGGGCGGTCCTTTTAAATTAATTACATCACTTGGTTGAACATAAAAGTGTTGGTATAATTTTCTAGAGGAGGAATAGAAAATGATACATAACAGAAGCGTTTTGACGGTAATGTTTACGTTAGCTTTAGGCGTAACGGCGGCTTGTGGGAACACATCTGATGAGTCAAGTGCTGAACCAAATTTGACTCAAGAGGATTCTTCTAATGAAAATACAACAGTAAGCACAACAGAAAACACTTCTGACAATGAATTTACGATCAGTAAAAAAGATGGTTACCTAAAGAAATTAAACGACACGAAAAAAGAATTGGAAGAAGTGGAAGCGGAAGATTCATCTACATTCACCTTGAAAAAAGTAGAAAACGATAGATGGGAAGTTTGGGATGCATTATTGAATGAAATTTATGGAGTTTTAAAGGAGCAACTGCCGCCGGAAGAGATGAATCAGTTAAAAGAGGAACAACGGAAATGGATACAATATAGGGATGATAGTGCATTGGAAGCATCACTACTATTTAAAGGCGGTACGCAGGAACATTTAGAATATGTGGCTGTGCTAGCAAATCTTACAGAAGAAAGATGCTATGGGTTAGTTGAAACTTATATGAAGTGAATTTTCAACAATGAAGAGTGCAAGGGGAAGGCCAAGGGGGATACTTAATGTCATTTATAACTATTGAAAAAGCAACCATTACTGATGCTGAAAAATTAACTGAGATGATGAAAAGGACTTTTGATGAAGAAGCGAAAAAGTGGCTTTCAAATCAAGATGATGCAATTGATTACAATATTCAACCGCCAGGATATTCTTCTATTGAAATGACAAAGTATATGATTAGAGAATTGGAGTATTTTAAAGTCTTACAGGATAATGAAATTATCGGTGGAATTATCATAACGATTTCTGGTACAAGTTTCGGGAGAATAGACCGTATTTTCGTTGACCCTATCTACCAAGGTAAAGGAATTGGTTCACGCATAATAAATTTAGTAGAGGAAGAGTTTCCTAATGTAGGGATTTGGGACCTTGAGACATCAAGTAAACAAATGAACAATCATTATTTTTATGAAAAAATGGGTTATCGGAAAACCTTTGAATCCGAAGATGAATATGGTTATCAAAAGAAAATAGAAACTTCATCAGAAGAAGAAAACGTAGTTGAAAATAAAGACATTTCAAGTACCCAATACGTGAATTGCGATATGGAAAAAACGGAGTACTATGATGTGAATTTAGAAGGAAGTTCATTCAGTAACAGTAATCTAATGAAAAGTCATATTAGCAATTGTAATTTTAGCCACTCAAAGTTCCAAAATATAAATCTTAGGAATTCACTTTATGCCGATTTAAATCTTTCTAACAGTGAGATGATATTTGTCACTTTAGGTGGGGTTCGTTTCATTGATACAAATCTTGGAGATAAAAATATGCCAATCTCATTTGAAAGATGTGACCTTGAAGGAAGTAAATTTAGTAACAGTAATCTTAGGAATGTGGAAGTACAAAAGAGTGATTTGACTGGTATGAAAATAGATAATGTTCCAGTAGAAGATCTTCTTGACGCTTACTATCAATTGAATAAAAAATAAAGGCATATTCCCTAACAGTTTCTTTCGTTAAAAGACCATCATTTCGATGGTCATTTTTTTACGTATAGTTTTTTATATTTAACTAAATGGTTGAATGTAATTGAGCAATCTGCTATATTTAACTACATGGTTAACAAATATGAAGATAACTTAAATGACATTTTTCATGCATTAGCCGATCCGACAAGAAGAGGAATCATTCATATGATGGCCGAAAGAGAACGGACAGTTTCAGAGTTGGCAGAGCCTTTTGATATGTCGTTAGCAGCTATTTCTAAACATATAAAGGTTCTGGAACGGGCAAGATTTGTGGAAAGGAGAGTCAATGGAAGAACGCACATCTGCAGCCTGAATACTCAATCGTTATCTCGGGCTACTGAATGGCTCCGTTTTTATGAGAAATTTTGGAGCAATCGTTTTGATCTTCTGGAAAGTGAGTTATTGAAAGCCAAAAAGAAGGAACACTAATGAGTGGAAGGGACATTTTAATGAACAATATTTCAACTACAACTTTGACAATGAAAAGAGAATTTGCTGTAACACGTGAACGAGTTTTCGACGCATGGTTGAACCCGGACATGATGCGAAAATGGTTTTTCACATTGGAAGGGACGAATAAGGTAACACGAAACAATCCGCAAGTCTGCGGGACTTGGGAAATTGTAGACCATCGCGAAGGAAAAGATTATCGCGCGATTGGGGAGTACCTTGAAATTGATCCTCCGAAAAAATTAGTGTTCACATTTAAAATGCCGCAGTTCAGCGAATTAGCAGATACGATAACCGTTGAGCTAACAGAAACCGAGCAAGGCTGTGCGATGACGTTCACACAACTCATCCATGTTGTGGAGGAAGAGAATTGGACAGAGTCGGACATCAAAAAAGCGCTTGTTGAATGGCATGATAGCACTGAGCATGGCTGGTATTACATGTTTATGGGGCTTAAGGAATTACTAGAGACTGGTGAAATTAGCTACAAAGGATAAAATCCGATTTGAAGAAAGGGAAGATATTTATGAAAAAGGTAACTCCATTTTTAATGTTTCAAGGCGGTACGGCAGAAGAAGCTATGAATTTCTACACATCACTCATCGAGGATTCAGAGATCAAATTCATTTCTCGATACGGCCCTGATGGACCGGGCAAAGAAGGTACAGTTGTACAAGCTGTATTCACGTTAAAGGGACAGGAGTTCATGTGTATCGACAGCCATATCGACCATGAATTTGATTTTACCCCTTCTTTTTCGATCTTTCTTACATGTGATACCGAAGAAGAAATTGACGACCTTTATGAGAAACTGCTGCAAGATGGAGCAGCCCTCATGCCGATCAATAACTACGGGTTCAGCAAAAAATTCGGATGGATCGTCGATCGGTTTGGCGTATCTTGGCAGTTGAACTTGCCGGAGTGACATGGTTGTAAATGAAGTGTGATATTTGAGTGGCGCTTATCTGGAATACAGAGTAGCGCTCTTTTTTATTTTGGAGATATGTTGTTGACTTAAACGATTACTGCCCCATTTGAGGGAATCGGCTATTGAAGACCGCCTTGTTAGCTACAATGGGCGGTCTATTAATGAAATTAGAAGTATTGAATGGATGAGAGAATTAATGTTTAGACTTAGACTAGTCAAATATTTTGGATGAGGGCTATTTGTCTTTAAATGTTCAACAATTATTCACATAGTTAATACAGTCTCTATTAGCTTCATTACAATTTCACATTATAATTATAAATTAATAGATGAAAATGAGTAGTTTTTTATACAATAATAAATTCAGGAGGAGATATTTTTGAAACGTATTTTTATCGCAGCAGTAGTAGCTTTACTTACATTATCTATTTCTACTAGCTCTTTTGCTCACTCGCATTTAAGTGGAACGAATCCAGCAGAAGGTGAGGTTGTAACGGAGCCATTAACAGAAATTATACTTGAATTTGATGGTGAAATTGAGCTGGGTAGCTTTATAGATGTAACAACGACTAGTGGGAAAGAAATTGAAGTGCGGGACATTATTATAGGCGAGGGTATCTTAACAGGTACATTTGCTGAACCACTCCCAAATGACGAATATCAAGTAAATTGGAGTATTATTAGTGCAGACGGTCACCCATTAGAAGGGGAATTCACATTTGCAGTAAATGCGCCTGTTTCTGAATCTGTGGAAGAAGTAACGGAAGAACCGTCGGAAACAACTGAAGAAGCTGCGCAAACGACAGAAGGTCAAGAAGAAGCTTCAACAGCAGAAGTAGAGGAAGAAACATCATCTTCTATGACAGTTATTCTCATTGTTCTTTTAGCTGTAATTGTAGCAGTTGGTTTAGTCATCCTTACCAAAAGAAAGAAATAATACATGGATATTTTAGTGATTATTAGTCAGGTGCTTTTATATGTATGCTTTTCGGTCTTAGTGGGAAGTTTTATTCTTCTACTTGTCCCAAGCAAATCTCGTCCTGACATAAAAATTCCAAAGCGACTATTACTATTAAGTGCCGTTACGCTGCCTGTTTTCGCGTTTATTCCTGTACTTGATATTACGTTATATATTGCTCCACGTTTAGGTTTATTTGAATCGTTAAAAATCGTATTAACAACCTATACGGTTGGGACTGCATGGGATTTTACTCTTCTCGGTTCCATTGTGTTAGTACTATTAATTGCCTTTGCGAGGTCTACTGAAAAGAGCAGTTTCGCTATCTTAGGGGCGCTATTAACATTCGGAATAATGCTAACAATTGCTTGGTCAAGTCATGCAAGTTCTATTAATGCGATTGTGGGGATTATCAGCCACTTTATTCATTTAGCAGCTGTGAGTATTTGGGTTGGGATTTTGATTATTATTGGCTGGTGTTCAGTCAATCATAAAAATTGGCTTAACTATTTAAGTTGGTTCTCCATGCTCGCTTTTGGCTGTTTATTCGCGACTGCATTTAGCGGGCTACTCATGACGGATGCATTGGTGGATAACTATATCGATTCGTGGATGGTTTCGTACGGGCAAGGGTTATTAATTAAACATTTATTCCTACTGCCAGTTGTCTTTTATGCATTGGTAAATGGGTTCATTGTGAAATATAAGATATCAAAAGATGCTGCATTCAATCCGATTCCTTGGATTCGACTAGAAGGCTTTATCTTATTTGTGATTTTTATGATCACAGCTGTCTTTGCAATACAATCACCACCACATGGCCATTATTTGACGAGTGATGCTGTGTCACCTTTATTTCGTCTGTTTCATGATGACCTCATCGATGCTGGTAGCACAATTGGCTTTGTTGTGAATATAAGTACGGTAGCCTTCTTTTTCCTTTCCATTTTATTGGTCGGATTGATGGTGATTTCGTTTTTCAAAAAAGCATCGATTACTGTGTCTTTTCTTCTAAGTTGTTTATTTGTAACGAGTATATATTTGATGTTAATGGTGACAGTAGTGGTTCGTTAACTAATTAAAAACAAACAGTGTGAAGCAAATTGCTTCACACTGTTTTTGTTAGGTCAGTTAACTGGTTTTAATCTTTTTCGGAACTGCAGTGAATTATTTTCACTAACAAATGTTGAGCCTAAAAGCAATGCTCCACCAAGTAGTTGGACAAATGTCGTTTGTTCTTGCAAGATCATAATAGAAATCACTAATGATGTAATGGGATCCGCATAGCTTAGTGCAGCGATGCTTTGTCCTTTTAACTTCTGCATACCTGAGAAGAATAACAAGAATCCAATCCCGGTGTGTCCAATCCCTAAGATCAGTATAAATGGAATGGAAGAACTTGATACCTCCAAAATTCCGAAGCCCTCCGTAAAGAAAACATACGGCACTAGAAGGATTGTCGCGGTTCCGAGTTGGAGTACAGTAGTAGCTAACCCATCCATGTTTTTAATAAACTTGTTCAGCAACATTAATGAAGCATACAAGACAGCTGCGAGTAATCCATAACCAATCCCAATTAAATCATCCACCCCAGATGTACTGACACGTCCATTGCCTACAATTAATAACATACCTAGCATGGCTACAGCAATGCAGATTATTTTCTTAGCTGATAATTTTTCCTTGAGTACAACCGGTGCGAGCATCAGGACGATCACTGGTGCAAAATAGTAGCTCAATGTTGCGTTAGCAATGGTCGTATGCTTGATTGCTTCAAAAAAGAAAATCCAGTTTCCACCTAGTGCAATACTTGAAAGAACGATAACTACAGCATTTACTTTAACGATTGCCCATGAAATTTTCTTTTTCATGATGAAGATGACTGCCGTTAAAAATAGACTGCCAATGAAACCGCGGACTAATGCAATTTCACTCGAAGATAAATCAATGTATCTTACAAATACACCAATTGTGCCAAAGATAATCATTGATAATAAGAACTGAATTTTAGATGTCATTGTCTACTCCTTCGAATCTGCGAAAGAGCTTCTATTTCGCGGATTCTTAATCTCTTTCCCCATTTTAGATGTCCTCATTATACTAAATAACAATAGACTTTGTCATTATTACTGTAATATTTCGAAACTTTTAACAGAGTGGTTCGTATAACAGAATGTTAGTTTATCGACAAAAAAAGAAAATGGAGGAATACATGAATATCGAACTTGAAAAGCTAATTTATACTTTAAACCAACACTTTAAAACTACTATTATCTCTACTGAGTACCAAACAACGCCGTTACAAGGTGGAACTGTTGGGGATGTTTACCTAGTAACTGGAACCGCCGAAACTGTGGATGGCGAAAAATTACCTTACCGTTTAGTGCTGAAAATCCAGAAAAAATGGGAGCGTTACGGAGATACGGATTCATGGCGCCGTGAATATGATCTCTATTCTTCTGAATTGGGAACAACTTTCTCTCAAGCCCTTCGTTGGCCTAAATGTTATCACGCCGAGTTCCATCCAAACGGTAATGAATACTATCTGTGGCTGGAATATATCGATGGCGTATCCGGTTTAGACTTGACCAGTGACATGTATGAACAAGCCGCGTTAGAGTTAGGACGCTTTCAGGGCAAGCTGTATGCGGAGCAACCAGCCTTGCTGCAGAGCCTGACAAACCTGAGCCATCCAGATCTCATGAAGAATACGTATTTGCATTACCGGTCATGGCCGGTCGTCTACGACTATATACGATCGCAAGACTGCGAATTGACCTTGCACGTGCGGCAAATGCTTATCGACATTGATGAGCAAGCAGACGAGATATTCGCCCGTATTGAAAAATTGCCCCTCGTGCTATGCCACCGGGACTTCTGGGTGACCAACCTGATCTATTCCAATGGGAAAATCGCACTCATCGATTGGGACACATCTGGATGGGGGTACTTGGGAGAGGATCTAGCAAGCCTGATCGCGGATGAACCGGATATCGATAACATGGTTGAACACTACCAACGATGCATCCCTGCGTATTACAAAGGCTTCTCAGAGTATGCGGATGAATCCCATATTTCCGATCATTGTATCTACGAGATCATCCTTCTCGTATTTGGATACAGGCTTATCGAGGGGTATCTATACACAGAGGCTGCTGACGAGAAGTCGAAGTATGTACAGACTCTCCAAAAAATTTATGAAATGAAAGCCATACCTATTATGGTTTAATAATGAACTAAACAAGACCATCATATCGATGGTCTGTTTTTACGTATAAAACACATCTGCAGAAAGATAGAAACCCCTAGAAAGGGGCTTCAATTCTCATAAACTTCTGTCTGGCACTGATCCATAAACATTTCTATTGTTTGGATAAATTTATTTACATCAGGTTCGAATATATTATGATCCGATTCATCGAAGACAACTACCTTTGCTTGAGGCATTTTCTCTACATATTGTTCCGCCGCTTCTACTGATAACGCTGCTCCTTGATTTCCGGCACGGATAATAAGAGCGGGGCATTCAATGAAGGCTAACTCATCCCAGAAGATTACTTGTGAAGACTCTTGTTGGATACCGCGTAATGCCGTAAGACTCATTCTTTCGGATAGTGGTTTTCCCCGCCACGGTGGTAAGGATGAGAAGAACTCCACCCACCCTTGAGGGAGTTGTGTATGAATGGCGGGATAGTCACCAATGATTAGCCCTTTGACGGCATTTTTGTTTTGTAGTGTATATTGCAATGCATATGAAACGCTTCTAGAGAAGCCGAATAGGATAAAGTCTTTTAATTCTAGGTGTTTCAAAACAGCATCAATGTCGCTAACATGATCAGCTAATGTATATCCAGTTTCCGGTGTGTCGCTTTTGCCGCGCCCCCGGAGTGTGATAATAATACAATGTCTCGGGGACATATTTTCGATGACAGCCATATAATCTTCTGCTGATTCCGACAGTCCAGGAATCAAAACCAAAGGAGCCTCTTCCTTAAGACCCGCATATGCTTCGATGAAATGTATGTTAACCCCATTATTATCAACCGAATACTCTTTGTAACTCATAGCCATTCCCACCTTTTTATTATTTTTATGATCGTATCTTCCGTCACCTCAACGCGTTAAATGGAAGAAATGCATGGACTCCTTTAACGGAATTAACGACTTGAGTGATTCGCAAGTCAACAACCATGGTAGCGTAAGCATAAGCTTCCGTTGTTGAGATGTTATACAAAGACGACATGACATCGAGCATCTCCCGTAAAGCAATCCACATAGCCTCTTCAAGATTTTCATGAAATCCCATCGTTAGCCAGCCATCATTTGTTTTAGCTCTAGGCATGTTGATTTGGAGGTCATCCCTTACTGTGAAGGTTAAACTCACTTTTTCCATAGGGCATTCAAGGGCAGGGCCGCTTACTTCACCATCCCCTTGGGCGGCATGACCGTCCCCTGTAGAGAAAAGACCTCCTTCAACGGGAATTGGTAAAAATAATGTACTGCCAGCTTGTAATTCTTTACAGTCCATATTTCCTCCTGATGGCCGGGGAGGTACGGTCGAATGCCTTCCTTTTTCATTTGGCGGCATTCCCATGATCCCCATAAAAGGTTTTAAACCGACGCTATAAGTGAAATTGCCAAATTGGCTTTTTGCCACCATAGTTTCCACATCAAGTTCAAAGTCTAATAGAACCTCATTCGTTTCAACCATTCCCATCTTCTCGTTCCAATAACTAGGGAATCCGCCTGCAGACGTCCATCCCCACGAACCTGGGATGATTTCATTAATCTTGATTTCCAATGTCTGTCCAGGTTTAGCCTGATTAATAAATACAGGGCCAACTAATGCGTGACCAAATTCAGTAGCTTTACGATCCGGTTTTAATCCAGTGAATTTCTTCCTTGCACTCCCCAATGCAGAGCGTTTCTCAAGTCCCCATGCAGCATCCAATGTTTGAAAAATGACAGTATCCCCTGAATTGATTTCTAAAGCCGGTTCCAATTCATTGCTGAAAAAGCCGTGAAGTGTGTTTGAATCCGGTTTTATAAAATGAATTTCACCCATTTCATTCCCCCTGACAATAGTGTTTAGTTACTCTGAGTGAGAATTCAGAATAACATTATTACTTTATAGCGTAATTCTAATTACACAATATGTCAATTGTTTTTTGTTTCAAAGTAAAAAAAATTACTTTGAAGAACGCCTATTTTATTTGTTCTTCCAATTTTGAAACATTTTTTAGTTATAATCGTAGAAGAGTAATAGGCGGTGGCCGTACTAAAGGAGTGATTATATGCGTTATTTATATATCAAACAAAAGGTGTTTAGCTTGAGTGGCAAGTTTTCAGTGAAGGATGAGCGGGAGAACGAGGTGTATTTCGTCGAAGGGAGCTTTCTGCGAATTCCAAAGACGTTTTCCGTTAAGGACAAGGATCAGCATGAAGTGGCGTTGATTACGAAGAAGATCTTCAGCTTCCTGCCTACTTTCTTTGTCGATGTGGACGGCCAGGAGAGAGTGATGATCAAGAAGGAATTTTCTTTTTTCAAAGCGCGTTATGCGATAGATGCAGCAGGGATAGAAGTTCGAGGGAATTGGTGGGACATGAATTTCGAAGTGTACCAAAATGGGGAAAGCATCGGAGCTGTCCACAAGAAGTGGTTTACATGGGGCGACAGCTACGAACTGCAAATTGCGAAAGACGAGATGGAACCGCTTCTCGTCGCACTCGTCGTGGCGATTGACTGTGCAAAAGCCGAGCAGGACGCAGCTGCTGCATCGTCCAGTGTGTAAAATTAGTTTTTGAGGGTAGGAGAATAATAAGATGAAAGTAATTGTGGATCTATTATTTTTGTTAGTCTTCGGCTATCTCTGTTACCGGTTCTTCCGACTAGCTATAAAAATGAAACAACCTGCAGTTTTCCCTATCACGGAGGAAGATCTGAAAGCGATTCGGACACAACCGCAAAAAGCGGTTAATAAGCCGCTTCTCTCCCATCAAAAGATTGGCCTTTTAATGATGGGTTTGACGCTTCTCTTTTTACTAATTGTAGTTATCTTTATATTGCTTGACAGTACAATTCAAACTTCATATTTCATCATCCCTCTCCTTACTTTGCTCAATTTCAATCAATTTTGGAATCTGTTTGCAATCGTGGAAGATGGAGTGTTATGCGGGGGACGGTTTGTGCAGTGGAAAAGCATTCAATCGTTTCAGTTCGAGCCGATCGATACGAATCACCGTTTTTACGGATATGCTCCTGAAGTGAACAGCGGGCATGAGCTGAAGATTAAGACGAAGTTTACTGAAGTGAGCTGTATTGTGACGTCGGAAGCGGTTAAAGAGAAATTGACCGGTTTATTAGAGAATCATGCATGGGTTGATTCTGAGAATTCAGAACGATACAATGAAGTAAAAAGAAGAGAGAGGTAGGAGTTCAAGTGTTTAAGACGATTTGATCTTGATACAATTCACGTGGCCCCCCCTGTAATTTGTTTTCGCATATAGCCAAAAACAACTATACAGGAGGTACACGATGATCGAATTTCGGAAAATTACTTGGGAGAACTTTGACGAGTGCATTCATTTACAATTGACAGATGAGCAGAAGGGCTTCTTGGCATCTAATGTATATAGTCTTGCCCAATCCTATGTCGCTTTGCTGAATGACGAACGGCCAGCGATGACTTTTGCAATTTATGACGATGAAACGATGATCGGATTTATTATGATGTATAATGACACTGCTGAAGAGAATGAATATGGCGATGAAGCGGCTTATGGAATCCTTCGTTTTATGATAGATCGGAAGTATCAAAACAAAGGGTTCGGAACGAAAGCACTTCAAAAGGCACTTGAGTATATTCGGTCATTCCCACAGGGAGAAGCGAGTGCAGTCTATCTTTCCTATGCTCCCCAAAATGAGGCAGCTAGACGTCTTTATGCAACATTCGGTTTTAAGGAGATCGGGATGGATGAAGAAGCGGATGAAATGGTGGCGAAGCTGATTTTATAAGTGGAGCATTGGCTATTCCAATAGGAGTAGCCATTTTGCATAGCTATGGGGAACTTTGCACCACATTTATAAAAGAGGTGATGGTATGTATTTTCCGAGTAAAAAAGACATTTGGTTTTTCTTGGCCATTTGGGGTTTTATCTTTTTTATTATTTTTATTTATATTTTTGGTGGGGAGCCGATCGGTTGGCAAATCGTCACGTATAAAAGTGTCTTGGGATATATAGGTAGTGCCATGATGATAGCTTTGCTTCTGTGGGTCTGGTTTGGCACGGGTTATCGGATTGAAGGGGATATTATGAAAATTCGATATGGCCCATTTAGAAGTAAAATAGCCATTTCCGATATTACGAAAATCCGTAAAACAACAAGTCCCTTTACTGCTCCGTCCTTGTCTGTGGATCGTTTGGAAATCCTTTACGGCAAATATGACGTAGTGAATGTATCTCCGAAAAAAGTCGATGAGTTTATTCGAGAATTAGTAAGCAGGAACCCTCATATTCAAGTAGACGTTCATGTAACGGATCGTAAGTAAATGCATGTGCTAGGTGCCGATTTGATTTCGAATTCCACCTAGCACCGCTTCACAATCATCCATTCTTGATTGGCAGTCATAATCATAATACTGTCACTCCAAACCTCCGTGTAGCAAGCTTCTCAACAATTGCTTGTCCCCGAGGTATGACATTTTCGCGATTTTGTCGTCGCGCATAATGGCAACGCCTGTTACTTGGATCTCCTTTTTCTCCCCGTTTTTATCCACATAATCAAGGTCCACAGTGAAGTTATAATTCGTTGGCGTCACTTCGTTTTGCTCCACGTTCACCTCGTTTACCTTTAACTGATATTCGTATAAGTTGGCTGCCCAATGGAATACGACGAACTCATTCGTTTGAATGTATTGTTCAAACGTGCTCTCCGTAAAGTAAGGTCCGTACGTTTCCTCCAAATACGAATGGTATTGAGCTACTTCATTCTCGAAGCTCTCTGTGTCCTCAGACATATAATTCTGGAAAAGTGCTTTTTCATCAGGTGCATTCATCTGTAGTTCGACAACCGTTTTGACGGTATCCTTTATTTGATCGTGCTCATCGGGCTTCGAGCATCCTGCACTTATAAGAAAGATGGCAGTAAGAAATATAGCGATTGTTTTCTTCATCCTCTCACCTCGTTTGTATTTTCAGTTTGCTAATTTTACGTATTATATCCGGAAAACGTTTCATTTTTTATTGGCACCTGTCTTGGGGGAATGAGTATATTGTTTAATTATCGAAACTTTCTGTCGGGTGAGCCGTATAGTAGTAGCTAAAGACGGATTGGGAGGGCGTAGCAGAGGCTGATTTTAATAAAACCAGGGGGGAGGGAGGTGGGATGGTTTATTTCATTGTGATTGTCGCTATCTTGTGTACGCATGACCTTTTCCAGAAGAAAATAAAGAACCAGGTTAGGCTGAAGGAACTCGAGATTGAGAGATTGAAACTGGAGCTAGAGAAACAGACAAATATGAATCATGAGAGAGAGCAATAAAAACATTTCAGTGTGAATTGAAGGGGAGTTTACATGTGGGGATTATAAAAAAGTTTTCTTTGCAGTTTGGGAAGCCAGAAGGCATTTTAGGCAGCATTGCGGGCAAATTAATGTCTTCCACAGGTGTTGAAAAAAACAAGTGGACGATTTCGTTGTTAAATATTCAAAGTGCGGAAAATGTCTTGGAAGTTGGCTTCGGACCAGGAGTTGCAACGGAATTAATTTCAAAACTTATTCACGATGGTCATTATGTGGGAATTGATTATTCCGATGTCATGTTAGAGCAAGCGAAAAAAAGAAATAGCGCGGCAATCCAAGAAGGAAAAGTCACTCTGAAACTTGAGGAAGTTAGTAGTTTACAACCATCTGAGTTCCTGTTTGATAAAGTACTATCAGTCAATTCTATTATTTTTTGGAAGGACCCTATTACATCCTTGAAGAAAATACGTCAAGTCATGAAACCGAATGGTCTCATCGCCCTAACGATGCTGCCATATATGAAAGGGGCAACTGAAGAAACATCGAAACAACTAGGGAATGACATCGCCTGTTATCTAAAACAAGCAGGGTTTTCTAATATCAAAACGGAAATGAAGGAAATGAGGCCCGTTGCTGCTATCTGTGTACTTGGAGTTAATAATCAAGAAGAAAAGGTTTCCTAATTGTCTTCTCTTTTAGAAAGTCTTCTTTCGAAAGAGTTTGTTGTTGTTCAAGGAGTTTTATGTATTTAAGTCGAGAATCGAAACTCGTATGGAGAGGAGGAGCAGAAAAATCGGATGGCAATTAAAATTCGGCGGCCAATAGCGATTGCGATTATTCTTCTTGTCGTGATAACAATGTCGATGTATGGTTACTTTCGTCTGATAGGAAGCATCATATACCCTTCTGTTCAAGTTGATATAGAAGCTGATTTTTTGTCAGAGGGATACTTTTCCGAGCTCTCAGACCAGTATAATCAAATTCGCTCTAAGCATCGAAAATGGTACATATTTGACAACTCCAAAGCAATTGCATCACACGCAATCTTAACGCAAATGATGCATGATTTGGTCGGAAATCACGAGCTTCTAATTGGGCATAAGCAATTTGATCTGTATTTTGAGACATTTGATCAACATGTCAAACAACTCCCTTCTATCACGGAAGAGATGCATTATTTTCGTAATGAACTGAATCGATATGGAGAGGCGCCTAAACAATTAGAAGAAATGATTGACCTAGTCGCATGCGGCAAATGGAAGCTATTCAGTTCTAGATATCACCGGTATGAAGTAAGCGAATATGACGCTGCTTATAATGTAAAGTTTATATCATCGAATGGTCGCTTTGAAGCTGTCTATCATGCGGAGACGGGTGAGATCGTAAACGATCCTGTAAACATGGGCACCTATAATTATGCGCCTGGCAGCATAATTCCATGGAGATATTACCAGCATCATCAATATGATAAAGTCCCCTGGAAGAAATGGGGCAATACCAATCAGGTTTCATATGAGGAAATTACTCAAAAACAGACGAGACATGGCTCAATGGAGCAAAAGGATAGTTCAAATGCACTCGAGCAGCTGATTGAAAACAAAACGCGAGAATCACAGATATGTCAACAGTAGAAAGACTTCAAAAAGAATATTAACCTACTATCACCGACGAAAATATAACAAGAAAAGAGGGTTACTATATGGATTTGGACTTTTTGTTTGAAGAAGACGTTAAAGAAATTCAAGAGTTAAGTCCAGGATATGAAGACCACGCTAGCGACGTATGGTTGGTTAAAACAGAAAAACAAGAGGTAGTTGTTCGTACTTCTCGATTGACGGAAGAACCTAACAATGATTTTTGGTGGGGGTGTAAAACAATATTTGGTATTGACCCAAGACGAGTTTTTGAATTGGAAAACATCAATAACACATTAAGTACTATAACTTCTATGCCAGTACCTAGAGTGTTAACTAAAGGTAAAAGACATTCAAGAGAATTTATTGTTGTAGAAAAGTTAACAGGTGAGGTTGTCCAATCATTTGTTAATCAATCCTCTTCTGTTTTGCAAAGTTTAGGAGAGGGATTGGCAAAAATACATACGTATCGAAAAAATTATGTAGGGTCTCCATCTGTATTGTTTACAATTAAATTGGAAGATTTTCATCAACATTTAAATGAGTCAATGACTGAACTAGTTTCGAGATTTTACAAAGAAGAAAAAGATATCAAAGATAAACTGGATGAAATTAGGAGTCTATTAAAAGATATTCCAAGTCCTGACTATTCTTCATTTGTACTAGTTGATATGGACCCTACACAATTTTTATCTGATGGTGACGTAATAACTGGTCTAGTTGATACTGAAGCATATGTTGTTGCTCCTAGAGAATTTGATTTTATAGGTCTTGAATATGTGTTAGATGAGAAAGCAGCTATCGATTTTAAAATTGGTTATGAAAAAGTATTAGAAGTACCAGATCTATCGCAGGTTAGAACACCTTACCGATACTTGTATCGATTATTATCTGTTCAGGGTGATGTGGATATAACAGAATGGTTAAACCACAAGAAGCTATTCTAGTAGTTTGTTCAACTATTGGGGCTGGAGAAATCGGCATAAAAGAAAATCCATCCTTGAGTCGTAGCTCATAATGGATGGATTCTGTTAATTCTCCAGCTGCTGGCTCCCTTACACTTTCACCTTTCAAGTCCCATCTTCTTCACTTTGCATTTTCCGTATCTCAACTATTCGTCTCCAAATTTCTTTATTCTCAATTCGCGCAAATCCGCCGATGCCTGGTGTCGTATTCACTTCAAATAAGATAGGTATTCCCTCTTGATTGACCCCGAAGTCCATTCCGTAATCTCTATTCGGCAAAACGGAATAGATCACCTTCGCTGCCAATATTGCCACCTCTTCGATCTTCTTTATTGTAGCCTTTTGATTGTTTTTGATTTTTGTGTGTGATAATACATCGGAAATGGTCATTACTTTACCGCCTGTATGGGTATTCACAATCCCGCTTTCTGAGGTCCCGAACATCCCGAACATCCCGCCAACGACCCAATTGTTTTTCAGTTTTTGAACATGAACCCGAATCGAAAAAGGCTGTCCATTTTGTGTGTGGCTTTGTATACCTTCTTGAATAATATAGGGACCGCTTTCTCTCCCGAACTTTAAAAATGGATGAAGAAGCTGCCGTATTTCATCAATTTTCGATACGGTTTTTTGTATTGGTGTTCCTTGAATTGTAAAGCCATTTATGTAGTACTGGCCACTGTTTTTACGAATCTTGAAGATGGCTCTGCCTTGACCCGTCGTATTATGCTTAACATAGACAGACTGATAGCAGCTCAATAAATCATCCAAATTACTATCACTATAAACGATTGTTTCTGGAAGATGTTTTACGATGAATGGATTTTGCTGTAATAATGAGATTTGCTCCCATTTCCCCAATGTATTCTTCATTTTCCTAACCTCATTCCATCATGTTTTATTCCTCTTCGATGCCGTGACAGTTGTTTTACGAATCTATTTTCTATTGTATGCGTACGGAATAATTGTTTCTGGATTTTTGGGAAGGACAAGAAACTCCAGATAAGCATTGTCCAACCGGTGTGGAGGACAGGCGCCATCTGGAGCGGTAATTTAATACATGCGGAATGTTTACGTTCCATCTTGTTCATTTTGCATTTTGCGTATCTCCATAATTCGTTTCCAAACTTCTTTGTTCTCAATTTGTGCAAATGAGCGGATACTTGGTGTCGTATTCACTTCCAATAAAATAGGGGTTCCTTCTTGAGTGACTCCGAAGTCCATTCCAAATTCTCTACAAGGCAAAGCGGAATTGATGACCTTCGCTGCTGCGGTTGCAATTTCTTCTAACTTCTCTAAGGTTTCCTTTTGATTATGTTTGACTTTTGTCGTTGATAATATTTCAGCAATGGTCATGACGTTAGCGCCTCTATGGGTATTCACAATCCCGCTTTCAGTCTCTTGGCTCGTTTCGAGCAAGCATGCCCCGTACATCCCGCCAATCACCCAATCGTTTTTGAGTTTTTGAATATGAACCCGAATAATAAAATGCTGGCCATGTTCGTTGTAGCTTTGAATATCTTCTTGAATAATATAGGGGCCGCTTTCTCTGCCAAGCTTTATAAATGGATGGAGGAGCTGGTGAATTCCATCCAAGCTCGATACGGATTTTTGTATAGGTGTTCCTTGGATGGTAAATCCATTTACGTCATAGTTCCTGCCCTTTTTTTTAATCTTTAACATGCCTCTACCCTGGCCCGTCGTAACATGTTTAACGTATACAGACTGATAGCGGTTCAATAAATCTTCCAAATTACTCTCATTGTAAAGAAGCGTTTCTGGAATATGTTTTGCGACTTCTGGATGTTGCTGTAATAATTCACTTTGCTCCCATTTCCCCATTGCTCTCTTCATGTGTATCCACTCATTTCTTCGTAGATTTTTTACCCTTCCGTTTGTCCCAATTGTCCAATCAATCTCTTTCTATTCTATGCATATTAATTAGTTGTACTTGGATTTTTGAGAAAGGTTGTATGAATCCTGCCAAATTTATATCTATTACAAGACTACTGTACAGCGAATTATTAATAGCAAGCATAACGTATTGTATGAAGAGATTTGGAGGGAACCTACATGAAGTCAATGTCCGCAAGAACGATTTGCCTATATGTAAATGGACAACTTATAAAAGGCTCGGATAGAGTAAGGGTTAACGATGCTGTTTATCATCTTCAGAAGATGGGGCCAAATAAATTATTATTTTTAAAACAAAAATGGCAAATTGATTGGGAGAAAATTGCTCAGTCCGTCCCTTGTGTCGTCGTTACAGATACTGATTTTGCTGAATTAGAGCAGATTGAAAATTGTACGATTATAAAAGTTAAAAACATTAATCATGCCTTTTGGGGGTTCGTTAACTTTTATCGCAACCATTTTTCGATTCCCGTTGTTGCTGTCACCGGAACGAATGGAAAAACGACGACAAAAGATATGATACTGCATATTCTTAGTTTTGATCGTACTGTCACCGGTACTACGAAATCAGCGAACTCGAGGACTCATCATCTCACCTATTTACTTTCCATTGATAAGGACACGGACGCTGCTGTGTTTGAATCGGCAGTAGGAGCACCAGGAGATGTGTTACTCGCTTCCCGTTACTATAGGCCGACAATCGGGATCATTACTAATATTGGTGTGTACCATCTTGATGGATGTAAGACTCCCGAAGCATATGTCCTAGCAAAAGCAGAAATGGTTCAAGCTGTTGGTTCTAAAGGGACAATCATCGTCAATGCAGATGACGAGAATACGAAAAAGATAGGGCTGAAAAGGTTTAAAGGAGTTGTACATACCTTTGGTATTACGAACCGGGCTGATTTTCGGGCGACTAAAATTGAGTACGGTACGAACGGAATGCACTTTGAACTTAAAGTAAGAAATAAGAAAAAGTTCCCCTTTAGCGGTAAAAAGAAATACTCCGTTTTTGTACCGGGTTATGGACATCATCAAGTATTAAATGCGCTCGCTGCTCTTGCGGCCGTTCATGAAATCGGTGTTGATATCAATGAAGCGATTAAACGGTTACGATCATTCAAGAATTTGCCTGCCCATTTGGAAACTTGTCCGGGAAAGGGGGGCTTCACCATTTTGGATGATACGTGGAGTTCAACTCCTTCTTCTCTCAAAGCGGCCTTTCAAACGTTGAATGGGATTTCAAGGGGGAAGAAAAGAATTGCCCTCGTTGGCGACATTAAGCGGTTAGGTGATTTCAGCCAAGAGTACCACCGTCAAACCGGTGAGATGATCGCAAAAAATGGGGTAGACGTATTGATTACCGTTGGTTCAAAGGCTGCCGAAATTGCAAAACAAGCAAAAAGAAAAGGTTTAAAAGGAGACGTCTATATGTTTCCTACCATCCATGGGGTTGAGGCATTACTAAAGAGAATTTTAGATAAAAATAGTATATTGCTCATCAAAAGTTCATCAACGAATGATGAAATTGTTAAGTTGAAAAGCAAATTAAAGCTTCGCCCGGACAAAAACAAATGACCTCCGAATCCAGGAGGTCATTTGTTTATTTAGTCTGCAGAATGAAAACCGATCCGTTGAAAATATGTTTCCAGTAAGGTTAGAAAGTGCTCAATATCTTCTTTCGTCAAATCACCTATATTCGCCACTCGAAAGGAATTCAAACCGTTAAGCTTTCCAGGATAGATCGTTATGCCATTCGAGTAGAAATAATCATGCATGCTCTCGAAGTCATATGCCTCACATGCAGGCTCCACGATTGCGGTAATAATTTTCGAATGGTGCTCGGGAGCTACTAGATGGTGTAGACCAAGTTTTGTAATACCAGCGATGAGCGTTTCCCAGCTTTGAGAATAGCGTTCATATCGCTCCTTGACGCCTTCTTCTTTTAGTTCAATGATGGCTTGTCGTAATGCATATATTGTTTGAACGGGAGGGGTGAACCGCATTTGACCTGTTTCCTTGAAATGCTTGTATTGCGCATACAGATTTAAGTAATAATTCGCTGGCTTCTTTTCTTTCTCTAGTTCATCTTTCTTTGCAACAACAATAGATACGCCTGCCATACCTTGCAAGTTTTTATTGGAACTCGCTGCTAAAAAACTGACGTTCATGTTACTCATTTGAATGGGAATCGCAGCAAATGAACTCATGGCATCTACCATCATCGTCGTATTATTTTCCTTGCAAATGGATCCAATCGATTCAATATCATTTAGTAAGCCCGTTGTTGTTTCATTGTGCACAACCGCGAGATATGAAGCGGGCCGCGGTAAGTTTTGAATGAATGATTGCAATTGATCGAGTTGAATCGGTTGATCCACTGGACTTCTGTACTCAACCCAGTCGAGCCCATACGCTTCTGCAATTTCACACATTCGTTTTCCATAGGCTCCGTTGTTAATGATGACGATAAGCCCGTCATTCATAATTGAACTCAATATCGACTCTACCGCTGCGGTTCCGGAACCGCAGAACAGGACGGTTGTGTAGTGCTCCGAATCTGCAACGAGGCTCGTCAGTTCGGAAGATACGAAGCGCATGATCTCACCGAATTCTTTTTCACGGGGGCAAATATCCGGTACGATTTGTGCGAGTTTAACCGTATCTGTTGTTGTGGCGGGCCCGGGATTTAATAATATATTTCTCTTCACTTTTGGCATGCCGCTCATCCTTTTTCATTGATAAATCGCTGAAGCCGTGTTTTCACTTCACGAGGCGTAACTTTTGGGCGCCCGAGGTTCTGTTTCGATCCTTTTGCAATTTTAAGATGAAGAAAAGTAAGTGCTTTTGTCTTTTTCCATTCTTGTATTTCTTTTTCGAGCTCTTCTAGACTATGAATGTAAATTGATTTTTCATACCCGCAAGCGGCCGCAATGTCGACAAAATTTACATTATGAGAAACGGTACGTTGCCCTCCGGTTGAATCGTGGGTTTGATTATCGAGCAGGATGTGCAGCATGTTGGCGGGGTGATAAAATCCGTTTGTTGCTAAACTTCCCATTCGCATAAGAAGAGAACCATCCCCATCAATGACAACTACATTAAGGTCTTCCCGTGCTAGAGCCACTCCTAATCCAAGGGAACTGACACATCCCATGGAACCGACCATGTACAGGTTGTTCGAGCAATCCTCCAATTCATACATTTCTCTGCCCGTTTTACCTGTTGTGGCTAGCTGCACTGTCTTCTCGTCTTTGCATCGATTGATTACATCTAGTGCTTCCATTCGACTTGGTACTTCATCCGATGAGGTTTTATCGATTTTTTTCTTGTTGTGATGAACGAATCGTTCCTCTCGTTTCAAGTTCACTTTATCAAATGTATCTTTTTTGACGACAAAGAAAAATGGTCGTTCTTTTTCGATCCACTCGTTAGCTGTTTCAAGCTGTAATTTCGCTTCGTTTACATCACTTGATAAATACTCCCATTTTATTTGCATGAGGTCTAACAGTTGAGTGGTGATTTGTCCCATTAATTCGTGCTGGGGCTCATCAGTCAAACCAGGTTCTCCTCGCAGACTGACAAACCCGAGCACCGGGATTTGGAACGGGTAGGTGAGGGAGGTAAGAGGAGAAACAGCATTCGTTAAGCCAGAGTTTTGCATGAGGACAACTGATTTCTTTCCACCTACGTATGCCCCTGACGCGATTGCGACAGCATCCCCTTCATTTGCAGCAGCAATATAATTACACTCATTGATAGCGTAGTTAATAAGACTTTTTAAAAATGAACAAGGGACACCACTGTAAAAGTCAAAACCGAGTTTTTTCAGTTCATTTCCAAATTCACTTGTGTTCAACAAAAAAATCACTCCGTCTCCGGTTGTGATGGGGGTGTAGATGGGGGTAAATATTTCGCTTCGGCTCTTTGAAGTTCCTCTGCATTTTGGAGCCTAAAAACTTCACTTACGTCTGCAATTGCACTCTCAACTTGTATAAGACTCTTATCTTTGTGGATTCGCTTTGAAATGTCTTGCATCGCCGTGATGGATGCACGTAAGTTATGGTTCGCCCAAATGACTGCGTTGATGCCTGCTTTTTCGAATTCAGGAGTGGGTGTCGAGTAATATTTTGTAGGAACGATTACAACTGGATGTCTCCTGTTCCACTCTTTCATAAAAGCTGCAATTTGTGTGAAATCGGAATTTTTACTGTGAATAAGAATCGCGTCGGCACCAGCTTGCCGGTAAGCCTCCGCCCGCGTAAGGGCTTCTTCTAATCCCCATCCTGCAATAAAGGCTTCAACCCTCGCTACAACTACAAAATCATCATCCATTTGAGTATCTTTCATCGCTTTTATTTTCCCGCAAAACTCTTCAATCGGTGCTAGAGGCTGAGCTGTTCCAATAAAAGAGTTTGTTTTTGGGAAGAGTTTATCTTCTATGCATACGCCTGCAATATCGATTTGTTCCAGTTTTTTTACTAACCTTCGAGCGTTGTTGAAATTTCCATAACCCGTATCTCCATCGACGAGAATCGGAATGGTCGTCGCATCGCTCATAAACTCAAGAATATCGACGACTTGCGTCCAGGAAGCTTCATTATTATCACGAACACCCATGGACGCTGAAATCGACAGTCCACTCGCCCAGATTCCTTTAAACCCAGCTTCCTCTACAATTTTTGCAGATAAACCGTTATGAGCCTCCATCAAAAATTCAAGTTGTGGTGAATGCAGTAAATTCTTTAATTGAGTCGTTTTCTTCAAGATGATCCCTGCCTTGTATCTACTTTATTTCTTGTTCTTACAGAAGTACCTTTAGTAGCATACGTAAGAATTTAGTGAATTGGCAGGGCAGATAGTCGGGAGATTGTCCTTGGGAGTTGATTATGATCTATAAGACACTAGACGCTAGAAAAAGGTCTCACATAATTTGAATTATGGTTAGGTCTTTTATATTAAAATTAAATAAATTTAATGAATTTACGTATAATTTACATTAAATTTACGATATGCCAACACTCATAGAGTAGTTTAATAGTGTCTGCTAAACATATTTGGAGCAGAAAAAAGAATAATAGAATGGAGTGTTGGTAGGGTGGTATCCGTTATGAAAGAAAATAATTCATTGCGTCGTTTTCTTGCAGTTGCCCTCATATTATTGATGGCACTGTCAAACGTACTTCCATTTGCAGGGACAGCCTCAGCAGAAGAAGCTGATGCATCTGTAAATGAAACAATCTATGATGCATCTTTCATTTCATTTGCACCAGGGGCAGATGAAACAGAAAGAAATTTCTCATGGTATTCTCCCAAAACGGATGTACCGGGTGTGATTGAATATGCGAAAGTGACGAACGGTAATCCGGAATCAGCAAAAACTGTAACTGCAACGCTTGCAGAAGCATCTGCTGGCTATCAAGCAAATGAAGCAACGATTACTGGGATTGAAGGATCATCGGAATACGTCTATCGTTTAGGCGATGGCAATGGAAAGTGGTCAGAAACCTATAGCTTTACAACACAAGCAACGGATTCATATAATTTCTTATTTATGGGAGACCCGCAAATTGGTTCTTCGGGCAATATTCCTAGAGATACAGCTAGTTGGGTGAACACGGTAACGAAGGCAATTGAAAAATTCCCGAACACAAGCTTTATTCAATCAGCAGGGGATCAAGTCAATATTTCAACATCAGAGGAAGAGTATGCAGGCTGGTTTGCACCTGAATTGTTGAAACAGTATCCGACTGCAACGACAATTGGAAACCATGATAATTCTATCTACTATGAATACCATTTTAATACGCCAAATCAAAATCCAGCATTAGGCAACTCAAATAACGCTGGCGGAGATTACTATTTCACATATGGTGATACATTGATCATGAACTTGAATTCGAATAATAAGAATGCAACAGAGCATATTCAGTTCATGGAAGAAACAGTAGCGGCAAACCCAGATTCTAAATGGAAGTTTGTTGTATTCCACCACTCCATCTATAGTGCAGCAAGTCACTCTCAAGAAGCAGGAATAATTAAATTGAGGGAAGAGCTTGTACCAACCATTGATAAGTTAGACATTGATGCTGTACTAATGGGACATGATCATTCCTATGTAAGAACGTATCAAATGAAAAATCTTCAACCACTTAAAAATCAAATGATTGACGAAGATGGCAGTGTTATTAACCCAGATGGAACAGTATACGTAACTGCAAACTCTGCAAGTGGAAGTAAATATTATAATTTAAAGGACCCTGAATTTTATTCGGCAAATAGATCGCAATTAAAGACTCCGACATTTACGAACATTGAAGTGACACCGAAGAGCGTAGAATTTACGACATACCGTATAGATACTATGGAAGTAACAGACACATACAAGATTGTTAAGGATCCTTCGATTGAAGTCGTACTACCAGCTCTTGAGTCCATTGCAATTGAAGCATCAGGTAATGTAGTTCCGACAGAACCAACAACATTCTATCCAGAAGTCTCACTTGACGTAACTGGTAAAAATGTTAAAGGCGGCGTGTATGATATTGCTCACGAAGACATTACGTACAAAACAAGCCCAGAAGGAAAGCTTTCTATTTCTCAAGATGGAAAGGTAACTGTTGAAGCGGGTGCTAAGCCTGGTCATGTTGAAGTTTGGGCAGAAGTAACAAATGAAGGAAAAACAATTGAAACAGAAAAAGTAACGATTAAAATCGTTGAGCATGCTGAACAAACTATCTTTGAAAAAGCGAATACTTGGAAATACCTTGATGACGGATCGAATCAAGGTACAGCATGGAGAGCTGTTGATTTTGACGACAGTAGTTGGAAGAGTGGAGCAGCACCACTTGGCTACTCAAAATCAGAAACTCGTCCAATGTTTGGCCCTGTGAATACTGTGATTGATTTTGGGCCGGACTCTAATAACAAAATTCCAACTTACTATTTCAGAACAACATTTGAAGTAGAGGATTTGAGTAAAATTGGTGAAGTTGGACACATCAACTTTGGCATTGATGATAGTGTGATCCTTTACTTAAATGGTAAAGAAATTGGCAGACATAACTTGCCAGAAGGTGAAATCGGCTATGACAAATATTTATCTGATTTAACTGGATCCAGTGTTGCTGATGAAAGTCGTTATGAAACCTTTATATTAGATGCGGCAGATTTAGCTCATTTAGTGGATGGGACAAACGTATTGGCTGCAGAAGTACATCAGGACCGTCCAACAAGTTCTGATATTTACTGGGATATGGAATTCATCACTTCCGTAAATAAAGGAACGAGCGAAGAACTAATCATCCCTGAAAAAATAGTCGACTACAAAGATTATTTTACTGGGAAATTAATGGTTCACGATAAAAGTGTATCGATTAGTTTAGATGGAAAATCGACTATTAAAAATGGTGTAGTATTCACAGGGAACTATGCAGAATTCCACGGTGAAGGATTTGCGAACATGACAGTGACGATCAAACCGAAAAAAGACGCACCAACTATCGTCGACTTTAAAGGTACGAACGTGAAAGAAGTTATTATTGAAGGAAGCAATGTAGAAATTCGAGGCGACGAGAATGTACAAACGATAAAGTACGGAAAAAAGTCGAGAAAATGATAAAAAATGCGGTTCCTTTTAGGGAACTGCATTTTTTTATCTAAAGTAATTCGTCGTGACAAGGGAATCGGGTTCCTTGTCACGAAATGAAATATAGGAGTATGAGGGGGGATGGATAGAGAAATGGGGTATCTTCAAGCAGGGTATGGGCTAAACGGGGAAGGGTACATAGTAAGTGATGTCTCAATGGACAAGATTGCTGATGCCTATTTTCCTTGTATACATGAGTCTGTTAAGAGTCTACTAAAATTATTCCCGAGTCAACTGCATAGTGTGTATGTCTATGGCAGCGTTGCAAGGGGAGATGCTGTCGTGGTTATGTCAGATCTTGACTTGTTAGTTATTTTCAAGGATACGCTAAGTGCTGAAGAGTTGGCCGCGGTAAAAACATTTGCTAGTGAATTGTCTCGAAAATACGACTCGTTGGTTCGTGAAGTTGGCATTGCAGTTGGAGAGTACGACTATGTAGTGAATCCGGCAAATTACTATGAGCAGGCTTTTCTTAGTGAGCTTTGCGTTTGTGTTCATGGAGAGGATCTTCGAGAACGATTTGGCCCATACAGACTCACTTCAGAGATAGCAATAAGTTTCAATGGAGATATCGATCAAGTTCTTGCCAGGACAATGAAACGATTAGAAGCTGCTTCTATAGATGAATGTAAAACAATTACCCAAAATTTTGCCCGTAAGCTCATCCGAACCTGTTATTCAATGGTAATGGCGCGATCCCAGATTTGGACAACACGACTACATGAGCAGGCAGATGTCTTTATCTATCACTTTCCTCATAAGGAATTGATGATTCGCACGTTGCAGAAATGGATCAAGATGCCACCGGCGAATCAGGAGTCCGTACTAGAGCTTTTCAAGAGCGAGGGGATGTGGGTTGCTGAGAATTTCGAACATGAAGCCCAGAGTAAACGAATGCGTCCCCGATCGTCGACTTAAAAATTCATGACCTCGTAATTGCTTTAATTAACATTGTTTTGTTAAGGTTATGGTGACTATGATGAAAAAGGTGATACTGTTGATTAATAAAGTAGGGAAAATTACTGTGTATGTAGAGGATCAAGAACAAGCAAAAGAGTTCTGGTTACAGAAGCTCGGTTTCGTTTTAAAGTTTGAACAACAGATGGGACCGAATGCGGCTTGGATAGAGGTAGGCCCTAGTGATAATGAATTTACGACAATCGTTCTCTACTCTAAGGCAGCGATGGAGAAGCAACAACCTTCTAAAGTTGCGCACCCAACCATTCTTTTCAGCACAACTGATATTGAATCGGCTTATGAGAAAATGAAGCAAAATGAAGTAAAAGTAGGGGACATGTTAAAAATGCCGTTTGGCACTATGTTCAAATTTTATGATCAAGATGGAAATGAATACTTATTGAGGGAAGATAAATAAGGTTCAGTGTTGCCCAATACAGGCGCATTTCATTGAGAGATGCGCCCGAACGAGGGTGAAGAAGCTATGTAAAACTATTCTTCATAACAAGTTTCATACTCATCTTTCATGAACCAACTCCGACATGCTAATCCTCTATCGTGATAAATCTCTTGATTGACATCATTCGTAAATAAAAAAACAATCCATCCATGAGCAGAGCTCGTCAGGATGGATTGTTTTGTATTAGCATTGTTCGCATGTAGGGAACATGCTAATACAGACCGCCTAATGTTGCCGGCATCAGGTGGTTCTTTTTAGTTTAGTCTATTTAATATAATGTATACCTGTTTCATGATCATTCTTTGAGTGGTAGCTCGTAATGGATAGATTTTTTTATTGCTGAGCTGATCTGATATAAAGGGAAAACTTGTTTATCGTATGGTACGATTTAAATATTGGGAGAACAAGGGGAGTAGTTTATTATGTGCCTGCTATAAGACCAGTTTGAAGGCAATCTAAGTTCACCGAGTTCTATGGCGTTAGTCAGGAAAGGGACGATATCGATGAAATGGGATATACGCAAAGTGACTGATGACAACAAGAAAGAGATTCTATCATTGCGTGTGGCGGAAGAGCAAAGGCATTTCATCGAGACGACTGAGGAGTGCCTGTCAGAAGCAGAGCAATGGGAGGAATTCCGGCCTGTCGGTTTATATGTAGATGGGGCACTGGTCGGATTTGCGATGTACGGTCATTTAGGGGATGGCAAGGGTGGCGGTAATCTGTGGATCGATCGTATGTTGATTGACGCGGATTTTCAAGGCAAAGGATACGGAAGCTATTTCATGGAGTTGCTCATACAAAGGGTACTAGACGAATATGGAGAGCAACCCATTTACTTGAGTGTTTATCCGGAGAATACTGCTGCCATCCGCATGTACGAAAAGCTTGGGTTCGTGTTTATCGGTGAGTACGATTCGAAAGGTGAACAGATCATGCAAAAGGGATAGTCTCAGTATCTGGCCCAATGCGCCTGAAAGGGAAGCAATATGTCTACTGTTATTGCTCCCTTTTACTGAAGACTTGATTTCATGATAATCATAAATTTATCCTTCACTAATACTATCTAATGCTCCTTGTATTTCTTTTTCAAAAGGTACACTATCTGAATTTACTTGATCATGTACATAAAAAATCAATATATTTCTTTTTTCAAACGTACTAGCAGAAACCAACTCCATTGTCGCTGTCTTTTTAGCGAATTCACTCGTCCCTTTCTCACGGTCAATTTCTGTTGCGAATTCATAAATGAAAAATGGCTTTTCATTTAACTGATACGTTTTGGGGTTGATATTTATTAATTTGGACCCATAGACGTTACCTGGAAATTCAGCTTCCACTAAATTAATCTCATTCTCATGTAATACCCTTACTACTTCTTCTTCAGTAATATAAGAACTATCATTTACTTGTACAGATTGACAGGAAACCAAGAACAATAGTAACCATATACTAAAAATCTTCCTCAGTTCCTTCACCTCTTCCTAACAATACTTTACTTAGAATACGTGCAGGTCGTTGATCCATTATCGCGCTAGTTTAGAAATGTTAGAAAAAAACTATTCTTCATAACAAGTTTCATACTCATCCTTCATGAACCAACTCCGACATGCTAATCCTCTATCATGATAAATCTCTTGTTCCACATCTAATTTAATACTGTTGCTTTTATAAGGTCCTGCGTTCGTTATGAACAGCGTCTTTTCATCTACCCAATCCAAGAGGATATTATCATTTGCATCACTGTAATAGATAATCTTCTTATTATTATTGTCATGATGCTTTGTAATTTCTACCCACATATTCACCCCGCCTGCTGCACCACCATATGGTTCGTAATAAGCATTCGCCGTATATGCCTCAGTTGGCGATAAAACAGGACCAGGGCCGTTTTGGATGAATTCTTTATCAATATTATCAAAGGTGAAAAAATACACTTCATATATATAGATGGAGGATACCAATACAATCCCGATTAACGTAGCAAGTAATATTTTTTTAGGAAATGGTTTCTTCTTAATTAATGAGATTATTATTTTAACTGATAAAATCAGAAAGAGTATTACCGTAATAAAAGAAATTAGGAAACCAAACAAAATTAAGATGAGAATCCCCCCTCCAAGAACAAGATTTATATCAATTGGCTTTCTCTTTCAGCTTCGTAATCATTGAGGATTACTTTGATAATATGATACGATTCATCTGCGATTGTTTTATTAGATTGTTTATGATAATTGTAGGTTATTAAAGCCTTCCATAAAGCCCAGCCTCTTGCCCGATTCCACGTTTCTTCATCAAAATTTACTGCAGTCCTAAATGTCTTCCTGCTACTTTCATCAAAAAAAGTCCATGCCATTGCAGCATCACAAGAAGGATCTCCTACACCCAATATTCCAAAATCAATAACGGCACACAACTTACCATCTTTAATTAATATATTTCCTGGTGCTATGTCACCGTGGACCCAAACTGGTTCATGAGTCCATTTTGAGGCTAATGCCGATTCCCAAATTTCTATCAAGATGTTTTTGTTAAAAGCATTTATATTTTTGATAGCTTCTCTACACTCTTCATCGTATACAGCAAGATCTCCGCCTCTATAAAAATTATGTTCTCCAGCTAAGGGACCTCGAGAGGCGTCAATCAATTGTAATTCACTTAGAAATTTGCCCAAGTCATTGGCAAACTGATTGATATCAATTAGATTTTCTAAAGACAATGTCTCTCCGTCCAACCATTTGTTAACAGACCAAGGATATGGGTATTCCTCACATGGTTCTCCTTTAGCGATTGGTTCGGATATTGGTGTCGAAAGATGCTTGGCTAAGATGGGTAACCATTTTTGTTCCTTTTCAACTTGGGGGACATAGGCTTTATCACTTGGTAACCTAACACTCATTTGATTGCCTAAATGATAAGTTCTATTATCATTTCCACTCTTATTTACAGGTTTGATCTCCAAATTTGACCATTCCGGAAATTGACTATTGATTAACTTCCGAATTAAATCTACGTCGATTTCTATCATTTTTGTTTCTCCCTATCATTATTGAAAAACCTTTTGTAATTCCGACCGAAAGCGCCCTGTTCTTGTACATGCTTCAAGGTTCAATTTTAGGAAATTAAGAGTAACATCCTCTGACTTCACAAGACCTTCGTAACGTAAATCGTTGATCCATTCCCAAATATCTTCAAGGATCCGCTTCAAATAGTAAAATTCGAATGCATCAAAATCCGGAGTATCATAGTTCATGTACTTTTTGTATTCGTGTAGAAATTGCTTTGCATATGACTCTGTGACAAATAAAATTAAGTCTTGCTCTTGTGGAGCAAGTTTTAAGCACTCCCAGTCAATGAGCATCAAGTTTCTACTTTGCATGACATTCCAATTATGAGCATCTGAATGAGACAACACAAAATTGTGTTGTTTGTTGGCCAATTTGTTCGATAACGTCCTTATTCGCTCGATGTTTTCTTTTAAAGAATCAATATAAGGCTTTACCATTACTAATAAGCCATCATCTTTTTGATCCAAATCATGATGAATAAAAGAAAAAAGGGAATCACATAATTCTGTGCTATACGTTTCCTTTATTTGAAGCTCTTTTAATTCATTTGTGATCATTGAGGTGTTGTTATGAAGGATTCCAAGGATTTTTGCTAGTTCATTAACCTGATCTGAACTTAATTGATTTTCCCCAATTGTTACCCCTTCTATATACTCTGATAATACATAAACAAATTCACTGTCTTCGCATTTGTTCTGATCTGATAACGTAAGAATTGGATTGATGATATGGTGTTTTAAATCTGTTTGATCATGTAACCACTTTACTAAGGGAGTATATATGTCGATTGCATGAATCCAACGAACAACAGAAGGCTTATTTTTGTTATACACTTTCAAAAAATATTTATTATTTCTATCTTGAACTTCGTAAGCTAAAGCGGACCATCCGCCCGGCCGTTGTTCTATAAATGTTGCTTCAATTCCGTAGAATTTGTTTAAAATCGCTGTCAATCGATTTTTCTCCACTTTCCATCCACCTTTTAAAAAGTAATGAGAACTCAGAACTAACTATCTGGTTGAGCCGGAAAAATCTCTCTGTTTACTAATTAACTTCTTTACCCAATCACTATCATTCCAAATGGTAGGGGCGGTAATCGTTTCATTTTCTCCACGCACCATGAAGTCATAAGTATCTTTTCCACCCGTATACCAATCAACGATGACCAGTTTGCCGTTTATATTACGGACAAGAAATTCAGTGGGTTCACCATAACCGCCGCCATGATATTTAGTAATCACAGCAGGCATGTGCAAGTAGAGAAATCCTCCATCCGCATCATCCGTAAATTCCACTTCCCAAGTGTCGGAAATCGTAATATCTTTCACCTTACCATCAAGATGTCCATACTTTTTAAATTGGGATTGAATCTTCTTTTGTGTATACTGTTTTAGGTTTTCGTTTTCGATAAATATATCCAATTCAATATCCGAGCCGTTCCAGACCGCTTTATAATAGTCAGTCAGTGCTCTTACACACATTTCATAAGCCGTTTCAGAATCCTGAAGAGATAGTTCACCTTCCTTTTTAGCTACATATTTGTGGGATTCTTGTGCGACATTCTCTTCGGTACCGGACGTGATTTCTGTATTACCTGTTAAGATTTCAAGTACAACCTTAGAAGAATTTGCAGACAATACACCCAAATTGGACTGTCCATGAATGGAAAGTTCTAGCCTGTCAATATTTTGATTGATCCATACATCATGTTCGAATGAATTCCAAGAGAAACGATAGTCTGGATCTCGGATTCTTTCCGCTTTAATTTTCTCAAGCCAGTCGACATTCCCTAAAATCCTTATCAGTTCATCAACTTCATCGTTATCGGTTATTTCGTTTACTGTTTCATATTCTCCTACATCGAATCTTTGTTTAACAATTATGGGATTGCCATCCCAAGAATTGCTATAAACTCGCTGTTTGGTTGAGTCATTTTTATTGTCGCCATTTTTCGCACTGCACCCAGCTAGTACAAGTCCAATTACGGCAAGGAAAATAATAATTCTTTTCATAACATTCCATCACCTCTTTTGAATAGACGTTATATGTTAACAAAAAGTTACAATTCCTTACTCCTGAATAAGGGTCTTAGTTTCTGTTGACATGCAACTAATTGGTTGCGTATACTATTTGCATGTGGGACAAAGACACGATATTCAAAGCACTTAGCGACTCGACACGGCGGCTCATATTGGACGAATTAAGTGAACGCAACGAGCAGTCGTTGTATGAACTTACGGCACGTCTCATTATGAAGCACAACCTTACCATTTCGCGGCAGGGGATAGCTAAACATCTTTCAATATTGGAAGATGCAGGGCTTGTCACATCAAGACGAAAGGGGAAGTATCGAGTACTCCTGTTCAACAATGAACCACTTAAAGGCTTGCTGGATGGATGGATCGATTGATTGTAGGTAGAATAGTGGACGAGTAGCGGAGTGTGTGTTGAATTCAGAAGAAGTGGCATGACAAGAAAAGCAACTGATAAAGGAGAAAACCAGTATGAAAATTATTGTTACGAGCCTATTCGTAGATGATCAAGACAAAGCACTTGCATTTTATTCGGAAACATTAGGTTTTGTTAAGAAACACGACGTTCCGGCCGGAGAATTTAGATGGATCACGCTTGTATCTCCTGAGGCTCAAGATAGTACCGAGTTATTGCTCGAACCGAATAACCACCCTGCTGCTAAAGAGTATCAAGAGAGAATCTATTCCGATGGCATCCCAGCAACTATGTTTGGCGTTGAGGATGTGCAAAAAGAGTACGAGCGCTTACAGGAAAAAGGCGTGAAGTTTACGATGGAGCCGACAAAAATGGGAGACATCACATTAGCCGTCTTCGACGATACATGCGGCAACCTTATTCAGATCGCGCAGCAATAACTTGTTAATAAAAAGCAACTTCATGATAACCCAGTCCTAATTCAGGAGTGGGTTATTTTCATTTCCACAACTATTAAAGTACTGAAAACAACTATCTGAGTGAATTCATGTTATAGTGAGTAAGTACATTTTACAGATAGTAGGTGGGCAGCATGATTGAAGTGAAAACATCTTCGCTTAGTGAGGGAGAATTTAATAGAGGCGTATTTGCTACGTGCGATATTAAAAAAGGCACGATGGTACACGAAGCACCCGTCATTGCATATCCGAACGACCAACACCAACACATTGAGCAGACGTTAATCGCTGATTACGCGTTTGAGTACGGCACCAATCATTCCGCAATCCTGCTAGGGTATGGAATGTTGTTCAACCATTCCTATGAACCGAATGCTACGTATGAAATCAGCTTTGAGAATCATACGTTTAACTTTTACGCGCATACAGATATAAAAGCCGGTGAAGAAATTCTGATCAACTATAATGGCGACGTGGATGACAAAGAACTGTTGTGGTTTGATCAGGAGTAATCATTCCAAGGAAAAACAGCCAATCAAGGCTGTTTTTTCTCTTTATGAGCCATTCTTTTTAAATCTGTTGTTTGTATTTGTGTATACTAACGCAAAAATGATAAGCGCGATCATTAAAACAGTACCAACTATATATAAACCTCTTTCTTCCACAAACTCACCAACGGCAAATAATAATACGCTAAAGCTAATGCCATACATAATCTTCCCCATAAATTTGCACAATGCGACTTCATCGTATTGCGCCTTTTCCTTGTCAGACATTGTATTATAACTGGCAATTAACGCTGCACCCTTAGCTTTCGAGAGGATGACAGCGAAAATTAATAAAGGAAGTAGAATAACAAGATGTATACTTGCTGCAGCCATTGCAATCCTCCTTACTTCATTCAAAAATTATAAATCCCGCAGCTCCACAATTTCACCCGTAACGGCGTCAACTGCTTGCTCAGAGTCGAGGAGCCCACATAGAATATATTTCTTCATCTCTTTGTCGTACACATAGACAGGGTCTAGTGTAATGTAAGGCACCATCTTGTCGAAGGCTGATTCATGGTCGACGTTTGGTGTTGGCGCAGGGGCGAATGAATCGAATACCTCGAACATCGCTTCATTGTCGATCAAATTAATGACAGTCATGGATGCCCGATCAATCAGGAGAGCCATTTTACGTTTGAAAAGTGAATTGTCGGTATTGCTTGCATAGCAGAAAGCCTCAATATGTGAATGGGCAGGGCGAAGTTCTTTTAAAATCCACTTACCGCTATCGTCGGGATACTCTATTCGCAATGCGTTCCGGACAAGTGATATGCATGCTTGTACTTGTTCGTCCGTTAACGTGACATTGTCCTCTATGCCTGCATTGAAAGCTTCATCGGCACTTACTTCTTGTGTCATATTAATGTATTGCCGTTCAATCCTACCGTGTAATGGTTCAGTCCATTCCATGAGATGATCGACCTCAACAGTCCATTCGTCAGATAGGAATGGAATGCAACGTTTTCCATCCGCAGTCACATACACTTCGTCAATCGCGTAGACCGGCATAAACGTCTTCTTCTCTTCGGAAGGAATGTTAACGAGGGTAAGATGCGCTTTCACAGTCGGTTCGATTTCTTCGAGAGTCAAATTGAAATCTTGCTTTTCCACAAGTGTTAGATTCGGTGCCTCTCCATATGTAGAGAATGAAAGAAGTTTCCCCTCATCATCGAATTCCACATTTAATTGGAAGTTCGGCGAAATCCGAATGCCATCCACGCGGGAAACGAATTGGAATCCGTTTTCACTAGCTTGCTGTGGGAAAAAGTCCTGTTCATACGTCAATCCTGTTTGTTTTTCCAACCAAGCCGCCGCTTCCTCGATCGTCTTCTCCTGAAAAGGATGGGCGGTTGAATAGGATTTCCCCATCGTGAAGATGACATTTTGAAAACGATCCTGTTGGATATTATAATCAATGCTTGCGGTCCCATCCGGATTCATATCTTCTTCGACAGGTCCGTCATACTCATTCGGAAACCACTCCATATTTAATTCGTAATCATTTCCACGTCTAAAAATTGCACGTCTTTCAAGGCGATAATTCTCAAGGCCGAATTCAATCCGTGCTCTGTCTGCAATTGCTTGTATTCGTTTATCCATAAACTTTCTCCTCCGATTCCTAGATATCTTATAACCAGTTTACTACAATTAGCACCATGCAGATAAATTGCACCGGTGCCCACTAGCGTTGCATAGCAAGAAATAAAAGTAAAAAAGTACAGTAAATAGAAATAGATAACTTGAATAAAAACAAAAAAGCTCCTAATGTAGGTAAGGAACGACGACTAAATCAGTTCCCTA
>NZ_JAKRNT010000008.1 GCF_022346605.1 Sporosarcina sp. ACRSL
AGTCCTACCTGCGGAGCCAATTTTTATACGGGGAAGTACTCAAGAGGCTCAAGAGGCGCCCCTGCTAAGGGCGTAGGTCGCGAAAGCGGCGCGAGGGTTCGAATCCCTCCTTCTCCGCCATGAGATTTCGGCCCCTTGGTCAAGCGGTTAAGACACCGCCCTTTCACGGCGGTAACACGGGTTCGAATCCCGTAGGGGTCATAGAAGAAAAAATATCCTACCAAGTTTCTAAATAACTTGGTAGGATATTTTTTTTGTTTTAGTAAACTCTGTAATCATGCTACTTGTTTACCTTCCGAGAATATAAACATGACGCAGATGGTGCTCATGTTTGAATTGTGAACAAAATCAACAAGGAAAAAAGTTCAAAACCCTAATTAAAGGGTATCGTATTAACTATTCAATTAATATTGACAATTGCGTATTTTTGGTATAAAGTAAAACAAATTGTTCCACGATTTTAAAGATAAGCTTCTCATAACAAAATAATTACTATGTTAAAAGTTTAATTGCAAGCGCTTTCATTTTATTTTAAGAGGCAAAATGAAAAAAATGAAATAGCTTTCTATTCGCAAGCAATTCCATCTGCTGATTCACTTCGTGTTTGGACATCCCTAACTTCATAAGAATGAATACAGGGATCCTGCTTCCATTCCACAAATTTATCTTACCCAGTGCCAAACACCTTCTGAGCTTACACCTTCCACAATCACCTTAGACATGTAATGTACTCGACTTTCCATATGAGCATCGACTTAGTAAGAAACCACCAAGACATATAGTAGAGAGGGGTTAGTTTTATGGCTAGTTATATAGTAAAACGTATTCTATCACTCATACCTGTTTTATTTGTAGTTTCAATCGTCATCTTTATGATTGTTCATTTAACACCAGGGGATCCAGCGTCAGTTATGTTGGGAGAAGAAGCTACTGCAGAGCAAATTGCGGAACTACGTGAACAGCTTGGTCTCAATTTGCCTATCTACGAACAATATCTACGGTGGGTGGGAGGCGTGTTAAAAGGCGATTTGGGAACTTCTTTCTTTATGAAAGAGACGGTAACAAAAGCTATTATAGAACATTTGCAACCGACGATATCCCTTGCAATATTTGCCCAAATCATAGCTTTACTCATTGCTATTCCGATAGGTATTATTGCAGCAACACGCCGGGGAACAGTTACTGATTCTTCTATCATGGGGATGTCATTACTTGGGTTATCTATTCCAAGCTTTTTATTAGGCCTTCTCTTAATCCTCTTATTTGGTGTTCAATTAGGGTGGCTACCAGTCGCGGGTTACAAGCCTATGAGCACAGGATTATGGAGTCATATAAAATTCCTAATTATGCCAGCTATCGCATTAGGGACAATACAGGCGGCACTCATTGCTCGTATGACACGTACTTCGATGCTGGATGTTTTGAATACAAACTATATTAAAACAGCGCTAGCAAAAGGAGTAAAAAAACGTAATATTGTTTATCGACATGCGCTTCGAAATGCATTTTTACCTGTCTTAACCGTAATTGGACAATCCTTTGGAAGTTTGATAGCTGGAGCCGTTGTTACAGAAACAATCTTTAATATTCCTGGTATCGGGCAGCTTATTATTAATTCAGTCGCACGCCGTGATTATGCCGTCATTCAGGGAGTCGTTTTATTCGTCACTGTTTCATATGTTTTCATTAACTTAATTATTGACTTGTTATATAGCGTTATTGATCCGCGTGTACGATTGGAACGTAAATAGAAGGGAGAGAGGGGAATGAAAGCAATTGAAAGCAATAAGGAACTCTCCAATATCAAATATGAATTAAAAAAAGAGCAAAGACAATTATTTAGGAAACGTCTTTTTTCTAATAAACTTATGGTTACCGGGGGAGTTACCATAATTTTTTTAACTTTAGTTGCCTTTATTGGACCGTTGCTCATGCCATACAATCCATATGAAATGGTTGTCCAAAATAGATTACAAGCACCAAGCATGCAACATCCACTTGGGACAGATGAGTTCGGACGAGATCTTCTTTCCCGTATTGTGTTTGGTGCTAAAGTGACGCTTGGCGTCGGTTTTTCGGTTGCAGCGATCACCTCATTCATGGGGCTGATTATCGGATTGTATGCGAGTTATTACAAGATTCTTGATCATATACTTATGCGGGTTTGTGATGGTCTCATGTCTATTCCTGGAATACTACTTGCCATTGCCTTGATGTCATCATTAGGGCCGAAAACTCTAAACGTAGTTATTGCATTAAGTATCGTATTTACACCTTATGTTGCACGTGTAATTCGCTCAAAGGCAATCGTAATTCGTGAGCAGACATATGTTGAAGCTATAAAAGTACAGGGTGCAAGTACTTTTCGTGTCATCTGGTTACATATAATGCCCAACACAATTTCACCACTTGTCGTTGCCGCAACATTTATATTTGCAGATGCGATTATCACTGAAGCTGCATTAAGCTTTTTAGGGGCTGGAATTCCTGCACCAGATCCAAGCTGGGGAAATATATTATATGATGGAAAATTGGTCATATTTAGTGCTTGGTGGATGACTGTATTCCCTGGAATTATGATTATTCTATCTGTATTGGGTTTAAATCTACTAGGAGACGGTCTTCGTGATTTATTAGATCCACATACAAATTACGCTAAAAAATAAAGTATAAAGAATTATTAATAGATAATAAGCTCTTAGAGTTTCTTAGTTGAAATCAATAGTTTCAGAAATTCCGGCACCCTACGCTAGACGAACGCCGAGAATCATAATAGAGACAGGAGGATGATGATCGTGCAAGAACAGCCTCTATTAGATGTAAAAGAACTTAAAACACATTTTCATACCGAGCGTGGACGTATGACAGCAGTCGACGGGATTTCCTTTCAAGTAAACGTTGGGGAAATTGTAGGGGTCGTTGGAGAATCAGGGTGTGGAAAAAGCGTAACTTCCCAATCTATTCTGCGACTGCTCGACGAGAAAAATACGGCCGCATACGAAGGAGAAATTCTATTTAAAGGGACAAATCTTTTAAAACTTTCAGATAGTGAGATGCGAAATATTCGTGGGAATGACATAGCCATGATTTTTCAAGATCCGTTAAGCTCGCTTAATCCGGTATATACTATTGGTTATCAAATTGCAGAAACAATCCTGCTTCACCAAGATGTTTCAAAAAAAGAAGCATATGCTAGAGCCGTAGAAATGTTGAGAATTACGGGAATACCAGCACCTGAAAAACGGGTTAATGAATTTCCACACCAGTTGTCAGGTGGAATGCAACAAAGGGTTATGATAGCAATCGCGCTTTCATGTCTACCTCAATTATTAATTGCAGATGAACCGACAACTGCATTGGATGTTACTATTCAAGCCCAAATTATTGAACTTATCGAAGAGTTGAATCGCAAGCACGGAATGGGTGTTCTTTTTATTACACATGACTTGGGAGTTGTCGCTGAGCTCTGTACTCGAGTCGTTGTTATGTATCTTGGCCAAATAGTTGAAGAAGCTACAGTAGAAGATCTCTTTACTCAGCCACTCCATCCTTACACCAAGGGATTGATGAAATCCATTCCACATCTGGATGGGGACAAATCTGAAAAGTTACATGTTATTAAAGGAATGGTACCTACATTAAATAATGTACCCAAAGGGTGTCGATTCGCTCCAAGATGCCTATATGCAGATGAATTATGTCTAGAAAAAGCTCCAGACCTAACAGAATATCGTAAAGGTCAAAAAGTTAGGTGTTGGCATGCGGAGAGAATTGTTTTAGAAGAGGAGGGACAGTATGCCTAATACAGTATCTCTTAAGGATATTAGTGAGAAAACTCCTTTATTCAATAGAGAAGAGGAACATAATGAAAAAATTCCGATTCTCGATGTTCAAGGATTAAAAAAATACTATCCCGTTAAGAAACCATTCGGACAAATCAGGGGAGAAAAAAGAAGTGTCAAAGCTGTTGATAATGTATCTTTTCGATTGTATGAAGGGGAAACCTACGGATTGGTAGGTGAATCTGGATGTGGAAAAAGTACAATTGGTAGAACGCTGCTACGTCTAATTGAACCTACGGCAGGCAAGGCGATATATAAAAACAAAGACTTGTTTGAACTAACAGGCGAAAATCTTCGTGAGGTGCGTCAGGAACTGCAAATGGTCTTTCAGGATCCCTATTCATCTTTAAATCCAAGGAAGAGGATCGGGCAAACCTTAGAAGAACCTTTAACGATTCACTCCATTGGGACTAAGAAAGAACGTACAGAAATCGTAATGGAAATCTTGAATAAAGTAGGAATGCAGACTGATCACTATTACCGCTTTCCGCATGAACTTTCTGGAGGGCAAAGACAGCGTATTGGTTTAGCTAGATCTTTAGTTGTCAATCCGAAAATAATAATTGCTGATGAACCAGTGTCGGCTTTGGACGTGTCAATTCAGTCTCAAGTCATAAATTTATTACAGGAGTTGCAGGAAGACCTACAGTTGACTTACCTCTTTATTGCTCATGATATTAGTATTGTCCGCTACATATCAGATCGAATTGGAGTAATGTATTTAGGGAATCTTGTTGAAGAAGCGCCAGCTGACAGTCTGTTGGCGACACCTCTTCATCCTTATACACAAGCACTTTTGTCCGCTGTGCCGCTTCCTAACCCTCTTGTGAAGAAGGAGCGTATCATCTTAAAAGGCGAAATTCCATCACCTTTATCCCCACCGCCTGGTTGCGTTTTCCATACAAGATGTCCTTCAGCGATGAATGTTTGTAAAATGGAAGCGCCTGAAAAGAAGGAAATGTCTAGCAATCATTTTGTATCTTGCCATTTGTATAGATAATTAGACTTAGCAATTTGGATTTATAGATTTTTTGCATTAGGAACATCAACTTTTAATAGGGGGTGATGGAGGTATTCCTGTCCAATGAAGTGAAGGTTGACTAAATACTTTATATGAGGGGGCGCTTTATATGTATTCGAAGAAGATTGGATACTTTTTTTTATTACTATTAATAAGTATTGCTCTTGTTGGCTGTTCTGACGATAAGGATAATACAGCTGGTGAAGATATAGCCGGGGGTGAATTAAACTTTGCATATCATGTTCAACCAGTTACATTGGATCCACAATTCACGACTGCTGATGCAACAAGGGACATTTCTCACCATATTTTCGAATCATTACTAACATTCAATACCAGTCTAGAAATACAACCGATGCTGGCTGAGTCTTATGATGTAAGTGAGGATAGAAAGGAAATAACCTTTAATCTACGTAAAGGTATTAAATTTCACAATGGAAAAGAAATGACAGCAGAGGATGTAGTTGCTTCCTTGGAGAGATGGCATAAATTATCTTCCCAAGCTAGAACTTACCTAGATGGAACGGAGTATGAAATAAAAGATGACTATACGGTTGTTGCCCATCTGCAAGAATCAACTATATTGGATCTATTCATTTATGCTGATATGACACAGTTTGCTGCGATTATGCCTAAGGAAATCATTGAAAAAGCGGATGTCGAATCGGTAGATGAATATATTGGTACTGGACCGTATGAGCTTGTTGAATGGAAGCAAGATCAATATATTCATCTCGCTAAATTTGCTGATTATCAGTCACGCAATGAACCTGCAGACGGTTTAGCAGGGGAAAAGAAAGCCCTTCTCGATGATATTTTCTTCCACATTGTAACGGACCCTTCCATACGAGTAGCAGGGCTTCAATCAGGACTCTATGATATTGCTAGTGATATTCCTCCGGATTCTGCACAAGTGCTTATGAAAGATGATAACATCAAGCATGCAATCGATTCGAGTGCATTTACTACGATGGTTTTTAATAAAAAAGCAGGTGTCTTCTCCGATCAGAAAATTAGACAAGCTGCAAATGCGGCAATTAACGTTGAGGATATGTTAATTGCGGCTTACGTCGATGAAGAATTTTACCTTAAGGACCATGCGTTGTCGAAGAAAGAGCAAACTGGATGGTATACTAATGAGGGTAGCGATGTGTATAATACGTACGATCCAGAGTTGGCGAAAAAGTTGCTAAAGGAAGCGGGCTATAACGGTGAAGAAGTCGTGATTCTAACATCCCGCGAGTATACAAATTACTATAATATGTCGGTTGTTGTTAAAGAACAATTGGAAGCTGCTGGAATGAATGTAAAACTTGCAGTGACTGACTGGTCAACGGTTCTTGAAGCACGTCAGGACGAAAATAGATTTGATATCTTTTTCACTGCTTTTACCATTAGACCAATCCCGATCCAGTATCTATTTATGAATTCTGAGTGGTTTGGTTGGACAGATAGTGATGAAATTAAACGTATTGTCGATGAGATTCTATATGCTGATTCCTTAGAAGAAGCCCAGAAGTTCTCCGGTGAACTTCATAAAGCCTTTTGGGACTACCTTCCAATATTAAAACCAGGAAATAATACGATGATTACTTCAATGAGTGAAGATGTGGATGGATACCAATTCATCTCAAATCCAATTCTTTGGAATGTCTCATTGAAAAAGTAAATTTAAGTTTAACAGTTTTAACAAAGTCAAATAACAAAATTAACGAGGAGATGACTTCGGTATTCCGGAGTCATCTTTTGTGTGCAACTTCTTATTCTAATTTGATGAAAGAAAGTAAGGTAAAAGAAAAGACAACCTTCCCAATGAAATGGGAAGGAGTCTTTATGTTATTTAGTTGGAAGTAAATCATTATTTGCTTGTTTTTTTATTTGCCCAATCAACAATTCGATTTTTTCAAGCACTTCAACACTGTTTTTGTGTTGTTGTTCAAGTGCCGTCTTCACATTGGTCTCTAATTGGCTGTGGGATTGAGTCAATAAATCCAAGATGGCTTGATGGGATAATCCTGACATTTCACGTACGGTTTTGTTTATTTCTTCAATTTGATTGATCCAAGTTGTTAATAGTCGTTCAACTTGCTCATTATTAAATGATTTGATCGTGTTTTGGAATGCAGCTTTCCATTCTACTTCAAATTTGTTTTTATCTTCTTCTATTTTACCAAGTGTCTCTCGAGTTGAATTTAGAATGTCTCTCTGGTTATGAAGATGCTGTAATGATTTTTCTGCAATTTCTGTTTGAAAAGATTGAAATACTTTAAAACTGTTCCACCAAGTATCTAGGATTAAAGACGCCCCGTTAGATATTTGATTTTTAGCTTCTACATTACTCATTCCATTTCCTCCTTTTAATTGTAAAGCGAATTATAAGCAATATGCTATGCACCAAGTGCATTGGTACCTTCTTTTACGTATCATCATCTAAATCTTTTCCGCGCTGTTGAAAAGGGAAAAATGGTTGGTACAAATTGAAGAACTGATTGATCATACTTTGGTAGGTTGCCAGAGAACTTGCCCAAAGGTCTAAGTATTGTTCGCCTGCATCCGTAATCGAATAAATTCGTTTTGCTGGCCCGTCAGATGCTGTATCCCACTCAGAAGTAACCTTCCCATCTTTCTCCAGTTGCCTTAAATTCCGATACAAATTTCCCTGATCCACTGCGTTGAAACCGAATTGTGTAATCTTTTGCATTAGTTCATAGCCATGGGCATTAAACTCGCGAAGATGCAAGAGCATGATGGGTACAAGGAAATTTTTAGGAGTGCCTAAATTAGCATTTTTTCCATCACTATTGGATTGCTTGTTTCGTTCCACCTGTTCTCACCACCAATCGAATTGAGTTCATACATGTAATATACACATAGGTGTTAATAAATGTTCCAACGTGTATCCCATACATGTAATTTACACATAAGGTCTAAAAAGTATGACTTGGAAAACAAATAAATAGATTAGTTCTTTTTGCATAGAGTAGCGGACACATTCATAGAGTAGTAAAGTCGTCAAATTATATGTAGGGAGATGAGGGTTTTGACAAATACATTGCCATTTGATCCATTCAACATGTGGAAAACATTTTATGAACAGACTGATGCAAACTGGACTGGTGTAATTCAAGAAATGTTAAAAAAGGAATCTTTCTCTGAAGGGATGGGAGAGACCTTAAACCATTACCTTCAAGCGCAAAAGCTGATGAATGAGAAAACAGAAACCTTTTTAAAGAGTGTCAATTTACCTACCCGTAGTGAAGTTGCAGATGTGGCCTCACTTGTCATTAATGTAGAAAGCAAACTGGAGGCATTGGAAGATGGGTTGGAAGAAGAAATTAATCAATTAAAAATAGCTATTTCTATTTTGGACAAAAAAATAGATAAGCTACTGAGCACTTTTGAAGGTACTGAAAAATAGTAGAATCAACTATTAAATTGAGGATTGGAATGATTGTCTGTGACAATGAGTCAAGCTGAATTAACTCTGTTAAACCCAATTAATAAACCGCTAGCAGGTAAGGTGGCGGTCGTAACAGGTGGTTCCCGAGGTATTGGAGCTGCAATCGCAAAAGGACTAGCGAAAAATGGAGCATACGTTGTCATTAATTATCAGTTTAGAATAGACTGTGCAGAGGCTGTCGTGAAGGAAATTGAAGAATTAGGCGGTTTTTGCTGTGCTATTCAGTCGGACGTATCGAAGCCGAACGACGTAAAAAAACTTATCGAAGCAGTAATTAAACGATATGGAAAAATCGATATTCTAATAAATAACGCCGGAATTACAAGAGACCGGACATTCCGTAAACTGACCAGTGAGGAATGGAAAGAGGTAATTGATGTCAATCTAAACAGTGTATTTTTTACAACTTCGGAAGTTATAAATCACATGTTGGAACAGAATTATGGTCGAATTATTAATATAAGCTCAATCATCGGGCAAGCGGGAGGGTTTGGACAAACAAACTATGCAGCTTCTAAAGCTGGCATTATAGGTTTAACAAAATCTCTTGCTTTAGAAACAGCGAAGAATGGGATAACGGTCAATTCTGTATGTCCAGGTTTCATAGAGACTGAAATGGTGGAAGAAATGCCTGAAAGTGTTAGAGAAAATATCATTTCCAAAATACCGATGAAACGTTTAGGGCAAACGGATGAAATTGCAGAAGCGGTATTATTCCTTATTCAAGCAAGCTATATTACAGGTCAATCGATTAACGTAAATGGCGGCTTATATATGTAACCTGTAATTTTATATATATAGGGGAATCCCCAATAGGAGTTCCATGAAAAATGATAGGGGGTAAATCATGGTGTATTCCATTACAAATCAATTAGATAGCTTATTAGATACATTACCGGATGATATTAAGGTTAATTATCGACGATATAAACGAGTAATGGATGTTATAACAAAAGAAGCTGATCCACTAGTTGGTCAAACGCCCAAAGAGGTCATTTGGACTAAAAATATAGCTAAATTGTATCGCTATCAACCGCAAAGTAAGAAAACAAATCGTGTACCAATTTTAATGATTTATGCATTGATCAATAAGCCATATATTTTAGATTTAACTCCAGGAAATAGCTTAATTGAATATTTAACTAATCTAGGTCACGATGTTTATTTACTTGACTGGGGAACACCTGGTTATGAGGATAGGCATTTGAAGTTCGATCATTATATTTTAGATTACATTCCGAAAGCCGTTAAGAAAGTTCTTAAAACGTCAGAGGCAAGTGAAATCAGTTTGTTAGGGTATTGTATGGGCGGCACGATGACAACAATTTTTGCCGCACTACACCCACAATTACCTATTCGAAACATTGTATTATTGACGACGCCTATTGATTTTTCTGACGCAGGATTATATACAAAATGGTTGGATGAACGTTATTATAATGTGGATAAATTAGTAGACACGCTGGGGTTAATTCCTGCTGAAATGATTGATTTTGGAAACAAGTTATTGAACCCAATTGGCAGTTATTACGGGCCTTATGTTAGTCTAGTCGATCGTGTAGACAATGAAAAGTTCGTTACCAATTGGAAGCTCATGCAAAAGTGGCTCGCGGATGGAATCCCTTTTACTGGTGAAGCATATAGACAATGGATCGGTGAATTGTATCAACAAAACAAATTAATAAACGACGACCTTTATATAAGAGGACAACGGGTAGAGTTACGTAAGATTACAGCAAACCTATTAAATATTGCCGGGAAGAAAGATGTCATTGTGAATCCGAAGCAAGCAGAACCGCTCAATGCGAAAGTCTCAAGTGAACACAAGGCCTTTCATATAGTCGATACTGGCCATGTTTCTGTTGTCACAGGAAGTAAGGCGATCAATGATATCCATCCGATGATTGAAAAGTGGTTAACCCAAAACTCCAACTAATAATAGTGTCAGTGCCACATCAATTATGTTGGCAGCTGGCACTTTTTTTATTGTCGAATTTTTTGAGGTTTTTGTTGACACCGGAGTTAATACATTATATATTATCATTGACATTGAGAATCATTTTCAATTAAAGAAGTCAGGAGATGAACATGTATGAAAAAAAGCTTGATTTTCCTTCTTGTCACGATGATGCTTGTACTTTCGGCATGCGGCAGTGCAGGCAACACTAGTTCTACAAATGAGGCTACAAAAACAGGGTCTGAGGTAGATTCAGGAGAAGTGAATTTATATACAAGTAGACATTATGATGTCGATAATGAGTTATATAAAAAATTTGAAGAAGAAACAGGCATTAAAGTGAATGTGATTAAAGGTGAAGCCGACGAGCTAATCGAGCGAATCAAACGTGAAGGAACTGCAACGAAAGCAGATATTTTATTAACAGCAGATGTCGGTAGACTTTACCGTGCAAAAGAAGATGGATTGCTTCAAGCGGCGTCTAGTGACACATTATCTAAACAAGTGCCTTCTAATTACCGAGATAATGATGATATGTGGGTAGGTTTGACGAAACGTGCACGTGTTTTAGTGTATAATAAAGACAAAGTGAAGCCTGAAGAATTATCTACATACGAGGCTCTTACTGATGATGAATGGAAAGGACGAGTTCTTGTTCGTTCTTCAGAAAGCGTTTATAACCAATCACTTCTCGCTTCTTTCATTGAAATAAATGGAGAAGAGAAGGCGAAAGAATGGGCACAAGGTATTGTTAACAACTTCGCTCGAAATCCTGAAGGCGGAGACCGGGATCAGGCAAAAGCAATTGCTGCTGGAATTGGCGATGTTGCGATCATGAACACGTACTATTTTGGTCAAATGCTTAACTCGCAAGAACCTGAAGAAGTGAAAGTAGCAGAGAATCTCGGTGTATTCTTCCCGAACCAAGAAACAACTGGAGCACATGTGAATATTAGCGGTGCGGGCGTGGTAAAAGGATCGAAAAATGCTGATAATGCATTGAAATTACTTGAATTCCTTACTGGGGAAGAAGCGCAAGCTGAGTTCGCTTCGGCGAATTATGAATACCCGGTGAATAACAATGTAGAACCTTCTGAGCTCCTCAAATCTTGGGGTGAATTCAAAGAACAAGATATTCCGTTATCGACTCTCGGAGAAAACAACGCGAAAGCGATTATGATTTTTAACGAAGTCGGCTGGAAATAAAGAGTAAGCCCCCTGCCGCTTTTGCGGTAAGGGGCTTATTGCGGAAAAGATAAAGGGTGGATTTGTCATGAACAGGTATTTGGCGAACGTGAATGGGTGGACAATCGGTGCAATACTTATTATTATCTTGCTGTTTGTGCCAAATGTCTCGATTGTGACTGGCATATTTTCGCCGGCAAGTGAAAACTGGGCGCATATTAAGGAATACATGCTCTTAAAATATATAAAATCGTCATTGACACTCGTTTTTTTTACAGCATTGTTTACAGGTGCAATTGGATTGAGCCTTGCCTGGCTTATTGCCCAATATGATTTTCCGCTAAGGAATTTCATGAAATGGGCACTCATCCTGCCTTTATCTATCCCGCCATTTATCGGAGCTTACACGTATCATGGCATCGTTAATTACACAGGCGTTATTCAAAAAACACTCCGAAACCAGTTTGATATTACGCCGAATCCCGCATTTTTTGACATTATGAATGTACCAGGTGCGATTTTCATTTATACAATATTCCTCTATCCGTATGTATACATGATTACAAGAATATTCTTATCTCATCAATCGGCATCACTCATTGAAAGTGCCCGTACTCTTGGGAAAGGGCCATGGGAAATTTTTTCAAAAGTGGTTATCCCGATTTCACGCGTCTCGATTATTGGTGGAGTTAGTCTCGTCGTATTGGAAGTACTAAATGATTATGGCGTTGTCAAGTATTTCGGGATTCAAACGTTCAGTACAGCAATTTTCCAAACATGGTTCGGGCTTGGTGATCTTGATTCATCCATCAAACTCGCGGCATCACTCATGGGTATAGTTATTTTTATTCTGATCATTGAACGTTTGCTACGAGGCGGTAAACAGTACAGTTATTCAACGACGAAAGTGAGACCACTCCCTCTTGTGAAATTAAAAGGGAAGTCAGCCGTCTTTGCCACAATATATACATTGATTATTTTTAGCGTTGCATTTCTTATACCAGTTATTCAGCTGATTGACTGGGTTATTCTGACGTTTGGGAAGGTACCAATGGAGGAAGTCCTCACCTATACGAAAAACTCAGTTACAGTTGCTGTAATAAGTGCAACATTGATTATCGTGTTCTCGCTTATCGTTGGTAATTTTAGCCGTATCGTACATCATAAGCTTGCAAAACTGTTACCGAAACTGACAATTCTCGGTTATTCAATTCCAGGGGCAGTTATCGCGGTAGCGGTTGTTACAACGTTTATTGCTCTTGACCGCAATTTTGCACCGATTTATCAATTTTTTGGCGTTGAATCAGCACTTGTTTTAAGCGTTAGTCTATTTATGCTCATCAGTGCTTACGTTATCCGTTTTTTTGCGATTGGGTATAATTCAATTGAATCTGGATTCGATAAAATTGGAACGGATTTCCGCGATGCTTCTCGCATGTTAGGAGCTAATAGCATGCGTACATTTTTCAAAATAGACGTTCCGATGATGAAGGGCGCTATTATTAGTGGATTTGTTCTCGTTTTTGTAGATATTCTTAAAGAAATTCCATTAACGCTTATCTTACGACCGTTCAACTACGACACACTAGCAACAAAAGCATTCCAATATGCTAGCGATGAAAAGATCATGGAGGCTTCCCAAGCTTCGTTACTAATTGTTGGTGTAAGCGCAATTGCCATTATTGTTTTCCATAAGTTACTAAGAGAGGAGCCATAATGATATGTTCATCGATATTCAAAATTTGAGTTTTACTTATTCAAATTCATCAATGAAAGCAATCAACGATATTTCATTTACAGTGGAAAAAGGAGAAGTCATCTCCATACTCGGCCGAAGCGGAAGTGGGAAAAGTACAATTTTACGCATAATTGCAGGACTTGAAATGCCGAATGGTGGTTCGTTCATATTAAATGGTAAAAAAATTATGGATACTCGTACATTTATCCAACCTGAAAAGCGTGGAATTGGAATGGTGTTTCAAGACTACGCGCTTTTCCCTCATATGAATGTAGAAGAGAACATATTGTTTGGGCTCTCGAAGATGAGTCGCAATGATAAGAAGAAGCGCACAAATGAAGTACTCGAACTCGTTGAACTTGAAGGGTTTGAAAAGCGATATCCACATCAATTGAGTGGTGGTCAACAACAAAGGGTTGCACTTGCACGTGCAATTGCTCCAGAACCCGATCTAATTCTGCTAGACGAGCCGTTTAGTAATCTTGATACAGATTTGCAAGTGAAAATTAGAGGAGATCTTCGTCGGATTCTTAAAAAAGCAAATACAACTGCTATTTTTGTCACCCATAATGTAAATGATGCACATGCACTTGCAGACCGCATTGTGAAAATTAAAGACGGTAAGATTGAAAAGATTGGGCGTCCTTGTGATTTGTTAGGTCTTTCAACTTCGGAACTTCCAAGTACGGTTGAAAAAGCTTCCGAAGAACTTCTGACTGTTTGAAATGAACGAAAGCCAACAGAGAAACACGAAGGCATTGTGCCTTCGTGTTTCAGATTTACTCAAGTCCTTTATCCAGTATTTTATATTCAGGTATTAAATCAGATAACCCAACGATTTCCGCCTTATCCTGAAAAACAGGAATGTATTCTTTGAGCACATCGACCATTATAGGCCCTGATACCCCGACATGACCTATAGCAATGATTCGTTCATTTTCCAATAATTTACGATCCAATAACTGGGCTTGTTTCTTAATATGCTGGGTCGTATAGACATGATCGAAAAATAAATCGTTTTCTAAAAAGGGGACGTTCATTTCCGTAGCCAGTTTACTGACGACACTTTTCCCTGTCGTCTTGCTATCAAGATAAAAGAGCCCATTTTTCTTACATATGTCCAGAACAATCCGCATCACTCGTTCATCCTCTGTTGCTTTTGAACCCATATGATGATTCATGCCAACTGCATGAGGAACATCTTGTATGGCCGCTTCTACACGTCTCCGGATTTCATCGTCGCTTAAATCGGTCGTAATGGCTTGTGGTCCAAGCCAATTTTTTTTGCCTTTCTTCGGTTCCATCGGTAAATGGACAAGTACGTCATGCCCATTATTAAAAGCAAGCTCTGCATCCGTTTTGGTCGATGGCAGAAAGGGCATAACAGCTACAGTTAGCTTTATCGGGAGGTTAAGGATCTCTTCCGTGCCCGGCATATTATTGCCGAAATCATCGATGACAATTGCCAAGTTTTTTGGGGAAGAAGAAGGAGCTGCTGCGAACGTAGGTTGTGTGATTAACAAAAGTAAAAATCTCCTTATTAAGATTTTCATTAAATAACTCCTTTTTTTGAAATAGTGTTCCCAGTTGTTCATCGAATATAGAAAGTAACATCAATAAAGAGGCTGGGACATTGTCCCAGCCTCTCACTTATCTAGATTATTTTTTATCAACAGCGGGTAATTGGATATAACCGATGTTCCCTGGATTTTGAGAACCAACCATTAAGTAAGAGTACCCATTTAAATTATCAATCGCTTGTATTCCAGTGACTTCACCGCCATCTGGTGCAGAAACGATTCGAGAAAGTTCTTTAGAATCAATATTATAAGCCCAGCCAACATTATTTACATGATTGCCCGTGTCTTCAGCAATAAATAAAGTTCTTAGGTTTTCGGAGTATACAATGTTGTCTGGATTAGCAATTTTATCGAGATGAGCTCTGTTGCCATCTTCATCTTTTGGAATGTCTTCACCGACTAAAATAGCTTCCATTTTCGTTGTTACATAATCGCTATCAATAGGGTTGCCTTCACGATCTGTTTGTCCTTCAGCTAGACTCATTTCATAAATGCCGCCTGCATTGATTTTTGGCAGTCGAATATCATCTACAGGATCATTTGGATTTTCTTCCATGCCTTTTGCAATCGTGGACATAGCCATATAGACTTTGTTATCGGCTTTGTTGAATGTGACTGTTTCCATCTTGTTAAACTCTGAAGTTGCTCCAAGCATTGCTCCATATCGACGGGATTCTAAGAAAGCCGCCGCTTTTTCCATGCCTGGTTTTACTTTCAGAAATTCTTCTCCAGCTGCTGTTTTAATATGGCTGAAGCCATTTGCTGCTGCATACTCAGCATCATTTGTCGTTTCGAAAATATCACTGAATGTCAGTGTTTCAGCTAATTCTTTAATTTCTTGGTCGTTTGCATGTCCTAATTTAATCCATTCTATATTCCCAGCACCACCGTTTTCGGCACTCGTTTGCTCAAATTTTGCAGCATAAAGTGTCCCAGCGGATAAATCTTTTTCTTTGTCAGCAATGTACATGAATGACATCACATAACCGCCGTCATCTCCGTAATAAACAGTGCGGTTATCAGGCGCTACTGTTACATTTTCAAAAGATAACCGACCCATGCTATGGTGCTTGACCGCTTTTGCTTCACCGTTCGGATGAACGGATACTTCTGTAGTATATCCATATAAGTAAGGATTTCCAATTGCTGTGGAATCTTGATAATAATTTCTTGCAAATTGTGTAACAGAAGATTTTTCAGGGTTTGCTTCATGGGCACGTGCATTTGGTTCGTACTCTTCACTACCTAAATGAGTGTTCCAAGGAGATAAGATACCAGCACATGGAGTCCAAACCCCACCGTACTCTGAAAAATCAATCGGTTCAATATCAGTAATTTTGAGTTCGCCTGTTTTCTTATCTTGTTGGACAGTGTTTAAATATAGCGCTCTTGGCACTGTACCAATTTCATTACTTGGCATACTTTCAAAATGATTGATCATATATAACTTGCCGCTTTTGCCATTTACACTGAGCAGAGAGTTTGCATCTGGTGCTGTTGAAACTATGGGCTCGCCATTTGCTTTCGTTATGACATTACCGTTGATGTCGACTGCAGCTCCGACAATTTTGCCGTTAATGACATCACCAGGTTCTGCTAACGAAGTGTAATCCAACTCTACTGTCTTTTGAGTACCGTCTTTTAATGTCACCTTTACTTTAGCATCACTGTACATTGTTGATTTTTCCTCTTTCGTAACAGGTACAGGCATACTAATAAATTCAACAGATTTTACGCCTTCAATTGGTTTATGCGGTTGAGCAAATACATTGGCCGCAGTTGGAAATAGAAGTGCTGCAGTTAATAGTGGGATGATTACCTTTTTCTTGTTCATTCGATTAGACCTCCAATAGTTTATTAAAATATAATTCCATGATCATCATAATCATAGAATGTTAAGGAAATGTTATATAAATATTATGAAATTGTAAACTCTATTATTAATATAAAAATAATACTAATTAGCTAGAAATGAAATATGACTTAATGAGTAAATAAATGTTTAAAAGAGGATGATAATTACGATGAAAGCTCCAGCTTAGCTCTGTTCAATAAAGAGCTGAAAAGCCGCTACGATATTCGGCTTCTTTTGTTATACTAACTAAACATAAAGTAGGGTAGGTTTCTTCTTACGGGTATGCTAAACTTTGAAAGTTCGAAAGGCAATGAAGAAGGTGGAATTCATATGGGAAGAGTGGAACATAAGCAACAACAGAAAAGATTAAATAGAAGGAAGAAATGGTCTAACATACAAAAGCCTATCCGTATATTATTGTTAGTAATGCTCCTTGTAGTCCTCTGTGGATTGGTCATGGTGAATCAATTAATTTCATCAAGTGATGTGAGTAAACTAGAAGAACCTGAACCGAGACCGACGTTTATTTACGATCAAAACGGAGAGATCGTTAGTAAAATTTCAAATTCTAACATTGAAGGAGTCCGTCTAGACCAAATTCCAAAAGAGTTGATTGAAGCAGTCATCTCTGTTGAGGATCAACAATTTTATAAACATAATGGCATTAATTTTTTCGGTATTGCGCGGGCATTTACCCAAAACCTGTTAACAGGTGAGGTTGTTGCTGGGGGGAGCACAATCACTCAACAGCTTTCAAAAAATGTGTTTCTAACTCAGGAACGTACGTATTCTCGTAAATTTAAAGAATTGCTTATCGCGAAGAAAATTGAGAGAACGTATTCAAAAGATGACATTATGGAACGCTACCTGAATCAAATCTATTTTGGCGAAGGGGCATGGGGCGTTCAACGGGCTGCAGAAGTCTATTTTGGAAAAGATGTAAGCGAATTAACGTTAAGCGAATCTGCTACATTAGCAGGATTAATTAAAGCACCTTCCTATTTATCTCCGTATAAAAACATCGAAAAGTCGATGGAACGTCGCAACATTGTTTTATCGTTAATGAAAAATGAAGGGTATATTAGTCAAGCGGAGTTCGATGAAGCGATCGGAAAAGAAATTGTGTTAGCCGATCCAACAATGCCGAATTATAAAGGAAAATATCCGTATTATATAGACTTTATTATTGAAGAGGCGGTCAACAAGTACGAGCTAACGAAAAATGAAGTGCTATCTGGAGGATACCATATTTATACAGAGTTAAATCCTGTCATCCAAGATGCCCTTGAAGAAGTCTATGAGGATGATCGTTATTTTCCAGAGAGTAAACCCGATCAACTCATTCAAAGCGCTTCTGTCTTCTTGAATCCTAAAACAGGTGGAATAAATGCATTGGTTGGGGGCAGAGGAGAATATACGTATGGACGCTTTAATAATGCGACCCAGCTCGTTAGACAACCGGGATCGACCTTGAAACCGCTTGTCTACACTGCTGCATTGGAGCAAGGCTATCAAATTTCAGATATGCTCGTTGACGAACCAATCAATATTAATGGCTATTCCCCGAAAAATTTTGACCATAAGTTTAGAGGGCAAGTGACAATGTATGATGCGGTCACCCAATCGTATAATATCCCTCCCGTCTGGCTCTTACATAACATCGGAATTGAAACTGGTGTGCGCACCGTAGAGCGGTTCGGAATCCCATTGGAAGAACAAGATCATAATCTTGGCCTAGCCTTAGGGGGCTTGCACAAAGGTACTTCACCCCTAAAAATGGCTCAAGCGTTTTCTGCTTTTGCGAATAATGGAGTTATGATGGAAGCCCATGCGATTTTAGAAATAAAAGATTCAGAAGGCGAGGTCATTGGAAAGTGGCATGAACAGTCTGTCAACGTAACAGAAGCGGAAGTTGCCCAGCAAATGACCTATATGTTGAAAGGTGCTGTCGATGTTGGGACGGCCCAGAAAGCTCAAATTTCAGGGATGGAAGTAGCCGGTAAAACAGGTACCACCCAGCTGCCATTCGCGGGTGTGGATGGATCAAAAGATCATTGGTTCGTCGGATATACACCAGACATCGTCGGTGCAGTTTGGTTAGGTTATGATAAAACGGATGCCGAACATTTCTTAACATCGACTAGCAGTTTCACAGTGCCGCCAATTTTCGGGCAAGTCCTATCAAGGTCAATCAGTGAATTACCTACGAAGAAATTTGATTTACCATTAATCGCGAAAATGAAAAAAGATCTAGAGGATCAGAAGGAAAAGTTGAGGGAGAAAGAACAAAAAGCAGAAAAAGAGAAAAGGAAACAGGAGAAGAAAGAAGAGAAAGAACGGATGAAAAAAGAGAAGAAAAAAGAGAAGGAAAGAGAGAAAGAAGCGAAAAAAAGAGAGAAGGAAAGGGAAAAGAGAGAGAAGAAGAAAGAGAAAGAAAAGAAGAATAACGAAAAGTGAAGGAAAAAGAGAAATAGCATAACTGGGAAGTAGATGACAATTTCTTAATAAAGGCGCTATAAACGTTTTCATGCAAACGTTTATGGCGCTTACTTTTTTAATGAGTTGTACAAGTCAGCGCTTTTATTTGCTGCTCGGCAGATTAAAATGACTCATGATACTTCAAACTGTAATGTAAGGAAATCATTCTTCAGTGAGAATTCTTTTTACATTGCGGCGTAAGGAGTTATTTAAATGACAATCGAAAACTTACATAAGTTAGAGGAAATCAGACAGGCGCTCAATGCGAAGTATTTTGAACGGGAGAAAGAGGTTGAGGGGATTCTTGTCGCCCTGCTCGCTAGACAGCATATGCTCCTGATCGGACCCGCCGGAACTGCGAAATCTGCATTGTCGGTTGAGTTAGCTAACATCGTACAAGGGACAGAGTACTTCCAGTGGTTATTAACGCGGTTCAGTACACCTGAAGAACTGTTTGGCCCATTGTCATTACAAGATCTTGAAAAAGGTATTTACAAGCGGAATACAATAGCTAAAATGCCAGAAGCGCATCTTGTTTTCCTGGATGAAATATTTAAAGCTAACTCTGCAATTTTAAATAGTTTGCTCACACTCATCAACGAACGGATCTTTTATAATAACGGAACGCCCGTAAAGGTTCCGTTAGTATCCGTTATTGGAGCTTCAAACGAATACCCGGAAGAAGGGGAAGGATTGGAAGCTCTTTTCGACAGGTTCTTGCTTCGGTTCGAGCTTGATTACATTGCCAACGAAACGAATTTCGTCTCTATGATGAAGGGAACCGGTCAGAACTACGTTATGCCTTCCATGACGATGGAAGAATTGGTACAACTTCAATCTCTGACGGACAATGTACCAATACTAGATGAAGTTTATAAAACACTTTCGGAAATTCGTTATGACTTGCGTGACGAAGGGATACGCCCTTCCGACAGGCGGTTTAAACAGTTGTTATCGGTCCTTCAAGCGAAGGCATTATTAAGCCAAAGGCAAGTTGTAAAGGTTTCAGATCTTGTCATCCTTGAAAATGTCCTGTGGGAAACGGTGGACCAAAAAGATGTTGTAGCTGCCATTATTCGCAATCATTCACATGATGTTGTTTCGCAGGCTCTCTACTCCATACAAGAAGAAGCAAATGAAATTTACTACTCCGTATTGCAGGAGAATTCTCCTGAGGTTGGAATGGAGGCGACTCAAAAAATGAAGGCCTTAATCGCTGATTTGAAAAAGCTCAAAAGCGATTACCAGAGTCGGAAGACAGATATCGACGGATTGCTTGATAAAGTGACATCGATGGAACATGAAATCTTGAATAAAATTTTAGAGCCATGGTATTTTGATTCTCGAAATGAAAAGAGGGGGTCCGCCAGTACCTTTTTTAAAATGTGAAAGGGCGTGTTCTTTGTGGAAAGGCATAACAGTCGATATGATAATCGTTCAGTTTTGAATACGGACGCATTCGATAAAAGACGTTTCAGAGAAATTTTTGAAATGTCATCTGCTCTTCAAAAGGTGAGAGGTGAAGGTGCGCTGCCGATGTTTGATTTGTTGTTGTCTGACATATGGGCTTCCTTGTATAAGATGAAACCTGAAATCATCGAACACGTTGATAGTGCTTTGAAGGTGAATAAATCACTTATGGAAAGAATCATGGCGGATGAATCCTTTGTAAGCTTTCGAAGCTTCACCCGGTTGGATGATTTGTTGTCAGCAATCGGTACGGTAAAATTCGGAGAGAAAACGAACGAATGGCTAGTAGAGCAAGTAAAAGAAAATGAACACTTACATAAACAAATACAGGAAATTCTCGAAATGCATAAGCAGCTTCGACAGCATGATTGGCAAGAGAAGACAACTAATGGAAGTCATGTGTCTGAAGAGAATATTACAGAAATGATAACGGAATTTGAAAAGAAATTGCAACAGACACTCGACAACAACAGTGACCACTTTTCTCATACATTGGAACAGGCCTTTCAAGAAACGATGCAAGTGAAGGAAGGTCTGAGATCATTGTTTGGCGGCATCCGAGCTGGCAGTGGAGATGTAGAACTGAGAAAGGTTCCTTTTCGAGACCAATTAATACTCGCGGAGAAGATTGCTTCAGATAAAAAAATGAAAGAAATTGCGGACTGGGCAGGTCGGTTCAAACAAGTAGCCCGCAAAAAGCAGAAGGCCCCATATAAGGAGGCAATGGATAGAAGTGGAGTCACATTAGGCAACGACATTGAACGATTGTTACCGATTGAACTCGGATTATACATGCATCCAACAACTAAGAAAGATTTCCTCCGTCGGTTTGTAGAAGGTCAAACGATGATCTTTGAACAGAAAGGAAGGGAGGTGCTAGGGAAAGGACCAATTATCCTTTGCTTAGATCAATCGGGGAGTATGCGAAGCCTAGATAGTCAAGCTAAAGGGTTCACTTTAGCCCTCATGTCGGTAGCGAGAAGACAGAAACGGGACTTTTGTTTAATTTTGTTTTCTACAAGGACACAAGTATTTACATATGAAAAAGGTAAAATAAAGACCTCAGATATTGTGAATTTGGCCCGAACCTTTCTAAGTGGAGGAACAGATTTTGCCCTACCTCTTAGTGAATCGCTCCGTATCATTACTAAAAGTCGGTTTAAGCAAGCCGATGTCGTTTTTGTTGCGGATGGGGAAGACATGTTACAGGAACCCTTCCTTGAGGAGTTTAATAAGAAGAAAAAAGAGAAAGCCTTTAAAGTTTTGTCCTTTCTTTTAGGGACGAGCACAAATACAGTGGATCAGTTTTCCGATATAGTTGTTATGGTAAAAGATTTTGAAGACGATGGAAGTTCTATTGTTTTCGAAATATAAGCGATACCTCAAAGTCAAGTAACGACTTTGAGGCATCTTATACATTTACTTTAGTTGGATACCAATCTCTCATAAAGTCTAAAAACAAATTTACGTGACGAAGATCTTGGACATACTTATTGTAATATAATTTCGTTTCCCGAAAATATCTTTCGTCTCCAAATTCATTAAGCGATATTTTAAATAGTTCTTCTCCTTCGATGCTGATCGCTGGAAGTACCGCAATTCCCATCCCGTACTTGACCATTTCCTTGCATGTTGCTGCTTGGTCGGTTTCGATAGACGGTTTAATAGGTGCGTCGAAGTTCGTACGCCACCATTTATCGATCATTTGGCTTAATGATAAATCAGTTTCATATGTAATCAATTGTAAATTTGGAACGTCTTCTTTTGTGAACAGAGTCTTGGATACAACATATAGCTCTTCTTTGTTTAGTAAGTGACTCTCTGCATTAATTGTATAATTTCCTCTAATAATTGCTACATGAATTTGTTCTAGTGTGAGGGCCTCTTTAATATCTCTACTCCACCCGGTTTTCAAATGAATATCGATATTCGGGTACATATTATTAAATGCATTCAAGATCCTCGGCAGTTTGTAGTGGGAGAAGAGCCTTGAAGCACCAATTTTAATTGTCCCGCTTATTTCTCCGGAAGCTCTCGCAAGTCGCTCCATAATTAACTCTTCATTTTGAAGCATGGTTAAAGCATGTTCGTGTAAAATTCTCCCTTCCTCTGTAAATTCAATCCCTTTCGAGCCTCGAACGATAAGTGGAACTCCATATTTTTTTTCTAATTGCTGAATGCGATACGTTAAGGCGGGCTGAGAAATATAAAGATTTGCAGCTGTATGTGTAATATTTCGTGTGATACGTAAATCAGCTAATAGCTTGCAGTCGTTTAAATTCATTGAAACCTCCAGGGGTGTTTCGACATTGGTATAGAAAAAATTTATGGGGTGCATTGAAATTATTGTATTTTATTTATTTCGAAAAGTAAACTATGCTTTAGTTATCAACGAAGTAAAGGGGATAGGTACAATGTCAAGTTATGATGTTATCGTTGTGGGGGCAGGCAATGCAGCCTTATGTGCTGCGATCTCCGCTAAAGAACAAGGGAGCCATGTATTAGTATTAGAAAAAGGTCCAATTGAGAAACGTGGGGGCAACTCATTCTTTACGGATGGTGCTATCCGTGTAGCCTATAACAACTTTGATTCGATTAGAAGCATTATTGATATAGATGAAGAAACGTCCAATAAAATTGATATGCCGGAGTATACACCTCAAGACTTTTATGATGATATTATGCGTGTTTCCAAAAACCAAAGTAAACCTGAACTGATCAAACAACTTGTCACGCAATCACTTCCTACGATTGAGTGGATGAAAACGCATGGTGTTGAATTCGAATTAAACTATGCGAACCAATCATTTGCAAAAGAAGGTAGAATTCAATTTTGGGGTGGTCTGCCAATTAAAACTGTAGATAAAGGAATTGGCTTAATGCGTAGCTTATTCAATCGATGTGAAGAACTAGGAATTGATGTTTGGTATGAAGCGGCAGCTCAGAAGATCATTACGGAAAATAACGAAGTCATAGCGTTAGAAGTGAAGACAAAAGAGGGTACAAAAAAGATCGCTTGCGAAAGTGTTGTGCTAGCTTGTGGTAGCTTGGAAGCTGACAAGAAAAAACGTGTAGAGGCCTTAGGGGAGGAATGGAGTGCAGCATTAGTACGTGGAACGGAGTTTAACACGGGTGATGGGATCGATATGGCTGTTGAGGTTGGTGCACAAAAGTTTGGTCAATACGACGGATGTCACGCGATTGGTACAGATGCAAATGCACCACGAGTTGGTGATTTCCAAAAACCAGGGGATATCTTCAAGAAGCACTCCTATCCGTACAGCGTAATGGTCAACTTAGAGGGAAACCGCTTCGTTGATGAAGGGGCGGATTATCGTAACTACACATATGCGAAATATGGGAAAGAAGTTTTAAAACAACCAAAAAATATGGCATACCAAATTTACGATGCAAAAGTCCGACCAATCTTACGTGAAGAATATAATTTAGAAGAAGCAACTGTCTTTGAAGCGGAAACCTTAGAAGAACTGGCTTCAAAAATAGATATTAATAAAGATCAATTTTTACAGACAATAGAAGAATTTAACGCAGCTGTACAAGATGGGGAGTTTAACCCTTCTGAAAAGGATGGCAAAGGCACTAAAGGCATTACTCCTCCAAAATCTAACTGGGCACAAACAATTAGTGAAGGTCCGTTTTATGCATTCCCAGTAACGTGTGGGATTACGTTCTCGTTCGGAGGATTAGCCACGACACCAAATGGAGAAGTTCTTCGTGAAAATGGTGAAAAAATTGAAGGCCTTTTCGCGGCAGGGGAAATGATTGGTGGTATATTCTATGAAAACTATCCAGGCGGATCCGGATTAATGTCAGGTGCTGTATTCGGTAAATTAGCAGGTAAATCAGCAGCAACACATGCTTATGCGGTTAAATAAAAAAGCAAAATAATTTTTCTTGGCTACACAGAATATCTTTACATTCTGTGTAGTTTTTTATTATATATGAAGGAATAGAGTTTGGTATTCTGAATATATAATAAAGTCATTCTGATTTGAACAGGAAAAAATAGTAATTAAAGTTAAAAAAATAATGTACTAGACAGTATTATATAATTAATGTAAACTGCTTTTATCGGTAAATTCGGTAGGTTCTCTATAACGCTTAAATTCAAAATGGTAAGGGCTTACATCAATTATCATCATGTTTATAAGAAGAGTTACCGACACTTTATTAAACAAATATGATAAATCAGCACGTTTGGTTTTCATATGTGATTTTTAATAATGTGGAAAGAAAGCGGATACAATTTTTATAAAATTACCAATCTAGATCCTCACTGATGTAAAGATCGGCTAAGCTATCAACCTGAAGTATATAGAGAACCTGGAAAAAACGAATGTTATCGTGAATTTTTACGTACAGAAGCTTGAGTTACTACATAGGAGGTCTTCATCATGTCAACTGTAAGTAAATTTACGAAGGAATACTTGGCAAAGAATAAAGCGAAATTTGAAGAGGTGAGTGAATATATTTTCAATCACCCAGAAACAAGATTTGAGGAATATGTCTCATCTGAATATCTTGCAAATGCATGTGAACAAGAAGGTTTTACGGTAGAGCGTGGCGTTGCAGGGATCGATACAGCTTTCGTAGCTACTTATGGAAGCGGAAAGCCGGTCATCGGTTTCTTAGGAGAATTCGATGCGCTTTCGGGATTAAGTCAAGAGCCAAATAAAACAGCTTATGAACCATGGGAAACGAGCAATGGCCATGGATGTGGACATAACCTACTCGGAACAGGTGCATTTGCAGCAGCATGCGCAACAAAGAAGTATCTTGAGGAGAACGGGCTATCCGGCACTGTGAAGTTTTTCGGTTGTCCGGGAGAAGAAGGCGGATCTGGAAAAACATTTATGGTTCGTGAAGGTGTTTTTGAAGGTACCGATATTGCACTAACATGGCATCCATCTCCTAGTAACAGCATTATGAACTTTTCAAGCTTGGCTAACTACCAAGTGGCATTCAAGTTTAAAGGTATTTCATCCCATGCTGCAAACTCTCCACATTTAGGGAGAAGTGCACTGGATGCTGTCGAGTTGATGAACGTCGGCGTTAACTATCTGCGCGAGCATGTAATCCCGGAGGCGAGAATGCACTATGCAGTGACAAATACTGGCGGAATTTCTCCGAATGTTGTTCAAGCTGAAGCAGAGGTGCTCTATTTAATTCGTTCACCAAAAGTGAGCGAAGTGGATGATATCTATAAACGGGTCTGCCAAATTGCCAAAGGCGCTGCAATGATGACAGAAACTGAAGTGACGATTCGATTTGACAAGGCATGTTCCAACTATATCCCAAATCGAAGTCTGGAAAAAATATTGCATAAAAACTTACATGAGGCTGGAATCGAAGCGCCTACTGAAGAAGAAGTAGCTTTTGCTGAAAAGATTTGGAATTCTTTATCGCAAGGTGAAAAAGATAATTATTTGGATCTATTGAGAGGGTTCGGCTATTCAGGAGACGGAAGCGAGTTCGAAGGGAAATACTTATCTGATTCCATCTCGCCATATAGTGATAAAGACGGCGTACTACCAGGGTCGACGGATGTGGCTGACGTTAGTTGGGTCGTTCCAACTGCACAATTAACTGCTTCTACATCAGCATTAGGGACACCTTTGCATACTTGGCAAATGACAACCCAAGGGATTAGCAGCTATGCACATAAAGGGATGCTCCGCGCAGCGGAAGCAATGGCGTTAACAGGTATACAGCTGATCAATCAACCGGAAGATCTTGAAAAAGTGAAACAGGAATTCCAAGCGTTCCAAGCGAAAAATCCGTATACATGTCCGATTCCGAAGGACGTCAAACCATCAAAATTAAACCAGTAAGAAACAGACAAACGGAGAAGAAATCGGCATAGTTGCCGATTTCATTACTCCCTATAAAAAATATGAAAGAGTCGACTAGGGGGTACAGCATGAATTCACAAACGAAGAAGAAAAGTATATTTGGTAAACTGTTAAATGGGATTGAAGTTTTAGGTAATAAACTACCTGATCCATTTATTTTATTTGCGGTATTAGCAGTCGTTGTTATTATTTTGTCATATATTCTAAGCTTATTCGGTATTTCGGTTGTCCACCCGGGAAGTGGTGAACAAGTCCCGATTAAGAACTTGGCTTCTGGTGAAGGGATCGAATATATAATTACTTCCATGCTTAGTAACTTCACCGGATTCGCGCCATTAGGCCTTGTATTAGCGATGATGCTTGGAGTTGGGCTAGCTGAAAAAGTAGGATTGCTGGATTATGCCATTCGAAAAACAATCCTGAAGGCACCTCGTGCATTAGTAACGTATGCAGTTGTCTTTGTAGGGATCATGGGTAACCTTGCTTCAGATGCAGCGATGATTTTAATTCCGCCTTTGGCTGCAATGGTTTTCTATAAAGTAGGGCGTAATCCGATTGCCGGTTTAATAGCAGGGTTTGGTTCAGCGGGTGCAGGATTTACAGCCAACCTATTAATTGTAGGAACGGATGCACTTTTAGCTGGTATCTCTACGGAAGCTGCCAAAATTATTGATGAAACGCTTGTCGTTACACCGGTAGATAACTGGTATTTCAATATAGTTTCGGTATTCGTATTAACAATCGTTGGTGCATTAATTACAGAAAAAATTATTGAACCTAGACTTGGTAAATATGAAGGAGAAGCGGTAATCGAAGATTTTGAAGAAAACCCGAAAGCGGGCAAAGCATTTAGAAATGCTATCATTGCCGGACTTGTGTATATTGCAATTCTCGTTATTGCTATTAATGTACCCAATAGCGCTTTAACAAACGAAGATGGTGGGTTAATACCATCTCCATTCTTATCAGGAATCGTGCCAATTATTCTATTTTGGTTCATGACAATTGGTATTGCGTATGGAGTAACGATCGGGAATATTAAGACGTCAAAAGATGTTAGTAAGTATATGGCTGAATCGATCAAAGACTTATCTGGCTATATCGTTTTAATATTTGCAATTTCCCAATTTATCGCTTACTTCAACTGGTCAAATATTGGGATTTGGATCGCGGTTAATGGGGCGGAGTTCCTTACAGATATTAACTTTACAGGAATATGGCTGATCATTGGCTATATCATCCTGACGGCAATCCTAGAGTTCTTTATTACTTCAGGTTCTGCCAAATGGGCACTTGAAGCACCGATATTTGTCCCAATGTTTATGCAGTTAGGGTACCATCCAGCGTTCACACAACTAGGCTACCGTGTAGCTGACTCGTCGTTTAATATCATGACACCATTAAATCCATATTTTGTCGTGATTCTATCGTTTATGCATCAATATGACAAAAAGGCTGGTATTGGAACGTTGATGTCACTGATGCTACCGTTTGCATTGATCTATTTAGCTGTATGGATCATTTTAATTGTAATCTTCTACACATTTAATTTACCAATTGGACCGGGTGTTACGCCGTTTCTATAAGAAAAATGCTAACATGTACATAGCATGTTAGCATTTGCTTCTTCAAAAACGATAAGGGAGATGTACATAATGATTACAAATCAGAATGTCGATTTATCGCGGAAAATAATTGATTGGCGAAGGGATTTTCACCAATTCCCTGAAACAGGATTTCTCGAAATGCGTTCGGCTTCGATTGTTGCTTCTATCTTGGATGAACTAGGGTTTGATTTAGCAATGGGAAAAGCTGTTATGTCGACAGATCATTGTATGGGAAAACCGGATGATGAAACTACGAAAAAGCATTATGAATGGGCGCTGGAGAATGGGGCCAATAAAGACTATATCGAAAACTTTTCTGAAGGGTATACAGGTATTGTTGCAACATTGGATACCGGAATTGAAGGGCCGACAGTAGCTTATCGTTTTGATATGGACGCGCTAGATATACATGAATCTGAGTTGGACAGTCATTTCCCAAAACAAGAGGGATTCAGGTCTACGCTCCCTCATAAAATGCATGCATGTGGTCATGATGCTCACACTTCAATTGGATTAGGCTTGGCTGCGGTACTTGCTAACAATAAAGAAGCACTAAAAGGGAAGATCAAATTGATCTTTCAACCTGCAGAAGAGGGAACACGTGGTGCAAAATCGATGGCTCGTGCGGGTGTTGTAGACGATGTTGATTATTTTATCGCCTCGCACGTTGGGACAGGGGTTCCCCATCAACATTTTGTTGCTTCCAATAACGGTTTCTTAGCTACATCAAAACTGGATATTACGTTTAAAGGCAAGGCATCCCATGCAGGAGCTAAACCTGAAGAAGGAAATAATGCTTTGTTAGCTGCTGCCAATGCGGCATTGAACATTCATGCAATCGCGAGAAATTCAAATGGGATTTCAAGAGTGAACGTTGGCGAATTGCATGCGGGGTCAGGACGAAATATTATCGCGGATCATGCGTTTCTAAAAGCGGAAACACGTGGAGAAAATTCTGAGGTAAATCAATATATAAAAACCCAACTGGAATCGATTGTAGCAGGTGCTGCACAAATGTATCAGGTCGATTACCAAATCGATACAGTTGGTGAAGCGCTGAGTAGCCAAGGATCGAAAGAGTTGGCATTGATTCTCAACGAATGTGCACAAGAATCGTCCCATCTAAAAGAAGCTACTTTAGAATCAAATGACGCGGCGGGTTCCGAAGATGCAACTTATTTCATGGAACGGGTAAAACAAAAAGGTGGCCTCGCAACTTATTGTATCTTTGGCACGGACCTTCCTGCGGGACACCATAATGAACGATTTGATATTAATGAAGAAACAATGCTTGCAGCCGTAGATGTTTTATATCGATCAATTGTTAAAATAAACAGCAAATAAGATGTTTATCAAAAAGGGAATCCATGTTGATTCCCTTTTTTATGGTTATGTTATAGGTGGTTCAAATAGATCTTATTGCGTATAAATGAGTAATCAATTTGGCCTGTTTTTATATAATAAAAAAATAAGGTTGACAATTTATTTTTATCTGTCTATACTAATTTTCAATCAGTTAAATTTAAAAAATGATTATGACAATTGCATATATCTCTTATTAAGAGTGGCGGAGGGAATAGGCCCGATGAAGCCCGGCAACCGACAGATGGATTGATCTGTAAAGGTGCTACATCCTACAGGTGTTTGGTGCCTGGAAGATAAGAGGAGGAATTCTGCAGCCCTCTTCTTATGAAGAGGGTTTTTCTTTTCTCATATCCTATGAAAGAAAATCGGATTTTTTCATAGTTAAATCCGACTATACCAATAGGAACAATAAATAATTTAGTTGAAATGATTTTCAATATAAAAAAGAGTTTGAGGAGGAAATTATCGTGAGGAAATGGATTGCATTCCTGCTATTGGTTATCGGGACAACGCTCCTAATGACAGCTTGTTCATCTGGCGAAGGGAAGGAAAAAGCAGAGTTGAAAAAAGTTGTGTTGGATTATGCGTATTACTCGCCAACTAGCCTAGCGTTAAAAGAATTTGGTTGGGCGGAAGAGGCGTTTGAAGAACAAGGGATTGAAGTGGAATGGGTACTCAGCCACGGAAGTAATAAAGCACTTGAATTCCTAAATTCAAAAAGTGTCGACTTCGGTTCCACAGCAGGCGCTGCTGCACTAATTGCCAAGTCAAATGGCTCTCCGATTGAATCGGTGTATATTTATTCAAAGCCAGAATGGACCGCACTTGTGGCAACAGAGGATTCAGACATCACAGCAATCCAACAATTGAAGGGAAAGAAAGTAGCGGCAACGCTAGGAACAGATCCATATATATTCCTTCTCCGTTCGTTGCAAGAAGTTGGTTTGTCATCAAATGACTTAGAAATTGTGAATTTGCAACACTCTGATGGCGCAAATGCCCTTCTAACGGGTCAAGTAGAAGCATGGGCAGGGTTAGATCCACATATGGCAAAAGTTGAAGTCGATTCTGGCGCAAAGTTATTTTTACGTGATCATGAAAAAAATACGTACGGAACGCTGAATGTCCGATCTGACTTTGCTGAACAACATCCGGAGGTGGTAGAAACAGTGATTGAGGTGTATGAAAAGGCTCGGAAGTGGGTTATCGAAAATCCGGATGAGGCGGCCGACATACTTGCAAAAGAAGCGGAAATGCCATTGGAAGTAGCTCAAAAGAGTTTGGAGCGCAATGATTTTTCAGATCCAATTCCTGGTGAAAAGCAAATCGAAGCACTCACTGCAGCCGGTGAAGTATTGCAATCAGAAAATGTGATTAAAGGGAATGTGGATGTGCCGGAAATTGTAGAAGAATTGATTAATGATCAGTTTGCAAAAAACGTAATCGAATGAAATAGGGGGAATCGACATGACGGTCAATATTGACGAAAAAGAAGTGTTTGAAGCGAAAGGAAAACAGTCCGTTACAGGTAGCGTTGAAAGAAAGGTGAGGGGTTTAGCGCTCGGCTTAATCATTCCATTCATTCTTTTAGTCGTTTGGGAAGCGGCAGTTCGTTTCAATTGGCTCGATGCCTATGTCTTTCCCGCTCCGACAACCATCTTGCAAAAAATTATCGAGTTAGCTCAAGAGGGAACCCTTTGGGGACATGTGGGAATTACGTTCTTTCGAGTCTTAATCGGGTTTCTGGCTGGGACAATTGCCGCGGTTGTACTAGGATCCATCGTTGGGTATTTTAAATGGTTTGAACAGCTGATGGACCCATTAATTCAAGCGTTTCGCTCGATTCCCTCTTTAGCCTGGGTCCCATTGTTTATTCTTTGGATGGGGATTGGAGAAACTTCAAAAGTAATGCTAATTGCTGTCGGTGTATTCTTTCCGGTCTATTTGAATATCGTCTCAGGTATTCAAGGTGTGGATCGCAAATTGATTGAAGTCGGGAAGATTTACCATTTCACTCCGTTGCAAATTGTTCGTCGTATTATCTTGCCCGCTTCGCTTCCATCGTTTCTCGTCGGTTTACGTAGTGGTGTTGGATTGGGCTGGATGTTCGTCGTAGCCGCCGAGCTAATGGGTGCCAGTCAAGGGCTTGGGTATTTACTCGTCGTTGGTCAGAATACGTACTCACCAGAGCTCATTATTGCCAGCATTATTTTATTTGCACTGTTAGGAAAAGCGACTGATTCCCTGTTGAAGGCATTGGAAGCACGTGCATTGAAGTGGCAAGACAATCTTCAAAACCAACTATGATGGAGGGATTTCAATGTTGAAAGTGAAAGAGGCAACGAGGACATTTAATAACGGGCTTGCAGGATTCAACAACATATCATTTTCCATTGAGGAAGGGGAAACTGTCGGGATCCTGGGAACGAGTGGTTGTGGAAAAAGTACACTGCTGCGCGTTTTATCCGGACTGGATCAGAATTATGAAGGGGCAATTGAAATTGGTAGTGCAGGGGAACAGCCAATCGGGATGATTTTTCAAGAGCCGAGATTGATGCCATGGTTAACTGTAAGAGAAAATATTTTATTCGGAGCGAAAGATGAGAAGGAGAAACAAGAAACAATCCAGGAGTATTTGAATCTTGTTGGTTTGTCTGACTTCGACGCTCATTATCCGAAAGACTTGTCCGGTGGAATGGCACAACGAACCGCAATTGCCCGCGCACTTATTGGCGAGCCGGATGTCTTGCTTCTTGACGAGCCATTTAGTGCGTTGGATGCTTTCACTAAAATGCAGTTGCAAGATTTATTATTGAAAATCCAAAAGAAGCGTCTAACAACGATGGTAGTCGTTACGCATGACATCGACGAAGCGCTTTACTTATGCGACCGGATTTTCATCCTAGGTGGCCAGCCCGGGACATTACAAGCGGAATTGTCGATTGATATAGCGAAACCGAGAGATCGAGGTGATTCGTTTTTGGCGGCTAAGAAAGCGGAAATCCTAGAACTTTTACATATCGAAAAGGAGGTTGTCTAACATGGCAAATGAGGAAGTGATTTATCCACATGAAGGAAATTACAATATTACAGTTGAACTTCCTTCAAGAAAAGATTTTTCGTGGAAAAGTATTGAAACAAATTTCAGTTGGTCTACTACCGGAAAAGTGAATATGGCCTATGAATGTGTGGATCGCCATGTCGTGGATGGGTATGGAGAGAAAGTTGCATTGCATTATTTTGGAGAAAATGAAGAGTACACAATTACGTATCGAGAATTGAAAGAGAAAACCGATCGCTGGGCTACTGTTTTGAAAAAGAAGGGAGTGAAAAAAGGAGACTTCGTCTTTATCTTTTTACCAAAGCATCCTGATTGTCATATCGCGATGCTCGCTGCCATTAAACTTGGCGCTGTGGTTGGACCGCTATTTGAAGCGTTTATGGAAGATGCAGTGAAGGAGCGGATTGCCGATTGTGAGGGAACGTATTTAATTGCCTCACCTGAGTTCATAAAACGGGTTCCGCGTGCCGAGTTGCCATCATTGAAAACAGTGTTCATAACGGCTGGGCCTGAACAATGCAAGGATGATGAAATTTCGTTGTTTGCCGAAGCCCGAGCTGTTGAGATCGAAGGAGATCTCATCGAGTGGGTGGAGTTGGACCATGCGCTTAATATTCATTATACGAGCGGTTCGACAGGTCGACCAAAAGGGATTATCCATGCTCACCGAGCGATGATTCAACAATATATTACAGGCAGATGGGTATTGGATTTGAAAGAAGAGGATGTCTATTGGTGCACGGCACATCCTGGCTGGGTGACAGGAACGGTGTATGGTGTTTTCGCTCCTTTATTGAATCGGGCGACAATCGTTATTCACGGGGGCAGATTTAATGCCGATGAATGGTATTCTGTGTTGGAAAAATCTGGTGTCACCGTTTGGTATAGTGCGCCGACAGCTTTCAGAATGCTGATGGCGGAAGGGGATGATAAGACGACAAATTATGACTTATCGAAGATCCGGCATATTTTAAGTGTGGGCGAGCCGTTAAATCCCGAAGTAATCCGTTGGGGAATCAAGACGTTGTCGAACCGTATCCATGATACATGGTGGATGACAGAAACAGGGGCTCAACTCATTGTTAATCTGCCATCGGATAAAATTATTCCAGGATCAATGGGAAGACCGTTTCCGGGAATTGAAGCGGCAATTCTAGGCGATGATGGTGAAAAGCTTGCGCCCGGCAAAGTAGGACACTTAGCTTTAAAAGCGAATTGGCCTGCAATTATGAGAGAAGTGTGGAACGATCCTGCCAAGTATTCGACGTACTTCCCGTTCGAAGGATGGTATGTATCTGGCGATTTGGCGACGATCGATGAAAACGGCTATATCTTTTTCCAAGGCCGAAGTGACGATATGATCAATTCTTCGGGCGAGCGAATCGGACCGTTTGAAGTGGAAAGTAAACTGATCGAACATCCAGCGGTTGCGGAGGTGGGTGTCATCGGGAAACCAGACGCGGTGAGAGGAGAAATCGTGAAGGCGTTTATCGTCTTACGGGATGGATTTGAAGCAAGTGATGCGCTACTGCAAGAGTTACGTCTTTTTGTACGAAGTGGGCTTGCTGCTCATGCTGCACCGAGAGAAATTGAATTTCTCGAGGAATTGCCTAAGACGCCAATTAGCGGAAAAATTCTTCGACGGGAATTGAAGGCAAGGGAACTACAAAAAGTAAACGTCTGATTTTGGAAGTTGAGAAATAATAAATAGAAACTACTGAGGAGGAAATTATTATGAGTAAAGAAGTATTGTATAAAAAATCATATTTTAATCGTCTTGGAGAATTGAGTGACCTTGCTCCAGATGCATTCAAGGCTTATGCACAATTTGACAAACTTGCCCTGTCTGAGGGGAAACTAACTAAGAAGTTAAAAGAATTAATTGCCATTGCAGTAGCCCATACAACAGGATGTCCATATTGCATTGAAGTTCATGTGAAAGCTGCGAAATCAGAAGATGTTACGAAGGAAGAAATGTCGGAAGCGATTCTAGTCGCGACGGCGTTAAAGGCGGGATCGGCTCTTGCTCATGGAGTGAATGCATTAAATGCATACGATCAAACTGAAGATGATGATTTATACAAAGCAACCTATTTTAATAGATTAAAGGAATTCTCAAAGCTGAACGGAGATGTCTTTAAGTCTTTTGTTGATTTTGATACGAAATCAATGAAAGATGGTCTATTAAGTGTAAAAGAAAAGGAATTGATTGCTGTTGCTGTCGCGCACACTACAGGATGCCCTTATTGCATTGACGTCCATACGAAGAGTGCGAAGAATGCGAACGCATCTAAGGAAGAAGTGGCAGAAGCGATTATGGTGGCTACTGCATTAAAAGCAGGTTCAGCGTTGGCTCATAGTGTGAATGCATTAAATGCATTTGATTCATAAATAGAGTTTTAGTTTCTAGGTTTTTATCGTTTCATTGTGAAATGGCTGTTCAAAAAGTAGGCTTACACTGACTTTCTGGACAGCTCTATCTTGCAGAATATTCATTGAGTTGAAAAATATAGTTCGAATTATTCAATTCAAAACATTTGTAACAAGGATATTGACAATGACATATGTTGAATGTATATTAATCCTATTATTTTAGTAAAGATTAAAAGGAGTGGAAATATGACAAGTGCAATCATTATTAATGGTGGGATTGGCAAGCAATCACGATTGATGGGAATACAGCACAAAGTAGAAAGACACTTTGAAACTAAGCATATTTCATTCAATACAATTCACGTTCAGGACTTACCTGCGGAAGATTTGATAAATGCGAATTTTACAAGCGAGTCGATTTTACAGGCGATACAGCTCGTTGAAGACGCACATATTGTAGTTGTGTTAACACCGGTATATAAGGCATCGTTTACTGGTGTATTAAAAACATTTTTAGATTTGCTGCCTCAAAAGGCTTTACAAGATAAGAAGGTAATACCTCTTGCTCTGGGTGGATCTCTAGGGCATCTTCTAGCTATCGAGTACGCTCTAAAACCTATTCTCTCTGTACTTGGTGCAACCGAGATCCTGAACACAGTCTATGTAGTTGATAAGCAAATTGAACGACTAGATAATGGCACATTTTTAATTGAAAGGGAAATAGAAGTTCGCTTAGAAGAGGTCTTGCAACAAATCGACCCGCTCGAAGTATCACTATCTCAAAAGTAAAAAGAGACAAATTAATAAGCTAGAAGTGTAAAACATTTATTTTTTTAAAGTTAAATCATACTGTTCCTATAGGATTAATAAATATACAGATAGAGGTGAAAGCAATGGCTTACAAGCTTGGGATACTCGATCAAAGTCCAATCTTTCCTGGGTCAACCGCTACTCATGCACTGAAGCAAACAATCCACTTAGCGCAAAAAGCGGAAGCATGGGGATATAAGCGTTTCTGGGTTTCGGAACATCATGATACTGATCAGTTGGCGGGATCGTCGCCTGAAATACTGATGTCACATTTGCTTGCAAAGACAAATTCAATTCGGGTTGGTTCCGGAGGTGTGATGCTGCAACATTATAGCCCTTATAAAATCGTGGAAAATTTTCACCTTCTTTCTTCATTAGCACCGGGCAGGGTAGATCTAGGAATCGGAAAAGCACCTGGCGGTTTGCCTTTATCTACAAAAGCACTGCAAATTGGAAATGTACAAAGTGAAATTACCTTCGAGGACCGAATTATATTATTGAATAAATTTCTTGACAATTCACTAGAAGACGGTCATCCGTTAGCAAATGTCCAGGCGACACCCATTCCACCAGAAAAAACGGAAAACTATTTGCTCGGCGCAAGTCCTGCAAGTGCAAAATTAGCTGCCGATATCGGCTGGAATTTCGTTTATGCCCACTTTATTAACAGTGATCTTGGTGTATTGGAAGAAGCGGCGCAAGTCTATCACGCCGAAAGTGAGAGCGGACGGTTTATCGTAGCTGCTGCTGTCTTCGCTGCACCTACTCAACAGGAGGCAGAGCAGACTGCAAAAGATCGAAAGATTTATAAGGTTCATTTGGAAAGCGGGAGAAGTGTCACCGTCGTTTCCGAGGAAAGCGCGAAAACGTTCGGGGAACAGGCAGGAGAACCATATAGAGTGACCGAACATGCTTCAAACATTATTGCCGGAACACCTTCTTTCATCCAAGGGAAGTTGAAAGAATGGCACCAAGCTTATGAAGTGGATGAATTCATTTTCCACACGCCAATTGAAGATGAAGAAGTACGATTTCGGTCATTTCAACTGCTAAGCCCTGAATATTCAAACGTAGAAAGGAAGGAAACAGTCAATGTCCAATAAAAAACAAATCAAATTTGGAGTCATGCTGCATGGCGCAGGTGGTCATATGAATGCGTGGAAAGACCCTTCTGTTCCGGTGGATGCAAGTGTCAATTTGCAACATTATGTATCGATTACACAACAGGCGGAAAAAGCCGGTATTTCGTTCGTCTTTGTAGCTGACGGGTTGTTCATAAATGAAAAATCAATCCCTCACTTTTTGAATCGATTTGAGCCGATCACAATACTTTCCGCACTCGCGACTGTAACGTCCAAAATTGGTCTAGTTGGTACATTGTCGACATCGTATAGTGAGCCGTTTACAGTTGCTAGGCAATTCGCATCGCTCGATAAAATAAGTGGCGGTCGGGCAGGGTGGAACGTGGTGACATCACCATTGGAAGGATCCGCTACAAATTTCAACAAAGGCCAACACCCAAATCATTCTTTACGTTATGAAATTGCAGACGAATACTTACAAATCGTTAAAGGGCTGTGGGATTCATGGGAAGACGACGCATTTGTCCGAAACCGCGAAACTGGCCAATTTTTCGATCGTACCAAGTTACATACCTTGAATCATAATGGCCAATTTTTTTCCGTTGCAGGCCCTCTAAATATAGATCGATCACGCCAAGGTCAGCCCGTCATATTCCAGGCGGGTGCTTCGGATACAGGAAAAAACTTTGCGGCAAAAGTGGCTGAAGCCATTTTTACACATGCGGGATCTCTCGAACAGGCACAAGCTTATTACAATGACGTCAAACAGCGGGCAGAGAAGAAAGGACGAAACAAGGATGAGGTTCTTATTTTCCCGGCATTGAGCCCAATTACAGGCGCGACAATTGAAGAGGCTGAAGAAAAGTATACAGCTATTCAAAACTTGGTCACGATTGAAGAAGCCCTCAACTATTTGGGAAGATATTTCGACCATTTCGATTTTAGTCAATATCCTTTGGATGAGCCCTTCCCTGATATTGGCGATGTAGGGAAAAATAGTTTCCAGTCAACAACTGATAGCATCAAACGAAGGGCACGTGAGAATAACTTGACGTTGAGGGAAGTCGCCATGATAGAGACGACACGTAAGGGAGCTTTCTTCGGAACATATGAGCAAGTGGCAGATCAATTAATTACTTGGGTGGAAGAAGGCGGGGCGGATGGATTCATCTTAAGCCCACATGTACTGGGTAGCGACTTTACTGATTTTGTAGAACATGTCATCCCTATTTTAGAGGAGCGAGGCTACTATAGCCGGAATTACGAAAGTGATACATTGCGCGGAAATTTAGGTCTGCCGTTTAAGGAAAATCAATATACGAAAAAAAACGAGAAAGTAATTCACTAAATAGGGGAGAGAAAACAATGACGAAAACATTGAATATTATTGTCTGGTCAAAGAAGGGCTGTCACTATTGCGAGGAAGTGAAACAGTATTTGGAAGGAAAAGGGTTTGATTACAAATCGGTTGATGTTACGGAACATGACGATCGCCGGGATATTTTAGAGATTAAATATGGCGTCCGACATGTGCCTGTCATAGAGCTTGGTCAAGGGAATGTATACAAAGGTGTCACGGAAGTCGGTTTAGAGTTTTTGGAAAAAGCGTTAGAAGAGGTCGCAGTCAAAGTGAAGTAATTCGTTTGTTACGGACGGAAGGTGTAAGCCAACCGTTGTCAGTAACAAAAGATGGCGTGGTCTCATTCTATTCAACTAGTTAACTAGTAACATCATACCTAGAGTTAGGAGTCGTTTGCATGAGAGGAAATTTATATCAGACAAAATATTTGGTGGTTTTTATTGCCTTGGTTCTTTTCTTATCAGGTTGCTCTCAAGGTGCAAATCCGGATGGCAGCACTCAAAAATCCGGCGTTCAAACGACGGCAGAGCCAACATATGGCGGGGAGTTGACGTTTGCACTCGCGACTTCTCCCGATACACTCGATCCTCACCGCAGTAGTCGGGCAGTAGCAGTCCGTGCATTTAGAACGATTTTTGACAGCCTTGTTGTGCAAGAGGCAGACAATAGCATTCAGCCATGGCTTGCTACAAAATGGACCGTCTCGGATGACGGCAAAAGTTATACATTCGAATTACGGGAAGACGTTACTTTCCATGACGGTACCCCATTCAATGCAGAAGCGGTGAAATATAATTTTGACCGGATACTTAATCCGGCAACGAAAGCACTGAATTCAAGAGCACTCCTAAAACCGTATGAGTCAGCAGAAGTCTTGGATGAATATACAGTGAAATTGAATCTTTCCACACCTTCATCCTCTTTTTTAAGTAATTTAAGTCAGGCGATGCTCGGAATTGTATCTCCTACAGCAGCTGAGAAGTATGGAGATCAGTTCGGGAAAAATCCGGTAGGAACAGGACCTTTCAAATTTGTTAGCTGGACGGAGAATGCAGATATTAAAGTTGAAAAGAACAGCGATTATAATTGGGGGCCATCCTATGTGGAAAATCAGGGTCAACCTTACCTCGATAAATTGATATTTAAAATCGTTCCTGAAGAGGCGACTCGGGTAGGCGGTGTGCAAAGCGGGCAAGTACTCGCCGCAGAAACAGTTCCACCGCAAAATATCGTTTCATTAGAAAATGACCCGAATACTCAACTGCTTAAAGTAAACACACTCGGCCTTCCATATACTCTCTTTTTCAATCAGAGGAGAGAACCGTGGAAAGATGTAAATGTCCGTAAAGCTGTTATGTTGGCTGTCGACGTCGAGACAATCGTTAAAACCTTGTATATGGGGACGTATGAGAGATCTTGGTCTCCACTCACACCAGGAATATTAGGATACGATGAAACACTCGAAAATAGCTGGGAATATGATCCGGATACGGCAAACAAATTGCTGGATGAAGCGGGTTATGTAATGGGGGCAGATGGCATTCGTGAAAAGGATGGAAAAAAACTGACGTTAAATTATGTAGATGCATCCCCTAACCGTGAAAAGCGAAATGATATTGCTGTCATTGTACAACAACAGCTGAAAGAGGTTGGTATTGCGGTAGAAATTAACGTAACGCCAGATTTTATGACGGTGATCTATGAAAAAAGTGATTATGATCTTTACGGCAATAGCCAAGTGAACTCCGATCCGAATGCACTTCGAGAAATTTACCATACACCGGATGGCTCGAGAGTCTTGGAATCATTGGTCGGGGGATACGATCCAAAGTTAGATGAGTTGCTGGAACAAGGAACTGTGGAATCAGATCCGGCGAAGCGTGAAGAGATTTATAAAGAAGCACAGCAAATCATCATTGATAAAGCGATGATTATTCCAATCTATATTTTCCCTTACACAGTCGCTGCATCGAATAAGGTGAATGGAATTACGTTTGATTCACTTGGATATCCGTTGTTCAATGACGCGTATATTCAACAGTAAAGTAAGAGGAGCTGATATGTATGGCCGTTCTTAGCAGGGCACTCATGAGGTTTTCAAGTGCACTCATATCCATTCTGGGCTCCTTGGTCCTTGTGTTTTTCATTATCTATATGATGCCCGGTGATCCGGTGTTGTCGATGGTGGATCCTTCGACAACATCTCCCGAGGCGATTGACAACTTGCGTAAAGAATTAGGGCTTGACCGACCTTTTTATGTACAGTTTTTTGAGTATTTCACAAGTATGCTACAAGGGGACTTTGGTCAATCCCTTGTAACAAGCGAGCCGGTACTGCCAAAAATTCTGATGCATCTACCGGCTACGCTCATGCTGACACTTACGAGTATTATATTTGCGATTGTAATAGGTGTTACTTTGGGAGTTCTTTCGGCAATTTATCGAAATAGATGGATTGATGTGCTCGTACGTATGATCGGACTCTTCGGAATATCCATGCCGACTTTCTGGTCTGGAATTTTACTGATTCTTATCTTCTCGGTGCATTTGAACTGGCTTCCTATTATGGGTTCAGATGGCTGGGCGACGCTCGTGTTGCCATCGATTGCTCTTGGTTTTGTCGGAGCCGGACTCATTCTCCGGATGGTGCGCACAAGTATGGTGGAAGTGATGGATGAACAATTCATTTTAACGCTTCGCGCAAAAGGGTTATCTGAACGAATTGTTATGTTCCGGCATGCTTTGCGTAATGCACTTATCCCTGCAATCACGATTATTGGGATGTATATCGGCGATCTGCTGGCTGGAACAGTCGTCATTGAAACTGTTTTTTCGAGACAGGGGATTGGCAGGGTTATTGCTGATGCGATATTGACGAAAGATATGCCGGTTATTCAAGGGGTAATCTTTTTTATCGCCATCGTTTATGTCACTGTCAATCTATTGGTAGATATCTCTTATTCACTGATTGATCCTCGTATTCGGAGAGCGCGATGACTAGGATTCTAGGACAGAAAGGAAGGGACTGAGGGATGAAAAATGTCGCGAATGAAAGTAGGGTCGTGCAAATACCCAAATTGAATATATCTAAGTTTACAACAAGATTTTCGTTTTCAACTATATCCGTCTATGTCGCGCTAATTGTATTGCTATGTATTTTAGTAAGCGCGTTATTTCCGTCGTGGCTCGCACCTTACGCCCCTACCGTCATGCATACGGATCGTATTTTAGTAGCCCCTAGTGCAAAGCATCTGTTTGGAACTGATTACTTTGGTCGGGATGTGTTCAGTCTTGTCATTCATGGCAGTAGGGATTCTTTGATCATTGGAGTTTCCGCTGTGTTGATCGGTGTCGTGGTAGGTGGACCGATTGGAGCGTTAGCAGGCTATATCGGCGGTATTGTGGACGTCATCTTTATGAGAATCATTGAGATCTTAATGACGATTCCAGGAATACTCCTAGCACTAGCGATTGCTGCGGCATTAGGTCCTAGTTTAATAAATATTGTATTGGCAATTGCCATCTCATCCGTACCAGGCTATGCCCGTGTAATGAGAGGTCAGATGATTAGCATTAAAAAACGTCCATATGTAGCGGCGTCACGGTCGATCGGTACATCAGGTGGACGGATCTTATTGTGGCATATATTACCGAATGCCTGGTCTCCAATGCTTGTCATGGCGACAATCGGGCTGGGTTCCGCTATTTTAACTGGGGCGGGTTTAAGCTTTCTTGGATTAGGTGTCATCAAAGAAATTCCGGATTGGGGCGCTCTACTATCCCAAGGAAGGAATTACTTGACTGTCGGCTGGTGGATGGCGACATTCCCAGGTCTTGCTATTACCGCATTTGTCCTGGCGATAAACATTGTCGGAGACAGACTTCAGGATCTATTAAATCCGAAAATGAGTAGAGGAAGGTAGGTGAGAAGCATATGACACAACTACTTGATGTACAACATTTGCAAGTCGATTTCGCAGGTAATGATGGTGATTTGACAGCTATCAGAGACGTTTCCTTGCAAATGAAGGCTGGTGAAACGGTTTGTATCGTCGGAGAATCCGGGAGTGGGAAGACTGTTACTTCTAAGTCAATCATGCGACTCATCGAATATGAAAATGGAAAGATAGCGAATGGCAGTATATCTTTAGACGGCATCGACCTGACGAACCTTTCTCAACGTGAGCTTCGCTCTATACGCGGTAAAAAAGTGGCAATGATTTTTCAAGAACCAATGAGCGCTTTTGACCCTGTGTTTACGATTGGAAAACAAATTATCGAGACGATCCTTGAACATAAGCAATCGAATAAAGAAGAGGCAAAAAAACGTGCAATTTACCTATTGAAAAGAGTTGGCATTTCGGATGCTGAATTACGCTTCAACCAATATCCGAACGAGCTATCTGGTGGTATGTTGCAGCGTGCAATGATTGCGATGGCACTTGCTTGCGGGCCAGATCTCCTCATTGCCGATGAGCCGACAACGGCACTCGATGTCACGATCCAGGCACAAATCCTGCAACTTCTTGAGGAATTGAAGGAAGAGTTCGGTATGTCCATCTTACTGATCACACATGATATGGGCATTGCTGCCGAAGTGGCAGATCGAATCATCGTGATGTATGCGGGAGAAATTGTTGAACAAGCAAAGACATCGCAATTGTTTGAAGTACCACATCACCCCTACACACATGGCCTGTTGCAATCTGTCACAACATTGGATAGTGACCGGAGTAAAAGATTATTTTCAATTAAAGGGACCATTCCATCGCTTTCGGATTTGCCTGGAGGCTGCTTGTTCCATCCGCGCTGCCCATTTGCAACAGACCACTGCCGAAGTAACAAACCATCATTGAAGAATGTGAACGGTCGCCAAGCGGCATGTTGGTATTCAGAGGAATTAGTGGAATCGGATGCATGGAAACAGTCGGCAACTGAAAATGAAGTGTCAACAACGACAGTTCGTCAAAAGGATAGAGCGAATGCAGACTCACAATTGGAAGATTTGTTTGTTGTTGAAGGATTGAGTAAATTTTATCCGATTGGACAACGTGCTTTTTTACAACCACGATCTTATGTCAGAGCGGTAGAAGATGTTTCCTTTACAATTAAAAAAGGAGAAACGCTCGGAATTGTTGGGGAATCAGGAAGTGGAAAATCGACGCTTGGGAGATTGCTTTTACAGCTAGAGAAGGCAAGTGTTGGGAACGTGTTTTTTCGAGGGACGAATTTGGCAGAACTTAGCTCAAAAGAATTGCGGGAAACGCGTAAACATATGCAAATGATTTATCAAGACCCTTATGGTTCAGTGAACCCACGTTGGAAAGTTGGGGACATAATTGAAGAACCGTTAAAAGTTCATAAATCCTTTACTGCTCGTGAGAACCGGGTTAGAGCTGAGCAATTACTAGAGTCTGTAGGTTTAGGTGGAAATGCATATGATCGATATCCACATGAATTTTCAGGAGGGCAGCGCCAGCGCATTGCAATTGCCAGGGCGATAGCGCTTAACCCTAAATTCATTTTAGCCGATGAAGCAGTGTCCGCGCTCGATGTATCTGTGCAAGCGCAAGTTGTTAATTTACTGCAGGAGTTACAGCGTGAACTTGATTTAACCTATTTATTTATCGGTCATGGCCTAAATGTTGTCCGTCATATTTCCGATCGAATTGGCGTTATGTACTTAGGGAAGCTTGTGGAACTAGCCGACAGTGAAACACTATTTAAACAGCCAGCACACCATTATACAAAAGGACTAATCAGCTCTATTCCAGACATGAATCCTCTAAGTAGGAGAGAAGTAATCTCAATAAAAGGGGAAATTCCGTCACCTGCTAATCCACCGTCAGGTTGCCGTTTTCATACACGCTGTCCGGCAGCAACCGCAAAATGTAGAGAACAACAACCAGAATTCCGCGAGGTGGAAAAGGGACATTGGGCTGCTTGTCATTATCCGATATTATAACGGAGGGCAGTCATTAGGGCCTAATGACATTATTTAAGTTCTCTTAGCACGTCATCAAAATAATAAAAAGGCGATATAAACGTTGTAATAGAAACGTTTGTATCGTCTTTTCTTTTTTTAATAATGCGTTAAAAAACGAATAAACATTTGTCATGCTATAATTTCCTTAGAAGATTATCGCTACAAGTAGGAGATGTTATATGTTAACTAAGCATATGACCCAAAAAGGACAAAAAATAGACATCATGGCTTTATTGTTGACGGCTGTTTTGACAGCGGTTGCAGGGGAGTTTAAATATATACCGTTCTATGGAGAGGCATTTCGGTTTAGTTTAGGAAGTATCATCTTTTTTCTTCTCCTTCTTATTCGACCGTCCGGCTCTCTTCCATTGACGGGATTTGTAACGGGCTTAGCCGTTGTTATGTTTCGAACTGGCGTTGATGTAACAGCAATATCTGTTTCATTGTTGGAAAGTTTTCAGCATCATTTGCCTATTTTTTTCTATTATGTTGTATTTGCGTTAGGTTTTCATTTTATTGGCCTAGACAAGTATCGAACAGCACCACTTTTGTTAGGTTTATGGGCTACATTCTTTGAGTTTGTCGGTAATATTACGGAAAACGTAATGCGTATTTGGACGTTAAACAGCGACGGCTTGATGTTGAGAGACTTGGCACTACTTGGCGGGGTGGCAACGCTTCGCAGTTTTTTTGTGGTTGGTTTGTATAGCTCCATTATTTTGTCTGAGCAAAAAAAGCGAGTGCAGGAAATGCTTGGCATCGGTTCAAATTTGTATGCAGAGTCGCTTTATTTGCAGAAATCGATGAATCATGTTGAGCAAGTAACAGCTGCTAGCTATGAATTGTATCGGAAGTTAAAACAGAACAATTTGCATGACTTAAGTGTACAAGCACTTGCAATTGCGCAAGAGATCCATGAAGTGAAAAAAGACTCGCAGCGTATACTTTCAGGATTATCTAATATAACGAAAGAAGATAGTTCAGATCGCTTTCTTTTGTCTGATCTGTTTGACTATGTCATTACCTCAAATCGAAAATATAGCGAGTTGTTGAAACGGAGCGTCGATTTCCGACTAACAATAACTGTCGATTTTGAAACAGATCAACATATCCCCTTGTTAGCATTATTGAATAATATAACGGCCAACGCTGTTGAATCAATAGATCGGACGGGCAGTATAGCGATACATGTGTCCGAGGAAGCGGACGATCTTTTGATATCGATTCAAGACACTGGCAAAGGGATACGAAAAGAGGACATTCCGATTCTTTTTGAACCAGGCTATACAACGAAGTATAACGAACAAGGTGTGGCGGCAACAGGCATCGGACTTTCCCATGTCCAGCAGATTATTCAAACGCTGCAAGGTGACGTCCAATTTCAAATACCGGAAAAAGGAACAATTTTTCAGATTCGGATTCCATCCGATATGATACGAAAGTGAAGTGAAGAATCATGCGATATTTTATTGTAGATGATGATTTGGCATCCCGGAGAATGCTTGAGCAAATTATTAATGAAGACGAACTTGGATATGTCGTTGGAGAAGCGGAAAATGGAGTGCAAGCGATTGCACCTATACAGTCCACCCAACCGGATGTTGTTCTGATCGATCTACTCATGCCGGCACTTGATGGGATCGAAACGCTGGAGCAATTGAAGAAGCAAGGTTTTCAAGGACAGTTCATTATGATTTCTCAAATCGTTAACAAGGAAATGGTCGGAGAGGCATATGAAAAAGGCGTAGAGTTTTTTATTCATAAGCCGATCAATCGTGTGGAAGTACGAAGTATATTAATGAAGACAAAGGAAAAGTACCAGCTTCAACAATCGCTGCGAACGATCAGGGATTCACTGGCGAATATTGATGCTACCACGGAACAACCTAGACGGAAAAGGGTGAGTGATATCGTTCGTTTCATCTTAAACGATATGGGAATCATCGGCGAAGTGGGCAGCGATGACATCGTTGCCATTATAGAAATTTTGATGAGCCGCGAGGAGCGGATTCCGCAATTGCCGCCTTTGAAAGATTTGTACGAGGCGGTCGCTCGAAAAATGGAAAATGTCAATGTAAGTAAAGAAAGCAAAGCGATTGAGCAACGGATCCGCCGTACGATTGTAGCTGCGGTAAACAACATAGCTTCGATGGGAGTTGTCGATTATACATCCCCTCAATTCGAGTACTATGCGCCACGCTATTTTGACTTCCAAGACATTCGCCTCCGTATGAAACAAATCGATGAAGACAAAGAAACGACTGCTCGAGTGAAAATAAATATAAAGAAGTTCATCCAGGTGCTTTACCTGGAAACAGAAGAAAAGTATACTGGAAAATCAACTTTTTAGAACATTCTAGTGATAAATAAATGATATTTACAATTTGTCGGATTTTGTCGGATTCGATAAGTCTCTCTTACACTTGAAAAAGCGAAGAAAACGCTTTCAATGGGAAAAGAGGGAGGCAACTTTATGAAAAAGATATTTAGAATTCCTTTAGCTTATCAAATACTTATCGGTTTAATAGCAGGAATTATCGTTGGGGCGATCTTTTATGGTAACCCCGCTATAGAAACGTATTTGCAACCACTTGGTACAATCTTCATCAATATGATTAAAATGATTGTTGTGCCAATCATCGTTTCAACTTTGATCGTTGGTGTTGCAGGTACGGGCGATCTGAAACAATTAGGTAAACTTGGCGGAAAGACAATGATTTACTTCCAAGTCGTATCATTAGTCGCAATCATCGTTGGGTTATCCGCGGCTAACATCTTCAAGCCAGGTGTAGGCATAGATATGTCGACATTGGAGAAGGGCGATATCGACTCCTATGTCCAAACAACTGAAAGTGTACAAAATGAAGGATTTATGGACGTTCTTGTCGGTATCGTTCCAAGTAACGTTATTCAAGCAATGGCAAATGCCGATATGCTTGCAGTCATTTTCTTCTCAGTATTATTCGGATTAGGGGTTGCTTCGATCGGTGAACGTGGAAAGCCAGTGCTCGCCTTTTTCCAAGGTACCGCAGATGCTATGTTCTGGGTGACCAACTTGATTATGAAATTTGCACCGATTGGTGTATTTGGTTTGATCGGTGTGACAGTATCGAAGTTCGGACTAGAATCTTTAGTGCCACTCGGTAAATTAATGATTCTTGTATATGCTACAATGATTTTCTTCGTAATCATCATTCTTGGCGGAATTGCGAAACTTGTTGGTACAAGCATCTTCGCCATTATCAAACTGTTAAAAGACGAGCTCCTTTTGGCTTACTCTACGGCTAGTTCTGAAACTGTATTACCGAGGCTTATGGAAAAGATGCAGAAATTCGGCACTCCGAAAGATATCGTGTCGTTTGTTATTCCTACGGGTTATTCATTTAACTTGGACGGCTCTACATTGTATCAAGCACTTGCAGCGATTTTCATCGCACAAATGTACGGCATCGATCTAAGCATCATGGAGCAGATTACATTAGTTTTGGTACTGATGATTACTTCTAATGGTATTGCAGGTGTACCTGGCGTATCCTTCGTTGTATTACTTGCAACGCTTGGTACGGTCGGTATTCCACTGGAAGGCCTTGCCTTCATCGCAGGAGTCGACCGACTGCTCGACATGGGTCGTACAGTCGTCAACGTACTTGGGAATGCATTGGCTACGGTTGTTATGGCTAAATGGGAAGGTCGCTTCGGAATTGAAGATAAAGGCGATCGTAAGGAAGAATCAATGGTTGGCGAAACGATATAATTGGATTGAATATGAGCGATGTAACGATATTTTCGTTACATCGTTCTTTTTTGTTCGGAAATATGACTTGATTAGCAAACTCGGAATAGGGACAAACGGGACTTGAATACATTGATACTGCGTGTACATTTATGAGGGGGAGATCCATATGTATTGGAACGAGGAGTATCAAACGAGCACTACTTCGATTTCACCGGCCGAGTTTGTGGAACAGTCCTTGGAGGAAATACGATTCTGGTCAAGAATTATGAAAGAGCATTCCTTATTTCTCAGATTAGGTTTTCGAGCTGAAGATACGCAATTAATCGCAGAAGCTAATCAGTTTTACCATATCTTTGAGCGGATTGAGCAACAGGCATATGCATTTACGAACCAAACTGACCCGATGACCATCAGAAGGTTTAATTCGGAAGTACAGATGGCTGCAACGAACATTTACGCTTTTAAACGGAAAGTGTTAGGACTTATCCTTACTTGTCAGCTGCCCGGTGCCAATAACTTCCCTCTTTTAGTCGATCATATTAGCAGGGAAGCGAATTATTTTAGGAAACGACTCATTGAATTGAATGAGGGGAAACTAAAACCGCTCGCCGATGCAATTATAAAAGAGAATGTATTCTTTTTACGAATTATGGCTGACCATGCGAAGTTCATAGGACATTTGCTCGATCCTTCGGAAAGGAAACTTGTCGACATTGCAAGAAATTTCAGCAATGATTTTGACGAATTGCTGTTCCAGGCGAGAGATCTGGATGGAATGAGACCATACTCTCAAACAGTGCCACTCTTGGATCAATTCCTCGATCAAAATCGCGTGTCAGTCGTCTCCCTCCGTGATTTCAAGAAAACTGCAAGAGACTTAATCGAAGAATGTAAAATTAAGAGCATCATCCATCCACTTCTAGCAGACCATGTGTATCGTGAAGCGGATCATTTCCTCACGATCATTGACATGTTCGACGCACACCTTACGGGGGCTAAATCATAGAAATTAATTTCGGAAGGTCTGATCCTTGAGAAATCAAAGGTTCAGGCCTTCTTTACATTGTAAATAAACTCCGATATTGAAGTTCATATACAGTTTTGTTGCATAAAATTGAAGGTATTAAGATCATCTCTGACGAATTTTTCTATAAATCGTATTTTTCATCAATATAGATAATGGGGGGTACTCGTATGAAAATTAAAGGATTCGGTGGAGTTTTTTTGAGATCGAAGAATCTAGACGTATTAAAAAAATGGTATGAAGAAACGCTTGGGATTTCAATGGGTGATTGGAATGGCACTATTATGAAACCAGATCCAGAGAACGAAACAGTTTTTTCTCTTTTCGAAGAAGACAATAGTTATTTTCCAGTCGAACAGTCCGTCATGTTGAATTTCCAAGTGGAAAATATTGAAGCGTGGTTAGAGCATTTCAATAAAATTGATGTACCACTTTTAAAAGGACCTGAAAAAAGCGAGTTCGGGACTTTTGTTTGGATTGCAGATCCCGAAGGAAGGTGGATTGAATTTTGGGGAAAGTAAGCTATTGAGCAAAAATATTAATGATGAAAGAGTTGCGTCTGTCGATGTAACTCTTTTTTTTTTGATCTGTAAAAATATTTGAAACAATGCACATTGCCTATTGTTGGGAAAAATATAATAGTGTATGATATACAGTATAAGAAGATGAGGTGATCAATGTGGATTCACTAGTAGATTCATTTACAACTGAACTGAGGAGAGGGACGTTAACTCTTGCTGTATTGAGTCAATTAAAGACTCCTCAATATGGATATTCGTTAGTCCAGCGTCTTGAAGAAGCGGGTGTAGCAATTGAGCAAAGTACGTTATACCCGCTTCTTCGCCGCTTAGAGAAGCAGGAACTATTGACGAGCAGTTGGGATACGACTGAAAGCAGACCCCGTAAATATTACGTAATCAGTGAATATGGCATTGAAATTTACGAGCTATTGAAAAACGAATGGAAAACGATGACCTTTGAGCTGAAAACATTACTGGAAGGGGATAGCGAGGATGAATTTGATTGAAGCCTATGTATTCGAGGTGACGAGAAGACTGCCGGAAAGAACGCGTGGGGATATAGCCCTTGAGCTTAGATCGACGATTGAAGATATGCTGCCGGAAGATTATACAGAGCTAGAGGTGATGGAAGTCCTTTCGAAACTTGGTGATCCAGCGCGGCTAGCCGCAAGTTATCGTGATACACCTATGCATTTGATTGGACCGAAAGTTTACGATGCTTATATATGGACGATGAAAATGATTATCCCTTGGGCTATTTTAATAACAATATTGGTCCATGTAGTTCAAGCGATTGTCCTTTTCACAGGAGATGAAAGTGTCTTTGCGGTTATTATCAAAAGCTTTGGCATCATTCTCGGCAAAGTAATACATGTGCTAATCCAAACGTTCTTTTGGGTCACCATCGTATTTGTTTTCATTGAAAGAATCGGATTGGCGAAAAGCGATCTCCCGATCACAAAGTATGGAACGAAGTGGACTCCAAAAGATTTAAAATATGTTCATATCATTCCAAGGAAAAAGGCGATTTCAAAAGGGGAGGTTATTTTTGGATTCGTCTGGACAGCGATCTGGGCCATTATTTACTTTAATGCAGACCATCTCATTGGTATTTATCTATCCATTGAAGGTTCGGGACTACAAATGGTGATGCCGATTTTTAATCAATCGACATTACTGTCATATTGGCCATTGGTTTTACCAGTTGTTGCAATGGAACTTGGATTGTGGGTATATAAATGGAAGGAACGGCAATGGACAATGAAGCTAATGACTCTAAATGCAGTCATTAAGACTTTTAGCTTACTTGCTATTATCGTCATTGCAACCAATCCCACTCTGATCAACGATGACCTTATTCCTTATCTGGCAAATTTACTGGAAATAAGTTTATCGTCAGTGAATAATATCGAAAAATGGGCGGTGTGGTCTGTCGTCATAACCATTATTGTAACCACGGCAATTGAAATCTATGATAGTTATCGAAAAGCGAAAATTTGAAACTACTATGAAACCTCCTTGCGGACTGCAATTCGTTCGGAGGTTTTCATATATCGTAATAGTGAGTGAATAATTCATTTCCGGTTGGAAAATGCTATATGTTATAGTGGATGGATGAAAGAAGGTGAATCCAGTGAGGCATAAATATCGAAAGCTCATCAAAAAAGATAACATCGTTGTCTTTCCAGGCGCCTTGGAGCAACTGATTGAAAAAGGCTTGGATGCCGTAGAAGATGCAGACTATGCAGAAGCCGTGGAGGCATTTGAGCAGGTGTACCATTTCGATCCTGACAATACCCGGGTATTGGCACCATACGCGGTTTCCTTATATGAAACAAAAGATTTTCGGCTTGCAAAAGAAGTCGCAACGAAATTATTACATAGCGGAACGACCGACTATCTCGACGCCATGGAATTGTATTTGGCAATAAGCATTCAACTACAGGATTACGATGAAGTCGAAATGACGATAGAAACCCTCCTTGACGAAGGTATTGTACCACCCGATATGGTGAAGAAATTCAACTATTTACGTGATTTGAATAAAAGACTTTCCTATAGATATGTACGTGAAGATGTAAAACCTCCGCAGCCAGACACGTTTACGATAGAAGAGTTCATCGACAGAACGGTGGAAAAGCAACAAGAAATCCTTGCGACTCTTGAAAATGGTGAATTGGATGAGACAATTAAAAACCAACTATCGCAAATCGTGGAATCCGATAAGGTACATCCAATCGTTAAAACATACGCCCTCGTACTTCTACGTGAATCCGGCTACAGTAATGAAGTAACGATCCGGAAGTTCGGACAGTCCAAGCGCGTCATCCCATCAAAGCTTGAACTTCCGAGTCAAGATGAGCGATCCATCGAAGTTGTCAACCAAATTGGCGAACGATTTGATAAGGATCCAACTCGCATGCAAATGGCAATCGAAGCAAGTCTGCGCTACGGCATTGTCGCCTATCCATTCCAATGGGACGGATACTCTACGTACGAAGTATCAGAAGCCTATACGCAATACATAGAAAGCATGTTCACTGGTGAGCCGATGATCGAGAATGAATTGAATTCTTTGATCAAATTAGTGGACGAACAAACGGATAGGTAATATACAGGAAATCTGTTGAAAGATATGAAGACTATGATATACTGTAATGGTTGTAAATAGCGTATAAACGTGAGAAAATATACTTGGTCAGAATGATTCGGAGGTATTTATATGTCTGTTAAATGGGAAAAAGAAGAAGGAAATAAAGGGACGCTCACAGTAGAAGTTCCTGCTGAAACTGTCGACGCAGCGCTCGATGAAGCTTTTAAGAAAGTCGTAAAGAAAGTGCAAGCTCCAGGTTTCCGTAAAGGGAAAATGCCACGCAAAATGTTCGAAAGAATGTACGGTGTTGAGTCACTTTATAACGATGCACTTGATATCATTCTTCCTGAAGCGTATTCCAACGCTCTTGACGAAGCAAATGTAGAGCCGATTGCTCAGCCTGAAATCGAAATCGATGAAATGGAAAAAGGCAAAACGCTTGTATTCAAAGCGCATGTTACATTAAAACCTGAAGTGAAACTTGGCGACTATAAAGGTCTTGAAGTGACACGTCAGGAGACTGAAGTGACAGATGAAGAAATCGAGCAACAATTAAAAGACCGCCAAACAGCATTGGCTGAAATGGTAGTGAAGGAAGACGGTGCTGTTGAAAATGGCGACACTGTCAACCTCGACTTTGAAGGTTTCGTTGATGGCGAAGCATTCGAAGGCGGAAAAGCTGAAGGGTACGATCTTGAAATTGGTTCTGGCTCATTCATTCCAGGCTTCGAAGAGCAAGTCGTCGGCATGAAGCAAGGCGAAGAAAAAGATATCGAAGTTACTTTCCCAGAAGAATACCATGCAGCTGAGTTGGCAGGAAAACCTGCTGTATTCAAAGTGAAAGTTCATGAAATCAAGGCGAAGGAAGTTCCTGAACTTGACGACGAGCTTGCAAAGGAAATCGATGACAGTGTCGAGAGCCTTGACGAACTTCGTGCAAAATTGAAAGAACAGACAGCCGAAGAAAAGAAAAACGCTTCTGAAACTGCAATGCGCGATGATCTTGTAGAAGCGGCAGCAAGAAATGCAGAAATCGACATTCCTGAAGTGATGATCGATTCAGAAGTAGATCGAATGATGGACGAGTTCGGTCAACGTCTTCAAATGCAAGGTATGAACCTTGACTTGTACTTCCAATTCTCAGGACAAGACGAAGCTGCATTGCGCTCTCAAATGAGAGACGATGCTCTAAGCCGTGTACGGGTATCCTTGACGCTAGAAGCAATCGGCGCTGCTGAAGGTATTCAAGTGTCCGAAGAGGAAATCAATGCAGAGCTTGAAAAAATGTCTGAGCAATTCGGTATGGAAATTGACCAAATCAAACAAACACTAGGTGGCACACGAGTGCTTGAAAACGATTTACGCTTCAATAAGACAGTTGAATTCCTAGTTGAGAACGCAAAAGTCACTGAATAATAACCACTGTAAAATACAAGGTGCGGGTTTCCGTACCTTGTTTTTCATAGATGCGGGATTGTACGCCGGAATAGAAGAGAAGTTCTAAATAGTTGATAAAACCGGGGGAATCTTGTAAGATTGTCACTTGAATAGGGGTGAGCTTGATGTTCAAATTTAATGACGAAAAAGATAATCTAAGTTGTTCTTTTTGTGGTAAAACCCAAGATCAGGTAAGAAAACTTGTAGCTGGTCAGGGTGTTTATATTTGTGATGAATGTGTTGAACTTTGTGCTGAAATCGTCGAGGAAGAAGTGGGGCTGGATGAGCACTTCGAGCTAAAGGACGTTCCGAAACCACGTGAAATCCAAGGCATTTTAGACGAATATATTATCGGTCAGGATCGTGCGAAGAAATCGTTGGCCGTAGCAGTTTACAACCACTACAAGCGGATCAATACGAATAGCAAAGTTGACGATGTGGAAATTGCCAAATCGAATATCGTTTTGATCGGACCTACAGGTAGTGGTAAAACATTATTGGCGCAAACATTGGCTCGTATTTTGGATGTTCCTTTTGCGATTGCGGATGCAACTTCCTTAACAGAAGCGGGCTATGTCGGTGAAGACGTTGAGAATATTTTATTGAAGCTGATCCAAGCAGCTGATTTCGATATTGAACGTGCTGAAAAAGGGATCATTTATATTGACGAAATCGATAAAGTTGCCCGGAAATCGGAAAATGCATCGATTACGCGGGACGTTTCAGGTGAGGGCGTACAGCAAGCACTTCTGAAAATTCTTGAAGGCACAGTTGCAAGCGTTCCTCCACAAGGTGGACGGAAGCATCCGCATCAGGAATTCCTTCAAATCGATACGACAAATATCCTTTTCATCGTCGGCGGAGCATTTGATGGCATGGAAGAGATCATCAAACGCCGGACGGGGCAGAAAGTTATCGGATTCGGTACGAATAACGAAGAAGAGTCAAAAGAGGAAGCATCTTTGCTCTCGAAACTGATTCCTGAAGATTTACAACGATTTGGTCTAATCCCTGAGTTCATCGGCCGCTTGCCAGTCATTGCAACATTGGAGCAGTTGAATGAAGATACTCTTTACCAAATCCTAACGGTTCCTAAAAATGCGATTGTTAAGCAGTATCAAAAGATGGTTGAGTTAGACGGCGTGACATTGCGATTTGAAGAGGATGCTCTTCTGGAAATTGCTAAGGAAGCGATTGAACGGAAAACAGGAGCCCGCGGATTGCGTTCCATTATTGAAAATATCATGTTGGATATTATGTATGAACTTCCATCTCTTGATGAAGTTACCGAATGCATCATTACGAAGGATTCCGTCCTGAAAAAATCAAGTCCACTCCTTTATCGAGAAGATGGTACACCGTTCAAACTCGATCAAGAGAAGAATACGGCCTGATAATTGGAGGAATAAAGCTGACTCCGGCGATGCGAATCATTCGCTCATCGGTTGTCGGCTTTTTCCACCTTATATGAATTGTAATAATGGATATACATAACTTATGGAGGTGACTTCCGCATGCCAAATCGAAAAAAGCTGAACGTGCCTTTATTGCCTTTACGTGGGATGTTAGTTTATCCGACGATGGTTTTACATATTGATGTTGGGAGAGAGCGGTCTGTATTTGCTGTTGAACATGCCATAGCAAACGGTAATTACATCATGCTCGCTTCCCAGAAAGACACAGGTGTTGAAAACCCTGAAGCTGAAGATTTATACCAAATCGGTCTTTTAGCTTATGTGAAGTCATTAACGGAACTGAACAACGGAACATATCGGTTGTATATTGAAGGAATTGAGCGGGCCGAGTGGTCGAATTATGAAGAGGCAGACCTCTATCCTGTCGTGGATGTCAAACGACTTCCAGATACTACTGAAATGGATGCAGAAACCATTGCTTTAATGCGTATACTGCTTCCTTATTTCGAGAATTACACGAATTATTCCACAAAAATTTCACAAGAGACATTCGACTCGATCGCTTCAATAGAAGAACCGGGCAGATTTGCGGATATGATTGCTTCTCATTTGCCTTTGAAGCTGTCTGCCAAACAAGAAATCCTCGAAATTACAGACGTCAAGAAAAGATTGGAGTTCCTCATCAATAAACTTCATGATGAGCAGGCAATCCTTGCGCTGGAACGGAAAATAAACACCCGTGTCAAAGAAGCGATGGAACGGACTCAGAAAGAGTTTTATTTGCGTGAGCAGATGAAAGCTATTCAAAAAGAACTTGGGGACAAAGACGGCAAAAATATTGAAATTGTAGAGTTGACGAAAAAGATTGAAGAAGCCGGCATGCCAGAGAACGTAAAACAAGCTGCATTCCGGGAGTTAAATCGATATGAAAAAACGCACTCTGCATCTGCGGAAAGTGGAGTGATCCGAAATTATCTCGATTGGCTCGTCGCTTTACCATGGTCCGATGCATCGAAGGATCAATTGGACATTAAGAAATCAGAGAAAATATTGAACCGTGATCATGAAGGTCTCGAAACAGTTAAGGAACGTATTTTGGAATATTTGGCTGTCCGCCAAATGACAAACTCGTTACGAGGACCGATCCTTTGCCTCGATGGACCGCCGGGAGTCGGTAAGACTTCTTTGGCTCGATCGATCGCCGAATCTCTTGGTCGAAAGTTTGTCCGGATTTCGCTGGGCGGCGTACGCGATGAATCCGAAATTCGAGGACATCGGCGTACATACGTTGGCGCAATGCCGGGCCGGATCATTCAAGGTATGAAAAAAGCAGGTAAGGTCAATCCGGTGTTCTTGCTTGACGAAATCGATAAAATGTCGAATGACTTCAGGGGAGACCCGTCGGCAGCGATGCTTGAAGTTCTAGATCCTGAACAAAATTCATCGTTCAGCGACCATTATATAGAGGAACCATATGATTTATCGAATGTATTATTTATCGCAACGTCCAATGATTTAAGCTCTATACCTGGGCCTTTGAGGGATCGGATGGAGGTCATTTCCATTCCGGGCTATACCGAAATGGAAAAGCAGTCCATTGCAAAAAATCATTTGATACCTAAACAGTTGAAGGAGCATGGATTAACAAAATCGCAAGTTCGTTTCCATGATGATGCCATCCGTAATATTGTTCGCTATTACACGCGAGAAGCCGGCGTCCGTGGATTGGAACGGGAAATTGCAAGGATTTGCAGAAGAGCTGCGAAACAGATCGTGACAGGAGAAAAGAAAAGTGTCACGGTGAGCGTGAATACCCTTGAAACGCTTTTAGGAAAAAAGAAGCATAGTTATGGACAGGCTGAGAAGAAAAACCAAATCGGTGTAGCAACCGGCTTGGCTTATACGACGGTTGGAGGAGATACCCTCCAAATTGAGGTTTCATTATCTCCCGGCAAAGGTAAACTGATTTTGACAGGTAAGTTGGGCGATGTCATGAAGGAATCTGCGCAAACTGCATTATCTTATGTCAGATCGAAAGCAGTGGACTTTGCCATCAACCCTAATTTCCATGAATCGAGCGATATTCATATTCACGTTCCAGAAGGTGCCGTCCCGAAAGATGGCCCATCTGCAGGTGTGACGATTGCTACGGCTCTCGTTTCAGCATTGACGAAGAAACCAATCCGTCGAGAGGTTGGGATGACCGGTGAAATCACACTTCGAGGCAGAGTGTTGCCAATCGGGGGAGTAAAGGAAAAGTCATTGAGTGCGCATAGGGCGGGCTTGACGACAATCATTTTGCCGGTAGCCAATGAAAGGGATATTGAAGATATCCCTGAAAGTGTACGTAGTGAGCTGACATTCAAGCTTGTATCGGATGCTGAAGAAGTACTGTCATACGCATTAGAGGAGGCTTCCGAATGAAAGTCAATCAAGTAGAGATGATTATGAGCGCGGTCAAACCAGAACAATACCCGGATGATGGTTTTCCGGAATTTGCATTGGCCGGACGTTCAAATGTGGGTAAATCTTCGTTCATCAATAAAATGATCGGACGGAAAAGCTTAGCGCGTACCTCTTCAAAACCTGGGAAGACCCAAACGTTGAATTTTTATAAAATCGAAGAAAAATTATTCTTCGTCGATGTTCCTGGCTATGGTTATGCAAAAGTGTCAAAATCGGAACGGGAAGCATGGGGCAAAATGATCGAAAGGTATTTAACTGGTCGAGAACAATTGCGTGCTGTCGTTCTTATTGTGGATCTACGGCATCCGCCGACAGTCGATGATTGCCTCATGTATGACTTTTTAGGGCATTACCATATCCCGACAATCGTCATCGCGACGAAAGCGGACAAAATCCCAAAAGGCAAATGGGAAAAGCATAAGAAAATTGTGAGAAACGAATTGAATATGCGCCCCGGAGATCCTCTAGTCCTTTTCTCTTCCGAAAAGGGAATCGGCATGGATGAGGCGTGGCGTGAAATAGAGAATAGAATGTAACCGAAAATCCGGATGAACGAAATTGTCATCCGGATTTTTAATTATAGTGTATACTACACATTAGAATTATTACAAATATGTGGAATGAACCGTTGATGTTTCAATAGTTAGTCACAAAATCATCCGTTACTGACAAATGAATATGTTATAATCGTATATGTTAAATAGAACGGGAGAGGTGTGAGCACCTAATGTATACAATCGTGGTCGGTGTCAACCACCGAACAGCTCCAGTAGAAATCAGGGAAAAATTATCTTTTATAGAGACCGAGTTGCCAAAGGCGATGGAAGCTTTACAAAAAGAGAAAAGTATTCTGGAGAACGTCATTATCTCAACTTGCAATCGTACAGAAATATACGCGGTGGCTGATCAAATCCATACGGGCCGTTATTATGTCAAACGATTTTTAGCCGACTGGTTTGATATGGAACTTGAAGAATTATCCCCGCATTTACTTATATATGAAAATGATTCAGCGATTGAACACTTGATGAGAGTCTCTGCAGGCATCGATTCTATGGTGCTTGGTGAAACACAAATATTAGGACAAGTCCGTAAGAGCTTTCTCGAAGGTCAGGAGATTGGGACGACGGGGACAGTATTCAATGAATTGTTCAAGAAGTCGATTACGCTTGCAAAACGTGCACATTCTGAGACTGCAATTGGGGAGAATGCCGTTTCCGTTTCCTACGCGGCAGTCGAGCTTGGAAAGAAAATTTTTGGTTCCTTGAATGATAAGCATATTGCGATTCTCGGAGCGGGTAAGATGGGAGAATTGGCTCTCAAAAACTTACATGGAAGCGGAGCTGGTAAAGTGACAGTTCTCAACCGGACATTGTCGAAGGCAGAGGAGATGGCGAAGCAATTCGGTGGCGTCGCGAAACCGATGGGTGAATTGCAATGCACTCTATTGGAAGCGGATGTTTTAATCAGCTCGACGGGCGCAACTGACTTTGTCATCGATTTTGAACTGATGCAACATGTAGAAAAACTGCGTAAAGGAAAGCCGATCTTTATGGTTGATATCGCTGTACCTCGAGACTTGGACCCTCGAATCGGTGATTTGCCAAATGTCTTCCTTTATGACATCGATGACTTGCAAGGTATCGTCGAAGCGAACTTAGAAGAACGAAAACGTGCTGCAGAGGAAATCGGTTTAATGATTGAAGAGGAAGTCGTTGAATTCAAGGATTGGATTGCGACGCTCGGAGTCGTACCGGTCATTTCTGCATTACGGGAGAAGGCTCTCCAAATTCAAGCGGACACGATGGCTAGCATTGAGAATAAAATGCCTAATCTTACAGAACGTGAAAAGAAAATATTGAACAAACATACGAAGTCAATTATTAACCAAATGCTGAAGGAACCGATACTTCAAGCAAAAGAATTGGCGACGGATGGACAGGCAGCTGAAAAATTAGCCTTTTTCAAACAAATTTTCGGTTTGAATGAAGACGAAGAAGAGGAAATCATTCGCGAGAAAACTCATAACGTAGCAAAAGAACGAAAATTAGCCGAGGCTTAATTGATCTATATGTGAAAGGCAGAGGTTGCATCATGGCCGAAATGACTATGGCGAGATTTCACGAAGTAATCGTCGTCCTGTATGCGGTAAGCCTCGTATTTTACTTCATTGATTATGTAAATAATAATAAATTCGCCCATCGAAGCGCTATTTGCATACTATCGATTGTCTATTTGATGCAAAGCGGCTTCCTACTAGCGCGGGTGATGGATACACAGCGATTCCCGGTCCTTTCTCTTTACGAAGGGGTCTATTTTTACGCTTGGCTGCTTCTGACACTTTCGATGATTCTCCAAGTGTTTTCAAAGGTCGGGTTCGCTGTCTTCTTTTTAAATGTCATTGGGTTCATTTTCATGACAATCTATACATTCACACCGATGAAGTTCGAAAAATCGCCGGTTGGTGAATCGCTCATTTCGGAATTGCTTTTTATACATATTACATTTGCGATTCTGTCATATGCAGCATTTGCGTTGTCCCTCGTTTTTGCCGTTCTGTATTTGCTCGTATACAAAGTGCTGAAGAAGAAAAAATGGACAAAGCAGTTCGGACGTCTTCCGTCTCTTCAACAATCATTGTCAGGGATGAAGGTGTCAATCTATACAGGTATCCCGTTATTGTTTATTAGCCTTGTATTAGGGATTCAATGGGCGACTGTCGCATTGGATGAATGGTCGATATCCGACATGAAGATCATCGGGTCATTCCTCGTTATTATCCTTTATAGTTTAGTATTGTTTTTGCAAAGAAGAGGTAGACTGACAGCGAATGATTTTGCATGGGCGAACGTCTTCGCTTTTCTTTTTGTTATTATCAACTTTTTTCTTGGAAGCAGATTATCCCAGTTCCATTTTTGGGTTTGACTTTTATGGTAATCAAATAGGAGGAAGATCATATTGAGAAAAATCATCGTTGGCTCTAGAAGGAGCAAGCTTGCCTTAACGCAGACGAATTGGTTTATCGACCAGATGAAAGCTGCCGGCGCACCTTTTGAATTTGAAGTGAAGGAAATTGTCACAAAAGGGGACAAGATACTCGATGTGATGCTTTCAAAAGTTGGAGGTAAAGGTTTATTCGTCAAGGAGATTGAACAAGCCCTATTCGATAAGGAAATTGACTTTGCTGTTCATAGTATGAAGGACATGCCTGCTGTTTTGCCAGAAGGACTGACAATCGGATGTATTCCGCCAAGGGTGGATGCGCGAGATGCATTCATATCTAAAGGCCATGTGAAATTCATGGATCTTCCGGTCGGTGCTGTCGTAGGCACATCGAGTTTGCGTCGTAGTTCTCAATTGCTCATGCTTCGTCCGGATCTTGAAATCAAATGGATCCGAGGTAATATTGATACGCGACTCAAGAAGATGCAAGACGGAGAGTATGATGCTATCCTATTAGCTGCCGCAGGATTGAATCGGATGGGATGGAGCGATGATGTCGTTACCGAATATATGTCAATCGAAGACTGCATTCCTGCTGTCGGTCAAGGTGCTCTTGCCATTGAATGCAGAAGTGATGACGATGAATTGCTTGCAGAACTGAAAAAAATATCTGACGGGAAAACTTGGTCAGAAGTCGATGCAGAACGTACTTTTCTTTCTGAAATGGACGGATCATGTCAAGTTCCGATTGCAGGATTTGCGGTAAGTAATGGAAACGAGATCGAATTAACAGGATTCATTGCTTCTCCAGATGCGAAACAAGTTTTTAAGAAAACTGTTCGAGGTGCTGATCCGGTAGAAGTAGGCAAATCGGTCGCGTCCGCATTGCGAGCAGAAGGGGCTGCAGAAGTGATTGAGAAAGTGAAGGCGGAAATGGATGCCTGAATCAAGTCCTTTAAAAGGGGAAACGATTATTTTTACGGGAACCCCGAAATCACTTGAGGTTTTCGATCTCGTCAGAGAGTACGGTGGCAATCCGTATTCCATGCCGCTTATCCAAGTGAACGAAATTGAAGCTGCTACTGATGAATCTATATTAAAACGATGTGCAGATTTCGATTGGTTGATTTTTACGAGCCAAAGTGCTGTGAAAGCATTCCATTCGAAAATGAACCGTTTTACGATGACCTTTCAAGATATTCCGTCCAAAATAGCGGCAGTCGGAACTCAAACCGCTGCCGCTTTGGAGAAAATTGGATTTACTGTTGAATTTATTCCATCCATCTTCAGTGCGGACGTGTTTGTTAAGCAATTCAAGCCAACAGAGGATAGCAAGCTTCGTGTCCTATTTTTAAAAGGGAATCTTGCAGGTAGCATCATTCGTGAAGAACTGCCCTTTCACGTGGAAGAATGGACGGTCTATGAAACTGGTGCCAAGTCTGATTCGGTCAACTCGATCATCGAATTATTGCAAATGAATGGCAGCAACACTGTCCTATTTGCGAGCCCTTCAGCAGTGCGTGTTTTTGAAAAAGGCGTCGTTCCAGTCATCGGTTGGGAAGGGTATACGATCGGTGCAATTGGACATGTCACTGAAAAGGCGTTGCTCGAAGCAGGTGCTAAAGTGGATGTGAAACCTGAAATTTATACTTTAAAGGAACTCGTCAAGGCATTGGCGAGACGAAAGGAAGAAATCCAATGACTCAACTACAATTCCGACGTAATCGCCGCTTGCGCACTTCAAAAACGATGCGCTCGATGGTAAGGGAGACAATTTTGCATAAAGAGGATTTCATTTATCCGATGTTCGTTATCGAAGGAGAAAATGTGAAAAATGAGGTTAGCTCTATGCCGGGCATCCATCAATTTTCGCTTGATCGTTTGATGGAGGAAGTAGATGAAGTAGTCTCGCTTGGCATCCCTTCTGTCATTCTGTTTGGGATACCGTCTGAGAAAGATGCAACTGGCACAGGAGCATTTGATGAGGAAGGGATTGTGCAGCGTGCAACGCGCCTCATAAAAGAGAAGCATCCCGACCTTGTCGTCATTGCGGACACTTGCTTATGTGAGTTTACAGACCATGGACATTGTGGCGTTGTACATGGTGATGAGGTGTTGAATGATCCATCGCTTGAACTGTTGGCTAAAACCGCGGTGAGCCAAGCGAAAGCTGGCGCTGATATCATTGCACCTTCCAATATGATGGACGGATTTGTTATCGCCATTCGCCAAGCGTTGGATGAAGCTGGTTTCGAGAATGTTCCGATCATGTCCTACGCAGTCAAGTATGCATCTGCGTACTACGGACCGTTCCGCGATGCTGCCGATTCTGCACCACAGTTCGGTGATCGTAAGACGTATCAGATGGATCCCGCTAACCGAATGGAAGCACTTCGCGAGGCAGAGTCGGATGTCATGGAAGGCGCTGATTTCCTGATCGTCAAGCCTGCTCTGTCCTATTTGGATATTATGCGTGACGTGAAAAACAATGTCCTTCTTCCTGTTGTCGCATACAATGTGAGCGGTGAATATTCGATGGTGAAGGCTGCAGCTGCTAACGGCTGGATCAATGAAAAAGAAATCGTATTGGAAACATTGACAAGTATGAAACGCGCTGGTGCAGATCTCATCTTGACCTATCATGCAAAAGACGCAGCGCGTTGGCTGGAGGGAAAATGAATGGGCAGAAATTATGAAAAATCCAAACAAGCATTTACGGAGGCAGTGACGTTAATGCCAGGTGGCGTGAACTCACCTGTCCGTGCTTTCAAATCGGTCAATATGGATCCGATTTTTATGGAGAGTGGAAAAGGGCCGATCATTAGGGACATAGATGGCAATGAATATATTGACTATGTCCTTTCATGGGGACCGCTTATTTTGGGCCATTCCGACCCTGACGTTGTTGAGGGAATCAAGAAAGTGGCCGAGACGGGTACAAGCTTCGGTGCTCCAACTTTGCTGGAAAATGAGCTCGCGAAAATCGTCATTGACCGCGTCCCTTCGATTGAAGTCATTCGTATGGTATCGTCTGGTACGGAAGCGACAATGAGTGCCTTGCGACTTGCTCGTGGATATACAGGCCGCAACAAGATTTTGAAATTTGAAGGCTGCTACCACGGTCATGGCGATTCGCTGTTGATTAAAGCTGGGTCTGGTGTCGCTACGCTTGGCTTGCCGGATAGCCCAGGAGTTCCCGAGGGAATTGCCAAAAATACCATTACAGTAGCGTACAATGACATGGACGGTGTCCGCGCTGCATTCGAGCAGTTTGGAGACGATTTGGCTGGTGTCATTGTCGAACCGGTTGCTGGAAACATGGGAGTTGTCCCACCGGAGCCAGGTTTCCTGGAAGGCTTACGCGAATTGACCGAGAAGAATGGTACGTTGCTTATTTTTGATGAAGTCATGACAGGGTTCCGTGTTGATTACAACTGTGCACAAGGCTATTTCGGAATTACTCCTGACCTTACATGTCTCGGCAAAGTGATTGGCGGAGGTCTTCCTGTAGGTGCTTATGGTGGTAAGCGTGAAATTATGGAGAATGTCGCGCCTGCCGGTACTGTCTACCAAGCGGGCACATTGTCTGGAAATCCGCTTGCAATGACAGCAGGTATCGAGACGTTGAAAAAATTGACGCCTGCTTCCTATGACCATTTCAAAAAGCTTGGCGATCAGCTGGAAGCTGGTTTCCGTGAGGCGGCGGAGAAATACAATATCCCACATACTGTAAACCGTGCTGGATCCATGATCGGTTTCTTCTTTACAAACGAAAAGGTTACCAATTACGACAAAGCGAAAACATCCGACTTGGAATTGTTTGCGGAATACTTCCGTTTGATGGCAGAGGAAGGCATCTTTTTGCCGCCTTCGCAATTCGAAGGCATGTTCCTGTCCGCATCCCATACGGAAGAGCATATCGCAAAAACTGTCGAAGCGTTCCACAATGTATTTGCCAAATTGGCGAAATGAAGAAAGTGTTTTAGGGGAATAGGTATTTTCAGCCTGATTGAAAACGCTTGTCAATGAAGGCAACCTAAGAGCGCCACGTCCTGTGGCGACGGTTGCATGACTCGCATCCTGCGAGCCCGCGCGAAGTGGAGCGAAGACGCGAATAGAACTTAAGGTTCATGAGCGGACGAGCGACACGAGCAACAACGGATGCGAGCGTTTTTCAACAGGCTGACCCATTGTTGATTTTTCAACAATGGGTTTTTTTAATTTCTTCTACCTCTCTAGCTTGCTGCATATAATGGCAAGTGAATGAAACGGGGAGGGAACGAAAAATGAAGAAGTTACAATGGAATATGAAAGAAGTCTTTTTTTTCCCGGAGGACGTAGGCGTACCGAAAGACGTACGCACTCTAAAAGTGAAGGCAGGGTTTACGGAGAAACGTTCCGAAGACGCAGTGCGGTTGTCCGGTATTTACCATATCGCTGCGAAGGTTGACTTTACAGAAGGGGAGCGTATCGAACAAATCCCACGAGATGTTGTCTATGTTGACGATGTCGAAATGGATGGGCAAGCTGGATATTTTGAATATGCCGTTCCTCTTTATATTGATTTGCCGCCTGAAGTGGAACATCCTCTTCGAATCGAAGCGACAGATGTCAAAGGGTTTTTTGACGGACAAGGTTCATTTACAGTCGCTTGGAATGTCAATTGCCTGTACGGGCAAGCGACTCCTGAACAAGCAAACAAAGAAACGGAAGACAGCGAACGCGTCGCCCAAATGGAGGAAAGTAAGGATAAGCCTACAGCAGCGAAAGAGACTGCGGCTAAAGAAGAAGCAACAGTCGCCGACAATCTCGAAAGTGAAGAAGTGGCCAAAGCCGCAAACGCGCCTACTGGCAAGGCGATGGCCGACGCCTCGGAAACAAGTAAAGAAGCAGTAGCTACGAATGAGAAGGCGGATACTGCTACAGCAATGGAAGTACAGAAAGAGCCTGTGAAAGCGAAAATCACACAAACAGCTGAACGTCAAAAAACAGCCCCGGCACCAAAACGGACTGCTAAGGAACCTGTCCGCGAAACTACTGCAACTGCAACGCATGACAGCAGCTCATGGAATGCCCAAGATGACATACTGTCATACATTGCAGCGTTGCCGGATGAATGGTCGTCGACACGGTTCCGGTCAAATGATATCTTTGTAAAGACAGAAAGCTAATCCAGCAAGGACACATAATAGAATGAAATCACCAGCTGTAGGAATAAGCAAAAGCCTGATTAGCTGAAAAACGGAAATGGGAATTATGATCCCTTTACAATAAAACCGCGTTTTCCGTATCCAAGGCGGCAATAAATAAGGATTATAGCCCTTTCTCATTTTACCTTCCTTTCATAATATACTTGACGACTTCTCCACTAATCGAATATAATACTCATAACTATATAATGATGCGTTGATCGGGATAGTACGCGATTTACATTTATCCAAGAGAGGGCTCCGTTGGTGGGAGGGCCTATAAATGTACTGGCGGAAAGTCACCCGGGAGCAGCTTTCGTGAAATTCGAGTAGCGGAAGCCGGTTTGAAACCGTTATTTATGATTGAGGCGCAAACGTTTTTTGTTTGCGCGAATAAAGGTGGTACCACGAATAACTCCTTCGTCCTTTTTGACGAACGGAGTTTTTTTGTATTCACTTTTATTCGAGTAAAGAGGAGGAGTTCAGATGTCAACAGAAAACTTGTCAATGCCAACGAAATATGAGCCGCAGTCGATTGAAGCGGGTCGGTACGAATGGTGGCTAAAAGGGAAATACTTTGAAGCGCAGCCTGAAAGCGGGAAAGAGCCATACACAATCGTCATTCCACCGCCGAATGTAACTGGAAAGCTCCATTTAGGGCACGCATGGGATACGACGCTGCAAGATATTCTCATTCGAATGAAACGGATGCAAGGGTATGATGCGCTATGGCTTCCAGGAATGGACCATGCAGGCATCGCGACACAAGCGAAAGTTGAAGAAAAGCTACGGGAGGAAGGAAAGTCCCGCTATGATCTTGGCCGTGAAAAATTCCTTGAGGAAACGTGGAAATGGAAAGATGAATATGCAGGCCATATCCGCGCGCAATGGTCAAAATTAGGTCTCGCCCTTGATTATTCAAGAGAACGTTTCACGCTCGATGAAGGATTGTCGAAAGCTGTTCGCGAAGTTTTCGTCAAGCTTTATGAAAAAGGCTATATTTACCGCGGAGAGTATATTATTAACTGGGATCCTGCTACAAAAACGGCTCTATCGGACATCGAAGTAATCCATAAGGATGTACAGGGTGCATTCTATCATATGCGCTACCCACTGGCAGACGGAACGGGCAGCATTGAAATTGCAACGACACGTCCTGAAACGATGCTTGGGGATACTGCGGTCGCTGTTCACCCAGAAGACGAACGCTATAAGCATTTGATCGGCAAAACGGTAAAATTACCGATCGTTGGACGTGAAATCCCGATAGTCGCAGATGATTATGTCGACATGGAATTCGGAAGCGGGGCAGTCAAAATTACACCTGCACACGACCCGAATGATTTTGAAATCGGCAACCGCCATAATTTGTCCCGAGTACTCGTCATGAATGAAGACGGCAGCATGAATGAACTCGCTGGTAAATACGAGGGAATGGACCGCTTTGAATGCCGGAAAGCGATTGTCAAAGACTTGCAGGAGCTTGGTGTTTTATTCAAAATCGAGGATCACTTGCACTCGGTTGGCCACTCGGAACGGAGTGGAGCAGTCGTTGAGCCATATTTATCAACACAATGGTTCGTTAAAATGGCACCACTCGCGGAGGAAGCGATCAAGCTGCAGCAATCAGAAGGGAAAGTCAACTTCGTTCCGGAACGTTTTGAAAAGACATACTTGAACTGGATGGAAAATATCCATGACTGGTGTATCTCTCGTCAGCTATGGTGGGGACATCGTATTCCAGCCTGGTACCATAAAGAGACTGGCGAAGTTTATGTCGGCCACGAAGCACCGGCCGATAGTGAAAACTGGAAACAAGATGAAGATGTCCTCGACACATGGTTCTCATCCGCATTATGGCCGTTTTCAACGATGGGCTGGCCGGATGTTGATAATGAAGAGTTCAAGCGTTATTACCCGACGGATGCACTCGTAACAGGATACGATATCATTTTCTTCTGGGTATCCCGTATGATTTTCCAAGGAATTGAATTCACTGGCGAGCGACCGTTTAAGGACGTTCTTATCCATGGACTCGTTCGTGCGGAAGATGGCCGGAAAATGTCGAAATCTCTCGGGAACGGTATTGACCCAATGGAAGTCATCGACAAATACGGTGCAGACGCATTGCGCTATTTCTTGGCTACTGGATCTTCACCAGGTCAAGACCTTCGTTATTCAACAGAAAAAGTCGAAGCGATCTGGAACTTTGCTAATAAAATCTGGAACGCCTCCCGATTCGCTTTAATGAATATGGATGGCATGACATATAATGAAATCGATCTAACAGGTGAAAAGTCTGTAGCCGATGCGTGGATCTTGACACGGTTGAATGAAACGATCGACCAAGTAACGAAGCTTGCCGAGAAATATGAATTCGGTGAAGTTGGCCGGGCATTGTACAATTTCATCTGGGATGACTTCTGTGACTGGTATATCGAAATGGCGAAGCTGCCATTGTACGGTGAAGATGAAGCGGCGAAGAAAACGACCCGTTCGGTACTTGCTTACGTACTCGATAATACGATGCGTCTCTTGCACCCGTTAATGCCGTTCATTACAGAAGAGATTTGGCAGAACCTTCCTCATGAAGGGGAGTCGATCACAGTGGCGGCTTGGCCAGTAGCTGATCCGGCATTGACGGATAAGGAGAAGGCATCGGATATGAAGCTGCTCGTCGACCTTATTCATGCGGTACGTAACATCCGTGCAGAAGTGAATACACCGATGAGTAAAAAAGTACCGCTTTATATTGCAGCGAAAGACGAAGCGACGGTATCCGTATTGGAGTCGAACCGGAGCTATATCGAACGTTTCTGTAATCCCGAAACACTCGAAATTGGCGTCGGCATTTCAGCACCGGGCAAATCGATGTCAGCCGTTATTACTGGAGCAGAACTATTCCTTCCGCTAGAAGGCTTGCTCAATATTGACGAAGAAATCGATCGGTTGAAGAAGGAATTGGCGAAGTGGGAAAGCGAAGTAAAACGCGTCCAAGGAAAGCTTTCCAATGAGCGATTCGTCTCGAAAGCACCAGAGGCAGTTGTAGAAGAAGAACGCGCGAAAGAGAAGGACTACTTGGAGAAAAAAGCAGCAGTCGAACGCCGGATTGAGGAATTACAAGAAATTTAAGCTGAAAAAAGAGTTGGTCCTCCAGCAATGGAGACGACCAACTCTTTTGTTTTATACATGTGATCATAAACCTGTGTGAGTGATCATAAATCCGTGTGAGTGATCATAAATCCGCATGAGTGATCATAAATCCGCATGAGTGATCATAAATCCGTGTGAGTGATCATAAATCCGCGTGAGTGATCATAAACCCCGTACAAGCGCTCATTACCCCTTCAATTTCCGCTTCACGTACTCCATCAACTTCTCTGCAACTGAAAAATCATGCGTCACATACAGTGACCTTGCACCTACCGGATCTTCAATTTCATTCAACATCCAACCGCCGTCCGGCAATAAAAGAAAATCGATGCCGATATAATCGCTTTTTAACGCCCTTGCAATCTTGCGGACTTCTTTTTCCTTCCAAGACGATAGTGTGTACTTCTCCACAGAACCGCCTAGTGTATAATTCGACTTGAAGGACTTGCTTCCCGTCCGTTTGACAGCTCCCAAAACGTCTTCACCGAGCATGAACACCCGGACGTCTGTTGAGCAGGATTCGATATAGGGCTGGACAATAGTCCGTCTTTCAGAAAACCGAGAGAAAAACTCCTCTGCGTCCTCTTTCGTCTCACAAAGAAACACTTCATTACCGCCATGACCGTCGATTGTTTTTAACACAACTGGGAAGGAGGGGACATCCCGTACGGACTCCGCTTTCCTTGTTGGAACTGCGGGTACCCCTAACAAAGTGGCAAGTTCAAAAGTCTTCAATTTATCATTCGCTATTTTATTCACTTCGGCTCGGTTGATAATCCGAAATCCTTCCGTCTCCCATTTTTCCGAGAGCACTGGATTTCGGTTGCGAAATAGAATGAAATCCGCATCTCGATCCGGTTCTTCCCCATCAACGATCAACATCAATACGATATCTATCCCCGAGGCGTTCTTCATCAAATCATCTATAAATCCCCGATTACGCTCCGCTTCCCCTAAAGAATAATAAACATATCCTTTCATGCAAGCTTACCTACAATATACTCAATCATCTTGTCTGCCACATTAATGCCCGTCACGTTATAAATATTGCGGATATGCGCGGCAGCATTCACTTCGCAGACGAGTGGTTCTTCGTTTTCGCCAAATAACAGATCGACTCCCGCAAATTCGGCCCCAACCGCCTCTGCAGCGCGGATCGCCAATTCCTTTTGAGCGGGGGTCAGTTCAATGACACTTGCGACGCCGCCGTTCGTAATATTCGCCCGGAAATCCGTTTCGGAAGAACGGTGCATTGCCGCAACAATTTCTCCGCCAACGATATTGACACGGATATCCCTACCTCTGCTCGTTTCAATGAACTCTTGAAAGACATAGTCGACTCCTCTCAGTTCATCGACCTTCGCAAAAAACTCCTTTTCCGTTTCGATCAAATATACTTTCATGCCGAAAGAACCATGACCTTCCTTAATAATCATCGGCAAGCCCAATTTCTCGAGAACCATTTCATAATAGCCGGATTTTTCAATTGTAAATTTCGGATAAACTTTCGGTGCAATAATCGTTTCCGGCATTGCGATTTTATCTTTTGCAAGCTGTATGTATTGCTTCGCCTTATTATCACAAGTCTCAATTACTTCTGGGTCATTGAAAACAGGGATGCCTGCATTTTTCAAGTAGGTCGCGAGCAGAATGTCTTTGTCCAGGAAGACGACAAAATCTGGGCGGCCACCAAGCTCTTCATGAAGAGCCATAAGCACCTCATAATTCTTTTTCAAGGTAGCATTAATACCTGCTCGTTCAGCGGCATCTTTCAAAAGCTCCGCCTGATCTCGAAATTTATCGCTCGTTAAACTACCGTTATAAATGACCCAACATTTTTTCATTTCGTTCCCTCCGGCCGTGATATACTACTTCTAAGCTGATTTTACCATAAGGGGCGATAGAATTGATTCCAAAATTTGATGAATATAAAGAGCGATTTAGCGTAAAAAGTGATGATGAAATAAAACCGGGGCTCGAAAGTATTCGTCGTGCACTTCAAAAAGTCGGAAACCCGGAAAAGGACTTGCGTGTTATCCATGTTGCAGGAACGAATGGCAAAGGCTCGACCATCGCCTTCATGGAATCCATTTTACAAGAGCATGGATTTTCGACTGGTGTCTTTTCTTCTCCGGCATTGGTCGATGTGCACGACCAAATCCGCATGAACAGTATGCCAATTAGCCCAATAGAGATGGACAAGACGTTTGTGGAAATGAAAGAGGCGGGTCTTAGCGGCATGTTAACTGATTTTGAATTGTTGACCGTCGCAGCGTTCCTCACATTCAAACGGCTTGCGCCTGATTATGTACTGCTTGAATGCGGCATGGGCGGAAAATTGGACAGTACGAATGTCGTTGAACCGCTTGTGTCTATCATTACGTCGATCGCTTTGGATCATGTTGGTTTTCTAGGCGGGACAATTGAAGAAATTGCAATGCACAAGGCGGGGATTATCAAAGAAGGGAAACCGGTAGTCGTCGGTTCGTTGCCGAACGAAGCAATGCAAGTCATCCGAACTAAAGCTATTACATCAAACAGTAAGTTCGTCATGTACGGGGAAGATTTTTCGGTCATTCAAGATGAGTTCATTGGAGGGTCGATAAAAATTCAATTGACAAAACGCAGGCTGAAAGGCCCCCACCAAGCTATAAATGCAGCAGTGGCAATTGAGGCGTTACGTCAAGCTGGTGTGTCAATGAAATCAGAAAGGATCACAAAGGGCGTTGCGACTGCATCCTTGCCTTATCGATTCCAGGAAATCGCAGAAGGTGTCTTTATCGACGGGGCGCATAATCCTGCCGCTGCGAAGATGCTTACGGAAACGATCAAATCGGAATTTCCAGGGGAAAAAGTCGATTTTGTCATTGGTATGTTGAAAACAAAAGATTTAAAGAAAACGATAGATGAACTAATACCGGTTGCTAACTCTTTCACTTTCATCACTTTTCCACATCCACAAGCTGCCAGTGCTGAAGTTTTAATGGGAAGTTGTCAGTATAATAGAAAAAGGATGACAAAACTTGGGGATGATACTATAATACTAAGAAAGGGAAATGATAGAAAGAGAATAGTCGCAGGTTCACTTTATTTACTAAGCAGTCTTTTGAACTAATATTCTTACAAAACATGCGCTTTCTTTTTAGACGGCACTTTATCATTTCACTATTTTTATTTATTTGTAAGGGGTGCATGAGGGGTGTCTGAAAAAAAGAGGTCTACAATCATTCTTTTCATTATTTGGTTACTCATCGTACCACCCGGAATTATTTATTTCCTTATTACCCAAATGCCTGAAAACGTAAATATTATGTATGTGGCGCTCTTCATTTTGTTTAGTGTGCTGACGGCACTATACCCAATCATGTACAATGGAAAACCAGTTACGTTAGTTATGTGGGCTGCATTGCCCGCTTTTCTTATGTATGGAATTGCAGTCGAAATAATCGTAATGCAATTATCAATCGTCGCAACTCTATATGCTACAAAAAGTAACCTTGGAACGTTTGAACGATTTCTTATAAATTCCATTATGGTATTTATTTTATCAATTGTAGCAGCAGGTGGTTTTTTCGTCGTTGGAGGCCAAATCGGGTCATTGGACTTTTGGCCACTCCTAATAGGCGTTGCAATCTATCGGATCTTCCATACAACCGCGAATTTCGGCTTTTTGACTGCCTACTTAAAGGCCAAAGGAGTGAAAAGTCCTTTTACATCAAAGGACATCGGTTTTGAGTATGCCACACTAATTCTCATTTTACCTTTGGCGCTGACCTTCTATTTCTTACTGAATATGGTCGGAATCGCTTCTTTTTTACTTCTAGGATTTCCTTTTTTTATGACAATCACGATTATTCGCCTATATGGTCGTTCTGAAAAGATTAATGATTATATTAAAAGGGCAGGGAAAATCGGAAGTGAACTTTCCGTCATGACGGATGAGGAGACTGTTTCAACCCAGTTCATTACGAAAACGAGTGAACTATTCAAGGCGGATTATGTATTTCTTTTCACGAATCATGATCAATGGCTAGAATTGGATAAATGGTATGAAAAGAAGCAGTTTGTTGAAAAACCGTATAGAGCGATTCAAATAGGAGAAGGAATTGCAGGGATGGTTTTAGAGAAAAATGAACCGATCATCTATTCGAAAAGAAAAGATTGGCAACGATATGCGACAAATTCAGCTCCTGAAGATTTGGAAAGCATACTATGTATCCCGTTATCCCGCAACAATAAAACGAATGGAATTCTTCTGCTCGGTTCTACTCGGAAGTCTGCTTTCGGGGATTATCAACTGGAAATCTTTGACCTGCTCGGATCTTATTATATCGTTGCTCTTGAAAAGGCGCGATATGTACATGAAGCATTGCAGCGAAGTGAAAGATGCGCATTAACGAAGCTATATAATTATCGTTATTTGGAAGAAAAAATACATTTTGAAATGAATCGCATGCAAATGGGAGATATCGACAACTTATCTCTCATCATGCTTGACATCGACCATTTCAAAAAAGTGAATGATACGTACGGGCATCAGAGTGGAAATGACGTTTTGTACGGGCTTGGAAGAATATTGGAAAAGGCATTGCCGGATTATGGAACGCTTGGGCGGTACGGCGGGGAAGAATTTGTTTTTCTACTTCCGGACTTTTCCAAAGAAGAAGCAATCGACTTTGCTGAACAAATTCGATTGATGGTTCGAGAGCATGCATTTACAATTATTCCGGATTTAGGGGAAGACAAGTACCCGGTAAAAGTGTTCATCACGTTGAGTGTTGGTGTTGCGAACGCTCCGACGGATACAGATGAAGCAATGAATTTATTGCGAAATGCGGATCGTGCCTTGTATATCGGAGCAAAGCAAGCTGGAAGAGATCGGGTGGCCGAATATGTAAGATGACAAAGGAGGAGGGTATAAAATGAAAATAACTGCACAACAGCAAAGAAGCATTTTTATCCTATGGCTTCTTGTCGTTCCTTTGATGTTTTACATAGCCCTCAATTATTTTCCTGCGGAATCATACGATTATGTAAATATGGCCATCTATTTGGCGATTCTCATAGCGACATTAAAGACTTCAATCCCATTGGATAGGGTTAGTCTTACATTGGAAAGATGGGTCATTTTCTCGCTCTTCTTCCAATACGGTGTCGTAGCGGAAATGATTTTCATGCAAATTGCGAGCTTCGTACTTCTCTTCATCATGAAGTCACCAACGCCAAAAGCTTTCCGATTTGCATTCAACTCAATCAATTTTGCTGTTGTTTCGATTATAAGCGGTGCCATCTTTTATATATTTGGCGGTCCGCTTTCCGAAATGTCTTTAAGTTCATTTTTGCTTGCAGGCTTCCTTTATGCGTCTGCGTATTCATTGATCAATAGCTCTCTAATTTATCTATTTTTCAAGTGGTTGAAGACAGACACATCTGGTATGAAAAAGGTAATCGTGTGGGATTATGTTTCGTCCATTCTCCTTTTACCGTTTGCGATTACATTTTGTCTCCTCATGCAGCAATTCGGAAGCAAAGCATTTTTATTGATAGGTGTACCATTCCTACTCGTTTTACTCGTTGCGAGCAACTATATGAATTCAAATAAAATGAGTCAATTATTGGCTTCATCGACAGTTATTGGCCATCAGCTTGCTGATAACCTATTGGTGGAAAACGTCCATCTCACATTTATCGATAAGATCAAAGGAGTCATTCCGTATGACAGCGCCTACATTGTCGATTTGAGAATGGGTGAAAATCTCGTTTTACTCTCCTTTAAAGAAGGCGAATTTCGGAGCGGCGTAGCTAACCGATTTTCATTACCACCAAAGAGGTCTGAGTCGGATGGATTGGAAGTAAATTCGACTAGATTATTTTTGAATCGAAAAAGTATAGACGCATTGAAGGCATACACATTTGATCCTTCCGTAGAAAGTGTAATGACGGCACCTATTAAAAGAAATGAAAAAACGGAAGGATTCCTAATTCTTACTTCACATCAGCGATATGCATTTGACGATGTGCATGTAAAGATAGTCGATTTGTTGACCGGCTATTTTGCAACAGCAGTTGAAAAGGCGAGATATTATGAGAAGACGGTAGAGAAAAGCGTAACATGCGGATTGACTGGCCTTTATAATTACCGCTACTTGGAATCCAAATTGGATGAAGAGATGATCCGTTATCATACAGGGGAAATTTCCACATTGTCTGCAATCATGCTGGATATCGATCACTTCAAATCTATCAACGATACATACGGACATCAAAGCGGGAACGACTTGCTCCGAGCTTATGCAGATCTGTTAAGAAGTTTCCGTGTGGAAGATATGACGCTCGCGAGATACGGTGGCGAAGAATTCGTCATGCTCTTGCCGAATTGCGAGAAAGAGGATGCGATTGAGATTGCGGAAATGATCCGAAAAGAAGTGGAGCAAACTAAGTTCAAAATCATCCCAGATCTATCCGAAGACCGTGAACCGATCATTATAGATATAACGATAAGCGTTGGTGTCGCAACCATGCCGATCGACGCAAAAGACGGTAAGGAACTGCTCCGGAACGCAGACCGCGCCCTTTATATCGGCGGCAAGCAAGCGGGACGCAACAAGGTTGGGATTTATGAAGAAGACGATAAAGTTACAATTTAGTGAATGAAAGACCGATGCAAATCGGTCTTTTTTCTATGATTTAACTACTACTTTGTTGGACTAGTTGATTAGTTGTATTGTATTTTGTATGCTTGAAGTAGTAGATAAATAGAATGGGAGGCGATGTCTTGATGAGAAGCCAAAAGCTAAATGAAAGAGGGATGACCCTCGTCGAAATCCTAGCAGCTCTCGTCATTTTAGGCATCGTCTTCGTTGGATTCATGACAGTTTTCCCACAGATGACGAATTTTAATGAGAAGACTGAGTCCAAGCTGAGTGCAATGAACGAGGTAAGGGTGCTTCTGGATAACTATAGAAACTCCTCATATTCTTTAAATGATTTCACTTCGGAAAATGGTTATATCGAAAAAAATGAGGCCTGGATCCGAACTGAAAAAAGTGAACTTGGAGAAGTTAAGTATAGAGTTGAAAAACAAGCCGCTTTGCCAGCGGGAGATTCTGAAGGTGAGTTGAGTTTGCATGAAATCAATATATCTATTCAAAAGGATAGCAAAGTTATCAGCGAGACTTTTGGCTATATCGAAGTCGGCAAATGAAAAGCTTGACAAGAGAACGTCAAGGCAAACAGGGATGACACTTGTAGAGGTACTGGCCGTACTTCTATTAACTGCGCTTGTCATTACGTTAATTTGGACAACAGTGCTTACAAGTATGAAATATAATATAACGGAAACAAAAAAGTTGAAAATGCAACAGGAGGCTAATTATATAATTACTGATCTTCAGCAAATTCACCGAAAATGCGATACATATAGGTTGGAAGAGAGAGACGGGAAAATTTGGCTGACGGATTGTACAGGAGTTGTCGCTCAATCAGATAAGAAAATCGGTTCGGAAAATGAATTCAAAATTAGTGGGTTACCAACGGAACAGGAAATTAAAGCGAAAACAACGGATTCATCTATGAATGTTAACCTAGTAGTTTCTGATCCGGTTAAAGATAAACTAGAAGTAAGTGTCTCGACAGTTATCTCTAGATATAAAGTGGAGAAGGAGGAGTAATAAATGCGAAAAAGTCATAACGAGCAGGGCTACGCATTATTAATAGTCCTCTTTTTAGTCGTCTTTATAATGGCTGTTTCAGCTGTCTTTATAAGAGGCTCAATTGGAAATGCAAAGCAAGAAATCAAAGTGGATGAAAGCCATCTTACAGTAATGGCTGCTGAAGCGGGTGTAGACTATTATAAGACTTACGTTTCAAATTTATACTTTTCAATTATACCTGACTTGGAAACATTTATTCAAAATGATATTAAAAAACAACTTGATGATCCCGAAAATAAAGCTAAGGTCATTGATTATAATTTAACTAGAAAAAATACCACTAGCGAATTGGAAAGGATATTTAAAGAGGAAGAGAAAATTCTTGAATTAACCTTAGAAAAGAATATTGCACTATATAATTTTGAAGTAATGACTACTTCTGTGAAAGGGTATCCTGAAAGGCATACAGTGATCGTAGAAGGGGTATCATTAGGCATGAAAAATGGAAATAAGAAAAAGATTTCATTTCAACAATCATTTATTATACCAGATCTTAGTGGATCATCGGATTCAATTGTGGATGAGATGGCATCATCTCCAAATATGAATAATCTTTATCCAGACAATGTGGAGGCTTCTAGTTGTGGAAGCAATAAGAAGTTATTAAATATTACGTGTAAAGGTGCTAAAAATGGCGGGTATGATAGTGTGGAAAATTCAACCATTTATTTTCCGGGTGGATTTGATGGCCCTAATGGAAATTTAGAAGTGAATTACTCTAAATTATATAGCAATGATGATTTTGAAGTTCATGTATTTAATAACCTAAATGGTTCGGATCTAAATATAAATGGCAGTTTTGAGGTAAAGCAAAATATGAATAATATTTATAATTCTTCGATTAAAGTTAACGGGGCATTGGACATAAATAGTAACGTTCAGAATATGACTAATTCAATGATGATAATTAGAGGAGCAGCCCATATTGGGGGACACTTAAATATTAAAAATTCGCTAGTTTGCGTCAGTGGATCATCTAATGTAGAAGGACATTTAACTGTTGGAAGGGGGAGTAAACTTATTTATTTGGACAACTTCGTGGTTGGTGGGAAAAAGAAAGTGTTTGGAGAGATGATCCAAGTAAACAATGAAAATGAATTTTGGGAACAATGTAAATTAGGGAATAGTAATTCTGCTGTATGGTCGAATCCTATCATAGAAGATGTAAACTATGAATAATTCGATGTTTGTTTCAAAGAAAAAAGATGTAATAGATAAGTTAATGGAAGAAGGTGCTCAAAGTGAATAGAAAGATAGTTTCTATAAGTTTATCCTCCATACTTCTATTGTTTTTATTTACAGGTGTCGCTTTAGCATCAGACTTCCGCTTTGGTAAGCATTACACTGATCACACATACGTCGGACCATTCAACATTTCCAATCATAAAACCAACCAAGCAAAATCAAAATTAGCTTCTGACTTTTCCGAGTTGCAGACTAAATTAGAAGTGAACCTAATCTACCAAGACACCCAATTTTCACTACCACCCGAAACAATCAAATTCGATATTGACATGACGCTTGCGAACGCAAGTTCAGGTGAGGACAATCCGATCATTGCGACTGTATCCCGTGATGGATTAAGAACCGTACTTAGCCAGCAACTTCCACAGATTCGTTTCACGGAGGGGGCGGTTGATTCGGTTGCTGCAGGAATTGAAGAAGAACTGCAAACAGGCATCATGCCTAGAAATGTTCATATTACCGACTATATAGAAAACGAGATTCCATTTGAAGTAGTAGCATCATCCGAAAATAGCATTGACACCATATCTCCGTCTTTATCGAAAGCGATCCAAACTCTTGACGATGTGGCCATTGAGCCTTACGAATCGTTTTCTATGCTAGAGTTGCTGACAAATTCTGAAGTTGGACCGCTTACTGACGAGGAAATGACGTTTCTATCATCTATTCTTTATACTGCAATTTTACAAACTAATTTTCAAATCGCCGAACGAAACATTAGCACAACCATATCTCCATTTATTCAACCCGGATTTGAAGCTTCAATGAATCAGACATTAGGGCTTGACTTCAAATTCACGAATCCGAACAAGACGGATTTCACCATTCGATCCGCATGGTCCGCGGGAGCTATTCATCTATCTATTGAAGGTCGACCGTTTTATTATTCATACGAACCTAGCACTACCAATATAGAAACATATAAACCGAGAACTATGCGACAATATAGCGCCTTCATCGATGATGGACAAGTCGTTGTTTCCCAAGAAGGCAAAGAAGGAATCGAAGCGATTGTCCAACGTACGCGATCCGTCGATGGACAAGTTGTGGATACTGAACAGATTTCCGAAGACTTTTACGCACCTATTCATCGGATTGAAGTTCATCCATTAGTAAAAGGGAATGCGTCTCAAACGACCGATGCTGAAAACGTGGAAACAGGGCTTCCTCAAAGTGGAGGGTCTCAAACAGCTACAGGCTATGAATCATCTAATGCGGACGAAATTGATGCAGACGGATCAAATGCTATCAATGGATACAACAATCAAGAGTCAACTGAAGAAATTATTTACGATAAGAGCGGCCTTCCGATATCAGGAAAATGAGTGACGTCAAGAAGTGAAAGAGGGATGCATATGGCGACAACACGGAAACGATTGGGTGATTTACTCGTTGAATCAGGACTTATAACAGATGCACAGCTTCAAACTGCATTGGAGGAAAAGCCGCGAGATCAAAAACTCGGGGATGCACTTCTTCAAAGAGGTTATATTACCGAACAGCAGCTAATCGAAGTGCTAGAATTCCAGCTTGGGATTCCCCATGTCAATCTATTCAGGTATCCGTTCGATCCGAAGTTGTTCAATGTTGTTCCTAAAGAGTTTGCGAAGCGGAATTTGCTAGTTCCGTTGAAAGCTGATGGGGACAGGCTGTTTGTCGCAATGTCTGATCCGATGGACTATTTGGCTGTCGATGACTTGCGTTTGTCGACAGGTTTTCATATTGAAACGGCAATTGCTTCAAAGGATGATATTTTACGGACGATCTCGAAGTACTATGAAGATGACTTGCTGGAAGACTTTTTCGTGGAGCAGCCAGAGGAAACGAGGGAACAGCAAGATGAATTGACCGATCTTGATTCCCCGATCGTCCGGCTCGTCAATCAAATACTGTCGTCTGCCATCACGCAGAAGGCAAGTGATATTCATATCGATCCACAAGAGCAGCAAGTTGTCATTCGTTTCCGGGTCGATGGTCTTTTGAAAACGGAACGGTATTTACCGAAACATATGCAAGCGATGCTCACTGCGCGAATAAAAATAATGTCGAGCCTCGATATTACGGAGCACCGTGTACCGCAAGACGGAAGGATCAAAGCTACCATTGACTTCCGCCCAATCGATCTGCGGGTATCTACACTGCCGACCGTATTCGGTGAAAAAGTCGTCATGCGGATTTTGGATTTGAGTAGTTCGTTAAATGACTTAAAAAAATTGGGCTTCAGTCCGGTGAATTTGGAGCGGTTCATGAAGGAAATTGAACGACCGAATGGGATTGTTTTAATTTCTGGACCGACCGGCTCGGGGAAATCATCGACTTTATATGCTGCGCTTAATAAATTAAACCAAGAAGAAGTGAATATTATTACCGTTGAAGATCCGGTTGAATATCAACTGGAAGGTATTAATCAAATACAAGTGAACCCTGCAGTCGGACTCACATTTGCAAACGGATTGCGGTCGATCTTGAGGCAGGATCCGGACATTGTCATGGTCGGGGAAATCCGTGACCGTGAAACGGTGGAAATTGCAATCCGTGCTTCATTGACCGGTCACCTCGTCCTCAGCACAATTCATACGAATGACTCTATCGCTTCGATTACAAGATTAATTGATATGGGAGTTGAACCGTTTCTTGTCACAGCTTCTGTCAACGCAGTTGTTGCTCAAAGGCTGATTCGTCGAGTTTGTCGAGATTGCGGACAGGAAATGCGTGCTTCGAACCGGGAAAAAGAGATTTTCGCGAAACGTGGAAAAGAGATTGACACTATCGTCCGCGGACCGGGATGTGCTGCTTGCAATATGACCGGTTATCGTGGACGGGTTGCCATTCACGAAGTGCTCATCTTCAATGATGAAATGCGTGAAGTGATTAATAACCATGGAACCCCGGCAATGCTGAGGGAAATCGCATTACGGAACGACACTGTATTTTTGATTGACGATGGACTTGAGAAAGTGAAGCAGGGCATTACGACGACGGAAGAAGTTCTGCGTGTTTCACTTATTGAATAGGGGTATAGCCATGAATGAAACAATAGATCATATTTTAACAAAAGCATTTGAATTGAAAGCGTCCGATATCCATGTGACGGTCGGTGTCTCACCCGTTTTCCGGATTCACGGCGAGTTGAAGCGGTATGGGAAAGTGTCGGTTACTGACACTTTCACGGAAGAGGCAGCTAAATTAACCATTCCGGATAAGTTATATAAGACATTCATTGAAAAAGGACAAATAGACTATTCGTATGAATTAAAAGGAATCGCCCGTTTTCGTGTCAATGCGTTTCAACAGCGCGGTTCCATTTCGCTAGCATTCAGGACAATCCCGACGGACATTCCTTCTATTGATGAATTGCAAGTTCCTGGAATCTTGAAATCATTGGCCGAAACTCCTCAAGGACTCATATTAGTTACGGGGCCAACAGGTTCAGGGAAGTCAACTACGCTTGCGGCGATGATCCGCTATATGAACGAAACCATGCGCAAACATATTATTACCCTTGAAGATCCAATCGAATATGTGCATTCCCACCAATCATCGATTATCGATCAACGAGAAGTCGGCTTCGATACAAGTTCTTTCGCAGACGGCTTACGTGCTTCGTTGCGTCAGGATCCGGATGTCATCCTTGTCGGGGAGATGAGGGATCTTGAAACGATTTCTACAGCCATTACTGCGGCTGAAACTGGTCACCTTGTCTTGGCGACACTTCATACGTGGAGTGCTGCTTCAACAATCGATCGGATTATCGACGTCTTTCCGCACGGGCAGCAATCTCAAATTCGTGTTCAGCTGGCAGGCGTGTTGACGGCTGTACTGTCACAACGATTATTTCAGACAGTCGATCGAAAAGGAAGAAGAGTCGCTACGGAATTAATGATCAATAACCCGGCCATTTCGAACTTGATCCGATCGGAAAAGGTCCATCAGATCCCAAATATCATCCAGACAAGCCGATCAATGGGCATGCATATGATGGATACGTCGGTCAGGAATCTTCTTGAGCGTGGACTCATTTCATACGAAACGGCAATGCCGTATATCGAAGGTGATGATTGACGATGGCTCGTTTCAAATATGATGGCCGAGACGCAAAATCGAAGAGGTCCGGAGTTATCGTTGCTGCGAATAAACGGGAAGCTGCACTGAAATTGAAGAGCCAAGGAATCCGTGTCTCTAATTTGACTGAGCAAGCCGAAACAGTACTTACGAAAGAGATCCATCTCGGAAAACCAATCAAACGAACGCAATTCATCATGTTCCTCCGGCAATTTTCAACCTTGCTTCGAGCAGGTGTCACCATCGTGGAATCAATACGAATCCTTTCATTGCAAGTCGAGTCGAAGCCGTTCCAAAAAATATTAGTTTCTGTCGGAGATGATCTCAGAGGCGGCGGCTCGTTATCGGACACGTTAATCAAACATCCAAAGGCGTTTGAGCCGCTCGTCATCAATATGATCAAAGCGGGGGAGATGTCAGGGACGGTCGACGATTCGTTGGACAGGCTTGCCGAGCATTATGAGAAAGCGCATATGACGAAACAAAAAGTCATATCGGCGATGTCTTACCCAATCGTCGTAGGAATCGTTGCAATCGGTGTCGTTATTTTCTTATTAACCTTTGTCGTCCCAATGTTTGTGGACCTTTTCGCTAGCGTTGGCGGAGAATTGCCATGGCTAACTCAATTCGTATTGAAGGCTAGTGATTTCATGGTCGCTTATTGGTATTTATTCATCCTTTTGGTCGCTGCCATTACGGTTGGTCTTGTAATGATGCGCAGCAATAAGGAAGGGAAATATTTACTTGATTCATTTCTTTTGCGGCTTCCGATTTTTGGCGATTTAATGAAAAAATCTGCATTGTCAACTATGACGAGAACGCTCAGTTCGTTATTTGCAAGTTCCGTCCCGATTTTACAGGCGTTATCGATGACCCAAAAGATTGTAGAAAATGAAGTCATTTCGCGCGTAGTCGGTAAATCGAGAGAATCGCTGGAACGAGGCGGCTCATTAACAGAACCAATGGCGGGGCACTGGGCATTTCCTCCGTTAATTCCACACATGATTGCCATCGGAGAACAGACAGGATCACTAGATGCGATGCTCGCAAAAGTGGCGGATTTCTATGAAAAGGAAGTCGACGCTTCGACAGATCGATTGAAAGCGTTAATCGAGCCGCTAATGATAGTCCTTTTGGCAGGCTTGGTCGGAACGATAGTACTTTCGATTCTTTTACCTATGTTTAGCCTCTTTACAGAAATAGATAATATGTAACGAATTATGTCGGAAAACCAATAGTTTTGTAGAATTGTAGGTTGATAGTTACAATTAGACTAGTAGTTTGGTATTCTTAATTTGAAAATGAAAATAAGCTAGAATAGGGAGGAATCATGATGAAAAAGTTATTGCAGAAACGTTTGAAAAACGAAAAAGGGTTAACGCTTGTTGAACTTTTAGCGGTAATTGTAATTTTGGGGATTATTGCAGCGATTGCTGTGCCTTCTATTGGGAATATTATCCAAAACTCTAAACTAAATGCACTGAAAGCTGATGCTATTAATGTATTATCGGCAGCTGACCTTTATTTTGTTGAAAAAGGAAGTGCTGATGATGCCACAGTAACGACTGAAACATTGAAAGTAGAGGGGTATTTGGAAGATTCTGGAGGTTTTCCTGCTGACGAAAGTGTTACGGTAAAGAAAGTCAAAACAGGTAACACTATTTCTGGAACTGCTGCGAACGGTGATACCAATATCATTTTTTCAGAAGCGACTAAAAATGGGATAAATAATACTGAAGTTAAAAGCGGAGAAACAATTAGTAATTAGATTTGGATTAAGGAGCCACTAAAATGCCACTATTCAACCGCCGCAAACAGCCGGCAACACTTACAATTGAAGATGATGCCGTCCGGTTTGTCCGGTTGAAGTCGCAGGATCCGCTCCTCGTCGATGTTGCAGAGGAAGTTAGCCTTCCTCCAAACACGATCGTCGAGGGGAAAATTGTTGATTCCGAAACTCTTGTGATGATTCTTGAAGGGGTCGTGAAGGAGTGGGGCATCGCGAAGCGTGATGTCCAATTCCTTGCGCCTGATACATATGTAATGATCCGGAAAGTACCTTACCCGGATGATGTTGAGCCGGATGAGTTAAAGGGGCATTTTTTCATTGAAATCGGCTCGACGATCTATTTGCCGTTTGATGATCCGGTATTTGACGTCGTCCCTTGCTATCTGAATGAAGATAGCAAGGAAGCCATTTTGATTGCCTCGAAGGAAAGTGTTTTAGATCAGTACGAAGACGTCCTGAAAGCGGTGAAGCTCAATCCTGTTATTGCGGATATCGGACCGCTTGCTCTTTACCGGCTTGCGTTTCAGACCTATCAATTTGCAGGCCATGAGCATGTTTTGATCGCGGACATGCACGACGGTATGCTTACTGTGTCGATTTTCCATAAGCATTATCCGCTTTTCATGCGGCCTGTTGATTTAACACAATCGGCCGATCTATCGGTTGTTGCGGATGTCGATGCAGATCCCCAGTTGATTACACCGAGATCGATTGTGATGGAACTTGAAAAGCTGATGAATTTTTATCGATATAATTTACATAACGGATCCGCGTCCATTACGCATTTGCTCGTCAATGGAGAGTATGGAGAAATGGAAAATCTATTGTCTGCTATTCGGGAACAATTTTCCATAAAAGCAGAACGATTGCTGAAACAGCCGCTGCAGCTGCAAGATGGGCGACAATTGCCCGCAACCTTCAACCGGACGATCGGTTTGGCATTGAAAGAGGTGTAGTCATGCTCGTTGATATTAATCTATTGCCTGAAAGGGAGAGGGAGCGATCGACTCTCCTCATCGCTGCACTTATTGTTATTGGTGCGGCTCTTCTTTTTTGGGCAACTCTTTTTCTACTATCTCTTTCTCTGTCGAAGGAGACTGCTCATGTGGAAACGCAAATCGCCTCCTTGCATGCTAGACAGGAGACAATCCGGGAAGAGATTGTACCTTCCACGCATGCAGACGATTGGGAGCGACTCGCTGCGACAGTCGAATGGGCGGAGGCTTATCGATTCGAAACACTGCCTTTGTTGCGTGAATTGATCGCTCTATTGCCGGAGCGCGGTTTTTTCGTCTCCTTTGAGTTCACAGCCCCTCATGAATCAACAGTCACGGTCCAATTCGATAATAAATCTGACGCCGCTTATTATTTGGCGAGGATTAAATCATCGACAGTCGTTTCAACTGCGACGATTTCGTCTTTGGTCGCTGAACGTGTAGATGAAGAGAGCGGTATAGAAACGCTTCCTCGTTTTGAAGCGACGTATCATATTGAGTATATCGATGACCGCGGCACAGTCGTTGAAGTTGAAGAGTCGAGGGAGATGGATAGTGAGGAGGGCGATCTTGATGAGTAATTTATCAAAACGTCAGAAGGAAATGGGGCTCGTTATTTTGGCAGTCCTTTTCCTGCTTGTCCTTGCAGCCTATTCCTATTTCCAAATATACGCACCCGCGAAAGATGCAAACGAACGGGCGTTGCAAATGTTAACGAACGAAAGGGACATTCTTTTTGCGCTTCAACGGCAAGAGGCCCAACAACAACCTTCGGGATCGTCCAGCTCCCGCCCTCTGCAAGAGAAACTGCCTGTGAAACCCCTCGAAGATTTAATCCTATTGCAAGTGCAGAAGGCTGAAGTGAAATCGGATACATATGTCCATGAAGTGAATTTTTCATTGGAAGATGTAGTCATTGAAAATCCACCTGAACACGTAGAAAATGTGCAAACGGTTTTAACCGAAGTGCATCTTGAGGCAGCTGAATACAGTCAAGTCGATCAGTTCATTGAAGAGATTGAATCGATGGAACGAATATACATGGTAGAACGTATTGAATTCGATGCCCCGGAAGAAGTAAAAACGATGGAGCAAGAGAATGAAATGTTGGAGTTAGTCATTACGTTTCAAGCGTTTTACCGACTGGATTTAGGGAATCTTGTGGAAGAAGCGCCAAAAGTGGATGCCCCCGCGCCTGCTGGTAAAAGGGATCCAACGCCGATCAATCAAATGCCTGGATTGGGTGATAGTGAATGAGTATTGTTTGGTCCCTTTTATTTTTCATATTTGGTATCATCTTTGGCTCCTTCTTCAACGTTGTCGGCCTTCGCGTGCCGAAGAAGGAATCCATCGTGTCCCCGCCTTCCCATTGCACGAAATGTAATCGAAGGTTGCGTCTGCTTGATTTAATACCGATATTCTCCTACGTTGCACTTCGAGGAAAATGCAGAGGGTGTGGACAAAAAATCAGCCCGATGTATCCGCTTATGGAATTCGCGACGGGTGTATTGTTTGCTTTCACTTATACCCAAGTTGGATTTACTTATGAGTTGATTATTGCAATTCTTTTCGTTTCGTTGCTCGTCATCATCACTGTTTCTGACATAACGTATATGATCATCCCTGACAAAGTGCTTCTGCCTTTCGCCGTTGCGTTTTTGATCCTTCGATGGCTTATTCCTACGTCACCGTGGTGGGATAGCCTGTTAGGGGCTGTAATTGGTTTTTGTGTACTCTATTTCATAGCGATCGTGTCGAAAGGTGGAATGGGTGGCGGAGATATTAAACTGTTCTTCGTCATCGGTCTCGTGCTCGGAACGGTGAATACACTTTTGACGCTCTTCCTTGCCTCTCTCATTGGATCTGTCGTCGGCATTTATGTGATGAAGAAAACAGGGAAAGGACGGAAGACTCCCATTCCGTTTGGTCCATCCATTGCAATTGCCGCTGTCATTTCCTATTTCTTCGGGGCGGAATTTGTCGAATGGTATCAGCAATTATTCATTTAAGTCGATAAGTTTTTTAGGACAAGGCGACATACGTCTTGTTCTTTTTTATGTCCGTTTTGGTACGGTTACTAAAAACGGGGTGGTCTGGCATGAATTTCAGAAAAAAATACTCAAAAGTGACAGTCGCGATGGCGATGCTCCACGGTGTAATCATCGGGATTGCTGCAGTCGCAATCGTCGGTGCAATCATTATAAGCACAAATGGCAGCGGAAAGGAAAAGGCGCTGGATACAGAAGTCGTCACAACAAATCCACCAGCGACAGGTATGACGACCCCAACGTCTGGTCCTGCAGTTTCTGCTGAGGATCCACCTCTCCAACTGTTCGCAAAACAGCATGGTGTTTTTTCAACTGCACAAACAGCTCATGATTTCGTGTCGCAAGATGCAAGTCTATCAAAAGCGGCCATTCTGGAAATTGAAGGACAGTTTTACGTGTGGAGCGCAGTCGGTCTTCGTGAGGAAGAGATTGAAGTGAGTGAATATGAAGGGACGTTCAGGAAACCCTTTTTCGCTAATGCATCGACATGCTCTAACGATGGAGCTGGGAAATTGACGAGTGTTTTGTCGGAAACCGAACTGTCGAAAATTAAAATTTTGACGACTGTGTCGGAAGCTGAAGAGGAAGATGAAAAATTAGCGGAGTTCCGTAAAAATATTGCTGCTGTGACGGCGTTTTCTTCGGATTTACGGATTATAAGGCTTCAGTTGCTTTCGCATTATACCCATAAGGACGGCTGTGTGAAAATTAATTTTTAACGCAGGAAAACGGGACAAACTCAAGTTTTTGCGAAAAAATGAAAATTTCCATTAAGCTACTTCTACAGTATGATAAAGAAAAAGGAGGTTGCTTACATGGAATTCATTGCAGAAAAACCGATTATATTAGCATCCGGCTCTCCTCGAAGGCAGGAGTTGCTTAGAAACATTGGCATTTCGTTCGAAACAATGCCAAGCAATGTTGAAGAAGTCGTTGAATTGGTGGACGGAGACTTTGCTGATTATGTACAGAAGCTAGCCATTAAAAAGGCGGCTGCAGTTTCCGAAACAAAACCGGAAGCAGTCATTATTGCAGCGGACACGATTGTTGTCTTTCAAGGAGAAGTTTATCCAAAACCATCATCAAAGAAGCAGGCTGAAAGTTTCTTGAAAAAGTTTTCCGGCAATACACATTCGGTTTTCACAGGTGTAGCGATTCTAGGGAAAGGAATAGAAAACGTCTTTTCTGTGGAAACGAAAGTGACATTTAAAGTATTGGACGAGCAGTTGATACAGTCTTATGTAGGTTCCGGGGAACCGATGGACAAAGCGGGCGGATATGGCATCCAAACAGCTGGTGCTTTGCTTGTCGAAAAGATAGAAGGCGACTATTTAAATGTTGTTGGACTACCTTTATCGAAACTGATTGAGACGTTGCGTAAAGAAGGCATTCTCCAGTTGAAGGAAGGTGAATGACTCTTTGACAATTGAAACGAAGAAGCAGATGATGATCCGAGACGTACATATCGCTGATAGACCTCGTGAAAGGCTGATCCGCCAAGGGGCAGGGAGCCTGTCGAATCAAGAGCTTATCGCTATCTTACTTCGGACAGGCACGAAGGAAGAGTCCGTTCTTATGCTCGCCAGCAGGATTTTGAAGTCATTCGATAAAATTCAGGATTTAAAGGATGCAAACGTGGAAGAAATGATGGCGGTAAAAGGGGTAGGACAAGCGAAGGCTGTTCAAATACTAGCTGCCGTAGAGATCGGTAAGAGGGTTCATCGGAAACATTCGGAAGGTCGCTATGTCATTAAATCTCCGGAAGATGCCGCGGCATACTTGATGACAGACATGTCGTCGCTCGTCCAAGAACATTTTGTGGTCTTGTTTTTAAATGTAAAAAATGAAGTACTGCACAAACAAACGATTTTTATCGGCAGCTTGAATTCATCGATTGTTCACCCACGGGAAATATTCCGTGAAGCAGTAAAGCGTTCAGCTGCCTCTATCATTGCGGCGCATAACCATCCTTCTGGCCATCCATCGCCTTCGCCTGAGGATATCGAGGTGACGAGAAGGCTCGTTGAAGCTGGCTCCATCATTGGAATCGAATTGCTCGATCATCTCATCATAGGCGATCACCGATTCGTAAGTCTTAAGGAAAAGGGATATATGAATTAGCAATTAACTCCTAAAATGGCAACTATCTTGGTGAGTTTCAATGAAGGGTAAGGGTTCTTAACATCGCAGTCTCATAGGGATACAAGCGATTTTGGGAGAAGCGGGACGATGGAAGGCGATAGGATCAAAATCCAGTCTATTGCTATTGACACTGTGAATTTGTTCTCCAATCCGTTATAATGTGGTGTATGATTTCAAGAAGACCAATTATGCGTCGAATAGAAAGGAAGAACAAATTTGTTTGGATTAGGATCAAGAGATGTCGGAATTGACCTCGGCACAGCCAATACATTAGTTTTCATTAAAGGTAAAGGGATCGTTCTGAGAGAACCGTCCGTAGTTGCGAAAAACACAGTGACGAATGAAATCGTGGCAGTCGGCTCAGCCGCTAAAAATATGATCGGACGTACCCCAGGTTCCATCGTGGCGACACGCCCTATGAAAGATGGAGTCATTGCGGACTTTGAAATTACGACAGCGATGATCGAGCATTATCTGAGAGAAGCAACGAAAGCTGCAGGCAGCGCATGGAAGAAGCCAAACGTCATGGTTTGCGTTCCTTTCGGCATCACTTCTGTTGAACAACGCGCTGTTATTGACGCTGCGAGACAAGCTGGCGCAAAAGACGCGTATACGATTGAAGAGCCGTTTGCTGCTGCGATCGGTGCTAATTTACCAGTTTGGGAACCTACGGGCAGCATGGTCGTCGATATAGGTGGCGGTACTACTGAAGTTGCAGTCATCTCCCTTGGTGGAATCGTAACGAGCGAGTCGATTCGTGTCGGTGGTGACTCCATGGATGGCGCAATTATCAATTACATTCGTAAAAATTATAATCTAACAATTGGTGAACGTACTGCGGAAGCTATTAAAATTGAAATCGGTTCTGCGAAAGTATCTTTGAAACCGGAAAAAATGGAAATTAGAGGCCGTGATTTATTGACAGGCCTTCCAAAAACATTGGAAGTTTCTTCGGACGAAATCGTTGAAGCACTCCGTGAATCGATTACTCAAATTATTGAAGGCGTCAAGAAAACATTGGAAGCGACTCCTCCTGAATTGTCCGCGGACGTTATGGAACGCGGAATCGTATTAACAGGCGGGGGAGCATTGCTTGATAACTTGGACAAAGTCATTTCGGATGAAACGAATATGCCTGTCTTCATCGCCGAAGACCCTCTTGATTGCGTTGCGATCGGAACAGGGAAAGCGCTCGATAATTTCGAAGTGATCAAAAAGATGCAAGTTAGGTAATGAGGGAGGATTTAGGCAATGCCGCGATTTTTTTCGAATAAACGATTGATTTTATTGCTAGTGGGCGTCATCGTCCTTGTGGCATTGATTTCATTCTCCCTAAAAGACAGGCAGAACGCCACCCTTCCAGAGCAAATTGTGAAAGATGTCGTCGGTTTCGGGCAATCGCTTTTCTCGAAACCGGCCCATTATATCACCGGTACATTAGATAAAATCGATGGCATTTTGAATACATACGAAGAAAACAAGCATTTGAAAGCGCGATTAAAGGAATATGCCTCGACACAAGCTGAACTATCGGACGTGAAAGCTGAGAATAAAAAGCTGCGTGAAATTATCGGTAAGGAAACGAGTCTACGAGATTACGAGCCAATCCAGGCAACCGTCATTTCCCGAAATCCCGATCAATGGGAAGAGAAAATCGTCATTGATCAAGGATCGGTGGAAGGCGTGAAACTGAATATGGCTGTCATTACGGCGAATGGACTCGTCGGAAAAGTAGTCCTCGTCACTCCTTTTACATCGACCGTTGAATTGCTTTCAACTGAAAACCGCAATTTTAGAGTGGCAGCAGTCATTCCTGGTGAAGAAGCGATTTTCGGTTTGATTGAAGGATATGATCCGGCGCGTGGCGAATTAATAATGAAGCGTATCGATTCAAACTTTGATGTCAAGGAAGGACAGAAGGTCGAATCATCAGGATTAGGTGGCATTTTCCCGAAAGGATTGCTGATCGGGGAAGTGACTGAAGTATCGACGGACGATTACGGATTGACGAAATTGGCGTATATCCGGCCAGCTGCGGACTTTTCCATGTTGGACCACGTCATGGTCGCGAAACGGACGTCGCGTATTTCGAGCGGTACGGACGGAATAGTGGAAGTAGAAGTCGAACCCGAAGTTGAAGAAGAGGGGGAGGATGGATCGTGATCAGGTTCATTATCCCTCTTATTGCTGTCGTATTATTTTTCCTCGAACCAGTATTTAGTCTTTTTTCACCTATATCGATTGCAGATGTATCTTACACTCTCGTACCCCGTTTCGTAATCGTCTATCTGATTTTCATCACCGTCTACTACGGACGGAAGCGTGCAATCCTCTATGGAATCGTACTTGGACTCTTGTATGATATGTATCACATTGATATTATTGGGATATACACTTTTTTATATCCGGTGATCTGTTATTTTGCCGCAATGGTCATTCGGCAAATTCATCGCCATGTCATTACAGTGATGCTTTTATCGGTGGCAATGGTTGCATTGCTTGAGTTGCTTTCATTCTTTTTCGCTAGCCTGATCGCATTGACTACGGTCGGCTTCGAAGAATTCGTCGTCGTCCGACTGATGCCTACAATGATCGCCAACTCCATGTTTGTGGCGATGTTCGGCTATTTGTTCAAACGGCTGATCGCCGAAAGAGGATTGCAAAAAGCCGGAATATAATTAAGAAAACTGTGAGGGACGCAAATGACGAAACAGCACTATGTAACAATAAAAGGGACAAAAGACGGGCTTGTCCTCCGACTTGATGACAAATGCGCTTATTCGGACATGATTGCAGAACTCCGTAATAAAGTGAGCGAAAACAGTTTAGAAGGGCTTGCTGAAGTAAAAGTCCATACCGGTCATCGCTATTGCAATGAAGAAGAGCTAAAGGAAATCATGAATGTTGTGCATGAATCGCCTCATTTACGAGTTTCAAAGATTCAAAGCGAAGTCATTACAATCGAAGAGTGCAAACGTAAAGTACTGGAGAATCAATCGGAGACCTATATCGGCATCGTCCGTTCCGGGCAGGTCGTGAAGGCCGATGGGGATCTTGTCGTCATTGGCGACGTCAATCCGAACGGCCGTGTCGTAGCTGCAGGAAGCATCTATGTATTAGGAAGATTGAAAGGGATCGCTCATGCGGGAGCGACTGGCAATGAAGAGGCGGTCATCGCCGCTTCATGGCTCGAAGCTACGCACTTGATGATAGCGGATAAATTGGAAACGATGACGGATGAATTGACGATTTTGTCAGAACAACCGGAGATGGAATGCGCATACATACATCCGAACGGTTTTATTGCCATCGATCGTTTACAGGAGCTTCGGATTCTCCGGCCTAACCTGTCGACATTCAAAGGAGGGAGCTAGTGTGGGTGAAGCAATTGTAATAACGTCTGGAAAAGGTGGAGTCGGTAAAACGACGACATCTGCAAATCTTGGGACAGCATTGGCTCTACAAGGGAAAAAAGTGTGTCTCGTTGACACGGATATCGGCCTGCGCAATCTGGACGTCATCCTCGGTCTTGAAAACCGTATCATTTATGATCTCGTTGATGTGATTGAAGGTCGATGCAAAATCCATCAAGCGCTCGTCAAGGACAAGCGTTTTGAAGATGGACTCTTTTTGCTACCGGCTGCACAGACAACTGATAAAAACGCCGTTAATCCGGAAGACATAAAAGAATTGATCAATGAATTGAAACGGGATTACGATTATATTTTGATCGACTGCCCTGCAGGCATCGAGCAAGGATATAAAAATGCGGTTGCGGGTGCAGATCGTGCCATTGTCGTCACAACTCCTGAAATTTCAGCAGTGCGGGACGCAGACCGTATTATTGGATTGTTGGAACAAGAAGATATCGAACCTCCAAAGCTGATCATCAACCGGATCAAGAGCCGCCTCGTCAATAGCGGCGACGCTTTGGATGTCAATGAAATCACGACTCATTTATCAATCGATTTGCTTGGAATTGTTCTTGATGATGAAAAGGTTATTTCTTCATCGAATAAAGGGGAACCGGTCGTCATGGATCCATCGAATCCGGCAGCAATCGGCTACCGGAATATTGCCCGCCGGATCTTAGGCGAATCTGTGCCACTGATGTCTTTAGACGAAGGAAAACCTGGTTTCTTCGGGAAATTGAAATCATTATTTGCTAAATAAAAGTAGAGCACTCAGACTGTAGACAAACACCAGAGATTTTGGTGTTTGCCTATAGTCTTTTTTCTTTTAATAGAAAGAAATCTAGAAATGTTGATTTCCGCTACGGGCGGACGCTTTCCGCGGGCACGGCTTCTGCCGCTTCCCTCGCTGCGCTCAGTCCAGGGTCTTCAGCTCGTGCTGTTCCCGCAGGAGTCGCCGCCCTACGCTCCAATCAACAATATCTCTTATTAAATATATATGGTAAAGGGTATGATGACGAAGAATCAAATCAATGAACCGAACAGTTAGGAATGCTGACCATAGAGCAGTTAGTTCCACAATACCATCTGGTTTGTAAACTGGATGGGCTCGCAACGCTTCGCTTTTACTCGCGCAAAAGCAGTTATTCGTTACGGCTTACATAGGAGTTGAGCGTAATAATAACAAGATTTCTATTATTTAGTCATCTGTTGTCTGGAGTGGAAGCGCGAGACTCCTGCGAACGTCGTCACGTAGAACGGCGTTTGTGACCAAAAGCGATAGCGTTGGGAGCACAGGATGTATAAATTCTGCAAAGAACGCAGAATTTATACAAATCGAACCCTCCGATGTTGGATTGGCTGAGGCAACGCCCGCGGAAAGCGAGTGCTTGAACGGAAGCAACAACCCTAGTTAAAAGCACTTTTACTTCTAAACACTATAATTGCTTACTTGGACAATTGCCCATAATATTCATAGTACCCCCGTCATATACTGAGAAAAAAGGTGGTGTGGCAGGGTGAAATGGAAAACGAAATGGGTCATTGCGATCATACTAGTGATTGGTGTATTCAGCTTTGCCAAATTGGAAGAAATCGGCGTCATCAACAAGCCTGTTACCCAATATATTACGACAGGTAAAGATTTCATCGTCATGAAAAAGTGGGTCGCCTCCGTTATTGGGGAAAAAGAAGGGGATACGATTGCTGTCTCGGCCGACCCCGCAGAAGAACTTCCGTTTGCAGCTTACGAATCAATGCAACCTTACAAGGATGGGGTCATAGCTTCCTATGCACATCCGATGCCGATTACTGCACAAGGGGACGGGCTTATCGTATTCACAGGCTTTACGAGACAATCAGGGAAGACGCTCACCGTATTGTATGATGACGGCGACGAAGTGACGTATGGATTTGTCGGCTCGATCTCAAAGCTTCCGTACTCGACCGTGAAAAAAGGGGACACGCTTGCCCTTATGAATGAAGAGGCAATCTATTTGAAAGTGAAACGGGAAGGGGTCGTGTTGGAAGCCTCGGTATTGGCAACTTATTTCTCGGCAGATACGAAATGAAGCTTCGTCTTCATCCCATTCTCGTACCATTCTTCCTCATATTGATGGCGACCGGCGGATTAGCGTTTTATTCTCTCGTTTTCACATCTCTCCTCTTCCACGAAGCTGGCCATATTGCCGCTGCCAAAATGTCGGGCATGAAAGTCCGCTCTTGTACAATCATGCCCTATGGAGGAGAATTGATAATACCGAATCGAAACTTTTATGGGAGACGGCAAAAATTGTACGTAGCGATAGGTGGACCAATTGCGACAGCGTTTCTCCTCTTGCTTACGGTGCTATTTGAATTTCCAGGTAATGAACAGTTTTTGCGCATTCAACTCGTCATCTTAGCATTGAATATCCTGCCGATATTGCCTCTTGACGGTGGACAAGCTATTAGCGCCATCTTAGAGACAGAGGAACAGAAATACGGAGTGAGATCCGCATTTCTTCTCTATTCCATAATAATACTTATTGCCATTATCTTTTTCTTACTATTGGGACTTCCAGAAACAACCCTCTTTCTTGCCCTAGCTCTATTTTTATTGTTTCAAAACATCTCCGCTTTCAAATTCCGGAAATATGAAAAAGCCTATGAGGAATTAAAAAGAAAACAGTTGACGCCATAGAGTGTGCGTGGTAATATTTTAATGTTATTGTTTGTAGCGCACCCGTGCTACAACCGCACTGACAAGGTACAAGCATCTGAAAAAGATCACCTTTGAAGGCGAGTCTGAGTCTATTGAGGAGGTGCAAGTATGTACGCAATTATTGAAACTGGTGGAAAACAAATCAAAGTCGAACAAGGCCAAGAAGTCTACATCGAGAAAGTAGTCGGCGAAGCTGAGGAAACTGTAACATTCGACAAAGTTCTATTCGTTGGTGGAGAAGACGTGAAAGTTGGCGCTCCATTCGTGGAAGGTGCAACGGTTACTGGTAAAATCGTTAAGCATGGCCGCGGCAAGAAAATCACGGTTTTCAAATACAAACCGAAAAAGAACTACCACAAAAAACAAGGTCATCGTCAGCCATACACTAAAGTTGTCATCGAAGGCATCAATCTGTAAGCCGGCATGATCAAAATCACTATTAATGAACAACCATCCGGCCGCATCAGCTCATTTGAGATGAAAGGCCATGCCGATTTCGCAGAACATGGAAAAGACCTTGTCTGTGCAGGCGCATCTGCAGTTTCATTCGGAGCTATCAATGCGGTCATTGCACTCACCGGCATAACCCCCGATATCGAACAAGGTTCTGAGGGCGGTTATCTGAAGGTGGTTTTTCCGGAAACGGAACAAGACGAGAACATCCAATTGATCGTGAAGGCGATGATTGTTTCATTACAGACGATTGAACGAGATTACGGGCAACATATAAAACTTATTTTCAACCGATAGGAGGTGGCACTTATGTTACGTTTGGATCTCCAATTTTTCGCATCGAAAAAAGGGGTAGGTTCTACAAAGAACGGTCGTGATTCTGAAGCGAAACGTCTTGGCGCAAAACGTGCTGACGGACAATTCGTTTCTGGCGGCTCTATCCTTTATCGCCAACGCGGAACAAAAATTCACCCAGGTGAAAACGTTGGCCGCGGCGGGGACGATACACTTTTCGCGAAAGTTGACGGCGTCGTTCGTTTCGAACGTTTTGGCCGCGACAAGAAAAAAGTGAGCGTATACCCTGTAGCTCAAGAAGCTTAATGTTCATACTAACATTGAAAGGACTGCATTTTACCGTGCAGTCCTTTTTATTTTTGACGAATGTTGTGAAGGGGATGCTATACTGTAGTATATGAAATATTTGGCGGTGATAAAATGGAATCGGAAAACCTGACGATTGAACAAGCATTGAAGTTTGCGCGCCATGATTTTTTAAATGAATTGCAATTGATGTTATTATATATGGATCTCGGGAAAACTTCTGAAGCAAGAAGGACATTGTTAGAGTCGACGGAACGTATGCGTCACATTTCGATGCTAGAAAAGCTTCGTTTGCCAAAAACGGAACTTTGGCTCAGCACATTTGAATGGAGACATACCGCTTTTTCGAAGAGACTGCAATGTAATATCATTGCTGGAAACAGGATTGCAAATGATGTAGCAGTTGCCGATTATTTGGAAAAGCTAATTGGCATAGTAGAGCAGTCAGTGGATCCGCTAAACGAATATATCGTCCATATTGCGGTCGACGCTACTGAAAACGATTGGTCGATCCAATTGACAATCGAAGGGCCTCTTGGACATTTGGGGTCAATGTCTTTGCCGCAGCCGGATGGAGATTTTGAAATGAGTGAGATTCTACAGGATGAGCAATGGACGTTCACACTACGTGGACGATAGGAGGAATAATTATGTTTGTCGATCACGTTAAAGTATATGTTAAAGGTGGAGACGGTGGCGATGGGATGGTTGCATTCCGCCGCGAAAAGTATGTCGCATACGGAGGCCCAGCAGGAGGGGATGGTGGAAAAGGCGGAGATGTCGTTTTCATCGTTGATGAGGGCTTGCGCACACTGATGGACTTCCGTTACCAGCGTCACTTCAAAGCTCCACGCGGAGAGCATGGAGGAAGTAAAAATAAGCACGGTAAAGGCGGGGAGGATATGGTCGTCAAAGTTCCGCCAGGCACGATTGTGAAAGACGTCGAGTCAGGCCATATTATCGCGGACCTCGTCGAGCATGGGCAAACTGCTGTCATCGCCAAGGGCGGACGTGGAGGACGTGGGAACTCGCGTTTCGCAACGCCGCAAAACCCTGCTCCGGAGCTATCGGAAAAAGGAGAACCTGGCGTTGAACGGGAAATCACCCTTGAATTGAAAGTATTGGCGGATGCAGGTCTTGTTGGCTTCCCGAGCGTCGGAAAATCGACGTTATTATCTGTCGTTTCAGCAGCGAAGCCGAAAATCGCCGACTACCATTTCACGACGCTCGTACCGAACCTCGGAATGGTGGAGCTGGAAAGTGGAAGGACATTCGTTCTTGCCGATTTGCCGGGTCTAATAGAAGGAGCACATGAAGGGGTTGGTCTCGGCCATCAGTTTTTGCGCCATATCGAGAGGACTAGAGTTATTATCCACGTCATCGATATGTCCGGAATGGAAGGACGGGATCCCTATGATGACTTCGTTACAATTAACGAGGAACTGGAAAAATACAATCTTCGGTTGATGGAGCGTCCACAAATCATCGTTGCAAATAAAATGGATATGCCGGATGCGGAAGAGAATCTGAAACAATTCAAAGAGAAGTTAAACGATGAAGAAGCGTTGATCTTCCCGATTTCTGCAATTACTCGTGAAGGCTTGGATCAGCTGTTATTTGCAGTTGCGGACTTGCTTGAAACAACACCGGAGTTTCCAATGCATGAAATTGAAGAAGAGGATGAAAATCGTTCTGTTATTTATAAGCACGAAGCAGAAACTGCAGATTTCAAAATTACTCGCGATGATGATGGAGCATTTGTCCTTTCGGGATACACGCTGGAACGACTCTTCAAGATGACCGACTTCAATTTCGATCAATCCGTCCGTAAATTTGCACGTCAAATGCGTGGAATGGGTGTCGATGATGCACTTCGGGAACGGGGGGCAAAAGACGGAGATACGGTTAGAATCCTCGACTTCGAGTTCGAATTCCTCGAATAGGGGATATTGCTGGATTAACGAACAGGAGGAATTCTATGAAGCCATTGGGGGAAGGACAGTTTTATCTTGTTAGGGAAGACGTGCTGACAGAATCGATGCTAAAAATGCTGGAAGCGAAAAGGTTACTAGCAAGCGGAGAGGAAAGGACAATCCAAGAGGCGACAAAGCGGGTAGGATTGTCTCGTAGCGCTTATTACAAATATAAGGATACCGTCTTCCCGTTCGAATCAATCGCCCGCGAACGTGTTTTGACGATTTTCATTCAGTTGGAGGATCGGAAAGGCTCGCTCGCGGCCATTCTGAAGATTGTATCCGAAGCAAAATGTAATGTGTTAACAATACACCAAACCATTCCGGTGCAAGGACGTGCGAATATTACATTATCGCTCGATGTCACTGAGATGCCGATTAAAATGGAGGAGTTCATGCAGCGATTGAAAGCTCCAAATTTCATCGATTCTGTCCACTTAATCAGTTCCGGAGCACTTTAAATGAAAAAGAGAAGAGCACACGGAGCTAGAGATCACAACGAAATATGGAGGAAATGGAATGAGCAAACAGAATTACAAGCCGACGGTCGCTTATTTGGGGCCTGAAGCATCTTTTACACATATTGCGGCAGCTCAGCTGTTTGGTACACAAGGCTTAGTGCCCAAACCGACAATACCAGATTGTATAGAGGCGGTTTCGGAAGGTCATGTAGCATATGCTATCGTCCCTCTTGAAAACGCATTAGAAGGATCTGTACCAATGACAATTGATTATTTATTCCACGGGAGTGAACTGTTCATCAATGCGGAAATATCGACACCGATCGAACAGCACCTTATGGTGAATGAAAAGCAAAAGAATAACTTGGAGCGACTTGAATCAGTCCATTCCCACCCACATGCGCTTGCGCAATGTCATAAATATTTACAATACCATTACCGCCGTACACCATTGATCCAAACAACATCGACTGCGGCAGCTGCAAAGTATATTTCCGAAAATCCAGACTTATGTATTGCTGCAATAGGAAATCGTTTGGCTGCCGAAAAATACGGCTTACATATCGCAGAGGAAAAAATCCACGATTTTCATTTTAACCATACACGATTTGTCGTCTTGTCTATGCGAAAAGGATATTTGGAAGAGCCTGGTCATTCGGAAATACCGAAAACGACCTTAATGGTAAAATTACCGAAAGACGACCGTTCAGGGGTGCTTCACCAAATTTTATCGGTTTTTGCATGGCGGAAGTTGAATTTAAGCAAAATCGAATCCCGGCCGATGAAAACTGGTCTAGGAAACTATTTCTTCATCATTGATGTGTTGGAAAGCGAAGACCATGCTATGATGAAAGGTGCGCTCGAGGAACTGGCTGCACTTAATTGCACCGTCCGTTCTTTAGGATCGTACTTTATGTATGAAAAGAATCCTTCACGCTAAATCATTTAGCTTGAAGGGTTTTTCATATTGTAGAAACTTCTAAACATCAATTTTTCAAGTGAATAATCAACTCTTTCTCACAATATACATAGTAAGAGAGAGGGCGCCTTTCTTAAAAATGCGTCACAAAGATGGGCGTTCGTTCATACGATGAATTGATGGAAGGGGGATTTTGTTAGTGGATGTCCATATTGTTGTAAAAGGGGATACGTTGTGGAAAATTGCACGACAGTACGGTATCCCTTTTGAAGATTTGAAAAGGGTAAATGCCCATTTGGCAAACCCAGATTATATCGTTCCGGGAATGAAGATTTTCCTGCCGAAGAAGAAAGCTTCGCCTCACCCGGTTGAGAAAGGCCAAGAAAAACATACGCAGCCTCATCATGCGGCTCCACCTCCGAAGGAGAAACATGCAGCGCCGCATCACGCCGCTCCGCCTCCAAAGGAGAAACATGCAGCGCCTCATCACGTGGCTCCACCTCCGAAGGAGAAACATGCAGCGCCTCACCATGCGGCTCCACCTCCAAAGGAAAAGCATGCAGCGCCGCCTCCATTGCCAAAGAAAGAGAAGGAATTTGTAATGCCGAAGCCGCCTGCAGTGCCGGTACAGCCTATTCCGAGCATGCCTGCACCAAAGCCGCCCGCTGCGATGACGCCGCCGGCTGAACCACTGCCGCCGCCACCGCCGCCTATGCCACTGCCGTCAATACCGCCTGCGGTCCCGGTACCTCCAATGACGATGCAATTCTTCCAACCGATTATGCCAGTTCCTTGTGGATGGATGCCGATTTTCGATGCAGACTGTCCACCGATGCCGTTTCCATATCCTCATCAGATGCCGGCGGTCATGCCTGCACATGAAATGCCGATGCCTCCTGCTCATATGGGAGTGAAACCGCCACAGATCGAAATGACAGAAGAGTTGGAGGAGTTCGAGGAATCGTCGATTTATCCGGGAGGAGGTCCTGGAGTTGCCCCGCCATATCCGATTAGAGGGTGGGAAAAGATTGAGTCTCCAATGATGGAGTCTCCAATGATGGAGTCTATGATGATGGACTCTTCGGAATACTTCCCGCCTGAGCATGCATTTATACCGCAAATGGTATCGCCCGCGTTTCAAAGTCCGTATGGGATGAGGCCGCATCAAAACCTTTGTGGCTGTCCTTATTGTCAAGGTTTTGCTTCTGGGCCGAGCGAGATGTATCCGAATTATATGATGCCGATGCAAGTAAGTCCAACGCATATGTATCCATCACACATGTATCCAACGCATATGTATCCATCACACATGTATCCAACACATATGTATCCAATGCATATGCACCCTGGACACATATATCCAATGCATATGCAGCCATTCCACTTTGATGGTTGTGGATGCGGATGCTGACGGCATGGCGCTGGAAAAGAATATCCGAAAAGTAAAAAAAAACGTCTGGAAAGTCGAAGAAGGAGAAGCCGCCTATTCATTGAAGCGGTATGATACACGATCAACCGCTGTGAAAGTGGAGTATGTGCACCAACAGCTACATGCAATCCGGTTTCCGAATATCGTTCCAATCATACCGACCGAGGATCCATTATTCATCATGCAGCCATGGATTGAAGGAACAAAGCCCGTCAATTTCAGACGAAGAATAGATCGGACGGATTCGCTTTTGGCCCTTCAAGCATTGCATAGGACAAAGGAACAGATTGATTGGAACGCCTCCCCTTATTTGCACAGATATCAACTTCTTGATAAGTGGCGGGAAAGATTGAGCCGATTTATCGAGAAACGAATGGCGCTCGAGAAATTCTTAACTAAACAAGCGATTGACGAAATCGTCATGTACGGGGAAGAAGCTCTTCCTATCTTAAAAAAGAACTACAAGAAAGTCACCGACTCTACCCTGCTCCATGGAGATGTTGTGCATCATAATATTCTTAGAGACGGCAATGGTCTGATTCGATTCATCGATTTCGATCTTGCGTGTTTAGGACCTTCTGGAACGGAATTGGCTCTTTGGATGCACCGTGTGTTACCGAATGTTAATTACAATTTGGAGTTTCTTCTTTCGGAGCAGTCATCTTTACGGAATCTCGATAACGCCTCGAAGGCGATGCTGCTCTATCCGAATGAGCTGCTACGAGAATGGTTGCACTTGTTGAACATGCCGGAAGAAAAACAGGAAAGCCTTTCAAGGAAGCTAATCCCATTTACTGAATATGCCCTCTCTTCATGGCCGAAGCTATGGTATGATATAGAACGGATCATGAAGTAGGAGGATGCATAATGGCTGGCCATTCAAAGTGGAAAAATATCCAGAACCGTAAAGGCGCGCAAGACGCGAAACGTGGCAAAATCTTTCAAAAGATGTCAAGGGAACTCTATGTAGCCGCGAAATCAGGCGGTGGAGATCCAGAGATGAATCCCGCACTAAGGCTTGCAATCGAGAAATCGAAAAGCTTCAACGTGCCGAATGATGTCATCAGAAGGGCGATCGATAAAGCGACCGGAACCGGAGCGGATGAAAACTATGAGGAAGTCGTCTATGAAGGATACGGACCTGGCGGAGTCGCAGTTCTCGTCTATTGTTTGACTGAGAACCGGAACCGGACAGGACCGAATATCCGTGTAGCTTTCAATAAAAACGGTGGCAGTTTAGGGGAAAGTGGCTCAGTCGGTTACCTCTTCAATCGTAAAGGACGCCTATTCATCGAGCGTACGGAAGATACCGATGAAGAATCGATCATGCTTGCCGCGCTGGAAGCGGGAGCCGAGGATATCGAGTCGTCAGAGGACGGCTTTGAAATCATTACAGAACCGTCCAGCTTCATGGAAGTGAAGGAAGCGTTGGAAGCTGAAGGGATTGAATTCATTTCGGCAGAAGTCGAAATGATCCCGACAATCTATAGCGAATTGCAAGGAGACAATGCCGACCAATTCGAAAAGATGATCGACGCATTAGAAGACGATGATGACGTACAAAACATTTATCATAACGCAAGTGAATGAGCCGCCTCGTCCGCGGCTTTTTTTATTTGTGGCGTATCACATCAATAGGTAGAAAACCCGTTCGTATGCTATAATAGTTTCGATACTTTAGGGGGAGAATGACTTGTACGATTACATAAAAGGAACAATCACGAGGGTGACACCCGAATACATAACGCTTGAACAAGGCGGCATCGGTTGGCAAATCATGACGCCTAATCCATATGCATTCCACCTAACAGAGGAAATCCAACAAGTGTTCACATATTTGCACGTTCGAGAAGACGTGCAATGGCTGCTAGGATTCAAATCCCTTGAACAACGAGAATTGTTCAAGAAACTCATCACTGTATCAGGAATCGGTCCGAAAGGCGCTCTTGCCATATTGGCTAGCGGAATTCCATCCCAAGTGATCGGCGCCATTGAAAGGGAAGACGAAGCATTCCTCGTTCAATTCCCGGGAGTCGGAAAAAAGACAGCCCGACAAATGATCCTTGATTTGAAAGGAAAGCTCGGGGATTTATTCACAGAAATCGAAATGCCGGATACAGATATGACACTGTTCTCGATGGCGGAAAATGGTGCACTCGAAGAAGCTATCCTCGCCTTACAAGCACTAGGCTATTCACAACGGGAACTGACGAAAGTGAAACAGGACATGCAGAAGGAAGATTTGGATACAGAAGGTTACATGAAGCTTGCATTGCGGCTATTACTGAAGCAAAAATAAGATAGTATTCAAGGAAGGAGGAGCGGGCTATGGAACGGGTCATATCAGGTGAACAAACGAATTACGATGACAGCTTCGAACAATCATTGAGACCGCAGACGTTGCGGCAATATATTGGACAAGATACGGTAAAGGACAATCTGAGCATTTTCATCCAAGCCGCAAAGGGCAGAAGTGAGAGCTTGGATCATGTCCTTTTATACGGTCCGCCGGGACTCGGAAAAACAACGCTGGCAACCGTTATTGCGAATGAAATGGGCGTCAATGTGAAGATGACAAGCGGACCCGCCATTGAAAGGCCAGGGGATCTGGCAGCAGTTGTTTCATCGTTGGAGCCGGGCGATGTCCTATTCATCGATGAAATCCATCGCTTGAACCGGTCGATTGAAGAAGTGCTTTATCCGGCAATGGAAGACTTTTGCCTTGACATCGTAGTCGGAAAAGGTCCATCCGCTAAATCGATTCGACTCGATCTTCCTCCATTCACACTAATTGGGGCTACGACGAGGGCCGGTTCTTTGTCCGCACCTCTCCGTGACCGGTTTGGTGTGCCGCTTCGCCTTGAATATTATGGGGAAGGTCCATTAAAGGAAATCGTGATCAGGAGTGCGAGTCTCTTCGACGTCGATATTGACGACAATGCAGCTGTTGAAATTGCAAGGCGCTCGAGGGGAACCCCCCGGATCGCCAATCGCCTCTTGCGGAGAGTGCGTGATTATGCCCAAGTACGTGGAGACGGCAGCATTACGATGGGTATCGCCAAAGAAGCTCTTGAAATGCTGCAAGTCGATTCACACGGCCTCGATCATATTGATCATAAATTGATTGTCAGCATGATTGAACGGTTCCGCGGAGGGCCAGTCGGAATTGATACAATCGCGGCGAGTATCGGCGAGGAGTCCATTACGATCGAGGATGTGTATGAACCTTATTTACTGCAAATCGGCTTCATCCAAAGGACACCACGCGGCCGGATCGCAACGAAACTCGCCTATGACCATTTCGGCTATACGTTTCCAGAGACAATGACATAAATAATAGCGAAGCTTCCAATTTAAAGATATTGATTTAGCTAGCACCATTGATTGTAGCGAAAGGCGGCGACTCCAGCGAAAGCCGTAACGAAGAACGGCTTTTGCGAGTAAAAGCTAAGCGTTACGAGCACATCTTTTCCCTGCCGTAACGAAGAACGGCTTTTGCGAGTAAAAGCTAAGCGTTACGAGCACATCTTTTCCCTGCCGTTACGAAGAACGGCGTTTGCGAGTAAAAGCGTAGCGTTACGAGCATATCTTTTCCCTGTCGTAACGAAGAACGGCTTTTGCGAGCAAAAGCGGAGCGTTGTGAGCACATCTTTTCCCTGCCGTAACGAAGAACGGCTTTTGCGAGCAAAAGCGGAGCGTTGTGAGCAGGATATGTAGGCTGCCTTAATTTCTGCAAAAGGCGCAGAAATACGGCAAATCGAACCCTTCGCTGTTCGATTGGAAAGCGTCCGCCTGTAGCGAAAATCAATATTATTCTACTTAGAAGGAGTTCACCTGCATTATGGATGTAAATGATTTTGATTTTGATTTACCAGAAAATCTGATTGCACAAACGCCACTCGAAGATCGGACGGCTAGCAGGTTGATGGTTTTGGATAAAGTAACGGGAGAGGTCAAGCATCGTCAATTCCGTCAAATTGTCGATGAGCTGCAACCAGGAGATGTTATCGTCCTAAATGACACGCGGGTCCTACCGGCACGGTTGATCGGCACAAAACAGGACACGGGAGCATCCATTGAAGTGCTACTCCTGAAGGAGACGGGTCCAGACGAATGGGAGACACTTGTGAAGCCGGCTAAACGAGTGAAAGTCGGCACCGTCGTCACATTCGGGGATGGAAGATTGGAAGCTGAATGTACTGAAATTCTGGAGCAAGGCGGAAGGATCTTCAAATTTCGATATGAAGGCATTTTCTATGAAATATTGGATTCCTTAGGCCAGATGCCCCTTCCTCCTTATATTACAGAAACGCTCGATGATCAATCCCGCTATCAGACAGTTTTTGCAAAAGAAAGAGGTTCGGCAGCAGCGCCTACTGCGGGTCTTCATTTCACGGAAGAGATATTACAAGAAATAAAAGACAAAGGTGTCGGGATCGAATTCATCACCTTGCATGTCGGTTTAGGAACATTTCGTCCGGTCAGTGTAGATACGATTGAGGATCATACGATGCACTCTGAGTATTATCAAGTGACTGAAAAGGCGGCAAATGCTATAAATGAAGCGAAGGCAAAAGGCGGAAATGTCATTGCCATCGGGACGACTTCAGCGAGGACGCTCGAAACGATCGCTTCGCAAAATGACGGAAAAATCGTCCCGACAAGTGGTTGGACATCGATATTCATCTACCCTGGCTACCAGTTCAGGATTCTCGACGGCATGCTAACTAACTTCCACTTGCCTAAATCGACTTTGATCATGCTAATTTCGGCAATGGCGACACGTGAGCATATACTGGCTGCGTATGAGGAAGCGGTGAAGGAGAACTATCGATTCTTCAGCTTCGGGGACGCGATGTTCATCAAACCTTCAAAAAAGTAAAGGGACGTTTTTCCCGAAAATAGAAAGGATCATATGTAGATGGCAGCAATTACTTACGAACATATAAAAACGTGCAAGCAGACGGGTGCCCGGCTCGGGATCGTCCATACGCCTCACGGTTCATTTGAAACGCCTGCATTCATGCCTGTCGGGACACAGGCAACAGTGAAAACGATGTCTCCGGAAGAACTGAAAGAGATGGGGGCAGGCATTATTCTCAGCAATACGTATCATCTTTGGCTCCGTCCGGGACATGATATTATTAAAGAAGCTGGCGGACTCCATAAATTTATGAATTGGGATCGGCCGATTTTGACAGATTCCGGCGGTTTCCAAGTGTTTTCATTGAGTGAATTCCGGAAAATTGAAGAGGAAGGGGTCCATTTCCGTCACCATTTGAATGGCAGCAAGCTTTTTCTTAGCCCTGAAAAAGCGATGGAAATCCAAAATGCGCTCGGTTCGGATATTATGATGGCTTTCGATGAATGTCCACCATATCCCGCTACTTTCGAATATATGAAAGCAAGTGTCGAGAGAACGTCCAGATGGGCGGAACGTTGCTTACAAGCACACGCGCGTCCAGAGGATCAGGGGCTTTTCGGAATCGTCCAAGGGGGAGAATTCGAGGAGCTGCGTAAACAAAGCGCAAAAGACCTCGTTTCACTCGACTTCCCTGGATATGCAATCGGCGGATTATCGGTAGGGGAACCAAAAGATGTCATGAATCGCGCACTTGAATTTACAACGCCGCTCTTGCCGGAAAACAAACCGCGCTATTTGATGGGCGTCGGCTCACCCGATTCCTTAATCGACGGAGCCATTCGTGGAGTCGATATGTTTGACTGCGTACTGCCTACACGTATTGCAAGGAATGGAACTTTGATGACGAGCGAAGGGCGCGTTGTCGTTAAAAATGCGAAGTACGAAAGAGATTTCGGTCCATTGGATCCAAATTGCGATTGCTATGCATGTAAAAACTACAGCAGGGCATATATTCGCCACTTAATCCGTGCAAATGAAACTTTTGGCATCCGATTGACATCCTATCATAATCTTTACTTCCTCCTGCAGTTAATGGAAAAGATAAGGGAAGCCATTCGACAGGACCGTCTCGGTGATTTTAGGGAAGAGTTTTTTGAACAATACGGATTCAACAAACCAAATGCAAAAAACTTTTGAATCTTGTATAATAAACCGATAGAAGAGGGGGGAAAATAATGAATGATGGTAGTATGCTCGGTACGTTGCTTCCGATTATTGCGATGTTCGCAATCATGTGGTTCTTATTGATTCGACCTGCGCAAAAAAGACAGAAGCAAACAAAGCAGATGCAAGATAGTTTGAAGCGTGGCGATAAAGTTATTACAATCGGCGGACTTCACGGAGTGATTGATGCTGTAGACGACACATCTGTGTTTTTGAAAGTCGCTGACGGCACAACTTTACAATTCGATAGACAAGCTGTCGGTCGGGTTGTTGAAGCATCTTAACATTGGACAAGTTCAAGAGGCGGTTTCACAGTTACTGTGAACCGCCTCTTTTTCAATTTTGTATATTCCTAATCGGGAACAGGCATCCTTTCTGTAAAAGGAGGTATACATGATGAACGATCTTTTAACCATCGGATACAGGACTATTTTGTTATATGTGTTTGTTCTGATCGTCCTGAGAGTCATGGGAAAAAGGGAAGTAGGCGAGCTAAGCGTTATCGACGTTGTTGTCTTTGTCATCATGGCTGAAGTCGTAGCGGTAGCAGTGGAATCTCCCGATAAAAAACTGCTTCACTCAATCTTTCCAGTGCTCCTTCTGCTCGGCATCCAGCTGCTAACTTCTTACCTTTCCTTGAAGAGCAAAAAATTTAGGGACATTGTCGATGGTGATCCGACCTTAATCATTCATGATGGAATTATTCAAGAAGAACAAATGCGCAAGCAAAGATACAATTTGGATGATTTATTCCAACAGCTCCGTGAACAGCAAATTGGATCTATACGCGATGTGTCTTATGCTTATTTGGAGCCTTCCGGAAATTTGTCAGTATTCACAAAAGAAAACACTCAGCCGGTCCTTGCACTTATTTCAGATGGCGTCATCCAAAGCCGGCACGTCCAAATGATCGGAAAATCCGATGATTGGCTCATTCAAGAACTGAAAGAAAGAGGTGTAAATGGTGTGGAACAAATCTTCTACTGTTCGTATGAAGAAGGAGAACTGTACTTTCAACTTAAAAAGGATTGTCAGTAAATTTTTGTCAACCTCTTGAGCATAAGAACATCATTTTTCTTCACTTGCCCGAACAGCAATAAGATGACGAGAAGGAAAACGCTTGTAATTACACATTCAGTCACCAATCCGTACTCGCCGACAGGAATGAAAATAGGGCGTATGACCGCTGTTAAAATGAAGGATACATAAGGCAAGGCGAACATCGTGAACCCTGCAGCAGCAGCTTTGTTTTTCCGTAAAGTTGCGATATGGAGGAAAGAAGTTACGAGAACACCGAATCCGATTGCAAGTACCGCCCCGGTCTCCTGCAATCCAGGTTGGGAGGCTAAAACAAACATGACTCCTAATTTCGCAATTCCTCCGTATACCGAATTCATCATGCCGGCCTTCGCATCACCAGTCGCTTGCAAAATGGAATACAAAGGGCTTTGGATGTAATAAAAGAAAAAAATCGGCGCAAGTAACGACATATAGGAACCGCCTTCTGATATTTGGAAAAGCTTCTCGGCTAGCGCCTGTCCGTGAATATAAAAGACAGCTGCCGCGAATGCTCCTGTTAATGCGGAAAGGCGCAACGCCAAATGGATACGCTCTTGAAGCTTTTTCTTATTGCTAGAAGCAGCGGCCCCACTCACGGCAGGCACGAGGACGACAGACAACGCGTAAGGAATGAAAGAGGGGAATAGAAGCAATGGGATGAGAACCCCTGAAATGATCCCGTAGAGAGAGGTCGCTGCAACGGCTCCGACTCCCGCCATTGATAAAGCACGCAAGAAAATGATCGGCTCGAGGAACCACGTAAACGTACCGAATAATCTGCTTCCGGAAGAAGGCAACGCAATGGAAAGCAACGGTTCCGCCGGATATCGTTCTTTTTTGACTACAGGCTTCCGATCCTTGCGTTTATGTTGTTGGTATTTGAACCACAGATAAAGCGCCGACAAAGCTTCTGCAAGCAATGTGATGCCCATTGCATAAGCGGCATTCATCGGATTATTGTCCGGGACAAGCATAATAGGGAGCAACCATGTGATCAGAATGATTCTGAACAATTGTTCAATAATTTGGGACCATGCTGTTTCTTCGATCCTGACGATTCCTTGAAAATATCCGCGAATCAATCCACAGACAGCTGAAATCGGAATAATGGCAATCCCTACATATAATGTTGTAGAAGATGCTGCGTTTCCTAATAATGTTTCCGATAAATACGGGATGAAAAGAATTGATAATGGGATGAATATAGCACCTGTGAAAATTGTAATGAAAGTTGCGGTCTTCATGACGGCAGGCAACTTTGCGGTTTCGCCTTTCACCTTTAACTCTGCAATCACTTTTGCAACTGCGATCGGGACACCCAATTGGACAAGTGATAAGAAAAAAATGAAAGCGGGATAGGCGGTCATATAAATACCAACAGCTTCTTCCCCAGCCACTCTCATAAATTGGATGCGATAAACGAATCCCAATAGCTTGGACATGAAAACAGCTATCATTAGTATGGCGGTTCCACGGATGAAAGTGGACATGAAAACAACTCCTTCTCAATTCCGGTCATTTCGTATACACTAAATCTATGCTTAGGTTTGTCTATTTACGACTGAACGGGAAAGGGATGGAAAAGTTGACGATGCAATTCGAGCAGATATTCAAACATGCAATGCCCGCTATTCAGAGCAAGAGGGATGAATTCCGTCTTTATGGCTATTCGACGGTGACGAATGAAGAGATTTGGAAATTTTGCATACGTAAAAAATGGCGGAAGAAAGATGTATCAACAATGCGAATCCATGAAATCGTGAATGGTGTGCTAACTCTAACTCCGGCTGAATTCATGACATATACACAAATCGAGGAACAGAGGGATTCCAATTGGTTTTCGGATTTAAATAGTGATGAGCTGCAGTTGCTTCTTTCGCCGAAAAGTAAAGGGGAACAATCAGTCCTGTAATGTCCAACTATTTGACATATGCCATTCTCTGTTTCATAATTGGAGTGTTATATTTTTATTTAAAAACTGTACATAGGAATTGCTTTTACCGCTTCACGTACAGAGGGGGAACTAACTTATGAAAAAAAGAAGCCGGATCGTAGCATTCCTGTTATTGCTCGTCATGTTCGGATCATTGATAGGCGCTACGACAAATCCGATTTTAAAAGATGTAAGACTTGGGCTCGATCTTCAAGGGGGCTTTGAAGTCCTATATGAAGTCCAGCCTCTTAAAGAAGGCCAAAAGATCACTGAAGACGTCGTCGCTGATACAGCCAGCGCTCTAAGTGACCGTGTTGACGTGCTCGGAGTAAGTGAGCCAATTATCCAAGTCGAATCGAATAATAGGATTCGTGTACAATTGGCCGGTGTTGAAGATCAGGAATCTGCTCGTGAATTATTATCCACACAAGCGAACCTGACATTCAGGGATGCTGACGATAATTTGCTGTTGGACGGAACGGACCTGAAGGAAGGAAAGGCAAAAGCGAACTTCGGCCAAACCGGAAATCCTGTCGTTACATTGGAAATGAAAGACCCGGACAAGTTCGGTAAAGTGACGTCGGAAGTAGCAGCAAAGAGACCTGAAAACGTCATGGTCATCTGGCTCGACTTCGTCGAAGGCGTTGATTCATTCAAAGAAGAAGCAATGAAGGAAAAACCTAAATTCATTTCTGCTCCATATGTAAGTCAGACGATCAATTCGTCTAATGTTGAAATTTCAGGTAGCTTCACAGTCGAAGAAACGAAACATTTAGCAGGAATCTTGAATGCCGGTGCACTTCCGGTTCATTTGGAAGAAATTTATTCCACTTCTGTCGGTGCACAATTCGGCGCACAAGCTTTGGAAAAAACAGTACTAGCCGGGATCGTCGGTATTTCACTAATCTTCATTTTCATGCTGATTTATTACCGCGTACCTGGATTTGTCGCTGTTGTCACATTATCGATTTATATTTACCTCATATTGCTTGTCTTCACCCGTATTAATGGGGTGCTGACGTTACCGGGGATTGCAGCCCTCATGCTCGGTGTCGGGATGGCGGTTGACGCAAATATCCTGACTTATGAACGGATCAGAGAGGAACTGCGAGTAGGAAAATCCGTAAAGACTTCCTTTGCCGGAGGAGCAAAATCAGCGTTTACAGCGATCTTGGATGCGAATCTCACGACTTTAATTGCTGCCATAGCCCTGTTCATCTTCGGGACAAGCTCAGTTAAAGGATTCGCGATCTTGCTCATCATTAGTATCCTTGTCAGTTTCTTGACTGCTGTTTGGGGATCACGTGTGTTTTTGGGACTTCTCGTGAACAGTGGACTCCTTGATGGAAAAACCGGCTTGTTCGGTATTTCAAAGAAAAAAGTCCATGCTCCAGAAGAGGGACTGGATACACTCGATCTTACAACCAAATTTGACTGGTTTGAATTTGTACAAACGCGGAAAAAGTTTTATGTCATTTCCGCAGTTCTACTTATTTCCGGTGTCATCGTGCTTGGCATCTTCAAATTGAATTTGGGAATCGATTTCTCCAGTGGTACTCGTGTTGAAATCCTGTCCGATAAACCTTTGACGACAGAAGAAATTTCAAAAACTCTTGAAGAAGTTGGACATCCGTCCTCGGAAATTGTCATTTCAGGTGAAACGAACAACATCGGGGTTGTCCGTTACAAGGATGAATTCAAGCAGGAAACAATAAATAAACTGAAGGCGGATCTTGCAGCCCACTATGGCGCCGATCCTAACGTGTCAACCGTGTCGCCTACGGTCGGTAAGGAATTGGCGAAAAACGCATTTAAGGCATTGTTATTTGCTGGACTTGGAATCCTCATCTATATCGCCTTGCGTTTTGAATGGCGTATGGGTGTTGCAACCATTATCGGTTTAGTCCATGACGTATTCTTCATGGTCGCCGTGTTTAGTATTACAAGGCTGGAAGTGGATATTACATTTATTGCCGCCTTGCTGACGATCGTCGGTTATTCGATCAACGACACGATCGTTACTTTCGACCGGATTAGGGAGAATATGCATAAGCTAGGCAAAATCGACAACGCAAATGCATTGGCGGACATTGTTAATAAATCGCTCCGTCAAACATTAGGTCGCTCTGTTAACACAGTCTTGACCGTTATCTTTGTTGTTGTGGCATTGATTGCTCTCGGAGCAGAAGCGATTCGTCCATTCTCGATCGCTCTACTTGTCGGATTGATAGCGGGTACGTATTCTTCTATCTTCATTTCTGCCCAAATCTGGTTTGACTTGAAGAAGAAGCAATTGCAAAAATCAGGCACGTTGAAAGTTGATACAGAGAAAAAACAATGGGGTTCTGATGAGCCAGTCGTCTGACGGCTCCGGAAGAGGCAAGTTTTAACTCCATTTCGAACAGGGTATACTTTTATTGTATACCCTGTTTTTATTTGGCATTTATTTGATTGAAGGGAAGTGAAGAAGAATGAAGATGCAATGGTCGTTGATTTTAAGTATTTTATTTGCCATCATTATTACCTTTTTCGCCATTCTAAATATTGAATCTGTCCAAGTGAATTACTTGTTCGGTAAAGCGCAACTACCACTCATCCTTGTCATTCTTTTTACGGCATTCCTCGGTGCAGCCATCAGCGGGTTGATGGCTATGTTCAGATCCCTCCATGCCAATCGGCGAATCAATGAATTGAAAAAAGAAATGACTGCAAAAGAGATTACCATTGCGACCCAGCAAAATGAAATTGCAGCATTGCAACAACTTGCGTATCCAGTTACGAGAGAAGATAAATTAGAAGGAGATAACTAACGAGCATCCCTGCAGGGGTGCTGTTTTATTTGTGAAAATGATGCATCATAAATTAATAAGTAATTCGCATACCCCTTTAAGAGTCTGCTGTATTCCTATATAATAGGCATAAGAGGATGTGAATCGTAATGATAGAACCGATGAAAACGTGGACGATTAATCGTCCGGATGAAAAAATCGTCAATACATTTATGGAAGAGCTTAGCATCCCGTCCATCCATGCCAAAATCCTTGTTTCAAGAGGTTTTAGTTCTGTGGAGGAAGCTAAGTCCTTTTTACATATGGAAGATCGTTGCTTGCACGATCCTTTTTTACTTTTTGACATGGAAAAAGCAGTGGAACGTATTCGTCTAGCAATTGATAGGGAAGAAAAAATTACTGTTTATGGAGATTACGATGCAGACGGAGTGACGAGTGTCACTGTCTTGACGACAGCTCTTGAACGACTAGGTGCAAATGTCGGCTTCGCTATTCCAAACCGTTTCAAGCATGGATACGGGCCGAATGTTGAGCTGTTTGATGAGTTGTATCAAGCAGGCACTTCACTCATCATCACAGTCGATAACGGGATCTCGGGAATTGATGCGATTGCCTATGCCAAATCGGTTGGCATGGATGTTATCGTGACTGATCACCATGAAATCGGTGAAGAGCTACCAGCGGCAGATGCCATCATCCACCCTCGTCATCCGAAAGGCAATTATCCTTTTGGAGAGCTTGCAGGCGTAGGGGTCGCTTTTAAATTGGCTTGCGCTTTACTCGGTGAAGTGCCTGAAGAGTTGTACGAAATTGCCGCTATCGGCACGGTTGCCGATCTCGTTCCATTGAGAGATGAAAACAGATTCATCGTCAAAGAAGGGATTAGGCGCATGCGGAAGTCCTCTCGTCCTGCGATACAGGCGCTCGTCAAGGTGAGCGGTACCGAACAGCTTACACTTTCCGAGGAATCTCTCGGTTTTATGATTGGACCACGATTAAATGCACCTGGACGTTTAGGAAGTGCAGATCCTGCAGTTCATCTGCTGAAAACAGAAGATCGCATGGAAGCGATGTCCATAGCAGAACAATTGGATACGTTGAACAAAGAGCGACAAGCGCTCGTCACAAAAATAGCGGATGAAGCGGAACAGACGATGATCGATATGTATGGGGATATGCTCCCGTATGTCATCGTCATCGAAGGGGAAGGCTGGAATCCAGGCGTAGTCGGTATCGTTGCGTCCCGCTTGACCGAGAAGTATTACAGACCGTCCATCATCTTGTCCGTAGACGGTGAGACAGGTATAGCGAAAGGATCTGGGCGAAGTATTGCCGGCTTTGATTTATTCAAGGAGCTGTCAAAGAACGCCGATATTTTACCGCATTTCGGCGGTCATGAAATGGCTGCAGGTATGTCGCTTTCGATAGAAGATGTAGAGACTCTTCGGACCCGTTTAAATGATCAAGGTAAATTATGTTTGACCGATGAAATGCTTACACCTAAAGTGCAGATCGATGTCCCTCTTGAAATCGGGGAGATCGATGTAGACGTTCTCGAAGCATTGGAATTGCTACGGCCATTCGGTGTGGCGTTTGAGAAGCCCGTCTTTTTAATCGAAAATCTTTCTGCGTCATCTGTCAGGAAAATCGGTGCGGCAAAAAATCATTTGAAGCTTGAACTGACTGACGGAGTGAATAGTCTGGATGTGATTGGTTTCGGAAACGGATCCATTGCTGATGAAATGAGTCCAGGCGTCACATTGTCCGTTACTGGTGATTTGCAAGTGAACGAATGGAACGGACGGAAGAAACCGCAAATGCTCCTTGACGACATTCAATCTAAAGATCGACAGCTTTTCGATCTTAGAGGGATCCGGGAACCGAATCGATGGATTTCAACTATTCCGAAAAAGAATAATCTATTCATTGCATTCCATGAATCGTCAATCACCCATTTCAAGTCTATTTTACAAAATGTACAGATCCATCAATTCGGGAAAGTGGAATTGACGGAATTCGATCATGTCATTATTTTGGATATGCCGCCTGGAACGGAGCAAATGAAGGAACTGATTGAGCGGACGAATCCGAAACGGGTATATGCTCATTTCTTCGTCAACGAATCATTGTATTTTGAGGGCATTCCGAGCCGGGAACATTTCGGATGGTATTATAGCTTTTTAAAGAAACGTGGCTCATTTGATTTGCGTAAGCAAGTGCAAGAGTTGTCCAAGCACCGAGGTTGGAAGATCGACACAATTTATTTCATGACAAAGGTGTTTTCTGAGCTCGGATTTGTTAAGATAGAGAATGGTCTTGCTTATATAATGGAGGATGCAGGAAAGAAAAATCTTTCCGAAGCACCTTCTTACAAACAGCGGGAGCATCAGATCGAATTGGAAAAGATGCTCGTCTATGCACCATATATGGAATTGAAAAATTGGTTTGACGAAATTTGCAATGAAACCGTCAATAGGGAGGAACAATTATGGATTTGAAAAGTTTCGTGACGATTGTCCCGGACTATCCAAAAGAAGGTATTAGCTTTAAAGATATTACAACGATTATGGATAATGGAGAAGCGTATAAATATGCGACTGATCAGATCGTTGAATTTGCAAAACAGGTCGGGACGGATATTATCGTTGGGCCGGAAGCGAGAGGGTTCATCATTGGCTGCCCTGTCGCGTATGCGCTCGAAGTAGGTTTCGCCCCCGTCAGGAAACCTGGTAAATTGCCGCGGGAGACGATTGCTGTCGAGTATGATCTTGAATACGGCACAGATTCGTTGACAATCCATAAAGACGCCATTAAGCCTGGCCAACGTGTATTAATCGTCGATGATCTTCTTGCAACTGGCGGAACTGTCGGTGCAACTGTGGAACTTGTGGAAAAACTTGGCGGTGTCGTTGCAGGATGTGCATTCTTGATTGAATTGACGTACTTAAATGGACGTGAAAAACTGAAAGGCTACGATATTCAAGCGCTTATTACTTATTAATGACAAATTTCCTCCGTATATTTACGGAGGATCTTTTTTTATCCTAAGGGCTTTACATTTTTGTCGGTTTATACATACAATAGTATTATCTTTAATTTTTTTGCGGAATTAGTCGAAAGGAGTAGAAAAATGGCGAAAAATCGTGACATGACGGCAGAAGATATATTTGAAATCGTTGCCTCATATATGAATGGACAGCATGTCGCGTTCGTCAAAAAGGCGTATGAGGCAGCGAAGGCTGCTCATGATGGACAATTCAGAAGTTCAGGTGAACCGTATATTCTCCACCCTATCCAAGTGGCAGGGATTTTAGCAGAATTACAGATGGATCCTTCTACAGTCGCTGCAGGATTCCTACATGATGTTGTAGAGGATACCGATGTGAAACGTGAAGATATTATTCGCGATTTCGGTGAAGAAGTGGCGATGCTCGTCGACGGCGTGACAAAACTGGAAAAACTGAAATTCAAATCGAACGAAGAGAAACAGGCAGAGAACCACCGCAAAATGTTCATTGCGATGGCGAGGGATATCAGAGTTATTCTTATCAAGCTTGCGGACCGTCTTCATAATATGCGGACATTGAAACATGTCTCTGAAGAAAAGCAACGCCGAGTGGCCGCTGAAACTCTTGATATTTTCGCACCGCTTGCACATCGGCTCGGTATTTCCACAATCAAGTGGGAACTGGAAGACACTGCTCTCCGTTATTTGAATCCTCAGCAATATTATCGAATCGTCAATATGATGAAGAAAAAAAGGGATGAACGGGAAAAGTATTTATTGACGGTTATGGAGACAATTCGCGGAGAAATCGCCGAAATGGGCATCGAATCGGAAATCAACGGCCGGCCGAAGCATTTGTACTCGATTTACCGTAAAATGATCCTTCAAAACAAGGAATTTAATGAAATATACGACCTTCTTGCCATTCGCATTATCGTCAAAAGCATAAAAGATTGCTATGCGGTACTCGGGATCATTCATACGCTATGGAAGCCGATGCCTGGAAGGTTTAAAGATTATATCGCTATGCCTAAGCAGAACCTTTATCAATCTATCCATACAACCGTAGTCGGACCAGCAGGTGACCCACTGGAAGTGCAAATCAGGACTGAAGAAATGCATCGGATCGCCGAATATGGGGTTGCTGCGCATTGGGCGTACAAAGAAGGGAAAACCGTCTCCGAGAAGCCGGATAATATCGATTCCAAATTAAAATGGTTCCGTGAAATACTCGAATTTCAAAACGAATCTTCAAATGCTGAGGAATTCATGGAGTCATTGAAGTTCGATCTTTTCTCCGACATGGTGTACGTGTTCACACCTAATGGAGATGTTATTGAAATTCCAAAAGGCTCAGTCCCAATTGATTTTGCGTATCGAGTCCATTCGGAAGTAGGAAATCGGACAATCGGTGCAAAAGTGAACGGTAAAATGGTTCCATTGGACACGGAGTTATTCACAGGGGATATCGTTGAAGTCCTCACATCAAAGCAATCATTTGGACCAAGCCGCGACTGGTTGAAAATTGCTAACACATCGCAGGCGAGGAATAAAATCCGGCAATATTTCAAGAAGCAATTGAGGGAAGAAAATATTATCAAAGGTTCAGAGCTAGTTGAAAGGGAAATAAAACTTCAGGAGTTTGATCCGAAAGTTGTCCTCACTCCAGAAAACATTCAGCGGGCCATCGACAAATTCAGCTTCACTTCCGAAGAGGACATGTATGCGGCTGTCGGATCGAACGGAATTACAGCACAACAAGTCGTTAACAGGCTCGCGGAAAAAATTCGCCGAGAGCGCGATCAGCAGGATGCGATTGATAAAATTGTATCCGACATGAAAACTCCTCAACATGTCCGCATGACGGAATCGGGTGTTATCGTCAAAGGTCTTGAGAATTTGCTCATCCGTCTTTCGAGATGCTGTAATCCAATTCCAGGCGACGAAATTGTCGGATTCATTACGAAAGGTCGGGGCGTATCGGTCCATAGGGCTGATTGTCCAAATATTCTCACCGACGAAGACAATGATCGGCTCATTGACGTGGAATGGTCAGTCGGTACGAATAATGAACGGAAGGAATTCCAAGTCGATATTGAAATTTCCGCATTCGATCGCCAAGGTCTTCTGAACGAAGTGATGATGATGGTAGCGGATACGAAAACACCGATTGTGGCTGTAAGCGGAAAAGCAGCAGAACGGGATAAGCTTGCGAAAATCAACATGACGATTAAAATTACCGATATCTCCCACTTGCACAGGATCGTTGACCGCATTAAACAAATACGCGACATCTATTCAGTGCAGCGGGTGATTCATTAAGCAGGAAGGTGTTTTCATGAAAGTCGTTTTACAAAGGTCAGGGAAAGCTTCCGTCACTGTGGACGGCGAAGTAACCGGCGAGATAGAGAAAGGGTACGTCCTTCTTGTAGGGATTACTCATGGTGACACGGAGCAGGACGCGGACTATATTGCTAAAAAAATCGCAGGTCTTCGGTTATGGGAGGACGAAGAAGGGAAGATGAACCGATCCATCGATGAGGTGGATGGCCAAATCCTTTCCGTCTCCCAATTCACGTTGTATGGCGATGTGAAAAGAGGGCGACGCCCAAGCTTCATTGAAGCGGCAAGGCCAGAACAAGCGGAACCGATTTGGAATTATTTCAACGACGCCCTTCGCAATGAAGGCTTAACAGTCGAAACCGGCGTATTTGGTGCAATGATGGACGTCAAACTTGTCAATGACGGTCCTGTCACCATCATAGTAGAATCAAAATAAAAAAACGCAGTTACCGGAATAACCGGACTGCGCGATTTAGATGAGACACGGAGGGAATTCGAATCCCATCGTGTCTCTTTTTAGTTCGCATCGAAAAAATCAAGCAATCCTTGATAAATTCCGTGTGTTGCCTGCTCACGGAACATATCGGTCGTCAAAATTCTCTCTTCTGAAGGATTTGATAAAAATCCTAACTCAATAAGAACGGCATTTTTACGATTCTCCCGCAATACTAGGAAGTTCGCAGGCTGTGCTCCCCGGTTCCTCAAGCTGATCGTTGAGGCTAGTCCATCATTGAGGGAAGCTGCAAGCGATTTTTGATTGCCGTGCGTGTAATACGTCGTGAAACCTGTGATTGAACTGTCTGGATTCGCATCATAATGGAGACTTATGAAAGCGTCCGCGTCCGATTGTAAACTGACTGCGACACGTTTTCGTAACGAGACATATGTATCCGATTCACGTGTCATCACAACATTCGCTCCTGCTGCCTTCAGCTTGGCAGACAACAATTCCGCCGTCATCAACGTCAGCTGTTTCTCATCAGTTCCTTGGGCTCCTGTCGTGCCACGGTCATTGCCGCCATGACCTGCATCGACAACGATAGTAAGTCCATTTAACGTCCCTGGCGTCCTTGTGGTTTTCTTCTCGCCAGTCTGATCTGCCCTTGCGATTTCACCTGTCGAAACGACCCATTTGGCGATGAACGCCGTCTCTCCAGTAGAAAGTGAAACATTGTACCAATCGCCTTCTTCACCAATGACCGTCAACTTCTCACCAGCGTTTGCTCTCGTCACGATTGAAGATGAGGTCGTTGCAGAAGACCGGATATTGGTCCCATTCGTTAATACGGTCACTTTTTTACCGGATGCAGTCGCATTGCTGCCTGTTTCGTTTATCTCGCTGAATGTGCCATGGAATGAATAGACCCAGCCCGACGATTTCTTTCCTAATGAAAGACGAACCCAGTTCCCATCGATCTCTTCAACGGGGTAGGATTCCCCTTTTCGGATTAAACCGACTTTTTTTGAAGATAAATCAGGTTCTTTTCTTACATTCAGCCCGTCGACAGACACTGTGAACTGCTCGGGATCCTCCACTTCAGGTTTATGTACTGTTCCAGTTTGTTCTTTTTCACTTTGCGGAACTACGGTGATGTAATCGGTATGTACCCAACCGTCAATACCATTTTTGACGATAGAAGCCCATTCCCCTTGGCGCCCTGTCATCACGACCGATTCTCCGGCATTCAACTGTCCAATGACAGCTGCGCTTAATGAAGGACCAGTTCTGATATTTAGAGTGTTCACTTTTGATACGGCTGTCATTTCCCCAAGAGCCGTCGTTTCCTCACTTACGACTAGCCATGACGCAATCCAACCTTTGCCCGCTCCGTATTTGATCTCATGCCAGTCGCCTGATGTGGACAGCACTTCCGCGCGTTCCCCTTTCTTCATAGAGCCGGTCACGGGATATGTAAGGCCGGGACCAGAACGGACATTCAGGGATTTTGTATTGATGATGACCGTTTCACCTTTCGCGGAAATTATCGGCATCTCGAAAACTATCGAAGCGAGAAGGATGATAGCTAGAATCCATTTGCTAAATTTCGACAAACTATCACTCTCCCTTTTTTCCATTGTAGAAGGTTTACAAAGAAAAAACCACAATGAAATGAAAAAGGTTGACACTTTGTGAATGAATGGCTAAGATTAGTTTTAATCTTACACAACTATTTGCCGAAGACATGGAAAGTAACTTTATTGCAGGCTGACAAGAGAGGGGCGGACGTGGCTGAAATCCACCCTACAGACGGATAGAGTGAACAACACCATCGAGGCTCCGTGCTGAACAAGCAATCTTCAGTAGGTACGGACGGAACCGGCCGTTATCCGGGTACGAGTGGGCATGCAATTTGTGCCAATTTGGGTGGAACCGCGGAAGCTACTATAAGCTCTCGTCCCTTGTATTGACAAGGGATGGGGGCTTTTTTTAGTTTCCATGGAAATGAAAAGTGAAAGAAGGGGAAGTCAAATGAATTTCAAAGTGCCAAGAGGGACGCAAGACATCTTGCCTTCCGAATCATGGAAATGGCAGCAAGTCGAATCAATTATCCGCGATGTATGTGACAATTACCGTTACAAAGAAATACGTACGCCGATCTTCGAGCAGACCGAATTGTTTCAACGGACAGTAGGGGATACTACCGATATTGTAACGAAAGAAATGTACACATTTACAGACCGCGGAAACCGTTCAATGACGCTTCGTCCAGAAGGAACAGCTCCGGTCGTCCGTTCATTCGTCGAAAATAAAATGTTCGGTTATCCCGATCAGCCTGTCAAACTTTACTATCAAGGGCCAATGTTCCGATATGAACGTCAACAAGCTGGGCGTTATCGTCAATTTGTCCAGTTTGGAGTAGAAGCAATCGGCAGTGCAGATCCGGCAATCGACGCCGAAGTGATTGCTTTAGCATTGGATGTCTACAAACGATCAGGATTGACAGATGTGAAGCTTGTTCTGAATTCTTTAGGAGACAGTGAGTCAAGGAATGCACACCGGGATGCACTCGTTGCACATTTCACACCTCAAATCGGGGAATTGTGCAGTGATTGCCAATCACGTCTTGAGAAAAATCCGCTCCGTATCCTTGACTGCAAAGTGGACCGGGAGCATCCTTTAATGGAAACTGCACCGTCACTTTCAGATTATTTGAATGAACAATCCGCATCGTATTTTGAAAAGGTGAAAGGCTATTTGGACGATGTTGGCATTTCTTATGAACTTGATCCGAACCTTGTTCGCGGCCTTGATTATTACAATCATACTGCTTTTGAAATAATGAGCACTGCGGCAGGCTTCGGGGCAATTACGACACTATGCGGCGGTGGCAGGTACAACGGCCTTGCGGAAGAAATTGGTGGACCATCCGCGCCTGGCATTGGTTTTGGAATGAGCATTGAACGACTTCTGCTCGCTCTTGAAGCGGAAGGAAAGTCGTTTACACAAGAACGTGAACTTGAAGTCTATATCGTCACGCTTGATGAGAAGGCTCACCGAAAAGGCTTCAAACTATTAAACGAATTAAGAAATGCCGGCGTTCGTGCAGATATGGACTATATGGACCGGAAAATGAAAGCCCAAATGAAATCGGCAGATCGATTCAATGCGAAAGCGGTCTTTGTCATCGGAGAAGATGAGGTTGAAGGGAATACAGTCCAGTTGAAAAACATGGCTGACGGCTCCCAAGAAACGATCGAAGATGGCGCGATTATTGAAAAACTAAAAGAACAGTTGAAATAAGGAAGGTAGATGAACGATATGCAACGGACACATTATTGCGGGCAATTGACTGAGGAAGTCATAGGCCAGAAGGTTACATTACAAGGTTGGGTACAGAGAAGACGGGATTTAGGCGGTCTGATTTTCATTGATTTACGGGATCGTGAAGGAATAGTCCAGGTCGTTTTCAATCCAGATTTCTCAAGTGAAGCGCTTGAAATTGCCGAAACAGTGCGCAATGAATATGTCATAGAAGTGACAGGAAATGTTGTTGAGCGTGAAGAGAGTCAGAAGAACCCCAAATTGAAAACCGGCTCAATTGAAGTGCATGTGGAAAACATACACATCATCAACGAAGCGAAAACACCTCCATTTATTATCGAGGATGAAACGGATGTCAATGAAGAGATTCGATTGAAATACCGTTACTTGGACCTCCGCCGTCCGCAACTTGCTCGTGTATTTAAAATGCGTTCGGACATTTCGAAGACAGTCCGTAATTTCCTCGACGGGGAAGGATTCGTGGAAGTGGAAACGCCAATTTTAACGAAGTCGACACCAGAAGGGGCACGGGACTATCTCGTACCGAGCCGCGTGCATGAAGGTGAATTTTATGCTTTGCCGCAATCACCACAACTGTTTAAACAAATGCTGATGGTGTCCGGTTTCGACAGATACTATCAAATTGCACGCTGTTTCCGTGATGAGGACCTCCGTGCAGACCGTCAACCTGAATTTACGCAAATCGATATGGAAATGAGTTTCATGTCGATCGAAGATATTATGGAATTGAATGAACGTCTCATGAAAAAAGTGATGAAGGACGTTAAAGGAATTGACATCGAAATTCCATTCAAGCGTATGCCGTATGATGAAGCGATGGCACGTTTCGGTTCAGATAAACCCGACACTCGCTTTAGCATGGAGTTGCAGGACGTATCCGATATCGTAAAAGATTCTTCTTTCAAAGTATTTGCAGGTGCTGTTGAAGCTGGTGGTCAAGTGAAAGCGATCAACGTAAAAGGCGCTTCAGATAAATACTCGCGAAAAGATATCGATGCGTTAGGTGAATATGCAGCTCGTTATGGAGCAAAAGGGCTTGCTTGGTTGAAAGTTGACGCGGATGGTTTGAAAGGTCCAATTGCAAAATTCTTTGAAGGGGATGCTGGAGTTGCTTTGACGAATGCTCTTACTGCAGAGCCGGGCGACCTTCTATTATTCGTCGCTGATAAAAAATCAGTAGTGGCGGATGCATTAGGAGCACTACGATTGAAACTTGGTAAAGAGTTGAATCTCATTGACGAGACACAATTCAACTTCCTATGGGTGACAGATTGGCCTCTATTCGAATATGACGAAGAGGAAGGGCGCTATTATGCAGCCCATCACCCGTTCACAATGCCAGCTGACGTGGATGGACTGGAAACAGATCCAAGCGGCGTCAAAGCCCAAGCATATGACCTCGTTTTAAATGGTTATGAGCTTGGCGGTGGATCGCTCCGGATCTACCAACGCGCTGTCCAAGAGAAGATGTTCAAGGCACTTGGTTTCACTGTCGAACAAGCACGCGAACAATTTGGATTTTTGCTCGACGCTTTTGAATACGGCACGCCTCCACACGGCGGCATTGCATTCGGATTGGACCGCATCGTCATGTTATTATCCGGTTCGACAAATCTCCGTGATACCATCGCATTTCCGAAAACTGCGAGTGCTAGCGATCTGCTGACAGAAGCTCCGAGCCAAGTGGATAGCTCACAACTTTCCGAGTTGGGGATTTCTATCCAGTCGAAATGAGTAGAATTTGACAAGCGTTTGAAACAAAAATGTAATCTATTGCAGCAGTAAAATCGTTGAACGCATTTCTCGTCTATGGTAGTATACAAGTAATAACGAATCCTGAAGTGTACGTTGTTTGCAAATCAGTTTTGACCGAACATATTTATCGTAGGGAGCTCTCATTCTGTTTTGGATGGAATGCCCTAATAAGGGACTTCAGAAAAAACTGATGGAGCACCCACCTGCTGAGTGCGGGTTCAAAACGATACTACAAAGACGGCACATTCGGGATTCGTTCACTGCTTTTTACAATTTTGGTAGACTATATCCCCCTCTTGCGTTATTGCGGAGGGGTTTTATTTTGATTTGAATACGGAAGGGCGGAATACCATTGTTACACCAATTTTCACGGAATGAACTTGCCATCGGTAAGGAAGGCGTCGAACGTATGCGAAATACGACGGTCGCTATACTAGGAGTCGGGGGCGTTGGTTCATTTGCAGCCGAAGCATGCGCACGTAGCGGCGTTGGCAGGATCATTCTTATTGATAAAGACACTGTCGATATTACAAACGTCAACCGTCAACTTGTTGCAACCTTGTCTACAATCGGCCGATCAAAAGTGGAAGTGATGAAGGAACGCATTCATGATGTAAATAAAGATTGCGAAGTGATTGGCCTTCATATGTTCTACACGGAAGAGACATACGAAGAAATCTTTGGTTATGCTCCGGATTACGTCATCGATGCATCTGATACAATCAGTTATAAAATTCATCTTATTAAGGAATGTGTCTCAAGAGGGATCAAAATCATTTCATGCATGGGTGCTGCGAACAAACTGGACCCGACCCGCTTTCAAATAGCGGACATTTCCAAAACACATACGGATCCGATTGCTAAAGTGATCAGACTCCGATTGAAAAAAGAAGGCATTAAAAAAGGAGTCCCTGTAGTGTTTTCGGATGAAAGTCCAATTGTCGTCAGAGAAGACGTCGTCGGTACAGTCGGTAAGCCCGATGCGCAAATCCGCAAAGCGAAAATGCCGCCCTCCTCAAACGCCTACGTTCCATCCGTCGCAGGCTTAGTCTGCGCCAGCTGGGTCCTCAACGACATCGTAAAAGATATCTACGTTGAAAGAGTGAAGGACAAGAAGTAAGTACAAGCTGTTTCCCTGTTGACTAGGGAAACGGCTCAGACTGCAGGCTAACACCCAAAGAATTTGGTGTTTGTCTGTAGTCTTTTTTCTTTTAAAAAAGAGGTGAAACTATAAATATTGATTTCCGGCAGTGCCGGTGCTCGTAACGCTACGCTTTTACTCGCAAAAGCCGTTCTTCGTGACGGCTTTCGCTGTTCGATTGGCTGAGGCGACGCCCGCGGAAAGGGAGCCGTTCTGTCGATTTTCGTTCTAAAAATAGTCTTGTTCCATCATTCCCCAACTGCTACAATTATTTTATAGGAATATCATCATAGAACGAATGTAACAAATGTGCTTACATATAGAAATCGGAAGGAATGAAACCATTGCATAAACAGGATGGAATCTTACTCGAAAGCGGAACGAACGAACTCGAAATCGTAGAATTTCAAATGGGGCAGAACCGCTACGGCATCAACGTTATCAAAGTGAAGGAAATCATCCTGCCTACCCCCATAACATTTATCCCACACGCCCATCCGTCCATTGAAGGAATCATTCAGCTCCGAGGAGCTGTCCTTCCCGTTATTAACATGGAAAAAGTGATGGGGCTGCCGGAAACAATCGGGAAGAACGAAGGGAAATATATCGTCGCTGCTTTCAATAAACAAGAAGTTGTTTTCCATGTCCATGAAGTCGCGCAAATCCATCGTGTATCTTGGGACCAGATCGAAAAACCTGCAGATTTATATTCAAGTGACGCCTCCCAAGTCATCGGGGTTATCAAGCGGGACAAAGACATGCTCCTATTGCTAGACTTTGAGAAAATAGTCGTCGACATCAACCCGGAAAGTGGCATTCAAGTCGAAGAGGTTCGCAAGCTTGGGCTAAGGGAGCGATCCAACAAAAAGATTCTGATTGCAGAAGATTCCCCTTTACTTCGCAAGTTATTAAGCGATACGTTAACGGAAGCAGGCTATGGTAATATCGAGTTTTTTGAAAATGGAAAAGACGCATTAGATTTCTTGGAAAGCCTTGTCGCCAACGGGAAAATAGTTTCAGATGAAATTCAGCTCGTCATTACCGATATTGAAATGCCGCAAATGGATGGACATCATTTCACTAAACGGATTCGCGAAAATGAAAAACTTGCAATGCTTCCGGTCATCATTTTTTCTTCATTGATCACGGATGAACTAAAACATAAAGGGGTCAGTGTCGGAGCGAATGATCAAGTAAGTAAACCAGAAATAGCGGAACTTGTATTAAAAATGGATCAGCATATTTTATAATAAGGAAAAGCACCTCCCCTCAAGGCCGGGATGGTGCTTTTGTACGTTACGTATGTTATTATTTTTCCTTCTTGAATTCCTTCAATCTTTCATAAATGGCTGCTAACCTTTTTTCTTCTCCCGCAATAACAGGCTCATAATACTCTTCGTTTTGGATCTTATCTGGCAAGTATTGCTGGTTTACCCAGCCGCCGAAAGAACCGATCGGTGTGTCATGTGGGTATCGATACCCTTCATGCCCGAGTGCCGCTGCTCCTGCATAATGTGTGTCTCGCAAGTGAAAGGGGATGTCTCCCGTTTTTCCTTCGTTGATTGCTCTGACCGCGGCATCAATCGCCTTATACGCAGAATTTGATTTAGAAGCAAGACACATTTCAATGACAGCATTCGCCAATGGAATGCGCGCTTCCGGCATGCCGAGCCGAACAGCGGCTTCCGTTGCGGCAAGCACATGTGGGCCTACTTCAGGTGCAGCCAAGCCGATGTCTTCATAAGCCATGACGAGCAAGCGGCGAGAGACGGCGACGAGATCGCCTGTTTCAAGCAAATTGGCTAAATAGAAGATCGCCGCATTCACATCACTGCCTCGCACAGACTTCTGCAATGCAGATAACAGATTATAATGATGCGATCCCTTCTTATCGCCAACGAGGCCGATTCTTCCAATTAGATTTTCAATAAGCCAATCTTCCACGACAATTTTGCCGTCTTCGTCATCGCTCGCTGAAATGACCGATTCTAATAATGTGAGCGCTTTTCTCGCATCTCCATTCGTTCCATCGGCGATTTTTTGAATTTGGTCATCCGTCATTTCAATTGTCATTTTACCAAGACCGCGATGTTCATCATGCAATGCACGTCTCAACAATTCGACGAGATCCTGTGGCTCGAGCCGGTTCAATTGGAGGATTTCCCCGCAACGCGACCTAATTGCCGGATTTACATCGTGGAAGGGGTTTTCCGTAGTTGCACCAATTAAGATGATAGAGCCTTTTTCGACATGGGGCAGCAGCGTATCTTGCTGCAGTTTATTGAAACGATGGATTTCATCGAGGAATAGAATGACTTTTCCAGTGATCCGCGCTTCCGCAACGACATCTTCAACATCTTTTTTTCCTGAAACTGTCGCGTTCAATGCAATAAAAGGCAACTGGCTCGTTCCGGCAATCGCATATGCCATTGATGTTTTTCCGATGCCAGGTTCTCCGTACAACAACATGGATGGAACATGCCCTTTGCTGATCATCCGATAGAGCGCTGTATCTTTACCGATAATATGTTGCTGTCCAACGACTTCGTCTATCGTTTTAGGTCTCATTCGAAATGCTAGTGGTTCATTATGCATCCAATCACTCCCCCGTACATCCGTTCCTTTATTATACACGACCAAATGCAGGAAGTCATTTGAAGGTAGCTGTAACAGCAGTTATGCTATAATATTTTGAAGTGTATTGATGAAATACGAAGTTGAAAAGTCGAGAAAAGGACGTTGGTTATATATGAGGATTTCTACGAAAGGTCGCTATGGGCTGACTGTCGTTGTAGAACTTGGTAAAAAGTATGGGGAAGGTCCTCTTCCCTTGCGGAAAATCGCGGAAGAGCATAATTTGTCGGAAGCCTATTTAGAACAGCTCATCCCGGCATTGCGAAATAGCGGTATTGTGAAAAGTGTTCGGGGGGCGTACGGCGGATACAAACTTGCGAAGCCACCGAGTGATATTACAGCGGGAGACGTAATTCGTTTGCTCGAAGGCCCGATACAAGTCGTTGAAGGCATTGACGATGACAATCTGCCGCAACAGTCATTATGGAACCGTATCGGCGAAGCCATTCGCGAAGTTTTGGATACGACGACAATAAAAGATTTAGTCGACTCTGATGAATCTACAGGGCTCGATGGATATATGTTCTATATTTAACCTTCAAAGGGGTATTAGTATGCAAACAATTTATTTGGACCATGCAGCAACTACACCGATCCATCCGGAAGTGAGTGCTGCCTATGTAAATGCAATGGATACTGTATTTGGCAATCCTTCAAGCATCCATAGCTTCGGGCGGACTTCCCGTAAACTTTTGGATGACGCCCGGAAGACGATAGCGGAAGCAATCCATGCCGAACCGACTGAAATTATTTTCACGTCTGGTGGTACGGAAGCTGATAACATCGCTATTTTTGGAACCGCCTCGGCAATGAAGGAAAAAGGCAACCATATTATTACGACTGCGATAGAACATCATGCCGTTTTAAATTCATGCAAGGAATTGGAAAAAAACGGCTTTCGTGTCACCTATTTGCCAGTCGATGAAAATGGGCAAATAACTGTAGGTCAAGTAGCTGATGTACTAACCGATCAAACAGTGCTCGTGACAATTATGTACGGCAATAACGAAGTAGGGACCATACAGCCGATTAAGGAAATTGGAGAACTATTAAAAGACCATCAAGCCGTTTTCCATACGGATGCCGTCCAAGCATTCGGAATACTGAAATTGGATGTACAAGAATTGCAAGTCGATTTGTTGAGCGCTTCCGCCCATAAACTGAACGGACCAAAAGGGGTCGGTTTTCTGTATCAACGGAAAGGCCTTCAGACGACACCGCTTCAATTTGGTGGGGAGCAGGAACGGAAAAGACGTGCAGGAACGGAAAATGTTCCAGCTATCGTCGGCTTTGCTGAAGCTGTGAACATAGCCCAGAAAGAAATGGAAGCAAATTCTGTAAAATATAACCGCTACCAAACAATCTTGAGTGAAGTTTTTGAGCGGGAAGGAATCGCTTTCGAAGTGAATGCAAAAGAAGCGAATCGGCTTCCGCATGTTGTGAACTTCAGCTTCCCAGGAACTGAAATCGAATCATTGCTCGTGAATTTAGACATGGCAGGCATCGCTGTTTCGAGCGGTTCAGCATGCACAGCTGGATCCCTTGAGCCGTCGCATGTATTATCTGCAATGTGGGGCAGTGAATCTCCAAAATTGCGAAATTCAGTGCGTTTCAGCTTCGGCCTTGGTCTCGATGAACAGACGATTGCTGAAGTGGCGAGCAAAACTGCAGAAATTGTTAAGCGGCTTGTGAAATGAATGATAAAGGATGAAAAGATATGAGAACTACAAATAAACCAATATCCGAAACGAGGGTAGTTGTCGGCATGTCTGGCGGGGTCGACTCGTCAGTCGCTGCACTGCTACTGAAGGAACAAGGATATGAAGTCATTGGGATCTTCATGAAAAACTGGGATGATACGGATGAATTCGGCGTCTGTACAGCAACTGAAGATTATGAAGATGTCATCAGCGTATGTAATGAAATAGGAATTCCATATTATGCGGTCAATTTTGAACAGCAATATTGGGATAAAGTTTTTACTTATTTCCTAGATGAATACAAAGCCGGACGAACTCCGAACCCGGACGTCATGTGTAACAAAGAGATAAAATTCAATGCCTTCTTAGACCATGCAATGAGTCTCGGCGCAGATTTCCTAGCGACAGGGCATTATGCACAAGTCGTCGAAACGGATGAAGGAGTTGCCATGCTAAGAGGGAAAGATGCAAACAAAGACCAAACGTACTTCCTCAACCAACTGACTCAGGAACAATTGCAAAAAGTCATTTTCCCGATCGGTGGTCTCGATAAATCGGAAGTCCGTCAAATTGCTGAGCGGGCTGGGTTAACAACTGCTAAGAAAAAAGATTCCACAGGCATTTGCTTTATCGGTGAAAGGAACTTCAAGGAATTTCTTGGACACTATTTGCCAGCACAGCCGGGTGACATGAAAACGATGGATGGAAAAACCGTCGGTAAGCATGATGGCCTCATGTATTACACAATCGGCCAACGTCATGGGTTAGGAATTGGCGGCTCAGGCGAACCATGGTTCGTACTTGGGAAAGACTTGAAGGAGAACACATTGCTCGTCGGACAAGGTTTCCATCATGAAGCACTTTATTCCGACAGCTTGACAGCGACAAATGTTAGCTTCGCGACTGCTCGGACATTGCCGGCTACTTTTGAATGCACGGCCAAATTCCGTTACCGTCAACCTGATACGAAAGTGACCGTCGAAGTAACGGGAGATGGTCAAGCGAAAGTCATTTTTGCAGAACCGGTCCGGGCAATCACCCCGGGACAAGCAGTCGTCTTCTATGATGGTGAAGAATGTCTAGGTGGGGGAACGATCGACACTGTCGTGAAAAATGGTGTACAACTAGATTACGTAGGATGAGAGGAACGGCTTATGAAATACAATGAAATAGGAATCAAAGCCCTGAAGGACGGGGAATTTGAAAAGGCAATTGAAGCATTCATGAAGGCAGCAGAGGAGGAGCCAGACAATCCGGTCGGTTATATTAATCTTGGAAATGTTTTCGCTTCTGCAGGTGACACGGAGAGGGCTGAACGTTTTTTCCAGAAGGCGATTAGTTTGGATGAAAATGCGGGCTCCGCACTTTATGGATTAGGCAATCTCTATTATACGAATGATCGGTTCGAGGAGGCTGCTAAAATCTATGAAAAGGCCATACGTGCCGGACTGAATGAAGCAGATGCTTATTTCATGCTTGGCAAGAGCTTGAAACATTCGGATCAATTTAAACTCGCATTGCCGTATTTCCAAAGAGCGGCCGAGCTTGCGCCTAATGATCTAGAGATCCGTTTGGCCTATGGGATCCTCCTTGCCGAAATGGAACTTTTTGAAGAGGCAAGGAAGGAATTAGTGTTTGTTTTACAGAAAGACGATGAGAATACAGACGCCCATTATAATTTAGGTGTGCTTTATGCTGTCTCTACCGATCAGAAAGACGATGCACTTTTCCATTTGGAAAAGGCATTCACAATTGAACCGGAACATACGCAAGCTCGATATATTTACGATATGATCAAATTAGGTTAATTTCCAAAATGGACGGATACACAAGGCGGTGATCGTATGGCTGAAGGGAAAGGGAATAATGAAGCGATTTTCATCGTTGGACGACCTGTCGTAACCATTTTCCACAATCCTGATAATCTCTTTTCCATCGTGAAAATGAAAATTAGTAAAACGAATAGTGGCTATGAAGACAAAGAAATCGTCATAAAAGGAAACTTCCCGCCACTCGCGAACGAAGATGACTACAGGCTGACGGGGAGACTTGTGAATCATGCCACTTATGGACAGCAGTTCGACGTCCATACGTTTACGAAAGAGATGCCTGAAACCGAAACAGGAATCGTCCATTATTTATCCGGTGATCTCTTCCCTGGAATCGGCAGGAAAACTGCCGACACGATCGTCAAAACATTAGGCAAAGACGCCATTACACTTATATTAGAAAACCCTTCTGTACTGGATAGAGTGCCAAAGCTTTCGGAAGAACGGAAGGAGACGCTCGTTAAAGTTTTGCAGGAAAATCTCGGCTTGGAACGGAGTATGGTCCAATTGAATGACTGGGGATTCGGACCCCAGCTTTCAATGAGGATCTACCAAACGTATCGAGAAGAAGCTGTTGAACTGTTGAAAGAGAATCCGTACAGACTCATCGAGGACGTGGAGGGGATTGGGTTCCAGCGTGCGGATGAATTGGGAAGGCAATTAGGGATAACAGGAAAACATCCTTCTCGTGTGAAAGCCGCTATTCTCCATACGATGAATCAAGGTGTACAGTCAGCTGGCCATGTTTATTTACTGGCAGATACTGTGTTGCCCGAAGTGAAAAGGTTGCTTGAAACGAGCCAATCAGAAGAAATCTCTTTCGATCACATTTCTAAATGTGTCATTGAGTTGGTGGAGGAAGGAAAGCTTTGCGGCGAAGGGAAAAGGCTGTATATCCCTTCTCTTTACTTTTCAGAAATCGGTATAGCCTCTAAATTGGAAAGGATTATGGAGAATGATTTTTCCGATAAGTTTCCGGTTTCCGAAATCCGCAAGGCGATCGGTGAAGCGGAGGAAAGGCTAGGCGTCAATTATGCCGAAACCCAAGTGGCGGCAATTGAAAAGGCGCTTCACTCGCCTGCCATGATTTTGACAGGAGGACCTGGAACAGGAAAAACAACGGTCATCCGTGGATTGGTGGAAGTGTTCGCTGAGTTGCATGGGCTTTCACTCGACCCGAAAGTATATGTTGAAAAAGAAGAGACGTTTCCAATCGTTTTAGCGGCTCCTACGGGTCGTGCTGCAAAAAGGATGTCGGAGTCGACAGGGCTGCCGGCAATGACGATTCATCGGCTTCTCGGTTTCAATGGCCAAGAGAAGGATGATGCAATCGGAAGGGAAGTGGAAGGAAGGCTCATTATCATCGATGAGATGTCCATGGTCGATACTTGGCTCGCCCATCAGCTCCTGAAAGCATTGCATGATGATATACAAGTCCTTTTTGTAGGGGACCAAGATCAGCTTCCGCCTGTCGGTCCAGGTCAAGTGTTGAAAGATATGCTTGAGTCGAAAAAAATTCCTGTCGTGGAGCTTGTTGAGATCTATCGCCAGAGTGCCGGGTCGACGATAATCGAAATGGCGCATATGATCAAAAATGCGAAATGGACGGATGACATCACGCGGAAAACATCCGATCGCTCTTTCATCAAGGCAAACGGTGATCAAATCCTCGAAGTCGTAGAACAGGTTATCAAAAACGCTATTTCGAAAGGTCATCACATCAAAAACATCCAAGTGCTCGCTCCTATGTATAAAGGACCAGCAGGAATCGATGGATTGAACAAGATGATCCAACAAATGGTGAATCCGCCGGGACCTAATCGGAAAGAAGTCGTTTTTGGGGAAGCGGTCTATCGAATCGGAGACAAAGTACTCCAGCTCGTCAATCAGCCTGAAAGCAACGTATTCAATGGAGATATGGGCGAAGTCATCTCGATCATCAAGGCGAATGAGACCGTCGATAAAAAAGAATTGCTGATCGTCTCCTATGATGGCATCGAAGTGGAATATGAACGGAACGACTTGAACCAAATCACCTTGGCTTATTGCTGTTCCATCCATAAATCACAAGGAAGTGAATTTCCGATTGTCGTCATGCCAGTCGTTCGAGGGTATAGGAAGATGCTTCGTAAAAATCTGTTGTACACAGGAATTACGAGAGCAAAAAACTTCCTAATTCTTTGCGGTGAGCCGGAAGAATTCAAAATCGGCATTAATCGGACGGACGAACTAGAGCGTCAGACAACATTGAAAGACCGGCTACGGAAGGAATTCGTTGCGGAAATCAGTGACGAAGCCGTGGAAGCCGAGCCGATTGACGCCCAACAATCGGACGTAGTGGTGTCCGATGAGGAGACGCCAGAAAGTCTGAAAGAATTCAAGCTGACGATGGAGACGATATTTGGAATCGATCCAATGATTGGAATGCAAGGTGTCAGCCCTTATGATTTTTCAGAAGTGATGGATTGACATGTGGATAGCGATTCCCTATAATCCTAAGTATCATATGAAATTCGATGACGGAGAAAGTACGCCTACCGCCATGTTCAGAAAGGATTCCCAAGGCTGCAAGGATTCCCATGGTCGTTTGCCGGAAAGCTACTCCTGAGAGCAACTAACACTTGCCGTTAGCCGCGTTATGGCTTCTTGAGATACCGACGATGTCGGTAAATTAGGGTGGTACCACGAAAAATCTTCGTCCCTTGTACAGGGGCGGGGATTTTTTTGTTTAGGCAATGAATGATTATTAAAGGAGGAAAACTCATGAAAAAATTAACAGCATCTGAAATTAGAAAAATGTTTCTTGACTACTTCAAAGAGCACGGCCATAGCGAAGAACCATCGGCTCCACTCGTCCCAATCGATGATCCTTCACTACTATGGATTAACAGCGGAGTCGCAACACTGAAAAAATACTTTGACGGACGAGTCGTGCCGGTAAATCCACGTATCGTCAACGCACAGAAATCCATCCGTACGAACGATATCGAAAATGTCGGAAAAACTGCACGTCATCATACATTCTTCGAAATGCTCGGTAACTTCTCAATTGGCGACTATTTCAAAGAAGAAGCGATCATCCGGGCATGGGATTTCCTGACGAACGAAAAGTGGATCGGCTTCGATCCAGAAAAACTTTCCGTAACGGTTCATCCGGAAGATGATGAAGCATACGCAATTTGGAGAGATAAAATCGGCATTCCAGAAGAACGCATCATCCGCTTGGAAGGGAACTTCTGGGATATCGGTGAAGGTCCAAGTGGCCCGAACTCCGAAATTTTCTATGACCGCGGTCCTGCATTCGGAGACGATTTCTCGGATCCTGAATTGTACCCGGGCGGCGAAAACGAACGTTATTTGGAAATTTGGAATTTGGTGTTCTCCGAATTCAACCATAATCCGGATCATACGTACACACCTCTTCCTAAGAAAAACATCGATACTGGAATGGGACTTGAACGGATTACTTCCGTAATCCAGGAAGTGCCAACCAACTTTGACACAGACCTGTTCATGCCGATCATCCACTCTGTTGAAAAAATGTCTGGGGAAACGTATGGCAAGGACGAAGTGAAAGATACGGCATTCAAAGTCATTGCGGATCATATCCGGACAGTTGCGTTCGCAATCGGCGACGGGGCATTACCTTCCAACGAAGGAAGAGGGTATGTAATGCGGAGATTATTACGCCGCGCTGTTCGGTTCGCTAAACAATTGGGTATTAATAAACCGTTCATGTACGAACTTGTCCCTGTCGTCGGAGAAGTGATGCAAGACTTCTATCCTCAAGTAAAAGAAAAAGAATCTTTCATCATGAAAGTCATTAAGAACGAAGAAGAGCGATTCCACGAAACATTGAACGAAGGATTAGCCATTTTGAATGGAGTTATTGAAAAAGCGAAGGCTGCAGGTGACAGAAGTGTGTCAGGTGCGGATGCGTTCAAGCTATATGATACGTATGGCTTCCCTTTCGAACTGACAGAGGAATTTGCAGAAGAAGCTGGTGTTACAGTCGACCGGGCTGGATTCGACGAAGAAATGGACAATCAGCGTAAACGTGCAAGGGCTGCACGACTGGATGTTGATTCAATGCATGTTCAATCGGAAGTGCTTGGCAATATCCATGAACCAAGCGAATTCATCGGCTATGATCAATTATCTTGTGAAACAACAATTAATGCACTTTTGCATAATGGCGAGCTGGTTGCACATGCTTCTGAAGGCGATGAAATCCAATTCATTCTTGAACGCACACCTTTTTATGCGGAAAGTGGCGGGCAAATCGCAGACAAAGGTACTGTTTCAAGCGATTCATTCATCGTAGATGTAAAAGACGTAAAAAAGGCACCGAATGGTCAGCATTTACATACGGCAATTGTTCGTTCCGGTGAAATAGCGAACAATGCAGAAGTTTTTGCTGAAGTAAATGCGGAATCGCGTAAAATGACGATTAAAAACCATACGGCAACACATCTTCTTCATAAAGCATTGAAGACTGTACTCGGTGAGCATGTGAATCAGGCAGGCTCATATGTCGGCCCTGATCGTCTTCGATTCGACTTCTCCCATTTTGGGCAAGTGACGAAGGAAGAACTTGAAAAGATCGAAGAAATCGTCAATGAAAAAATTTGGGCGGATATCAATGTCCAAATCGAACAGAAACCGATCGATGAAGCAAAAGAGATGGGAGCAATGGCTTTATTCGGTGAAAAATACGGAGATATCGTCCGTGTCGTTTCAGTTGGCGATTACTCGATTGAGTTATGCGGCGGATGCCATGTACCGTCTACTTCGGCTATCGGATTGTTCAAGATTGAATCGGAAGGCGGTATCGGTGCTGGAACTAGACGGATTGAAGCGGTAACGGGTCAAGAGGCATACCGTTCATTTAAGAAAGAAGAGGCTCTTCTTACTGAAGCTGCGGCACTTTTGAAGTCTAATCCTAAAGACATCGTGACGAAAGTGGGCGCCTACTTATCCGAAATGAAAGAGCTGCAACGGGAAAACGAATCGCTTTCTGCTAAACTTGGCAATAGCCAACTGACGGACATCATTGCATCTGCACAACAAATTGACGATGTAACAGTTCTTTCTGCTAGAGTGGATGTGAAAGATAATAATGCCTTACGACAAATGATTGATGAATTGAAGCAAAAGGTGAGTAAAGGTGTAATCGTACTCGGGGCGGCAACTGACGAAAAAGTTTTGTTAGCAGCAGGTGTGACAGAAGATTTGAAAAATGGGAACTTCCATGCAGGGAAAATCGTCAATCATGTAGCATCTCTCTGTGGCGGTAAGGGCGGAGGTCGTCCGGACATGGCGATGGCGGGTGCGAAGGATACATCTAAACTTGATGAAGCACTCCATTCCGTGTATGATTATGTCAAATCCGTTTAAGCGGAAATGGATGTCGGGTATAGAGTAAGTGGGAAAGGTATCCGATTTGCAAACGGACGATTGGAAAGCGGGGTGTCGACTATGAATTCATACGACAAGACGATGAAGTTCAACTTTCCTGAAGAATCGATGGAGCAAGAAGTGAAACAGGTCATGCTACATGTGCACAAAGCGCTGGAAGACAAGGGCTACAATCCTATCAACCAAATTGTCGGTTACCTCTTATCGGGCGACCCGGCTTACATCCCTCGCCACTACGAAGCACGTAACCTCATCAGGAAGTTGGAGAGGGACGAGATTCTCGAGGAATTGGTGAAGTTTTATATCCGTGAAAACGGAGGTAAAACGAATTGAGGGTAATGGGATTGGATGTCGGATCCAAAACGGTCGGTATTGCAATCAGCGATGCGCTTGGGTGGACAGCCCAAGGCATCGAAACGATTAAAATTGATGAAAGTGCCGGCCAATTTGGCATGTCCAGAATTCAGGAGCTTGTAACTGAATACGCTGTCACCTCATTTGTAGTCGGATATCCAAAAAACATGAATAACTCCGTTGGTCCGAGAGGGGAAGCTTCCATTCGATTCGCTGAAATGTTGAAAGAGGCGTTTGGACTGCCTGTTACGCTATGGGATGAGCGTTTAACGACGATGGCGGCAGAACGGATGTTAATCGAAGCTGATGTCAGCAGGAAAAAAAGGAAGACGGTCATCGATAAGATGGCTGCAGTCATGATACTCCAAGGGTATCTTGATTCAAAAAATAGATGAGGTGATTAACAATGGAACATGGACAAGAAACAATGACAGTCGTAGACGAGCACGGTGAAGAGCATGTATGTGAAGTCATCTTTACATTTGAATCGGAAGATTTCGGAAAGTCATATGTCCTCTATCATATTTTAGGTGAAGAAGTGGACGATGACGAAGAAGTTGAAATTCACGCTTCAGCTTTCATTCCGTCTGAGGACAACGAAGATGGGGAACTATTGCCAATCGAAACTGATGAGGAATGGGACATGATCGAAGAAATGCTAAACACATTCCTTGCAGAAGACGAGGACGAAGAATAATTCATATGTGCACGGACGGAATGGTGCAGGCCATTCCGTCTTTTCACTGTGTTGAACCTTTTAGAAGATAGAAATTGTTCTGAATGAGGTGATGCTGGATGGATAATAGTTCGAAAAAGGATCAGATGTTCGAAAAGATGCTAGAGCAGAAAAAAGAAGTGAAAATCGTCAGGCGTATCGTATTTGTTGTCGCGCTCGTTCTTATTATCGGCGGCCTAATTGGGGGTCGAGCTGTTTATAAATACATAAGTGAGGCTCTTCAACCGGTCGACCCGAACTCGGAAGAAGTAATAGAAGTGGAAATTCCGATTGGATCGGGATTAACATCGATTGCGGAAACGTTGGAAGAAAAAGGGCTAATTAAAGACGCAAGGATCTTTAAGTATTATGCAAAGTTCAACAATGAATCGCAGTTCCAGGCAGGTTCCTACGGTCTGACGAAAGCAATGACATTGGATGAATTGATCGAAAGCCTCAAGACGGGGAAAGTCTACAGGACACCAGTGTTCACGATGACAATTCCTGAAGGGTTAACGTTGAAACAGATTGCTGCCATTGTGGAAAAGCGGACAGGCATACCTGAAAAAGAGTTTTTGGACTACGTCAATGATGAGCAGACAATTATAGATCTGATGGGAAGGTATCCGAACATTTTAACCGATGAGATTTTGGGAGAAGATGTAAGATATCCGTTGGAAGGGTATTTATTCCCTGCAACGTATCCATTTTATGAGGAAAAGCCTACAATCGACACGGTCGTTACAACGATGTTGGATGCAACGTCTGATAACGTAACACCTTATTTTGCATATTTGGAAAGCAACGAGAAGTCCGTCCATTGGCTGCTCACCTTCGCAAGCCTCCTTGAAAGGGAAGCGACGGCGAAAGCCGATCGGGAAACAATCGCCAGCGTCTTTTACAATCGGATGGAAATAGGGATGCCATTGCAGACGGATCCGACCGTGTTATACGCTTTAGGAGAACATAAAGGTCGGGTTTTGCTTGAAGACTTGAAAGTTGAGGATCCGTATAATACGTATATGCACACAGGCCTCCCTCCTGGTCCAATTGCAAATGCCGGAAAATCTTCGATAGAAGCTGTCGTAGACCCATCAATTACAGACTATTTTTATTTCCTAGCGGATGAGGATGGGAAAAACCATTTTGCGAAGACGTATGAGGAGCATTTGAAAAACAAGCAATTATATATCGATTGATCGACACAAACAGATTGGAAGTGTCTTGAATGGAAGACTTTGAAACATATATTTCGAAGCTACGTGAAGCCGACAGTCCATTGGTCCGTGAAATGGAGGAGTTCGCTGCTGAACAGAGAATTCCAATCATGGATCGAAGTGGAATCGAGACCTTCATCGGACTGCTTCGAATCCAACGTCCGAAGCTAATACTTGAAATCGGGAGCGCAATAGGATATTCTGCTATCCGGATGGTTTCTGCTTTAAAGGTGGCTTCTGTCGTTACGATTGAGCGGGATAATGAGCGATATGCAAAGGCTGTGGAATATATTAATCGAAGCGGTTTTGGAGACAGGATTACAATCATCGAAGGAGACGCCCTCCTACTGCCCGATGAATCGCTTCCGAATTTGCAATATGATGCCCTATTCATCGATGCAGCGAAAGGGCAATATAAACGATTCTTTGAAAAATATTCCGAGCATGTAGCGGAGGGCGGCATTATTTATTGCGATAATATGTTCATGCATGGCGCAGTGATGATTCCGGATGAAGAAGTGCCGAAACGGAATCGGACAATGATTCGCAATTTGAAGGAATTTACTTCATGGGTCATGAAGCATCCAAACTATGAAACGTCATTGCTGCCGGTCGGCGATGGAATCCTGGTTGCTGTAAAAAAGAGGGACTGAGCAAGAACCCTGTATTTGTGGGAGGAAAAGAAATGGATAGGAGAAAACCTCTTGTCATCGGCATTGCCGGTGGTTCGGGATCAGGGAAGACGAGTGTCACGAACCGAATTTATGACGTATTCAAAGAGCATTCGGTTGTCGTCATAGAACAAGATTATTATTACAAAGATCAATCTCATCTTGAGTTTGAAGAAAGATTGCAAACGAATTATGATCATCCGCTTGCATTTGATACAGATTTATTGATTGAACATATCGGGAAGCTACTCAATCGGGAAATAATTGAAAAACCGGTCTACGATTATGCCCTCCATACGAGATCGGATCAGAAAATACTGATTGAACCAAAAGATGTCATCATTTTGGAAGGGATTCTCGTATTGGAGGATGAAAGGCTCCGGGAATTAATGGACATTAAGCTTTTTGTCGATACAGACGCGGATTTACGCATCATTAGACGCCTCATGAGGGACATTCATGAGCGGGGGCGAACGATTGAATCGGTCATTGAACAATACTTATCGGTTGTCCGTCCGATGCACAATCAATTCATCGAACCAACAAAGCGATATGCGGATATTATCATTCCTGAAGGCGGTCAAAATGAGGTTGCCATCGACCTGATGGTCACGAAAATAAAAACAATTCTTGAATATGGAACGAAATTGTAATATGATGAAGTCAGAATTCAATATAAATGAGACTATGTCGCATACCTCTAGCAGGAGCGGCATAGTGTTTTTATGAACAGGAATATGAGGAGTGTTGTATGATGGTATCAGAGAAAAAGTATCCGATGACTGCATCGGGGAAGAAGAAACTCGAAGAGGAACTGGAATATCTTAAAACCGTAAAACGCAAGGAAGTCGTGGAGCGTATTAAAATTGCACGAAGCTATGGGGACCTTTCGGAAAACTCGGAGTATGATTCCGCAAAAGAAGACCAGGCATTTGTCGAAGGGAAAATTTCTACTCTGGAATCGATGATCCGCAATTCCGTCATCATTACAGAAGACGAAATGAACACCGATGAAGTACAACTTGGGAAAACGGTTACATTTAAAGAATTGCCAGACGGAGATGAGGAAACTTATACAATCGTCGGCTCGGCGGAAGCAAACCCAATTGAAGGATTGATCTCCAACGATTCACCAATTGCAAAAGGTTTAATTGGTCGCAGTAAAGGCGATGAAGTGAAAATCTTAACTCCTGGTGGGGAAATGTCGGTCGTTATTGTTGAAATTAAGTGACCTCTATGGCCGCCTTCGAATGAGGGCGGCCTTTCTAATTTATGCTGATAGGGGGAAAGCTGGATGAAAGGGAATGATCCAAGGTACTCGCGTGTCAATCGAAAGAAAATGCGCAACCGGAGCAATCAGCTTTTGAATATAATGATCGGTCTTGTCGTCTTACTCATTATCATTGTCGGCGCTTCCATCATTACCGGGAATAATGATAAAGATGAAAAAGGGAGCTCCTCTGAAATACAGGATATCGAAGAATCGGGTTCTATCGATAGCAAATCGGGGAAAGATGAAAACGAATCTGATCGATCCAATGACGGAAATAGTTCAACTGAAGTTGCTAACGACGAAGGTGAGGAAGAGGAAGAGGAAGAGGAACAGTCTTCTAATGGAAACGAAGAATCCGGCGGATCTGACAGCAATGATGAAAATGCTGATGACGATGAAGAGGAGCAAGATTCTGTTATCATCGTTCCGGATAATGACGATATCATCATAGAAACTGTCATCAATCCTGCATGGAAGCCGATCGGTACTGTTCAAACGGGAGCACACGAGTCAAAGTATGATGTTAATCATGTTGACTGGAATGAGAAGAAAAAGGCTATCGCATACGCGACAGGACATTCTGAAGAAGGATTGATTTACTGGAAGATTAAAAACGGCGGAAGTCCGCAGAAATCGATCGGAATCGTTTCAACGAGAGACAAATCAGAGAAATACCGCGTTTATCTTGAATGGGTCGATGGAGAGGGTTGGAAGCCTGTACAAATGGATATTTTAAATACATTGGATTTTGATTATTGAACAGGTGCCTAAGCGCACCTGTTTATTCGGAGGTTGTACAACAATGAAAATAGCAATTATTGGAGCGATGGAACAAGAAGTTGAAATTTTAAGGAGCAAAATAGAGGAACCGGTAGTTGAGACTATAGCTGGTTGTGAATTCATTGAAGGGAAAATCGGACAACATCATATCGTGCTCGTGAAAAGTGGAATTGGGAAAGTGAACGCTTCAATCGCGACAACATTACTCATTCAGCAATTTGCACCTGATGTCGTCTTCAACACTGGGTCTGCCGGCGGCTTTAAAGATTCGCTTGAAGTCGGGACGGTCGTCATATCTGACGAAGTGAGACATCATGACTTCGATGCAACGGCCTTTGGATATGAAATCGGACAAGTTCCCGGGATGCCCCCTTCGTTCCCTGCAGATGAAAAGCTTATTCAAATAGCGAAAGAGGCAGTGGAAGAAGTCGGAGAGCATGCTCATGCTGTCGGTTTGATTGCTTCCGGAGATGTGTTCATGAGTGATGCGGAACGGGTGGAAATTGTAAAAGCGCAGTTTCCTACAATGATTGCAGCAGAAATGGAAGCTGCCGCTGTTGCGCAAGTTTGCCATCAGTTCGAAACGCCATTTGTCGTCATTCGTGCATTATCCGATATTGCGGGAAAAGAATCGTCCGTCAGTTTTGATGAGTTCTTGCCTTTAGCTGCAAAACACTCTTCGGAAATTGTTATGCACGCTATCTCGAAATTCTAAAATGATTATGGTAAGATAATAGTATGTCATAGATTGTTTTGAGGGAGGTATTCAGTTATGTTTTATCTAATGGCTGGTGTTTTCATCATATCGGCAGTAATAACAGTCGTTATCTCGCGTGAGGTTAGTTCGGACTGATTTGGCATGAAGCGTGAATAGAAAGATGCGAAAGAGGCGTTTCCTTTCACAGGGCCCGTGGCCCCGTAGGAGGAAACGCCTCTTCATTTTGACTCCAGTCCGTTCATGATATTCATTCGTTATATTCATGCTTAAATAACTGATAGAGCTTGACGATGGCCCTTTTCTCAATCCGTGAGACATAACTTCTCGAAATGTTGAGCTGTTGGGCGATCTCCTTTTGGGTCATCGGTTGATCGTCAAGGAGGCCGTATCTTCTTTGAATAATTTCCAGCTCCCTGCCGTCCAATTTTCCGAGATGGCGGTACAGTCTCTCTTTTTGCTCTTTCTGTTGGACAGTATCGATTGGCGCCTCTTCGTCGGTCTGCAGCAAGTCCGCTATCTGAAGGGACTGGCCATCCTTATCCATACCGATCGGATCGAACAGTGATACGTCTTTCTGCACTTTCTTTTGTGTGCGCAAGTACATGAGAATTTCGTTTTCAATACAACGGGCTGCGTATGTCGCGAGCTTCGTTTTACGGTCAAGTGTAAAGCTATTAACAGCTTTCATTAGACCGATTGTTCCGATGGAAATGTAATCGTCTAGTTGTTCGTGTTTTGGATGGAATTTTTTTACGACGTGAGCGACGAGGCGCATATTCCTTTCAATGAGCTCATCTCTCGCACTTTCATCGCCTTCTGCCAATCGTTTCAAGCAATCAGCCTCTTCCGCTTTCGATAGCGGTCGACGGAACGCCTGCCCCCTGATATAGCCGACCATAGCAGGGACTTCGACCCACAGTTGGACGAGTGCCATGACAAAACCGCTCATCGGTCCACCTCCTGTGTCGTTATATGACAGCATATGCGATGACTGCTTGTTTACATTCAGCAAAGCAACGGAGGAAATCCAACTGATTTGACGCTGTGCCCACAAGTGTCATTCGATGCTGATATGTTATAATCGTTTTACAATTAGTGAAGTAACGGAGTGGTTAATTTGTATAAAAATTTCTTACCGGATGAATATGTCAAAGATATTTTTCAGATTTCACCCGAGGCCTTAAAAGAAAAAGGTATTAAAGGGATTATTACCGACTTGGATAATACGTTAGTGGAATGGGATCGTCCCGAAGCCACACCCGAAATTAAGGAATGGGTGAGAATGATGCAGGAAGCGGGACTTCAAGTAACAATCCTCTCAAATAATAACCAGAGTCGAGTGGAGTTATTTTGTGATCCTCTTGGAACGCCATTTATCTGTGATGCACGGAAGCCATTAGCGAGAAATTTCAAAAAGGCTCTGGAAACGATGGGTTTGAAGAAGAATGAGGTTGTAATGGTCGGCGATCAGCTAATGACCGATATTTTGGGCGGCAACCGGTTTGGCCTCTATACGATCCTCGTAGTTCCCGTCGCAAGCTCTGATGGGTTCGTTACGAAATTCAACAGGATGATTGAAAGAAGGATTATGGCCAAACTAAAAAGCCAAGGAAAGATTAAATGGGAGGAATAAGGTTGGAACGACTTACATGCATTGGTTGTGGAATTGAAATTCAAACGATGGACCCGAAAAAGGAAGGATATGCACCAGCTGCTTCATTAGAGAAAGAGGAAGTCATTTGCAGACGTTGTTTCCGACTTCGCAATTATAATGAATTGCAGCCTGTTTCCTTATCGGGTGACGATTTCCTTGCAATATTGAATGGTATCGGGGAAAAAGAGGGGCTCGTTATTAAAGTTGTTGATATATTTGATTTCAATGGAAGTTGGATCAACGGCTTGCAGCGTTTTGTAGGAAAAAAAGACATCCTATTAATCGGGAATAAGTCTGACATCCTTCCTAAATCCGTCAACCGCAACCGATTAATCCATTGGATGAAGACCGAAGCCGCAAAGCTCGGCTTGAAGCCCGTCGATGTTTTGCTGATATCGGCGTACAAAGGGCACGGGATGGAGGAAGCGTTGACAGCAATTGATCAGTATAGAAAAGGAAAAGATGTCTACGTCGTCGGAAGTACGAACGTTGGAAAATCAACATTCATCAACCGAATTATTAAAAACGCGACAGGCATGGGCGAAGTGATTACCACTTCCCATTTCCCAGGGACTACACTCGATCTTGTGGAAATCCCGCTCGATGATGGAAAGGCTATTTACGATACGCCAGGAATCATTAACGACCATCAGATGGCCCATCATTTAGATACAAAAGACTTAAAAGCGATTACGCCGAAGAAGGAACTAAAACCGAAAGTGTTCCAATTGAACGCGGAACAGACGTTATTTATCGGAGGCCTAGCGAGATTCGATTTTCTGTCCGGTGATCGTTCATCGTTCACGGTTCATGTTTCAAACGAAATACCGATCCATCGAACAAAGCTTGAGAATGCTGATACCTTATATGCTGCTCATCTTGGAGAAATGCTCTCCCCGCCAAGCGGTGAATCTCTTGAAAAGATGCCACCGCTCGTAAGGCATGAATTTTCGATAAAAAATGGGAAAATGGATCTCGTCATATCGGGGTTAGGTTGGATTACTGTACAGCATCCTGGTGTCGTTGTTGCTGTACATGCACCACGAGGAGTTGACGTAGTGCTCCGTCCATCGCTTATTTAAGGAGGTCTGATTCATGAAAAAATGGTATGCGGTCATCGGAGACCCGATCGCGCAATCGATGTCTCCCAGGATGCATGACACTTGGTTTCGTGAAAACGGAATCGATGCGTCCTATGTACCGATACATGTCAAAGGCGAACATTTAGAAGAAGCCGTTGCAAGCTTGAAACGATTAGGGTGCAGCGGATGGAATGTTACCGTTCCCCATAAAAGCGCAATTATCCCATACCTCGACCGAGTGGACGAGGAGGCAAGACGGATGAACGCCGTCAATACAGTGAAAGTGCTTGAGGATGGCACACTTTTCGGAACGAACACTGACGGACGCGGTTTTGTCCACTCGCTGCAAGAGAATGGAGCGACTCCTCAAGAAGTAGGGAACTTGCTTATCATCGGGGCAGGTGGGGCGGCAGCGGGTATTTCCTTTGCGTTGGCATCTGCTGGTTTCGGGCCGATTGCCATTACAAACCGCACAATTGAAAAAGCGAAACAAATGTCTGACAGTCTTGTGGGAAGTGCTGCTCTGTCATTACAAGACGCGGAACAGGATATAAGTAAATTCGGTCTGGTCGTTCAAACGACTTCCGTAGGGATGAACTTTGCAAAAAGTGGGATCCCTCTCGATCCAACCGGAATATCCGAAGGGGCAATTGTTGCCGACATCATCTATAATCCACTGCAAACCGAATTTCTACGTCATGCCCGCGAGGCAGGGGGCATGACGATGAATGGAGTCGGGATGTTTGTCCATCAAGGGGCGCTGGCTTTTGAATTATGGACAGGCATTTACCCGGATACAAAGAAAATGATTCAAACCATATCAACTGAACTTGGAGGAAAGTAAATGTTATCAGGTAAACAGAAAAGTTATTTACGAAGTGAAGCGCATCATCTTCAGCCTATTTTTCAAATCGGAAAAGGCGGTTTGACCCAATCGATCATTAAACAGATCCAAGAGGCTCTCGAAGCGCGTGAATTAATTAAAGTAAGTATTCTTCAAAATTGTGAAGAAGACAAAAATGAAATTGCCGAAAAACTGCAAGAAGCGGGAATTGAAGTCGTTCAAGTAATCGGGAAAATTCTCGTACTGTACAAAGAGTCGAAGGAGAAAAAGCGGATCGTATTACCTTAAGGAGGAAAACATGAAAAAGATCGGACTATTGGGCGGCACTTTCAATCCACCGCATATCGGTCATCTTATCATGGCGAATGAAGTGAAACATGCTTTGCATCTAGATGAAGTTCGGCTTATGCCAACGTCTATCCCGCCCCATAAAGCGGACCCTTCAGATGCAACGCCCGTCCAGCGGTTACGGATGGTGGAGCTTGCTGTCTCCGGAATCCCTGGTTTAGTCGCCTCATCGTTTGAAGTTGACCGTGGCGGTGTTTCCTATACGTTTGACACGATGAGGGCCATGTTAGAGCTGGAGCCGGATACGAAGTTCTTTTTTATTATCGGCGGTGATATGATCGATATGCTGCATAAATGGTATAAAATCGATGAATTGATGAAAATTGTGACGTTTGTCGGGGTAGGCAGACCGGGTACTATAGGTGAAACGCAATATCCGATTACAATCGTTGAAATCCCTCAAATTGACTTGTCATCGACGGTGATTCGAGAACGGGTGCAAGCCGGTCATACAATCCAATTTCTAGTTCCCGATCAAATCGGAACGTATATCCGACAGGAGGGGCTTTATGGAAACCGGGTCAGTCATAACAGAACTTGAAAAAAGATTGCCGAGTAAACGATTTGAACATGTATTGAGAGTTACGGAAACAGCAAAAAAATTAGCTTTGCGTCACGGCGTTTCTGTAGATAGAGCGGAACAAGCAGCGTTATTTCATGATATCGCAAAATTCATGGAGCCAGCTGCAATGCGAAAGCTCCTTGAAAAGAATGAAGAAGATAGGATGCTTCTTTCATTCCATCATGAACTGTGGCATGCGGCAGCCGGGCGAATTATTGCAATGGAAGAGTTCGGTGTAACAGATCCGGATATCTTGAATGCGATACGTTTCCATACAACTGGTAGGGCCGGCATGTCAACGCTTGAAAAGCTTATTTACATTGCTGACCTCATTGAGCCAGGACGGAACTTCCCAGGAATTGAAGAGTTACGGGAAGCTGCTGAGCAAGGAATCGATGTGGCAATGAAGGATTGCATCGTCCATTCGGTGCTCTATCTTATAGATAGGCGTGCACCTGTTTTTCCGGACTCAATCGAATGTTATAATGAACACGTACAAAGAAAGTGAAACAGCCAACTACGAAAGGAAACGTGAAAATATGCCTACATTACTTGAAACAGCTTACGCTGCAGTGGATGATAAGAAAGGGCAAGACATTGTCGTTTTAAATATGGAAGGAATATCCCTAATCGCTGACCAATTCATCATTTGCCATGCGAATTCAGAACGTCAAGTGCAAGCGATCGCAAGGGAAGTTGCCGATAAGGCATCTGAAAATGAATTCGAAGTTAAACGAGTGGAAGGCCTCGAAAACGGAAGATGGGTGCTTGTTGACTTAGGTGATGTTGTCGTGCATGTCTTCCATAAAGATGAGCGCGGCTATTATAACTTGGAGAAGTTATGGGGAGATGCTCCATTGCTAACTATGGGCGATGACCAATAAGGAAGCGTACACGGACTTCGCGTCCATTTACGATGAATTGATGACCGATATTCCGTATGATCACTATGTCGACTTGCTATCCCTAGCTACCGAAGGATTAAAAGGGAAGAAAATCATCGATGTAGGTTGCGGGACTGGGATTCTGTCCGTTAAATTGGCAAAAGCCGGAGCATTCGTGACGGGAATCGATTTATCAAAGAGCATGTTACACATTGCTGAAAAACGTGCAAATGACCTTTCTTTGCAAATCGAATTTCTCGAAAAACCGATGCAGAAAATAGAAGGGACAGAACAATTCGATGCTGCCGTCATTGCGATTGATTCACTGAATTACTTACCGGATCGGGAAAGCATTCTCAATACTTTTGTTGGTATCCATTCGGTCTTGAAAAGTGGTGGAGTGCTCATGTTCGATGTGCATTCCACTTTCAAGACCAATGTCATTTTTATGGAAGGGCCATTTACGTTCGATAACGATCGAATCGCTTACATTTGGCATACAGAAGAAGGGGATCGGGAGCATTCAGTATTGTCCGAACTCAGCTTCTTCGTCAAAGAGGAGAGCGGCCTTTATCGACGATTTGATGAGCGCCACGAACAACGCACATATGAAATTCATGAATATGTGGAATTATTGCGGGAAGCCGGTTTCACGATAGAACGTATTTTTGCGGATTGGGAAGACGAGCCGCCGCATGAAGAAAGTGAACGAATCTTTTTTCAAGTGCGCAAATGAAACTTCCAATTTAGCTAGTAATCATATATAGTGGGAGATGACTCCATATGGATGCCTCGTAGAAAGGGTGAGAAAGCTGTTTCTATCGTTCGTATCCGGAAAATGGCGTAAGATCATCACCCCTATCGCAGCAATCGCTGTACTTTCCGCAATTCTGTTCTTTCCCCGAGGACAGGCCGGCAGTCAACTGACAGTCGCTAGCGGACAATCCCCAATTATTGACGTTTTGCAAGAGCAACACGAGGAAGAAAATCAAATTGAAATGTTGGAGACGGGACCAGTTACAATTATGGTGGATATTCAAGGTGCCGTGAAATATCCCGGCGTTTATTCTCTCATAGAAGGTGACCGCCTTATTGACGCTATTCATGCGGCAGGCGGCTATTTGCCTGAAGCGGATACGCGAATGCTTAACCACGCGATGAAATTACCTGACGAATTTTTTATTTACATCCCAAGGGAAGGCGAAGAGATCGACTTGTCTAGTTCATCTAACATAGTACAACCAGAGAGTGGCAGCGGCGCTATAGATGACGGGAAAGTAAATATTAACTTGGCTGATGCGCAGCAACTTATGACAATTCCCGGAATAGGGCCGTCGAAAGCTGCTGCCATCATTCAATATCGGGAGGAGCACGGTCCATTCGCTTCCCCTGAGGCCATTATGGAAGTATCGGGCATCGGTCAGAAAACGTTCGAAAAGCTTGAATCTTTCATTACAGCAAAATAATAGATACTGTTTGGAGGCAGACATATGGAGCGAATTACTTGGGATCAGTTCTTCATGGCGCAAAGCCATTTACTGGCAGTCAGGAGCACCTGTACGAGACTAACAGTCGGAGCAACGATCGTCAGAGACAACAGGATCATCGCTGGAGGCTATAATGGCTCTATTTCCGGTGGTGACCATTGTATCGATCACGGATGCTACGTCGTTGGAAACCATTGCGTCCGAACAATTCACGCGGAGATGAATGCATTGCTCCAATGCGCGAAATACGGAAGCCCTGTCGAAGGTTCTTCTTTGTACGTGACCCATTTCCCTTGCTTGCAATGCTCAAAAGCAATCATTCAGGCAGGAATACGGACGGTCTATTATGCATCTGATTATAAGAATGACGAATACGCTAGAGAGCTTTTCAAGCAATCCGGCGTCGAAATTAAACATATTCCATTCGATGAAAGGAAAGTTGATTTCACAAAGGAAGGCAAATTACAGCTCATCAATGACTTGCTGGCGGAAATGGAATCTTTAGGCGCGCCGACCGAAGAGCTTGCTCCTTTTAAAAGAAGGGTGGATGACTTATTCGGAAATTGATCGGCGAAGTCCGTCTTATTTATATTTGCTTGCCGGTTGCCGTATCTGCATTCGCCGCATACGGACCGGCACAGTTTTTATTCCTCAATCTTTTGCTTATCCCCATTTTTCTTCGTAGAAAAAAAGATGCCTTAACACCGATTTTGGCATTGATGGCATCACTTCTCTCTTATCTTTTCATTTCCTTGCACATTCCTGAACTTAAAGAAAGCGGATCTTCCGAAACAATCACCCTCATATGGACCGATCAAGTCAAAATCGACGGTAGTAAACTGAAAGGCTTTGCAAAAACAGATTCCGGTGAAACTGTCTATGCATTGCTGAAATTCGAAAATGAAGCGCAGAAACTGCAATTCCAAAGTATGCACATCCCATCGTACCGCTTTACGGTAGACGGGGCTTTTCAAGATCTGCCTGCTAGCGCACATGAATATTCACTTAGCATGGAGCGATACTTGAAGATGAACGGTGCGGTTGGGATGTTTGAGTCGGATAAATTGAAAAGTGTAGAGATCCATGAAGGATTTCGTACCGTATTATCGAGACATAGATGGAATGTGAAAAATCATATCCAAAACTCTTTTCCGGATTCACTCATTACGGAAGCGGAAGCCTTGCTCATTGGAGATCGGAGCGGAATGGATGACCAGGTGGCTTCGAATTATCGAACCCTTGGAATAACGCATTTATTCGCTATTTCAGGTCTACATGTCGGACTATTGACTTTTCTATTTAGGAGTCTGTTAATCAGATTATCAAACCGGATTGAAACGATTGATAATTTATTAATAATCCTCTTACCGTTCTACGCAGTTATGGCTGGCGGAGCGCCATCCGTTTGGCGAGCGGTATCGGTAACGATTCTCATCCTGCTGACTGCGACGAATCGGTTTAGAATGAGGATGGACGATGCACTTGCGATGAGTGCAGCAGGGTTTATTATTTGGCAGCCGTTCGTCGTTTTCCAACCTGGTTTTCAACTATCGTATGTAGCTGCCTTTTCGCTAGTGTTCTCGACAAGGATCCTATCAAGACCTTCATCCGCATTCGTCGTGTCATTTCTCGTGACAACCATTACTCAATTAGCATTGTATCCGGTTCTTTTATATCATTTCTACGAGCTGTCCATTTCGTCGTTCATCGTAAATCTTTTTTATGTCCCTCTATATTCTTTCATCATTTTACCGTTGAACATCGTTTTGTTGTTCGTAACCTATATCTTGCCACCGATTGCTGAAGTCATTTTTTTATGTTACGTCCCGTTCAGGGGAATTATCGAGAAATTAACAGTATTCTTAGCTTCACTGCCTTATCAAGTTTGGGTACCTGGTCGACCTGGGCCACTGTTATCGACATTTGCTGTAATAGGAACTTTTCTGTTCTTTATAGCGCTTGAAAGGAGAGTACATGTATATCGGGCTATCTCGTTCGTTCTCATACCGGCGGTTCTTCTTCATTTCATTCCTTATGTACAAACTGATGTGAGGATCACTTATCTTGATGTGGGACAAGGAGACTCAATTGTCATCGAGCTACCGCATCGGAGAGGTGTATATGTCATTGATACAGGAGGGAATATCAGTTTCGGAGAACCAAATTGGAAAACACCTGAAAAAGCATTTGAAGTGGGCAGAAATATCGTTGTCCCTTATTTGAAGGGGCGAGGTATTCAAAAGATTGACAAATTGATTCTTACCCATGCGGATAGCGATCATATGGAAGGTGCGGATGAAGTGCTAGAGGAGATCCGTGTTAGGGAAATTCACATTTCACCGGGCAGTGAAAAGGAAAAGACGATGGAAGAAATTTTACGGTTGGCCGTAGAGAAGGGGATACCAGTATTGGCGATGACTGAAGGAGTAACTTGGTCGGTCAATTATATTGAGTTTTTCTATTTGGCACCTTCTAAAGGGGCTTACAGGGGTAATGACAGCTCCCTCGTACTTTATATAACGACTAAAGGGCCTTCGTTTCTATTCACAGGAGATTTGGAAATCGAAGGAGAGGGCAAGCTTCTTAAAAGATACGGACAGTTCAATTGGGGAGAATTGATTTTGAAAGCGGGCCATCATGGCAGCCGTACATCCAGCTCGGATGAATTCATACGAGAACTGCAACCGGTGCTGTCGATTTTTTCATACGGAAAGGAAAATCGGTATGGCCATCCACACGCAGAAGTTGTGGAGACATTCGAAAATTACCAAGTTCCAACGCTCGCTACAGCAGATTACGGCTCAATAACGATTTCCGTGAAAAGAGATGGCAGCTATACGATTTTGACTCGTGAAAAATGAAAAGACGGCCTTGTCCATTCCGCATCTGGAATGAACAGTCCGTCTTTCAGGAGTGCACTTATTGCGCGACGACGTCTATAATTGTAGCAATAACGAAAATTGCAGAAAAAGCAACGAAAGCTACAATGAAACCGACACCAGAGTCGATTAAATCATTGCGTTTAGACTGTACGTCATGTTCAAACTCATTCATTGCTACACCTCCTAATTCCTTTATAGTATAGATGATACCGGAAAAAAAATCTATATCAACCGAATTTTTATGCCGAGTTTATGACAATCGACACAAATTGTTCATAGTCGTGTATCAGTATTGTATAATGGGACAAGGTGAGTGACTGGAGGGATTTAGATGGTCAACGCTATATGGAAGAGTATAGGAGAAGGAAAAATCGAACCGGTTTATTTGCTGACTGGCACCGAGCAGCATTTGATTGACACGACCATAAAAAGAATAGTGAAAGCAATGCCAGATATGGATGAAAACTCGGTCATCCGTTTTGATTTAGAAGAAACGCCGATTGAAACAATTCTTGAAGAGGCAGATACGCTTCCATTTTTGGAGGACAGAAAACTGATTATCGCCAACAATGCTTCATTCCTCAAGGCGTCTGATAAAACAAAAGAGAAAGTTGTACATAATATCGCATTGCTAGAACCGTGGCTCGGAAATCCATCACCGACAGCAACCGTTTTATTTTTGGCGCCTTATGAAAAACTGGATGGTCGGAAAAAGATCGTGAAAGTGATGCAGCAAAAAGCGGTCGTCGTAGAAGCAATGCCATTGACAGGCCGTGACCTGACGACATGGATTCAAAACGAAGCAAGCGCGAACGGCATCAAGATCAGTCCGGAAAATGCACAGGCACTCGTGGATATGGCGGGCGACAGCCTTTTGACATTAGCGAATGAAATTGCCAAAATCGGAATGTATATGGACGGAAAAGGCGATGTGACAATCGAAACGATCGAAATGCTAGTGCCCCGCCTACCTGAAATGGATGTCTTCCGCCTGACAGATGCATACATGAATGGAAATGTGAAAAGAACAATATCAATTTACCACGACCTGTTACGCAATGGCGAAGAACCAATCATGCTCACATCCCTAATCGCCGGGCAAATCCGTTTAATGATTCACGTGCAGTCATTAGTGAAAAAAGGATACCATCAGCAACAAATCGCTAAAACACTAAACGTCCATCCCTACCGTGTGAAGCTGATCATGGAAAACAGAAGCATCCCCAAAATGGAAAGGCTCCTACTCATTTTGCAAAAGCTTGCGCATATCGATCATCAATTGAAGTCGACTAGTGGGAAAAGGGAAAGGGTACTAGAAATTTTCTTCATGGAGCCGTTGAGAAAGCCGTAACGAAGAACGGCTTTTGCGAGTAAAAGCGAAGCGTTACGAGCACATCATTATCCCGCGGTAACGAAGAACGGTTTTTGCGACCCTAAGGGAGCAGGATAAGCTGCCTTAATTTCTGCAAAAAGCGCAGAAATACGGCAAATCGAACCCTTCGCTGTTCGATTGGAAAGCGTCCGCCTGAAGTGGAAATCCGTATTTAGAGCAAATAATTTTCAAATAGAAAAGGCTGTCCACTCAATCAAGATGAGGTGACAGCCTTTTTTAAATTACAAAGCTTTTTTTGTAAGACGTGCTTTTTGACGAGCAGCTGTGTTTTTGTGGATAAGACCTTTACGAGCAGCTGTGTCCAATTTTTTGACTGCGTCTTTCAAAAGTTCAGTAGCGTTCTCTTCTTTATTGATGAGCGCAGTGTCAGCTTTACGCACAGCAGTACGCATCGCAGCTTTGATTTGTGAGTTCTGCTCATTCGCAGCGGCACTTTGTTTAACGCGCTTAATTGCACCTTTGATGTTTGGCATTCCATTCACCTCCAATTTCAGGTAAGGCAAGAGTGTTTCCATTACGATTCGGATATCTCTTTACAACATTAACATTTTAGCAAAACCGCAACCATTACGCAATAAAAATATGCAAAGAATATTTCCTTGACACGACGTGCAAACTGAATGATGAGGTGATGATAATGGATAAGTATGATTTTTTTAGGACGGACCTACTCGTAGAGAATGAGGAAATGGTCCGCCATCGGACAGAAAAGGAAAAGCAGAAGCTAAAGGACTCCGAAGGCATACTATTTGATGAGCAACGAAAGGGCAGAGTCATCATGACGTCTGTCAAAATCAATGCTGACGGGGAAAAGAAGATTGGCAAAAAACAAGGTACGTATTTAACATTAACGAACCCAACCCTGACCCATACGGATCGTGAAGGACTCGTAGAGATGGCCAAGATGCTCCAATCTAATTTAACTGAAATGACTGCTGACATAAAGGATTTGAAAAACGGGAAAATCCTACTTGTCGGTCTAGGAAATAGGGAAGTAACTCCTGACGCTGTCGGCCCGCTCACAATGGACCGTCTAAAAGAAATCGTCCCTTTGTATTATTCGGACAATGGAAGTGAACTGTATGTCTATGCGCCTGGTGTGACGATTCAAACAGGTCTTGAAACAGCTGACTTTGTCAATGCATTAGTGAATGAAATCAAGCCGAATCTTCTAATCGTCATTGATGCACTAGCTGCACGCGATAGTTCCAGATTATGCAAAACGATTCAAATGACGGATACAGGTATACATCCTGGTTCTGGAGTTGGGAATAGCCGAAAAGAGTTATCGAAAGAAACATTAGGCATCCCGGTTATTGCTATCGGTATCCCGACTGTCGTGGACGGACCGGTATTAATTGCGGATGCCATCAATACACTATTTACGTATATCGCATCCAAAATCGAGGAAGAGAGTCATCCTTCCTCCAGGCTGTCCGTTGGGAATTGGCTGCATACGCCGAATAAGGATGCAGACCGGACAAAACTGAAACCCATCTTCGGGGATTGGACTTCATGGCCTCACGAAGAAAGAGTGCAATTATTTGAAGAGGTATTATCGCATCACGATTTGAATACATTCATTTCGCCAAAAGAGATTGACTCATGGGCTGCTCTTTACGCAGAGGTATTAACAGACTCCATCAGTGAGTGGATTGAGGGCATTAAAAACTAGTCATTGACCCCTATTTCAACGCATATAGTTGAAGACGGGGGGATGTCTATGAAGAAAAATTTTCAAATATGGACTGTAATCGTATTCGTTCTTTTCCTTTTCCCGGTCATCATTCAACTCATACCGGAAGAATCAAAAATCTCCAACTCCAAAATAATTAAGGAAAATGCATTAATCGTTTATGCTTCAAATGTTGTCGAAGAAGAAAAAACGGAACCCGAACCCGAACCCGAACCTGAAGTTATTGAGGAGCCCGAAACGACTGCCGGGAAAGTATTGCTCTATTTCACCCATTCTCATGAAGCATATGAACCGATGACGAAAGCGGCTGATGGGAAAATTGCAGTATCTCATCAGCATCAAACGGAAAATGTCATGAAAATGGGAGAGAAGCTTAAAAGCTTGCTTCAAATAAACGGTGTGGAAACCGAGATGTTAGAAGTCGATAACATGAAGGAATTAGCGAAAAAGAACTTGCCTTATTACAGGGCCTATGACGCCATACGACCTTATGTAAAAAATCGCCTTTCCGAAAAAGAATACGATTTGATTATCGATATACATCGTGATGCGGTCGGCAGAGAAAAGACGACACTTGTCCATGGTGGGGAAAAGTATGCAAAGGTTGCTTTTGTTGTCGGAATGGATCATCCCGGGTATAAAAATAACGAAATGATGACAAATCGGTTGAAAACAGTAATGGAAAATAGGATTCCAGGCATTACGAGGGATGTCATTCCAAAAGGCGGGGCCGGAGTCGATGGGAAGTATAACCAAGACCTTCATCCAAATATCATCCTTGTTGAACTCGGTGGTGTAGGCAACTCGGAAGATGAATTGAACCGGACAGTTGCAATTATTGCTGAATCCGTCAGTGAGTTGTTGAACGAAGTGAATGAAGCTGAAGAAAAATGAATAAATTACAAGCTCCGTGGTCGAAATGCTACGGAGTTTTTATATTGAGCATTGTCCAATCTTTATCAAATCACCGTCATCTGTTAGACTGAATAAGTCATATAAATGCTTTCATTATTTAATTTGTGGGAATAAGAAAATGTAACATGTTTATCAGTTATTTGCTATAATGCAAATAGCTTATATAGGAGTGAACTGACAGATGAATCATGAGGAAAGATTGGCACGTCAAAAGAATATTAGAAACTTCTCAATCATTGCCCATATCGATCACGGGAAATCGACGTTAGCCGATCGATTATTAGAAAAAACCGAAACAGTAAGTTCGCGGGAAATGAAATCCCAGACGCTAGATTCTATGGATTTGGAACGCGAACGAGGCATCACGATCAAATTGAACGCGGTGCAACTATCATACAAAGCGAAAAATGGCGAAGAGTATACGTTCCACTTGATTGATACTCCAGGGCACGTCGACTTTACGTACGAAGTTTCGCGAAGCCTTGCAGCATGTGAAGGGGCGCTGCTTGTTGTTGACGCGGCTCAAGGAATTGAAGCGCAAACGTTGGCAAACGTTTATTTAGCGCTGGACAATGATCTGGAAATTTTGCCTGTTATCAATAAAATCGATTTGCCAGCAGCAGATCCGGATAAAGTGAAACAAGAAATTGAGGATGTCATCGGCTTGGATGCGTCCGAGGCAGTCCATGCATCGGCGAAAGCTGGTATTGGCATCGAAGAGATCCTTGAACAGATTGTCGAAAAAGTGCCTGCGCCTACGGGTGATCCGGAAGCGCCTTTGAAAGCATTGATCTTCGACTCGCACTATGATCAATACAAAGGCGTCATCGTCAATATTCGAATTGTCGAAGGGACAGTTAAGCCTGGCGATAAGATCCGTATGATGGCAACCGGCAAAGAATTCGAAGTCATCGAGACGGGCGTGTTCACGCCAAAAATCTCTTTGCGCGATGAATTGTCTGTTGGCGATGTCGGCTTCCTTTCCGCGGCAATTAAAAATGTCGGGGATACACGAGTGGGGGACACGATTACGAATGCGAAGAACCCAGCTAGTGAACCATTGCCAGGTTACCGTCGATTGAATCCGATGGTGTTCTGCGGACTTTACCCGATCGACTCATCAAAATATGTCGATTTACGAGAAGCACTTGAGAAACTTGAACTGAACGACTCTGCCTTGGAATACGAAGCGGAGACTTCCCAGGCATTGGGCTTCGGGTACCGCTGCGGATTCCTTGGATTGCTCCATATGGAAATCATCCAAGAGCGGATTGAACGTGAATTCAAGATCGATTTGATCACAACCGCACCTAGCGTTGTTTATAATGTAATCACAACTGACGGAAAAGAATTGAAAGTCGACAACCCTTCCATGATGCCGGATGCACAGAAAATCGACCACGTCGAAGAGCCATACGTGAAAGCGTCGATTATGGTGCCAAATGATTATGTCGGTTCCGTCATGGAATTATGCCAGCAAAAACGCGGTAATTTCATTACAATGGATTACTTGGACGCTTCACGTGTCAATATCATATACGAATTGCCTCTTGCAGAAATCGTCTATGACTTTTTCGACCAGTTAAAATCAGGGACGAAAGGATATGCGTCTTTCGATTATGAACTGATCGGATATAAAACATCAAAACTTGTGAAAATGGATATTCTTCTCAATGGCGAACAAGTTGACGCCCTGAGCTTCATCGTTCACCGCGATTTCAGTTATGAACGCGGAAAAGCAATCGTCGAGAAACTGAAGACGCTCATCCCACGCCAACAATTCGAAGTACCTGTTCAGGCGGCAATCGGTCAAAAGATTGTTGCACGTTCGACAATTAAATCAATTGGTAAAAACGTACTTGCGAAATGTTACGGCGGAGACATTTCCCGTAAACGGAAATTGCTTGAGAAGCAAAAAGAAGGGAAAAAGCGGATGAAGCAAGTCGGCTCCGTCGAAGTCCCACAAGAAGCATTTATGGCCGTCCTCAAAATGGACGAAGACTAATACAAAAGCGGAGGGCGCTGGCTGTTACTGCTCGTAAAGCAAGCTTTTACTCGCAAAAGCTGTTCTTCGTGACAGCTTTAGCTGCGACAGGCATAAGACAGACATGCGAAACGGCGTATTTTGCCGTGCAGCAGGGCTGGCTTATGACCCGAGCCAATCGAACAGCGAAGGGTTCGATTTGCCGTATTTCTGTGGTCTTTGCAGAAATTAAGGCAGCCTTCCGCCGCCCGGAGTCTAGACGAAGACAAAAATGTTGTAAAAAGGAGTCCGCTCTGGGCTCCTTTTTGCACGAATTAGTACAAAAAAGAAAGGGGAGATAACTAAATGCGAGGCATGTATATTCATATTCCTTTCTGCCATCAGATTTGCCATTACTGTGATTTCAATAAAGTATTCTTCAAAAATCAACCTGTTGATGAATATATCGAATCAATCGGAACTGAACTTTCGATCATGGCGAATACGGGATATTCATTCAAGGAGCTTGAAACCGTCTTTCTAGGCGGAGGAACGCCGACATCTTTATCGGAACTACAATTGGAGCGATTGCTTGAGATTATTCACGAATATGTCGATGTTCGTGCATTGAAGGAATTTTCTACAGAAGCAAATCCCGATGAATTGACTCGCGGAAAACTAGCCGTCTTAAAAAGCGGGGGCGTAGATCGGTTAAGCATCGGCGTCCAGTCATTCGACGAGCAATTATTAAAAAGGATCGGAAGAACGCATAGCGCAGACGACCCTGCAAAGGTCATACGGAATGCACGTGAAGTTGGGTTTGAAAATATTAGCATCGATCTGATCTACGGCTTACCGGAACAGACGATACAGCAATGGGAAGATACACTAGATAAAGCATTATCGTTGGAACTGCCTCATTACTCTGGGTACTCGCTTATTGTCGAGCCGAAAACCGTCTTTTATAACTTGATGAATAAAGGGAAGCTGCCGTTGCCTGGAGAGGATATCGAAGCTGAAATGTTTGATATGCTCATCAATCGGATGGACAAAGCGGGCAGATTGCAATATGAAATTAGTAATTTTGCAACGCTTGGGAATGAATCCATCCATAATCTCATCTACTGGGATAATGACGAGTATGCAGGCATAGGTGCAGGTGCTCATGGATATGTAAAAGGAAAGAGATATGCGAATTACGGTCCCCTCAAAAAATATATGGAATCAATGGAGGACGGATCTCGTCCAGTCATGGAAGAGCACGAGGTAACGGAGACAGAAGCAATGGAAGAAGAAATGTTTTTAGGCTTGCGAAAATTAGCGGGGGTTTCCGTTCATTCATTCGAAACTAAATTCGGGAAATCTTTGAATAATGTGTATGGCGATGTTCTCAAAGAGCTTTCTGGAAAAGGACTTATTTTTGAATCCGAGGGTAGTATAAAATTGACAGGGAAAGGCGTTTTTCGAGGGAACGAAGTGTTCCAACAGTTTCTCAAGTGAATGCGAAGTGAATTCATTGACACTGACAATTCGATTTGTTAAATTATGAGTAGCATTAGCACTCATCCTTAAAGAGTGCTAACAGGAGTGATGATTATGTTGACAAACAGACAATTGCTTATTTTGCAACTGACGGTTAACGATTTCATCGAATCCGCCCAACCTGTCGGATCAAGGCAGTTATCTAAAAAATCGGAAGCCCCGTATAGCCCTGCGACCATTCGTAATGACATGGCTGATTTGGAAGAGTTAGGTTATCTCGAAAAGACCCACACATCCTCGGGCCGAGTACCTTCCGAAAAAGGGTACCGTTTCTATGTAGATCATTTATTGACACCCGAAAAGTTAACTTTGGAAGATAGCATGCAATTGCGTTCCATTTTTCAGGATCGGGTGACGGAGACGGAGGAGCTAATACGGGATTCCGCAAAAATCATATCCGAATTGACGAATTATACGTCAATATTATTAGGACCCGATACGTCCATGCATTCAGTGAAGAGGTTTTCCATCGTGCCGCTCGACGACACGAAGGCTGTTGCGATTATCGTGACAGACAATGGACATGTAGAAAACAGGGTCTTTGATATTCCGCAAGGCATGCTTGCTTCGGATATTGAAAAAATGGTCAATATTTTAAATGAAAGGCTTGTCGGAACGCCATTGAGCTTCCTACAGAAAAAGCTTGCCTCGGAGACGAGAACAGTTTTTGAACAGCATGTGAATCATGCTGGTGAACTGTTCGCCTCCTTTCAAAGGGCGATGAAAATCAAACCTGAAGAACGCCTGTATTTCGGTGGTAAAATGAATATGATGAAACAGCCGGAATTCAACGACCTTCAAAAAATGAAAATGTTTTTTGAGTTGATGGAAAACGAAGCACCAGCGATGACGTTCTTCCAAGACGGCTCAAAAGGCATCCACGTTCGAATCGGTTCGGAAAATAAACATAATGCGATGGAAGATTGCAGCGTGATTACCGCCAATTATTCTGCCGGTGAGAATGCGGCTGGTTCCATAGCCATCATCGGGCCGAAACGGATGGATTACGGGAGGGTCATTACGATGCTTGACATACTAAGTGAGAACTTATCACAAGCATTATTGAAAATGACCATCGGAATGGATAGGAGGAAGGACTAGTGACGGATAAAAAGGAAATTGTGGAAACCGAAGAAGTTCAATCAGAAACGACAAGGGAAGAAATGGACACAGTAGCATCCGAGAACGTGGAAACCGATCGACAGGCTACTGCTGATCAAAGTGTCGAAGAGATAGATGAAAAAGATCGAGTAATCAACGAGCTTGAGGCCAAATTGGAAGAAGAAGAAAACAAGCTGTTACGTGTCCTAGCTGATTTCGAAAATACTAAAAGAAGAAACGCTCTCGATCAGGAAGCGCTTATTAAGTACAAGGCGCAAAGCTTGTTAACGGCTATTTTGCCAGTCTTAGACAACTTTGAACGGGCTCTTGCAGTTGAGGTGAAAAGCGAGGAAGCACAATCCCTGATGACAGGAATGGATATGATTTATCGCAACCTCGTAGAAGCGCTTAAAGGAGAAGGCCTAGCCGAAATCGAAGCGTTACAAAAGGAATTCGATCCGAATTTCCACCAAGCTGTCATGACAGGAAATGATCCCGAACAACCTTCAGGCATCGTGCTTGACGAGCTTCAAAAAGGGTATATGCTGAAAGACCGTGTACTTCGCCCTTCCATGGTCAAAGTAAACGAATGATTTATGATTAGTTGAGATGCATTTTATTTAGGAGGAATTTACATGAGCAAAATCATCGGTATCGACTTAGGTACAACAAACTCAGTAGTAGCAGTTTATGAAGGTGGAGAGGCGAAAGTCATTCCGAATCCAGAAGGTAACCGCACGACTCCGTCCGTTGTTGCATTCAAAAACGGGGAGCGTCAAGTTGGAGAAGTGGCGAAACGCCAATCTATTACAAATCCAAATACTATCATGTCCGTGAAAAGACATATGGGATCCGATTATAAAGTAAAAGTTGAAGATAAAGAATATACACCGCAAGAAGTTTCAGCTATGATTCTGCAATATATGAAAGGCTATGCGGAAGAATACTTAGGTGAAAAAGTAACAAAAGCGGTTATTACTGTTCCGGCTTATTTCAACGATGCACAACGTCAAGCGACCAAAGATGCCGGTACAATCGCAGGACTTGAAGTAGAACGGATCATTAACGAGCCGACAGCGGCTGCTCTTGCATACGGTCTTGATAAAGCCGATGAAGATGAAACGATTCTTGTCTATGACCTAGGTGGCGGTACATTTGACGTATCCATCCTTGAACTAGGAGACGGCGTGTTCCAAGTTCGTGCAACAGCAGGTGATAATAAACTTGGCGGCGACGACTTCGATGATGTCATCATTGACTATCTTGTGCAAGAGTTCCGTAAAGAGAACGCAATCGACTTGTCGAAAGATAAAATGGCGATGCAACGATTGAAGGACGCTGCGGAAAAAGCGAAGAAAGACCTTTCTGGGGTAACATCAACTCAAATCTCATTGCCGTTCATCACTGCAGGGGAAGCTGGTCCGCTTCACTTGGAAATTTCATTGACTCGTGCTAAATTCGACGAGTTGACAGCTCATCTAGTGGAACGCTCCATGGTGCCAACACGTCAAGCTATGAAAGATGCAGACTTGTCTCCATCTGAAATCGACCGCGTCATCCTTGTAGGTGGATCTACTCGAATTCCAGCTGTACAGGAAGCTATTAAAAAGGAAACTGGTAAAGAGCCATTTAAAGGCGTAAACCCGGACGAAGTCGTTGCAATGGGTGCTGCTGTTCAAGGATCAATCCTTCGCGGAGATGTGAAAGATGTCGTCTTGCTTGACGTAACGCCGCTTTCCCTAGGTATCGAAACAATGGGTGGCGTCTTTACAAAATTAATCGAAAGAAATACAACAATCCCAACGAGTAAGTCCCAAGTATTCTCAACAGCTGCAGATAACCAGCCTGCTGTTGATATCCATGTATTGCAAGGTGAGCGTCCAATGGCCGCTGACAATAAAACACTTGGTCGTTTCCAATTGACGGATATCCCGCCAGCACCACGTGGCATTCCACAAATCGAAGTAACATTCGATATCGATAAAAACGGTATTGTCACTGTAAAAGCGAAAGATCTCGGTACACAAAAAGAGCAAAACATTACGATTCAATCAAGCTCTGGACTTTCCGATGACGAAATCGAACGCATGGTGAAGGATGCGGAAGCGAATGCAGAAGAGGATAAACGCCGCAAAGAGGAAGCCGACTTGAAAAATGACGCTGACCAGCTCGTCTTCATGGCTGAAAAAACATTGAAAGACCTTGAAGGCAAAGTATCTGAAGACGAAGTGAAAAAAGTCGAAGATGCTAAAGAAGAATTGAAAACTGCGATCGAAGCAGGAAACTTGGATGAAATGCGTACGAAGAAGACAGCATTGGAAGAACTTGTCCAACAATTGTCGGTTAAATTGTACGAACAGGCAGCTGCGGAAGCACAAGCACAAGGTGGAGCAGCTGATGCTGATAGCCAACCAAAAGATGATGGTGTTGTCGATGCCGACTTTGAAGAAGTGGACGATGACAAGAAAAACTAATTGAACGATCGATTGACGGAAAAGTCAAAGTCCGATATTCCGGCTTTGACTTTTTCCATTGTTTACAGCCGATAGGCAAAAACCTGCACCCCTTTGTCACTTTTTTTCTATGCATGTTACAATGAGTTGTCAATGATTTATGGGAGAGTGGAATGATGAGCAAGCGTGATTATTACGAAGTCCTCGGAGTGCCTAAAACGGCGAGCAAAGAGGAAATCCGGAAAGCATACCGGAAATTATCAAAACAATATCATCCCGATCTGAATAAGGAAGCGGGAGCCGAAGACAAATTTAAAGAAGTAACGGAAGCGTTTGAAACGTTGAGCGATGAAAATAAACGAGCGCATTACGATCAATTTGGCCATTCTGACCCTAATCAAGGTTTTGGCGGATTCGGTGGCTTCGGTGGAGGATCTGCCGACGGATTCGGTTTTGAAGATATTTTCAGCACGTTCTTCGGTGGCGGTTCAAGACGAAGTGACCCGAATGCACCTCGGAAAGGCAATGACCTCCAATACTCCATGACAATTGATTTCATGGAAGCTGTTTTCGGGAAAGAGACTGAAATCGAGTTACCGAGAGAGGAAACATGTGATACGTGCGATGGGTCAGGAGCAAAAAAAGGTACATCGGTCAATACATGTTCTCATTGTGGAGGATCCGGACAAATTTCTGTCACTCAAAATACTCCACTAGGTCAAATGGTGAATCGCCGGACATGTCCACATTGCCAAGGAACCGGCAAAAACATTCCTGAAAAATGTGGCACTTGTCAAGGTTCTGGCCGAGTGACGAAACGGAAGAAAATCAAAGTGACAATACCGGCAGGCGTGGATGATGGCCAACAATTGCGTGTATCGGGTCAAGGGGAAGCGGGCATAAATGGAGGCCCTTCTGGTGACTTGTATATCGTCTTCAGGGTGAAGGAACATGATCGGTTCGTCCGTGAAGGCGATGACATTTATTTGGAATTGCCGCTTACATTCCCGCAATTGGCTCTCGGAGATGAAATTGAAGTGCCAACTGTCACTGGGAATGTCAAATTGAAAATACCTGCTGGAACACAAACGGGAACAAACTTCCGTTTACGTGGAAAAGGTGTAAAAAATGTTCACGGACATGGCGTTGGAGACCAACATGTTATTATTAAAGCAATCACCCCTAAGAAAATGACAGAAAAACAGAAAGAACTCCTTCGCGAATTCGCTTCGATTGAAGGCAACTCGCCGGATGAGTATTCAAGCTCACTTTTTGATAAAATCAAAAGAACAATTAAAGGCGACTGAAAGGGTTGATCGTAGTTGAAATGGTCTGAAATCTCCATCCATACATCACATGAAGCGACCGAGGCGGTAGCTAATATTTTGCATGAAGCTGGGGCGAGCGGAGTCATCATCGAGGATTCCGAGGAGCCTGATCGAATTCATGAAGATCGTTTCGGCGAAATCTATGAGCTAAAAAAAGAGGATTTCCCTACAGAAGGGGTTATTGTGAAAGCGTATTTGCCAGTTAACAGCTTTTTAATTGAAACCGTCAAGGAAATTAGTGAGTCCGTAGATGAACTGGCACAATACGGCTTGGATGTAGGTCTCAACCAAGTCCGGACAAACGAAGTCGATGAAGAGGACTGGGCGACGGCTTGGAAGAAATATTACCACCCGGTTAAAATCTCAGGGCGATTCACAATCGTACCGACATGGGAAAATTATGAACCGGTCGATTCCGATGAACTGATCATCGAACTGGATCCCGGGATGGCTTTCGGTACAGGGACACATCCAACGACTGTCCTGTGCTTGCAAGCATTGGAAAAGTACGTGAAACCCGGAGATACTGTCATTGATGTCGGAACTGGTTCGGGCGTGTTGTCAATTGGGGCAGCACTACTTGGTGCGTCGAGAGTTCATGCGCTCGATTTGGATGAAGTCGCTGTTCGGGCCGCGAAAGAGAATATTGGTCTCAACAATGTGGAAGATATTGTAGAAGTGACGCATGGCAACTTGCTAGACTCCGTAAAAGAACCGGCTTCGATTATTGTGGCCAATATTCTTGCTGAAGTGATTATGACGTTTTCAGAAGATGCCTATTCGATCCTGCCTGAAGACGGCTTATTCATCGTTTCGGGAATCATTGCGCAAAAACGTGACCTCGTCAAGGACGATCTCCAAAGCAAAGGATTTGAAATCATTGAATCCGTTCTAATGGAAGATTGGGTAGCCATCATTGCATCAAAAAGGAGTGCGTGATTGTGCAACGGTATTTCTTGGAAACACCGTTCGATGAGGACGGAAACGCCTTCATTCCGGGTGATGACGGTAAGCATATCGCTAAGGTGATGAGAATGGATACAGGTGATTGCATTATCGCTGTTGACGAAGGGGAAGCTTTCTTTTCTGAAATCACGCAGATCCAGTCCGATGGCGTTACGATTCGAAAAGTGGAGGGCCCCCTGCCTTCAAACGAAATGGGCGTGAACGTAACCATCGCTTGTGGTTTGCCTAAAGGTGATAAATTGGAACTCATCGTCCAAAAAGGCACCGAACTAGGCATGTCAAAGATGATCCCCTTTGAGGCCGAACGTTCCATCGTCAAATGGGACACGAAAAAAGGCGATAAAAAAGTGGAGCGGCTGAAAAAAATTGCAAAGGAAGCAGCGGAGCAATGTCACCGAACGATCATCCCTGATGTGCTGGCGCCTATGTCTTTCAAGCAATTACTTAACGAGTCCCGCAACTTTGATATTTGTTTTTTTGCATATGAAGAAGATGCAAAAAGCGAGGAGCCTAACAGGATTGCAGACAGGCTGAAAAACGTGTATCATAAACAAACGGTGCTCGTAGTTTTCGGTCCGGAAGGCGGATTGTCAAGAAGGGAAGCCGAGGAAATGCGTTCCGCGGAATTCCAGTCAGTTTCATTAGGTCCGCGTATACTAAGGACGGAAACCGCACCACTTTACTTTTTGTCCGCTATGTCATACGAATTTGAATGAAAGAGGTGAGCAGCTAGTGTCTTCTGTCGCATTTCATACATTAGGCTGCAAAGTAAACCATTATGAAACGGAAGCGATTTGGCAACTTTTCAAAGAAGCCGGATACGAACGCTCCGATTTTGAGAAAAATGCAGACGTCTACGTTATTAATACATGTACGGTCACGAATACCGGCGATAAGAAAAGTCGCCAAGTCATCCGGAGAGCCATTCGGAAAAATCCGGATGCGGTCATTTGTGTCACTGGTTGCTATGCCCAGACTTCCCCTGCTGAAATCATGGCTATTCCGGGAGTCGATATTGTCGTCGGTACACAAGACCGTACAAAATTACTCGGTCTCATTGACGAATACAAAGTGGAACGTCAACCAATCAATGCTGTCCGGAATATTATGAAGAACCGTGTCTATGAAGAGCTGGATGTTCCTGCTTTCACAGATCGCACGAGAGCTTCATTGAAAATACAGGAAGGCTGCAACAACTTCTGTACTTTCTGTATCATCCCGTGGGCACGTGGACTAATGCGTTCACGAGATCCCGAAGAAGTAATTCGGCAAGCACAGCAATTAGTCGATGCAGGCTACTTGGAAATCGTCCTAACAGGAATCCACACTGGCGGATATGGTGAGGATTTAAAAGATTATAATCTTGCCCGCCTCCTACGCGACCTTGAAACGAAGGTTACAGGATTGAAAAGACTGCGGATCAGCTCCATTGAAGCAAGCCAATTGACAGACGAAGTGATTGAAGTGCTTCGTGAGTCAACGAAAATTGTAAGACATTTGCATATTCCGATCCAATCTGGTTCGGATACAGTGCTGAAACGCATGAGAAGGAAATATACGATGGAATTTTTCGCAGAACGGCTTGACCGTTTGCGTGAAGTATTGCCTCATCTTGCCATCACATCTGACGTCATCGTAGGGTTCCCAGGTGAAACGGAAGAGGAATTCATGGACACGTATAACTTCATCAGAGACTATCGTTTTTCCGAATTGCATGTGTTCCCGTATTCAAAACGTACAGGAACTCCAGCTGCAAGGATGGAAGATCAAATTGACGAAGAAGTGAAAAATGAACGAGTCCATCGACTGCTCGAGTTGAACGACCAACTGGCGAAACAATATGCGTCCGAATTTGAAGACGAAGTGCTTGAGGTCATTCCTGAAGAGAAATACAAGCTTGATCCAGAAAGTGGTTTGTATGAAGGATATACTGACAACTATTTAAAAATTGTCTTCCCGGCGGATGAGTCGATGGTCGGAAAAATCGTCAAAGTCAAAATTACGAAAGCTGGCTATCCATATAACGAAGGTCAATTCGTCCGAGTTGTAGAAGAGGAAGAAGCCCTTGCATAACAAAATTAGAAAAACGGTTCATCCGATGTTGGGTGGACTGTTTTTTGATGCGAAGAAAACCTATATTTGCTATGATGAAAGAGGTACGTACAACTGGAGGAGGAAATTACGTTGAATCAACAATACGCAGCATACATCGACCATACATTACTAAAAGCGGATGCGACAAAAGAGGAAATCGAAAAACTTTGCGAGGAAGCGAAAACGTATTCGTTCGCGTCGGTGTGCGTCAACCCGGCTTGGGTCAAAACGGCCGCAGATATCTTAAAAGGGTCTTCTGTAAAAGTATGTACAGTAATCGGTTTTCCGTTAGGTGCATCAACAAGTGCGGTGAAAGCATTTGAAACGAACGATGCGATTGAAAACGGAGCGGGAGAAATTGACATGGTCATCAATATCGGAGCGCTAAAAAGCGGTGACGATGAACTTGTGAAACAAGATATTTCAGCTGTCGTGAATGCGGCAAAAGGAAAGGCAATCGTGAAAGTAATTATTGAAACGTCATTGCTTACCGATCAGGAAAAAAGAAAAGCTTGCGAACTGTCACGGGTTGCCGGAGCCGATTTTGTCAAAACGTCAACTGGATTTTCCACTGGTGGGGCAACTGTTGAAGATGTCAAATTAATGAGAGGTGTCGTCGGTCCCGAAATGGGTGTTAAAGCCTCAGGAGGAGTCCGTAGCTTCGAGGATATGAAAAAGATGATCGAGGTTGGGGCGACAAGGATTGGCGCAAGTTCAGGCGTCCAAATCATGCAAGGGTTGCAAGGCAATTCTGCGTATTGATTGGGCTTCTCCCCAAAACAAAGTAAAATTTCCTATTTTGCAAAGATATTTTGGAAGTTTTTTATTGACCACTAGCAGATAGTACGTTATAATTTTTTAGTACAAGGAGTAACGCCTTGTTTCGAAGTGTGCTCGGAGGGAGGGACAAGAGATATGACGAAAACTGTCGTTCGCAAAAATGAATCGCTTGAAGATGCTCTTCGCCGCTTCAAACGTACTGTATCAAAAAGTGGTACAATACAAGAGGTAAGAAAGCGTGAGTTCTATGAGAAGCCAAGTGTCAAACGTAAAAAGAAGTCTGAGGCTGCTCGTAAGCGTAAATACTAATCTTTGTCCATATTGACTAACAAAAATAAGTATGTTTATGAATGAAACCGGAAAATCCTATTGGATTTTCCGGTTTTTGTACAGTTAAGAGCAATTTCAATTCGCAATAAATCATTTTTACTTGAAATGAAACTTTTTAACAAGTGATACGTAAAGAAGGTATAATGTTGTTAAAGAAAGAGGTGAATGAACGAATGCGTAAAATGATAGGGAAGTTTCTCCTGTTCATTTTAGTCTTATCCGCGATTTCAATCCCTTTTACACCTACCGAGGCTGCGGCCGAAAAAGTATACCATGTGAAACTAAACAAGGAAGTGGAAAAAGGCCTTCATGCCTATTTGAAGCGATCCTTCAATGAGGCAGAGGAAGCCGGAGCCAAAGCAATCATCCTCGAAATCAATACAAATGGAGGCTTTGTCGACGCGGCAGGAGAAATCGGTAAACTAATGGATGAGACGGATCCTGATATCATTGCCTATATTAATCACAAGGCAATTTCCGCTGGTGCATACATCGCACTCCATGCTGACAAGATCTATATGTCGCCAAATGGCAAGATCGGTGCAGCCCAAGCAGTTGAAGGAACTACAGGAAATGCAGTGGACGTGAAAGCGCATAGCCTTTGGGTGGCCGAAATGATAAGTGCTGCCGAATCGCATAACCGCAATCCAAAGTTTGCAGAAGCTATGGCAGAACCGTCTATCGATATGCCAGAATACCGTGCAGGTGAAGGTCAGTTATTGACATTGACAGCAAGCGAAGCGGCAGATCCCGAAGTCGGTTATAGTGAGGGGACTGTTTCCTCTGTCCAGGAGATTTTGCAATTGAATGGGTTGGAAAACGCTGAAATCGTCCAGACGCAAGTGACTTTCACAGAAGGAATTGCGAGGTTCGTCACACATCCAATTGTCGTGCCGATACTTCTTTCGATCGCGGGTCTTGGCCTCGTATTAGAGCTGTATTCACCAGGGTTCGGTGTTCCGGGAACGATGGCGATTTCAGCATTATTGCTGTTCTTTTTCGGGCATCTCATTGCTGGACTTGCAGGGTATGAAACGCTGATTTTGTTCATCATCGGAGTTGTGCTTGTCATACTTGAGTTTTTCTTGGCGGGTGGGATAGCAGGCGTCCTAGGGGCGGTCGCTATCGTTGTAAGTATCATTTTGGCGGGTGGCAATCCGATGTATATGGCGTATTCCGTCCTGATCGCGATTGCAGTTGCCGTCAGCGGGATGGTGATCATTATGAAATTTTTTGGAAGGAAGCTGCACTTGCTGAACAAAGTCGTTCTCATGGATTCGACGGATACCGAAAGCGGCTATGTGTCGAATGTCAACCGTGTGGAGTTGCTCGGCAAAAAAGCAATCGCAATCACTCCTCTCCGTCCTTCCGGCACGATCGACATGGAAGGCGAGCGAATCGATGTCGTTTCACAAGGAAGCTATATCGATAGGGGAAAACATGTTATCATTGTAAAGGTTGAAGGATCCCGGATTGTCGTTCGGGAAGTCGAAGAAAAAGGGGAGAGTAAATAATGGGTGCACTATTAGGTACCGGAAGTATGATTCTTACGATTGCCATCATCATTGGAGTCATTATCATTTTGTCAGTGTTTTTCACCTTAGTACCAGTTACACTATGGATTTCCGCATTAGCAGCTGGGGTCCGTGTAAGTATTTTCACATTAATCGGTATGCGTCTTCGTCGGGTTATTCCGAGCAGAGTTGTCAATCCGCTAATCAAGGCGCATAAAGCAGGTCTCACTGTAGGGATCAACCAACTTGAGAGCCACTACTTGGCGGGTGGTAACGTCGACCGTGTTGTCAACGCATTGATCGCTGCGCATCGCGCGAATATCGAGTTGACATTTGAACGTGCAGCAGCTATCGACCTAGCAGGACGTGATGTTCTCGAAGCGGTACAAATGTCGGTTAATCCGAAAGTTATTGAAACACCGTTTATTGCTGGTGTTGCATTGAACGGAATTGAAGTAAAAGCGAAAGCCCGTATTACAGTACGTGCCAACATTGACCGTCTCGTCGGTGGTGCTGGTGAAGAAACGGTCATCGCCCGTGTTGGTGAAGGGATCATCTCGACAATCGGTGCTTCCGTCAACCATGCAAAAGTATTAGAAAATCCGGATTTGATTTCTCAAACGGTCTTATCAAAAGGTCTTGATTCTGGAACAGCTTTTGAAATCCTATCTATTGATATCGCTGATGTTGATATCGGTAAAAACATCGGTGCTGAGCTTCAGACAGAACAGGCCATGGCGGATAAAAACATTGCACAGGCGAAAGCGGAAGAACGCCGGGCAATGGCTGTTGCGAATGAACAGGAAATGAAAGCGAAAGTCCAAGAGATGCGTGCGAAAGTGGTCGGAGCGGAAGCCGAAGTTCCTCTTGCGATGGCAGAAGCACTCCGCACAGGTAACATCGGCATCATGGATTATATGAACTACAAAAATATCCAAGCCGATACGAGTATGCGTGATTCTATAAGTAAAGTCGGCGTCGATCAGAAAAAACCTGATGGGAACAAAGAGTGACGTTTGAGCGGAAAATTCCCGGAAAGGGGATGCACAGATGGAACAACTAATTATTTTAGCCGTCCTAGGGCTTATCAGTATGCTCTTCAAAGGGAAGAAGCCTGAACAAGCACCTAAGACGCAGAAAAGACAGCAGACAGCACAGACAGGCACTCCTGACCCTATGCGGAAGCTGAAAGAAATGACGCAGGAGATGTACCAAGAGATCCAGCGTGAATTTCAAACCGAAATCGATGAACCGCCGAGCAGGCAGTCTCCTAAACAGACGCCACCACCGGTTGTTTCGCTCCCAACTGAAGTAATAAAAGCCGATAGACGGGAGAATGCGAATGCAATATCGGTTCAAACCGATCAGAAAAATGCCCGGTCTTCTTCTCGGGAATCGCATCGAGGACGGTTAACAGCTCATCAAGGAAGCCATGTCTCAAATGTGCAAGTTGCGCATAGCGATTTGATTCCAAAAACAGAACAGGACTTGATCAAAGGAATCATTTTCGCTGAAATTTTGGGGCCTCCCAAATCAAAACAATAATCATTGACCCCCTATCCAAATCATAGGCTTGGATAGGGGGTTTTATCTTGAAAAAATTATTTAAAATGAACTCATCAGTAACAATTGAAGAATTTGATTCGGTTAGGATTACGGGTCCCTATTTATTATTGAAACTGGGTCCTGATTATGCGGTGATCCGGTGTGATGACCATGTCATTGAGGCAACGGGTGATGAACTTATCGTCGAAACGTTATCGGAAGAAATGGCGGTATTCTCTTTTGATACGTTGAAAGCCGTAACGGTCAAAGAAATGAAAGATGGCCAGAATCTATGATTCATAAGCGCTATAATGTTGTTCTCACTGGTAAAACGGATCCATCCAGATTTCTGACATTTCTTGCTCGTGAAGGCGTGAAAATTTCCGGAGCTATGGAATCAGGAAAAGGGATTAAGTTCAGGACCGATAAAAAAGGTATTCAATTCATACGGAAGCATAGACGTCGGTATAAAATGAAAATATCTATTCGACCTGCTGACGAAGGGGCAGTAGAAAAAAGGCTCTTTACATCATTTCGTTTTATTATTGCATGCATCATTCCCCTAATTGCTTCATTATTTTTATGGAAAATTGAAATTGAAACAGATGTCCCTGAAGTTTCCGAACGGATTAGCGAAAAATTGGAGGAAAACTCAATTTCATTGTTCCGGCCACTGTCTATGATTCCAGACGAAGGGGAGATCCGCAGGGCACTCATGTCTGAAGATCAATCCCTTTCTTGGGTGCGCTTCAAAAGGTCCGGTAGTACATTGACAGTCATACCGATGCTTTCTCCTAAATTAAATGAAAGTATCGAAAAAACCAGCTCTCCTTCTGACCTTATCGCACGTACGGGTGGAGTCATAACAGGTTTTAAATTGAGCAGTGGTGAAAGGGTAGCCCGTGTTCATCAAACTGTAAAAAAAGGCGATTTGCTTGCTACTGGTATTTTGGAGCAAGGCAATAAACGATCAATAGTCGGAGCGGAAGGTTCTGTGTATGCCGATTTTTGGATGGAATATTCGTTTAAAATTCCTAAAACAGTCGATTATTATTTACTTGGGGAGGAAAATGTAGTCATCCATTGGCAGTCCCCAATCGTTTGGAACGAGGGAAGGCTGCCTTCATTTCGGCCTTTCATGCAAACCGAAAGATATAGGGAAGACCGCCGTGACCAATTTGAGCTGGTGGAAGGTATGGAAGAGGATGTAATCATTCCGTTACTAAAATATAAAATTCTGAATGAAACACAATCCGACCTCATCATAAAAGATGAAAATATTTTACACTTGACGTTCGAAAATGATACAGTTGAGGGGACTATATTGTTTTTAATGAATGAGAATATAGCGATAAAAAGACCGTTATCCCAAGGAGACTGAAACTATTGAGCGAACAACTGATTCAACTTCATATCGAGGAGCCGAATGAGGCTGTCATGCTTCTCGGTATATCCGATCAAAATATGAAATTGATTGAAGAGTCCATGAATATTTCCATTCTTACCCGTGGAGATACGATATCACTTGCCGGGGAAGAAAAAGATATCATTGAAGGAAAATATCTCTTGGAGCAGCTATTGAAAGTAATCCGTAAAGGCATCAATATCAATTTACGAGATATTTCCACAGCAATTGAAATGGTCAAAAACGGAACGATAGAGTATTTTGCCGAGTTATATGATGAGGAAATCGCAAGAACTGCAAAGGGAAAGGCAATTCGTGCGAAGACGATCGGCCAGCGGGAATATATTCAAGCCATCCGGAAAAATGACCTCGTTTTCTGTATTGGGCCTGCCGGAACCGGAAAGACGTATCTCGCTGTGGTACTTGCAGTACAAGCAATGAAGACAGGTACCGTCAAACGGATTATTTTGACGCGGCCTGCTGTTGAGGCTGGTGAAAGTTTAGGCTTTCTTCCCGGTGATTTGAAAGAAAAGGTAGATCCTTATTTACGTCCCTTATATGATGCCCTACACGACGTACTAGGGGCCGAGCATACTGAACGGCTCATTGAGCGAGGGGTCATTGAAATCGCTCCGTTAGCATATATGAGGGGCCGTACGCTTGACGATGCATTCGTCATCCTTGACGAGGCACAAAATACGACCAAAGCACAAATGAAGATGTTTTTGACACGCTTAGGTTTTGGTTCAAAAATGGTGATTACTGGAGACAAGACCCAAATTGATTTGCCGCGTGGCGTCGAATCAGGCCTGAACGCCTCTGAAACGATTCTTAAAAAAGTCCCTGAAATTAAATTTCAATATTTGGAGCAGGGTGACGTCGTACGACATCCAATTGTTGCAAAAATTATCGAAGCTTATGAAAGTGAGCAGTCATCGTAAAATGACTGCTTTTTCATAATTGATAACGAAAAGAGAAAGAGAGATAGGGGGGATTGTTTGTGTTCACACCCATCATTAAACTTTTCAAATCCTTAAAATTCAAATACTTATTGCTATTCGTCGTTCTACTAGCAGCTATCGCATTATTTTCCCTCATGTACGGCAACGTAAAACAGGAAACGTATGAGCTCCATGAATTCAAAATTTCACCGAAGACGATACGCTCTCTGAAAACTGTAGAAGATACAGTGAAGACTGAGCAGGAGAAACGTAGAATCGAATCGGAAGTTACTCCGTTCTATCAATTTTCAGAGGATGTAGCGAAGAATCGGGCAGCTATTGCTGTCTCACTTTTCGATTTTCTCATTGAAGAGAAGCAGGAAAATGTCCCTGACGCCGAAAATCTAGACAAAAAAGCGAAGAGCCGTTCTGAGCAAATTAAAGATATTCGGGAGAAACTCAAGAAGTTGGAAGAAGAAGAACCGGGCCTTCGTCTTACCGATGATGCCATTGCAAGTTTGTTATCAAGGGATGTCTCGGTATTGCGTAAAATCCAGAACGAGATCGCAAAAATTATCAGTGAAGAGCTTTCCAAGCCTGTAAGAACGGGTGATTTGTCGACAGTCCGATATGAAGTGGAAAGGAAACTTCGTTTGTCTGAAGCGATACCACCAGCTGAATTGCAGACCCTCATCACTCTTGGAAGATCGCTCGTCGTCGAAACGGAAACGATTAACAAAGAGCTAACTGATAAACGAATCGAAGAAGAAAAAAATGCGGTCGAGCCGACAAGGATCTTGCAAGGTCAAGTGATTGTACGAGAAGGGCAATTCATCGATTCCGAAATTTACAGGCAATTGGAATTGACGGGTCTATTGACAAATCAGTCTTCCACAAAGCCGATGGCAGGCCTCATCTTGTATGTTTTCTTCGTATCAGCTATCGTTTACATGCATTTTTTAACGTGGCGTGAAGATCATAATAAGAAAAAGAAATCACTGCTGATCGTCTATTCGATCTTTTTCATTCTCGTAATCATCATGAAGCTTATTAGTTTAATTGATAAAGAGTTCGATGTGCAAGTCGCTTTCTTATTTCCTACTGCACTCGCACCGTTGCTTGTAAAGCTATTGACGAATGAAAGACTCGCTTTCATGATGACGATCATTACAGCCGCTACGGCAGGCATTATGCTATTGGAAGGTTTCTCGGCAATTATGCAAATGGAAATTGCCCTCTATATTTTACTTAGCGGAATCGTCAGCATATATGTGTTAGGGAATAACGGTAGAAGGTCGAATATTTTACGGACAAGCCTCTATGTGTCGATTTCTAACATTCTATTTATAGGTTTCTATTTATTGATGACCCAATCGACGTATAATTTATCCGAACTGCTCTTTTACTTAATTGCAGCGGTCACGTCGGGGATTATTTCGGGAGCATTGACAATCGGGCTCATTCCTTTTTTCGAATCCGCTTTTGGGCTCCTTTCGGATATGAGACTCATAGAATTATCGAATCCGAATCATCCGCTTTTGAAAAAGGTACTGACTGAAACACCAGGTACATACCATCATAGTGTTATGGTGGCAAACTTGGCAGACGCCGCTTGTGAATCTGTAGGTGCAGATGGATTGTTGGCGAGGGTCGGAAGCTATTACCATGATATCGGAAAGACGTTACGGCCTGGATTTTTCATCGAGAATCAACATGGCTCAATAAACCCTCACGATGAATTGCCACCGGAAAAAAGTCGTGATATCATTATTGCCCATGCGAGTGACGGAGCGGACCTGTTGGCAAAGCATAAGATGCCAATTGAAATCGTCAATATTGCAAGGCAGCATCATGGAACGAGTTTTTTAAAGTTTTTCTTTGTAAAGGCGAAGGAAATGGGACAAGATGTAGTGGAGGATGATTTCCGCTATCCAGGACCTAAACCGCAAACGAAGGAAATCGCAATCATTTCAATTGCAGATAGTGTTGAAGCAGCAGTCCGCTCATTAAAGGAGCCGACACCTGAAAAAATCGCTAAATTAGTTAAATCGATTATTACTTCAAAATTGAATGATGGTCAATTCGATGAATGTGATTTGTCGATGAAAGAATTGAAAAAAATTGAAACCGTGATTTGTGAAACTTTGAACGGCATTTTCCATAGCCGGATTGAATATCCGGAATGATCGGAAGGAAGGCGAAACAATGCTGGATATTTATTTTAATGATGAGACAGGGAAAGTGACCGAAGACATAACGCAACTTGTAAAAAATCTTTTGGATCATGCAGCTGAAATGGAAGGTCTTTCCGGTCAACCAGAAGTGTCCGTAACTTTTATGACAGATGAAGAAATTCGAAAAATTAATGCTGAATACAGAGGAAAGGACAAGGCAACCGATGTGATTTCATTCGCGCTAGAGGAAATGACAGAAGGGGAAGTGGCAATCATCCAGGAAGAAGATATGCCTATAGTTCTCGGTGACATTCTTATTTCTGTTGAGACGGCAGCACGCCAATCGGTTGAATACGGTCATGACGAAAGACGGGAAATCGGATTCCTTGCATTGCATGGATTCTTGCATCTTCTTGGATACGACCATATGACAGAGGAAGATGAACAGAAGATGTTCGGAAGGCAGAAGGAAATCCTAGCTTCTTTCGGCCTTGAAAGGTGAGAGGCAGATGCGTCCTTTCTTCAAGTCTTTTCAGTATGCACTGAAAGGAATTCGGCACGGTTTTTTAACTGAACGGAATATGAAGTTCCATGTCCTCGCGGTAGTCGTTGTATCGATTGCAGGACTTGCAACGAGACTGAGTGCGACAGAATGGTGCATCATCTTCATTCTGTTTGGCGGGATGATAGCATTGGAATTACTCAACACCGCTATTGAAAGGACCGTGGATCTCATTACAAACGAGAGACATCCCCTTGCCGAGCAAGCAAAGGATCTAGCTGCAGGAGCCGTTTTGATTTTTGCGTTTTTCTCGGCAATCATCGGAATGATCATCTTCATTCCAAAATGGTTGTAATAAACAAAAGAGGTGTAATGATGAATAAAGAAAAATTGATGGAAGAAGCAATAATAGCACGTGAAAAAGCATATGTACCATATTCGAAATTTAAAGTTGGGGCTGCGTTATTGACTGCTGATGGACAAGTCATACACGGCTGTAATATCGAGAATTCAGGCTATAGCATGACGAATTGCGCGGAAAGGACCGCTTTTTTCAAAGCTGTCTCGGAAGGGATCATGAGCTTCAAAGCGCTGGCGGTAACCGGCGACACGGAAGGTCCGATTTCTCCATGCGGCGCGTGTAGACAAGTTATGGCTGAATTTTGTGATTCCGACATGCCAGTCTATTTAACGAATTTGAATGGCAAAGTGTTAGAGACGACGGTAGGGGAATTGCTTCCGGGAGCGTTCTCCAAGGGGGATCTGGATTATGCAGAAGGAAAGCAATAATTTCAAATCAGGCTTTATATCGATTATTGGTCGTCCGAATGTTGGCAAATCCACATTTCTGAATCGCGTTGTCGGCCAGAAAATTGCCATTATGAGCGATAAACCACAAACGACAAGAAACAAAGTGCAAGGCGTTGTGACCACTGAAAACTCCCAGCTGATATTCATCGACACACCCGGTATCCATAAGCCAAAGCACAAGCTTGGGGATTTCATGGTGAAGTCGGCACGCAATACGCTAAAAGAAGTGGATGTCATCATGTTCATGGTGAATGCGAATGAACCGATCGGCGGAGGCGATAAATTCATTATCGATTTATTGCAAAACACAAAAACGCCAGTCTTCCTTGTCATCAATAAAATAGACCTTGTCCATCCTGACGACCTATTGACAACAATCACTTCATATACGAAGGAATATGATTTTGCGGAAGTTGTTCCGTTGTCTGCGTTGAACGGCAATAATGTTGAGAGGTTAATGGAGACATTGACGAACTATTTACCGGAAGGGCCGAAATATTATCCGGATGACCAAGTGACCGATCACCCTGAACGTTTTATCATCTCAGAATTCATAAGGGAAAAGGTTTTGCATTTGACCCGTGAGGAAATTCCACATTCGGTAGCCGTCGTCATTGAGAAGATCGATAGGGATGAAAGTCGCGAACTTATTGATGTGGCAGCGACGATTATCGTGGATCGTGATTCCCAAAAGGGGATTGTCATCGGTAAAAAAGGTGCGTTATTAAAAGAAATCGGAACAAAAGCAAGACATGATATTGAAATGCTCTTGGGATCGAAAGTGTATTTGGAGCTATGGGTGAAGGTTCAAAAGGATTGGCGCAATAAACCTGGCCAACTTCGAGAATTCGGATTCCGCGAAGACGAGTATTGATTTTTCAATTTCATATGATTGGGAGTGATGTCCTTGCTGAATAAATGGGAAGGAATCATCCTGAAGAGTATTCCATACGGCGAATCGAATAAGATTGTCACTCTCTACACACGCGAAGCAGGAAAGATGACTGCCATGGCGAGAGGAGCAAAAAAACCAGCGAGCCGTCTGGCAGCAGTAACGCAAACATTTACGCACGGATTTTACCTGCTGCGATCCGGACGGGGAATGGGAACGCTTGAACAAGGCGAACCGATCGACTCGATGCGGCATATCCGAGAGGACTTAGAAGCAACATCATATGCTAGCTATATAGCGGAGCTGATCGACCGGTTGACGGAAGACCATGGACAAAGCCCAAATGTCTTTGGTTTGTTGCATGAAGCGTTGCATGCGATCAATGAACAATATGATCCGGAAGCGATTGCTTTATTCGTGGAGTGGAAGATGCTGCCTGTTGCTGGTGTCCATCCTGTCCTGCATCAATGCGCCAATTGCGGAGCGACCGAAGGAGAATTCGCTTTCTCGTTTCAGGAAATCGGATTCCTTTGCCATCGGTGTTTCCCAATAGATCCGTACCTTGTTAGAATCACACCGACGCAACTGAGGCTCATCCGAACCTTTTTCACCGTGCCGATTCAACAGGTCGGTTCATTGAAATTGAAAAAGGCGACGAAACAGTTTATGAAAAAAATCGTTCGGACAGTTTATGACGAGCAGGTGGGGGTCCGGTTGAAGTCCCGGTCATTTCTGGATCAATTGGAGCGAACTCCTGAACTATTGCCCCAAAAAGAAAAATCGGAGGAAAAAGGTGAATGACCTATTTCCTCCGATTTTTATGTTTAAAAGACGAGATGTTTTTCAATATATTCCTTAACGTCCGCAATCGGCATCCGAACTTGCTCCATTGAATCGCGGAGTCTCACTGTTACTTGACGATCTTCTTCCGAATCGAAATCGTATGTGATACAGAAAGGAGTACCGATTTCATCTTGTCTGCGGTATCGTCTTCCAATCGATTGGGAGTCGTCATATTGTGTTGCGAAATGCTTGCGTAACTCGGCATATACTTCTTCTGCGCCTTCGGAAAGCTTTTTGGACAATGGAAGAACTGCCGCTTTAATAGGTGCCAGCGCAGGGTGGAATCGCATAACTGTGCGTTTGTCGTCTCCCTCAAGCTCTTCCTCGTCAAAGGCGTCGCAAAGGAAGGCCAAAGTTACCCGATCGGCTCCTACGGAAGGCTCGATACAGTATGGAATGTATTTTTCATTCGTCACCGGGTCTTGATAGTGGAAATCTTCGCCCGAATGCTCCATATGACGGGACAAATCGAAATCGGTCCGGTTCGCAATTCCCCATAGTTCACCCCAGCCGAACGGGAATTTATATTCAATATCGACCGTTCCTTTTGAGTAATGAGAAAGCTCTTCTTCGTTATGCTCACGCAAGCGAATATTTTCGACTGTTAAACCAAGATCCAATAACCATTTCTCGGAGAAATCTCTCCAATACTCATACCATTTCATATCTTCGCCCGGCTTGCAGAAGAATTCCAATTCCATCTGCTCGAATTCACGGGTACGGAATGTGAAGTTGCCTGGTGTTATTTCATTACGGAAGCTCTTACCGATTTGTGCAATTCCAAATGGCATTTTTTTGCGCATCGACCGTTGAACGTTTTTAAAGTTCACGAAAATACCTTGAGCCGTTTCTGGACGCAAAAAGATTTCATTTGCGGATGAATCGGTGACGCCTTGTGAAGTTTTGAACATCAGATTGAACTGACGGATGCCTGTATAGTCTATAGCACCGCAATTCGGGCAAACGATGTCATGTTCCTTAATAAGCTCTTCCATCTTCTCAAAAGGCATGCCATCTACAACGAGCTCAATACCTTTTTCATCCAAAGCATCTTCAATGAGCTTATCTGCACGATGACGAGTTTTACATTTTTTGCAATCGATCATTGGATCATTAAAATTCCCGATATGACCGGATGCTTCCCAAACTTTCGGGTTCATAAGAATAGCAGCGTCTAGCCCCTCGTTATAAGGAGACTCCTGTACAAATTTTTGCCACCATGCACGTTTAATATTGTTTTTTAGCGCGATGCCGAGAGGACCGTAATCCCAAGTGTTCGCCAAGCCGCCGTAGATCTCAGACCCTGGAAAAACAAAGCCTCTCTGCTTTGATAAATTGACAATTTGCTCCATAGTATACATATGAAAATCCCTCCAATTAAAATAAAAAGCACCCATCCTCGGACATATTGTCCGAGGACGAGTGCATAATAACCCGCGGTTCCACCTCGATTGGCTGCAAAAAGCAACCCTCTTTAAGTAAAATTGGCTCCAGGCTGCCGTTTCATGCCTTTACGGGCTTTCACTATCCCCGTTCGCTCAAGTGGCATTACTTATAGACCCATCTCCGCCTATTGAATTCACTATTAGTGTAGCATGCTTCATCGTTATCTGCAATGGATAAAGGCCGCATCGATTGAGTCAATTTTTATTGCTCTAATAGGGGTAAGTTTTTTGTGTAATTCTTCGTGTATAAAACCACTTTTTAAAAAGTAGAAACTTAGACGTGTTGATTTCCGCTCCAGGCGCACGCTTTCCGTGGGGCGGGCGGTGAGCCTCCTCGGTCGCTACGCTCCACTGCGGGGTCTCACCTGTCCCGCTAATCCCACAGGAGTCGGCGCCTTCCTCTCCAATCAACTGAGACAACTTCTAAATAATTGTGAACATACACTGAATTTCACCTATATCCTGCTTTTATTACTTAAACACCAAATAAAATAATTTATTGCTAGCCATTTTTCAAGTAAAATTAATACCATTGAAGTCCTTTAATGCGCGATAGATAGGTTTTCTAGTAGCTTGTTGTAATTAGTGAAATTTGTCCCCTGTTGCTTCTCCGAAATACTCTTGAGCTTTTCGCGTAATATTTTATTTCGGCTGTTTGCTCTTTAAAAAGGATTTCTTTTTACATTTTTCGCTATGTGTTTTAGGATTTCACATATCTTCCAATTGATTGGAGTGGAGATTGGCGACTCCGGCGGGAACAGCACGAGCTGAAGACCCTGGACTGAGCGAAAGCCGTAACGAAGAACGGCTTTTGCGAGTAAAAGCGCAGCGTTACGAGCATAAGGTGCTGTATATTTCTGCACAAACCGCAGAAATATACAAATCGAACACTGCGCTGTTCGATTGGCTGAAGCCGTGCCCGAGGAAAGCGTCCAATCGGAACGGAAATCAATGGTTGTACTAAGACTTTATAATTCACCTACAATATTTAATACATATCGCTCATTTAAGCTTCTATGATGAAAACAAAGCCAACGGTTAGGAATTATGGACGTAAAATGCTATACTAAGCAAGGATATATTATTGAACGATTAGGGCGGTGATTCATATGGAATTGAATAAGCGCCAGACTGAAATCCTAGAAATCGTCAAAGTGGATGGTCCGATTACTGGTGAACAGATTGCGGAAAGGCTCAGTCTAGCGAGAGCTACAATCAGACCCGACTTGGCAATCTTGACAATGGCGGGCTTTTTGGATGCCAGGCCACGTGTAGGTTACTTTTATTCGGGAAAAAAGCCGACCCAATCTATTGCTGACGGAATGATCGGAATGAAAGTCGGTGATTTCCAATCTATTCCGGTAGTCGTAAATGAAAACGTGACTGTCTACGATGCGATCTGTCAAATGTTCTTAGATGATGTAGGCTCGCTGTTTGTCGTAGATAAATCCTCTTACTTAACGGGAGTTCTATCCCGCAAGGATTTGTTACGCACGAGTCTTGGCAGCACCGAGCTTGATAAAATACCGGTTCATGTCATCATGACAAGGATGCCGAATATTACATATTGCAAAAAACAAGACTCCCTCATTCAAGCTGCGAAGAAAATGATTGAACAACAAATCGATTCACTTCCAGTTGTCACGATGAAAGAGGGTGGATTGGACGTAGTCGGTAGAATAACGAAGACGAATATTACCCGCGCTTTCCTTTCCTTAGCGGAAGACCATGAATTATAAGCGGTTGCCTTCAAAGCAAAATGAAAGAGGAGTGATACAATGAGGAAGTTAACATTGTTCATCGTTTCCGATTCTGTCGGCGAGACAGCGGATTTAGTAGCTAAGGCAGCGGCAAGCCAATTCAGGCAGGATCTCGAAACGGTTTCGACAAAACGGTTTTCGCATGTAGAAGATGAATCTCAACTTCGGGAAATTGCCTATTTGGCAAAACAACAACATGCTATCATCATTTATACGCTTGTGAAAAGCGGAATGCGAAAAGTAATCAAAGAGGAATGCCAGAACAATGGATTAAAATGCATTGATCTTCTAGGACCGATTGTTAAAGAAATCGGCACATCCCTTGATCAAAAACCTTTCGAGGAACCAGGTCTTGTCCGCCAATTGGATGAGGATTATTTCAAGAAAATCGAAGCGATAGAATTTGCTGTTAAATACGATGACGGCCGAGATCCCAGAGGTGTCGTCAAGGCCGATATTGTTTTAGTCGGAGTTTCACGCACTTCGAAAACGCCATTGTCACAATATCTCGCACACCGCCGTTTTAAAGTGGCGAATGTACCGCTTGTGCCTGAAGTCGACCCCCCTGAGGAGTTATTTAAGATTGATCCGAAAAAATGCTTCGGTTTAGTTATTTCACCAAGCGTTCTCAATTCAATCAGGAGAGAAAGATTGCTAACGCTCGGCTTGAAAGATGACGCAAATTATGCGAAAATCGATCGGATCAAACAGGAATTGGATCATTTTGAAAAAGTCGTTTCGAAGATTGGTTGTACAGTAATCGATGTTTCGAACAGAGCAGTCGAGGAGACCGCAAACCTTATTTTAAGCGAAGTTGCCAATCGCAATCTATAATAAATACAAAAAGAAGGACCACCCAGTATAAAATGGTTGGTTCTTCTTTTGCAGATTGTGTACAATAGTATTTTGCTGAACAATACTATTATCGTATTGTTACTAGCTAATGCAAAATTTATTTTGTCGAATAAGCAGGATTTTTGAATACTGTCTCGAATTCAAGTATGTGAGAAGAGAATGGTGATAGGATGACTAAAATTCCAGAAGAGACAATTGAAGAGATCCGATCCAAAACGGATATTGTCGACCTTGTCGGCGAATACGTACAATTGACGAAACGGGGCAGGAATTGGTTTGGCCTTTGTCCATTCCATGGGGAAAATACTCCATCTTTTTCAGTTTCAGAGGACAAGCAAATATTCCATTGCTTCGGTTGCGGTGCTAGCGGCAATGCCATCACCTTTGTCATGGATATTGAAAATAGTCCATTTACAGAAGCGGTTTCGAAGCTAGCTGCACGGGCAGGCGTGGAATTGGAAATCACTTTTAGCGAATCTTTTAAAGGTGCAAAGTCGAATGAGTTCCAGCAAATGATCGATGCTCATACACTTGCGGCCAACTTTTATAGTCATTTATTACTGAATACGGTGGAGGGTGAAAAAGCATTACATTATTTAGAGCAAAGAGGATTTTCCCGTGAGCATATCGAAAAGTATGGTATAGGGTGGTCGCTAGACGATCGAGAGGTCCTTACCCAGCTGTTGAAGCGCAAGAAGTTTGATATGAAGGAGATGGAGCTTGCCGGACTTTGCATAATGAAAAATGATGGAACTGGGTATTTCGATAGATTTCGAGGACGTATTATGTTTCCTTTACATGACGATAATGGAAATGTCGTCGCATTCTCAGGAAGGACACTATCCGACTCGAAAGAGGAAGCGAAGTACTTGAACAGCCCAGAAACGCCTATTTTTGAAAAGAGCCGATTGCTTTATAATTTTCACAACGCACGTCTTAATGTCCGTAAAACGGGTAAAGTAATACTGTTCGAAGGTTTTATGGATACGATTGCCGCAGAAAGAGCGGGAATTATGAATAGTGTTGCAGTCATGGGGACATCCTTGTCTGACACCCATGTAATGAAAATGAAACGGATCGCCAATCAATTGATCATTTGCTGTGATGGTGACAATGCTGGATGGGATGCAGCAAAAAGGTTTGCCGTCCTATCCACTCAAAAAGGATTGGATGCAAAAATAGCCCTATTGCCGGGGAAGATGGACCCTGATGAATATATTTCTACATTTGGCGGGGAATCCTTCACTGAAAAAGTAATCGGTAATCCCCATTCATACATGTCATTCATAATGGCCTATTATAAACGGTCTAAAAATTTATCCCAAGAAAACGATGTTTTACAATATATTCACGAAGTTCTTGAGGAGCTAGCACCGAGAGTCTCACCGGTTGAAAGGGATTTGATGATCAGGCAGCTGGAAACGGAAACAGGAGTTTCCTCTAGTGCTCTCCATGAACAATTGATGAAAAAGGTTGGAAAGCTGGCAAAACAGGAGAAGGCGATTCCTTCTGAAGGACAAGCCGTTCAGGTGAAAGTGCCTAACCGTAAAATGTCAAGCCTTGAGCGGGCTGAAAGACTTCTGTTATGCCATTTGTTAAACGATGGGAATTTATTCGACAGAATTCGGGATGAACATCAGGAGCTTTTCTTCCGAGACGAATATGCCACGATTTTCATAAAGCTCGCCGGATTTTATGAAAAGCATGGCGTCCCCGACTTCCACAGATTCGCCGAAACTTTAGAGGATCGGGAGCTTCGGAAAGTCGTCATGGAAGCAGCTATGCTTGATAGAGATCCTGAATTTGCTGAGCAGGAAATAAATGATTGCATTCATCATCTCGCAAAGCATCGGATGAAAAGACGCATTGAAGAGATGATGCATGAGTCCAAAGAAGCGGAAAAAATGAATGATCATACCCGGGCACTGGAGCTGGCCAGGGAAATTATACAGCTCCGGAAATCATTATCGGCAATGTAAGCCGTATTCCGGTGAATTAAGGAGGAACGGGTATTATGACTAAAGAGCAATCTGGAGAAATGGAGCACGAAATGACATTAGATGAAGTGAAAGCAGGTTTATTGGAAGCTGGAAAAAAAGCAGGGGAATTGACACTTGAAGAAGTGACGGAAAAACTATCCGTCTTTGAAATGGAGCCTGATCAGTTCGAAGAGTTCCTCGACCAAATCGATGCTGCAGGCATTGAAATGGAACGTAAAGATGAAGAGGAAGCGAATTCCAAGGATGAGGAACAGTTTGACTTGAATGATCTGAGTGTTCCTCCAGGCGTAAAAATCAACGACCCTGTACGCATGTACTTGAAAGAAATCGGCCGCGTCGACTTATTGACCGGAGATGAAGAAGTGAAATTGGCGATCGCCATCAAAGAAGGCGTAGAAGCGGAAGAGAAGCTAGCTGAAACAAAACAATCAGATCCAGCTCTTTTAGAACTCATCGAGAAAGGTGAAAATGCTAAAAAGAAGCTTGCGGAAGCCAACCTTCGTCTCGTCGTCAGCATCGCAAAAAGATATGTCGGTCGCGGAATGCTATTCCTCGATTTGATTCAAGAAGGAAATATGGGTCTTATTAAAGCTGTTGAAAAATTTGACCATACAAAAGGGTTCAAATTCAGTACGTATGCGACTTGGTGGATCCGTCAAGCGATTACGAGAGCAATCGCGGATCAGGCGCGTACGATTCGTATTCCTGTCCATATGGTCGAAACGATTAATAAATTGATACGCGTTCAGCGTCAATTGCTTCAAGATCTCGGTCGCGAACCATCACCTGAGGAAATTGGCGAAGAAATGGACTTGACGGCTGAAAAAGTGCGTGAAATCCTAAAAATTGCACAAGAGCCAGTTTCGCTTGAAACACCGATTGGGGAAGAAGACGATTCTCACTTAGGGGATTTCATTGAAGACTCGGAGGCACAGTCACCATCCGATCACGCTGCCTATGAATTATTGAAAGAACAATTGGAAGACGTTTTGGACACGCTGACAGACCGTGAGGAAAACGTATTACGCTTGCGCTTCGGTTTAGACGACGGCAGGACGAGGACGTTGGAAGAAGTAGGGAAAGTTTTCGGCGTTACCCGTGAACGGATTCGTCAAATAGAGGCGAAAGCGCTCCGGAAGCTAAGACATCCTTCCCGCAGCAAGCGATTGAAGGATTTCCTGGAATGATCACCCGCACCGGCATATCCAATATGCCGGTGCATTTTATCGTTCATTGATTTTACTAATGATTAGGGGCGAAATAGGATGAATGTTCAGCGGAAAAAGATCATTATGGCTGAAATAAATTACTGGAAACAGAATAAACTTCTTCCGGAGCATTATTGTGATTTTCTCATAACGCTTTACACACAAGGGGATCATGAACAGGAAATCAGTGCAACAGAGGCCATCCTGTCAAAAAAGAAAAAGAAGGTCAAACTGCGCGCTGTATTCATTCAATCATTATACATACTCATTGCATTCGCGATTCTCGGCATTTCCTTGAAATTATGGACGCTCTTTTTTGAAGGGCAGACGATCCTGTTAGTTGGAATGTTGATCGTGAACTGTTTATTGTGGCTATTAGCTGGAAGGCTATTAAAATTGCTTTACTTTACTATTTCAGGAGTCGCAGGGTTAGTAATGATTGTTATCTTTATCATGATGAATGTAAACTAGCATCCTTCTAAAGAATGATTGTGATAATGCCGATCATTTCGGTATAATCAAAATGTAAGCGTTCACAACGAAGGGGATGAAGAAAATGAATTTTGACTTGACGGATGAACAACAAATGATCAGGAAGATGATCAGGGAGTTTTCTGATGAAGTTGTCGCGCCAGGGGCAATTGAACGGGACCGGACAAAGGAATTTCCTATCGACATATTCAAACAGCTTTCTGAAATGGGGATGATGGGTCTTCCTTTCCCGGAGAAGTACGGGGGAGCGGGAGCCGATACGATAAGCTTTGCGATTGTAACTGAAGAGTTGAGCCGAGGATGCGCTTCGACAGGCATTACATACTCCGCTCATATTTCCTTAGGGGGCGCTCCGATTCATCGATTCGGAACGGAAGAGCAAAAGCAGAAATATTTGACGCCGATATGTACGGGGGAATCATTCGGCGCATTTGGGCTCACCGAACCGAATGCGGGGTCTGATGCCGGGGGGACACAGACAACCGCAAAACAAGAAGGCGATGAGTTTGTCATAAACGGTTCGAAAGTATATATAACGAATGCGAGCTATGCTAAACATTTGGCGCTTACAGCAATAACCGGAAATGAAAATGGCAAAAAGGAGATTAGTGCCATCATCGTTCCGACAGATGCGGAAGGCTTCACGATTATCGACAATTATGAAAAGATGGGCTTACTTGCGTCCAACACGACAGAATTGGTACTCGATAATGTCAGAGTTCCTCAAGAAAACCTCCTAGGCAAGCGTGGAGAAGGATTTAAGCAGTTCCTCGTTACATTGGATGGCGGCAGGATCGGAATCGGGGCAATGGCGGTAGGGATTGCGCAAGCCGCTTTTGAGAGGGCTTTGAAGTATTCAAAAGAACGTAAGCAATTCGGAAAGACATTATCAGAATTCCAGATTACCCAATTCAAGCTGGCCGATATGGCAATGAAAGTTGAATTGGCAAGAAATATGGTTTATAAGGCCGCCTGGTTGAAGGACCAAGGTCGTCCGTTCACAAAAGAGGCTGCCATGTGTAAGCTATATGCTTCTGAAATAGCAATGGAAATTGCCAATCAAGCGATTCAAATCCATGGAGGTTACGGCTACATGAAAGAATATGAAGTCGAGCGTTATATGCGGGATGCTAAATTGCTAGAAATCGGCGAAGGAACGTCTGAGGTGCAACGTATGGTCATTGCCAGACAAATAGGTTGTTAGAATCGAAAAGTCAAGAAAAGTTTGTCCAAATTGTCACAAACGGTTAAATGTACATGGATAAGTCTTTCAGTTTTCATCAGGATACAGTACAATATGAGATGTGCACTGTATACTTTTACAGAATAATTCCTGATGAAGGAGGGTAATTCGATGAAAAACAATCCTGTTGTACCTTATATCCTGATTTTTGCGCTAGGATTAGGACTTATTTTCTTCATGTCCTTATACGGTATCGAGCAGAAGAATGAAATTGCCGGAGCGGATGAGGAAGGCAAAACTGAAGAAACAACTGACGGAGCTGCAGCTGAGGATTTTGATCCAGATGCATTTGCACATGGACAATGTATCGCCTGCCATGGTGGTGACTTGACTGGAAGTCCGATGGCACCAAGCCTAGTTGGTACGTCCTTGTCCCAAGATGAACTCCATGACATCATTAAAAATGGTAAAGGCGCAACAATGCCTGCATTCGGCGGTAAAATCTCGGATGATCAAATCGACCAACTGTCGGAGTATATCCTATCACTTAAATAAGAACGGCAAGCCATCGGTTGCGCTGTACAGCCTCCGATGGCTTTTTTCATTTCTGGCATATATAGTAACATTCCCTTACAATATGAGTATTAGAAAGGCGGGGATCTATTGAATTCCGAAAAATTATCAACACGGTTAGCAGCCGTTGCTTCATTTGTCGAGCAAGGAGCCACCCTCGCCGACATCGGAAGCGATCATGCTTATTTGCCATGTTGCTTAGTAAAAGCAGGAACAATATCCAAAGCGATTGCAGGCGAGGTGGTGAAAGGGCCATACGAATCGGCAGTGAGAAATGTCCGAAAAAAAGGCCTTTCAGATGAAATTACGGTTCGGCTGGCAAATGGATTGGAAGCCGTTCATCCAAGCGATGGAGTCGATACAATATCGATAGCAGGAATGGGCGGTCCTTTGATTGCAACAATTCTAAACGATGGAATAGAAAAGCTCGAAAACGTGAAACGAATTATCACACAACCAAATATTCACGCATTATCGATTCGCGAATGGGCCGTTCAAAACGGCTGGCAAATAATCGACGAACAGATTTTGAAGGAAGATCATAAAATCTACGAAATCATCGTCCTTGAAAAAGGGCAAGCCGAGTATAACGAGCTTGAAATGATGGTCGGACCTTATCTGCTCGACAGAAAATCGGATATTTTCATCGAAAAATGGAAGCGGGAAGTCGATGAATGGAAAAGGGTTCTCGATTCATTAGAAAACGCAGGGAACACGGAAGCAATTGATGATAAGAAGGAACAATTACGGAACAAAATCGAGTTGGTTGGAGGGATTTTGTCAAATTGAAGAAAGTAAATGGTCATGAAATAATTAACCTTTTTGAACAGTGGTCTCCAAAACGGTTTGCTGAAGACTGGGACCCGGTCGGATTGCATATCGGTCAGTTGAACCGTCAAGTCGAAAAGGTCATCATTACGTTGGATGTGAATGAATCGGTCGTAAATGAAGCGATTGATAAAGGAGCCAATTTGATTATTGCGCATCATCCCCCTATCTTTCGACCGATGAAACATATTTGGACGGATACACCGCAAGGAAGGCTTATTGAAAAATGCATTAAACATGATATTTCCGTTTATGCCGCACATACGAATTTGGATGTCGCACCTGGAGGGGTGAATGATCTACTTGCTTCCCGTCTAGGTCTGCAGAACACTGAAGTGATGGAGCCGACAATATCTGATCCGCTCTATAAATTGGCGGTCTTTTGTCCAATCGAGCATGCTGATAACTTACGGGAAGTGTTGGCTCGCGCAGGTGCAGGGGCAATCGGTGATTATACAGGATGCAGCTTCACATCCACAGGGATAGGTCGTTTTACTCCGACCACAGGTGCCGACCCGTTCATCGGTGAAGTCGGGAAAATGGAAGAGGTTGCAGAAGAACGCATCGAAGTCGTCCTACCGGGTCCGCTAAGGTCGAAAGTGCTGAAGTCTATGTTAGCAGCTCATCCGTATGAAGAGCCTGCATATGATTTTTTCGTGCTCGACCAACGAACGGAAGAGTTCGGACTTGGAAGGGTTGGTACATTACCTGCTTCTATGGAACTAAAAGAGTTCGCTGAATTCGTCAAAGATGCTTTGGACGTACCAGCTGTCAGGATTGTCGGAGATTTTTCAAAGCCAGTCCAAAAGGTCGCGGTACTCGGAGGCAGTGGCAGTAAGTATTTGAAGGCTGCAAAGCGAAGTGGGGCAGATGTATTCGTTACCGGTGATATGGATTTCCATAGTGCGCAAGATGCAGAATTGATGGATCTCGCAATTGTCGATCCGGGTCATCATGTGGAGAAGGTGATGATTGAAGGAGTTGCCCAGTACATGGAACAGGCATGTCGGGAAAAAGGGTATGCTGTTTCATTCATTGAATCTGAAATCAATACAGAGCCGTTCCGATTTGTATAATAAAGAATAGGGCTGTTCCGCGTCGGTCATTGACACGGAACAGCCCCTTCATTCTTTTTTATTTTATTCATTGATTGCATATGGCTCAATACGTTTAACCGGTTCAGGATTCTTGATTTTTGGCAAAATCCGCTCCAATTTGAATTTACGTTCCGGTATATGCGTTGACGGATCTTCCTGGTCGAAGTTTTCCAAGAAGCTAATTACCTCACGGACAACTAGTGTAGGAGTGGAAGCGCCAGCAGTGACAGCAACCGTTTCTACACCTTGAAGCCAATTGATATCAATCTCGGAAACATCAGAAACCCGGTAGGAAGGAGTACCAGCAATTTCAACTGAAACTTGTGTCAGACGATTGGAGTTATTGCTTTTCGGATCACCTACTACGATTAGGAGGTCTGCTTCTCCTGCCTGCTCTGCTACCGCTTCCTGTCTCACTTGTGTTGCAAGGCAGATTTCCTTGTGTACTTCAATATGAGGGAATTTCTCTTTCAGTGCATCCATAATATGTGCAACATCCCATTGGCTCATCGTCGTTTGGTTTGTGACGAGTAGCTTTTCGTTATTGAGCTCAAGCCCCTCAACATCATCCAGTGACTCGATCAGATGGACTGCGTGAGGCGCGACACCAATTGCCCCTTCTGGCTCTGGATGGTATTTTTTTCCGATATAGATGATGTCGTATCCTTCTGCGGTTTTCTCTGCAATCAAGTCGTGAGTGACGGTTACGTCCGGGCAAGTGGCATCAATGGAAACAAGGCCTTTCCTGCGCGCCAATTCCCGGACTTCCGGTGACACACCATGGGCAGTGAAAATGACAGTCCCTGTTTCGACTTTCTCAAGGATCTCCAGCCGGTTTTTCCCATCCAACGTTATGATGCCATCTTCCTCAAATGCATCTGTGACATGTTTATTATGAACAATCATGCCTAATATATATATAGGTCTCGGCAACGTTTTGTCGAGTGCTGCATTTCTTGCGATAACCATTGCATCGACAACCCCGTAGCAATAGCCGCGCGGGGAAATCTTTTTAACTTTCATTTACTCCACACTCCTCTAAAGGGATCTATATCTATTATAGCGGAGTTAGGCAGACGTTTCAAAATTATAATGTGGGCGGTTGGAAGATCCTCGGACTGGAAGCCCCGGCTTGCGCAGTTCGCGATGTAGCTGATGCAGCGGTTGAAGTCGCTGCTGTAGCTGTAGCCCCTGCTGCTCCACCGGCTGCAGGAAGTGACTGGAAGCCTTTATATAATCTCCATAACGCGGGCAAGTTTTGAAACATTGGTGCAAACTGCTGGACAAGCGGCGCGTATTGTTGGGCTGTATTTAAAAACCGGTTGGCCGTTTGCATGTACATTTCCATTCTGGATGGATTTTGAAACTGTCCCGGCATGGACGGGCCGAATCGATTTCCCATCGGAGACCCCTGAAAAGGTTGTCTCGGCGGCTGGGAGAAGGGCATTGGCTGTTGTGGACCGCCAAATGGCTGCCTCATTGCAAAAGGTGACTGTTGCGCTCGCGCGAATGGATAGAAGGATTGGTACCTCATGGATAACCCCTTTCATTTGGTCTTATGAACTTTCACAATATATACTATGCCAAAAACAATTACTGCGGAACGGAATCATGCTACAATATGAATACGTTAGGAGGCATATGAATGTCTAAATTCACTGATTATCAATTCAAACCTTTTCTCCGGGAAGCAATTGCCCGTCTAGGGTTTGAACATCCAACACCGATACAGAAAGAAATGATTCCATTAATTCTTAAGGGGTCCAACGCGATCGGACAAGCACATACAGGAACAGGTAAGTCACACAGCTTCCTTATTCCGATTCTTGAGCGGCTGGACGAGGAGAAGGAAGAATTGCAAGCGGTCATCACTGCACCCACGAGGGAACTTGCATTGCAGTTATATGACGAATTGAATAAGATGACCGAAAAAACAAGTATTCGAAGTTCACTTTTAATCGGAGGAACTGATAAGCAACGCTCCATTGACAAATTGAAATCGAATCCGCACGTCATTGTTGGAACACCGGGAAGGATTCGCGATCTTGCTGAAGAAGGAGCTTTGGCAATCCATACAGCTTCCATTTTAGTAATTGATGAAGCTGACTTGGCATTTGACATGGGATTCATCGAGGATATTGACAAATTCGCATCAAAAATGCCAACGGATCTGGAGATGTATGTTTTTTCGGCAACGATTCCTGAAAAACTGAAGCCTTTTCTGTCGAAATATATGGAGAGTCCCGTTCATGTTCAAATCGGCAATAAGAAGCCGTTGACGGAAGGGATGAAATATTCCCTTGTACCAGTCCGAAGCATGGATCGGAAGAAAAAACTTTTGCATGTTTTGAATGCAATCAATCCTTATTTGGCGATTGTCTTTACGAACACGAAGCAAAACGCGGACGAAGTTGCTTACTATCTTGCCGAGCATGGCATTAAAGCAGGCAGAATCCATGGAGATCTGTCGCCGCGCGAACGTACACGGATGATGAAGCAGATTAGGGATCTCGAGTATCAATATATCGTCGCGACTGATCTTGCCGCGCGTGGGATTGACATCCCCGGAGTGAGTCACGTCATCAACTACGAATTGCCGGATGACTTGGAGTTCTTCATTCACAGGGTAGGAAGGACTGCTAGGGCAGGTCTTGAAGGAATTGCTATCACAATGTACGAACCATCCGAGGACGATAAAATTGTGCAAATTGAAAAGATGGGCATCCCATTCATCCACGAAGACGTGAAAAAAGGCGAGTGGGTAGAGGTCAAAGAGCGTCATGCAAGGAAGAAGCGGGTGAAAGAGACCGATGAATTAGATCGCAAAGCGGCGTCGTTTGTTCGTAAACCGTCAAAGGTCAAGCCTGGCTATAAAAAGAAAATGGCAAAAGACATAGAGAAGTTCAAGAAGAGGGAAAGGAGATTGAAACGTAGAAATGACAAATGATCAACCATTGCTGTTAGGATCACATGTTTCGATGAGCGGTAAGAAGATGTTGCTCGGTTCGAGTGAAGAGGCGCTAGGCTATGGCGCTACGACGTTTATGATTTATACAGGAGCTCCTCAGAATACGAGGAGGAAACCGATTGAAGAATTGAATATTGAAGAGGGCCTTTTACACATGAAGGAGAATGGTCTATCCAATATTGTCGTTCATGCCCCTTATATCATCAACATCGGCAATACGACTAAACCAGAGACGTTCAGGCTAGGCGTTGACTTTCTTCAGCAGGAGATCAAAAGAACGGCTGCTCTTGGGGCAAATCAGATCGTGTTGCACCCAGGGGCTCACGTTGGTGCGGGAGCCGATAAAGGCATTGCGAAAATTATTGAAGGTTTGAATGAAGTGTTATCCGAAGATTCGACTGTACGGATTGCGCTTGAAACGATGGCTGGAAAAGGCAGTGAGTGTGGCAGGAATTTTGATGAAATAGCCAAGATTATTGACGGTGTAAATAATAACGAGCGCCTTTCCGTCTGTTTTGACACTTGTCACGTCCATGATGCAGGCTATGATATCGTCAATGACTTCGATGGCGTACTAAATGAATTTGATAAGATTATCGGAAAAGACAGGATTTCAGTCATCCACGTCAACGACAGTAAAAACGAACGTGGGGCAATGAAAGACCGCCATGAAAATATCGGCCATGGCCATATCGGGTTTGATGCACTCAGTTATATTGTCCATCACCCCGAGTTCGTGTTGATTCCTAAGATCCTTGAAACACCATTCGTAGGGACCGACGCTAAAAACAAGAAGGCCCCGTATCAATATGAAATCGAAATGTTGAAAACAAAAACATTTCATGCTGATCAAAGGGAGCTTTTGCTCGTATAAGAACAACCCGCCAACCGAATTGAGTTGGCGGGATGTTTTTTTGCTGAATTCAGCAAAAGCCGTAATTGATTTAAATCATATCCAAATACTGACGGAACAATTCCTCTCCCTTTTTTTCTCCTACAGCATACTTCACTTTTTTGATAAAACTTTCTGGAATGCCTGTAAAAAGCCAATGGAATGAAATTTCATCAAGTAAAGGACGTAACGCTCTAATTTCTTTAATTGATAAATTAATGCCGTAAGCATCGGCTAGCATTTTAGCCTCCTCGTCACTCTTCTTCTTAATTTCATTTAGTATTTGCATATAATCCAATTTACACCATTCCTTCTCAATTAGTTGTGTCTGGCCGACTCTTCCTATATACTTCTACTAGTAATCGTAATCGTTCCTGTTTACATTCTTTCAACAGAAAGGGATTTTACTATATGTCAAAGACGATCATTGAATGCATTGACGTCAATTTTCAATATGAGCACTCCACCGTTCTAGAAGATATTTCATTGGAAGTGAAAGAAGGGGAGTTTTGGGCGCTCATCGGTCCGAATGGATCTGGAAAGTCGACGCTGATTAATATTATTTTAGGATTATTGAAAGCCGATCAAGGAGAAGTGAAGTTGTTCGGCCAAAACGTGGATTCCTTCAGGCATCGTGAACGTATCGGCTATGTCTCGCAAAAATCGAATTCATTCAATTCGGGATTTCCTGCAACCGTTCTTGAAGTCGTGAAAAGTGGCCTCACTCGAAAAGTCGGACTATTTAAGGGTTTTACAAAGAACGATGAGCAAAAAGCGTTGAAATCATTGCAAATCGTTAAAATGGAGGAGTTTGCCAACCAGAATATAGGTGAATTATCCGGCGGCCAGCAACAGCGTGTATTCATAGCACGTGCATTAGTTGGCGAACCGGATTTATTGATCATGGATGAACCGACCGTCGGTATTGACCAGAAAAATGTTGCATCGTTCTATTCTATGCTCAATGAATTGAACCGTGAACATGGGATTGCGATACTCCTCGTAACACATGAAATCGATCTTGTTACCGAGTTGGCAACACATGTTGCGTGTCTAAATCGATCAATCCATTTCCATGGCGTTCAGTCAGATTATAAGAAGATGAATGATGAAGATATATCATTATGGTACGGTCACCCAGTGAGGCGCGTTCATCAAGAAAAGAAAGGGGTATGACCGTGATCAGTGCTCTATTCACATATGAATTTCTTCAAAATGCATTCCTCTCAGGGATGATTATCGGAATAATTGCCCCGTTGCTAGGGCTTTTCATTGTCGTCAGAAGGTTGGCCCTCATCGCAGATGCATTAAGCCATGTGGCATTGGCCGGTATTGCGGGCAGCCTCTATTTAAGCCAATCCGTTCTCTTTTTTTCAGCGCTTAATCCGGTCTATTTAGGGATGGTAAGTGCAGTAGGCGGCTCATTGTTAATTGAAAGGCTGAGAGGTGCATATAAACATTTTGAAGAACTGGCAATTCCAATTATCCTATCGGCAGGAATTGGTTTCGGAGCGATTTTTATATCGCTTGCGAAAGGATTTGGCTCCGATCTAGTTGGATATTTATTCGGTTCTGTTTCAGCTGTCAGCAGACAAGACCTATGGATCGTTGTTATTATTGCAATCATCGTCATCACATTTATAAAGTTTTTCTATAAAGAAATGTTTGCCTTGTCTTTTGACAAGGAATACGCAAAAGTATCAGGCGTCAATGGAAAGGTCATTCAAATCTTTTTCATGATCATAGTCGCACTGGTCATTGGGGCATCGATGCGGATCGTCGGGATTTTGCTCGTCTCTTCATTAATGACGATACCGGTGGCAGCCGCGATTCAGCTTGCTAAAAGCTTTAAAGGAGCGCTTGTTTACTCAATCATCATTGGTGAACTCTCTGTGATTATCGGACTGTTTGCTGCGTTCCATCTCGATATTGCCCCAGGGGGGACAATTGTTATTACGTCCGTTATCATTCTATTGTTAGTGCTCTGTTGGAAAAAGCTAAAAGGCAAACTAGTTGGGCGGAAGGTAAAGGGGGAATTCGCATGACACTTGATGAGGCATGGCGCATTTTACAGAAGCATCAATTCAAGAGGACTAAGAATCGTGAGACGATTTTGGAATTCTTTTCTCGTAATGATCGCTATTTGACTGCCATGGAAGTGCGGAACTTCATGACTGTCGACAACCCGGGGATAAGCTTTGATACGATTTATCGTAATTTAACGACTTTCTCAGAGCTTGGTATTTTGGAAGAGACGGAGTTGAACGGAGAAAGGCATTTCAGAATGCAATGCGATCATGGTGTTCATCACCATCATTTCATTTGCACAGCATGCGGCAAGACGCGGAACATCGCGCATTGTCCTATGGAATCGGTTTCAGTTAATTTGCAAGGGTATGAAGTGGAAGGCCATAAATTTGAAATTTACGGAAAGTGTCCAGTTTGTGTAGCGCAATAAAAAAGAAGTAGGGAATTCACCCTACTCCTTTTTCAATTTACTTTTTCTTCAATTGGAAACAACTCTTTGATCCATTTGTCTGCTTCTTGCCAACTCTTCACTCTTATAACGCCTTCCGGAATCGGTCCGCGATTATACGGAGTGTCAAAAAGGAGTACTGGAATGTTCAATTCCTCATGAATCTCGACAGCGTTGTCGTACTTATCTTCGAAAAATGCATCGACCTTGAACTTTTTAGCAGTCTCAATCTTATAATGGCTGCCAATTAGCTCGATGTGGTCGTATGGGATGCCTTGCCGTTCAAACCAGTCAAATGTGCATTCTGCAACATTTAGGCCCCTTGCAGAAATATAATAGAGCTCGTAATGCTCTTGCCATTCCGAGAGGATCATTTTAGCATATTCTTGAGCAGGGGATGCGGCATATATCGTTGTTTCCGTTTGGCGATACCACTCGTAAAACTCTTTCTCGTCAACGGGAAACGCTTTTGTCAGATCATATTCCTTTATATCATCTAAAACGAGATTGCATCCAAAATGTGCGTTAATATGCGGCAGGAGGGAAGTCGGACAAGTGACCGTCCCGTCGATATCAATGCCGAATCGGATTTTCCTCATTCAGAAGTCCCGCTTTTAAGAAGTTCCTCTTCTTGTCTTTTCTTTTCGAAGTACTCCTCAGCTAACTTATCAATTTCGATTTTCAGTTCATCGACCATCGTTTCCTCAGGCACTTTCCGGACGGTTTTCCCTTTCATGAAGAGCAATCCTTCTCCGCGCGCACCTGCAATTCCAATATCCGCTTCACGCGCTTCTCCTGGGCCGTTCACTGCACAACCCAATACAGCTACTTTCAATGGCGCTTTAATCGTAGAGATATATTCCTCTACTTCATTCGCAATCGAAATCAAGTCGATTTCAATACGGCCGCAAGTCGGGCAAGAGATGAGAGTTGCAGCATTTGAAGATAGGCCGAAAATTTTTAACAGCTCACGTGCCACTTTTATTTCTTGTACGGGATCTGCGCTCAGTGAAACCCGCAATGTATTCCCGATACCGGCTGAAAGCAGCGTACCAAGCCCTGCTGCACTCTTAATGGATCCAGCGAATAATGTTCCGGACTCTGTAATCCCGAGATGCAATGGATAATCGAATGCCGCTGCCGCTTTCTTATATGCTTCCACCGCCAAGTTAACATCTGAAGCCTTCAATGAAACGATAATATCGTGGAAATCAAGATCTTCCAATATTTTAATATGATGCAGCGCACTTTCTACCATACCGTCTGCAGTCGGATAACCGTATTTTTTAAGAATATGTTTCTCAAGTGAGCCTGCATTTACTCCAATTCTGATCGGTATACCTTTTTCTTTTGCCGCTTTGACAACAGCTTCGACTTTTTCTTGACGGCCGATATTTCCAGGGTTAATCCGAATTTTATCTGCACCTTGCTCGATCGCGATTAGTGCAAGTTTATAGTCAAAATGGATATCGACAACAAGTGGAATATTGATGCGTTCTTTAATGGCGCCGATGGAGTATGCTGCCCTTTCATCGGGACATGCTACACGGACGATTTGACAACCCGCTTCCTCTAGACGTAATATTTCTGCCACCGTTGCATCGACATCGTGTGTTTTTGTAGTTGTCATACTTTGAATGAATAGCTCGTCACTTCCGCCGATTGTCAAATTTCCGACTCGTACAGGACGTGTTTTAGATCTGTGTATTATTTCACTCATGGATTATTCTCTCCTTAAGAAAACTCATAACTAATTTCTATTTTAGCAATCAATCGGATGAAAAGACAAGGGACACTGCTTAGAAACATTATTAGTTGCAATTATTTTGCCCAATTCCCGAAAGGGGGAGTTTGACGGAAAGACCTCCGACAAGCTCTTGGTTTCGAAGATGTGGGTTGAGGGTATAAAAATCTGATAGTCTTTCAACAAATGTAGATTCTGGATCCGGGTACATCGAAAAAAGCGCTTCGATCGTATCTCCTTGGATTGTCGTCACATGAATGCTTTTTATGGGCTCCTCTATACACGGCACTTCATTACCGAAAAACGAAGCAAGAGGGATTGTCCCATTCCCTAAGTCGATTCTGATAATATGAAAGGCAAGAAAAAGTATAACGGCTACGATTAAAGTACGCATAAACATTCCCCCTTCTTCCAACACAATATGCGGAATTCAGGGAATTATTCATTTTGCCGCTTTTTTAGCTGACTTTGGATAATATTTGAGCGCATTCGTCAAATATCCGATATGGATAATGGACGTGAGTAGGATGCTCCAAGTTTCGTTTACCTGTAAGAAATCGAAAATAATCGTCAACAATAAAGGGACAGTCATTGAGATGGCCGTTGTCCGCCATAAGTGACGATATTCTGTGCGCCTACCCATCAAGTTGCCGATCCAAATTGCGATGGTCGCAAAAATGCTAATTCTGACAAATACGTAAAATGTCGCGATAACGAATTGGAAGAGAAATGCTATCGGATAAATGAGTCCGCCAATTGTTTTACTATACTCGTTCAGTTCTGTGGAAGCCTCGAACAGCTCGGCATCTCCTAAAGAGAATCGGGTGAATGAAATGAGTGTCATTACTACAATGAATAGGAAAGCATAGCGAATGACTCGACCAATCGGTAGTAGCCGGAAAGCGGCCAATTTTTTTGGTTCGTGCCATGCCGCCAGAAATAATTGATGGAACTTCAAAGTAAGACCTCCTTTACATACTAACAGTTTATCACTTCTGCCGATAGGAAGTGGTAGAAACATTTCTACAGAGTAATGACTTCCGAATTGATTGTTAAGTGAATGTAAAGATTCCTATGCCTCTATTTACAATTCGTTAATAATGTCAACATAATAAGGATGTTATGCATAATGCATTATGGAGGTATACAATGTAATGGAAGTGAATTGGCAGGAAGTGATCTTTCAATTTGCAGGAGGTCTCGGAATCTTCCTATTCGCCATTAAGTATATGGGTGATGGTCTGCAAAAAGCAGCAGGAGACAGGCTGCGAAGCATACTAGATAGATTCACGACAAACCCTTTCATGGGTGTGCTTGTAGGAATTATTGTAACTGTTCTTCTCCAGTCTAGTTCGGGGACCACCGTTATTACAGTTGGACTGGTCAGCGCCGGCTTCATGACGCTTCGTCAGGCAATCGGTGTCATTATGGGTGCCAATATTGGTACGACGATCACGGCGTTTATCATCGGTCTGGATGTAGGCGACTATGCTTTGCCGATTATGGCGCTCGGTGCAATTCTTATTTTCTTCTTCAAAAAGAATATCGTAAAGAACGTCGGAGAAGTGGTTTTTGGCTTCGGGGGGCTATTCCTTGGATTGGAATTGATGAGTGAAGGGATGAAGCCGCTCCAGTCACTTGCGACGTTTTCAGACCTTACAGTAGCAATGGCTGACCACCCTCTGCTCGGAGTTGTCGCGGGGACCGTCTTTACGCTTATTATCCAAAGTTCAAGTGCAACGGTCGGGATATTGCAAGGGATGTATGCAGAAAATCTCGTTTCATTGCAAGCTGCCTTGCCGATTCTGTTTGGTGACAACATCGGAACGACAATCACTGCGGTTCTTGCCTCAATCGGTGCTTCTGTAGCTGCAAGAAGGGCAGCAGCAACTCATGTCCTGTTTAACGTTGTCGGCACGATCATTTTCATGATTTTCCTTTATCCGTTTACGCTGTATGTAGAGTGGATTGCCGTTCTTTTGAACTTGGAAAATAAAATGCAAATTGCTTTCGCTCACGGAACGTTCAATGTAGTGAACACGATTATCCAATTCCCGTTGATCGGCGCTTGGGCATTTCTTGTGACGAAGCTAATTCCAGGCAAAGATGTCACAGTTGAATATAAGCCTAAGCATTTAGATCAGAATTTCATTAACCAATCTCCTGCTGTTGCAATCGGACAAGCGAAAGAGGAAATCATTAGGATGGGTGATTTCGCAGTCCAAGGTTTGCAGGAGACTTATGAATACTTAAAGACGAGCAATAAGCGCAGTGCCGAAAGGGCGTATCAGATCGAAGATGCCATCAATAATCTCGATCGTAAAATTACGAATTATCTCGTCGAAATTGCAGCGGTCAATATTTCGCCGATTGAGTCCGCTAGACATGTCTTGCTAATTGATGCTGTCCGGGATATCGAACGAATTGGGGATCATTTCGAGAATATTATCGAACTGATCGAGTTCCGAGAAGTGAACAGTGTGAATTTAACTGAAGACGCGATGGAAGATTTAAGAGAAATGTTCACATTGACAATTGCTACAGTTGAGAAGGCAGTCCGTTCGCTCGATATGAATGATACAAAACTGGCGAAAGAAGTTGCTGAGCAAGAGGATTTGATCGATAAGATGGAGCGGAAATTCAGAAAGAACCATATTATCCGCTTGAACGAAGGGAATTGTTCAGCTCAAGCGGGAATGGTATTTGTTGATATCGTCTCCAACTTGGAACGAATTGGAGACCACGCAGTCAATATTGCCGAAGCTATCTTAGGCAAACATCAGTAAGGGAGGGGAAAGAATGGAAATAGCGGGTTGGATTGCGGCTATTGTCATGTTCATCATTGCTTTTATCGGATTGATCTATCCAATTATCCCTTCCGTAGTTTTCATTGTAGGCGGTTTTCTATTATACGGTTGGATCGTATCTTTTGAAGAGATGAGTTGGTTGTTTTGGGTCATCCAAGGGCTGTTCGTCATTTTGCTTTTCGGCGCGGATACGCTTGCAAATCTTGTAGGAGTGAAAAAGTTCGGCGGGTCCAAGGCGGGAATGTGGGGAAGTACGATTGGTTTGCTCGTTGGGCCTTTCGTTATTCCTGTGGCGGGTATCCTTATCGGACCATTCCTCGGTGCATTCCTAGCGGAAATGATCGTGTCGCGGACCGGTGTGAAACAGTCATTGAAGACCGGAATTGGATCAATCGTAGGATTTTTCACATCTATCGTTGCCAAGGGAGCCGTCATGCTGCTGATGATAGGAATTTTTCTACTCTATGTCCTCACATAATTCATTTCAATTGAATGGCCTTCCTAATTTTGATAATGTTTATAGTGTAGGATAAATTATGAATCAATTGAGGAGGAATGGAAAAATGGCTTACAAATTACCAGAATTACCATACGCGTACGACGCGCTGGAGCCTCACATCGACAAAGAAACGATGAACATCCACCACACGAAACATCACAATACGTATGTGACGAACGTGAATAACGCATTGGAAGGGCACGAAGACTTGGCTGCAAAGTCCGTCGAAGAGCTAATTTCCGATTTAGATGCTGTTCCTGAAAGCATCCGTACGGCTGTCCGTAATAATGGCGGCGGTCATGCGAACCATACGTTCTTTTGGAATATCCTTTCACCAAATGGTGGCGGAGCTCCAACTGGCGCACTAGCTGAAGCGATTGACAAAAAGTTCGGCAGCTTTGATGCATTTAAGGAAGAGTTTGCAAAAGCGGCAGCGACTCGCTTCGGTTCTGGCTGGGCTTGGCTCGTATCGAATAACGGTGAGCTTGAAGTCACTTCAACTCCAAACCAAGATTCTCCTTTGATGGAAGGAAAAACTCCGATTCTCGGTCTTGACGTTTGGGAGCATGCTTACTATCTAAACTACCAAAACAGACGTCCTGACTACGTTTCTGCATTCTGGAACGTTGTAAACTGGGACGAGGTCGCAAAAAAACTTCGGTAAATAATCCATTATGATGCAACCAATCATATATCCTGTTCGTCAGGATATATGATTCAGAGTGTAGACAAAGTCGTTCTTTGACTTTGTCTACACTCTTTTTTAGGAAGATAGTAATGGGCAGGAATTTCCTCAGCCTGATTGAAAACGCTTGTCAGCCTAGGCGCGAAGTGGAGCGAAGACGCGAATAGAACTTAAGTTCATGAGCGGACGAGCGACACGAGCAACAACGGATGCGAGCGTTTGTCAACAGGCTGAAGCATATATCCTGTTCGTCAGGATATATGCTTTTTATGTTTAGAATGCTATAATTCAATCTGGACCTAACTCAAGTAAGGAGAATACATATGAAAAAACCGATGCGCAAAGTGGATCAAGCAAAAATCCGACAACGGAAACATATCGCATTCAGGATGAACCTACTTTTCTTTTCGATTTTCATCCTATTTTCCTTGCTCATTTTTCGACTTGGATACTTACAGATCGTCAAAGGTGAAGAATATACGAGGTTATTGGAAAAAACCGAGGAAATTGCGGTGAATACTAGTGTTCCTCGTGGTCGGATATATGACCGAACAGGAAAGGTGCTCGTCGATAATAAACCGATGAATGCCATCACATATACGAAGACGTCTTCAACGACTTCTCAGGAAATGTTGAAAATCGCTGAAGCCCTATCTGAACTGATTGAACAGGATACGAAAAGGGTTACCATTGGTGATAAACGTGATTTCTGGATCTTATTGAATCCTGAAGAGGCGGAAGCGAAGGTGAGTCCCGAAGAACTGAAGGGAATCAACAAAGATGGTACTTTATCCAAGCATGAGGTTCAACGTGAAATTACGCGTTTGACTCGTGAGAGAATCACTGATGAGGAACTTAACTCATTTACCGATCATGAACTTGAAGTGTTGGCCATCTATCGTGAAATGATGTCAGGGTACGCTTATTCTCCTCAAATTATTAAAAGTGGAAACGTCACAGAAGAGGAATTCGCAGCTGTCTCGGAACGTTTAAGTGAACTTGAAGGAGTTAATACGACGACTGATTGGGATCGGGTGAAATTTTCGGATAGTACGATACTTGGGACAATGACAAGTTCGATTGAAGGACTTCCGCGTACTCATCTGGATTATTACTTGGCACGGGATTACTCTCGGAATGATCGGGTCGGACGAAGCTATTTCGAGCAGTATTATGAGGAATTGTTAAAAGGGCAGAAAACGATCGTTAAAAATGTCAAGGATCGAACGGGCCGTGTTATCGAAACAAAAACTGTCCGAGAAGGGGAACCGGGGAAGGATCTCGTCTTATCAATGGACAGCGAATTGCAGGAATCATTGGAGGAGCTAGTTTCAGAAAAGCTTCTTGAAATGAAGAAAAATCCAAAAGCGGGATTGCTTGATCGGGCATTCCTCGTCATGATGGATCCTAATAACGGTGAATTGCTTGCGCTAGTTGGTAAGCGTTTAGTGAAGGATGAAGATACAGGGAAATGGGAAGTGCGGGATTATGCTTACGGCACTTTCACATCAGCTTATGAAGTTGGTTCCACAGTGAAACTTGCAACGGTCCTTGGCGGGTATAGCGAAGGGGTGCTGTCGGTCGGTGAAGTGAAAATTGACGAACCGATCCATATTGCCGGAACAAACGTTAAACGGACATTATTCAATCCTTACGGACGGGTTCCCGTCAATGATATCCAAGCGATTGGCAGGTCTTCGAACGTTTACATGTTCCGAATCGCTATGTCGCTCGGGGATGCTGTCTATCGACCATATATGCCTTTACGCATCGATATCGGCGGATTTGACAGGCTTCGGAACGTATACGCGTCTTTCGGTCTTGGCGTGAAGACTGAAATCGATTTGCCGGGCGAATACTCCGGCCAAACAGGGACTGACACGATTTCAGGTAAACTATTGGACTTTGCAATAGGGCAATTCGATACGTATACACCGCTGCAACTTGTCCAATTTGTATCTACCGTGGCAAACGGGGGTTACAGGGTCGCTCCGAAAGTATTAAAGGAAATAAGAGAACCATCCAAAGACGGGGAAACACTAGGTGTATTGCTGCAGGAAACGGAAGTGAAAGTCCTGAACAGAATCAATAATACTGAACAAGAGATTGAGCAGGTGAAAAAAGGAATGCAGTATACGTATTATGGACCAAACGGAACTGCGCCTTACTTATTCAGAGATGCACCCTATACAGCTGCCGGGAAAACGGGTACTGCCCAATCGTCCTATTTTGGTGATGATCGGAGCAAGTATGGGATGCCTTCCGTAAACTTGACGCATGTCGGTTTTGCGCCTGCCGAAAATCCGGAAGTGGCCTTTTCCATCGTAGTGCCATACGCTTCCACAGATCGAAGCGATTATCCGAGTAGAGCGTGGAACGAACTAGCGAGAAGCTCACTTGACGTTTACTTTGAATTGAAAGAAGAGCGGGAAAAAGCAAACAGGATTGAAACAACCGACCAAAAAATAGATCGTCAATTCGAAACGAAAATAGATGAGGAGAAAAAAATGCTGCCATACCGCTGAAAGAGCGGTGGCAGCTTTTTTTATCTGTTTTTCGTATTTGTAATGATACGAGCGATTGTTTCGAGATCCATCGTTGTGTCGACTGCATGCTCTCCAATTTGAATGCGGCCAGCTAGACCTTTGTCAATCAAATATTGTTCTAAATCTTTCGCGTTCTCTATAATTCCGGCACGCTCAAGCTTGTCCGCTACGGTTGAAGAGGTCGAACCGGGTTCAATGGAAAGGATGATTTTCGTAATTTGTGTTGAAGTTGGCACGCTGTCAGATTTTGATTCTGTCTTCCCCTCACTGTTACTTGATGCTTCCGTTACAGAATTCGCTGATTTAGGAGACGTTAATGTTTGAGCAACAGCTAACTCTTTTTTTACCTTTTCGAGCTCGGTTTGCAACTCGTCGATTTGATTTTTGTAATCGTGAGGATTCGTCGCACTAGGGTCTTCATTCGTAACATAAAGAATCCCTCCCGCTAGAATGCAGCCTATACCGACTCCTCTTAACAAGTCCTTTATCATAACGTGACACCCCGGGATTTCAATACATTCATAACTTCCTCATTGGATAGAGAAGAGCGTTTTGCGATTTCTGGAATTGAATAACCTTGTGCTTGCAAGGAGAGGATTTGATTGATTATAATTTCGTGTACAGGTTTGGAATTCCTTCGGTGCCCGTTCGTGACCGGTCCAGCACTGATCATCAATTCTTCTTCCACAGCTTTCAAACGTTTTTTTAATTGGTTCGTCTCCTGATGGAGGCTGATAGAGATGTTTTCAATTTCTTCTTCGCTTTTCCGGCTGGTGTTTCCAATGAAGAAAGATAGGATGATACAAATAAGTCCGATGCTAAGTAAAATAATTTCAATATCCACTGTTGAACAACCTCCGGGAATAGATTACTTTGTTCCCATAATATCATATGCAACTTCTGAATGTAATTTGAAAGTATGAATGAAATGGTTGTGGATGGATTGTAAAAACTCTAGCCTCCTACATAGACCATTGATTTCCGTTCCGATTGGACGCTTTCCGCGGGCACGGCTTCAGTCTCCTCGTCACTGCGTTCCTGCGGTGTCTTCAGCTCGCGCTGTTCCCGCTGGAGTCGCCAATCTCCACTCCAATCAATTGGAATATGAGCTGGATTCTAAAATTGCATGGTAACTGTAAAGGCATGAAATTGGAGCCTCTCTTTGTATAATGGAGTTTGGTGACTAAATTACTGCAATGGGAGAACCCGTATGTTTAAAAATATCAAGAGATTATTACTTTGGAAATCCGTGACACTTTAATAAGATTTTTTAGATGTGCTCCAACAACTTTTTAAGGAACTTGATTAGGGTTTTGCCAAATGACGATGTTTGAAAACAGAGTAAAAAATGCAGAAGTTGGAGTGATTGTAGAGCGGTGCCTCTATGCGATGTTATGGTCAGCCATGGGGAAAGCCTGTCTACCGTGTATAAAAAGACTTCAATGTTTTTAGGTTGTGTTTCTGATTCATTCTTATTTAGCAGTTATATCTGTTGATTGGAGTGGAAGGCGCCGACTCCTGTGGGGTTGGCGGGACAGGTGAGACCCCGCAGTGGAGCGTAGCGACCGAGGAGGCTCACCGCCGCCCCACGGAAAGCGTGCGCCTGGAGCGGAAATCAACACGATTTAGTTTGGACTTTTTTTAAAAAGTGATTTTGTACAGCAAGAATAGCAAATAAAAACTTTTACTTTACACCCGATTTGGAGCAGTATCCGCAAAAACTTAACACCATCAATTTGAAACTTTCTACTTTACATACGAGTATGATATGATACAATTGAAAAGTCGTATAAATCATGCTCATATTTAATTTATATTGCCAATGAGTGGGAGGGACAACAATGCGCGTAAATATTACACTTGCTTGCACAGAATGTGGAGAGCGTAATTATATTACAAAGAAAAACAAGCGTAACAATCCGGAACGTCTTGAAATGAAAAAATATTGCTCACGTGAAAAGAAACAAACTTTGCACCGTGAAACGAAATAATCGCTCATGCCAAAACTCTTCGCGGGTTTTGGTTTTTTATTTCAGAATGGGGGAATACTTGTATGAGTAAATTGTCAATGCGTAAACAAATGATAAAAGCCATGAAAGATATGAACCGTTCTGAACATGCGAGCAAATCTGCGAATATTTTGGAACTTCTTCATACGTGTGAAGAATATACTTCTGCGAGTACAATTGGTGTCACGATTTCCCGTTTTCCAGAGGTGGAGACGAACTTATTAATTGAATCCGCATGGAGGGCAGGGAAGCAGGTAGCCGTACCCAAATGCATTCCAGCAACTAGGGAGATGGATTTTAGGATCATTACCTCTTTCGATGATCTCGAGACGGTTTATATGGATCTGGAAGAACCAATCGTTGAGCGTACAGTTTCCATCGACAAAGGGCAAATCGATCTTCAAATCGTTCCCGGAGTCGTCTATTCAAAAGAAGGCTTTAGAATCGGGTTTGGAGGCGGTTATTATGATCGCTATCTGACTGGCTACGAAGGCGATCTTGTATCTTTGGCGTTCGATATTCAGATTTCTCAAGCTGTGCCTACAGAAGAGCATGATATCCCAGTTAACAAAATTATTACTGAAAACAGAGTGCTACATTGCCGAGAAATGCGGGATGTGAAATGAAAGATTTCCTAGATGTCCTGCAACTTCTTAAACGTTTCGGCATTTTTATATATACAGGGGATCAAAAAACAGATATCGAAATGATGATGTCTGAAGTGAAAGAGCTATATGATAATGGCTTAATTATGAAAGAGGATTACCTACCAGCACTTATTATTTTGAAAAGGGAATTGGGTAGACGGGCAAAATAGAAGTTGTCCGATTGCAATTTCCTTCAATTTATTTAATGAAAATGAAACTTTTTAATGACTTAATCGTCTATAATATGTAGTGCATGTACAAATGACAGGGTGAATTTACAACATAGGCTTTAATTTGAAAGGAAGATACAGTATGAAAAGAGTAACTTGGCCCAAACATTCCGTACTCGTCATTGCTATTGTCGCAACATGGATAACTACGTATATTGGCTATATCACTAGCTTTAATATGAAGATCGATAATATGATGCAGGAAATCATATTGTTCATGAACCCGCTCAGCTTTCTATTATTCGTATACGGCTTATCTTTATTCATGAAGAGTGCAAAAAGGCGCAACATATATATAATTTCAATTAGTTTACTAACGTCGATTATAATGTTTAGCAACGCAGTGTTTTATCGGTTTTTTAATGATTTCATCACACTGCCACTATTATTCCAAACAAGCAATTTTGGGGATTTGTCATCTTCGATCGGAGAGAATTTACATCTAACTGATATTTTCTTCTTCGCAGATGTCATCATTATTGCATTGGCAATCAAGTTCATCCCGACATCGAAAACAACTCTTAGCCAACGGAACATCGGACGGAAGCTTTATTTTGTAGTAGCCGCAACAGTGTTGATGATCAACTTAGGGTTAGCGGAAGCCCAACGCCCGCAGTTGTTGACACGGAGCTTCGATAGGGAATTGCTCGTAAAAAATATTGGAGCGTACAATTACCACATCCATGATTTGTTCATCCAATCAAAAACACATGCACAACGGGCTCTTGCCGATGGCAGTGAACTGGCTGAGGTGGCGAACTATATTAACGCAAATTATGCAGAACCTAACTCGAAAATGTTCGGAATTGCGGAAGGTCGTAATGTGATCTTTGTTTCCTTGGAGTCGCTGCAAAACTTCGTCATTAACAATGAGATGAATGGCCATGAAATTACACCATTCCTAAACGAACTCACAAATGATCCAGACACATTTTATTTCAATAATTTCTATCATCAAACAGGATTAGGGAAAACATCCGATTCTGAATTCATCGTAGAAAACTCACTATATGGCCGGAATGGAGGAGCTGTCTTTTTCACGAACAGTGGGAATACATTCAACTCCATGTCGGAAAGACTAGGTGAAAATGGATACTTCACGAGTGTCATGCATGCGAACAACAAAAGCTTCTGGAACCGTGACATCATGTATCAAGCTTTAGGCATTGAAAAATTCTACGATGTTGATAGCTATACAATCGGTGAAGGTGAAGCAGTTAACTGGGGAATGAAGGATATTCCGTTTTTCGAACAATCCGTGGAGATTATGAAAACGATGCCTCAACCGTTTTCTACTAGAATGATCACATTGACGAACCACCATCCATTTGACTTGGATGAAGAAGATATGATGATTCCGCCATATGATTCCAATTCGAAAACGTTGAATAAATATTTCCAATCAGCTCGTTATATGGATGAGTCGATTAAAATCTTCTTTGAAGAATTGAAGAAGAACGGTTTGTATGACAATTCGATAATTGTTATGTACGGAGACCATTATGGAATTTCCGAAAATCATAATAAAGCGATGGGTAAGTATTTGGATAAGGAAATCACGCCATTTGATAGTACTGTATTGCAAAAAGTACCGATGTTCATCCACATTCCTGGTTATGGAAAAGGAGAGACAGTTGAAGAACTTTCGGGTCAATTGGATGTGAGACCGACGATTTTGCATTTACTTGGAATCGATACGAAAGAAGACATGCAAATGGGAGCGGACATCTTTTCACCTGATCATGATCCGTTTGTCGTTTTCAGGGATGGACGCTTCGTAACGGAAGATTATATTTATACAAATGAAGTTTGCTACGATATTACAACAGGAGAACAAACCGACGGGGCAGCGTGTGAGCCTTATATCGAGCGAGCGACCACCGAACTTGGCTACTCCGATTTGATCATTAATGGAGATTTGCTGAGGTTTACGGATAAGGAAGAGTAATTAGCCGATTGAGGCGAAAACGTCTAAAGTCTGCACGGGTTTGTTTACCGTGCAGATATTTTTTTGAGAGAAAGATGGAAGGAGGGGAATATGGCGAGATGAAAAAATATTTTTACTTGTTTGCAATGATCATTTTTTTATTGACCGGGTGTTCGGAGCAAAACGATCCATTCCCCACGCAAGAGGACATCGAAGAAGAACCGTCACCTGTTGAAAAAGAGACCATTAAACCGCCGACTCCCCATCAGTTCAAAGCGGACCCTTCCACTTTTCACTTCATTGCGGACTGGCTGAATGATTCTCAAGTAGTGTATGTAGACAAGAGGGACGGCTTTTATAGCGTTAATTACTTTGACATTGAAACAGGGGAATCCGCCTCAGTTTACGAGGATAAATCATTCATTATCGATGTACTCATCCATCCCTCACGCGATTATTTGCTAGTTCATACAAGCGATCAGCCAAACTCGGCTGTTATAAAAGTTGTTGGAAAGAACGGCACAGTGCAACATGAAGTGGAAATCGATTCGACGGAACTTGCAATTGAATGGAATCGCTCCAATCCAGAAAAAATATTGTTCACAGCCTTCCATGAAGACTGGTCCTTTGACCTTTTCGTCTTTAATGGCGATGATGATAGCCTTTCCATCATTGATCTGGATGATCCTTTTCCAAAATGGGCGGGTGAGGATCGAATTATCGGCATGTCTATAGACCATCCACTTGACGGAGGGGTCATTCAAATCATCAACTTGGAAACGTCCGAGAATGAGATGACTGATATCGAAAATGTGATTTATTTTGACGCGTTTGAGGACCGTTTTGTCATCGTCCAGTCAATCGATGCGAATTCATTTACGTATTCTGTGAGAGAGCATGACGGCTCAGTTATTTTTCACTGGACCATGCCAGCGGTCAGCAATTATTCAGAATGGATTGTGCCATCGATCGAATGGCTTGATCAGGACCGTCTGATTGTGAAAGGTGCAGATAAAAGCGGCCAACTGGATGAGATGGGAAGTGGATATAATGTTTATCTTATTGAAGATGGTACGATCCAACTGATTTTAAAAGGATTGGATGCGGGTCCAATTAAATGCACTCCGTCTGGGCGTTATTGTTTGAACGGATATACTTTAGAGGAATTGATTGATGTGGAAACGAAGAAAAAATATAAATGGATTGAATTTGATAACTAAAAAACATCCTCCGCATTGTAGCAGGGGATGTTTTTTTAAAGACGGATTAATGTAAAGTAGGCGGATATCCTTGGAAGACAATCGTTGCAATTGTAAAACCGCCAAAAATCACAGCAGATGCAACATTGAACAAAATGCTCAATACATTGCGCTCTTTGAACGCTTGTACAGTACCAATGACAGCAAAGATTGCAATAAGGCCAAAAATTACCATTAAGATGTTCATGTGGAAGACACTCCTTTCAACAGAGAAAAAATGAATGCCGATTTAGCAATATTCCTCTTCTATTGTACTGTTTACTTTAGATTTTGTCGAGGTATATTAATGACAATTGTTTGAAATCTAATCATAACTTGATTACTATACATAGGAGGAGGTGTGGAGGATGCTTGAAATACATACATATCCGTTAGGTCCAATTCAAACGAACTGTTATGTCATTGTCAATCGTGAAAAGGAATGTTTAGTGATCGATCCGGGGGAAGAAGGGGATCGGATCATCGCAGAAATCGAAGGGATGAACAGTAAACCGGTTGCCATTCTGTTGACGCATGCCCACTTCGATCATATCGGGGCGGTGGATCGGGTGAGGAATCATTTTGATATTCCTGTCTATATTCACGAAGCCGAGCAGGAATGGTTAGGGAATCCAGATCTGAATGGCTCTTCCAAATATCCTAGCATTTCCCAAGTGAAAAATAAGGCAGCGGATTATTTCCTAGTGGAAGGTGACTTGCAAATTGGAGCATTCCAATTAGAGGTCAGGCATACACCTGGTCATTCTCCCGGCAGTGTCTCTTTCATTTTTAAGGATGCCGAAATTGCTGTTGTAGGCGATACGCTTTTCAGAGGCAGTATCGGAAGGACGGATCTGCGTGGTGGGGACATGAATACACTTCTACAGTCCATTCACGACAAACTGTTGACCTTAGATGACGAGTTTGTCATTTACCCAGGTCACGGACCGTCAACAACTCCTGAAGAAGAACAGGATATGAATCCTTTTTTAAATGGTTTTTAGGAACAAAAAAACAGCCGAATTGGCTGTTTTTTCTTCTGGAGAATTAGTGTCCTCCACCTGGAACGTGAATGAACGTCGCATAATAGCTGAACCCTACCATGAAAATCATAAGGTAAGCTCCAAACATGTACATATACATACGCTCTGTAAGTTTCAAATATCCAAGCAACAAGAAGAAAATAGTGCTCGCGATCATGAGAACAGAAGCTGTCATCATATCGCCTACGAAAAACATTACCGCGAAAATGCCAGTCCAAAAACCGCATAGCTTGAACATGTTATCCATAAGTGCGTCCCTCCTTAACGTAAAACAGTAGAAAGATCTCCTATTCATTATAGTGGATTGCAACTTGAAAAGTAAACTCCTATCAAGTCGACATTGTGACAAATGCATGTATAGGAATGATTTTGAATCGTTCAAAATTTGATTTTGAGCCGAAAAGGCCAATCAAAAATCAAATTTGACGTGAAAAGCGCACTTAAAATTTGAATTCACATGGAGCTATTCCTTTTTCAATATGTTCAACGTATACTCATTTTAAGGTGAAAAGCGGTCTTTCATCATCTTGATTCAGCTGGGTTCCAAGCTCCTGCCGAATCAAGATGAAGCCTCCGGCGGATGTCAGGGATTTTGAAAGGAGTTAATTGGGCAGCTTGTGCCTTAATTTCTGCAAAAAACGCAGAAATACGGCAAATCGAACCCTTCGTTGTTCGATTCCCAATTCAAAATCCCGACGCAATTACGCCGAGTCGTAATTGATTAAAGAGGGGTGTTCAATGGAAAAGCGTGACAATCTCATCGAGACTAAGAGCTTTGATCTTTTGGAACGGGCGATAGCCAGTGAGTCTACAGACATCCATCTCGTTCCTGCGCAAGACCATTACGACGTTTATTTCAAAAAGAACTCAAAATTAGAACGGAGCGGCACATTTCCCCCACAGTTGGCCGCCCGCATGATCTCCTTTTTCAAATTCCTTTCCTCGTTAGATATTAGTGATCGACGAAAACCCCAAAGCGGTTCATTTCACAAAAAAATGCAAAACGAAAATTATTCGTTCCGTGTATCTACCATTCCCTCTATTCAAATGAAAGAAAGTGTAGTCATCCGTATTCAAAGGCATGATCAAATTGTCTCTCTAGATAAGCTCTGTATCGACCAGCAATGGGAAGAGAAACTAAGGCGCGCTGCTGAGGAACGGCAAGGGCTCATCCTACTTACCGGACCGACTGGCAGTGGGAAAACAACTACAATTTATTCATTAACTGCTCATTGCGTCAACCAATTGGAAAGACATGTGATTTCACTCGAGGATCCAGTTGAAAATAATCATTCACATCTTCTTCAAATTCAAGTGAATGAAAGATCTGGAATGACGTATGCAGCCGGTTTGAAAGCGATTTTGAGACATTCTCCAGATGTAATCATGATTGGTGAAATAAGAGACTCCGAGACTGCTAGAATTGCTGTCGCAGCTGCTTTGACGGGTCATTTAGTGCTGTCTACGGTCCACTCCAAAGATCCCGAGGGATGTTTTTATCGAATGATGGATTTTGGAATCACCCCGGAGGAATTGCGGCAAACTGTCGTTTGTATAGCAGCCCAACGGCTTATCCAGAAAAAAGATGGCAGCATGGGGGCGGTATTTGAAATTGTTCAAGGCGAATTACTAGATTCAATTGCAGCCGGAATCATTTCTGGCAACCGAGTGACTATCCCGGAAGAGATGAAAATAGATGCAGTCGCGAAAAAATATAGTATGGAAAATGAGCCGTCCAATGATGAAAGTTAGAAATCCGTTAATCAGACGCTCTGTCCAAGCCGTCGAAAACCGTCCTGCATTTTTAGGCAGACTTTCTGTGCTCTTACAGGAAGGCTACACATTCCATGACGGATTGGTTCTGCTATTACCCTATCATTCTAAGCATTTCAGTGACCTCCTAGAGCGGGTTGAAAAAGATTTGAAGGCGGGTCTTGGGGTGACGGATATTCTTATGAATCTTGGATTTCCTTCCCATACTCTTTTACCAGTTTTCGTTGCGGAAGTGGATGGAAGGCTGGCAGAGGCATTAAAAGGAATCGCGGATAGAATGCGGCAATCGGAAGAGAGAAGGAAAAAGTTACGAAATCTCCTGCTTTACCCAATCACACTTTTCTTTTTCCTGACAATCTTTCTATTCGTTTTCAGAACCTACTTCATTCCTAATTTGCAAGCGATGACGTTAGCGAGGAAGGGTGCGGAAAACGGTTTTAGTTCTCTTCTCCCACTCCTTGTGTCTAGAATTCCTGATGCAATGATCGGTTGCAGTATATTTCTCGTATGTATCGTAGGGAGCGGACTACTCATTTATCGGAGATTGTCAACGACAAGAAAAATCCGTTTTCTCATGTCGCTTCCTATTGCAAGATCCTTATTCTCTAAATGGATGACACGGGAGTTTGCCGGCGAACTCGGCAGTCTCCTTCAGTCGGGGCTATCTATGCAAGATGCCCTTGAAGTGTTGGAGAAACAAAAAATCAATCCTGTTTTGAGTGAAATTGCAATGTCGGTTAAAGGTCATGTCATATATGGGGAAAATTTCGATTCGGCAATCAGATTGACGCACGGTTTACGGGATGAACTAAGCGCATATGCAAAGCACGGTTCTGATTCCGGATATTTGGCGAAGGAGCTGCTGCTGTTCAGTGAAAATTTGCATGAGTTAATTGAGGAGGATATGGGAAAGTGTCTAGCGCTGCTCCAACCTGTTTTGTTCACCATTTTGGCGTTCTGTATTTTAGCTGCCTATTTGGCGTTACTTCTCCCAGTTTATAGTATGTTTGATAATTTGTAAGGAAGGGGAATCAGCTTGAAAATCGTTAAAGAAGAAAGTGGTTTTACGCTCATAGAAATGATGATTGTTTTACTCATCATTTCCGTTCTAGTTTTAATTGCCATACCGAATGTAACAAAGCATTCGAAGTCAATTGACGATAAAGGATGCAAAGCGTACGTGAAAATGGTAGAAGGACAAGTTACCGCATATAAGATGGAAAAACATGAGTATCCGAGCCTTCAGGAATTGATAGATCACGACTATTTGCCAGATGGAGCACAATGTCCAGACGGAACAGAAATCTTGATTGCAGAAGACGGTAAAGTGACGGCACCTAACTTGAAGAATCCTTCACCAGAAAATGATGGCAAATAAAGAAAACGGCTTTACGTTTCTTGAGATGCTGTTAGTGTTAAGTGTCGTTGCCGTTCTGACTGCTGTCATCTTGCCAATTGGCGATCGATTCATAACAAAACAAAGCGAAGAGGAAGCGCTGTACACATTCATCGCGACAATTCATCATGCACAAGCATATGCCCTGGCACACGAAACGTATACGGCAGTCAGATTTCGCAATTCGGGGAAGTCTTACAGCATGTTTGCTCCGAGTACAGAAACCTATTCCACAATCGATTTTCCTGATACCATGTACTGGGTGAGTGGCAACCATAGGATCAGTGCGGTCGAGTTTCATCCGAATGGACATATTGTCAATCCGGGTACAATCATCTTACGGACATCAACCGGTGATAAACGATTGACGTTGCAATTGCAGCATGGGAGGGTACTTGTCTATGATTGATGAAAAAGGATATTCATGGCCGGAATCGATTTTATCCCTCGTTATTATTACAGTCATTTTCGGAACGTTGCTGCCACTTTATTCACATTTGGCAACTCGTCTAGAATTGAAGAGGCTAGGTATGCATGCAGCAGAATCCGCCTATCATGGAGCGATCCTCCATAACGCATACGGATTGATGGCAGGGACAAATCGCGTAGAGATGGTCGATTACAATTGGGCTATCGAGACTGGAGTGATCTGTGTGACGTATCGTTACATAGAAAAGGATTTTGAAAAATGCATAGAGTACTAAAATCTCCCAATGAATTGGGCTACTCCCTGCTGGAAGCTTTGTTTCATCTGTTGCTTATGGGGATTTTCCTTCATTTTGTCATTCTGATATTCTATTGGAAACTACCAATTGAACGTCAGTTGGAAGACTACTATGCAACTGAATGGGAACTGTTTGCAATTGAATTACAGGCATTGTTAGCAGACGTGGAAGATTTCCATGTACTAATGGGGGACAGGGCAATTTCATTCACAAATGACAGAGGGAAAGTTGAAATCGGTCAAAATAATTTTGTCATACGCAAACTTGTCAATACAAAAGGATATATCCCGCTATATACCAATGTTTCCACAGTAATATTCAAACATGAGGGGCATGAGTTGAAGGTGTTCGTGACGATGCTTGACGGAACGAAGCGGGAAAGGAGATTTGCGATTGGAATTCGCGAAGAATGAGAAAGGTGCCCTATTAGCAGCTTCGTTAGTTTTACTTTTTATCGTCAGCCTCTTTCTTTTTACTGTCGTTTCATGGCATAGTAATCTATATAGAACATTCGATTCTTTTGAAAGTTATTACAAGAATGAAACGACAAAGTTGATGAGGCAAGGCGGTATAGATAATGAAGAAAGTTTACTTGATCGGTTTTATGGGGAGCGGTAAAAGTGCTATCGGCAAACGGTTAGGGACGTTGCTAAATTTGCCGTTTTACGATATGGATACCGAAATATCCAATCGGACAGGCATGACGATCCCACAAATTTTCGAAACTTATGGAGAAGAAGGATTCAGGGACATGGAAACGGAATTTCTGCGAGACTTTCAAGATGAATTCTGTATCATTGCAACTGGCGGAGGTGTTGCCATGAGAGAGGAAAACAGGAAAATCATGAGAAGAACGGGGCTTGTCTTTTATTTGAATTCGACATTCCGTGATATATGGCGAAGAATTTCCACTGACGTCAACAGGCCGATCGTCCAACGATCCTCTAGACATGAGTTGGAAAGTCTTTTCCGCAAAAGAAAGCCGCTTTATTTGCAAAGTGCGCATTTCAAAGTCGAGACGACGAACAGGTCATTGAATGAAATTACACAGTATATCGCTTCCCAAATTATTAGATTGAGAAATGAATGATAGATATTTGAAAAACAACTAAAACACGAACATTTTTAAATTTATTTTAATAATCGTTCGTGAATATAATAATACTTGAAAAAGGATTGCGCTTGCAAAAATGAAATGTTAAGATATAAGCGAAAGGGCAGTTATTTGTCCGAATTTTAATCATTTTATTTTTAATTGCATATGGCGGATGATTGTATGAGGAGAGCACGCATTAGGCGTCGCCGAAGGAGCAAGTAACAAAAGTTATGAATCTCTCAGGCAAAAAGACTCATACATGACGCGTCTCTGGAGAGTGTCGATATTCTCGACCACCAAAGAGGAAAGCCGCAAGGTAAACTTTCAGGTACACGGACAGAGGTTCTCTTTTTTCTAGGGGACCACTGTCTTTTTTTATCCCGCATTAACTGGCTGTAAGACACCCCTTACAAACTAATAAGTATGTGGTAGAACACAGCCAGTAAATGCCCGATTGGTTCGGGCCTGCAGGATGCAGGTCACAAAGGCGTTGCAACAGGACGTTGCGAACTTAGCCTTTGTTCTGCTAATCAGTGGAAAATACCCACTGATTGAAGTTTCACTTTATCATTCATTTCAAGGGGGATATGGCATTGACAGAAACTTTGAAACGCACAGCATTGTTCGATAGTTATCAACAGTACGGCGGGAAGACAATTGATTTCGGAGGATGGGAGTTGCCAGTTCAGTTTTCAAGCATTAAAGCTGAACATGAAGCTGTCCGGACGAAGGCGGGCTTATTTGACGTTTCGCATATGGGCGAAGTGTTTGTTTCAGGCGATGATGCACTTGCCTTTCTACAAGGAATCGTTACAAATGACGTCTCCAAATTGAAGGACGGCCAAGCCCAGTACACCGCAATGTGTTACGAAAATGGCGGTACTGTAGATGATTTGCTCATTTATAAAAGGAAAGAAAATGATTATTTGCTCGTCGTAAACGCGTCAAACATTGATAAAGATGTTGAGTGGATGAAGCAGCATGCTACCGGAGATGTCGTCATCGATGATCGTTCCGATGAATTCGGTCTGCTAGCATTACAAGGACCGAAAGCGCAGGAAGTATTGCAAAAATTGACTTCTGAACCATTGGATGAAATCAAGTTCTTCCGTTTCAATGAAGATGTTGATATTGCCGGCCATCAAGTTCTTGTGTCCCGGACAGGTTATACGGGTGAAGATGGTTTCGAGATTTACGGATCTCCTGAATCTATTGTTGCCCTATGGCCAGCCATTTTGGAAGCGGGAGAAGAGGAAGGTGTAGTGCCAGCAGGTTTAGGTGCGCGCGATACTCTTCGCTTTGAAGCGGGATTACCGCTGTACGGCCAAGAATTATCGAAAGATATATCACCGCTTGAAGCAGGCTTGGCATTCGTCGTGAAATTGAACAAAGAAGCTGACTTCATAGGCAAGGATGTCCTTGCTGCTCAAAAGGAGAATGGCGTTTCGAGAAAGCTTGTCGGTCTTGAAATGATTGATAAAGGGATTCCTCGGACAGGCTATAAAGTTTTCATCGGTGAAGAGGAGATTGGGGAAGTAACTACCGGAACTCAATCGCCTACATTGAAAAAGAATATTGGATTCGCTCTGCTTGTTTCTGAACATACAGCCGAAGGAACGGAAGTCGAAGTTGAAATCCGCGGCAAACGTCTAAAAGCAGTATTGGTTGCTACACCTTTCTATAAAAGATAATTGAAGAGGAGACATGTTGACATGAAGCATCGTTATATTCCTATGACGGATTCCGATCGTCAAGAAATGCTATCGGCAATCGGAATTGCATCTGTAGATGAACTTTTTGAGGACATTCCGGAAAAAGTCCGATTTAAAGGTGAATTGAATATTAAGAAAGCGAAGTCGGAATCGGCATTGACGAAGGAACTTGCACAGCTTGCGGCGAAAAACGCGAATGCGCGTACGTATGCATCCTTCTTAGGAGCTGGCGTGTATGATCACTATAAACCGATCATCGTCGATCATGTCATTTCGCGTTCCGAATTCTATACAGCCTATACACCGTACCAACCAGAAATTTCGCAAGGAGAATTGCAAGCGATTTTCGAATTCCAAACAATGATTTGTGAATTGACTGGTATGGACATCGCCAACTCATCCATGTATGACGGCGGGACTGCCCTTGCCGAAGCTGGCACGATGGCTGCAGGTCATACACGACGAAAAAAACTGCTAGTTTCTGAGACAGTTCATCCTGAATCTCGCGATGTTGTAGCGGCTTATGCAGCAGGTCAATCCATTGAGATCGTGACGATTCCACAAAAGGATGGCGTTACTGATATGGCAGCGCTTGAGGAATTAATTGATGACAACACAGCAGCTGTACTCGTTCAATATCCAAACTTCTTTGGTCAAATTGAAGATTTGAAGAAAATTAGCGAAGTTGCACATGACAAAGGCGGTTTATTTGTAGTTTCTGCCAATCCACTTGCTCTAGGCGTATTGACACCTCCAGGAAAATTAGGGGCTGATATTACTGTCGGCGATGCCCAACCATTTGGGATTTCCGAGCAATTTGGCGGACCGCATTGCGGATATTTTGCATCAACGAAAAAACTGATGCGAAAAATGCCTGGCAGATTAGTCGGTGAAACAACTGATAATGAAGGACGACGTGGATATGTTTTGACGCTTCAAGCACGTGAGCAGCATATCCGTCGTGATAAAGCGACATCTAATATTTGTTCAAACCAAGCGTTGAACGCTCTTGCTGCTTCTGTTGCAATGACCGCGCTCGGTAAAGTAGGCGTCAAAGAGATCGCCTATCAAAATATCGCAAAAACCACTTATGCGAAAAGCGCTTTTGAAAAAGCGGGCTTCGAAGTGAAATATAACGGAGCGCATTTCAACGAAATCGTCGTCAATTGCAATCAATCTGTAAAAGAATTGAATGCAAAGCTTCTCGACAAAGGAATTATTGGTGGATATGACCTTGGATTAACATATCCTGAGCTTGAAAATCATGTTTTGCTTGCAGTTACCGAGCAACGTACGAAAGAAGAAATCGATGCATTAGTGCAGGAAATGGAGGCCCTTCATGCATAAAGATAACCAACCGCTTATTTTTGAATTGACGAAGGAAGGTCGGATTGGCTATAGCCTGCCGGAGCTCGATGTGCCGGAAATCGAACTTTCCAACCACTTGCCAAGTGGATTCATTCGCGAAGAAGAAGCCGAACTTCCAGAAGTTTCTGAGCTTGACATCATGCGTCATTATACAGCGTTATCGAATCGGAACCACGGTGTCGATACAGGATTTTACCCACTCGGCTCGTGTACGATGAAATACAATCCGAAGATCAACGAAGCTGTTGCTCGTTTCCCGGGGTTTGCACACATTCACCCGTTACAAGATGAATCGACAGTTCAAGGTGCAATGGAAATGATGTACGATTTGCAAGAGCATCTTTCGGAAATTACAGGTATGGATGAAGTCACACTTCAACCAGCGGCTGGTGCACATGGAGAGTGGACTGCTCTAATGATGATCCGTGCATTCCATGAAGCGAACGGGGAATCGCACCGTACGAAAGTTCTCGTACCGGATTCTGCGCATGGGACGAACCCGGCTTCCGCTACAGTTGCAGGCTTTGACACAGTGACAGTAAAATCAAACGAATTCGGACTTGTCGATATCGAAGACCTTAAATCCAAGGTTGGTCCGGATACAGCTGCTCTCATGCTGACAAACCCGAATACGCTCGGACTTTTTGAGGAGGATATCCTTGAAATGGCTGAAATCGTGCACGGTGTAGGCGGAAAATTGTATTATGACGGTGCTAACCTGAATGCTGTCATGTCTAAAGCACGCCCTGGCGATATGGGCTTCGACGCGGTTCATTTAAACTTGCATAAAACGTTTACTGGCCCTCACGGCGGTGGCGGCCCAGGATCTGGTCCTGTCGGCGTTACAAAAGAATTGGCACCATACTTGCCAAAACCAGTACTCGTGAAAGAAGATGACCGTTATACTTTCGAATATGACCGTCCGCAATCTATCGGCCGCGTCAAGCCGTTCTATGGCAACTTCGGCATCTATTTACGCGCGTACACATATATCCGTTCAATGGGTCCTGACGGCTTGAAAGCTGTTACGGAGAATGCTGTTCTGAATGCGAACTATATGATGCGCAGACTAGAGCCTTATTTCGACCTGCCGTATACTCAACATTGTAAGCACGAATTTGTATTATCCGGACGCCGCCAAAAGAAATTGGGCGTACGAACATTGGATATGGCGAAACGCCTGCTTGACTTCGGTTTCCATCCGCCTACAATTTACTTCCCGTTAAACGTTGAAGAGGGAATGATGATTGAGCCGACAGAAACAGAATCGAAAGAGACTTTGGATTCCTTCATTGATGCAATGATCCAAATTGCGAAGGAAGTGGAAGAGAACCCAGAAATCGTACAGGAAGCGCCTCACACGACGGTGATCAACCGCCTTGATGAGACGAAAGCTGCTCGTCAACCAGTATTGAGATATACAAAAGAAGAAGAGCCTGTAAATGTTTAATAGTCAATAAAGAAAGGAGAGGCCCTTTTATCGGGTCTCTCCTTTGTTTTATTTACTTTTCACTTTGCCTGTCCAAGTACGGAAGCCGCCTTGGAGTTGGTAAAGTTGGGTATAATCACGTTTTTTCAAAAATAGAGCCGCGCGAGAGCTCTTGCCTCCATTTTGGTCGTATAAATAAACTGGCTTATCGGGACGGATTTCTTTATAACGCTGGCGGAACTGTGAATATGGAATGTTGCGTGCACCTAAAATATGGCCTGATTCGAATTCTTTCGGTTCACGCACATCAATTAACTGTGCTTTTCTATAACCTTCAATAAATTGCTCTTGTGTTAAGTTTGTAACTGCTTTTTTGACTCGGAACATCGTAATGACGAAATACAAAATGATGGCGAGTACTACTGCACCTAAAATGATATAATCCACAACTGCTTTTCCCCTTTCTATCTATAGTTCCATTATAAAGAATGTGTAGCGCTTGTTCAATGGGAATGATAAAATGATATGCATTGCACGTAAGGAGGTTGTTGATTTGGGAAAAACAATTTGGAATTTTCTTAATTCAGGAAAATGCTCTCCTTCATTCAATATGGCGCTTGATGAAGCACTGTTAGAATGGCATAGTCGGGGGGAAATTGGACCTGTACTGCGATTTTATGAATGGGAGCCTGCAACGTTATCAATCGGTTATTTCCAACGGGTTGAAAAGGAAATCGATTTGGAAGCTGTCAAGAAGCATAATCTCGGTTTTGTACGCCGTCCAACCGGCGGTAGAGGTGTCCTGCATGAACATGAACTTACATATAGCGTTATCGTTACAGAACAGTACCCGGCAATGCCGGAAACAGTTACAGAAGCGTACCGGGTGATTTCTGGGGGACTCTTGGAAGGTTTCCGCAACCTCGGTCTACAAGCCGAATTTTCAGTACCGCAGTCGAAGGAACAGAATGATATTTTGAAAAGGCCGAAAAGTGCTGTTTGTTTCGATGCACCGAGCTGGTATGAATTAGTCGTAGAAGGAAAAAAGGTGGCAGGAAGTGCTCAAACGAGACAAAAAGGTGTCATTTTACAGCATGGAGCAATCCTCTTAAGTTTGGATGAGGAGAAATTGGTCTCTTTATTCAAGTTCGATTCTGAAGAAAGCAGGAAGCGGATGCTTGAAAGCTTACCAAAGAAAGCGGTCGCCATTGATAGATTAACGGATCGTCCGATATCCATGGAAGAATGCGTAGCGGCTTTTGCTGGAGGCTTTGAAACCGCATTGGATATTGTTCTGCAACCGATGGAACTTACGGAAGAACAGTTGCTTTTTGTGAAAGAGATCGAAGAGAAGAAATATGCGAATAAAGACTGGACATTTAGAAAGTGATTATGAATCTTTCGTACTATTTTTTAGCGTGAATCGTCATAGTGAAGCCGTTTGGATGAAAATGTAAAATCGTATGATGTTGATTGATGTTTCAATATGTAGTAGATTAGGTAATGTACATAATACAACATGTTGTGTTTGATGAAATTAAATAAAGAGGGAGGATGCAAGGATGGTCATTGTTTCAAAAGGGCAGACACCAATGTTGGACAAGCAGCAATTGAATGCGGATATTGCCGAATTTCCGCAAGTTCACCCGATAACGGAAGATATGAAAATCGTTCATAGTGGGGTGTCCCGTCTAGTTATGATCGATCGTTATTCATTTAAGGATACTGAAAAGAAGACACTGAAAGTTGGGGATTTCGTCGTCCTTACGGTCAAGGAGGATCCAAAATTCCCTGCTCGCGGATTAGGATTCATTACGTCTCTTGATAGGAAGAATGGAAAAGCGGATGTTTGGATTGAACCAGAATACCGTTCTTCGATCGATAATCCCGTTGAACAGGAAAATGGGATCGTCACAAGGCCTCTTGAAGTGATTGAGAAACCGCTTGAAGTGTTTTATGAGCAGATTGCTAAAAGGAATGCGACTGGCCTCTCCCTCGTTGAAGAGACGGAAGAGAAGCGCAAGGAGTCTTTCGACCGGTTCTATGATCAGTTATCCAAGTTGAACTTTATCCCGGCGGGCCGAGTCCTTTATGGTGCGGGTTCAGAAACAGAAGTGACATTTTTTAATTGTTACGTAATGCCATTTGTCCCGGATTCGAGAGAAGGGATTTCCGATCATCGAAAACAAGTGATGGAAATCATGAGCCGTGGGGGCGGTGTTGGAACAAACGGTTCGACATTACGTCCACGCAACACGCTTGCACGGGGTGTGAATGGAAAATCTTCTGGTTCGGTATCCTGGTTGGATGATATCGCGAAACTGACACATCTTGTTGAACAAGGTGGTTCGAGACGCGGGGCCCAGATGATTATGCTAGCAGACTGGCATCCTGACATTTGCGAGTTCATCATTTCGAAAATGCAGAATCCACGGATTCTACGATATCTTCTAGAACATACAGAAGATGAAATGATCAAGAAGCTAGCAAATGAAAAACTGAAATTCAAACCGCTCACTGCCCAAGAGGAAGCAATGTACCAAGGCATCCTCAACTACCGGGCAATTCCGGGCATGGGTGGTTTCAACGAAGCCATCTTAAGAGACGCAGAGACAAAACTTCGTGACGGAGGAACGTATTCCGTACATAATCCGGAGTTCCTGACTGGTGCGAACATTTCCGTTACTTTGACAGATGATTTCATGAAAGCCGTCGAACAGGACGCGGATTATGAGCTCCGTTTCCCTGCAGTTGAAAATTACTCCCCAGAAGAAATGGCTGCCTATAATGAGGAATGGCATAAGGTTGGAGACGTGCGTGAATGGGAGCGTCTTGGATATGAGGTCCGTGTCTACCGGACAATCAAAGCGCGCGCACTTTGGGATCTGATTAACATATGTGCAACCTATTCCGCTGAACCGGGCATTTTCTTTATCGATAATGCAAACAACGAAACGAACGCTAAAGCTTACGGACAGCAAGTCGTAGCGACAAACCCGTGTGGTGGACTTCGCCTCACGTTAAAAATTGCGGGATGAAGCGGGGAAGCTGTGAACGCCAATCCGAACCGAAGGCTGGAGGTAAAACTTCAGTCAGGGGCAACGCATACCTGGTGATCCTGTTTTCTAAATAAAACAGACTATAATCCAGGCACGAGACCGCAAGGCTGTTTCTGTGAAGCAGTCAAAATGTATGCTGAACTTACAGGAAAACGAACTGTAAGAACTGGAGGATAAAAAACCTTCAGGATAACAAAATTGGAACAACCTTTAGCACCTTATTCGGTTTGTAACCTAGCTGCTGTTAACCTTGCTGAGTTTGCGGATAAAGAAACCAAAACAGTGAACTACGAGAAGTTGAAAGAAACTGTACGTGTCGGTGTACGTATGCAAGACAATGTCATCGATGCAACACCATACTTCTTGGAAGAAAATAAAGCACAAGCCCTCGGTGAACGCCGTGTCGGTCTTGGTGTAATGGGACTAGCCGACCTATTGATCTATTGTGAAAAGACATATGGGTCAGAAGAAGGCAATGCCCTCGTCGACAAAGTATTTGAAACTATTGCAACAACTGCCTATCGTGAATCGATTGAGCTTGCAAAAGAGAAAGGAAGCTTCCCGTTCCTGATCGGCAAGAAGGATGAAGAAACAAAAGCACTTCGCGAAGCATTCATTAACACAGGCTTCATGAAAAAAATGCCGGAAGATATACGAGAAGCAATTCTAGTACACGGCATTAGAAACTCCCATCTACTAACTGTTGCTCCAACGGGATCGACTGGAACAATGGTAGGCGTTTCTACCGGCCTTGAACCTTATTTCTCCTTCACGTATTACCGAAGCGGACGTCTCGGGAAATTCATCGAGGTGAAAGCGGGTATCGTAGAGGAATATTTACAAAGTAATCCGGAAGCCGATCCGGACAACCTTCCAGAATGGTTCATTTCGTCAATGAGCCTAGCACCGGAAGCGCATGCAGACGTACAATGCATCATCCAGCGCTGGATTGATAGCTCGATTTCGAAGACTGTTAACGCACCGCGTGGCTATACAGTCGAGCAGGTGGAGAGCGTCTACGAGCGTCTTTATAAAGGCGGAGCGAAAGGCGGCACAGTGTATGTCGACGGTAGCCGTGACTCGCAAGTACTGACGCTGAAAGCCGAAGAAAATAAAATGGACTCTGACTATGTGGAAGAGGCCGTCGAACAACGAAAAGTCGTACTCGTTAACACGATCCAGGACTTGCGTTCGACGAACGTCACAATCGGTTCAGAAGTCGGCGACACATGCCCTGTTTGCAGAAAAGGTACTGTCGAGGAAATGGGCGGCTGCAATACATGTACGAACTGTAATGCCCAGTTGAAATGTGGTCTCTAATCTAGTCTATATAAAAAAGGAAGTGCCCAAACGTTGGGGCACTTCCTTTTTAATTTACTGGAACTGTCGAATCTTGTACTTTTGTGTCAGTCGACTTCAAAATATCAACACTTTCAATTCCTTGCTCTTCGATTTCAAGTAGTTTATTGAAAGAGGCGATCGCTACTTCCACTTGCTTATCATCGGGTTCTTTCGTCGTCAACAACTGGAGCCACAGTCCCGGATATCCTAAATATTTCAATACTGGAATGTTTCGCAGGCTGTTCGTAAACTGCAATACTTCAAAAGAAACCCCGATTACAACCGGTATCAAGAGAATCCGATTAACTACCCTTAGCCAGAAAGGGTCTGTCGGAACTAAGAAATAAATGAACATCCCGACAATGACCGTAAATAGCAAAAAGCTGCTTCCGCATCTATAATGTAGGCGCGATTGTGCTTGGACATTCTGCACGGTTAGCGGAAGTCCATTCTCGAACGCGTTGATTACTTTATGCTCAGCCCCGTGATATTTGAAAACACGTTTAATTAACGGTGTCATCGAAATGAGGGAAATGTACAAAAGCAATAGGGTAAGTTTGAAAAAACTTTCTAGCAATATTTGAGCTGTCTTACCAGGGGCAATAAAATCAAACATTTGTGCTAAAAAGACGGGCACAAGCGTAAAAGCGAATTTACCGAACAAAAATGAAAGTACTCCGACCGCGGCGACGCCGATGACCATTGCAAGTTTCGACGTTTCTTCGCTGTTCTCTTCCACTTCTTCACCCGGCATTACATCGTATCGCTCATTTGCAAATGTCAAATGTCTTGAACCGATTCCAGCAGATTCAATCAATGCAACAATCCCTCGCACGAACGGAATCTTCTTCAATTTCGTGGAAAGAGGCTTTTGCTCTTTCGGAACATAGAAATAATCGAGGGAATCGTCTTTGCGCCGAATAGCTGTCACTGTATGATTTCTGCTGCCGAACATAACGCCTTCAATGAGTGCCTGCCCACCGTATGCCGGCTGTTGCTGTTTTTTAGCCATGGAATAACCAACACCTTCTCTTGTCAGATGAAAAACATAATAAATAATCATGTACATATGAAACATGATAACTCATAACTTATCTTACTATTGTACAAAAAAAAGCTTGACGACTCCACCCTAAAGGTTTAAAAAAATGCATAATTCCCGACACTTTTCGTAAGGAGGGGTCATTATGTTCAATAAAACAATGGTATGGACGACAGTCGTTGCAGCGTTATTCACAACCGGCGCGTTGAAATTCCTTCATTTCTTCAATTTCATAAGTTGGTCACCTGTCGGATGGGGAAGGAAATGGTTATGGTTCGGATCTTCAGAGGAAGGATGGAAGTGGGCGGTCCTTTTCATCATCCTCCTGCTAGTTTTTGGATTATTCTATGTCGCTTCCTCAGCTGCGGCAAATATTCCACCTGCGGTCATGGCACTTACGATTAGCATTATCGCAACAGTAGCAATCGAATGGATTATTTATACGCCTGATACGCTCACGGAAGGTCTTAAAAAACTGTCCATTCCGTTTTTCTCGATTCTTGCAATCGTCAGCAGATTTGTAACAGGAACCGCGATATATATGAAGAAAACTTTCGGATGAATGATAAAATAGGTTGCGCCCTTCCAACGGTATGATAAAATGGGGAAGAAAATGGTGAGGGGAATGGTGTAGCTGTGAGACTGCTTGTTCTGAATGGGCCGAATTTAAATCGCCTTGGCAAACGCGAACCAGGTATCTATGGAGCTGAAACGTTGGAGGACCTCGAAAACAATTTGCGATTAATCGCTAGCGAACAACTTGTGGACATGACATTTTATCAATCGAATATTGAAGGTGAATTGATCAATAAAATTCACGAAGCCGAAGATGCAGGCTGTGACGGAATCATTTTCAATCCAGGAGCTTATACGCATACGAGTATTGCGTTACGAGATGCAATCGCTTCTGTCGATGTTCCGGTCATCGAAGTTCATATTTCGAATATACATAGTCGGGAGACATTCAGACATACTTCAATGATCGCACCTGTTTGCATCGGACAATTATCCGGCTTTGGCACAAGCGGTTACGAGCTTGCACTCCGGGCTTTCCTTCTCCGAAGAAAAGGGGTAAAACTATGAAACTGTCAAAATTACGGGAAGCGTTAACTGAAAACGGTTTAGATGCACTACTTGTCACGAATCAATATAATCGGCGTTATGTGACAGGATTTACGGGAAGTGCTGGTGTTGCAGTAGTCTCAGCTGACGATGCGGTTTTCATCACCGATTTCCGGTATACGGAACAGGCGGCGAAGCAAGTAAAAGGTTTTAGAATCGTTAAGCACGAAAAAACGATGATTGAAGAAGTCGCTAATCAAGTGAAACAGATGAAAATCAAGACATTAGGCTTTGAAAAAGATAATGTTTCTTTTGGTACGTACGAATTATATAATGACAAAGTGGATGCACAATTGAAACCGGTATCCGGCATTGTAGAAAAGCTTCGTTTAGTAAAATCCGATGACGAAATCGAAATCCTTAAGCAAGCTGCAAAAATTGCGGATGACGCATTTGCGCACATTTGTACATTCATCAAACCGGGTGTAACTGAACTTGAAGTTTCAAACGAACTTGAAATGTATATGAGAAAACTAGGCGCAACTTCATCTTCGTTTGATACGATTGTGGCTTCAGGGGAACGTGGAGCATTGCCACATGGAGTTGCATCGGACAAAGTAATCCAATCCGGCGAGCTCGTCACGTTGGATTTCGGGGCTCTTTACAATGGATACATTTCTGATATTACCCGGACTGTCGCGGTAGGCGAACCATCCGAGCAAATGAAGGAAATCTACGAAGTGACGCTTAAAGCGCAAATATCGGCTTTGGAAAAGATTAAACCGGGTATGACAGGAATAGAAGCGGATGCAATTGCCAGAGACTATATTAAGTCAATGGGCTATGGGGATGCATTCGGACACTCGACGGGCCATGGCATCGGCTTGGAAGTCCATGAAGGACCGGCATTGTCATTCCGTTCGGAAACTGTACTTGAACCGAACATGACTGTCACTGTTGAGCCGGGCATTTACTTACCTGGAATTGGCGGTGTCCGCATCGAGGATGATATTATCATTACGGAAGACGGCAATGTTCGTTTGACGCACTCACCTAAAGAATTGATCATCCTATAACGACATAATGGAGGAAAAAGCATGATTTCAGTAAACGAATTTAAAACAGGACTTACCATTGAATTTGAAGGGGATATTTGGCGCATCATCGATTTCCAACACGTTAAGCCAGGAAAAGGTGCAGCTTTCGTCCGTTCAAAACTACGCAATTTGCGCACTGGTAATGTGAATGAAAAAACATTCCGTGCGGGAGAGAAAGTAGAAAAGGCGCAAATTGATAATCGACGCATGCAATATTTGTATGCAAACGGTGATGACCATGTATTCATGGATAATGAATCGTATGAGCAAATCGAATTGCCTTCATCCCAAATTGAAGAGGAATTAAACTATTTGAGAGAAAACATGGAAGTCCATATCATCTCATTCAAAGGTGAAATCCTCGGTGTTGAGCTTCCTGTAACAGTTACTCTTGAAGTGACTGAAACTGAGCCAGGTATAAAAGGCGACACGGCAAGCGGTGGATCCAAACCAGCTACATTGGAAACAGGCCTCGTCGTCCAAGTTCCATTCTTCGTAAATGTTGGTGATAAACTAATCATCAACACAGATGAAGGTGAATACGTATCAAGAGCATAATAAAAAGATTTCACCCCGACTCCTTATGGAAGTCGGGGTGTTTTTGTATTCCATAGCAAGATTCCATTATGATTCGAAAACTCCATCATATTCTTGTGTAGCCTTTCATAAGGTGTTTACATGAAGGGGGAACCCGAATTGGAATTGAGTGATTTATTACGCATTGCAGGTATCGGATTGGTCATTGGTTTTTTACATGTGTTTTTTGAACAGACCGGTAAGAAGGAGTTCTCGTTTTTTCTTTTTTTCGTAGCCTATATTTATATCGCCGCCGAAATGCTCCGTTTCCTTAGGATTTTCTTTTCGGAAATTGCCGAGTTCTTTCAGTGGCTCTCCTTGGCTTTCTAATGGTTACGCTTTTCCACTTGGTCGCCATCTACCTCCTTCTGTTAATCGTGTCTTTCGCTTCCAAAAGCTTGCAGCCGATCATATACGCCGCCATTTTCTTTTTCTTTTTGTCGTATGTCGGTATGACGATTATCATACCTTTCGGAAAAACATTCTTGGACTTATTTGACTCGTTGCCAGGATCCTATGCGAAGCTTTTGATCGGAAGCGTCTTTTTGTTTTATTTCTCAGAATTGATTGCAAAGCATGTTGCCGAAGCAGGATACGAATCAATCGCAATGATTGCTCATGTCGCTATTAAAATCGCAATCCTGTCACTATGGCTCCCGCAATTGTCCATGTTGCTCGACACGCTCTCCAAATTCATCATTAAATGATCGGATGAAGAATCCATGATGCCTATACTAGAATCCGTAATCGGGACAGTTCTATCCAGTTTCATTATCGTCATCATTTCAACTTTCATGGCGTTAGTACTCGATTTTCTTTTTCCCTCGTTCAGCAGATGGACGAGAACTTTTCTATTTTTCATCGTGCTGACGGTTGTTCTGTATCCTGCATATGAACATCTGCAAATGATAAGGTCCATCACACAGACGGTCGCAACAATGTTTATTTCCATTTATCCGTTATTGACCGGAGCTATTTTAGCTTCGGGCGGTTCTTTCAGCATGCTGAACTTTCAACCCGCCATGTTGTTGTTTGCGAATGGTGCAGTCATTCTAGCAGATAAGGTCCTTATACCGTTATTGTCTGCTGCGATGCTGTTTGACATCGTATCGAGATTCCATCCGCAAGTTCCATTTACGAAGATGGCTGATTTGCTCCGTACTTCTTTAATCGCACTCGTTTCAGCTTCTGTTGCCGCGTATTCTATCTTCATAACTGCGGGGGGAACAATCTCTTGGGCTATGACGGGTGTGACAAGCGAACCGATTAAAGAGTTGATCCGACAAAATATCCCGCTAATTGGGTCTTTCATGACGGATAGTTTAGGAGCAATCGGGCGCTATTCATCAGGCGCGAGCGTTTTTATAGGGGCATGGCTCATCATTACGATTTGGTCCGTTGCACTGGTGCCGACGTTGAAGACGTTGTTAACCGGCTTTTTATACCGCTGGACGGCTGCCCTTATCGAGCCTTTCGCTGACGAAGACATAACCGGCATTCTTGATGATATCGGAAAGACGTTATTCGTTCTATGCGCCGTCTCGTTCCTCGTCGCTTTCGCATTCATCTATACCGCTTTGTTTACTGTCATCCTAGTCAAATTGATCACAGCGGTGAAATGAGGAGTCGTATGTTCGAGTTTTTGACAGGCGTATTACTGATTACAGTATTGTCCTCCATTTTATTATTATTGTTGCCCGATGCGCAGGAGGAGGAATTTCTTCCGCTTGTAAAAATAGCAATGGGAATTTGGATCATTCATTCCATCACGAGAATTTTTGGTCATAGCCTCTTCTGAACAAGCATAATATGCAACATAGAAACACGAACCATATCCGTCTAGAAGGGATGAAATGGTGATCATATGCAAAAATCAAAAAGAAAAGTTCATATGCTCTTCATCGGTATGCTATTCGCGATCCTCATCATTTTCATCAATTCAACGGTTGGTTCGATGGGAGGGGAGAAAGGGAAAGGGGAGGAGAGCCGGGAATTCGCTGCACTTGAACAAGCATTGATGAAAATAGAAGGGATCGGGGAAGTGATCATCTATCCCTACTATGAACAAAAAGAGGAGCCAAGCCCATTGTCGGATTACTTCTCCGGCTCCAGTACCACATCGGGAAGAAAGAATCCGCTCCAAGGTGTGTTAATTGTTGCAGAAGGAGCGGACAATCCTAGAATGAAAAATGAATTAACTCGAATCTTGTCGACGGTTCTTCAAATGCCTGAACATCGGATAGTCGTCGAAGAAATGAAAAGGGGGATATATGTTGAAAGCGAATAAACGAACAGTCTGGTTCTTAACTTTACTAAGTTTAGTAGCGGTCATCTCCATCTACTATTTGAGGAATGAACAACCAATGAGTTTAGATGGAATGGCGATTTTCGGAGATAACGATGCAGTCACCGTATCAACACCGGGAGAAACTGAAAGTAAAACAAAAACCGTTTATGCAGACTCGATGTTATTTGAAGAAATGAGAATGCAAGTTCAAAATGAAAGAAGTACCTTGAAGGATCAATTGACATCCAAAGTACTTTCCCCGGATACAACCGCCGAAGAAAAAAGCGCAGCATATGATGAGATGGCAGAACTTACAAAACGTTCATCTGCTGAGGCTTTGATGGAAACTCAGTTAAAGGCGCTAGGCTACCCGGAAGCGTTCGTCCGCAAAGACGATGGCAAAGTGACTGTTTCCGTAATATCGGAAGACGGGGGACATTCTACAAAAATGGCAGCTGAAATTACACAATATGTATTGACGAGTTGGGAAGATGCGCGAACTGTACAAGTCGTCTTTATGGAACGATAAAGCTTATAGGAGGCCCTAAAAGGGTCTTTTTCTTTTTATTTTGCCCTAAAAACAGAGCAAATCCAGTATATCTATTTCAAAATGCATGAAAAACGTCTAAAATAGGGAGGAGGTACGTAAATAAAAATGAGTCAGGAGAATTGTCATGTTGAAAATTCAAGAAATACGTGAAATCATTAAATTAATTGATCAGTCATCAATTGAAAAATTTACATTCGAATCAGAAGGAACGAAAATTAAATTGGAAAAAGGGATGAACGGGTTGCAACAACCGGTTCACGTTGAACAGCAGCGGAAAGAGGAGCCTGTTCAGCAAGCGGCACCTGCCATCCAACAACCAAAGAAGGAACAGCAAGAGCAAGCACAAGCACCTGCTGAACAAGAGAACAAGGAGACTGCAACAACTACTTCCAATGCAGCAGACGATCCATCCTTGCATAAAATAACGTCACCAATGGTCGGTACATTCTACCAAGCTTCATCCCCTGATGCGGACCCTTACGTTAAAAAAGGTGACTCCGTTAAACCGGATTCAATCGTGTGCATCGTTGAAGCGATGAAACTCTTTAACGAAATCGAAGCGGAAGTTTCGGGAGAAATCGTGGAGATCCTAGTGGAAGACGGTCAATTGGTCGAATATGGACAGCCTCTCTTCCTTGTTAAACAGAAGTGAGGGGGGAAACAAAGATGAGAAAAGTATTGATAGCAAACCGGGGCGAAATAGCGGTTCGAATTATCCGGGCTTGCAAAGAGATGGGTATAGAGACAGTAGCGGTCTATTCGGAAGCAGATCGAGATGCACTCCATGTAGAACTTGCTGACGAAGCATATTGCATTGGACCAAGGCTTTCAAAGGATAGCTATTTGAACTTTTCAAATATTATTAGCGTCGCAAAATTGACGGGTTGTGACGGAATACATCCTGGTTATGGTTTTCTTGCAGAAAATGCAAGCTTCGCGGAACTTTGTGAAGAAGTAAATATCGAATTCATCGGTCCTACTGCTGATGCAATTTCCAGAATGGGAACAAAAGACGTGGCGAGGGAAACGATGAAGCAGGCTGGAGTTCCGATTGTCCCAGGATCCGACGGTATTGTCGCGGATGAGGTCGAAGGCTTGAAAGTAGCACAAGAAATCGGCTTCCCGGTCATCATTAAGGCAACTGCTGGCGGCGGTGGTAAAGGGATCAGAGTTGCCAGAAATGAAGAAGAGCTCGTCAGCGGCATTAAGATCACGCAGAAGGAAGCAGCAGCGGCATTCGGTAACCCTGGCGTATATCTTGAAAAGTATATTGAAGAATTCCGGCACGTTGAAGTGCAAGTCCTTGCAGATAAGCATGGCAATACCATTCACTTAGGGGAACGCGATTGTTCCATTCAAAGAAGGATGCAGAAACTTGTGGAGGAAGCACCTTCACCTGCTCTAACTCCGAAAATGCGTGAAAAGATGGGGAAAGCTGCAGTTAAAGCTGCAGAGGCCGTCAACTATAGAGGCGCAGGAACCGTTGAATTCATTTTCGATCATATTAACGATGAGTTTTATTTCATGGAAATGAACACGCGTATTCAAGTCGAACACCCAGTAACTGAAATGATTACCGGAATCGATTTGATTCAACAGCAACTCAAAGTTGCATCGGGTGAAGAACTAGCATTCCGCCAAAAGGATATTAAAATTAACGGATGGGCAATCGAATGCCGGATCAATGCTGAAAATCCTTCGAAAAATTTCATGCCATCACCAGGAAAAGTGGAGATGTATATGCCTCCAGGCGGTTTCGGGGTAAGGGTTGATTCTGCAATGTACACTGGATACACAATTCCGCCGTTCTATGATTCCATGGTGGCAAAGCTGATCGTCCATGCTGATACACGCGAGGAAGCAGTGGCAAGAATGAAACGCGCACTCGATGAATTCATCATCGAAGGGGTCGATACAACGATTCCTTTCCATCTGAATTTAATGGATCATGAAATATTCAAGTCTGGCGATTTCGATACGAAGTTCCTTGAGAAATATACAGTTATGAAGTAAATCAAGTAGGATTGCTTCTTTTATTGAAATGTATATGAGAGGGAGGAGAAGTGGAATGGCTGATAAGGCAAATCCTTCATTTGCAGGAAAGAGTTCAAAGGGAGACGAGGTTTTAGGGCGTGTGCAACTTGCTCCTGAAGTGCTTGAAGTCATCATCGGCATTGCAACGAACGAAGTCGACGGTGTTGCGACGACAAAAGGTAACTTTGCAACAGGGGTAGCAGAGAAATTCGGCAAAGTTTTCCATGGAAAAGGGGTCAAGACAGATTGGACCGGCGATAAACTCGTCATCGATGTGTATTGTGTCGTCCAATATGGCTACTCGATTCCAGCTGTAGCAACGGAAATCCAAAAACAAGTTCGACAAGCCGTCTACAATATGACTTCACTTGAGACCGAAGAAGTAAACGTCCATATAACTGGCATCGATTTCGATACTTCTACCGAAACAGAATGATCTGAAAAGCATCGTCCATTGGATGGTGCTTTTCAACTTGTTATGCTATATCTTCGTCAACCGAATATGCTATGATAAAGCCCAAGAGACACAGTAGTGGAGGAGACAAACGAATGAAACGAAGAGAAGCACGTGAAAAGGCGGTTCAAACACTTTTTCAATTGGATAATACGGATATGTCAGTTGAGGAAGCAATTACGTACATAGTGGAGCGACCAATCGATCCTTTCTATGAATCACTCGTCAAAGGGACGACGGAACATCGCAAAGAAGTGGACAAGGAGCTTGCTGGCAAGCTTGAAAACTGGTCGCTTGACAGATTGCCGAAAATCGAAAGGACAATCCTGAGAATGGCAGTCTATGAGCTGCTTTATAAGGAAGACGTGCCCCATAAAGTTGTCTTGAACGAAGCGGTCGAACTATGTAAACAATTTGGAGATGAGAAATCGGGCCGTTTTGTGAACGGCGTCTTATCGAAATTCGAAGAAAAAGAAAACTAATGACGTTGGAGGGAAAGCGGATGACCGCAAAATTGATAGATGGCATTGCTATCGGTAAAGAACTAAGAGCAGAAATTAAAAATGGCGTAAGTGAACTCGAGGAATCAAGCTGCGTGCCGGGTCTAGCTGTCATTCTTGTAGGAGAAGATCCTGCTTCACAGACCTACGTGAAGAATAAGCAAAAGTCCAGTGTGGAAGTAGGCATGAAGTCAGAACTGATCAGACTGCCGGCAACTGTAACCGAACAGGAATTATTGGACCACGTACAACAACTGAATAACGATGACTCCATCCACGGCATTTTAGTCCAACTTCCTTTGCCTAAACATATCAATGAAGACCTTGTCATCCAAGCCATCAACCCAAATAAAGATGTAGACGGATTCCATCCTCAAAATGTCGGTAAAATGATGATTGGACAAGAGACATTTCTTCCATGCACCCCTCACGGAATTATGGAAATGCTGAAGCGTACAGGCGTTGAAATCGCTGGAAAGCATGCGGTCATTATTGGGAGAAGTAATATTGTAGGTAAACCTATGGGGCAATTGCTTCTGCAAAAAGACGCTACTGTGACATATTGCCATTCGAGAACGAAGGACCTTCCCTCATTCACTAAGCAGGCAGATATATTGATTGTAGCGATTGGTCGGGCGAAGTTCGTAACGGATGAACATATTAAGGAAGGCGCGGTCGTCATCGACGTAGGGATGAATCGTGATGAAAATGGAAAATTATGCGGTGACGTTGATTTCGAAAAAGCAGAAAAAGTGGCTTCTGCGATTACACCGGTACCAGGCGGTGTCGGGCCGATGACGATAACGATGCTTTTGAAAAATACGCTTCAAAGCGCAGAATCGGCATGTGGAAAAGCCAAAAATAATTTGCAATAAAATAATCGGCTGATCGGCACCAATCATAAAGAAGAACGACGCTGTTTTTCAAAAGAAAGACAGCGTTTCTATACGTCGGAATCATTGGGGGTGAAATTGTTGAGTGAAAATACTTATCTCTCTGTCCATTCGTTGACAAAATACATAAAACGTAAATTCGAAGCGGATCCATACTTGAGAAATGTCTTCGTGAAAGGTGAACTTTCGAACGTGAAAATTCATCCGAGCGGGCATATTTATTTCACGTTAAAAGATGATAAAAGCAGGATACAGTCAGCTATGTTTCGATCCGCAGCAGGTTCTCTGAAGTTCAAACCGGAAGAAGGGATGAATGTCCTCATTACTGGCGATGTGAATGTCTACGAATCAAGTGGCCAGTACCAGCTTTACGTCCAAACGATGCAACCGGACGGAATCGGGTCTTTATATCTTGCCTATGAACAGTTAAAGACAGCATTGGCGAAAGAAGGACTCTTCGATGCCCGTTGGAAACAACGGTTGCCTGCATTGCCTAAGAAAATCGGCGTCATCACTGCTCAATCGGGAGCCGCAATCCGAGACATCTGTTCCACACTCCAACGCCGTTATCCATTAGCGGAAATCTACCTGTTTCCTGCAATCGTGCAAGGTCCCCAGGCTGCACCTTCCATCGTGCGTGCATTGGAGCTTGCGGAATCACATGGGTCGATCGATGTATTGATTCTCGGACGCGGCGGGGGATCGATTGAAGATCTTTGGGCTTTCAATGAAGAAACAGTCGCGAGAGCGATCTTTTCTTGCCGGATCCCGATTATTAGCGCTGTTGGCCACGAGACGGATACGACAATCGCGGATTTTGTAGCTGATATGAGAGCACCAACGCCGACAGCCGCAGCAGAACTGGCGGTACCTTCGAAGGAAGAATTGTTCGAGAGGATTTTGGAACGCAAGCGCTCGATATACATGTCGTTTGCGAATCAAATCAAACACGAGCGGAAACGTCTTACAACCTATCAGCAATCCTATCCGTTGCAATTCCCGGAAAGGCTTTACCGGCCATTTACGGAGAAATTGAGCGGTTTGGATGAACGACTTCATAGAAGCAGGAATGAACTGACCGCAAGTCGTAAAGCAGACCATGACCGGTTGACGAGGATGCTATCATTTTATTCACCAATCCAACGTATAAAAGACGAAAATCGAAATCTATTAGTATTGTCCGAAAGACTCACGAGGGCAGCACAAAATGAATTGCGGAATCGAAACGAACAATTCAATTCGACTATTCGGATGCTGAAAGCCCTTAATCCACTGGAAGTAATGGACCGCGGATTTGCAATCGTCTACAAAGCGGGCAATGTCACAAATTCCGTAGATGGTCTTAAAATAGGTGAAACGTTGAAAGTCCGATTGCAAGATGGGACAGTAGAGACGGAAATTAAGAAAATCACGATGACGGATGAGGAGGAAAACTAAATGAGCGAAGAAACGCTTCGATTTGAAGAAGCGATGTCGAAATTAGAAGGCATTGTACAAAAGTTGGAATCGGGTGACGTTCCGTTAGAGGACGCCATTACATTATATAAGCAAGGAATGGAGCTTTCAGCTTATTGTCATGGAAAGTTGCAAGATGCGGAAAAACAGCTAATTTCAATCATTGACAACAACGGGCAGTCAACTCCGTTTGATCCGTCGAAAGGAAGGGATTCTAATGGATAAACGATTGCAGGAATTCATATCAACAAAAGGACCATTAATCGATGCAGAGTTGAATCGATTGATCGACTCCGAAAACTCCCCCACATCATTGAAAGACTCCATGCTCTATTCGGTGAACGCAGGTGGCAAGCGAATCCGGCCACTTCTCGTACTCGCAGTCCTTGCTGATTTCGAGAAGGAATCCAAAGATGACCTGAAGGTTGCATGCGCGGTTGAACTTATTCATACATACTCTCTCATCCATGATGATCTGCCATGCATGGACGATGACGATTTTAGAAGGGGAAAACCGACGAATCATAAAGTGTACGGGGAAGCAACTGCTGTTCTTGCAGGAGACGCATTGCAGACTCGGGCGTTTGGTATATTGGCTTCTTTGGAAGAAACCAAACCTGAACAGACGATTAAGCTGATTTCTCTTCTTGCAGATGCATCAGGTGCAAATGGTATGGTAGGCGGCCAAATTCTGGATATGGAAGGGGAGACAGCTGCCCTATCACTATCTGAGCTTGAAGAAGTTCATATGCATAAGACTGGTGCATTATTATCATTCTGTATAGAAGCGGGAGCGATACTTTCCAATGCGAACGAATCCGAGCTTGTTAAACTTCGCAATTATGCGAAAAACATCGGATTGGCATTCCAAATTAAAGATGATATTTTGGACGTCACATCGACGACTGAGCAGCTTGGCAAGACAGCGAATAGCGACGCAGCAAGCGATAAATCTACGTACCCTTCCTTATTAGGACTTGAAGGTGCGCAGCAGCAACTTGAAAAATATCACCGCGAGGCAGTTGAAAGCTTAGATTTTTTACAGAAGGAAAACTCGATGTTACAACTTTTTGCTGATTATATCGTCCAAAGAGATGTATGATATCCTCTTTGGATAAAAAAACGGTAAACCGGAATATGGTCCAATAGTTCCTATTGTAGAACCTTCTTGTTATAATGAAAACATTACTCAAACTTACGCGGGAATCAATTTATGAAGGTGTGTGATAGTAGTGGATCTCACTCAAATTACAAATCCGTCTTTTCTAAAAAAACTTGATAAAGAACAGTTGACGGACTTGGCAAAAGAAATCCGGAAATTTCTAATTGAAAACTTATCTGTGACTGGTGGACATATCGGACCGAACTTAGGTGTAGTCGAATTGACTTTGGCATTGCATAAGATTTTCGATAGCCCTCAAGACAAAATCATTTGGGATGTAGGGCACCAAGCGTATGTGCATAAAATTTTGACAGGGCGTGCCAGTCAATTTGGCACTCTCCGACAATACAAAGGTTTAAGTGGCTTTCCAAAAATGTCGGAAAGTGAACATGATGTATGGGAGACAGGACATAGCTCGACGTCGCTTTCTGCAGCGTTAGGGATGGCTGCGGCTCGAGATATAAAAGGTGATTCAAACTATGTCATCCCGGTCATCGGTGACGGGGCATTGACAGGTGGAATGGCTTTGGAAGCACTGAATCATATCGGCCACTTAAAGACGAATATGATCGTTATTTTAAATGACAATGAAATGTCCATTGCCCCGAATGTAGGAGCGCTTCATGATGTCCTTGGCAAGTTACGGACAGCCGGAAAATACAATAGTGTAAAAGACGAGTTGGAATATATATTGAAAAAAATTCCTGCAGTGGGCGGAAAAGTTGCCGCAGCTGCCGAGCGAGTGAAGGACAGCTTGAAATACCTGCTCGTATCCGGAGTGTTTTTCGAAGAGCTCGGATTTACGTATTTAGGACCGATTGATGGACATGACTTAACTGATTTGGAACGAAACCTCCAATACGCGAAAAAAGTAGAAGGACCTGTTCTACTACATGTCATAACGAAAAAAGGGAAAGGATATAGACCAGCCGAAAACGATAAAATCGGTACTTGGCATGGAACCGGACCTTATAAAATTGAAACAGGCGATTTCGTGAAATCTCCAACGACTGCACCTTCATGGAGCGGATTGGTAGCTGAAACTGTAAGGAAAATCGCCAGGGAGGACAAACGGGTTGCAGCAATTACCCCAGCAATGCCGGTTGGTTCAAAGCTTGAGTCTTTCGCTGCTGAATTCCCTGAACGGTTCTTTGATGTTGGAATTGCTGAACAGCATGCAGCAACGATGGCGGCTGGTCTTGCTACCCAAGGAATGAAGCCGTTTTTAGCAATTTACTCGACATTCCTGCAGCGGGCATATGATCAAATGCTACATGATATTACAAGGCAGAAACTAAATGTTTTTATCGGCATCGATCGTGCTGGACTTGTAGGAGCGGACGGCGAAACCCATCACGGCGTATTTGACATTGCATTTTTGCGGCATATGCCGAATCTTGTCATTATGATGCCGAAGGATGAAAATGAAGGACAGCATATGGTGAAGACTGCGCTGGATTACAATGATGGTCCAATCGCGATGAGATATCCAAGAGGAAACGGACTTGGCGTTGTCATGGACGAGAAATTAAAGACGATTCCTATCGGTACATGGGAAGTCATGCGTGAAGGGACGGACGGTTCCATATTAACGTTTGGTACGACGATTCCATTGGCTTTAGAAGCAGCAGAAGCACTATCGAAAAAAGGCATCCATGTGAAAGTGATCAACGCGAGGTTCATCAAGCCGATGGATACTGAAATGCTTGACCGACTCTTCTTAAGTGGTAAGCCGATTGTCACTGTAGAAGAAGCCGCATTGGCTGGCGGATTCGGCAGTGCGGTCGTTGAATATGCACAAGACGTCTCTTCAAATGTATCCATAAGCCGCATCGGCATTCCTGACGAATTCATCGAGCATGGCAATGTCGACAAATTGCTTGAAGAGATCGATTTGACTGCTGCGAATGTAGTGAGGACGATGGAAAAGGCTGTTAAAGGGTTGTCACGGGCCGAAAGGGAAATCGTATGACAAACAGTCAACCAAAAGAGCGTGTTGATGTTCTACTCGTTCAAAGGGGCCTTGTTGAAACGAGGGAACAGGCGAAGCGATCTATAATGGCGGGAATCGTTTTTTCCGCTGAAACGAGACTTGACAAGCCTGGCGAAAAAATTAGGATAGACGCTCCGCTGACTGTTAAAGGCTCGGCATTGAAATATGTTAGCCGAGGCGGCTTAAAACTTGAAAAGGCGCTTGAAGTGTTTGATCTCAGTGTCGATAATAAAATCGTATTAGACATCGGTTCTTCTACTGGCGGGTTTACCGACTGCGCCTTGCAAAATGGAGCGAGACATTGTTATGCTCTCGATGTTGGAACAAACCAGCTTGCCTGGAAAATAAGGAATGATGAGCGCGTCACCGTAATGGAAAAAACAAATTTCCGCCATGCGCTTCCCGAACATTTTAAGAACGGAACGCCACAAGTAGCTACGATTGACGTCTCATTTATTTCATTGACACTCATATTTCCTCCGCTGAAGAAAATTATTTCATTCGGCGGAGACGTTGTCGCTCTTGTTAAGCCGCAATTCGAGGCAGGAAAAGATAAAGTCGGGAAAAAGGGAATTGTAAAGGAAAGGTCAGTTCACTTGGAGGTTTTGCAAAAAATAGCGGAATCATCCATCATGAATGGATTTTCATTACGAGGTATTTCCTTCTCACCGGTGACTGGTGGGGAAGGGAATATTGAGTTCCTCTTCCATTTACGATCAGAGGAAAACCCGGTGAACCTTTATGATGAAGCTGCTTTTAGTGCATTGATTACCGAAGCATACAAAACGTTAACATGATACGTAAAGAAAGGCGTGGAAAAAGCATGGGAGTGATTGTATTGAACAAAGGGCAACGGCATTTGCGAATCCGGGAGATTATTACGAATGAAGAAGTGGAAACACAAGATCAGCTTGTCGATAAATTAAAAAGTGCTGGCGTAGACGTGACACAAGCGACCGTCTCCCGGGACATTAAGGAATTGCATCTTATTAAAGTTCCCTTGCCTGACGGCCGTTATAAATACAGTTTGCCGTCAGTCCATAAATTCAATGCGGAAGAAAAACTTCGACGAATGCTGACAGATGCTTTCGTAGGAATTGATAGCGCAAGCCATTTCATCATACTGAAGACTTTGCCGGGCAATGCCCAAGCAGTAGGCTCCCTCATCGACAATTTAGCATGGGATGAAATGCTCGGAACGATTTGTGGAGATGATACTTGTATGATTATTTGCCGGGATGAGGCTAAAACCGTTGAAGTGAAATCAAGGCTATTAGCGCTTATTTGAACTGAACGTCCGATGAAGGGGGTGCATATTTGAATGCTTAGCGAAATTTCTATTCGTAATTTTGCGATCATAGAGCATCTCGAAGTGACTTTTGACCAAGGATTGACTGTTCTTACTGGTGAAACAGGAGCTGGCAAGTCTATTATCATTGATGCGGTTCAGTTGCTTGCAGGAGCTAGAGGCTCACAAGAATTTATACGCCACGGAGCTAAGAAGGCCGAGCTCGAAGGGATGTTTACGATCGACGACGTAAATCATCCTGTTTTCGACAAACTTACTGAGTTCGGCATTGATTGCGAGGATGGAAGTATCATTCTAAGGCGTGACTTAAACGCAAATGGTAAAACGACTTGCCGGGTAAATGGAAAACTAGTGACAATTGCAAGTTTGAGAGAAATCGGTGCCCAGTTGATAGATATCCATGGTCAGCATGATAATCAAGAGTTGATGCAAGAAAAGCGACATATCCATTTGCTCGATCAATTTGCCGGTTCATATTTAACCGAAGCCCATCAAAACTATTTAGATATTTATCGTCAATATACTAAATTGAAGCGTAGGCTTGAATCTGCAAATGAAAATGAACAGCAAGCTGCGCAGCGAATCGATCTTTATTCTTTTCAATTGAAAGAAATCGACAATGCAGAGCTTGTTATCGGCGAAGAGGAAGAACTTGAAGAAGAGAAGCTGAAACTTCAACATTTCAATAGAATTTTTGAACGTTTGAGTACCGCCTACGAGTCGATTAGCGGCGACAATCATGCTCTGGATTGGGTTGGCTCCGCAATGAGCGATCTTAGTGATGCCGCTTCCATCGACAAGGAACTTGAATCCCACTCGGAGGCGCTTTCAACAAGTTTTTACACATTGCAAGATACTGCTCATGAATTGAAAAGTATAATTGATCGAATGGAGTACGATCCGACAAGGTTGCCAATTGTCGAAGACCGCCTAGCAATGCTGACTTCATTAAAACGAAAATACGGAGCGACCGTCGAAGATATTCTTATTTATCGTGAGAAGATCGCTGACGATCTCGACCGATTGCTTAATCGAGATGAACGGATTGGCCGTGAGCAAGAAAAGCTTGTCCAGCTTGAAAAAGACTTGGAAGTTGAAGCGAATGAATTATCGATTATCCGAAAAGAATCAGCTCAACGATTAGAGGAAGCAATCATGCGGCAGCTGAAAGAGTTGCATATGGAGAAATCCACGTTTAAAGTTTCTGTTTCTCGAAAAACTTCAAACAGCTATGACAGTAATGGCTTTGACGATGTGGTTTTCCTCATTTCGACGAATCTTGGTGAACCATTGAAACCGCTTGTTAAAATTGCATCCGGCGGCGAACTGTCGAGGATTATGTTGGCGTTGAAAACAATTTTCTCGAAGCATCAAGGCATTACTTCCATTATTTTTGACGAAGTCGATACTGGAGTGAGTGGACGCGTCGCACAAGCCATTGCAGATAAAATAGCGGTGATCTCGACTCATTCCCAAGTGCTTTGCATATCACATCTTCCGCAAGTCGCAGCGATGGCTGACCATCATTTGCTTATACGGAAAGAAGTAAAGGAAAACCGTACAACGACAGCGGTAGCTGAAATTTCCGATGTAGAGAGAACGAAGGAATTATCGAGGATGATGTCAGGTGCAGAAATTACATCTTTGACACTTCAGCATGCAGATGAGCTGTTAACGATGGCTAAAAACCGTAAAATAACTTTTCGTTAAACGCATACGTAATGTATGCGTTTTTTCATGATTTAACCTTTCATAAGATTCATCTTAACGGACATACCAATAGTATCTTTCAGCTGAGGAGGTGAACTATGGGATGGAGTAAACGACTGATGTTATCCGCTTCGTTTGCCGCGCTTTTGTTTTTCCTACCGTTCCAAAATGTTATTTCCGCTACTTCCGGCGACCGGGTTATTCCGATGGGCCATTCCATTGGTATTCAAATGGATTTGTCCGGCATTTACGTCACGAATGACGTATTGGTAAACGATGAACAATGGTTAAAGGCGGGCGATTCCATTACTCGTCTCAATGGGACAGATATGTTCAGCCTAAGTGACTTCGAAAAAGTCATGATGAAAACAAAAAATGATAAAATCCACATGAATATCAGTCGAAAAGGTGCGTCGGTTGAAGTGTTGGCGGAAAGGGATGCCGTGAAACGTCTCCTTCCCTTCCTTAAAGACCGAACTGAAGGAACCGGGACATTGACATATGTCGATCCAAAGCGAGGCACTTATGGAGCCCTAGGTCATCAAATCATTGACAGCTCCTTGAAATCTCCACCGCCTTTCAAAAATGGCGCCATATACCTTTCTGAAATTGAACAAATTAAGAAAAGTACACCAGGTACTCCAGGATATAAAATCTCCTCAATTGTAAATGACGAACAACATTTGGGTACAATCCAAAGCAACGGTATTTACGGAATTTTCGGAACGTGGAACGTTGCTTATAAGAAAGTGTTAGCTGAACCACTTGAAATTATGCAACCTACGGAATTACAAGCAGGAACAGCGGAAGTCTTTACTACAGTAAAAGGGACGGAAGTCGAAAAATTCTCCATCCGAATCACCAACATCGAGGAGGAGCAGTTCCATTTCATTTTAACCGATGCAAAATTACTGGAAGCTACAGGCGGGATTTTACAAGGAATGAGTGGTAGTCCTGTCATTCAAAATGGAAAGTTTGTTGGAGCCGTCACACATATGTTTGTCGATGAGCCGAAAAAAGGTGCGGGCTTGTTTTTAGTTACTATGCGAGATGGTGAACAACGATAAATGAATAAGCCGATCCCAATAAGGGTCGGCTTATTTCAATGAAATTCGTCGAATCATGACGAAACCATAATTCATAAGTTTCATTTTTTGAAAAATGAAAGGATTGTTCAATTGTTTGTCGAATTTTTCCTTTACAGCAGTTCATTTTCATGTAAATAATAAAGCATGATAAAACTACATGGTGAATAACGAGTAGGGGGAAATGGGATGGGGAAAGTAAGGATAGCGATTGCGGATGACAATAAAGAGTTGGTTAACACAATGCGTGCCTATTTTGAGCAGCATCCGGAATTGGAAGTGATTTGGACAGCTCATAATGGAAAGGTCTGCCTTTCTTTGTTACAGGAAAATAAACCTGATTTACTTCTTTTAGATATTATCATGCCGCATTTGGACGGGATAGCAGTTTTGGACACGATAAAAAAAGATCCTGGATTATCCGATCTGCATATCATTATGTTGACAGCATTCGGACAAGAGGACGTCATGGTGCAGGCAGGGGACTTAGGGGCATCCTATTTCATGCTGAAGCCTTTTGAATTTGACAGATTGGTGTCACAAATATTCCAAATATCAGGAACGCAAAAACAGTCAAAGCCAATTGTTCAAAAGCCGGTTGAAGCAGATGTGACGATGTCACAAAGAGTGCTTGATACGACGATAACGTCGATTATTAAGGAAATCGGTGTACCCGCTCATATAAAAGGCTATGCATTTCTAAGAGAAGCCATTCAAATGGTTTATACCGACGTCGATCTTCTTGGTTCCGTCACGAAAGTGCTTTATCCGGATATTGCGGAGAAATACAAAACAACCCCATCCCGTGTTGAAAGGGCAATTCGTCATGCAATTGAAGTTGCTTGGAACAGGGGGAACTACGACGTCATATCAAAAACATTTGGCTATACAGTCCATCATTTGAAAAGCAAGCCTACAAACAGTGAATTTATAGCAATGATTGCAGATAAAATTCGTCTTGAACACGCTGCAAGTTAATCGGCCTTATTGAATAGTTTTCTCTACGACATCGTGAAGATCGCGATGTCTTTTTTATGTGTAAAATGTTTGTGGGCGGGTTGTACAAGTTCTAGCCTGCTACAAATACCATTGATTTCCGTTCCGATTGGACGCTTTCCGCGGGCACGGCTTCAGCCAATCGAACAGCGAAGGGTTCGATTTGCCTTAATTTCTGCGACTTTTTGCAGAAATTAAGGCATCCTCATTATGCTCGCAACGCTCCGCTTGTGCTCGCAAACGCCGTTCTACGTAACGGCAAGTGCAAAGATGTGCTCGCAACGCTCCGCTTGTGCTCGCAAACGCCGTTCTACGTAACGGCAAGTGCAAAGATGTGCTCGCAACGCTCCGCTTGTGCTCGCAAACGCCGTTCTACGTAACGGCAAGTGCAAAG
>NZ_JAKRNT010000009.1 GCF_022346605.1 Sporosarcina sp. ACRSL
GGAATCCATCGCACATCGAATGCGCATGTGATTCAAATTGTCGAAGAATACATTACTTATTATAACAATATCCGCATTCAAACGAAATTAAACAGCCAATCGCCGGTACAATTCCGACAACCGGCTGCATAATAAGGTGTTTTTTGACTGTCTCAAAAAAGATAGTCAGTGCCCCTCCTGATTTAGGAGGTTTTTTTGTGTCACGTCCGCTTTTGTTATTCAAATAAATGTTCGTACGGTGTAATGTCAATTTCCATCGAATCTAATTTCCTTCGTAAAAATTTATGATCGCGCTTCGGGGTAGCGAGTATATAACCGCGGATAATATGATCGAAGCTAATCGTTTTAGCACGATCCTCTAACGCAATCTGACCGATTTTAGCGCCGATTTTCTGTTTGGCGACGTCACGGAATAATTCCGGAACGGGGCTGACAAGTTCATTCAATAGATCTTTCGCTTCCTCATTCCAGAGATGAAGGGATTCATTCACATAATGTTCTTCCCAATCAAGCGTCGATTTGCCGTCTGCCTTCGGAAAGACTTTCAGGAATTTGCGGAACATGAAAAATCCCCCGACTCCGAAAAGCCCGATCAAGACGACACACCAAAAAATGATGAACCACATAAACAAGTCTTGCAACTGACTTCACCTCTTCCATTCTACTCCCCATTATAAGAGTATTTGTAAAAAAATTCACGGACAAAGTATCCTTTTTCCTTTTTACAGTCTATATAACGTGTGAAAGGAGGGGAAAGCAATGGCGACAATCGAATTTAGACATGCAGTTGGAAGAGTGTATTTCGACGGCGGTATGACAGAAGATGGGAAAATGATTCGCAAAACAAAAACCTATCGCAATCTAGCAGAAGGGGCAACTGCAGAAAATCTGTACAACGCCCTTTCACAATTGGCACAGCTCTCTGAATATCCGTTTATCGGAGCAGAGAAAGTGGAAACTGCAGACATTATGAATTAATGGAAAAGGGGGAGTAACAAATGGCAAAAACATTACAATTGAGCTTTACAACAGCCGAAGGGAAGCAGACATCACTGACGGTGGATGAACCGAAGGATGGATTGACACCTGTTGAAGTGGAAGCGGCTATGCAGCAGATCATCAGTTCAGGTGTATTTGAAGTGGATGGTTCACCGCTTGAAACAGTGAAAGGCGCCAGAATCATCGAGCGGACTGTCACTGAACTTGTAAACGAATAATTTGCACTATACTCCCAGTCCCGCGCTGGGAGTCTTTTTAAATTCAAATTCAAGAGAGGGGGTTTCAAAATGGATCAATGGCTGGAACTTATACAACAGATCGGATTCCCGATTTTTGTATCATTTTATCTATTGCACCGGCTTGAAACGAAGCTCGAAGCAATTCATAAAGCGCTCATTTCGTTAAATGTGAAGTGAACTTCATCAAAACGTCAATGAATTGACAAGATCGTTTGACCCGCTAGGTTGTTTGAAAATGCACTATCCACTATGATAAACTAAGAATGAAAGTGGAGGAGTCTGCATATGCGTAAAAGAATTTTTTTATCATCCGTCCTCATACTCATGCTATTAGTAAGTGCATGTTCGATGGGCGGATTCAAAGCGGATCATTCTTACAAGATCGAACCGTTTGAATTCACGAATCAAAATCATGAGCAAGTCTCGCTCGACGATTTGAAGGGGACCGTCTGGATCGCCCAATTCGTCTTTACGAACTGTGAAACCGTCTGCCTACCGATGATGGCAAATATGGCAGACCTGCAACAACAGCTGCATGACGAAGGTGTCGAAGATTATAAAATTGTATCATTCACTGTAGATCCAAAAAATGATACGCCCGAAGCGATGCAAGAATACTTGGATGCATTCGATCCTGTCGATCCAAGCAAATGGGAAATGTTGACCGGCTATAGCCAAGAAACGATTGAAAACTTGGCCATCGGATCTTTCAAGACATTCGTTAGTAAAACACCAGGGGTGGACCAAGTCACACACGGTGTTGCATTCAGCTTGGTCAACAAAGACGGTGTATCGGTGAAATCGTATAATGGTGTAGAAAATGTTCCTTACGAGGACATTGTAAAAGATATGAAAGCGCTCATTAAAGAAGAGCCTAAATCCTAACGAGTTATGAAATGAAAAGGGTGGTGCAGTGAAGAAGAAGAAAAAGGGATTATCGATCAAAACCAAAGTTTTCATGATCGTTTTGCTTATCCCCGTGGCTGTAACCACCTTCACTTTATCAACGATCATTTGGACAGGCATCCAGAATCCAGAACTCATCAAGAAATCGGCAAACACAATACTGGAATTTCAAGATCGACATACGGCATTGGTTATTCCGGAAGAGTATATCCCGATTTATAAAGCGGCAGCAGAAGAGTATAGTATTCCTTGGACGCTTCTCGCCGCACACCATCGGATTGAAACCCGCTTTTCAACGATGAATCCGCTATTGTCCCCTGCAGGTGCGGAAGGGCATATGCAATTCATGCCTTGCACATTTGTAGGTTGGGGGTATCCTGGGTGCGAAGGGCTAGGGAAAGGGAATATACCAGATAGGGATAAGACCGATCCTGCAGTCATTCAAAAATATGGTGGATATGGCGTTGACGCCAACGGAGATGGAATTGCAGATCCATTTGATATTGAAGATGCGATCTTCAGCGCTGCACATTATTTATCCAAAAGTGGAGCAGCCGACGGGGAAATTGAAAAGGCAATATTCCATTATAACCACAGCGACAAGTATGTCGAAGATGTCTTATGGTTCTTCAACGAATTTGAGTCCCAAAGACTCGAAAGTGAACAATAAAAAGCGTCAAGAGAAAATCTCTTGACGCTCTTTTTTCGTCTAGACTTCGGGCAGCTAAACGAGCTTCCTTCGCTTTTGTGCTAATTATGATGCTCTACGCATCGATTTCATAATCAAGCTCACAATAAACACGAGGATGATTGCACCGAGTAACGCAGGAAGGATGTAGAAATCCGATACTCTTGGACCCCAATCACCAAGCAGCATGCCTCCGATCCAAGCACCGATGATACCTGCAATAATATTCCCGATGATTCCTCCAGGGATGTCTTTTCCTAAAATAAGGCCCGCAAGCCAACCGATTACTCCACCGATAATTAAAAACCAAATAAAGCTCATCTGATCCATCTCCTTTTTAGTGATTTCATAATTGCTTATGTAGTATTTGAATATCCGTAAATTACATACATTAAACATCTACGCAATTGAAATCACTAAAAAATCATCAATGGATAACTTTTGCTCCTAACGATTTCTCAAAATGACGAAGCGCCCATTCATGTCCAGCAGAATCAAAGCTGGCAACGCCTTTTTCATGAATCACAAGGTCAAATCCGCGATTATACGCATCAACGGAAGTGTGAAGGATACAGATGTCCGTACAAACACCAACTAAATGTAGTTCCGTAATGCCACGGGCACGCAGCTGCAATTCAAGATCAGTTCCAGCAAACGCACTGTAACGTGTTTTATCCATCCAAATGATCCGATCCTTGTTTTCCTCATACAAATTGTGAAGCGCACCATATGGATTACGTCCTGAAGTACCTTTTAAATTATGAGGTGGAAACAACTTTGTTTCTGGATGATACGGGTCATTTTGTTCGTGAAGATCGACAGGCATAATGACAAGTTCGCCTTCATTCAAAAACCCTTTCGTCAAATCAACGATATACGTCTCCAATTCGATGCCGGGTTGACCACATGTCAACGCTCCATCTTCGGCAACGAAATCATATGTGTAATCGACTACTAACAATGCTCTTTTCAACGTTTCCACTCCCTTTTCATATCTTACTTTTCATCATGCCACATATATAGAAAAAATTCAGTAGAATTCTATCATATGAATCTAAAACTTTGCATAAACAAGTTTTTCAGAATATACTTGACAGTGAGCTGTTTCTTTATGCCCTCATACATATGGTCATTATATTTTCTTATGTAAGACTATAATTTTTATGTATTTTACTTATGAGTTTAGCTGTACTATGATGGAGTAGAGAAACGCTTACACAACCTTTTCAATAGATAAAGGAGGAATACCAATGGCAAAAAGCAATTTGCATAACAGCCGCCAATCTTTCGAATTGAATGGCAAGACGTATAACTATTATCGTCTAAAAGCCCTCGAAGAAGCAGGCATTGCGAACATTACAAGACTGCCTTACTCTGTAAAAGTACTACTAGAGTCCGTTTTGCGCCAACATGACGGGTATGTGATCAAAGACGAACACGTTGAAAACTTGGCAAAATGGGGCAAGGATGCAGATAAGGACGCAGAAGTTCCTTTCAAACCTTCCCGTGTAATTCTACAAGACTTCACTGGAGTTCCAGTTGTCGTTGACCTTGCATCCCTTCGTTCAGCTATGGCTGAAATGGGCGGAGATCCGAACAAAATCAATCCGGAAATCCCGGTTGACCTTGTCATCGACCACTCCGTACAAGTTGACCGCTACGGTTCTGCGGACGCACTCCGTCTTAACATGGAACTTGAATTCGAACGAAACGCTGAGCGTTATCAATTCCTAAGCTGGGCTCAAAAAGCATACGACAACTATCGTGCTGTGCCTCCTGCAACAGGTATCGTTCACCAAGTGAACCTTGAGTACCTTGCAAGCGTTGTCCATGAAGTGGAAAACGAAGATGGCACTTTCGAAACATATCCGGATACACTAGTCGGTACAGACTCCCATACGACGATGATCAACGGGATCGGTGTCCTCGGGTGGGGCGTTGGTGGTATCGAAGCTGAAGCGGGAATGCTTGGACAACCTTCGTACTTCCCAATTCCAGAAGTAATCGGTGTAAAACTAGTTGGCGAACTTCCGAATGGTACAACTGCTACTGACCTTGCACTTAAAGTGACACAAACACTTCGTGCTCATGGCGTAGTAGGTAAATTCGTAGAGTTCTTCGGTCCTGGTGTCTCCAAACTACCACTAGCAGACCGCGCAACTATTGCAAACATGGCACCTGAATACGGTGCAACTTGCGGATTCTTCCCAGTCGATGAAGAATCACTAGATTACATGCGTTTGACAGGCCGTGAAGAAGAGCATATCCAAGTCGTCAAGAAATATCTTGAAGTAAACGACATGTTCTTCACTCCGGATAAAGAAGACCCAACCTATACAGAAGTAATTGAAATCGACCTAACAAAAATCGAAGCGAACCTTGCAGGACCAAAACGTCCACAAGACTTAATTCCGCTTTCCGGATTACAACGTTCTTTCAGGGACTCCGTAGTAGCTCCAGAAGGGAACCAAGGATTCGGTTTAACACCAAAAGAATTCGAAAAGCAAGCAACTGTCGAGTTCGAAGATGGCCGCACAGTCGGAATGAAAACAGGTGACCTTGCGATTGCTGCAATCACTTCTTGTACAAACACTTCCAACCCTTACGTTATGTTAGGTGCTGGTCTTGTTGCGAAGAAGGCTGTTGAAAAAGGTCTTACACCTCCTGCATATGTGAAAACTTCACTAGCGCCAGGTTCAAAAGTTGTTACAGGCTATCTAGAAGACTCTGGTCTTTCAAAGTACTTAGATCAAATCGGATTCAATACAGTCGGTTACGGATGTACGACATGTATCGGAAACTCAGGTCCACTACTTCCTGAAATCGAAAAAACGATTACAGAAAACGATCTATTAGTTTCTTCCGTACTTTCCGGTAACCGTAACTTCGAAGGACGTATCCATCCACTCGTCAAAGCAAACTACTTGGCTTCACCACCACTAGTTGTTGCTTACGCATTAGCAGGAACAGTCGATATTGACTTTGAAAAAGATCCGATCGGTAAAGCGAAAGATGGAACAGATGTATACTTCAAAGATATTTGGCCAACATCGGAAGAAGTGAAGGAAGTTGTAAAAGCGACAGTAACACCTGATCTATTCCGTAAAGAATATGCTCGAGTCTTCACTGAAAACGAAGCTTGGAACGCTATCGAGACGACTGATGATTCCTTGTACGATTTCGATGAAAAATCGACATATATCCAAAACCCGCCATTCTTCGAAGGTCTATCCAAAGAGCCTGCTGATATCCAAGCTCTTTCCGGACTTCGTGTTATCGGTAAATTTGGTGATTCCATCACAACGGACCATATTTCACCTGCAGGTGCAATCGGTAAAGATACACCAGCTGGTAAATACTTGCGTGAGCGCGGCGTAGAGCCACGTTACTTCAACTCATACGGTTCCCGCCGTGGTAACCATGAAGTTATGATGCGTGGTACATTCGCGAATATCCGTATCCGTAACCAAATTGCAAAAGGTACAGAAGGCGGCTTCACAACTTACTGGCCAACAAAAGAAATCTGCCCGATCTATGACGCTGCTATGCGTTATCAGGAAGATGGAACTGGCCTTGTGATCCTAGCTGGTAAAGATTACGGTATGGGCTCTTCACGTGACTGGGCTGCTAAAGGTACTTCACTACTAGGCATCAAAACAGTCATCGCTGAAAGCTATGAGCGTATCCACCGTTCAAACCTTGTCATGATGGGTGTTCTTCCTCTTCAATTTATGAATGGGGAAAGCGCTGAAACTCTTGGCCTTACGGGCGAAGAAGAAATTAGCGTAAATATCGCGGAAGGCGTAAAACCACGCGATATCCTGAAAGTGACAGCAACTGCAAAAGACGGCTCCGTTAAAGAGTTCGATGTGTTAGCACGTTTCGACTCAGACGTAGAAGTAGACTACTACCGTCACGGCGGAATCCTTCAAATGGTTCTTCGTGATAAAATGAAAAACAACTAATAAGTGTTATTGCAAAGGCGCCCGTTAAATCGGGCGCCTTTTCTGTGTTTCATTCCATCTTAAAAAAAATGGACTGAAGATGCATCTTCTCCAAAAGTCAATCATATAATATAAGGTTGCTAACAAACGCACATAGAAATGTAACTTAGGAGGGTTATTTTGGCGAAAGTTAAAAAACTAGGTATGATTGTCACCTCTTCTGTTTTGTCCTTCAGTATGTTTTCGTCGATTGCTAATGCTACAACTTCAGATAATGGACAACCAGAAAAAGTCCGGATTCAAGTCGCTGCCACTGATACTGTTATTACGAAAGAGGAATTGATCAAGAAATTTCGGAAGATGTTCCCCAATCAGTTTGACTTCTTGACGAATAGTGACTTTCAAGTGAGCAGCTCGCATATTTTTCCGGATGATGAAACGATTCGGCATGATCTATATTTCACCAAAACCATCAATGGGAAACGGGTGTATGGGAATATAGGTTTTGTCGGGGAGGATCTGGATATCGAATACTTTTCTTATCAGCCTTCTACTATCACGGATGCTCTATTCCCTGCGAAAGTATCAAAAGAACAAGCAAGAAAAATAGCAGAAGAATTCATGACAAGATTTCTCGATGGAAAAGAGTATCGATTCGAAACGGATACATTCAACTATTATCCGCAGCAAATTTTAACAGAGCCGATACGATACTCATTTTCATTCGCTCGTACCAAAAATCAGGTTTCCATTGCTGACCAAAGAATGGAAGTATCCGTTCTAGGAAATGGGGAAATCGTTGGTTTTTATAAGATGTTTCCAGGTACAACATCATCCACCTTTGATGACGTCACTCAAATAAAAGATAAGAATGCGATGTTAGAAAAAGTTAAAGAAAATCTTTCTGTCGACATAAATTATCAAATTAACTACGACTACCAAACGAGTGACCGCAGTGTGGAGCTCGTCTATCGTCCAACAGCTAAATTGCAAGGAATTGAAGCGGCAACAGGGAAATGGATGACTGCAAAAGGCTACACATCAGAACTCCCCGGTAAGGCAAAAATTGAAAAAATAACGGCAAATCCGCTACCGGTAAAACAGAATCAAATTACTGTAGAAGAAGCGAAAAAGATAGCCGAACAATTTCTTGCGATTAATTCTGATAAAATTACATTAAAGATTGAATCCATTCATGAAATGGAGAACTATAATGGAGTGCCCGTCATATATGTCCAATATATGTATCAGCATAAAACTGGCGGATCAGGATCAAGTCTAGAAATTAATAAAAATACAGGTGAAATTATTCACTACTACAATATGAAAGACCATCTACTGACAGAAATCGGGGAGAATCCTAAAACAGAGAAAGCATTGTCCGAACAGGAAGCACTCGCTAAAGCTGTGAAGTATATAAAAGAATGGATCCCTTCCTATCTTCACAACTATGCAATGCCTGTTGAGGAAGCTTTTTATGATGATAGATTAGGCTCTTATTTCTTCACATTCCCAAGAATTATGAACGATATTGTCGTGATGGGAGATCAAATCAGTGTAGGGATAGCAGCTGACGGTTCGTTAAACAGTTTAAATGTCAACTTTCAGGAAATTGAAAACTGGCCATCAAGCGACAATGTAATTTCGGAACAAGAGGCAAAAACGATTTTGGAACAGGCGCTTACATTAAAGCTCACATATATGAAACATGTAAAAAATGAGAAGGAAAATCATTATGATCTCGTCTATTTGCCTATATTTAACGGGGAACCGTATAGTTATATAGATGCTTATACAGGTGAATGGAATAACTTGTTTAATGGCAAAGATTCGATAACCGTTTCGCATCCTTGGGCAGAACAAGAGCTCAATTATCTCATTAACGCCAAGGTGTTGGATGTGAAAGATGCCACTTCTTTTAACGGGGATGCTTCAATTACAAAAGGAGAAGCATTGAAAGTGCTCATGAATTCAATTACCTATTTCTATTACGGCGGTTATTATCCAGGACAGGAAGACCCGAACCAAACGTTCGATAACATCGACCCTAAACATCCTTTATATCGGGAGATTGAACGTGCTGTAGAAGCGGGCATCATCATAGCGGACAGCCGAAACTTCGATGTAGATTCACCGATTACAAGAGAAGAACTTTCCGTTTGGATGATCCGCGTATTAGGACTCGAGCAGGCAGCAAAGGATAGCAGTATTTATAAACTTGACTTTGCTGATGCCGGTAAAGTGCATTCTGCGAACGCAGGTTATGTAGCGATGGCAAACTCGATAGGATTAATAAAAGCAGAGCAAAACCGCTTCAACCCTGATCGTGAAGTTACGTATGCTGAGTTGGCAGCATCGACAATTCGCCTGGCGCATGCCATTGCTGAAAGCGGAAGAGGGCTGAGGTAATAATCAATAGCTATCAGAATTAGGTTGGCAGCACTGTCGCATACTTCCCTACATTAGGGAGGCATGCGGCTTTTTTATTGTCTTCATAAAATACAAAATTTTACTTTACTTACTAGAACTAAACATATACAATATACATAATTATTAAATATTTAATATTTTTGTAATTAAAAGAACAACTTAGACATCACAAATAGAGGAAATGAGGGGGACACTACTAAATTTTAGGAGGGGTATTTTGTCGAGATACAAAAAAGCAGGATTACTTTTTACTTCATCTATTTTGTCTTTGAGCATGTTTTCATCGATTGCGAGTGCTTCAACTATGGTAAATGGACAACCTGAAAAAGTACGAATCCAAGTTGCTTCCACTGACATTGTTGTCACGAAAGAAGAATTGATCAAGAAATTCCGGGAGATGTTCCCTAATCAGTTTGACTTTTTAACGAATAGTGATTTTCATGTGAGAAGTCCACATATGTATCCGGAAGATGAAACAATACGGCATGATCTATCTTTTACAAAGACGATTAATGGGAATCAGATATACGGGAATGTAGGTTTTGTTGGAGAAGAACTCGAAATTGGGTATTTTTCCTATCAACCACATAGTGTGCCTGATGCTTTGTTCCCCCCAAAAGTTTCAAAAGAAGAAGCAAAGAAAATAGCAGTTGATTTCATGAAGAATTTTCTTGACGAAAAAGACTATCAATTAGAAACGAACACTTTCAACTATTATCCTCAACAGATCTTAACAGAGCCAATTCGTTATTCATTTACTTTTGCTCGTACAGAAAATCAGGTCCCGATTGCAGACCAAATAGTACAAGTATCTGTTCTAGGGAATGGGGATGTCGTAGGTTTTAACAAGATGTCTCAATCGTCTACATCTTCCACCTTTGACGATATCACACAAATAAAAGATAAAAATGAGTTGTTAAAGGAAGTAAAAGAAAATCTTTCTGTAGACTTGAATTATCAAATTAACTACGATTATCAAACGAGCGACCGCACTGTAGAGCTTGTCTACCGACCTGCAGCAAAATTGCAAGGTATTGAAGCGACAACAGGGAAGTGGATGACTGCAAACGGCTATACATCAGAATTTCCAGGCAAGACAAAAATTGAAAAGATTTCAGCAAATCAACTCCCATCAAAACAGGATGGAATAACAGTAGAAGAAGCGAAGAAGTTTGCCGAACAATTTCTTGCCATTGAATCTGATCAAATAAAACTAAATATCGATTCGATTCAGGAAATGGACAACTATAATGGAGTGCCAGTTATTTCTGTCCACTATATGTATATGCATAGAAATGGCGGAAGTGGATCAAGTTTAGAATTCAATAAAAATACAGGTGAAATTATCCGCTATCACAATATGAAGGATCACCTCTTGTTTGATCTTACGGAGAAAGCTAAAAAAGAGAATCACCTGTCCCAACAGGAGGCACTTAGCCAAGCTGTAAAATTTATAAAAGAATGGGTTCCTTCCTATTTGAATAACTATGCAATGCCTGTAGAAGAACCTTATGTTGACGAACGACTAGGTTCGTACCACTTCACATTCCCAAGAATCGTAAATGGGATTCTCGTCAATGGTGATCAGATCGGTGTAGGGATATCGGCTGACGGTTCTTTAAACAGCTTGAATGTCGATTATCAAGAAATCGAAAACTGGTCGTCGAGCGATGAGGTGATATCCGAACAAGAGGCAAAAACAATTTTGGAAGAGGCGCTTAGCCTAAAGCTTACGTATATGAAGCATGCTAAAAATGTAAAGGAAAATCATTATGATCTCGTCTATTTACCTGTATTTAACGAGGAATCACATAGTTATGTGAATGCTCGTACAGGAGAATGGAATAACTTGTTTACTGGCAAAGATTCAATAACCGTTTCACATCCTTGGGCGGAAGAGGAGCTCAATTATCTTATTAACGCCAAGGTGTTGAACTTGAAAGGTGATAAGAGCTTTAACCCTGATGCTGCCATTTCAAAGGGTGAAGCATTGAAAGTGCTTATAAACTCAATCACCTATTTCTATCGTGGCGGTTATTTCGGACAGGAAAACATGAACCAAACGTTCGAAAATATAGATACAAAACACCCGTTATATCAGCAAATCGAGCGTGCGGTTGAATTGGGCATCATTAAAGCGGATAATCCTAACTTTGATGTCGATTCGCCGATTACAAGAGAAGAGCTATCGATTTGGATGATTCGAGTATTAGGCCTAGAGCAGGCTGCGAAGGATAGCAGTATCTTTACATTAGGCTTTGATGATGCTGATAAGGTGCAATCTGCGAATGCAGGTTATATAGCGATAGCAAATTCATTGGGCTTGGTAAAAGCGGAGCAAAACCAGTTCAATCCTTCTCGTGAAGTCACGTATGCGGAATTGGCAGTGTCAACGATTCGCCTGGCCCATGCAATCGCTGAAAGCGGAAGAGGGCTGAGGTATTAATTATTCCCTATTGACACAGTCAAAATGGTCACATATAATACAATTAATTATCTATAAATAAGCGTTGAGAAGGACATGATTCATTTCGGAAACTTTACCAGAGAATAGGGCCATGGCTGGAAGTCCTGTAGCGGAAGAAATGATTTACCGCCTTTGAGCTATCGTAGAGGATTGCATGAAGCAAAAAACTATGATCGGGAGACCGTTATCGATTGAGCACCACGTTTTTTAAACATGGTGAAATCAGGGTGGCACCACGACCGCATTCGTCCCTTTATTGGGGAAGAATGCGGTCTTTTTGTTTTTGTCTAAACGTGTTTCATTAGATTTCAATTAAATATTTAGCGTTGAGAAGGACATGAATCATTTCGAAAGCTTCGCCAGAGAACAGGATCTTGGCTGGAAGTCCTGTAGCGGAAGAAATGATTTACCGCCTTTGAGCTAAAGTAGAGGACTGCATTTTGCAGGAAACTATGATCGGGAGACCGTTATCATTTGAGCGCCTTGTTTTTATGCATGGCGGAATCAGGGTGGCACCACGACCGCATTCGTCCCTTTACTAGGGAGGAATGCGGTTTTTTATTTATAAATCACTAGGAGGAATTGAAATGTCAGTACAAATGGATATTGAAAAAAGGAATCATCGAAAATTAGGGCAGGAACTTGAACTGTTCATGTCGTCTGAGGAAGCGCCGGGCATGCCGTTTTATTTGCCAAAAGGGATGATTGTACGCAATGAGTTGGAGCAGTTTTGGAAGCAAAAGCATCAGGAGGCAGGCTATGAGGAGATCAAGACACCGATTATGATGAAACAGGAGCTTTGGGAGCAATCCGGCCATTGGGATCACTATCACGAAAATATGTATTTTTCCGATGTGGATGAACAACATTATGCTTTGAAACCGATGAATTGCCCGGGGGCCATGCTCATTTTCAATCATAAACGGAGAAGTTACCGCGAATTGCCAATCCGTTATGCGGAATTAGGATTGGTTCATCGCCATGAATTATCTGGCTCGTTGAACGGGCTCTTGCGGGTTAGGGCATTTACACAGGATGATGCGCATCTATTCGTTCGAAAGGATCAAATTGAACAAGAAATTGATCGCGTGTTGGATTTAATCGATGATATCTATTCAGAATTTGGTTTCAGTTATGAAGTTGAATTATCGACAAGGCCAGAGAATTACATGGGGTCCATCGACTTATGGAACGAGGCAGAACAATCATTGGAGGCAGTATTGAAACAACGGGGAATGGCTTATCGGATCAATGAAGGAGATGGAGCTTTTTACGGACCAAAAATTGATTTTCACATTTTGGATTCGTTAGAACGGAGCTGGCAATGCGGAACTGTCCAATTGGATTTCCAAATGCCAGAGAAGTTTAATTGCCGCTATATTAATGAACAAAATGAACTCGAATTCCCGATCATCATCCATCGAGCCATTTTTGGTTCTGTCGAAAGATTCCTTGCCATTCTTGTTGAGCACTATGCAGGGGAATTTCCGTTATGGCTAGCGCCTGAACAAGTAAGAATCATCCCGATAGCCGATAAGCATCTGACTTATGCAAATGAAGTGAAAAAACAGCTTGCTTCAAATGGGTTCCGTGTGGAAGTAGATCACCGTTCTGAGAAAATGGGGTTGAAAATTAGGGAGTCTGTGAAGCAGAAAGTCCCTTATATGCTCGTTGTAGGTGATCAGGAAGTTGAAAATCAAAAGGTTTCCGTACGGAAGCGGAAAGAAGGAGACATCGGACAATTAAGTTTTGAGGAATTGTTATCTGTACTGAACTCTTCAAAGCGTTTGACTGTATCCAGCAAGGGCTAAGCTAAGCGCTTAGTCCTAACGATGTTTCTTTTCAAAATTAATGGAGCTATAATTGACTATAGCTAGAAAATTTTGAAATGTGGGGGGCTTTGATATGTGGGTACAACGTTTTGTTGATACGGCGCGAGGGACTTTCGAGGTTTTTGAAAAAGGGGAGGGCGATCCATTAGCCGTTACTCATCTATACAGCGAATACGACGAACGAGGAAATGCGTTCGCAAATCCGTTTACGGAGCATTATCATGTCTATCTTATCAACTTACGTGGAGCAGGGAAATCGGAAGTTGCGCAATCCGAAGAGCAATATAGCATGAAAGAATCCGTATTGGATTTGGAAGCGATCCGGGAAGCGCTTCATCTACCGAAATGGGGATTTGCAGGCCATTCGACGGGAGGTATGTTAGCTCTTATGTATGCTGTGATGAGGGAAGATTCATTAACAAAAATTGTCGCTGGTGGCGCTGCGGCAAGCATCGAGTATAGTGCAGATCCAGGTAGTATTTATTGCAGGGAGAACCCGAATTTCGAACGTATTGTAGAAATCATGAATCGAATGGATACACCAGATGTGTCATTGGAGGAAAGGCGAGCTTTAGGCAGAGAATGGAATTTGATGTCTTTTCATTATGAGGAGAAAATGGACGTGGCTTTTCAAAAGCCGAATAGCGGTAAGACCGTAGGAGATCGGTTGACATATTTCAGAAAAGTGGACTGCAAGACGTATGACGTCAGGGATGAGTTGAAGCGGGTTGACTTACCTGCATATATATACGCAGGTAAATACGATGCACAATGCCCGCATAAATTCGGTATAGAAATTGCGGAATGCCTACCTAACGCCAAATTCACTTCCTTCACACATAGCAACCATTATCCTTTTTTTGAGGAAGAGGAAGAATTTGATATGTTTGTACGGAGTACATTGAATAGTGAGGGAGTTACTGCATCCAGGCAGACAGGGGTTATATATGAAAAATAATGAACTAGTTGCCTACCATATCGTCACGAATAAAAAAATGCAAATTGGACAGATCATCAACTTTGACGACGAGCAACCTAATACGTTATATCGCTTCTTCTTTGAGAAGGAACAATTGAATTCTAAAGGAGAAGACTCTATACAGATTTTACATGGCCAGTATACTAGTGATGGCTTGAATTTGAATAAGGAAGATGCCGAAGTGGTAAGCAGGTATATGGGGCAAACCATTAGAGCTATTAGAGAAGTCATAACAGAAATGGTGAGATTACAAGAGTACCCTGATTATCCTTCCAGATTGTCGTGCTTATACGCTGCAAAAACATATGATGACGCATTAAAGTGGAAAGAGTTGTTTGATTCCTATAATCGAAAGGTTTTACAGATTGTGAAATTACGAGTAAATGGTCGTTGTTTTGAGGGAGATGCTAACCTTCTGCCAAAAGAAGATGGTATCTCTTTTGCAGCAAAAATTAACCAAGCTAAAGAATACTGGAAGGGTAATGTGAAAAATGAGCTACCTGAGCTATTAATTAATGGGGAAATCGAGGTTGTTGAAATCATTGATGAATTTTCATAAGTAACCTTGGAATCTATCATGATTTTTTTCATTTTATAAAATGCACGCTTGGTAATTAAGCATACTCTAGGAATGATTAGAATGGACGTGAAAACTAGATGAAGAAAATGGGCTGCCCAATTTTGATATTGATATTTCTTTTCATCTTAACTGCCTGCAATGCAAATGATCTGATTGATATGGATGGGGCCCACGCAACAAGTGAGGATATTATCAAACCGTCTGTGAAGTATGTAAAAGACGTTGACGTCGTAAATACCCACGGAAGTATTAAAGGGTTAGAGAGTATGCAGAACTTCTACGATAATTTGCAGAATGGTATTTCATCTGACTTGCGAATTGTCCATTACACAATTGAAGGGGATCCAATCGTTACAGATCTGAAGTATAAGGAAGATACTGTAAAAGTTACCTATGATTCAACACGTGACAAATTCGGAAATGGTGAAATAAAGACATTTACTTGCACTGATTTGTTGGAGGAAATTAACCCAACGAATACGAACTATATTGCAACCGGTTGCTCAGATGGACTTTCGGGAATGGTACAGATTTTAGCTATTGAGTATGATTTGCAACGACAGGATCTTTTCGAAATCGAATTGAAATACGGTAAAAACCTAGAAAATGAAGTGAATACAAAAACAAAAGAAGCTACAGAAGTCATTAACTCAAAAGAAGCTAGGTCAACTAGTGATTTTCAACTGTCTTCAAAAGTAAAACAAGAAGTCTATAAACTGTTAATTACTGCAAATTATTTAGGTGATATCGAATTAAATAGCAACTGCCATTCAGAAGAGTTCAAGGAATATTATCTAAAGGTCTATATTAACGGCGGCGAGCGTGAATTTCACTGGTCCAGCTGTGATCAAAGCTCGGACAGTGCGAAGTTTACTGAGATTGCTGAATATATTATTACGCAATCTGAAATGAAGCAAGATGAAAATCCTGAAACTGTCATCCAAGGGTATATACTTCAAGTAAACGATGAAACGTTGTTAATCGGAGTGGATTTGAATATTATTCAATACGAATGGCTCAAAGATGAAATACAGAATATAGATTTTGGCTCATACGTATTTGACTTTATTAGCTTGGAAGGTGCTAATACCAATGAGTTCAAGATTGGAGATAAAGTAGAAGCAATTATAAAGGGAACTATAACAGGTTCAACCCCAGGAAGAGCGTACGTGAAAGATATTAAGAAAATTTATATAACAAAATAATGAAAAAGTCATTTGATTGAAAATAATTACAAGTAGTTAGAAGCACCGTTGATTGAAGCGAAGGCGGCGACTCCTGCGAAAGCCGTCACGAAGAACGGCTTTTGCGAGCACAAGCGCAGCGTTGCGAGCAGGATATGGAAGGCTGCCTTAATTTCTGCAAAGAACGCAGAAATTAAGGCAAATCGAACCCTTCGCCGTTCGATTGGAAAGCGTCCGCCTGGAGCGGAAATCAACATTATTCTCATACGTATTCTAAACAAGTTACACAAACAGCAATATGCCGATCTCTTTTGTATAATAGACAAGAGAGGTGATGACAGTAGTGTTTGTCAGTGAAAAAGAAGTGGAAATCCGCTATGCGGAAACGGATCAGATGGGGGTCGTCTACCATGCCAATTATTTGGTATGGATGGAAATTGGCCGAACGAGCCTTATTAAGGACCTGGGATTTACATATGCCGGTCTTGAAGCAGAAGGGTATTTGTCGCCTGTTATCGATTTATCCATTCAATATAAAGCTGCGATGAGATACGGACAGACTGCTACTGTACGTACATGGGTCGAATCTCATCATAAACTTCGTACAGTGTATGGATACGAAATCCTTCATGAAGATGGGACAGTTGCGGCAACCGCCACTTCTGAACATATTTTAGTGAAACGGGACAACTTCCGACCGGTTGCATTACGGAAAATCGATCCGGAATGGGATGCGAAGTATATGGAAATTAGAAGGGTGACCGACTGATGGCGTTTGGCATTAATCGGGAGGAATTAAAAGCTTGGAAAGAAAAGGTTCGCGCGGGAGAAGTCGCTTTTTTGACCCACTATTGGCTGGACGATCGTTTTCCTGATTGTAAAACTGTTACGAAAGCTGGATGCGCGGACATCGATAAATTGATTGAGTGGGGTAAGAAGTACGGTTTACAACCCGAATGGATTGATTATCGTGAGGATTATCCTCATTTCGACCTTTTTGGTAAAGCTGAAGTACAAGCGTTATTGGACGCCGGTTTGGAAGATCAAGTAAATCGATTTAATCTACTAAATAAGCATGAGGGATAACTCTTCATGCTTATTTATTTTGCCTAAGCTTGCAAGGCGTATCCGCATACAATTGAGAGAGAGGAATTGTCTTCATGGAAGGATGGAGAGATGAGGGCAATTGTGTTTATTGGATCGGCAACGACAGGTTCAAGTAGGGAGGCAATGGATGCTGCAGCGCGGCTAGGTTACACAGTCATACTACTGACGAATCGGAAGGCTTTTTTGCAAAGGATTCCTCAAGACGCTCTTATCAAATATATGGAATACATGGACGAAGTAAGCGTTAGAAAAAAAATCATTCAATTGCTACAAATAGACTATGATATCCGGGCGGTCATCAGTTTTATCGATCCGTACGTCTCCATGGCTGCAAGACTTTCAAATGAATTTTGTAGTACCACCATTTCATACGAAGCATTGAAATTAATGGAAAATAAAATAAAGACACGAATGGCACTGCGTCACAATGAGGCAACTTGCGAATTTGAAATAATAACTTCAGATAAACCCCAGTCTTCTACCATCAACTATCCCTTCATTCTTAAAAATCCCAATTCGAACGGTTCGAAGGATGTCTATTTCATTGAAGATGAAACGGAATTTGAAATCGCAAAAAAGAAAATTACGAAACAAAATTCTGGAAAGCAGATTCTCATAGAAGAATTCATCGATGGACCCCAATACGTAATTGAGGTTATTGTCAATGAGTCAATCCCGATTATTGTAGCAATCATTCAGCAGGAGATTACTCAAGATTATACATTTATTGTCACTGCTTACGATGCTGTTTTGAAGATGGATGAATCAGTTTACCTAAGCCTATGGCATGCAGTCACATCCATCATTCAGAAAATTGGCCTTCATCATGGCTCTTGCCATTTTGAAATGCGCCATACCTCAAATGGATGGAAACTGATCGAACTGAATCCTCGCATTTCTGGAGGAACGATGAACCGAATGATTGAAGAAGCTTTCGGCATCAATCTTGTCCAGGAAACAATCAAGCTTTACGTTGGGGAAGAACCTGATTTAATTCGTAAGAAACACCTGGCAGTGCATACTTCCTATATTACAGTCAATAGCACTGGATATTTACTGGCGATTGATGGGCTTGACCAAGCTGCAGCATGCACGGGAGTAGTTGACGTAAAAGTCAAACCGTCTATCGGTAGGACAATGATGCCACCGTTATCGATGGGACATCGATATGGTTATGTCATGGCTGTCGGTGAGTCTTCGGATGAGGCAAGGGAGCGAGCTGAAGATGCCATCAAGTTGATTAAATTCTACTTGGAACCACTATAAAAAATCATTACTAAAAGCTGAAGGGACGTGGGGAAAATGAAAATGTACAGCCTATGCGAAGAGATTAAAGAATTATGGAAGGAGCAGCAATTGCTTGCGGAATTCGGAAAAGGATTTCGTTTCATACATGTGCCTCAGCAAGACACCATCCCCTTCATGCTGCTGACCGCAGATCACCTAACCCCTTTCACCGCAATTATCGAAGGAGATTCTACTCCTTACTTCAGAGTGGAACATGTCTACGAGGGAAGCTATTTTGTACAATTGTCACTTCTTAAGCCTATCGACTTAAAAGGGCAGCATGCTCATTCAGAGCGAGATCTTTTTTCTCTCAAAAAGACGACCCAAAATATCGTCATCAACATTAGCAAATTTAGCACAATCAATCCTCTATCCCACGATCTCGTTGGCCGCCCGTTACCGATCATAGAGTCAAAAACATAGAAATAGAAAACGATATCTTTCGTTTGATAAACTCTTGTCATTATCATTTCGAATGAACATGAATGAACTAGAGAGAATCGTTAAATTGAGTAAAGGAGAATGTTCATGACTATCATAGGCATGTTGCATCATCGCAAAGATCCGGAAACGGTCATGAAAGCATATGCATTTGCAGCGGTAGCCCAAGCGGAAGGAGCAAAGTTTTTCTACTTTTCACCCGGTGAAGTGAACTTTTTAAATCGTACGATCAAGGGACAAGTGTATGAAAAAGGCAAATGGCAGACGAAAATTATGCCATTTCCTAATGTCATCTATAATGCCGGCAGCCCGGAGAAACTGTCGAAGTCGAAAGAGACGATCGATAAGTTGAAAAAAGAAATTCCTTTTACAACCTATTCAATCGGCAATAAATGGAGTGTGAGCCGCCGACTGAAAGAAGCGAAGGAATTCGCGAGTTATATAATTCCTACAGAAGTTGTCAAAAATGCAGATCATTTCTTCAAATTCCTTTCAGCTTTTGAAAAAGTGGTCTTCAAACCGATTGATGGACGAAAAGGGAAAGGGATATATTTCATTGTGCAGGAAGGCGAGAACTTTTTGCTCAAAGGAGAAGGGATGAACAAAACATTTGGAACTTCTCAATTGAATGGATTTATTCAACAGAAATTGTCGAAAGAGACGTTCATCGTCCAGCCGTATATCCAATCTGTCACGAAAACAGGGCAAGTATTTGATTTCAGGCTTCATGTGCAAAAAAATGGGGAGGGCAAGTGGGTCATTACGACGATTTATCCAAGGATTGCCCCACAGGGATCAATCATTGCCAATATTAATAGTGGTGGCTATACGAACTATTTAGATCCTTTTTTGGAACAGGAATTCAAAGATGAAGCATTTAATATTCGAAAAAAATTAGAGTTCTTTTCATTATCACTTGCCAACCATTTGGATGAACTGCAAATGGAAAAATTCGGTGAAGTGATCGATGAAATTGGCATTGATATCGGAATGGATGAACAACGAAAACTATGGATCTATGAAGTGAATTGGCGTCCAGGTTGCCCGCCGGCATTCTATCTTGAATTGGATGTCGTCAAAAATACGATTCAATATGCCATGTATATTGCGAAAAACCAAAAAGCGATCCAATCAAAAATCCAGGAAATTAAGCGTAAAAGATCGAGAGAAAAGCAAGCGACACCGATTATCGCCATTACTGGCAGCGCGGGAAAAACAACGACGAAAGCTTTTCTCTCATCCATTCTCTCAAAAAAATGGAATGTGTTTGAATCGAAGGATTACTGGAATACAACGGAACATACGAAAAAACATGCCGCGGATATCAATTCATCTCACCAAGCCGTTGTCCTCGAATATGGAATGGCCTATCCTGGAGTCATCACCGAGCATTGCCGAATTATCCAGCCCAATATGTCAATCGTGACGAATGTCGGACTCGCGCATGTAGGCAACTTTGCCGGTGATCCGAGGGGGGTGGCGAAAGCCAAGTCCGAATTGATTCACGGGATGGATCAATATGGAGTGCTTTGTTTAAATAAAGATAACGACAATTCGCGATTTTTGGAAACACAAGATTTCAAAGGGAAGATCATTACGGTAGGGATTCATAACCCTGCGGATTATCGTGCATATGACGTCCAATACAGTGATCAAGGAATGAATTTTAAAATGAAGCTTGAAAACGAAGAAATCGATTTGTTTATACCGATCTTCGGCGAGCATCATGTGTATAACGCATTGTCCGCGATTGCGATTGCTGATCAGCTTGGTTTTTCTCCGATGGAAATCAAGGCGGGCCTCCTATTTAAGAAGCCGCCAAGGCGACTGACAATCTATAATTGCAAAGACAACATTACATTGATCGATGATACGGTCCATTCACATCCGGAAGGCGTCCGAGCGGCAATCGATGTGCTTGTTAATTTGGCAAAGCACCGTAAAATCGCGATTATCGGACAAATGAGGGAACTTGGGGATCTGCGTGAAATAGAATATCGAAAAGTAGGAGACTATGTTCAGGAGCAAGGGATTGACCTGTTGATTACTTACGGATTTAGGACCGAGGAAATTGGGGCTCAGGCGATGAAAAGAGGGATGGCAGCGGACAAAATCTACCATTTTACAGATCGAGAGAAATTGCATACATTACTGGCGAAGTTGATTGAAAAGGACGACACAATCCTTATTAAAGGTGCAAGCAAAACGAATATGTTTGAAACTGTTAAATTTATCGATGAAAATTATAGTTGATTAAAAGAGAGGACTCCTAAAAATTGGAGCCCTCTCTTTTATTCTTTCAAGTGAAATTGAATTTCTTGGGCGCCCTTTTTAGCTAATCCTTTTGCTGTCTCAAGCGTCTCTCCTTGGGCGATGACATACGCATACCGGTGACCCATTGATAGTGGCGGCATTAGCTGCGTTCCTTTTTTCGGCTTGACATACACTTCAACGACACCTGGTGATTTCCTAGCCCTATTCTTACCGGTCACTTTTTCTAGAATTCCTTTTTTATCGACAATGACATATTGGGTGTAGACGTAATTTTGATGTTTTGGGGTTAAGGTTGGTTTTTTACCTAAGTATAATTTCAATGTTTCTTCGACTAAGTCAAAGCCAAATGCAGCTTTCAGCATATTATTCATTGCACCGCCTGATATCCTTGGATTGATTTCAATAAGTTTCCATCCATGATCCGTCAATCGCATTTCGACATGCAATGCTCCGTTACGGATATCAAATTTCTCGACGATCGATTCAAGCACTTTCATGATACTGTCATTTAATTGTCTTGGTACAAATCCGAGCACTCCGTATCCAGTAATGATAAACCGCTTGCCATATGTGATTTCTTGTTCGACGACACCTGCGATTTGAATTTGTTTGTCATGGACAATCGCTTCCACCAAATATTGTTCCCCTTCGATGAACTCTTCAATAATGATGGATTCATCCGGATTTTTTTCGTTCAATTTCAGAATATGACGATTCAACTGCTCCAAATCAGTTGCGCGCAACACATCCTTTGATCCGGTGGATGAAGCAGATTTGACAATAAGGGGGAATTTGGGCAATGCATCTACTGTAGTTGACGTAAGCAATGCATTCGAGGGGACGGTTATATATTTCGGGGAAAAAGGAAGACCATCTAATAATGACCTTGTCCCTGCTTTGTTTTCCATAATATCTACGGCATATGATGATGTGCCGTTTGGGCAGAATTCCTCACATAGTCGTAATGCCCGCCCAACATTAGAGTCGACAAAACTTGTAATCGTCATAATTTCATTTCCCTTTGAAATTAATGAACGGATCTCTCTCTGCATTGCTGGAAGATCTGTCGTGTCGACGAACAACATTTCGTGGACATCTACATATTCTTTCCGCTGTTTGATCTGCTTTTCATTATTTGTAAATAACACAGTGAAATACCCGAGTCTTTCCGCAGCTCTTATAGCTTCCCGACTTGAGCCCGATTTATTTGTTCCGATGAAAATGATCGTTTTCAACAAGTCCACTCCTTCATTTCAGACCACATTTCTGACAACTCTATATAGGTTATGAAGGATTCAATTTTCGACATGGTTATACATCATAGAGGACAATAACTATCACTCATTTCCTCAATACGGGATTTTCGTACAGGCTAGTCGGAAAGGCGGGGCATACGATAAGAAAGGGGGAAGGGAGTGAACGAATGAAACCTCTAACGACAGGATATATCCGGAAAATCATATGCGGAAAACTGGTTCACGGAACTGACAATTTACTTATACAACATGGCGCTTATCGACTTAAACAAGTAAGGCAACCGAATACCATATTATTTTTACAGAGGAAAATTATCAAATGGGAACGGCTAAAGCCTTATTTTCCATTAGCGATCGTAACAGATCGGGAATTGACAATAAATGAACAAAGCGAGAACTTAACAGTAATCAAAGTTGATGATTTACAGGAGTCTTACTGGAAATTTATTAACAACTATCGATCATCGTTCAATATCCCTGTAATCGCTGTCACTGGCACTTCCGGTAAAACAACGACAAAAGAGATGATTCGTCATCTTTTATCGGTCAATTGGAAAGTCGCGTATACGAACAGTACAAATAATTCAAGAACTGCACATTTGACATATTTGCTCGCGATCGATGAAGCGACGGATGTAGCGGTGTTTGAAACAGCAGTGGGAGCGCCTGGAGATATTTCAAAAGCAGCTGCCTACTTGAAACCGACAATCGGTATTATCACGAATATCGGTGAACATCATCTTAATTATTGCAAGTCACTGGAAGGTTATATCGCTGCGAAAGGGGAAATGCGTGACGCTCTTCAACCGGATGGTGTATTGATTATCAATATAGATGATCAGAACACGAGAAAATTAGATTTAACAGATTTTTCCGGAACGATTATAACAATAGGCATCCATTCGAACTGTGATTACAGAGCAAGCGACATCGATTATTCAACCGAAGGAATGTATATGACTGTCGAACATCGACAAAAGAAATACCGAATACTCGTTCCGGGTATCGGAGAACATCAAGTATACAATGGATTGGCGGCAATTGCTGCAGTACATCATCTCGGCATGTCACTAGCCGATATTGCTGTCCATTTCAGGACTTTTAAACCGCTTAATAAGCAACTACAAAAAGTAATCGGGGTAAATGGTTCAACAGTTATTGATGATACTTGGAGTATAACGACGACTTCACTCCGTGCAGCATTGAAAGTACTTGAGCGAATCGGCGAAAATCAAAAAAAAATTGCGGTCATTGGGACGATAACCGATCTAGGTTCTTGGGGTTATACAATTCATGAAATGGCAGGCGACATCATTGCAGAAAGTAATATCCATGTTCTCCTCACAATTGGAAAGCATGCAAAAATAATGGCGGACACTGTTTCTAACAAAGGGGCACCTATTGAAGTGCATTCATTCAATAATCATATATTAGCGTTTGAATTGCTGAAAAAAATTACAACAGAGGATTCTGTCGTTCTCATCAAGGGGGATATGTTCAGCGAGGCAATTAAAAAACTAGCAACCTTATTGAGGAAAACGGAGAAAGACTGAAAGGACGCCGAACATGTTTTGGCCAGAATAATTATCTTAGAAATTTTTAAAAGTGCAAGATTAGGACAAACACCAAGCCGCTCCCTGATCTTTACCAATATAGTAGAGTAGTTTAAAAAGAAAGGAGGGGTTCATTATGGGTATGGAATGTCCTTGTGGTGTATTAGTCAATGCGGTATCTAGAAGAAACAATGTCCGCTTTTCTGGACAAATGGGAACCGTTAGAGGTGACTTGAGGTACATGGCAAATGTATGTGCCACGACTTTGGATGCATCATCATTATCTCTGCAATTTACAGATACGGAGACAACTGGTGCTGAAAACAGTTTTGTATTCGTGGCAAATTCGATCACTTCAGTAGTTTGTAGGAGAGAAGGTCAAAATTGTGAAGTGACTGTCAGAGGCACCGGTCTTGTAAACGGTGTTCAGTTTCCATTCGAAGCGGTCTTCAGAGACCAGATCGAATCGGCAAATGTGGATATTGTACAAAGCTTTGTTATTACTGGTTTCTTCAACCAAACTGGTGCAGCGCCGGTTGCACAAGGTGCTATCACTGCACTCGGCTGTAACGGTGATTGACGGTTGATGACTCCCGGCCTCTGGTCGGGGGTTCTAGTTAACAATTGAAGGAGGGTAGTCTGTGAAGGCCATCAGGGGGCGATTTGGACAATATAAGATTTTGGAGAAGGATCCCAGCTTATCCAAGCATCTATTGGAGACAAAACTTTTCTCAGAAACATCGTTCTTTAGTTTTCTGGAAAAATACAATTGTATGATCATCAAACCGTTAGTGGGCCCTAAAGAAGTACGTATTACAGTTAATGATGAGGCATTTGAATTGGCCACCGAAATTCAAGTCCTTCATTTTACAAGCAAAGAAGAAACATACAAGTATTTGATAGAGCAAGTTTGCACGAGAAAGTCTTATGTCATACAAGCTGTCCCAACAAATCTAGCTAATCGCCATTATCTTTTTACCCTTCACAGAAAATCCCCTAAAGCAATCTGGAAGATCGTCCATTGCACATCTATAGATAAAAACAACATTCGAAGTAAGAATCGATTCCACGGGTGGAAGTTGAATAATTTCTTGATAACAGTAGCAAAGAGGCTTGGTTCTGCTTTTCCGGAATGTCATACAGTCGTCATGGACATTGCCAAAGTTGGAGCCAGGAAGTTTTGGCTCACCGACACGGTTTTACATGAACGGAATAGTAAATGGAGCCAATACCATTCACTTCATCAGAAAAGGTCGTTGCGACAATTCTTGCCGACTACAGATTTATGTACAAAAGAGACATTGTTTGCATTTTTGAACACCTATCCAGAGGTGATCATCAAGCCATGCGTAGGGCAGCAAGGAAGGGGAATTGTAAAAATATCGATGACAAGTGAAGTGAATTTCGAGATCCATGAAAAACAATCTAAAACGGATAAAAACGACTTTGAAGAATTATACAACTATATCTTTGAAAAATATTTATCAACTAAAGACTATATTGTTCAACAGCGCATTTCACTTCTCGAAATTAATAAGAGTCCATTTGATGCCCGAGTGATCACTCAGCTCGATGAAGATCGGTGGATTAGTACCGGGATGGTCGTAAAAGTTGCCGCGAAAAATTACTTTGTTTCAAACCGGGCAAGTAAGCTACTTACGCTGGATGATGCACTGTTGCATACGGAAAATGGGATGTCCAATGAGAATTGTGCGAAGACGTTTGAAGTTGTTTGCCAGAAAGCTGCAAAAAGACTCCAAAAAAACGTCAGGAACATTTCGATTATAGGATTTGACATAGGAATAGATCGAAACGGAGCGGTATGGATAATTGAAGGGAATTATGCACCATCCCTCTCCATGTTTTACATGTTTAGAGATAACGAAATTCATGAACGGATTACTTACTATTTGGTGAAAAACAAAAAGAGGGACTGATCGAAGTTCGATGGAAGGGAGGAAATGCAAGTGAAACCGATAGCTGTCAATGAGATTAGGAAAGTGGTTGGAGGAACAATCATCGCCGGACCGGTCAATTGGAAAGTGGCTGATGCCATCTATTACACACGACATGATCATACAAAACGTAATACCCTTTTATTTGTAAATAGGGGGGATACGATTAATTGGGTAGCCATCGATAAAAAAGGCCCTTCGCTTGTCATCACCGATAAGCCCTCGATTGATAAAAATGAAATTTTGCCGAATACAACAGTCTTGCAAGTGACGAGCCTTGTCCAAAGCTATTGGAAGTTCATTAATTACTACCGGAATTTGTTTCAGATACCCGTCGTAACCATTACAGGGACTTGTGGGAAGACGACAACGAAAGATATGATCAAACATATGCTTTCTGCCATTTGGAATGTTCATGCATCCATTAGTAGTAAAAATGAACCTAGACGTTCATTTCCATATTTGATGGGAATCAATGAGCAGACGAAAGCGGCTGTATTTGAACATGGGCTTGGCAATTCGGGAAATATTAAACACCAGTGTATGATTTACCAGCCTACAATTGGTATTATCACGAATATCGGGGTCCACCATTTGGACGGGTGTGTAAATTTAGAAGGATATATAAGAGCGAAAGAGGAAATCATCGGCGGTATAAGGGAAGGCGGCACTCTCATTTTAAATGCCGATGACAAGAACAGTAAAAAACTGAGGACCCATGGATTCAAAGGGAAGATCATTTATTTCGGAATGGGTGAAAGAGCGGATTTCAGAGCTTCCCAAATCACTTTTGGTGAGGGCGGAATGGATTTTATCCTCCATATCGATCATAAAGAATATAATGCTTTTGTTCCTGGTTACGGTGAGCACCAAGTAAGCAATGCACTTGCAGCATTTGCTGCAATACACGAGATGGGAATGGATATACAATCAGCGATTCAACGTTTGAAAACGTATCAAAATATGGACCGCCATTTGGAATTCTCGAAAGGTAAAAACGGCAGCACGATTATTGATGATACGTGGACGAACAACCCGACATCAGTCGAAGCTGCCTTAAACGTACTCGATACGGTGGGCAAAGGAAAAAAAGTCATCCTTATTTTAGGTGATATTAATAGGCTAGGGGATTTTGAAAAAAAATATCATCGGGAAATCGGGAGCATGGTAGCCGAACGAGATATCCATGCACTTATTACAATTGGAAAAAAGGCAGAAGAAATTGCGAGGCAAGCGATTCGCGACGGAAGCAACGCAACTATACGGATATTCGAAAAAGTACATGAAATCGGTAATGAATTGGATTATTTATTTGATGATCAGGCTCTAGTACTTATTAAAGGGCCAATGTCCAGTCGGGGTATGATAGATTTTGCAAAATCATTAAAGCGGTAATTGAAAAAGAAGCACCTAACGTCATGACGTTAAGATGCTTCTTTTCATTTGTTAAAGGACACGTTGTGCTTTAACAAAGTTTTGAGTTGCCCATTTCGAGGATAGGCTTTGTTTCACGACTTTTCCAGAAGTTGAAAGGCTTATAAATTGATTGTCGCCGATATAAATACCTGTCTGTTTAATAAGTGTCGCTTTATTATCCAATGAGAAGAAGAGGAGATCCCCTTTTTTCAGATTGGATTTTGAAACAGTAGAACCAATTTCGGATTGCTGGCTAGCCAGCTTGCTTTTCAAATCGATTCCGTTCTCTTTATATACATAATAAGTGAAACCTGCACCTGTGAACGTCAATGTATTTACATTATACTCATAACCGAATTTCGCTTTGTCCATCAGGCTGTTTGCGAAATTGACAAGCTTGTCCGCAGATGTAGCATCATTTGAGTTGGACGGCTTAGATTCAGAAGTAGCAGTCTTTGTGTTAGAAGACTCGGACTTAGATGATGCAGTGGCTGTGCTAGTCGGCTTTGACTCGGATGGTTCAGTCTTTGTAGTAGAAGGCTTGGAAACTGTCGTTGTTCCCTTAACGTCTTTGATAACCCTCTTTGCCGTAATATAATTGTCGTTGTAGTAATCTACTAGCAGGACCCTTGTTTTGACACCGCCAGAAAGCGGGAGGATCAATCGATGATCTCCACCATAAATGGCTACTAGGCTCGGAGTTTTAGACCCTTTCTTACTGCTGAAGAAAACAAGGTCACCTTTTTTCAAGTCGGAGCGGGAAACTGTTGTACCCTTGCTTTGGAGCTCTTTTAGGTTAGAAGCATCTAATGTAACTCCATTTTTTTTGTACACATGTTTGACGAAGCCTGTGCTCGTAAACTTTTTAGAACTTTCATTGTTGACAGAGCCAATCGTCGCTTCATCTTTTAAATCATAAGCAAGGCTGACGATATTGTCACCTTTCGTTGCAGGATCGGATGACATCAAACTAGGAAGAACACGAGTTGCACCGACATATTTTTCCGTATAATACGGTTTGCTATTCAAGTCGGAAATGACGATATTCTGTTTTGGATCTGCCATATGGATGACTTTGTTATCACCGATATACATTGCGACATGATCTGGATCTGTCCCTGTCGTTTTACTTTTGAAGAAGAGAAGGTCGCCCTTTTGCCACTTACCTTTAGCGACAGGTGTTCCTTGTTGCATCATAAAGTTTTCATTGTATGTTGCAAGGTCTACGCCATGTTTCTCGAAAATGTACATGAGGAACGTGGCACAAGAGAACTTATATGGATATGTAGGCTTGTATTCTGCCGTACTGTATGTTGATTTTCCTATCAAGCTTTTCGCTGTTTGAATCAACTGATCCGCCTTAGCTTCGACAGCCTGTTGCGATGCTAGTGAAGAGACCGTAGCGGCAGAGACTGTTTGAGTTTGATCGAAAGTAGGAACAGCCAATGAACTGACACTGACACAAGTGATTAATGCTGCTGAAAGAATTTTACGTTTCATAATTTGCCTCCTGAAAATAGTATTGTCTTACCTGAGACCGATAGTAGCATGGAATAAGGGCTTGATTTACAGGGAATATTCACCAGAGAAAATGATGAAATGCGAAATTGCATGATATGAAAAGACTTGTCGGACTTTTTTACAAATACATTACAGACTGTAATAGGAATGATATGGAACAAAAGCGCCCGGAGTCCAGACGACAAAAAAACGTGAGGCTAGAAGCCATCACGCTTTTTCATACGAATAAACAAGTTCATTCATTTTTGGATTAACATTTACATGGAGGTCATGTTCATCAAAAAACCAGTAATCTCTTTGTTCAATATAATAGTGTATACCGGCCATTACTGTCTCGACAGCCAATTTGTCAGGCTGTTCTTTCATAATTCCAAGTGAAAATCCATCATGTAATGGACTGGAGCCACCATACCGGGCAAAAAACTTAATATAATCTCCTGTTGCAGCTTCCATCTCTTCTGTAAACCATTGCAGTGCATCATCCGATAAAACGATTTTCATTATATCCCGCCTTTCGGTTGCTTCTTCAATTGTATTATAACCATTTCACTTTTGGCTCGGTTCCGGCTTTAATTCTAGAGATATTCGCCCGGTGTCGATAAAAGATGAACGCTCCCATGAGCCCAACGATGATCATTAAATAGATGTCTCCAGACCATACATAATAGAAAATACAATAAATGAAGCCGACAATCGATACGATCATAGATGAAAGAGATACCATTTTCGTGAGTTTCAATGCAAGAAGGAACACGAGCATGACAATGATGAAAATCGGCCAGTTATATCCAAGCAATACACCGCCAGACGTGGCAACCGCTTTGCCACCTTTAAATTTCGCAAAGACAGGGAAGATATGTCCGATTACAGCGCAAACGCCGAGGAAAAGTGGATGAATCCCTGCGGAATTGAAAAAAGGCAAAAGGGGAAGCAACACTGCAGCGGTCCCTTTCAAAATATCAAGAATAGTGACGATCAAGCCCGCCGTTTTTCCTAGGACTCTGAAAGTATTCGTCGCACCAAGATTTCCACTGCCATGCTGTCGGACATCCGTACCATAAAACAATTTGCCGATCCATAATGCCGATGGGATGGAGCCGAGTACATACGCGATAAGTATAAGAATGATAATTTCCATAACGTTCCCCTTTAATGATTAATGTGTATGTGATTCAAGTTTAGCAGAACAGATGAATACCGACAATGGAATGTGTCAAGTAATAGGACAAGTTGATTGTATAGATTTTCCTCATCTCATTGCAATCCATCAGTTTCTTCTATACAATTAATTGAGCAAGCTTCCTGAAACGTTGATTTGACAAGCTTTACAGGAAGCGATACGATAGTATACAAAGACAAAGAGAACATTCGTTTGATGGGGGTTGCGATTTGACGAAGAAGGAAGAAATTTACACATATGATGATGATTCGATTCAAGTACTAGAAGGCCTCGATGCAGTCCGGAAACGCCCAGGCATGTATATTGGGTCCACGGATTCACGAGGACTTCATCATCTTGTTTACGAAATCGTTGATAACGCAGTTGACGAAGCGCTTGCAGGATACGGTTCTGAAATTGACGTTACGATACACAAAGACGGCAGTATTGGTGTACGCGATTACGGCCGAGGAATGCCCACTGGAATGCATAAGACAGGTAAACCGACAACGGAAGTCATTTTGACCGTCCTTCACGCCGGGGGAAAGTTTGGACAAGGGGGTTATAAGACAAGTGGAGGACTGCATGGTGTAGGTGCATCAGTCGTCAATGCCCTTTCCGAGTGGTTGGAAGTGACGATTTTTCGTGATGGAAAGAAATTCAGACAGCGGTTTGAAAATGGCGGTAAACCGGTCACTACTTTAGAAGAAATCGGAACGACACGTGAAAAAGGGACATTGATCCATTTCAAGCCAGATCCTGCGATATTTTCAACAATTAAATATCAATATGAATTACTGTCAGAGCGTTTGCGTGAATCGGCATTCCTCCTAAAAGGCTTAAAAATAGACTTGAAAGAAGAAGGAACTGAAAAGCATGACGTTTTCCATTACGAAACCGGCATCGAAGCATTCATTTCCTATTTGAATGAAGAGAAGGATGTCCTTCACGATGTAGCCTACCTTGAAGGGGTGGCGGAAGGGATTGAAGTCGAATTCGCGTTCCAATTCAGCGATGGCTATTCCGAAACAATTCTTTCCTTCGTGAACAATGTGAGGACGAAAGATGGAGGCACACATGAAACCGGTGCCAAAACAGCCATGACACGCGTATTCAATGAGTATGCTAGGAAAACCGGCATCTTGAAGGAGAAAGATAAAAACCTCGATGGCTCCGATATCCGAGAAGGTATTTCTGCAATCGTCTCGGTCCGTATTCCTGAAGAAATTCTTCAATTCGAAGGACAAACAAAAGGGAAATTAGGGACGAGTGAAGCGAGGACGGCAACTGATGCCATCATTTCTCAACAGCTTCTTTACTTTTTAGAGGAAAATGCAGAGCTAAGCGGAAACTTGATCAGAAAAGCAATCCGTGCGCAACAAGCGAGGGAAGCAGCTCGCAAGGCGCGAGAAGATGCACGTTCCGGGAAAAAACGACGCCGTTCGGATACGCTACTAACCGGAAAACTGACACCTGCACAGTCAAGGAATGCTGCAAAAAATGAATTATACCTTGTCGAAGGGGATTCTGCCGGTGGTTCTGCTAAACAAGGTCGAGATAGGACATTCCAAGCGATCTTGCCTCTACGCGGTAAAGTGATCAATACCGAAAAGGCTAAATTAGAAGATATTATGAAAAATGAGGAGATCAATACGATCATCCACGCGATTGGCGGAGGGGTCGGTGCCGATTTTCAAATCGAAGATATCGCTTACGACAAAGTGATTATTATGACTGACGCGGATACTGACGGAGCGCATATCCAAGTGCTTCTCCTGACGTTCTTTTATCGATATATGAAACCATTGATCGAGGCGGGAAAGGTATTTATTGCACTCCCTCCACTGTATAAAGTTTCTAAAGGAACAGGCAAGAACGAAAAAGTCGAATATGCTTGGACGGAAGCCAATCTGGATGAGGCAATAAAAAAAATCGGTCGCGGCTATATGCTGCAGCGGTATAAAGGTCTCGGTGAAATGAATGCCGATCAATTATGGGAAACGACGATGAATCCAGAGACTCGGACACTCATCCGTGTGACGATTGAAGATGGTGCGCAATCGGAACGACGTGTTACGACACTTATGGGGGATAAAGTCGAGCCCCGTAGGAAATGGATTGAAACAAACGTCGATTTCGGCACTGAGGACCATAATATTTTGGAAAATGAATTTTTGCATGTTGAGGGGGACTTTGAATGACTTCAACTGAGCGATACCAAGACTTGCCATTAGAAGAAGTGATTGGCGACCGTTTCGGACGTTATAGTAAATATATCATTCAGGACAGGGCTCTTCCGGACGCTAGAGATGGATTGAAACCCGTTCAAAGAAGAATTCTGTACGCAATGTTCCATGAGGGGAATACCCATGATAAAGCATTTAGAAAATCCGCGAAAACAGTAGGGAATGTCATTGGGAACTATCATCCCCATGGAGATACATCTGTATATGATGCCATGGTACGGATGAGCCAAGAATGGAAACTTCGTCACCTTATGATTGAAATGCACGGAAACAATGGTTCTGTCGATGGAGATCCAGCAGCCGCAATGCGGTACACAGAAGCGAGACTATCCGCTATTGCTGCGGAAATGCTCCGTGATATCGGAAAAAACACGGTCGAGTTCATTCCGAACTTCGATGATACGGAGCCGGAACCAACTGTCTTACCTTCACGTTTTCCTAATTTGCTCGTAAATGGCTCAACTGGAATCTCTGCCGGCTATGCGACAGATATCCCACCACACGCATTACATGAAGTGATTGACGCAGTACTCATGAGAATGGACAACCCCAACGTGTCAGTAGACGAATTGATGACTGTCATAAAGGGGCCAGATTTTCCTACCGGCGCGATCATTCAAGGGGCGGAAGGGATTAAGACAGCATATGAGACGGGAAGAGGCCGTATTGTCATCCGTGCAAAATCGGATATTGAGCCGTTGAAAGCCGGAAAATCTCAAATTGTTATTACTGAAATTCCGTATGATGTGAACAAGGCGAATTTGGTTAAGAAAATCGATGAACTTCGGTTGGATCGAAAGCTCGATGGAATTGCGGATGTCCGAGATGAATCAGATCGTTCGGGCCTTCGAATTGTGGTCGAACTGAAGAAGGATATAGATGGCAATGCGATTTTGCAATATTTGTTGAAAAACACCGATCTTCAAGTGACGTATAATTTTAATATGGTGGCAATATCCAATAGAAGACCGACGCTAATGTCACTGTCGATGTTATTGGATGCTTATATCGAACACCAAAAAGACGTCGTAACGAGACGTTCCGAATACGATATCCAAAAAGCGAAAGATCGACTGCATATCGTTGAAGGCTTGATGAAAGCATTATCTATCTTGGATGAAGTAATCAAAACGATCAGGGCATCGAAAGATAAGCGTGATGCGAAAAATAATATCATTGCAAAATTCGGATTTACTGAAGTTCAAGCAGAGGCAATTGTATCTCTCCAACTATACAGATTGACGAATACAGATATAACCGAACTGAAAAAAGAAGATACAGAGCTTAGAAAGTTAATTGATACGCTGGATGCTATTTTAAAAAGCGATAAAAAACTTTCAGCTGTTATCAAAAAGGAATTGCTCGAAATCCGTAAACAGTTCGCAGAACAGAGAAGGTCTGTTATTGAAGAAAAGATCGAAAATATTAAAGTGGATCTTGATATTCTAGTACCGAGTGAGGATGTTGTCGTCTCTGTTACAAAAGATGGCTACGTGAAGCGGACGAGCATACGTTCGTTTAGTGCCTCTAACGGTACGGGACAAGAAATGAAGGAATCCGACTACAGTCTGCTGGAAGCTGTCATGAATACGCAACATCATCTACTTTTGTTCACATCACACGGCAATTATTTGTATCAGCCTGTGCATGAATTGCCAGATATTCGTTGGAAAGATCTTGGCCAACATATATCAAGCATCGTGTCTTTGGAACCGAATGAGCAAGTGATTGCTGCGATCGGCATTGAAAGCTTCGATGACGAAACGTCTGTTTTAACGGTTGCAGATAACGGAAACATCAAAATTTCTAAGCTTGCAGACTTCCAAGTACAGCGCTATTCTCGTACATTCAAGGCGATGAACTTGAAAAAAGGGGATTTGATGGTAGATGCGCAGCTTGTAACGGGTGAGGAAGACGTCATTCTCTTCACCGAACAAGCTTATGCTTTACGATTTTCTCTCACCGAGTTGTCGGTAACAGGTGTAAGAACAGCAGGAGTACGGGGCATTAATGTCAAGTCAGATGACAAGCTTGCTTCCATACTAGTCGTACGAGACGAAACGGAATCGATATTGATCGCGACACACCGAGGTTCGGTTAAGAGGATGGCATTGAAGGAACTGGACGTCGCTTCAAGAGCACAACGTGGTGTTGTTGTATTGAAAGAGTTGAAAACGAATCCTCATCGTATTGTGGGGACGCAGTTTGTAAAACCTAGTGACACTGTCACCTTGACGACGAGCAAAGATAGTAAAGTGTCAATAGACGCCGGATCATTACGACTCGTTGATCGCTATTCGAATGGAAGTTCGTTAGTGGATGAAAGTAAAGAGGGCAAAGTGACTGCTGTTTACAAAGAAGTTAAAGCCGAAACGAAAGCATAATTCAAAGAGCATGTCAACAACATAGTAACGTGTTGACATGCTCTTTATATGTTGTTTTATCGAGTCGAAAAGATTTTAGTGACATAAAATTAAAGTTGACGTATAATAATTCGAAAGTCGAAATAAATTCAGGGGAATGATGAACGGTATGTGGAAAAACCGTAATGTTTGGATTATCCTATCCGGCGAAATGATTGCCGGGCTTGGGTTATGGACGGGGATTATCGGAAATCTTGAGTTTATGCAGGAAAAAATCCCATCCGATTTCGTGAAGGCACTGATCATGTCTATCGGTTTGTTGGCTGGTATCATTGCCGGTCCGACAGCAGGGCGGATTATTGATCAATCAAGGAAAAAGACCGTATTGTTAGTAGCAGGGCTCGGAAGGCTAGTCAGTGTTGTCTTTATGTTACTCGCCATATCGACGGGCTCGGTATGGTGGATGGTTGCATTTATTATTTCAATCCAATTGTCGGCAACCTTCTATTTCCCGGCACTGCAATCGGCTATTCCTCTAGTCGTGAAAGATGACGATCTGTTGACGATGAACGGTATGCATATGAATGTCGCTACGATCGCCCGTGTCGTCGGAACTGCTCTGGCGGGTGTCATGCTTGTCTACTGGTCGTTGGCATCGTTATATTGGGTTTCCATGCTTGCATATGCCGCTCTATTAGGCTTTACGATGATGCTAAAAATTGATGAAGAGAAGGGGAGTGCGCGCTCTAGCAGAAAGGATAGCGACAGAGGAGGCTTCATGGAAGTTTTTCCTGTCTTAAAAGCATATCCTGCAGTTGGCATGACGTTAGTCATGACGATGATCCCTTTATTGTTTCTCGGTTCATTCAATCTAATTGTCATTAATATAAGTGAAATACAGGACGTAGCGTCGATTAAAGGGTTGATTTATACCGCAGAAGGGATTGCATTCATGGTTGGTTCATTTGCGGTAAAATTCATTACTCGAAAATGGAAGACAACGGTCATTTTATTTTTCTTTGCAACGATGGTAGCAGTTGCCGAATTCATGCTGTATTTTGCGCATCATATCGTTTTGACACTTAGTGCGTTTGCTGTATTGGGCTTTGCGTTAGGTTGTTTTTTTCCAACAGCAATGGTTGTTTTTCAGAAACAAATGCCAAAAGCATACCACGGACGTTTTTTCTCGTTCCGCAACATGTTGGAGCGTGTCATGTTCCAGGTCGTTTTATTAAGCGCTGGGGCATTCTTGGATATTGTAGGTCTACAAACGATGGTTATTATTTTCGGGATGATCAGCTTAGGTATGACATTGCTGTTTTTCATTCAAATGAAACGAAGAAATATCATTTTGGAACAGCCAAAAACAGAACCAGCAGCGGAAGTCATTTTATGATTTCGCTGCTGGTTTTTTATTTACTGTGAAAATCGATTTTGTCTCACTGTTTCAAGTATACTTTAAAGTGATATTTAACTACCGCTAATATATATTATGACGGGGGCGTTTTACGAAGAATAAATTGTTTACTTCTCTATTCGATATCTATAGCTCCTGCTCTTACTTTCCTCTACATTTATGAACTGCACGCTATATTCAATAAGATCGTTGATGAATATATTGTGTTTCTTTGCCATCTTCTTTATTTCGGCCAATAGCTCTTTGTCATATGTTGTTTTGTATTGCACACGATCTTTTGGTCGTAAGTCTTTATTGTACGAAATTACGTCTTGTTTCATTACATTCAGTAAACCATTTTCCAATAAATAATTCGTATGAGTATCATTTTCCTCAGCCAGCTTATTTAAATCGTTTAAAATCGTTTTACTAATATTTGTTCTAAACTTTACTCGATCTGTATCCGAAGTTTGTTGCAGCTTACCATTAATTAATTTCCACATGTTATTCACTCCAATTCTAAAATCATCTGTTCCGGTTTAACGGCGTGCTGAACCATTCTGTTCTTTTTATTCTCGTTGAACAGTTTGCCAGCTCCATCGTATATGATATTAGCCAGTTTTGGAAGGTCTCGTTTTCCCTTGACCCAAATACGATAGATTTTTTTCTCCGATTGTGTAAGTTCGGTAGTTATTTCGGTTCTCAAATCCCACTTTTGAAATACAGCAAATAGTCCATTTGCAAATTGCTCGCTTGCTGTAGTGACATTCATAACATAGCCGCGATCTTGTACCCATCCATCTCCATCAATAACCCCTCTAATAAATGACGGTAAATATTCTTCCGGTACTTCCGGAAAAGGAACCGAATAAGATTTGTTCGGCGTAATGCCCAGCAGTTCTAGGTCCTGTTTTATGATTTTCGAGTTAATGATCAGCATTGGTGTTACTCTTGTACCAATTCCAGTTTTAATAGTTGGACTTGCACCCATTAAATGGGCAACTTTTCTCAAAATCGATTCATCTTTTTGTGATAAATAAACAGCGTGGACTCTTTTATTCACATGACCATCTGTTATGAATAATCCCAATACCCAAGCCATTTCGTGAGACCACGTTTTAAAGAAGTTTTCGTTTACTTGATGAATACGCGGACGCCCTAATGGATTCAACTCGATTCCGTGCTTATATAGTACATTCCGTATTGCTCGATTGGATAAACCGATTATGCTGCAAAGTTTATCGTATGATAACCCGCTCTTATACAATTCTATAATCTTTTCGTCAGTCATTCCCGGATTTCGTGCCAACTCCCCCATCCCCCTTCAAATCAATCCTTTCCTAAATCAATTATACAAACAAGTGTTCTATTTCGCAACTAATTAACTGAAAATACTTACTTCCATAAAAAATGGACCACTTGCCATAGCTAAAGTGGTCCACTCCTTATCTTTTTACATAACGCACTCTGTCACTCGCTTGCAGTTCGGCCAATGTTGATGCACCGACACCGAACATAGCCATGCGGAGCTCAAGTTCTTTCGTTTCCATGACTCTCATGACGTCTTCTGGAGACTGTGTAGCTTCTTTTAAGATGGATCTGCCAAAGCCGACAATGTCAGCGCCTAATGCTATCGTTTTCGCAGCATCTAGCCCTGTAGACATGCCGCCACTAGCAACAATTGATTGTTCACCGATCTTTTCACGTACCGAAACGACACAATCGACTGTCGGAATTCCCCAAACGCTGAACGTTTCGGCGGCAGCTTGTTTCACTGGATCAGTCGAACGGTATTTTTCCACTTGGCTCCACGATGTCCCTCCTGCACCCGCTACGTCGATAAATGTTATACCGATATCACATAGCTTTTTGGCCGTATCACCGTCGATTCCCCAACCGACTTCTTTTACTCCGATTGGAATTTCCAAAACGTTCGTCAGTTCTTCGATTTTTACTAATAAATCCTTGAAGTTCAAATCTCCGTTCGGTTGAATGACTTCCTGCAAACTGTTCAAATGAAGCACCAATGCATCAGCATTCGTCATTTCAATTATTTGCCGGCATTGATCAACACCAAATCCGTAATTCAATTGCACAGCACCTAAATTCGCAATGATTGGAACTGTTGGGGCGTACTGTCTTACTTGGAAGGATGCACGGTGTTCCTCGCTTTCAATTAGTGCACGCATTGACCCTAAAGCTAAGATCCAACCTTTTTCCTCTGCGGCCAGTGCCAAGTTACGGTTAATCGTTTCGGCGAAAGCAGCGCCTCCTGTCATGGAGCTGATCATGAAAGGTGTTGGACGCGATTGGCCGACAAAATTGCTTTCGATAGAGATTTCATTAAAGTCGATTTCGGGTAAGGCGTTATGAATGAAGTGAACCCTTTCGAGTCCAGTTGTTATCTGGTTACCCGTCACTTTTTCGTTTAATGTGATTTCAATATGCTCTGCTTTTCGTTGATGAATTGAACCAGTCATTTGCCAACATCTCTCTTCCCTAGCACGAGATACCATTCGCCGAGTCGGCTAGATCCAATGGTTAGATTCTTGCTCAATCCTCATTTCGCGCTTTCTTTCCATTTCATTATAGGTTACCTAAACTATAATTTCAGCAATTTCATTTTTATTTCATGACAAAGCACCAAATAATGCTAATTATGCACCGCTCTTTTAGGTTATAGTGCAGGAATATGGCAACTGTTGCTGAAATGTGTTAAATTTGAGTCGGTCAATTCAAAACGACTCTTCGGGGCAAGGTGAAATTCCTTACCGGCGGTGATCAAGCGCAATGCTTGTCAGTCCGTGACCCGTTCTTCCTTGTGAAGACGGTGGAGCTGGTGAAACTCCGGCACCGACAGTGAAAGTCTGGATGGGAGAAGTTGCTCGTGTTTGAAGACTATGCCCAATACTATCCGCCCTTTCCAAAAAAGAAAGGGGGAAATCGATGGATCACGCCGATCAGTTAGCTGTACATATTGAAAATTCGTTCGTTTGCACAGATACAACGATTGCTATCGGCATTCTCCGTGTTTTCAACGTGTCCAAAGAACCGAATCCTTCCGTATATGGAGTAAAGATTGGGCTTCTTTCAGATGCCGAATTTGAAGTGTTGCCTAGTTTATGTAAAAAAGAGGCGGATGTTAGCAACCTGGGCGTTTACTCAATACTTAATAACCTACGTTATCATCTTCAAAATAACCCTTTCCTCACCACCCGTTTGCCCCATGGTGGAAAGAACCCAATACAAATTACGTTGCATAGGCATCCTAGGACGCCGCTCAAAACTGAATCAGTCATACCGTATCCAGCTGTGGAAACAAGCAACAACTTCATCATTAAATTGCAAACCTTCCCTTCTATCGATCAGACAGATTCGATTCCTAAAATGATCGGAGGTGTATGCTAATTGTTTACAGGAATTGTAGAAGAAATAGGAACCATTCACTCGATAAAGCAAGGTTCTTCATCGTTGCAGTTATACATTACATGCAGTCATGTACTCTCTGATGTAAAAAAGGGAGATAGCATTTCTGTCAACGGAGTATGTTTAACTGTAGCGGATTATTCAAAAACGCATTTTACAGCTGACGTCATGCCTGAAACCTTCAAAGCAACGACGCTATTCATGTTGAAACATGGCAGCCCTGTGAATCTGGAACGTGCCATGGCAGCGAACGGACGTTTCGGGGGCCATTTTGTGTCAGGTCATGTCGATTGTGTCGGAGAAATTATTGCAATGCGCCCCGTAGAAAATGCGATTTATGTTGACATTAAAATAGACCCGGCATTCCACTCGCACATCGTTCAGAAAGGTTCAATAACAGTAGACGGCACCTCCTTGACGGTTTTCGGCATTTTTGAGCAAGGGTTTACCATATCCCTTATTCCAGTCACACAAGCTGACTCCATTATCGCTCGAAAACGTGTCAGGGACTTTGTGAATGTGGAGTGCGACATCCTTGCAAAATACTTGGAGCGAATTGTCTCCAAGAAAGAAACTGGACCGATCGGCGGGTTAACAATGGACACACTTGCCAAGAGCGGATTTTTGGATTGAGAGGTAGTCATACATGTTTAATACGGTAGAAAACGCGATTAAGGAATTGAAAAAAGGTAGACCCATCATTGTTGTAGATGATGAAAGCCGTGAAAATGAAGGTGATTTTGTCTCACTAGCTGAATTTGCAACACCGGAGATGATCAATTTCATGGCAACGGAAGGTCGTGGCTTGATTTGTGTCCCAATTGAACAACAACTTGCGGACAACCTTGACTTGCCGCCAATGACAACTACAAATACAGATGCTCATGGGACTGCTTTTACAGTTAGTATTGATCATGCATCAACCCATACAGGGATTTCCGCATTTGAACGTTCCGAAACAATCTTGAAGATGATCGATGCCAAATCGAAGCCTTCGGATTTTAAAAGACCTGGACATATATTCCCTTTGGTCTCAAAACCTGGCGGCGTCTTGGAACGACCAGGGCACACTGAAGCAGCAGTTGATCTGGCACGTCTAGCAGGATCTACTCCAGCTGGCGTCATTTGCGAGATTATGAATCAAGATGGAACGATGGCTCGGGTAAAAGAGCTTATAGAAATTGCAAAGCGGCACGACCTTATTATCTTGACAATTGAGGAATTGATTGATTATCGGAAGAGAACAGAACAACGTTAAAAATCTACTTCCATATTAGAAACGATCAAATAGAAGTTATTTTATTGAAAATCTGAGGAGGAAAAATAATGAGTTTGACATATGAAGGACATTTAATTGGCACAGGACTTAAAATCGGCATCGTTGTATCCCGATTCAATGAATTTATATCAGGTAAGCTTCTAAGTGGTGCTGAAGATGCTTTGCGCCGCCACGGAGTTGACGCAAACGACGTCGAAATTGCTTGGGTCCCAGGTGCTTTTGAAATCCCGGTCATCGCAAAACGGATGGCAACTTCAAAGAAATATGATGCTGTTATTACGTTAGGCACCGTCATCAGAGGGTCGACTCCCCACTTCGACTTTGTATGTAATGAAGTGGCTAAAGGTGTTTCCTCTATCAATTTGACAGAAGGAATTCCAGTTATTTTTGGTGTATTGACGACCGACTCAATCGAACAAGCGATTGAACGCGCCGGGACGAAAGCAGGAAATAAAGGATGGGACGTAGCCATCTCCGCGATTGAAATGGCAAATCTCATGAAACAATTATAAGAAAAGCAAAAAGCAAGTCCCTTCTAATCGGGGCTTGCTTTTTGCTGTTAAAAATATGATTATATACCCATTTTCCGACTCGATTGTGTTACTTTCTTAGATTGTTGGCTCTTCATTTTTGGCGTTTGTTGGATTGGATTTCCCTTCACTTTAGTTGCGTGTGTCTTATTCTTTTTAGCCTCAAGCTGTTGCTTGACTACATCTTTCAAACTGACTTTTGCTTTCTCCCCGTTTGGTTTGTTCGGTTCCATTGCCGTCCTCTCCCTCCCGTTGTTGTCGGTTAGTAAATTTTAGCACTCTCCATGACCGGTGTCTATATAGAAAATATTCTGACTAGGTATATTTAGCGTACTCTATTTCTCCCCTTATTACGTAATAAAAGCCAAATGACCGTAAATATAAGGAATGCCACCATTTCGAGTGATAGTAAATACCATGGATAAGGACCGAGGAAGTCTAGTATGCTGCCATTCTCTGGTTTCATCCGTAAAAACATATAATTCCCATCAAAGAGCCAGTTTACAACTAAAATAAACGGTAAGATTGCATTGAGGATCAGCATCGTTTTTAATACACCTTTGAACGTTGGTTCATATCCTTTCACCCATACGTAGTAAAGCCCCGTCAAAATAATCCCCGCATGTGTATAGAAAAAATGAAAGAAGCGGAAATGAGGGTAATCCATATCGAGAACAGGTGTTGCCAATGCTTGAAGAGCGCCGCCAATACCGGCGAAGATGACAAAATCGACTAAATAACGATTCCCCGTCAATAGCAGTACGATGGAGACGAGTAGAGAGATGCTGCATAATTCGAGCGGCAATGCGTCTTCCAACCTCCACCGGTCCGAAACAATGAGCCAAATATGATACGCAATGTCCATTGCTAATAATGAGATCGCAAATAAACGCTCCGCCACTTTCAGACTTGCGACATTCTCTCGCATTCTCTTCCGATTAGTAAAAAGAAGCACAATGATGAGAGCGATGATAAAAAGAACAAAAAAATGAGTAAAAGAGAACATAACAAACCAATGATTCGCCCCATTTCCACTGCCCATATTCATCCCCTCTTCCCCACTCCCCATTTAGTGATTACCCAAATTATAGCATCTTCTTCAAGTATAAAAAGGGCAGTTTGTTTAACCTATTTTCAATACACACATACTATGACCAATTAGACGAAAGGGGAATAACAGGATGTCCAGCTCCGCCAACTTTAAATGCCTTGCATTCATCATGAGAATGCAAGGCATTGATAATTATTTTGTACGTTCTTCTATGATCTTTCCTTGCTCAAGAAATAAAATACGATCTCCTAGCTTTTCAGCTTCTTCCATGTCATGCGTCACGATAATGAACGGAATCTTCCATATTACATGCAAGCGGAGCAGTTCATTTTGACATTCGATACGCGTTTGTTTATCCAAAGCAGATAGTGGCTCATCCAATAAGAGGATTGAAGGCTCTACTGCCAATGCACGCGCTAGGGCTGTACGCTGTTTCTCCCCACCGGATATTTGATGGGGGTATTTGGACAACAGCTGTTGGATCCCGAGAACTTGAAGTAGCTGTTCAACGACAATTGAACGTTCTCCCGTTTTCCGTTTCATGCCGTATCGGATATTCTGCTCGACAGTTTTATGCGGAAACAAAGCATAGTCTTGGAACACTACACCAACATTCCGGTCTTGTACAGATACGGAACTGCCTTGACCTGTGAAAAAAGGTTTATCCCTAAGTTTGATGAATCCTTCGTCCGGCTGTGTCAAACCAGCAATGGTATGCAATATGGTTGTTTTTCCCGACCCGGATGGACCGAACAGAACGAGAATCTCATCTCCCATGCTGAAATTGACTTCCAAGTCATAATGGGCTAACTGTTTTTTAATATTCACTTCAAGCATGGAATCACCTACTTCGATTTTGATCGGTAAAGCGTCTCATATTCCGACGGCTCCACCAATTAAGCCACATGATTGTGCTAAAACCTAGAGCCACTATAATGACGACCCAAAACGTTGCTTTCTCCATTTGACCAGATTCAACTGCGAAGTAGATGGCCATCGGAATTGTATCGGTCTTTCCCGGTATATAGCCTGCAATCATGAGCGTGGCGCCAAACTCTCCAAGTCCCCTTGCAAATGATAGAACGAGACCGGCAAGCAGGCCTGGCCAAGCAAGTGGAAAGGCAATCGTCCAAAACACACGCCATTCTGATGCTCCTAACGTTCGGGCGGCATTTTCAAGCCGATCGTCGAGGCTGTCAAATGCGGCAGCCGCACTTTGATACATCAAAGGGAATGAAACGACAATGGATGCGATGACAGCACCAATCCAATTAAAAACGATTTGGACACCGAACCACTCCATCAGCCAACTGCCTATCCAGCCATTTTTCCCAAACAATATGAGAAGAGCAAAGCCGACTACGGTCGGTGGTAAGACGAGGGGCAGCATGAAAACAGACTCGATGACCGTTTTGCCGAAAAACTGCCTCCTGGCAAAGAGCCGCGCAAAATAAACGCCGGAGATGAATACGATAGTTGTGGAAATAGCAGCAACTTTTAAAGATAGTAATAAAGGTGAATAATCAATGCCAACCATGCCTCGTCCTCCTATTACTCCTCATTTGAAACCATGCTTCTTCAGAACAGCTCTTCCTTCTTCACTCGCCACAAATTTCAAGAAATTCTCTGCTTCCTGTGGATGTTCAGTATCTTTCACAACCGCTCCCGGATAGACGATCGGAGAATGCATAGCAGAATCTGCTTCTGTCACGACAGTTACCTTGTCCGACACGAAGGCATCACTCGCATAAACGATTCCGTAATCGGCATTTCCCATTTCAACATGTGTCAACACTTGCCGTACGTCAGATCCCATGACAAGTTTGCTTTGCAAAGGCATCCACATTTGCAGATTCTCCAATACTTCTTTCGTATATCTTCCTGCAGGCACAGTTTCAGGCTCCCCGATGGAAAGGTGATCGAACCCATTAGCATCAAGCTGTTCGAAAGAGGATACAGGTTCCGGATATGATTTGTTGGTGATTAATACAAGGGAATTCCCCGTGAAATTCACGATGGAGGACTCGATCACAAGACCATTCTCCTTCATTCTTGTCATATCTTCCGTGCTTGCTGACAGAAAAACATCCGCAGGAGCACCTTGTTCAATTTGAGTTGCAAGCTTTCTGGAACTTCCAAAATTCAAATTGATGAATACGCCATCATTTTCCTTTTCATATGTATATTTCAATTCGGTCAATGCATCGGTTAAACTGGCGGCAGCTGCAATCGCCAACTCCGTCCCTGCCCCATCCTCTTTGTTGTTTGAACAGCCGAAAAATAAGATCGTAACTAGGAGAAGGAAACTCCATTGCAAGAACCGTTTCATCATGATTCCACCTTCTTATCTTTTAGTTCTTATTATAAGTATATATATCATATTACATCTAAACATATCTAGTTATAACCAAGTATAACTTCATAGTATTATTTATAATTTGTTATATCTGAATATATTGCATTTACTTTCCTAGTAAGCGAGAATAGAAGTAGGACAGAAACAGGAGGTTACTTATGACTAATCATCAGGCAGCTTCGTATACGACAGAAGAGATTGCAGATCTGTTGAAAGTGTCCAAACTAACGGTCTATGATCTCATTAAAAAAGGAGAGCTCCGTGCATACAGGGTCGGACGACAGATGCGTGTCGATGCAGAGGATCTTGAAGCTTATAAGGACAAATCAAAAAGCGGCGGCATGATTGTTAAAAGCGAAAAAATGATTTCTGAAACGCCCGAGCAGCCGATTACTAGGACCGACACGCCCCCTCCTCCCTATCATTACCAGCCTGCATCATCGGAGAAGCTTATCATAAGTGGACAGGATATCAGCCTCGATTTACTAGCAAATGCCATTGCAAAAAGTGGTGCGGTCAATCGTCCGTTGCGGTCATATACCGGTAGTCTGAACAGCTTGATTGCAATGTATGAAGGTGAAGCTGACATTGTCAGCACACATTTGTTTGATGGAGACACAGGAACATATAATATCCCATATATAAAAAGGATTCTTTCAGGTCGTGAATACATCGTGGTCAATCTATTGTCGAGGCCAGCTGGGTTGTTCGTCCAAAAGAACAATCCGAAAAATATCCGGACTTGGGCAGATTTGAACAATTCCTCTGTAAAAATGGTCAATCGAGAAATAGGGTCAGGAGCGAGGGTGCTGCTCGATGAGAAATTACGGCTGGAAGGCATAAACCCCCGTACTATCGATGGCTATCATTTTGAGGAAATGAATCATATCGCCGTTGCTAGTAAAGTGGCATCCGGTGCTGCGGATGTCGGAGTCGGTATCGAGAAAGCTGCTGCATTGGTAGGGGTAGATTTTATTCCTCTCATTCATGAGCGTTATGACCTTGTCATGTATAAGACACCTGAGAATAAATTTCTACGCGACTCTATTTTATCCATCCTTCGCTCCAAGGCGTTTCAAAATGAAATCGGTGCAATAGGTGGATACGACCTCTCATTAACAGGAACGATTATGTACGAGACGGAATAGGAAAAGGGCTTCGATATTGAATCGCAGCCCTTTTTTACATTTGTTGTTTCATGTTTCATAACATTAGTACTTAACCAAATGAAGTTTACATAATAAAATTATGAGATCGAATATAAAAAAACGTCCGTGTAGGACGTTTATTTATGTGGTTCTTTTACGTCTTCATAATGATACATCTGATTCGGCTCATAATTGTTGTACCGGATCTTCAGCAGTTTAAACAAATGTGTGAATAACACTTTTAGAAGCGCATAACCAGGGATTCCAAGGACAACACCGGCTACACCGAATAAAGAACCCGATGTCAACAGGACGAAAATGATGGTGATTGGATGAATCTTCAATGATTTCCCCATAATTTGCGGGGATATGAATTTTCCATCAATCAATTGAACAATCGTCCAAACGACAGCCAGTTTCACGAGCATGAATGGTGAACTGACAATGGCAATTATAACTGCAGGCGTTATTGCAATGAGCGGTCCCAAATATGGGACGACGCTTGTGACCATCGCTAATGCACCTAATAGCGGTGCGTATTCCATTCCGATAATATAGAATCCGATCGTGACCATAATACCAATGCTAATGGCAACAAGAATTTGACCTTGGATATAAGCCCCTATTTGGCGATCGGCATCTTTGAGAATGGAATCGGCTTCATTTCGAAGACGTGGCGGCAACATTTTTTTGATCATCTGCGGAAGCTTTTCCCCATCCTTCAATAAATAAAAGAGGATAAAAGGAACAGTAACGATTGCGAGAATCAAACCGGTCAACGCAGAAATGAAAGATGTAATTCCTGAAGCGATACCACCTACAGTATCTGTAAATAGTTTACCAATGTTCCCCAATCCGCTATCCAAAATACTCGTAATATTAATATCCATTTCCTTGTAATACGTGGAAACGATTGATGTCCTCAAGAACGTGTCAATGTTAATGAGCATTTGTTTAAAATATGTAGGAAACTCTTCAATTAAGTTGGCAAATTGACCTTTCAAGAATGGATACACAAGAAAAACCAAAGATGTGATTACACCGATCAGCCCGACGAAGATGATGAGTATCCCCCATATTCTCGGGATTCTTAAGCTTTCCAAACCGCGGAGAATGGGGCGCAGTAAATAATAGGCGATTGTTGCCAAAATAATCGGCAACACGACAGTTGAAAAGAAGACTTTAATTGGATAAAAAACGAATGAAACTTTGCTGAACACTAAGATAATCAAGCCGATCAACAGAATGGAGAGGAGCACGAACATCGTTGCTCGTCCTCCTAAAAAACGAATGATCCGCGGTGTCCCGTCATTCCATTCACTTTTACTCTCTGTTGATTGCATCCCTTTATTTTCCATCGACTCCCCTACTTCCCCTACTCAAGTTTCATGTCTAGAAAGGCAGCAAGCGCCTCTTTATTTTTTTCAATATCAAGCTCAATGACCGATCCTGCATGTGAATACGAGTTGAACCGGTATGTTCCTTCAACAGGGATTGTCATCGTTTCGAGATTCGCCATGCCATTCATCAAAAGAGTGATCGCTTTTGTAATTTCGTCTTTGGATGTTAAGTCGGTCTCAATGAATCCCGATAAGGCACCCGCTAATTTAGGAACATTTAAAAGCATTCCTGGTCTCGTTGCTTCCTCTTTGACAGCGCTCATAACCTCCTGCTGCCGGGCTACTCTGCCAAAATCTCCTTCCGCATCAGCTCGATACCGTGCGTACCCGAGTAGTTCCTTTCCGTTCAGGCGCTGTTCGCCCGGCATGAGCGTTACACCTATTTTTTCAGACATTTCTTTCTTGACGTCAATAGTGATGCCTTCTGGAAATGCGATATCAATAATTGACTCGAAATTTTCAAAGTCCACGATCGCATAATGGTGAATCGGGATGTCGAACATGCCGGTAATTGTATCCTTGGCAGTTTGAACCCCGTTCAAATAATACGCAGTGTTCAGTTTATATGACTTGTAACCCGGAATATCTGCATAAATATCCCGCATGAAGGAAACGAGTCGTAACGATCCTTCTTTTTTATTCCAAGAAAGAACCATCATCGTGTCGGTGCGTGACCTGCCACCGTCGTCATTATCAATACCTAAAAGTAAATAGTTTTCAACGGACGGATTTAGGGGATCAATCATATCGCCTTGGAAAAGACCGGGATCAATTTCATTCCCTTTGGCCAATGATTTACCTTCTTTATATTGAAAATATGAAAAGAGGCCCGCTAAAATGAAAACGATGAACAGAAACGTAAAGAATAATCTGCCGACCCGCAGTTTTCTTTTCCTTCTTCTTCTTGGCACCGGGCCCTCGTACTGATCTCCGTTCAAAGTCGATTCCTCCAAATTGTAATGTCATCATTAGGACGATTGATGAATGCTGTTGGTTCCAATATGTATATGGATAGTATATCATGCCAGAAGCCATTACATAATGACCCGAAACTGGACGATTTCCCCATGCACCGATCGACACGATGCATAATCTATAATTAAAGGTGGTGGTATAAATGGGAGGCGTATACGGGAAAGGATACGGCTTTTCCTTTGCTTTATTAGTTGTGCTATTCATCCTGTTAATTATTATTGGTGCTAGCTTTATCTATTAATTGAAAAAAAATAAGCACAACCACTCATTGACACTTCGGGGGAAAGGTTGCACTTCGGTCTAAGACTAGGCCGTAGGCAACCTTTCTTTCGTGTGCTACAATTTGTATGATGAAATGGAGAGGAGTTGTTGAAGATGACCAATGGAAGAATTGAAAAAGCTGCCTTTGCCGGTGGGTGCTTCTGGTGCATGGTAAAGCCTTTTAAAGAATGGGATGGAATTGTCGATGTCGTGTCTGGTTATATGGGTGGTCATGTTGACAATCCGACATATGAAGATGTAAAAAAAGGAGATTCAGGACATTTGGAAGTTGTCGAAATTACATTTGATCCTTCCGTCTTTACATATGAGCAATTACTCGAGGTATATTGGCAGCAAATTGATCCGACTGACGCGGGTGGACAGTTCCATGATCGCGGCCATTCGTATTCGACCGCCATCTTTTATTATAATGATGAACAACGTGTGGCTGCAGAACGCTCGAAAGAGGAACTTGCAAAGAGCGGGAAATTTTCAAAGCCTATTGTAACTGTCATTCGGCCTTCTGAAACGTTTTACCGCGCCGAAGAATATCACCAGGACTATTACTTAAAAGAGCAAGCGCATTACGAAGAAGACCGCGCCAAATCAGGACGCGACGAGTTCATAAAAGATTATTGGAAATAAATTTATAGTAAATCTATAAATAAAGACCGGCATTGGAAGTATCCATAACCGGTCTTTAAATTATTTATTAGTATTTTACTCTTGCGTTTCCCGCTCCCCAATCATAAACGTTAGAACAATCATTGCAACGAACAATCCCATAAAAATCAACAATGTGTAATGATGATCACCCGTCCAGTCGTATATCAATGCAATTACTAACGGCAAAAATCCAGCCATCAGATAGCCGCCAGTCTGCATCATAGCTGTCCAAGCATTCGTGTCTTCAGGGGTTTCCGTTGCGTCCAATGGAAATAACAATGAAATCGGAAATAAGCCAGCAAGCGGTATCGCCAATAAAACTGAGCTTGCCCACATAAGTGTACTCTCCCCTGTCCAAAGCATGCTGAATCCAATCAATCCCATTATTAAAAACAGGAGCAACCAGAACCTCCGTCTCGGAAAACGTTCATATAGAAGCGGAAATATAAGATTTAATACAATCTGTAGCGTCATCATCAAAGATAAGAGCATACTCGCTTGCACAAGAGACATTCCCGCGTCTGTTACGACCGGTACAATCCAAGTTATGACACAAAAGAAACTAGCTGCCTGGAAACCGAAAAAGAGTAAGTACAGCCAAGCTTTCTTCTTGCGCCAAGGAGACACTGTATCGGCCTTTCTCTTATCAATGATGTCACTTCCCTCTTGCTGAACTCTCATATCCCCTTTGACCGAAATCATCCAAAGGATTATGCCCGCAACGGCTAAAACAGCCCATATGCCGAGTGCAAATGGATAGGAACCTGTCGACTCGAATAATATAGCTGTAAGGCCTGCCCCTAATGAGGAACCTACCCCCATCCCAAATGAATAGACACCGATGACACTGGTCGACCGTTCAGGAAAACTTTGTTTAATCATTGCAGATAGAAGTGGTCCCATGACAGCTATCGCAATTCCTATAATAATCGCCGAAATGAGTAAAGAAGTATAGTTCGCATAAAACCCTCGCAGCATCGTCATGAAGCCGATCAAAATAAGCATAAGATACATGGAGCGAGTCAATCCTAATTTACGATTCAAATAGGGAGATAAAGATGCGAAGAGTCCCATGCAAAACACTGGCAATGCTGTCAGCAGGCTCACTTGTGCATTCGTCAGTGATAGATCGTGTCTTATAATATCAAGCATCGGTCCGATTGATGTGATGGCTGGTCTCATATTTACAGACACGGCAAAAATTGTAATGATGAGTAAAGTGGCGTTTTGTTTTGAAATACGTTGTGACATTCATAATCTCCTTTTATATATATCGGGAACTTGTGTTCTTTCCCAATTTCAATTATACTAATCTTGAAAGGAAAGATTAGTATGAAGCTCCTCCATTGGGAATATACACGGAAGTACCAAGTAAAATGTATATTTGATGAGTTCCCCAAGACGGTTTTTCTTTTCCGGAAAGTGAAGGACTATTATTTTTTGTTTTCCATGTCCGGATTGGATAAGCATGCGATTCCGACTAAAAAAGATTATGTACGGATGGAATATTTGCTAAACAAAGAATTATGCTTATTGGACGCCTACCGGCAACGGAGCGTTTTCAAATGTTGATCCCCCAAAAGGGGATTTTTTTGTGGAAACAAATTGGAAGAGTGAATAGAAATAACAATATGCGAAGTTTCCTTTACAATCATACACGAGATGAGCGAAAAAGTGCTGAAATTGAATCGAACGCGTACCACTCATTATGGAATCCATGTTATAATAGGAGCATTGTGAATTTAGGAGGATTTTTTATGATAGCAGTCAGTAATGTAAGTCTTCAATTCGGTGACCGCAAACTGTTTGAAGATGTGAATATACAGTTCAACCCAGGCCATTGCTATGGTTTGATCGGTGCAAATGGTGCCGGAAAATCGACATTCCTTAAAATTTTATCCGGTGAATTAGAACCTCAAACAGGACACGTCATCATGAACAAAGATGAACGATTGGCAGTCTTGAAACAGAACCACTTCGAATATGAAGAAAACGAAGTGCTCGATACGGTCATTCGAGGGCACCAACGGCTCTATGATATTATGACCGAAAAAAATGCCATCTATATGAAAGAGGATTTCTCGGATGAAGATGGTATGCGAGCAGCGGAACTCGAAGGCGAATTCGCTGAATTGAATGGATGGGAAGCAGAATCAGAAGCTGCGATCCTCCTTCAAGGATTGGGAATTCCAGAAAGTTTACACCATGTGAAAATGTCCGAGTTAAGCGGATCTGAAAAAGTAAAAGTGCTCCTTGCACAGGCACTATTCGGAAAACCCGACGTCTTGCTTCTAGATGAGCCGACGAACCACTTAGACTTAAAAGCGATTCAATGGCTGGAAGAATTCCTTATCGAGTTCGAAAATACAGTTATCGTCGTATCACATGACCGTCACTTCTTAAACAAGGTTTGTACACAAATCGCGGATCTTGACTTCTCGAAGATTCAGCTCTACCCAGGAAACTATGATTTCTGGTACGAATCTAGCCAATTGGCACTGAAGATGGCGCAAGACCAAAACAAGAAAAAAGAAGAGAAAATCAAAGAATTGCAAGCTTTCGTTGCCCGTTTCAGCGCAAATGCTTCGAAATCAAAACAAGCGACATCTCGTAAAAAAGCACTTGAAAAGATTGAATTGGATGATATTAAGCCTTCTTCCCGCCGCTATCCGTTCGTTAACTTCCAAATCGGCCGCGAAATCGGGAATGACGTGCTAAGCGTAAAAGATCTTTCCAAAACTCAAGATGGAAAAGTGATGCTGAAAGATGTTACATTCACGATGAATAAGGAAGATAAAATTATTCTATTAGGTAATCCACTTGCAAAAACGGCGCTTTTGGAAATCCTTGCTGAAGAGGCACAACCTGATGCAGGAACATTCAAATGGGGCGTCACGACTACCCGTTCCTATTTCCCTCTTGATAATAGCGAGTATTTTGAGGGGTCTGAAACATCATTGGTTGAATGGCTTCGCCAATATTCACCAGAAGATCAAACCGAAACGTTTTTACGTGGCTTCCTAGGTCGTATGCTCTTCTCCGGCGAAGAAGTTAAAAAGAAACCTTCTGTGCTATCTGGTGGAGAAAAGGTTCGTTGCATGCTTTCTAAAATGATGTTGACGAATGCCAACGTCCTCTTGCTTGACGAACCGATGAACCACTTGGATTTGGAGTCAATTCAAGCACTGAACAATGGATTGATCGCGTTCAAAGGTGCAATGATTTTCACTTCACATGACCAACAGTTCATTCAGACAGTCGCCAACAGGATCATTGAAATCCGTGAAGACGGTACTATCTTCGACAAAATGATGCAATATGACGAATATCTCGAATGGAAAGAGCAACAAGCCATTTCCAACTAATGAGTTTCAACCGTTTCCTTTAAGTAGGGAACGGTTTTTATTTGGCAAAATAGTTATGGAAATCAAGAAGGATAGTCTTCACCTTATCGGCAATACTATAAGAAAGGAGTGTGTTTATAAATGAGAGGGAAAATCATATTCATACAAGTCTTATTTATCGCCTTGATCGCTTCCGGTTGTACAAACAAAACAACGAGCTTGAACAATTCAGGTAATAGCGGTGAAACGACAAATCCAAAAGGACAAACAGAAAATAATGAAGTACAGACCGAAAAAGCGAATCCAAATGATCGAACATTAGTTGACTTCTTCCTTCCTGCAGGGTCGACTGCCCGTTTTAGAGGGGAAGGAAATGAATTTGCGAAATTGGATATAGATTTTGCCCATCCCTACGAGAATTATGTAATTCTTCATGAAAATAATGGTGGCACAGTCATAAGGAAAATTTATAAAATTGAACCGAATCAAATTACTACATTGGAACAACGGCCTGTTGATTTACATGAAGACTTCCCTTCCCTTGAGGAAATCGAAAAAATGGAGCCGATCGGCATCTATTTAAAAAAACCCTTTGAAGTTGGTACAACATTTGACGATTGGGAAATTATCGAGACAGATGTGAAAGTCGATACACCATTTCAGAAATTCGATCATGCATTGATCATTGAACAAAAGGGTGAAGGGTTCGTAAATCGAACCTATTTGGTCGAAGGATTTGGCGAAGTAAAGCGGGAGTCCATTATGGACACGGTCGATCCAGACGAAAAATACATCGTTACGTCAACTTTAGAGTCCGTCACAAAACCGGAATAGGTGCGGTTGGCAAGCGACTTCCACTTTTGTATCGTCTAACTTCCTCCACATTTGTATAAAAAAAGAGGCACCTGTTAAGGAGCCTCTTTTGTCTGACGAATTATAGTTTCACTACGTTAGCAGCTTGAAGACCACGGTTGCCTTCTACAACTTCGAACTCAACTTGTTGACCTTCGTCCAAAGTTTTAAATCCGTCTCCTTGGATTGCGGAGAAGTGTACGAATACGTCGTCTTCCCCTTCAACTTCGATAAATCCGAAGCCTTTTTCAGAGTTGAACCATTTTACAGTACCTTGTTTCATGTGTGACTACCTCCAAATAATTTACTTACTAATACATGAAAAAATTCACATATTACAAAAAGCACCGACAACGCCGATCACCTTTTGTAATACGTGAATACGTTTGTTTCGGTAAATCGATTTAATATTACTGCTACTATACCATACCCAAGAGAATTGTCAATATAACAATATCAAATATTCGAATTATTTATTAATGTAAAGGCATAAGGTTTACCGTCCATAAATGTAATAATCCCATGAAATATTTGCAGATCTTCATCGCAGCCTTCACAAAAAATACGCTCACGATCTGTCCAGTAGGCGAAAAAACAGTCTTTTCGCTCCTCATAGTAATTATATTTTGTACCGAATTCCTTTTTCAATTCATAGAGGTAATGTAATGCCTCTTTTTCCGAATCAAAAGCCTTTCGTGATTGAATCATTTTTTCCCAGTCTTCGAACATCCACCAAGGCTCATAATCCGCTTTCATATAGATTACTTCATATTTCATTTTCCATTCCTCCCTATCCGAAAGACGGTGAGTGGATTCATTCTAACAAATCTCCCTGAACTATCCAAGTAAATGGATTCATATTTCGATAACAATGTATTTCCATTGCAAATCAGGTATAATTGGACTAAGCAGATGAAACTTTTAATCGATTCAAACGTAGTAAAGGTTAGAGAAAACAAGGAGGCCTGTAGATCATGCAAGAAGTTAAACAATTTTTCCAGAGGCACTTAATAGCGGCGCCAATCAGCTTCGGTTCTTGGCTGGCGATGATCCTTGCTGCAGGCATGAATCCACTCGCCGCAACGGGCCTGATGATTGCAATATACTTAGGTGGCAATTTTACGATAAAACAAATACAAATTTCGTCAAATGTCAAAGAGTTTGGCATGTCGAGGTCCGAATACAAGCATATTAAAAACCAGATTAACGAAGCAAAATTAAAAATCAAGAAGTTGAACGGTTTATACGGTCAAGTTCGTTCAGTACAGGCATTTAAACAAGTATATGAGATGAATAACTTGGCAAAGAGGATTCTCACCATAGTACGCAAGAACCCGAAAAAATTCTATCATGTCGAGAAATTTTTCTATTCACATCTCGATTCAGCTGTTGAGCTGACTTCTAAATACGCAATGCTCGTCAATCAACCATTGAAAGATCATGAAATTAGGGTTGCCCTTCAACATACAAGGGAAACACTAACAGATGTGAATAAACAATTGGAGCAGGATTTAAGAGGCGCATTGGCGACTGATATTGAACAGTTGCAGCTTGAACTGGATTATGTGGATGTCACGATAAAAAAGAATAAACCATTGCTTGAGATGAAAGGAGAAATGCAGAATGACAGAAAATAACTTATCACATACAGAGGTAAAAACGATGGATGACCTATTGGACAATCCATTTAACGTACATGAACCGCTACTGCCAAAGGAGATGCAAACGGAACAAAGTAAAGGCCAAGTAGCTGTAAAGCTGATGGATCGCTTAACACCCGAAGAACAGGCAAAAGCGAAGCAACTCGCAGAACAAATTCCCGTTGGAAATTATGAAGCAATCATAACGTACGGTGCCAATGCGCAAAATGAATTATCACGCTTCTCCCATAAGATGCTCGATCATGTGCAAAGCAAAGATATCGGTCCTGTCGGTGATGTGTTAAGCGACTTAATGAGCAAGCTTTCTGAAATAGACCCTGAAGACTTATCTGAAAAGAAAAAAACGGGATTAGGCCGCCTATTCAACAGAGCGAAAAAATCAATCCAAGAAATGATGACGAAATACCAAAAGCTTAGTACGCAAATCGATCGTATCGGCGTTCAATTAGAGCATTCGAAGCGCGGCTTGCTTGAAGATGTCCAAATGCTCGATAGCCTTTACGAACAAAACAAGACCTATTTCCAAGCATTAAATGTCTATATCGCTGCTGCCGAGTTGAAACGCGATGAAATTGCGAATGTCATTATTCCAGAAATGCAAAGAAAAGCGGAGCTGTCAAATGATCAAATGGCTTTCCAAGAAGTGAATGATATGGGGCAATTCCTTGATCGATTGGAAAAACGTTTATATGATCTCCAACTTTCGAGACAAATCACAATTCAAAGTGCTCCGCAAATTCGGATGATACAACAGACGAACCAGACGCTTGCCGAGAAGATTCAATCGTCTATTATGACATCTATTCCACTTTGGAAAAACCAGATCGCGATCGCGCTTACTTTGAACAGACAACGAAAAGCAGTCGAGTCACAGCGTCTCGTGACGAAGACGACAAATGACCTTCTCTTGAAAAACTCAGAGATGTTGAAGGTAAACTCAATCGAAACTGCAAAAGAAAACGAACGGGGTATTATTGAAATTGATACGCTAAAGAAAACTCAGGAAAACTTGATCCAGACAATCGAGGAAACATTAGTCATTCAAGCAGACGGACGCGCGAAGCGAAAAGCCGCGGAAGTGGAAATCGCCCGTATGGAAGAAGAGTTGAAGCAACGCCTTCTTGCTGTACACGAAAAAACACAAACCCCAAATCGTCCATTATAACATCAAAAAAACCGCCCTTGGCGGTTTTTTCATTATCCTAGCGCAATCGCTAACAGCTTTCTCAATATCCTTAACGTCTGATCAGTGAAATGTTCAACTGATTCGGATGCTGCGGATTTATTGCCGAACATCATCGAGAACAATGCCCGTTGATCATCCGTAGGCTCTTCCGAAGCTAAAAATAAATGAATGACAGAGACTCCCTTTTTTTCAGCTTCTAATACCGATTCCCTCGTATCCAAAATGCCGTTTCGATCATAACCAAAAGCCGAAGGTTCACCATCCGAAAAAACGAGAAGGAATTTATGCTTTTCAGGTCTGACCAATAGTCTCCGAGTCATCCATCTAATCGCGAAACCGTCCCGATTATCTTCATTCGTTTCAAATGATAGAATGGTCAGCCCGTCATCATTGTTTCGGTCGTCGAATGTATGCATCATCCCAAAAACATTCGGCTGAAGATTTTTAGAGACTTCATTCGCATCCTCGTAATAGGAAGAGATTTCATGTTGTACGTTCAATTGCCTTAAGACATCATGGAATAACAAAACCGCTTTTTTCGTTTCCTCTAACTTATCCATCATGGAAGCCGAACCATCGACGAGCAAGCCAAAGACAGCATTCAATTTATCAGATGGCGTATTTTTTCGGTAAAAGGGTCGCGGCCGTTCATCCACTAACAATGTCGTCAGCTTTGATGATAATCTTCCTTTCATCAGTCGGTTTCTTCTTGCATCCTCTTTCAATTCAATCCGCTTTTTCATTTCCGTAACAAAAGAACGGACATGTGGCTTTTGTTCTTCTCTCCATTGGGATAGCTTGGCGATATTGCCATCATCACGGATAGTTTTTACAACCTGTTCTTCGTACACGACGTTAACATGCTCTTTTCCGAAATCTAGCCCAGCTTTTTTCCACTTTGATTTCTTTTCGGACTGCTCGCGTTCTTCATCAGACCACTTATCGCTTTCATCCCCCTCTGAGCGACCGAATCCCGTTTCTTGTATTTCAGCAGTTTCATTACCCTCTGCTATATTACTGCCATCCCCCCTACCAGCCCTGCCGTGTTCAAGCTCGTATTCAAGGTGAACACCTGACTCGCTTTCACTTTCTCTGTGCCATGTGCGGAAGATTTCCTCAATCGTTTCTTTTGGGTCTTGTTCTCCTGTTTCTGCGTCTGTCATTCCTTCATGATAATGAAAAACAGCTGTATCATCAGAAAGTGCATCTCCAACAGCATAATACTGGAGGACAAGGTCATTTTCGACTGCTTCCTCAATCATAAAAATGATCCGTTCTACAAGAGCAGCCATATCGGAAGTAGATTTCGCGTCAGTCGCATAAGTAGCAATCGTGTTAATCTTCCCGATCGGCAATTGCCAATCGATTTGAGAACTAGTAACTACTCCTTCATGTAATGTGATAAACAGTTGGTTCAGTAATGCATCAGCGATGAAGCCCTTATTCAAATTGGATAAGAGCCGGTCCCGATGGAATTCCAGCATTAGCAGTCGTCTGACTGTAAACGCCTTGGAGGTCCCTGGTCTCTCCTTTTCAACTACGTCCATCAGACGGAATTCCTCCATCAATAGCAACAATTCTTCAGCGAATCTCCGTAAAGGATGGTCCGTATACTTTCTTCTGAATCGGATCCAATTCGTTACAGAAAAATGCTTCCAGAAACCTATAGTCAATAAATAAACATCCGATAATCGACCTAAATGCATGACTTCCGTGGAACGATGCCTCCAAAATACACTAAGCGAGATGATGCCCTCTTTCGGCTGGAACTCAAATAGTTTGCGCTCAGTCAATTCCAAAAATTGTGCTTCTGCAAGTGCTCTGCCTAGCCGCTCATAAAGTAACAGCAAATTGGCATCGATCGTCTCATCATTAAACTGAATGAACCGATTTAACTTGACCATTTCATTCGCCTCACTTCACCCACGTTTCCACTAATTCCATCACTAGTTCCCTTTCCATCCGATCATCCATCTTTTCAGCAATCGCATACTGGATTGCACGCTTCACGGGCATATGTCCCGCGAGTGCAATTGCATCCAACAAACTTCTAACAGATGCGGCTTCTTCTGCTAGAAGACCGTTCAACACTTGCTTTTTCAAATCTTCATTAATGTTCATCATTGTATCGACTAAAGCCGTTTCAGCTTGAGGAAATAGTGTCTGAATGATTTCCCGCAATTGCTCACCAGACAAATAGGGAATTGCAAAAGAAATGAATCGGTTTTTCAAAGCTTCGTTCATCGGTGAAGTTCCGACGTATCCTTCATTTATAGCTGCCACGACTGTGAAATCAGGATGCGCATGGATAACCTCGCCCGTAAAAGGGTTCGTCAACATACGTCTATGATCGAGGACGCTATGTAAAATCGGTAGTGTTTCAGGCTTCGCCATATTGATCTCATCAATATAAAGAATATGGCCTTCTTTCATCGCTTGGACAACAGGTCCTTCTACAAATTCGATGATGGATTGTCCATCTGTAGTATTGATCGTTTTGAATCCTAACAGTGATTCGGCATCTAAATCGACAGAACAGTTCACGCTATGCATCGGCTGGTTAAAAAAGTGTGAAATACTTTGTGCGAGTTTTGTCTTTCCGGATCCGGAAGGACCTTTTAAAAGGATAGGCTTTTTTAAGACAGCACTGATTAATACGTCCTCCCACAGATGACGCACCGGAGAAATATAGCCGCCTTCCTGTACTAAATCCTCTTTATGCTTATCATATACTCTCGCAAGCCTCTTCGTTCTTTCGTTCAATATTATAGGGTCCATAACATGTACATCCTCCTAAAATAAAAATGCCCAATGCCGAAATCGTCGGCATCGGGCGAAAAATCATTCGAAATACGTTTTATAAAATCCGCCGACTTTACCGGTATTATCTACGATGAAAATGAATTCGTCTGTCTCATTCTTCACATCATATTCTTTGCCCGGAGTTAAACAATCATTTACGACGTACTTTTCCGCATTCGCATGTTTACATACGACTTTCCGAAGTGTCGGTGCTGTATTCCATTCTTTGAAAGTCATGAGATCACCATCCAATTAGAAGTATTTGAAAAAGCCCGAGAATCTCGGGCTTTTTCAGTTATTAGTTACATCTAGACTCCGGGCAGGCGCCCTTCGCTTTTGTTATGATCCAAGTAGAAGATCTTCAGGGTTTTCAATCAATTCTTTAACCATTTTCAAGAAGCCGACTGAGTCTTTACCATCAATGACACGGTGGTCATAAGATAATGCCACATACATCATTGGACGGATTTCAACTTTATCACCAACAGCTACAGGACGTTTTTGAATTGTGTGCATTCCTAGTATACCCACTTGAGTACCGTTTAAGATCGGTGTTGAGAACAATGATCCGAATACACCACCGTTAGTGATAGTGAAAGAACCGCCAGACATATCTGCAATTGTCAATTTATTGTCTCTCGCCTTCCCAGCAAGCTCTCCGATTGTAGATTCGATTTCAGCAAAATTCTTACGGTCTGCATCGCGTACAATTGGAACGACCAGTCCACCTTCAGTCGATACTGCGATACCAATGTCGTAATAATGCTTCAAGATGATGTCGTCACCATCGATTTCTGAGTTGACGTATGGATATTTCTTAAGTGCTGCTACAACTGCTTTCGTAAAGAAAGACATGAAACCAAGGCGAACATCATTTTTGTCATAGAATTCGTCTTTTTTACGCGAACGAAGTTCCATGACCGCTGTCATATCGATTTCATTGAAAGTAGTCAACATAGCTGTAGATTGTCTAACTTCCAATAGACGTTTTGCAATTGTTTGACGGCGACGTGTCATTCTTTCACGTGTTTCGCGCCCGTCTTCTACAGGTGCTGCCGCAGCTTTTGCTGGTGCTGCAGGTGCTGCAGATGCTTTTGGAGCTGTTCCGTGCGCTTCAACGTCTTGTACGCGGACACGTCCCATAGGATCGACAGGTGAAACAGCGGCTAAATCAATTCCTTTTTCACGAGCCAATTTCCTTGCAGCCGGGCTCGCAATTGTTCGATCAGAAGAAGTAGTCTCTTCTTTCGATTGAGCTGGCGCCGCTTGTTGTGGTGCAGAAGCTGCTGGTGCCTCTTCCGCTTTTGGTGCAGCCTGTTCAGATTGGGCAGCAGGTGCTCCAGAACCTTCACCTACAACTGCAATCACTTGACCGACTTCAACTGTATCGCCTTCGGCAGCAAGAAGTTCTTGGATAACCCCTGCTTCCTCAGAAATGACTTCAACGTTAACTTTATCGGTCTCCAATTCTACGATAAACTCACCTTTATCAACACTCTCGCCAGGTTGTTTCAACCATTTCGCAATCGTTCCTTCAGTAATCGATTCTGCAAGTTCAGGTACTTTGATTTCAGCCACAATAAATTCCTCCTCTGTTCTACCGTTCAACGGTGCATAACAAAATTCTTTATATGTGTACTTATTTTTTCAACGCTTCTTCGATGATACGTTGTTGCTCAACTTTATGTGCTTCCCCACTACCTTCTGAAGGGCTTGCACGGTGAATACGACCTACGTAGGAAACCGATTGTTTTCCACCTGCGATTTCTTGCATATATTCTAAAGCGAATGACCAAGACCCCATGTTCTTAGGTTCTTCTTGAACCCAAACGAGTTCTTTCGCTTTTGGATAACGAGCTACGATCGCGGCAATTTTTTCGGACGGGAATGGATACAATTGCTCTACTCGCACGATATGCAAGTGGTCAAAACCTTCGCCGTCTTTTACTTTTTCTGCTAGATCAATCGCCATTTTACCGCTAGCGAATAGGATTTTCTTCACTTTATCTGGATTTTGGCCTGTTCCTGGCTGTTCAAGAACAGTTTGGAAGTGGCCGTCCGATAGATCACTTACATCAGCGCCAACGAGCGGATGACGAAGAAGTGATTTTGGTGACACGATGACAAGTGGACGTTCCACATCAGTTCCTAGCATCATTGCCTGTCTGCGCAAGACGTGGAAATAGTTAGCCGCACTTGAAATGTTAGCTACCGTCCAGTTGTTTTCAGCACAAAGCTGCAAATATCTTTCAAGTCGAGCACTGGAGTGTTCTGGTCCCTGTCCCTCATAGGCATGAGGCAAAAGGATGACCATGCCCGATTGCTGACCCCATTTCGAATGGCTGGATGAAATGAATTGGTCAAACATCACTTGGGCCATATTTGCAAAGTCTCCATATTGGGCTTCCCAAATCGTTAACGCTCGGTCTTTTTCCAAGTTATATCCGAACTCGTAACCGACAACCGCAAATTCGGTTAATGGACTGTTATAAGCGACAAACGATGCGCTGGAACCGCTAATATGATGAAGCGGCACAAATTCTTCACCGGTCTTTTCATCATGTAATACAAGATGGCGATGTGCGAAAGTTCCTCGTTGGACGTCCTGACCTGTAACACGGATCGGCTTGCCATCTTGGAGAATGGAACCGAACGCTAATTGTTCAGCATGAGCCCAATCCACTTTTCCTTTTCCTTTGAACGGCTCTTCACGACGCTTCAAAATTCGATCTAACTTACTGAATACCGTAAAGTCCTCTGGGTAAGAAAGAAGCTCTTCGTTCATGCGCTGTAATCTTTCCTCGCTAACACCCGTTTCAAGATCTCTTGGATATCCTGCCAGGACATTTTCAGGTGTCGCATTGGAGCTTTTTGTGGCAACGGAAGCCGTCTCCTTCACTTTGTCGTATGCAGCTTGCATCATTGCAAATACGTCAGCATCCAGCTTTTCAACATCTTTTTCATTCAAAATGTTCTCTTTTACGAGTTCTGAACCGTAAAGTTGGCGTGCTGTTGGATGTTTATGGATCTTATGGTACATCATTGGGTTCGTTACTAATGGCTCATCCATTTCGTTGTGGCCATAACGGCGATACCCAATCAAGTCTATCAATATATCTTTTCCAAATTTTTGGCGATATTCAAATGCAAACGCAGCGACTGCAATTACATCCTCAGGACTGTCCGCATTGACATGTAATACCGGAACTTCGAATCCTTTTGCAGGGTCCGATGAATAATGAGTCGATCTCGAATCGTAATATTCAGTAGTGAATCCAATCGTATTGTTCGCGATAATATGGATCGAACCGCCCGTTTTATATCCGCGGACACGGCTATAGTTGAATGTTTCAGGGACAATTCCTTGACCCGGGAAAGCTGCGTCTCCATGGATCATGATTGCATAAGCGGCTTTCATATCTTGCTCGGGTAGACCTTCTTTGTCTGTATATTCCTGCGCAGCACGTGTCTGGCCAGCAATAACTGGATTAACGACTTCCAAGTGGGAAGGGTTATAAGCCAAGAATCGTTCAGTGCCTGAAGGAGCTTTATAAAGTGCTCCCATATGATATTTAACGTCACCGAACCAACCATGGGTCGTTTCGAGAGATCCATCTTCCGGGAGGAATGGCGTAGAAGGGACTCCTGCAAATTCAGCGAACATCATTTCATATGGTTTATTCAAAATATGTGTCAATACATTCAAGCGGCCACGATGTGCCATACCGATTAATAACTTCTTCACTTTGTCAGCTTCAGAACGGCGAACCAATTCATCAAGAAGGATAACTAAAGAATCAAGTCCTTCAATGGAAAAACGTTTCGCTCCAACAAAAGTACGGTGGATGAACTTCTCAAAACCTTCTATTTTAGTCAATCTTTCTAGCAATGCTTTTTTATCATCAGAAGAAAGCTGAACGGAGATCTCCCCGTTTTCAATTTTTGATTGGATCCATTCACGTTCTTCTTCATCAATGACGTGAGAAAATTCATAAGCAATTTTCCCTGTGTACAATGATTTTAAATAGTTTACCGCATCCAATCCGTTTTCTACATTGGATGGCGGATTTTTTAAAAACAAGGAGGCTGGCATCGACTGCAGATCGTTTTCGGATAATCCATAATACGAAAGCTCCAGTCGGGTAGCGTCTTTTGGTCTGTCTTCAAGCGGATATATATCCGAGGCAAGATGCCCGTATGCACGTATAGCGTCTACTAGTGTATAGGCAGCTAGTACTTTTCCAAAATCACTTGCTGGAACAGCTGACATTGTCGCTGTTTGGTCAATTCCTTCAATAGAAGGTGCCCCGTAACTTCTGAACATTTCAGCAAGTTCGGGATCGACAGATTCGGGTGACACTTTGAACTGTTCATACATTTCCATTACATACCCAAGGTTCGGACCAGTAAATACCGAATAAGGGGAACGTTGGGTACCAACATTGTTCGACATGTAAAATGACCTCCACATTTTGCCTATTGGCCTGTTGTGTTACTATTTAATATCCGTATCCATATTACCACGCAAATACTAGAACGGGAAGGGATTAGTTCTATTTTATTGACAATTATGTGTGTTGAAAATAGAGATTCATTGTTAATTGTTTGTATATTTTTCTTCTCTTCAAAGACTATTCCAGCTAATTCTTGTATGATAGTATCATTTCCGCCATTTTTTCAGGGGATTTTGTATTTGAAACTTTTTTCATATTTGTTAGAAGACTGTCTTTATCCTCAATAAGCGATTTGAAAAGCTCTGGCATAGAATGTTCCTTAAGCTTCTCTTCCTGAATCACTTTGGCAATGCCAAGTGATTCGAATAATGAGGCATTTAATAGCTGATCGCCTCTGCTTTGAGAAGCAGATAACGGAATGAGTAACATGGGTTTTAATACAGATAATAATTCAAATATGGCATTCGATCCTGCGCGTGATACGGAAAAATCGGACGCCGCCAATAAATGAGGCAGCCCTTCTGTTACGTATTCAAATTGCGTATAGCCTTTTGTATGTTCCAAAGTTTCATCAATATTACCTTTACCGCAAAGGTGTATGATTTCAAACTCCTCTAGTAGAACGTCCAAATCCTTTCTTAATTCATCGTTGAGCAGAGCGGATCCTTGGCTGCCGCCCATTACGATGAACACAGGCTTCTCCCCGGATAAACCAGCGATGCGCAGACCTTCCTTCCTGTCACCATGAAAGATTTCCGGTCTGATGACTGCACCCGTAAATGTCGCTTTTCCGGCTGGCACATAGTCGAGTGTTTGTTCGAAGACCGTAAAGATATGTTTGGAAAGAGGCAGTGCGAGTTTGTTCGCAAGTCCCGGAGTGACGTCAGATTCGTGGACAACTACAGGAATTTTAGCAAGCTTTGCCGCCAAAACGACCGGAACCGAAACAAATCCGCCTTTTGAAAAAATAATTTCAGGTTTCAATTTTCGCAATATCGAATATGCTTGTAAGACTCCTGCTCCGACACGGAACGGGTCCGAAAAGTTCTTCATCGAGAAATAACGTCTGAGTTTGCCGCTTTGAATGGCATGATATGTCACTTCACGATGGCCTTCCTTTATCAATTGTTTCTCAATTCCGTCATGGGAACCGATATAATGGACTTCATATCCTTTGTCAATGAATACTGGTATTAACGCTTCGTTGACGGAAACATGCCCTGCAGTCCCGCCCCCTGTCAATACAATTACCGGCCGTTTCATTTGGCCATTCACCTCATCTGATTTTTTAGTAAGCAATATATCCTGAACAACAGCTTCAATGAAATATGAATAATCTTCAGTTCAACATTTATCCATATACACTTCTTTGTTATTATAGCAAATAAATCACTATACAATATCAATAGATTTACATTCAAAGTTATTTTCTCGGATACTATTTAAGCATATGCCACCTTATGGATCAGTTAGGATAGTTACATAGGAATAATTGTATGGAATTAGAGTCTGGACTTTATATATGAAAAATAAAACTCGGACTGATATAGCTAACGGGTTCGGTTGATGGGGAGAAAAGTGCAATTAACAACGCAAATAACAGGCTAATCAGCATACATTTCAACAGTAAAATTGCTATATAATTAACAAGTAAAAACGCTCAGAAAAATCTGAGCATTTTTGTCGAAGTATTTTATTATCCTAATTGAACTAAAGCACCCGTTAATGAAATAAGGAAATTTATATAATCTTACCAGTGTACTTGAAGTTTATTACCATTTGGATCGTAAAAGTGGAAAAAGGCATGACCATTATCTTCTTGTATATCCTCCACCTTAACTTGATTATTAATTAGATGTTGATGAAATTCAGATAATTCCGGGCTTGTAAAGCCGATACTGAAAGCTGATTCATTATTAACTGTAAAATGTGCAAATGTGTCATCGACAGTTGGAACTAAGATAAGTAAAAAAGGTCCCTCATTTACTTTAATAATCGCAAATGGATCATCAGTAATGCTTAATAACTGAAACCCTAATACATCTCTATACCATTGTGCAGACTGTTCTAAATCTTTTACAGGAATTCTAATATAATGTACTTGTTCAATGAATGATTTACTCATATTTACCTCTCCTAAAATTAATCTGGTATATCAAGTTAGTCCCTATTTATACTCCTATCCCTTTCCAATTTAATAATTTTACCTCCCTCTATAAACATTGAAGTATCAACGGTTAAATCACTTCGTGATGTGAGGAAAATTATTTTGCTTCTTACCTAAGGGGATTTTGTTGGCAAGTCGTGTAGTATTCATGAAACCGTTTAAACGCTTCGTTGGGCCTGACCAGTGGAACGACTTTAAATAGAACGTTCCTTAACCTCTTCCGGCCTCGCTTTGAGATCTGTTTCACCCCTGATGTTGGCCAGATGAATATGTCAATCCCGCTAGTTTGTTGAGTTGGTGTGGATCCTCATAATGTGAAAAACAACCTACTTCCGAGAGCAGATCAACGATACTGCATCTCCCATTCCATAGAATTCATAGAGTAGTCCTCCTGTTTGATGATGGGTCAATATCCACGTTGACACTATGCATCATACAAGAGGGCTCTTTTTCTTTCGAGATGGTGTTAATCCTACCTGGATAAACACTTTTACTGCTTTACATTCATCTTAATTTATAGTATCAAACAGCTCTACATCTATATTTTTTATATCTGTCCAGCTATAAAACTTTTCAAGATGCCATTTATTTGTTAATCGTAGATAGTTAGTTTCTTCAATCCATTTATGCAAGTCCTCATAGGCGTCCCTAATTTCATCATTTGGTCCTTTATGTCTCACAACGGCATATCTTTGTGAGGGTATTGTCAAGGTAATCATTTCATCAGGAATATTCTCGTATTCATTTACTTCTACGCAGATCCAATAGCCATCTTCATTGTCCGTTTCATTTTCTACAACAAATGCCCCAATTTGTTGCAACGGATTAATAACGTTACTAATTTCACCTATCCGCTCGCTTAACTGTGACGATGCTTTCGGTATTTCATTTACATACTGGTCACCTGGGCACAATACTCGAAAACCGACTAACTTTAATTCAGATAACTCTATTACAGACTTGTTCTGTAATGTTGATTTAGACACATAATTCACTCCTTTGAATATAATAACTACATATTTCTACAAATAAATAAATATTCCTGCTACTTTAATCATATTGCTCCTTTATTCAATATATAAAAAAAATAGGCGTTGATCTTTCAAGAGCAACACTCCATTATTTGAAGAGTCAAGAAGGATTCAAAAGTGGAATCATGTACCTAAAAGTACTTTCATCTGGTGACTCAAACTTTTCTAACTTTACACCTTTTGTTCTAAAACCAAATCGGTGGACTAGCCTCATAAAATTAAAACACATAAAGGGATCGTACACATTACACTCCATCGTAGCGTAAAGCGTTGGCTCTTGTTGCTCTATATACATATTAATCGCCTTGTCACTCAAGTTGGATGGATACTCTTTATTCAGGATGAATCCAACCTCGCCAACCATTGAATTCCCTTTAGATTCTAATGTCCTTATAAAAATACCTGGTCTAACTCCTAGTCCCAATTTTTTAACCTTCTCTAATTCTGAGGTCATCACAGACTGAAAAGGGTTTATTTCTCTTGGCACTTCATGTCTAAACCATATAAATAGTATGGGTTCGTCCCATTTAACTAAATTGATATGTTGCTCTTTAGCAGTCACACCACTTAAATATTGTTTTGCGATTTTTAATGTAGATATCTTTGAATCTACCTCATGCTTCCAATTTGAAATTAATCGTTCCTTCTCTTCCTCGCTTGAATGCATATACTGATAAATGTCTTCAATGCTAATGCCAGACAAACGAAGTGAATGAATAATCAATGCGTGTGATACTTGATCGTCTGTATAAATCCTATAGCCGTTCTCTAAACGTTGTTTGGGCTCCAACAATTTTTTTTGATCATAGAAACGAAGAGTACTTGGTGGCAGGCCAGTTCGCTCAGAAAATTCATTGATTTTCATCCCCATTTCTCTTCACTCCCTTTTGCTGTTATGCAGGATAAGACCAAACGTTTATGCGGTTTCCATCTAAATCAAAGAAATGAAAACCCGCCCAGCCATTATGGGGATTACCAGCAACTTCGGATGGATTCAAACCATTTTCCTTAAGTTGATTGTAGGTTTCATGAAATAACTCTGGTCTGACGTCAAAGTAATTCCGAACAGAAGGGTTTGCTTTTTCGAAAGTTATATCTTCAATCTTTTCCAACCATATATTGTCGTAAAACACTTGAGACAGCTGCATCCAGTCATATGCATCCTCTACTTGTAAGTGTGCATAATTGTCATTTTGTTCTACTACTTTAACACCAAGGTTCTCTTGATACCAAGCGACAGCTTTATTGATATCTTTTACACCTATTCTTACATTAACATCGCCAAAACCTGTTACTCTAGCTTCAGGGAATTGCCCTTCCAAAGATTTATTGTGGACCGCTGTAATCCTTGCGTTATCAAAAGCATGGATATCAAAGCTAACTTGTCCAGTAGGTAAGGTAACCATATTGGAAACCTTGATTCCCTCCTTTTCAAAATAGGAAAGGGTATCCTCAAGATTCGTCACCTCAAATCCTACTCTTGTATGTCCTTCAAAATCACCTTCAAATTTAAAATGTTCAAATTCGCCTTCAAAGGACTTCAATGTCACCACACCTAATCTAGGCATTTTGAGAAAAGCCTTTTTTCCGACAGGTGTAACAACACTGTCTAAACAAGTCCATCCCATATGCTTGCTATACCATTCAATCCCCTCTTCAAATTTGTCCCATGATACCATGATAAATCCGCCGTCCCAACGGAAAGTCATCTGCTCCATCCCTTTCTTGTTAATGTATTCGGTATGTTCTACCAATTTCATTCTAAAGGTTCGAGTAAGTCGAAGGTCAAGTACAATTTCACATGTTTCTTTAAAATAGGTAATAAACTTGATTAAGTCACCAATTCATTCAACTGCCTTCTCTATAGTGAAATATTTCAACAAAAAGAGCGTTAATTCCATAAGAACTAACGCTGTACACCAGTTTTCTTATTGATTTATTCCACGCCAGGTCCTTTAAGGATGGACTTAGTTCGCTCCATACGTTAAATAAATTTCCATCAAGATCATAAAAAACAAAGTTGTTCCCTGCATGTCCACAACCGACACGGACTCCCTGCACTTCAAGGAAATTATGGAATTCGATTAAACGTTTAAATCCATCCACTTCGGATGTCATTGTAAAATGTTCATCCTTCAACAGGAATGTTGCTCCGTTAGTTGAATAACATTATTTCACAATCCTTATTATATTTTAGCATATATTTCTCGCCTTCCTTCTTTATTTTTCCGTCCAATATCCAATTAGCATGCGTTTTAACAATGGAATTGACAAAGGCACATAAAATTATGCGCTGCTGCTAATTCCCGTGCTTATTGTGGTGCCAGTTCCTCTATATAATGCATCTAAATGTTGATATAACAACAAAAATGGGGACACTAATTCATATGCGAATTGTGCCTCCAAATGCTGTGTTTTTTACTGTTTTCTCCCCATCAACCGAACCCGTTACGATATAGCCCGGGATTTATTTCAGTCAAGTATACTCGTTCTCTTCAAATTCACTTTCACATCAATCTCAATAGACAAAGTAGAGTATGTTTCCCGCCAATCTCCCTTTTTCCATAAATCTTGATGGAATGCATGAACTTTCCGCCCAACACCGAAAACATCACTTTTTGCTTCTTGGGTTGTTGTTAGGACTTTTTCAAAATCCTTCTTTATTTCGGCAGACAGAAATTTTTCTGCCTCCCTTCGTGTTTGCTTTTTGTACAAGTCATTTTTAGGGAATTCATCAACACTAATATCGATATCAAATTTCATCTTGACCCGCTCATCAGAAATCTTTAGCTTTCTATTTACTTTTATTACTTGAACCGTAATAGGACTATCTTTTTCTTTCCACTCATAACTAAGGCGTGTATACTTACCAAGTTTGTTTTTCATCATGCCTGCCAAAATCGCTTCTTGTTTCCTTAAAGTTTGTCCTGTGAAATGATTGTTGCTGAACAGCGCGATTCCATCTAAAGCCGGAAGTCCGTTTTCATCAATGATCAAATACGGTAAAGTTAAGTCAATCGTTTCGTCAAACAGTAATTTTGCTGCATTTTCCATTGTGCTTACCGTAATGTATGTATACAGCACGCCCGTACGCAATAATTCAGGATAATAATTTGCAACCTCACTTTTAAAGTCTCCAGGAGGATTGAAATATTGTTTCATATCTCCTTCCACTACAGCAACGTAGCTTGTAATGCGATTCCGTGGCGTTCTGAAAAACATATCAATTTCGGGGTAGACGTTTTTTTTCGCCATATCACTTGATATCATGAGTACTTCGAGATGGGATACATCGAGTGCTTCCATTGTATGGTGGCTAGCATCTTCGCGAGCAGCCCGTGTCGAGACACCCGTACCTTCAGACTGTGCGTATTTGATTGTTTCTTCTTCAAAAGTTGGATAGGAAAAGTAAGCTTTCACTTCCCCTTCCTTATCCCCGTTCGTCAATCCCATAACTGGAACGATTGTAATGTCTTTATATTGCGCTTCATCCCAACATCCTCCAAGCAGAAGCAGTCCAAGCAAGAATGCCGGCAACAACCTTTTACTCATTTTTTGTTCCTCCTATTCATCAAAATGACGATTAAGGGAATTACTATTGTAAAAAGCAATTGAGGATAGACAATGATTTCCCGCAGAAAATTAGATCGATCTTTCGTCGCAAAAAAAGAAGAAATGATAATAAGCAAAAAATGAGACAAGATTGTAAGGAACTTACTTTCATTGTTGAAATAGATACGACGGGCTTGGACGCACATAAAAAAGTACAGTGTTATTGCCACGACGCTCCAGATTACCCATATGAATAAGAAAAACAAATCGAGTCGTTCAACAAACGTCACTTTTTGCGACTTCAAAATATTAAGAAGCGGTTCTGGTAGGAAGTCGATTGCGTTGATCGGATAAAAAAGAAGAATAAAAACTAAAATCGTAAAGAAAAAAAAGAACCAAGCCGACTGATAAATAAATAGTGGCATCCCTTTAACCTTCTGGATGACGTACTTCCTGAAAAACAAGTAGAACTCTATACCAAGGAACGTAGCCTGTGCCATGAATAAGCCTTTCAAAAGAGGTATGATATCAGTCAAATCCAAAGGAAACAAACGAGTCCAAACGAGATCCGGTATTGCCATGAATAAGAAGAGTATGAAAATCGGAAATAAGGGTAAGATTGTTGCCGGTAAATTGATTACTGTTTCAATTCTTGTCATATTTGCATATAGCGACACGCCTACGATGATTACCATCGTTACAATTTGAGGAGTGTTTGGGAATATCCAAACAGAAAGTGTGTAATTGAGATAAGCAAGAAAAGTAACGATTGTCAAAGACCAGTACGCAATGTATAGCCCTGCAACGAGTCGTCCTGGTTTGAACCTTTCATAATACTTTTCGTAAAGCAATATTTGAATATAATGAAATATGCCTGCAATGATGAAGACGACCCACGAATTCGTTTTTGCCTCAATGATTAACCGATGCTGAAAAGATACGAAAACCGTCCCTGTCTGTACAACAAATAAGAGCAAAAAAAACTGGATTCTCGATAATGTTAACATTACGATTTCCGGCCTTTCTTCTTTTTCATGAATGAGAAAGTCTTTTGTTGTTTATGAAACTTGGAATAAGGAACACGGAAAAACACATCCATGAACCTGGACGTATCCAAAGGAACAAAAGGAGCAAAATATGGCTGTTTAAGAGAAGATAATGATAAAAGGTGAATAACTAAAACAATCGTCCCGATTGCCATTCCGAAAAAACCGAATAGCGCTGCTGCAAGCATAAATGGGAACCTTAAAATCCGAAGGGCCATATTCATTTCAACTGAAGGGACGACAAAACTTGAAATGGCTGTCAATGCTACTACAATTACCATTAAATTTGATACGAGGCCAGCACTGACAATTGCATCACCTATGATCAAGCCGCCAACAACACCGATTGTCTGTCCAATCGGCTTCGGAAGCCTAATACTTGCCTCCCTTATCAATTCAATGAACAATTCCATTATCATTGCTTCTATAATCGGGCGATATGGTATTTCGTTAATCGCTAATTTCACTTTTTTACTTATTTCTATAGGCAATATTTCCGAATGGAAGCTCACGACAGCGATATAAAATGCAGGTAAATATAAAGCCATCACTAAACTCATAATTCGTAGCAACCTATAAAAAGAACCAATCATTACGCGTTTATTAAAATCATCGGAAGATTGGTAAAATGTAAAAAAACTAACTGGTGCAATCAATGCGGTCGGTGAATTATTGATAAAGTTTGCGATCTTTCCTTCCATCAAGTTGAAGACGACACGATCAGGCCTTTCTGTATTTAAGAACTGTGGAAAAGGTGTTAATACGGATTCATCAAAATAATCTTGGATTTCTCCAGAATTCATGATGTTTTCTTTTTGTATTTCTTGTAAACGGGATTCAAATAATTGGACTACTTCTTTATTTGCAATGGAATCAATATAAAGGTAAGTTAGATTTATACTCGTCCCCTTGCCGATAGTTATTGATTTGATAACAAGATCATTTCTGGCAAGTTTTTGGCGGATAAGTGTAATGTTTTGTTGTGTATTTTCAACAAATCCATCATGTGTACCACGGATTGCTTGCTCATTTCCCGGTTCTTCTGGAGATCTGCAAAAACTACTTTGAACGGAAATAGTCAACATCACTTTGGAGTCTAGAAAAATGATGACTGTCTGGCCGCTGCAAACGGCTTTTACAAGCTCATCTTCGGAATACGGTAATACATTAGAAACTGGAGTTTTCCCCCAGTTGCTCATTTTCTCCGATGCCCGTTGCCGAATGATAGTAATCTGTTTGTTTACTTCCGTTACGTCGGCCAATGATGAATAATAGCATAAAATCCCTTTGCCTGTTGGCCAATCGACATCTACGGAGACGAAATCTTCTGAATTTAAGAAGAGTTGTTTTACACTTTTCTTATCGATTACCTGATTGCTTGTATTGCCCAATTTCATCACCTCACGGATAAAGTATCGCCGCGGGCCTTCCGTTTTATGCAAAAAAAGAACATGGCTGGGAAACTTCCCAAGCCATGTTCTTTTCATTTCTATTATTTTTGGATGAACTGTTGTGTCCAATATTTACCATTTGCATCATAACCGATACCGATATGAGTAAAGTTAGGTGTTAAGATGTTTTCTTTGTGACCTGGAGACTCCATCCAAGCTTTTACAACTTCTTCAGCAGACTGCTGACCCATTGCAATATTTTCAGCAGCTGAGCGGTAAGAGACGCCGTTTGCTTTCATTTGATCGAATGGTGAGCCGTATGTTGGGCTCTCATGTGAAAAGTAGTTATTCGTTGCCATATCTGTTGATTTTTGACGAGCTGAATTCATCAAGTTCTTATCGATTTGCAAAGGTTGCAATCCTGCTTTTTGTCTTTCAGCATTTGTCAAATCTAACACTGCTTGTTCAATAGCAGAAATATTTTCATTTTGAGCTGGTTTTTCAACCGGTTTTGCCTGTTCTACAGGTTTAGCTTGTTGAACGGGTTTAGCTTGTTCAACTGGTTTTGGTTGTTCTACTGGTTTAGCCTTTTCCACAGGTTTTGCTTGTTCTGCGGGTTTAGCCTTTTCCACAGGTTTTGCCTGTTCTGCGGGTTTAGCCTTTTCCACAGGTTTTGCCTGTTCTGCGGGTTTAGCCTTTTCCACAGGTTTTGCTTGCTCCACTGGCTTTGGTTGTTCAACCGGTTTCGCAGATGGTTGAAGAGTAACCTCTATATTTTTACCAAAATATTTTTCAAGTTCGTTCACGTACTTATTAATGTATTGGTTAACTTCTACGGGATTGTAAGAAGAAAATTTCCCCTCATATACAAAATACTGTACGTTTTGCACCGCTTTTTCGTTAGTAAATTCGTTATTCTGATATGAAGCTTCTACACTGTTGTTTGTCGACATTAAAAGTGTCGAGCCGAGTAAGATGACTGCCATCGATTTTTTCATCTTGTAACTCCTCCCTTCGCAAACTATCATAACGTATGTGAGAAGAGGAGAATCCCCATGATTTGCCTATAGGACCAAACAAATTATAAATCCTATGAGAAAGGCAATTCAAACCTATTAAATTGGATGGTTTTGGTCAAATCAACTATTATTTCATATGATATGGGGTTGACAGTCATCTCTCAGACTTACTTTTCGAAGTATTCTATCTGACTAATTCCTTCTCCGATTATTACAAGTCTTGGTTCCATTTTTACATATTCGGGCAGCCAATTAACCATCCCATAAGCAAATTGAAAAAGATAAGGGTTCTTTACCCCTTTCACTGGTACATAGCCTTTCATTCGATAGACTGTATCCGGCAAAGACTTCACCCAGTCTTCGAATTCATCCTGATCGACAGGCTCCTCGAAAGTGATCAATTTGGATGATAAAGGGAGATTCCGCCCTGAAACAATCGATTTACGTGTCGGATTTATAACGTCCTCTAACGTTGATTCAATAACAGAGAAGGAAATATGAGCATTGGTCGTCTGAATGATCGGAGCCGTACTATTAAAGTTCGCAAGCTCCATTGAGACAGTCGCCAATTCCGACTCCGTCAATAAATCAGTTTTATTCACCAATAAAATATGGGCATGGCGAATTTGTTCCATGAATAGTGAACGAACTTGCGGAGACATTTTGTCCCTTTCAAGCCATCTTCTAGCATCTGCAACTGTTACGATTCCTTTTATCTTTAATCTTTCTGCAAAAAGAGGAGAATAGACAGCATCCAATGCCTCGACAGGATGAGCCGCACCGGTCGTCTCAATTAAAATGACGTCGATGTCGTCATTCTCTTCGAGTAAACCTTGCAACTGCGACTCTGTTTTCTCCGAGCCGGAACAGCAGATACATCCATTCAGCAACTCTTTTAGAGGAATGTTCTCTTCTTTACCGACGGTGTCGGAATCAATCGAAATGGATCCGAATTCGTTCATGAGGATGGCAGGCTTTTTCCCGTTCTCTTTCAGTTGAGAAATCAAGTTCAGTAATAATGATGTTTTTCCACTCCCTAAAAATCCGCTTAACAAATAGACGTCAATCATAAGTAATCTCCTTTACTAAAAGAAAAGCGTCCATCCGCACGGGAGTGGACGCTTTCCATTATTATTTGATTTGCTCCAATAATAGTTCTTTCGCTTTCAGCAATTGAGGATCTTCTTCACGGATTTTATTTCTTAGTTCGTTCATCAATCCATAAGTCGTGTCCCCTACGAGGATACCATCCTCGTTTAAAGATAATGCTTTTTGAAGCCCAACTACGGCAGCTTCCGTCGTTTGATCGAACAACCCATCAATTTCACCCGGATCGTACCCTATAGCATTTAGCATCTCCTCCGCAGTTTTGATTGCAGGTGATACCATTCCCTCTTTTAACTCCATGGAAGGATCAAGGAAAGGGAGCGTTGCGTAAGGAGGATAAGGAACTTCAATATCCGGTTCAATTCCAGTTTCATGGATCCAATTACCATCTGGCGTCAACCATTTTGCAGTCGTCAATTTCAAATTGGAACCGTCAGGCAATTCTTTTGGAGTTTGCACAGTCCCTTTGCCATATGTCTTAATTCCAACGAGCGGTACGTTTGCAGATTCTTTCAATGCACCTGCCAGAATTTCAGATGCGGAGGCACTACCATCGTCAATAACCAATGTTACAGGCACTTTTACTTTTCTACCGTCAGATGCTACATACACTTCAGGGTTATTCCCTTTGCCTTCGTATTGGAAAAGGTTTTTACCCCTCTCAACGAATAGGTCTGAAATGTCAATTGCTGTATTCAGCATGCCTCCTGGATTTTGACGTACGTCCATGATAAGGCCTTCCATGCCCTGTTCTTCCATTTCATCAAGAGCGTTTAATAATTCTTCATACGTATGTTCTGAAAAACTTGTTATATGGATATGGGCAATATTGTTATCAAGCATTTTGGCATAAACCGTTTCGATAGGAATGACGTCCCGTTCAATTTTTACGTCAAACGGCTCTCCCATTTCTCCTCTGCGGATGGATAGTGTAACCGTCGTCCCTTTTTTACCACGGATTAGAAGGACAGCTTCTGAAGAGGACATTCCTTGGATGCTTTTGCCGTCGACTGCAATAATCAAATCATTCGGCAAAAGACCGGCACGTTCAGCGGGTGAATTTTTAATCGGTGAAACGATATTAATATACCCGTTCAACTCTTGGATTTCCGCACCGATTCCTTCAAAACTCGATGAAATACTCTCACTTAATTGGCGTGCTTCCTTTTCATTCAAATAGTCTGAAAAGGGATCACCAAGCGCTTCTATCATTCCATTGATGGCCCCGTCTATCACTACAGTTTCATCAATATCGTTATAATAGGTTTTTTTCATTTCGTCATAAGCATCAAATAGCTTTTTAAATTCCTTACGATCGTTAGTCGGGCTCTGTGGACTGACCACTTCGACAACCTTATCCTCACCCGTCGTCAACGCAAAAAATGTCACGGCTGCCGTTGCAAGAACGAGTCCGAAAATAAGCATCACTAACGAAAACGGTTTCATGCGTATATAACGTTTTGCTGGCGGTTCAAAGTTTGTTTCAGTTTCATGGCCGCCATTTTTCTCTTTTTCGTCCATCCCATTCCCCACTTTCCTTCCCGTTTTACCGGTTTATTCAAAAAAGACCGCCGTTAATGCAGCGAGCGGTCCTCCGATGCACGATTATTGAATTGCAGCTTCCAATGCTACAACAATCATGTCATTAAATGTCGTTTGTCGTTCTTCAGCAGTCGTCACTTCGCCTGTTAAGATGTGATCGCTTACTGTTAACACTGATAATGCCTGTCTTCCATATTTCGCAGCTAATGTATACAATGCCGCCGTTTCCATTTCCACTGCTAACACACCGTATTGCGCAAGCTTTTCATGCTCAGCATGTTCATTGTAGAAGAAGTCTTCCGTATAAACATTCCCTACTTGCAGCTTAAGCCCTTTTTCCAAGCCCGCATGATAAGCTTTTAACAGTAAATCGAAGGTAGCGGTCGGTGCATAATCGACTCCATTGAAAAATGTACGGTTGATTGGTGAATTCGTCGTCGCGCTCTGTGCCAAAATGACATCACGAACTTTCACGTCTTTTTGGATAGCTCCACAAGTACCTACACGAATCAGTTTCTGTACTTCATATTCTTGCATAAGCTCATTAATGTAAATGGAAATGGATGGAACGCCCATGCCTGTTCCTTGAACAGAAATGCGCTTCCCTTTATATGTTCCAGTGTAACCGAACATATTCCTTACTTCGTTGTATTGTGTCACATCTTCAAGGAACGTTTCCGCGATGTATTTTGCGCGCAACGGGTCCCCTGGGAGAAGAATCGTATCCGCAATGTCACCTTTTTTTGCATTAATATGTATGCTCATTTTATATGCCTCACTTTCAAATTTCTTTCCTAATCATACAGTTTTTCCTCAGTTTATGCAATGAAGATGGCGAGTTAGCCCTATTGGAAACGTTCTTTATACATTTCAAATAATTCATCAAAGACAACGCTTGGCATTTCAGGATCCGCTTTCTCCTCCAAGTATCGAGAAAGTGGATCAAAATTTTTTTCGTCTTTCGGAAAACTATGGTCATTAAAAACCGCCTCAGCAAAGACGGATTTAACGTCACCTTTCTTACCGCCACGAAAAGATAAGACAAACTGATAAAAAGAACGATCCATCATATGCCTCCTTTTATTCGTTGAATAGGCGGGAATATTCCCCGTACCCTTCTTCCTCAAGCTTGTCTACAGGAATGAACCTAAGAGCAGCTGAATTTATGCAGTAACGAAGTTCGTTCGGTCCCGGACCATCGGGGAACACATGCCCTAAATGGGAATCTGCCGTTCTGCTGCGCACTTCTGTTCTTCGCATTCCATGGCTTGCGTCAAAATGCTCCGTTACTTCTTCGCTCTCGATCGGCTTTGTGAAACTCGGCCAGCCACACCCTGCATCGTATTTATCCTTGGAACTGAAAAGTGGCTTTCCTGAAACAATGTCCACATATATTCCCTCTTCAAAATGGTTGTCATATTCATTGTTGAATGGTGGTTCAGTTCCATTTTCCTGTGTCACATAGTATTGCATATCCGTCAATTTCTGTTTAAGATTTTCCTTCATGATTGATCACCCCAATGGTTAAATTTAAATTGTTCCCGTCCAGATCCAATTGCATACCTTTCGTAATGAGAAGGGTTTTTCATATAATAATTTTGATGTCCTTCTTCCGCAGGGTAAAACGGTTTCGCAGGCAAGATATCGGTTTGAATTGGTTTACTGAATTTCCTAGATGAGGCTAGCTCTTGTTTTGACTTTCTGGCAAGCTCATCCTGTTCTTCGGAGTGTGTGTAGATTGCTGTACGATACGATTCTCCGCGATCGAAGAATTGTCCTCCTGCATCCGTTGGGTCAATTTGCCTCCAAAAAATAGATAGTAACTCTTCATAGCTAATAAGAGTATCATCGAAGGTTATTTGAACTGCTTCCCGATGTCCCGTCGTATTCGTGCAGACAAGTTCATATGACGGATTTTCGACATCTCCTCCCGTATATCCAGAAATGACGGATATGACTCCATCATATCGATCGAACGGCTTCACCATACACCAAAAACACCCTCCAGCAAATGTCGCTTTTTGAATTGCCATTAGTACCCCTCCTCAATCTACTGGAATCGTTACAATAAGTTCTATATCATCGTTTACAAGATCGACCGATTTAGCTCTCACTAGCAGGTCCCCTGCTATTTCAAGCTCTGTTAAGTGGATGAATATTTCCTCCTCTTTCGGTCTGACAATCATCCAAGGCGGCAGCTTAACGGAGTCACGCAGTACCGATAGGATTGTTGAAGGTGGAAGTTCCAAATCAGCGATTTCCATCGATGTCTGCTTTAGCATTAAGTTGCCATCTTCAAGAACGACAGGGTCAAAATGCATCTTTAAAGGAAACGTCATTCCGAAGGCAGTCAATTCCGAATGTAGCCTTACATCATCCTTCACTTCCATCGTAACGGGAACAGTTCCTCCCTTCATCGCTTTCCGTATATAATTATTTGCAAGTGCCTCCAAATCATTACGTGTCGCTTTAACACTTAACACGCTGCCTTTCGGCGAATATTCATTTGGCGGTGGTAAGGGAACCGATTCCTTCGGGCCTTCGAGAAAAAGAACGATTGCAATTATACCGGTCGCAATCAGGCCTGCTAGTACAAAGAATGCTATTTTCCACAAATTCACAAACGATCACCTCTACATATCCAATTTCCCATCCGATAATTCCGACAAACCGCATTGATCGATCTTCTCGATAAACCGATTTGCCATCGATTCATATCCTTTAGCATTCGGATGAAAGAAGTCGGAGTGGTATACCATGTTTTCATTGCTAAAGAATAAGTCGACCACAGGAACGAAACACGCTTTTCCATCCATGATCGTCTGTATTTCGATCGCCTCATTCCAATCATCGATGATCGTTTCGAATTCATTCGCTTCATCAGTGACTATCGATAACGGGTTGTACAAGCCTGATATAACGATAACCGTATCACCATTCAAACCGCGAATCATCTTGAATATTTCATCTAACCGATTTTCAAACTTGCCTAATTCGACATAAAAAGGTTTTGCCGTCAAATTGAAGAGATTCTCCTTGACGATTTTCATCATGTCATTTCCGCCGATGGTTATATAGATAATATCAGCTTTTTTTATCTCTTCTTGGATATCCTTATTTTCTAGCTGATCGATCAGTTGGTCGCTTCGTCTTCCTCTTTTGGCCAAGTTCATCGAATCAATTTCTTGTACGCCTTTCCAATCATTCATTGCAAGTGCAACACGCCCGAAATAGCCACCCCTCTTCAGCTCATCACCGACTCCTTGGGTCAATGAATCGCCAAGACCGATGACAGTGATCTCATCAGGTATGAAATAATCCGGGACATCATAGTCCGATAGTGCCGAATATTCCCGTTCCGAAAAAGACGAGGTTTCGGATACGATATTTTCCTGACACCCGGATAAAACGAATGAGAAGACGATCAATAAGAAAATTCTTCTCATACACACAATTCCCCTTTTTCAACATATTGAACCGTCTTAACGGCGATCAGTCCGTGTAATACATAAAGCCGATTGCCCCTTCGCCCGTATGGGTGCTAATGATCGGCGAAGTGAAGGAGAATTTTATATCCTTACAACCATATTCCTCTAGTAATTTTAACAGTGGTTCAGCCATCGTCATCCCATTAGCATGTGAAATGCCGACTGAACGTATTATTTTGCCAGCCGTTTCTTCTTTGAAAGCATTATATAGATGGGAGACAACCTGTTTATGGCTACGCGCTTTCGCAACTGGCGAATAAACACCATCTTGTAACATTGCGATCGGCTTAATTTTCAATAAGGAACCGATTAACGCTTTCCCTTTGCCGATACGCCCTCCCTTAACTAAATTGTCCAACATATCTACAACAACGTAAAGTGTCGTATTTTTTCGCACTTCATCCAATCTATCCAAAATCTCTGCAACGCTCTTCCCAACGCTTGCCATTTTGGAAGCTTCAACGACTTGAAACGTCAATGCATGGGAAATATACATCGAGTCAATAACAGTCACATTTGAATCTGTCATCTCAGCAGCTGCTTCGGCTGATTTTACTGTACCACTCATTCCGCCGGTCATATGAATAGAAATGATTTCACTTCCGTCCCTGCCAAGTCGGTCATACAATTCTTTGAAAGCTCCAACTGCAGGTTGTGAACTTTTCGGCAACTCTTTGCTTTCTCTCATTTTCTCCATAAATGATTGTGGTTGTAAGTCAACCCCATCCAAATAGGTCTCACCATTAATTTGGATCGATAAGGGAACAACATGGATATCATATTGATCGGTATATTGTTCAATTAAATCTGCTGTCGAGTCCGTGACGATATGAATTTTTTTCAAATAGAGCACTTCCTTTAAAATAATTGGCGGCTGTCATAGTATGTTACAATCCTAACAACAAGGAGGTTTGCATATGTCTGAAGCATTTGATTATAAAAACCCGCGGGAGGAACTATGGAATGCAATTACCCATGGTATCGGGTTTGCACTAAGCATCCCAGGTCTTGTCATGCTAATAGTTGTGAGCATAGATCGTGGCAATGCAACTGCAGTTGTTAGTTTCACCATCTTTGGGAGCTCCATGATTCTGTTGTTCCTAATGAGCACACTATTACACAGCATGCCTGTAAAACTGAAGAAATTGTTTTCTATATTCGATCATTCGGCAATCTACATATTAATAGCTGGAACATATACGCCATTTGTATTAGTAACGATCAAAGGAGCCCTCGGTTGGTCACTCTTTGGAGTAATTTGGGGACTTGCCATTGCAGGTATACTATTCAAAGTGTTTTTTATCCATAAATACGAAGCCGTTTCACTAGTTTTCTATATTGCGATGGGATGGTTAATTGTTTTTGCAATAAAACCGTTATATATCAACTTGGCTATTGAAGGCTTCGTACTGCTCGTTGCGGGTGGAATACTTTACACAGTTGGCTCCATTTTTTACGCATGGAGAAAGTTCCCTTACAACCATGCTATTTGGCATGTCTTTGTAATAGCCGGTTGTGCATCCATGTATTTCAGCGTCCTTCTCTACGTTTGAGGACGCTGCTTTATCAATTTTATAAGTCTGACATGTTAGTTCGTTCTTTCAAATATCAAATAAGAATATGGGATTCCATCTTGAGTAAATTGATCTTCCGATTCGGATACGAGCTGCCAACTATCATCATGTTCAGGGAAAAAAGTATCTCCTTCATATTCTTTCCTTATGATCGTTATGTATAGACGATCGGCGATATCCATCGATAAATTGAAGATTTCTGCGCCCCCGATAATGACAACTTCCTCTGAAAAATCTTTCCCTCGTTCTATTGCCTTTTGGAGATCATGGTAAACTTCGGCTCCTTCAGCTTCATATTCTTTATTTCGGGTTACGATGATATTCAATCTACCAGGTAATGGCCTACCAATTGATTCGAACGTTTTTCTACCCATGACAATCGCTTTACCCATCGTGATTTTTTTAAAGTATTTCAACTCTTCGGGGATATGCCAAGGCATTTTGTTGCCGATTCCGATAACCCGATTCAAATCATACGCTACTAGTAAAGATATCATTTAACCATCCTCCTGAATTCTGTTACGTCTAGACTCCGGTAGCCCTCTACAAATTACACAGCTATAGGTGCTTTGATTTTAGGGTATGGGTCATACCCTTTCACTTCAATATCCTCGTAAGTCAATTCAAAGATGGATTTATCACCGGTGTTCAATTTCAGTGTTGGCAGTTTTTTCGGTGTCCTTGATAACTGCTCTTTTACTTGCTCTATATGGTTCAAATAAATATGCGCATCACCTAATGTGTGCACGAATTCACCGACTTTCAAATTGCACTCTTGTGCTATCAAATGGACAAGCAATGCGTAAGAAGCAATATTGAAAGGCACGCCTAGGAATACATCTGCACTTCTTTGGTAGAGTTGGCAGGAGAGTTTGCCATCTGCTACGTAAAATTGGAACATTGCATGGCAAGGCGGCAATGCCATATCATTTACTTCAGATGGATTCCAAGCAGTGACAAGATGTCTACGCGAGTCAGGATTTTGCTTAAGCCCTTCAATCAACTGTTGAATCTGGTCAATAACCCCGTCCCCTGTACTCCAAGATCTCCATTGTTTCCCGTATATTGGGCCTAGATCGCCGTATTTTGCTGCAAACTCATCGTCTTCTAGAACACGTTGTTTATATGTAGCCATATGAGTTTTATAGATGTTTGCAAATTCCTCGTCTTGGAGCACACGTCTGCCAAAATCCTTCATGTCTGGCCCATCATATTCTGGGCTTTCCACCCATTTTTCGAAGCCCCATTCATCCCAGATCGGATTTCGATCATTTATTAAAGTGCGAAGTGACGTGTCGCCCTTTAAAAACCATAACAATTCTGAAGCAATTAATCGAAATGCCGTTTTTTTCGTCGTCATTAATGGAAAACCTTCCTGAAGGTCAAATCGCATCTGATAACCAAAAACACTGATTGTTCCAGTACCAGTTCTATCTTTCTTAACAGTTCCATTTTCAAGAATGTATGAGCATAACTCCAAATATTGTTTCATGTTTAGAACCTCCTTATGCTTACTTGACAGTATATCAAAAATAACTATTAATCGATACTTATCCATGTGAGGGATTAAGTTCAGTAATTTGAAATAATTCGTACATGCATTGCATATATTAAATTTGAATTTGATCAGGGGATGTGATTACCATTATAGAGAGGGCACTGCTTTTCATCATAATGTTAAGAGTAATATCAGGAAGTATAGAAATAACAGCTGCCGCATTAATGTTTAAGTTCAATGATTTAGAAAAAGCCTTTTATATTAATTCGCTACTTGCCTTAGTAGGTCCCTTCATTTTAATTGTTACGACTGGAATCGCCTTACATGGTCTGACTGATAAAATCTCATTAACAAGAATCATTTGCCTTTTTGCCGGAATTTGCCTCATTTTTTATAGTTTGAAATCAAACTAAAAACTTCATTATTTACATATATGCATTATGAAAAGGACCCATACAGCTTGCAATTGCTGTTAGGTCCTTATTTTTATCACGCAGTAACGGATGTAAAATCTCCTCTGATTGAAGTATCGCTTTATTTTGCTTCATTCGATCCTTCAATTTCATTTACGTTAATGAACTTAAAAACAATGAACGCCAGGATAGCTCCCAGTACACCTGCAATAATGTAACTACCTTTGAGAAAATCTTTCATGACTAGTGACATAATTGGAGGACCTGCTGCAACACCGATAAACCTTGCTGCACTATAAAAAGAGGTAACGGTGCCTCTTAACTCCTTTTTGATATTTTCTGTAATGATTGCGTCAAGTGCAGGCAATAAAGCGCCAATTGCGAGGCCCACTGCACTAGTTACAACTAGCAGAAGGATCAGTTTTTTGCTTGTAAAACCAACGAAAACGATGCTAGCGGACATTACGATTAAGCAAGCAATCATTACTTTTTTAATGGTCGGTAGATTCCCTTTAATTTTTCGACCGGAAACAAAAGATGCAATACAAAAAAACAAAAGCGGAATTGCCAGGACGAAACCTTTCTTAACACCCTTTATATCATGTACTTTTTCAAGATTTTCCGATAAGAAAAATAACATGCTGAATAAAAACAGCATCACCAGAACCCCATTTAGAAATACGGTATACAACCATTTCCCTTCTGTTTTAAATACTTTTTTTGTTTTACTTAAAAACTTCTTAAATTTTACTGGCTCATTTTTTTCTTTTGGAGCTTTAACAAAGAAAAAGATGAGGACAATTGAAATTAAACTGAGTGCAGAAATGGCGAAGAACGGCAGGAACCATAATATTGCTGCAAAAACTGAACCTAAGATGGGGGCTAACACTTTTCCAAACGCGTTCGACGTTTCAATAATACCTAAACTAGAACTCATTTTTTCGCTGTCATCTTTATAGAGGTCTCCTACGAGTGGCATTACAATTGGCATGGCTCCAGCCACCCCTATCCCCTGTAAAACTCGGCCAATAATAATAACCCAGTAAGGGTCTTCCATCTTCCATGAAGCAAAGCCAGCTACCAGACCTCCGATTAAAGCGATGACTAAACTAGGTAAGATCACCATTTTCCGCCCAAAGCGGTCTGATAAATAACCCGCTACTGGTATAAGGAAAATAGCCGCAACTGAATAGCTCGTAATGATCATACTCGATTGAAATGATGTAATTCCGACCTTGTCTTCCAAGATAGGAAGAACGGGAATAAGCATGGAATTTCCTAGCGTCATGATGAGAGGAATTGAAGCCAAACTTACAATACACCACACACTCACTTTATCAACACTTTTTTCCAATACTACACCTCGCCCAATCGAAAATTTTGCTGACTATATGTATGGTTTCCTTACGTGTTCATTTTATGCGATAAATGTACAGTTTAAAAAAGGGGTTATTTTATGAATTCAATCCTAAACAAATATAGCCTTTGAAAACTCCTATCAGAGTTTCCAAAGGCTAAAAAATTATTAGCTTTATTCCTAATCCCTTCCCCAAATCAAATCAATGATCACTCTTTTTCTTGGCACTCGTACATTGTATAACCATTTAACAATTGTCGTAGATACCCATTGGCAAATCAACGCTTGAATAATGATTTCCCATACAATCACGTAACCAGTAATTACAAAGATGACGCCATTGATCCAAAATAGGGACTTTCCTGGATTGATTTTCTTATACTTGGCAATTATCAAAGCGATGACTCCTACGCCACCGTTTGATACGCCCTGTCTAAGAAGAACAGCAATTCCAGTGCCCAAAAAAATAGATCCGAATAATAAGTCGAGCAAAACAGTTGAGAATGGGGAATTCAAAGACACTTCAAATAGATTAACGGAGATTGAGGTGATGGTAATCCCAAAGAGGGTGCCAATTGTACTTTTGCCGCCAAGATAATGAAAGGCAAATAATAACATCGAAGCATTCATGATCCAAAGAGCCAGACTTAACGGAATTCCGAACCAATAGTTCAACAATACTGTTAAGCCGCCTGCTCCACCAGACGGGATATAGTTTGGAAATAAAAACACCCCCATAGCAAAGCCTTGGATAACGGCCCCTATTGCCACAAGAATATATTTTCTTAAGAAGCTGCTAATGTTTTTTGCGGGTTGTCTACGATTTTTTCTTTTCACTTGGCATCATCCTAATTTGATATAGCACAATGGTTTGTACTATACAATCTATGCTTTGAAAAAAGAATAGATTCCATCATTTTGCCGGGACAATTCATTTAGTCGACTGCCCCGGCAACTTCTTATAGGACCGCTTTAGGTACTGGTTTGAGCTGATAACTAATCTCTTCCGATCTGTCTGGTTTGCTATGTTGCGGCTCATTAAGGATCCGCTTCAAGATTCGGTTCACAGTAGAAGTGAAGGCGGCGTGATCTCGTTGTCTTGGCCTCGGAAGTGGGATTGCTAAATCCTGGGCAATCATTCCATCTTGGAGGAGGATCACTCGATCTGCCAAAGATACCGCTTCTTCCACATCATGTGTAACAAGTAACGCCGTAAACCCGTGTTTCTGCCATATGTTTTCGATTAAGCTCTGCATCTCGAGACGGGTGAACGCATCGAGTGCTCCGAGGGGTTCATCAAGCAGCAATAGACTCGGCTTATGGATGAGGGCCCTTGCTAATGCAACCCGCTGTTTCTGACCTCCAGATAGTTTGGCAGGCCATTCATGGATTCGATGTTCGAGACCAACATTTTTCAATACAGTCATAGCCTCTTCCCGGTGAGATCCTTTCAATCCTAACGATACATTCTCCAAAACCCTCTTCCATGGTAGTAGGCGCCCATCTTGGAACATCATGCACGATTGTCGATTGATTGTCATTAATTGTTCGTGCTCAATTAGGATCTGTCCGTCCGAGGGTTTCTCCAAACCTGAAAGCAGCCGAAGCAACGTGCTTTTCCCACAGCCGCTCTTTCCGACAATCGCAACAAATTCCCCTTTACGTATGTTTAGGGATAATTGATCAAGTACTTTTGTGCCGTTATATGATTTCTTCAAATCCCTAAGCTGTATATGAAATTGTTCTTCTTTCATGCTGATCCTCCATCGCTAAGTTGTTTCGCGTAGCCTGGATGCCATTTTAGCCATCGTTGTTCAAGAAAGCGTGCAATGATATCAGATAATTTACCGAGGAAGGCATACAGTAAGATACTCAGTATAATGACATCCATTTGCATGAATTCCCGGGCATTCATCGCCATATAGCCAATTCCGGATGTGGAGGAGATGGTTTCAGCAACAATGAGAGTAATCCACATAATTCCGAGAGAAAAGCGGATTCCGACTAATATGGAGGAGAGGGCTCCCGGGAAGATCACATTGAAAAATAGGGAGAATTTATTCAAGCCATATATCCTTCCCATCTCGATTAACCCCAAGTCGACAGACTTTATGCCGTGGTACGTATTAATATAGATTGGGAAGAGTACCCCTGACGCAACGAGGAAGATTTTCGCTTCTTCCCCGATTCCGAACCATAGAATGACGAGTGGAATGAGCGCCAGATGTGGAATATTTCGTAGCATCTGTACGGATGTATCAATTAACAGTTCAGATGTACGGAATAATCCGTTCACGAGTCCTAAAATAAACCCGATACTTCCTCCAATCAAGAAACCGATTAAAGCCCTCCCAAGGCTCACCCAAACGTGATGGAACAGCTCTCCTGATTGAGTTAGCTTAACTGCTGCCATCAGAACATCCGATGGCGCAGATAGAGTTTTAGCTGACAGGATTCCTGTCATACTTGTTAATTGCCAAATGACTAAAAGCAGAAAGGGTACGACCCAAGGGAGTGTTTTGGAAAGGGTATTCGTAACAGCGGGTCTCATTTCCCCCCATCCTTTTCAAATGAAAATACCTGTTCCTTTACGTTAATTTTTTTGGGGATGATTCCTAATTCATAGAAAGTGTCAGCAATTGCCTGCTGTTCAGTTATGATTTCTTCGGAAATCTCTTTCTCTACTCCATGTACCCGTCTTTCTACCGCTAACTTCATGGAAGCTTCATCGATTCCTAAAATTTCTGAGAGCATCTTCGTAAGTTCTTCAGGATTTTCATTTGCCCAGTTACTGGAGTTCTCGATTTCGTCGATTACCTCCTTCAAAATATCGCTATGTTTAGCTGCAAAGTCTGACGATGAGAGAAAGAAATCACGGTCTGTAGTTAACCCTTCACCGTTTACTAAAAGTCGTGCACCTGTTGATACTTCTGTGTCGGCCGTATATGGATCCCATACGACCCAAGCATCGATGTCCCCTTGTTCGAACGCAACGCGTGCATCCCCCGGCGAGAGAAATGCCGGTGTAATATCCTCATACTTCAAGCTTGCTTTCTCCAAAGCTTTCACAAGTAAAAAATGGGAGCTTGAACCCTTAGCAAATCCAATTGTTTTTCCTTTCAAATCCTCAAGTTCTTGGATGGGTGAGTCATCCTTCACCAAAATTCCCGAACCTTTAAACTTCGAGAATCCGACAGCTACATATTGCAGTGAAGAACCCGAGGCCTGTGCAAAGACCGGTGGAGAATTACCCGTTCTTCCGAAATCGACACTCCCCACATTTAAAGCTTCAAGAAGCGCTGGACCTGCTTGAAATTCATGCCACTCAACTTTATATCCGAGCGGTTCTAACCTATTCTCTAACGTTCCTAAGTTCTTTAAGATGAACAAAGGACCATTTTTTTGATAACCGATCCGAATTTTTTGGTCTGCAGTGGTTTGTGGTTTTGCAGCTTCAGTGGGGCCACAAGCACTTAAGACCAATCCCATAACTAAAAGCAGGCTACCCAATAATGCTAACTTATGTTTGAGTCTCTTTACTATCAACAGTAGTACACATCCCCTCAATATTTCAGCCATTTGATGGTAGTTGGGCAAATAGCTGATACATACAAAGTATGCATTAGGTAAATAAGGGCTTAGGCGTGGTACCCGAGAATGTAACCAGATAGTAAATAATCATACGGAACAATTTTAATATTGAGAACAACAGCATCTATTTTCCAAAAGAAAAAACACTCGTTATTTCGACGAGTGTTTTAGCATTTTTAAGATAACCATTTTGGCGGTGTGTTCTTCGACCAATAAATATCCCCAAGGGAATGATGGGCTGTGAATCCGTCTTCTGCAGAATGATAATGAAAGTTGTAGAAATAACCGTCAAGCGGCCTTTTCTCTGTGCGCACATGGAAGCGGATCAGGTCTTTATTTACCTCCGTGTCGGTAATATGAAACATTTTTTCAGCGTAATGCCCAGAAGGATATTCAGTAATTGAAAGCATTCTATTTTCAAGTCCTCCGGAAGAGGCAACAGTATCTTGGATAACCTCTTCAATTTTCGGGAAAATGACTTCATCAAACTCATTTTGAATGACAGGACCAATTTTTGAACCGAATTTCAAGTAAGCTAGTTCCTTAGCTGGCTGTAATAGAGAATCCTCAATCGAAATCGACTGTTCAATAGGTTCACGTTCAAAAATAGAATCCTCTAGACCTAATTGTAAATCATGTTTAGACGAAGTGGGAAAGTCAGTTGCCCTCGTGTCGTCTTTCGGTTGACGGGTTGTCCAAATTTCATGGTTTGGTGAAATGACGCCAAGTGTTAGAACTGCAACGAGTGCGATAATAAAGTTCTGGAAGTACTTTTTCATTGGAACACCTTCTTTATCTCTTTTTCGCGAATCTCAATCCATTTATACACCTATTCGCTCAATGAGCGGTTAGACTCTTACTTAACATTACGAAAAGGTTTTGAAAAGGTTTCATATTTCTTAAATTCATTGTACAATAAAATTGAAGATAATTGTGAGGTTTTATGAAGGAGGTTATTATAAATGAACGTAGAACTACTTATGGGAATCGGTTTGCTCGTACTCGTCCTTTATTTAAGCTCATTAAACTTTACAAATTGATACAAAAAGTCGTCCACCCACGAATGGAATGGACGACTTTTTTATTTGGACAAGAAGCCAAAATGGAATTTAGTATTTGGTCTAATTTTACGTTGCATGTCAAATTGATCGAAGATGTTTGAATCAAAACGCTCTTTCACAACGACACGGCGCCGGCACACCCGAAACGCTTCCTCTACCCACTTCGCAGATAACGATGTATGTACGCCCGCTTGACGTAAAGGCTTGAAGTTGGATGATTCTTCAATCGGTGCATGAAACATCGGGTCGATATATACAACATCAAAAGAGCAATCGGGCTGCACTATTAGAAATTCGACCGCTTCAGATTGAATCACTTCAATTCGGTGCATTGAGGCCTTTAATGCCACAGAAGACGTAGGAAATTTTTGAAGTCCTGTTTTTGTCAAAAAAGCGACAATTGGGTCTGCTTCTAATCCTACGCATTTTCCTCTTTCTCCCATTATATAGGAAGCGATAATACTATCAGAAGCGAGACCAAGCGTGCAGTCGAGAAACGAATCTCCATCCTTCAACTCGCACGCCTCGATCAGTGGATCGGTTTCACCTTTTACTATGCGTTTTAGTCGGAAAGCGGCCGAATTTGGATGGAAAAAGAGCGGTTGTTCCATGCCTTCACGGAAAAGCTCAAAGCGGTCTTTACCGGCTACAAGTACATCCGCTTCAAATTCACGCTGCATTCGTAAAACGGACCTCTTTTTCCTTTCCACAATCGGAAATCCGAGCGCCTCGCTAGCGAAAGCTGCCATTTGATACGTAATCGAGTCCGGCCTGCCAGCTGTTGTTATGACCGTCTGATTAGCCACAAACTTGTTCAAGAACACCAGATAAATGATCTTTGATTTGTTCCATTTCAAAATTCTCGATCTGCTCCCTTGGGATGAAGTACGCAAGCGCTCCATCTTTCCAGACAGCGATTGACGGAGAACTTGGAGGCACTTCCGGGAAGTAGCTTCTCATCATTTCAGTCGCTTCTTTATCTTGACCAGCAAACACCGTGAATAAATGATCCGGTTTTACCCCGGTTTCTTGCAATGCTTCCCTCACAGCGGGACGAGCAAGTCCTGCTGCACATCCACAAACTGAATTGATCACGATCAATGCTGTCCCATCGAGCGATTTCATCGTCTCTTCGACCTCTTCTGCTGTCGTAAGCTCCGTAAAACCGTTTTGGACAAGTTCTTCACGCATCGGTTTCACGATGCCTTTCATATATTCGTCATATGCATTCATCTTTCATTCCCCTTTCGACAAATCATTTACTATCGGTTTCATTCTACAATGAATGCGAAGCGATTTCATGTTTTGGATATTAATCGATATGGAATCAGTGTTGTTGTTTACATAATATAATTATGTTAATCAATCCTTATTATTTTGAATGACTGTTGACTTCAGTCATCTGTTTCCAAATAGATCCTTTTGCTTCCTCGCCTTCCGTGATTCTCGCAATCGCCATTCGAACTTGTAGCTTCACTTCGAATTCTGGATCGTTTTCAGCTTCATGCAAGGCTGGCAATGCTTGTTCCGTCCCCGTTTCATACAGGAACATAGCCGCACGCCACCTAACTAGCTTGTTCTTATCTTTCAACGCCTCGATTGCTGCGCTTTCAAAACCAGCAAAGCCTAAATCACTCATACAATCGCCCGCTGTTCTTCTGACAGCCCAGCTTTTATCCTTCAATGCTTTCTCAACGTATGGAATGACTGATTCGTCCTCAATCATCCCGAGGTATACCGTTGCAAGCCGGCGAATTGACATTTTTTCGTCTTCTAACGCCAGGTCAAGTAATGGGAGATCCGTAACATCTGGATCCGGCATTTGATCAATCAACTGAAAACGTTTTTCCCATTCTTTCACTTTGAAATCTTCAACCGTTACTTTACGTTTTTTCTCATTTGCATTACTTGTCCCTTTGTTCGATTGACTAATAATTTCCTGTAACCGATCATCGGGATAAGCGGCTTCGACTTCTTGAACGACCGTCTCACCGATTTCTTGCTTATCGCCATATCGGATACCATAATCAGCCCATTTCCTGAGGAGAATATAGTTTTCCACTTCCGCACTATGCACTTTTTCCATTGCCTCTTGAAAGCGTTCACTCAAGCCGAATCTAAGTTCTGAATCATTGTCGAATACCTTTACTTGAAGCGGGATGTCTTTATACGTTTGGACATGTACATATACTTCTCCATAATGTTCATCAGCAGTTTTCTCAGATTCCTTTTCTACTTCAACTGATTCCTCATTGAATATACCTTTCACATCTGAAAGGATTTCTTCCCACGGAACATTTCCTACACGTTCAACAGCCATGAAATTCATGACATGGTAAATCCCTTTCACGCCTTTTATCGCAAGCATTTCCGATAATGGGTGTGGAGCTTTTTCCGCGTCTTCTTTCCTGTAATTATGACTGACTCCCGTAGGGAGCTCCTCATCCACAATAATTTTCATTGAATTCGGACTTGGTGTCGGTTCAATCGTTACAATTTTCATTTCGAACACTCCTTCATATCATTCGGATATTTCCTGTAAATATGCCCAACGCTCGATCAATCGCTCATATTCAGCGTTTAGTTCATCCAATTCTTTCGTCAATTGACTCAGTTCGTCGTAATTTGAGCCAGAAGCGACCATTTGAGCTTCCGTCGATTCGATCTTTGCCTCAAGATTTTCAATCGTCGCTTCAATTGATTCCCATTCTTTTTTCTCTGAATACGTCATTCGCTTTTTACTTTTCATCGGTTCAGGAGGACGATCTTCTTTCACAGTTTTCTTTGATGTGACATCAGTTGTTTTGATGCTTTCCGCTTCCAAGTAATCCGAGTAAACACCAAATAGTATTCCGATCGTACCGAAGCCATCCAGCACCCATAACTTTGTTGAAGTTCTGTCTAAGAAAAAGCGGTCGTGTGAAATGGTCAACACGACACCCGGAAATGTATCGATGAAATCTTCGAGCACCGACAATGTCTCGATATCAAGATCATTTGTCGGCTCATCTAGCAATAGAACATTCGGCTGTTCCATAAGCAGTTTCAATAAATAAAGCCGCTTTCGTTCGCCTCCGGATAGCTTTCCGATTGGGGTTCCATGGGAAGAGGACGGAAAGAGAAAACGTTCTAGCATTTGTGTTGCGGAAATACGTGCACCGCTACCATCTTCAATGTCGTTTGACGTTTCACGAATATATTCGATAATCCGCTTATGTTCGTCCATTTGTGGCAAGTGTTGATGGAAATGAGCTATTTTCACTGTCGATCCCATTTCAATAGAGCCGCTATCAGGTTCAAGTTCCTGAGCAATCATTTTCATAAGGGTCGATTTTCCCGCTCCGTTCGGACCGACGATAGCGATACGGTCCCCCGATTGCAAAATGCTGCTGAAGCGATCGATGACTTTTCGATCCCCGAAAACTTTTGAAATTTGTTGTAGCTCGATTACTTTCTTACCAAGACGGGATGTTTTCATCGATACATCCAAGTCAACGGTAGGCCCTTCCTTCTTTAAATTTTCCTGCAGTTCCTCAAAACGGCCGATTCTAGCTTTCTGCTTTGTCGATCTGGCTTTCGCTCCACGTCTGATCCACTTCAATTCCGTTCGGTATCGATTTCGCATTTTTGCGTCGGTTGCTTCTGCCATCTCTTCACGTAGAGCTTTCGCTTCCAAGTATTCCGCAAAATTACCTGTATGTGTATAAAGTTTACGGTCTGCCAACTCATAAATATGAGTGGAAACAGCGTCCAAGAAATACCGGTCATGGGTAATGAACATGACTGCCCCTTGTTCATTTTTCAAATATTCCTGCAGCCAAGTGATCGATTGAACGTCGAGATGGTTTGTCGGCTCATCCAACAACAACAAATCAGTCGGTTCAATAATCACTTTCGCCAATGCTACACGTTTCTGTTGTCCCCCTGAAAGCTCTCCCATTTTTCTATCGAATGAGTCAATTCCTAATTTTGACAGAACCATCCTTGCTTTTGTATTTAAATCCCAAGCAGATTTTGCGTCCATTTCGTTTTGCATACGTGCGAATCGTTCTTGGTTTTCAGATGAAGCGGGATCAGCTGTTAGTGCGGCGAGTGCATTTTCGTAAGCTAAATTCAATTCAACAACTGGGGCATCGGACATGAAAACGGTTTCCATGACAGTTTTATCCGGATCAACAATAGGTGTTTGAGGTAAGTAGGAAATACTATATCGGTTTGGATGCTCTTTCTTTATCGAATCGGCTTCCTCTATCCCTGCGATAATTGAAAGAAGTGTCGACTTGCCGGTACCATTGATGCCAATCAGACCGACTTTTTCTCCTTTCACGATTGTGAAAGCCACATCACGGAACAATGTTTTCTCCCCAACCGTTTTTGTTAAGTTTTCGACAATCAATTGATTCATAACAACACTTCCATTTCTACTAACTACATATCTTCATGATAGCTCATAACTACTCAATTTTGAACGATGACGTATTGTTTCCTCAAAATTATGGGTATAGAGATAAACAACATAACCAATATGGATTCTATCTACGTATTTGCTTCATCGTTATGGGCATCATAACTATGTCTCACGGGTGATACCAACATTTCAAGGAATGTAATATAAATATAATTTTAATAACAAATTCGACATCTAAATATAGCGTATTATCGTTATATAAAAACATCTTCATGCTTCTATTTTTATTTTGACAATATAATTATTTTACCTTTATAATGGTGAAATCCTAAAGGAGGCAATTATTAAAATGTCACAACTAACGAAAAAGGAAATTGTAGAAAGTGTTCCCCAAAAAGGGTTCTTTGGACATCCAAAAGGCCTTTTCACTTTATTTTTCACAGAATTCTGGGAACGTTTTTCATATTACGGGATGAGGGCAATCCTTGTCTTCTATATGTATTATGAAGTGACCAAAGGTGGACTTGGTTTCAGTGAGACGACCGCACTTTCCATTATGTCCATTTACGGTTCACTCGTATATATGTCTGGGATTATTGGGGGCTGGCTGGCAGACCGGATATTCGGAACATCCAAAGCGGTATTCTATGGCGGAATATTAATTATGCTTGGACATATTGTTCTTGCGTTGCCAGGGGGTGCGACAGCGCTCTTTATCTCGATGGGATTGATTGTTCTAGGAACTGGACTTTTGAAACCTAACGTTTCAAGCATGGTCGGAGATATTTATTCGAGAGACGATATTCGACGTGACTCCGGTTTTAGTATTTTCTACATGGGCATTAATATGGGGGGCTTCCTTGCGCCTCTGACTGTAGGGACAATAGGAACGGAATATAACTTCCACCTCGGTTTCGGACTTGCTGCGGTCGGAATGTTTTTCGGATTAGTTTTGTTTGTTCTTACAAAGAAAAAGAACTTAGGTTTAGCGGGCACGCAAATCCCGAATCCATTGACTCGAGACGAACGGAAACGTTTCATCTTGATTACTTTGGTTGTCATTGCTGTTCTTGGAGCGCTTGTTTTTATATCGATTCCTCAAGGATGGCTGACGTTTGACTCATTTATCGGCCTTATAGGAATACTCGGCTTCTTAATACCGATCTCTTATTTCGTTGGCATGTACCGAAGCAAGAAGACAACTCCGGATGAAAAATCGAGGATTCTCGCTTATATTCCATTATTCTTAGCTTCAGTCATGTTTTGGGCGATTGCTGAACAAGGATCGACTATTTTGGCGCTCTACGCAGATAAGCGTACAAATTTGGATGCTTTCGGATTCCATATATCACCCGCATGGTTCCAATCATTAAATCCGTTATTCATCATTACGTTAGCACCGGTATTTGCTTGGCTTTGGATAAAATTAGGAAAACGACAACCGTCGATTCCTCAAAAATTCTCATTTGGTATCCTATTTGCAGGAATTTCATTCATCGTCATTTTGTTGCCTGGTTATTTCGGCGGAACGGATGCACTTGTCAATCCGCTTTGGCTCGTCTTAAGTATTTTCATCGCGGTATTAGGTGAACTTTTCCTTTCTCCTGTCGGATTGTCAGCAACGACAAAACTGGCACCTGCAGCATTTTCTGCACAGATGATGAGCTTATGGTTCCTTTCCAATGCAGCCGCACAAGCGTTGAATGCACAGCTTGTAAAGTTTTACTCTGTAGAAAATGAAATGATGTACTTCGGAATTATAGGAGGAGTAGCGATCGTATTAAGTTTGATCCTATTCGCCTTCTCCCCTTTCATCTCAAGATTTATGAAGGGTGTTCATTAATTTATTTTAAACAAAGCAATACCGATTCCGGTATTACTCAGACTGTAGACAAGCACAAGGAATTTTCGGTGTTTGCCTACAGTCTTTTTCCTTTTAAATAGTAGTAATACTGGAAATTGTTTATTTCCACTGCGGACGGACACTTTTTTTACCTCTAGTCCATTCTTTTCAATGTTTTTGAAAAAAGTGATAGAGGGTTATCCTAAATACCGAAAATAGCCAGAACGGCTCCCTTTCCGCGGGCGTCGCCTCAGCCTCCTCACTGCGCTTCGCTCCATTGCGGGGTCTTCACCTGACGCTTTTCCCGCAGGAGTGTCGCCTTTTCTGGCTATTTTCTAGAGATACCATAAATATAGCTTGTGATATCTTCCAAATATGCTATGAAGATAAGCAAACGCCTATAACGATATGACAAATAGACACGAATATAACCTTGCGAAAAAACAATATTCGTCAGGGCTATTTGGCATATTCTTTTTTAACTATTTAGGGGTACCTGTTGCTTGGAGTGCAGGTGCTCGACTCCTGTGAACGGCGTTACGAAGGACGGCGTTTGCGAGCACAAGCGTAGCGTTGCGAGCAGGATGCCTTAATTTCTGCAAAGATCGCAGAAATTAAGGCAAATCGAACTCTTCGTGGTTCGATTGGCTCAAGCCATGCCCGCGGAAAGCGAGCGCCGGAACGGAAAGTAACAGCTTGTTGACAGGGCTATGCATCTTTAACTGACCCAAAGCAGGAAAGATTAGTAAAACACTTGACTACAAGTAAGAAAGCGTCCACCTGAAGCGGAAATTAACAGTACATTTTTACACTCTGAGCAATACCATTCGCGGTATTGCTTTTTTAATATTGGAGTTTTTAGAGTTATCTTTTCCGAAATTAGTATTTCAATAGGAGATTATAAAGTGATATGATAGAATAGCAAGTAAATTTAAAAAAGAAAAGGGGAAAAAATATGATTGTGGGATTGTCCATCATCTTAATTTTAGTGTTATTTCTGCCATTTACAGTCCCGATCGTCGAGCGAAATTTAGAAATCTTCCTCTTCATTATGGGGGTAGCTGCGGTCCTCGTTAGCGGTGTGCTGGATAAGGGATTAGTACTAAAAGCATTGGAAGATCCAATACATATTACGATTGCAGTCATTGTAGCTGGGCTCATATTCAAATGGCTGCAAAAGCCGTTTGAAAATGGAATTCAAGGAGTTAGCCGGGTCATTCCACTTAAACTTTTCATGGCGTTAATTATCATTATCGTCGGACTTGTCTCAAGTATCATTACGGCTATTATTGCGGCTCTTGTGTTAGTTGCAATCGCGAGTGTTTTGGAGCTAGATCGTAAATCTGAGATCCGTTTTGTCATTCTTGCTTGTTATTCGATCGGTATGGGTGCTGTTTTAACGCCAATCGGCGAACCTCTATCAACAATTACAACAAGTAAACTTAATGAAGATTTCTTTTACCTTCTCCGACTCATCGGGCCGGAAGTCATTCTTGGAGTCATCGCGTTCGGTTTATTGGCCTTCTTACTCATTAATCCGATAAAAGATTCTGCTGGTTTAAAGGCAAAACAAGGTAAAGAATCTTACTTGGAAATTTTGATACGCGGATTAAAAATTTACTTATTTGTCATGGCTCTAACGTTGCTAGGTGCCGGATTTGAACCGTTCATTGAAAGATTCTTGCTTGACCTTCATCCGTACTTCCTCTATTGGATCAATATGATCTCGGCTGTTCTTGATAATGCTACGCTTGCAGCCGCTGAGATTAGTATATCCATGGACGAGCCTACAATTAGAGCGATATTACTCGGTTTAATCATTAGTGGCGGTATGCTCATTCCCGGTAATATCCCTAATATTATCGCCGCTGGAAAATTGAATATTAAAAGCGGAGAGTGGGCACGATTTGGAGTGCCAGTCGGATTGATCGCTATGATTATCTATTTTGTAGTTATTATTGTTTTCTAATTAACAACAGGCCAGTCACTAGCATTTCCTAGTGACTGGCCTGTTTCAATTCCCTTACTTCTTTTTCGTCAGACGTCCAAGGATGAATGCGCCTGCTGCTAACCCGATCATCGTATTCGTTTTTTTCGTAAACACCTGTTTCACTACCAGGTTCATGTTTTGCGGTCTTTCGGCGAGACGACGCATGAAATAGCCGTACCAATCTTGGCCAAACGGAACGTATGTGCAGAAGTTGTATCCTTCTTTCGCAAGCTCCAATTGCATATCTTTCCTAAATCCGTAAAGCATTTGAAATTCAAATTTATCATTTTGGATATTATGATCTTTAACAAATTGTTTGACGTGGTTGATAACATTATGGTCATGTGTGGCAATCGATGTGAATTTTCCATTCAGTAAATGCCATTCGATCAATTTAATATAATTCCTGTCAATATCCTGTTTGTCTTGGTAGGCATAATCAGCAGGTTCCTTGTATGCTCCTTTGACAATCCTGAGACGAAAATCCTTATACTTATGTAAATCTTCCTCTGCCCGGAAAAAGTACGCTTGGATTACCGTACCGATGTTGTCATACCGAGCCGATAGGTCGTCCAATAGATTGAATGAAGGTTGGAGACGGGCATGGTCTTCCATGTCAAAATTGACAAATAGCTCGTATTTTTTTGCTGCGGCAACAATTTCCTCAATGTTTTCCTTACAGAAATCATAATCGATGTCGAGACCCAATTGAGAAGGTTTCAATGAAATATGCGCATCTACCTCATGTTCGTGTATTGCTTCGATGACTGCAAGTATTTGTTCTTTTGCAGCAAGCGCTTCTTCTCTCTCATAGACGAACTCCCCTAAATTGTCTACCGTGCAAGAGATACCATGTTTGTTTAATTCCTTGATGCTTTCAATAGTTTCGGCAATATTCGTACCTGCGACGACATTTTGTGCACCTAATTTCAACCCATACTTTTTAGCAGCGCTATTTAAAAATTGATTTTGGGAAAGGCCGATAAAGAAGTCTTTTAACATTTCCATTCTCCTTAAAAGTTAGTATTTTCAACAAGAATTATAACATAGTGTCTTCATATTATTTGCAAAATAAGCAATAAAAACATGGAAGGAAGTTTACTATCTTTGAATGGACATGATATTTATAACTTAAACTGCCCGACAATTGTCTCAAGTTGTCCCGCCATGCCTTTTGTTTGTAACGAACGATTTGAAACTTCGTTGATTGAAGCAGTGGTCTGTTCTGTAGCAGCTGATATATTATTCGTCTTATTTTCTATTTCTTGCATGGACTCGGTCAAATGGGTGATCAATGTCACAATCGAATCCGATTTTTCGACTTCTTTACTCATCAATTCTGAAATTTGATTGATTTCATGGACTGTATTGGAGACAGCGTTCGCAATATTACTTAGAGACTCGGAAGTTAGTTCTGCTGTTCGGCTGCCAGTTTCGACGACTTTCGTACTCTCCGAGGCAGAAACTTCGACTTGTCCAATGATTTCTGTTATTCCATTGACGATATTTTCAACTTGCTGTACTTCTCGATTGGACTGTTCTGCTAACTTTCTCACTTCTTCTGCAACGACTGCAAACCCTCTTCCGTGTTCGCCTGCTCGTGCAGCTTCAATGGATGCATTTAACGCTAACAAATTCGTTTGGGCCGCAATGCCTGCAATCGAATTCGTAATTTCTTGAATTTTACTAGTCGACTGGATGAGTTGTTGGATAGTGAAAGCCACATCTGTTGACGATTGACGGATCTTTTCCATATCCCCACTTATTTCGTTCGCAAGCTGTTGACCGTCTTGCGCAATTTGCATCGTCAATTGAGAGTTAACAGCAACTTCATCTGCACGCACTTTTGAGCTATGTAGACCGTGTGCAAGTGAGTTGAGGATTGATGAAGCATGCTGCGTGTTATTCGTACCTTCTGTAACGTTCATCGCAACTTCATTCATATTTTCTGCTACCATTTCAATTGCGCCATTCATTTCACTTAAAGTTGAGGCAGTAGTTGAGGAATTCAACATGAGCTGTCTAGAAGTATCCTTCATCGTTCCAATCAACGTACGCAAATTTAACGTCATCGTATTCAATGTGTTCGCAAGATCTCCAACTTCATCGCGGGAGTTCACTTTTAGACTTTCTACATTCAAATTACCGTCAGCAATTTCTTTTGCTTGTGCAATTAATTGGGAAATCGGCTTCGTCTTCCGGCGTAATAATCCGATTGTTATAAATGCAGCAATGATAACCGGAATGATGCTGATCAGTATGCCATCACGAACGACTTCCCATGTACGCTCAGCAACGATGTTCGTATCAAAATCTATTACACTAATGGCGATAATCTCTTTCGTAGGATCATGGTCTTTGAAAATTGGCGCATACCCGGACAACCTTTTCATACCCGCAAATTCATATGGCTCAGAATAGGTTGGATGCTTCATTTCTAATAGCATTGTAATAGCTTTATCGTCGACCGGAATGTGATCTCCTACTTGCACCCCTTTCCCCGCCAAATTATCATCAAGTGCAATGAGCTTTCCATTCAGATCAACAATATATTGTGTCTCAAAAATATTTTTATGTTGAACCGTCCAATTTAAATCTTTACCCACTTTTTCAATTGTTGTAACATCGCCTGCAAGTGCGCGTTCAATTTCATCAGATTGGAGTAATCCAGTTGTAATGTTTGCACATCCGTAAGCCTCAATGCCAGCCGCATCGTATAGTTTATCGTATGCGGTCTTGTAAGTTGCGACAGATGTGATGGCTAGCATAGCGACAAGTATGCCGACAATAATGGTTCCCAATTGAAAAGTGAGGCTATTTTTCTTTTTCATCTTTCTCTTCCTTCCTATTACCTATCTACCATTTTCGGAGATAGACCTAACTATCTAAATCATACATGATTTCAATAGAATTTCATATTCATATTCTTTCTCTTTTTTCTTAAACAAAAAAAGATAAAGGAAAATGGCTTCCCTTCATCTAATGCTTTGCATGATCTAGTTTTACACTGCCCGTGAATACCCACCGAAATGTTTTTCAAGAAAAGAGCCGAGTGAAAAGATGGCATCCTCATTACCATTTTTCCCGATTATTTGCAGACCGATCGGCATTCCCTCTTTATCTTTACCGATAGGGACTGTCAAAGCTGGAAGGCCCCATGTATTGGCATAAGCAACAAAAGGCATGTATTTCATGAATGTTTTTCGTATTGAAAATATTTCCTTATAGACAACACCGTGCAGCGGAGCAGCTTTATGGTATACAGGCATAATAATTAATCGCTTTTCTAAATACTCATCCAACTGTTTATCTCCTTCATCCAAACGATCCGAAATCTCATCTATCCGTTTAGCAGATGGCTTGAATAATGAAGTGCCTATTAACGCCCATGATAAATAGCGGTGAATATCCGCGGTACCCTTTGTCTTTTCGTTTATATAGGAAATAACAGGATTGCCCTTTGCATTACCATATGCGATCTCTCGGATAGACTCTCCCCCATCAATCGACATAATTTCTTGCCATAGAAGAGCTGATTCGTCTAGAAGTGGAAGAGGTTCCCTTTCTGTCATGTATGAATTCTTTACAGCAAGGTAGACATCATTCAATAGTTTTACCGACTCGTCGGAAAGTGGAAACGCGGTCGTCCGGAATACATTTATAATAAAATCACTGACCTCTTTCTTTTCCATTGGATTGTCAGCAATTATGGAATATACTAGCTTCGCGTCTCTTACTGATTTTGCAATGGGACCAATCCCTAGCATCCTTTCCTGCCAGGCATTATCCACATATGGAAAACTTCCAACTTGGGAGACTTGCCTATTTCCGGATTTAAAACCGATAACACCATTAAAATGACTTGGAAAACGGATGGAACCGCCTATATCTGATCCTAGTCCAACAGCAACTGCTCCAAGGGCAATTGCAGCCCCTTCGCCACCGCTCGAACCGCCTGCCGTTCGATGCAAATTCCATGGATTATTCGTTCTGCCATGTAGCTTATTGTCAGTCTCTTGGCAAAAGCACAATTCAGGTGTGTTCGTTTTACCAACAATAATAGCTCCTTCTGCTTTCAACTTCCTAACTACTTCAGCATCATCATCTTGAATGTCATTTTTCCTACGGATCAATCCACCAGTTGTCTTCATTCCAGCCACGTGAAATGACTCTTTCATGCTTATTGGAACGCCAAATAGGACCCCTCTTGCAACTCCCTCAGCTATTGCAATATCCGCCTGTTCCGCCTCTTCCATAGCGGTTGCAAAACATTCTTCTACAAGAAAATTGACTGAAGGATTCTTTTCCTTTATTTGTTCGATATACAAGGATGTAATTTGAGAAGAGGTCATCTCCCCGTTTACAATCATCTCCCTGATTGTCCAAGCATCAGCGTCTAAAACAGAACTGACATTTTTCATCCCTATCCCCCTCTTTCGCCCTAATAATTCACGATTATTCTCTCTATTCATTATATACAGAAAACCATTTTCATACAAATGAATAAAGCTTCTTCCTTTTACAGGAAAGAAGCTTCACAGGATTACATGAGATTTACGAAGATGATAATGAATATGATGAGGGTTGATACCCCTAATGCGGCCCATTGACCAGGATCTGGATTCTCTAGTCGGCTGTCCCATTTTTGCATGTCATCACTCCTTTTCTTCGTGCATCATTTCAAGGATTCCCCTACCTTAGAACGTTCTATTCTGATGCTTCATCTTTCGATCATTTTACAATTTGAATATGCTAAACTATTTGTTAGAAATGGGGTCATTCGATGTATATCTTTATTATAAATCCTACGTCTGGAAAAGAAAGGGCATTCACGATTTGGCAAGAAATCGAGGAAATGCTACTTGCGAGAAACGTCGAATACGAAACGCATATATGCGTCTCCTCCGATTTAACTCGTAAATATATGAAGGAAAAAATGGAAACAACATTCATAAAAGCTTTTGTCGTTATTGGAGGAGACGGAACGATCAATTCTGTTATTCAACAGTTAGCCCATACCCCTATTCCGTTAGCTGTCCTCCCGGCGGGGTCTGGCAATGATGTCGCAAGAAATTTTAATCTGGTTACGGATCCAGATTGCTTTGTCAAAAAACTGCTAGTCGGTAAATGTGTATCTATTGATCTTTTAAAAGTGAATGGATTGTATGGACTGACAATTGCAGGTGTCGGCATAGATGCAAAAATCGGTAATAGAGCAGACAAGTCCATTTATAAAAAGTGGCTCAATAAAATAAACCGTGGATCTGTCGCTTATACAATTGCGGCAATTATTGAATTGCTCACTTTCACGCCGTTTAGGGCCAAGCTTTTTGTCGATGGACAACTCGTTATGGAATCGAATTTATGGCTTGCTGCAAGTGGCAATGTGAAAATGTACGGCGGGGGTCTTGTCATCTGTCCGAATGCGTGCCCGACCGACGGAATGATGAATGTGACCGTTTTGCATGAAGCAAAACGGTTGAATGTCTTATTACGACTATTCCCTCTCCTTCTGAAAGGAAAACCTATCATTGCCAAAGAAGTATCCTATTTGGAAGGAAAAGAAATAGTAATTGAGGGAGAGCGGATGTTGCCTTCGATTATCGACGGGGAATTCTTCCACTCTAAAAAAATCAAAATAGCTATCCAACGCAAAGCTTTGAATCTTATTTTAACGTCCTGACATTTGATTTTCCTGTAAAGAAAACGCTTACATATTTAATGGAATTGTTCTTCTTGATTAATTCATTTAAATTCATCATCAATTAAGAACAATCTTATGTTCTTCTTTCGTGATTCGTGTTAATATAATTAAATATTCATTACAAATTACGGAGGGAAAGAGCGTATGACAAAGATAGCTGCAAGTGAAACGAAACATGTTCAAGTGGAAGATATCCTCATTGCCAACCAATTGCTCAAGGATGTGGTGAAACATACACCTTTGCAAAAGAACAAGAGGCTTTCCGAACAATATGGTTGCAATGTCTATATTAAACGTGAAGATTTGCAATACGTCCGCTCTTTCAAATTACGAGGAGCCTATTACAAAATCAAACGGATTGAAAAAGAAGCTCGTGAAAAAGGAATCGTCTGTGTAAGTGCTGGAAATCATGCCCAAGGAGTGGCATATGCCTGTTCACAATTGAGGATTGCAGGCAAAATCTATATGCCACAAACTACGCCGAAACAAAAAGTCAACCAAGTGAAAATGTTCGGAAAGAACTTTGTTGAAATTGTCCTTGTTGGCGATACATTCGATGACTCTTCTGCCCATGCGATAGAATGTGCAGAACAGGAAGATCGGATTTTCATCCACCCATTCGATGACAAAGATATTATCGCTGGTCAAGGGACGGTCGCTGTCGAAGTGATGAATGATATTGATGAGCCGATTGATTTTGTTTTCGCGAGCATTGGTGGCGGTGGTCTTATGTCAGGGGTTAGTACGTATATTAAAAACCTATCCCCCGCAACTTCGATGATTGGAGTTGAGCCAGAAGGAGCAAGCAGTATGAAAGCTTCTATTCAAAATGGCGCGGTTACCCCTTTAGATAGTATTGATAAATTCGTTGATGGCGCTGCCGTTAAATGCGTAGGTTCTTACACGTATGAAATTTGCAGTGAATATGTTGACGATATTGTGAGTGTTCCGGAAGGTAAAGTTTGCACGTCTATACTAAATTTATATAACGAACATGCAATTATCGCCGAGCCTGCAGGAGCATTGACGATTGCAGCCCTCGATTTTTATAAAGATCAAATCAAAGGAAAATCTGTCGTCTGCATTATTAGCGGTGGGAACAATGATATTGGACGAATGCAAGAAATTAAGGAAAAATCCCTTCTACATGAAGGGCTACTCTATTATTTCATCATCAATTTCCCCCAACGCGCAGGAGCATTACGGCAATTTCTCGACTCCGTCTTAGGACCGGATGATGACATTACGACATTTGAATACACGAAGAAGCATAATAAAGAAAATGGGCCAGGTCTTGTCGGCATTGAATTGAAAAGGAAGGAAGATTATGCTGACCTTTTGATCCGCATGAAACAGAGCGGCTTCCCATTCACTGAAGTGAATAAAGATAGCACGTTATTCGAACTTCTTATCTAACGAGGAAAAACCCGCAGAGGCGATAATTCGCCTTTTGCGGGTTTTAATTTTTCGGTGTTGTTGCGATGACTGTTGCTATTCTATCAATCGCAGGGAGCGCTTTCTGCCTTTGTCCTTGAGTAAGAACACTGAAGATTAACGTTTCCCCATTTGTTGTTTCTACATAACCTGCCAATGAATTGACGCCGTTCAGGCTTCCTGTCTTCGCAATGACTTTCCCTTTTACCGAATTGTCTTTCAATCTGTTTTTCAATGTCCCGCCTACGAAGCGGTCATTCATCCCGGAAACGGGCAAGCCTTGCACGAAACTTCTATACCAAGGCGCATTGCGGACGAGGTAAAGTAATTCGGTCAATTGAGCAGATGTCACTTTATTTTTATGTGACATGCCAGAAGCATCTTCAAAGCTCCATTCATTCGGATTTAACCCGATGGATTGTCCAAACTCACGCATGACCCGTAAGCCTGCATTCCAGCTTCCTACTCCATAAACTTGTTTACCCATCGTCTTCGCAAGAATTTCGGCATGTGTATTGTTACTTAATTTCATGAAAGGTCTCATCAAATTTTTCAAAGGCATCGATTGCTTTGACGTTATGACTACGGCATTTTGTGGAGCCTGTCTTCTCGTCACATTCGATGTTTTATCAAATTTGATCCCTTTTGAAGCAAGTGATTTTTTGAACACATCAAGCGTGTATGCTGTCGGATTGGAGACTGTAACCCACTCTTTCTTTCCAGAACTTCCGAGAGGGGCATTTCCTGAAATAACAATGGTATTCGTTCCATATTGCCGCTTGATGGTTAAAGTATTTTTATAGCCTTTCGGGACTGTTTTACTTTTATTGACGATTGTAATGATCCCCGTGTCAGGTGTCATTGACACTTTCGCTTTATACCCTTTTTTTGTAGGAGTTGCGCTGACGATAACAGTTCCCGCATCATAATCAGTATTCGGTGATAACGTCAATCCGGATATTTGTGCAGCATAGTAATATGTTTCATCACTTCTGTCGATACCTGGCGATAGACGTGCAGAATCGAACCAACTATCATCTCCAATTAGATTCCCAGTAATTCTTTTAACACCTTGTTTTGAAAGAGATGTAGCAAATTGATCTAGGTCATTTTTCAAAAGTGTTGGATCCCCTTGCCCCCGCAAATATAGATTGCCGTGTAGTACCCCTTTCGATATGTACCCATCTGTCAGCAAATCTGTTGTGAATCGATACTCTTCACCGAGCGTTTCCAATGCAGCTGCAGAAGTTAATAGCTTCATTGTCGAAGCAGGTGTCAATTTCCGATCTGCATTAGACTCGTAGACGATTTCTCCAGTTGATGCTTTCCGGACCGTAACACTGCTGACGACAGACTTCTTCGAGGCATCCGCCATAATCTCATTAATATTTCTTTCCAACTTCTCGTAAGGGCTAGAGGCCTGTACAACTTGTTGACTAGGAGCAATTGTGAACACGGCAGCAAACGACATGACAACAGCCATAAAAACGATGGCAGCTTTTCTGAAAACCAAACTTTTTCCCCCTTCTTCTTATGTTGTGTTTTCAGTCTACCATTTTAATTTAGGCAAATAAATAGATTTTGAGATAAAAAGTATTTTATTAATAAAATTTTTTAACCAAAATATATTCTATTATTACTAACAACCTTATAGATTTGACAAAAAAAGACATCCATTTAAATGGATGTCTTTTTTCGTCATAAACCAACTGAAATGTATTTTATTTCAATATATTCCTCTAATCCCTGATGTCCTCCTTCTCTGCCGAGTCCGCTCTGCTTAAACCCACCGAAAGGAGCTTGTGGAGTTGAAGGTAGTCCGTCGTTTAATCCGACAATCCCGTACTCCAGCCGTTCACTCATACGAATGCCCCTCGAAATGTTTTCAGTAAATACATAGGCTGCCAAACCGTAAATCGAGTCATTCGCCCTTCTAAGAACCTCATCTTCAGAAGAAAAGGTCGTAATGGGTGCGACCGGACCGAATGTCTCTTCCTGCATGCAAATCATATCGTCGCTCACGCCATATAATACGGTCGGTTCGTAAAATAGATGATCCTTTCTTGATCCACCAATTAATATCTTTGCACCTTTTGACTGTGCATCATCGACATGGGACTGGACTTTTCTGATGGCAGCTTCGTCAATAAGCGGACCGATTGTCACGCCTTCGTCCATGCCGTTTCCGACTTTTAATTGTTTTATACGCTCAACAAACTTTCGTGAGAAGTCTTCTGCAATTGATTCATGAACGTATATCCGATTTGCGCAAACGCATGTTTGTCCGGCATTCCTAAACTTGGTGGCAATAACTCCATCAACTGCTTTATCAATATTACAGTCTTCCATGACGATGGCAGGAGCATGACCGCCTAGTTCCAATGAAATTTTCTTCACTGTATCTGCAGCGCCTTTCATGAGCAACTTCCCGACTTCAGTTGAACCGGTGAATGTCAGTTTACGGACACGAGTATCCTGCAGCCACGCGTCACCTATTGTACTTGCCTCTCCCGTAACGACATTGACGACGCCAGCGGGAATACCTGCCTCCAACGCTAACTGGGCCAACCTTATCGCGGTGAGCGGAGTCTGTTCCGCGGGTTTGATAACAACTGTACAACCTGCAGCAAGGGCTGGTCCAACTTTTCTAGTAATCATTGCTGCGGGAAAATTCCAAGGTGTGATAACAGCTGTCACACCAACCGGTTGTTTATGGATGAAAATCCGTTTTTCTTTATGGCTCGACGGAATCATTTCACCATAGATTCGTTTAGCTTCCTCCGCATACCAGGAGATAAATCCATTCGCATACTTTATTTCGCCTTTAGCCTCTGCAAATGGCTTGCCCTGCTCTTCTGTCATTGTCTGCGCTAAGTCTTCCGTATGCTTGTCAATCAGCTCTTGCCATTTGTTCAATAATGAACTCCGATCATAGGCTGATAGAGCCGACCAGTCTTGGAACGCATCATATGCTGCATTAACAGCTAAGACCGCTTCTTTTGCGCCTCCATTTGGCACGGTTGCAATCGGTTCTCCCGTCGCCGGGTTAATAACTTCAATCGTAGTAAGGTCATTTCCAACTTCTTTACCGTTGATGATCATCGAATAAAGCTTCATCTCGTAACCTCCTCAATTATCTTTATTCAAATGTACCATTATTATTTCTTAAAATCCCATTATATAGAATCAAAATATAGAAGGCTGTCCATAGCTTGTTAAGTGATGGACAGCCTTTCTCTTATGTTAGTATGTAGTTCAACTCTAGTTGGCTGGAATCAGCTTGGCTGTTGTCCATCCAACTCTACAGTGTCATCAAATCCTTTTATAAAGAATCCATCAGTCTCTGACCATTCGCAATAAAGGATTTCCTCTATATATTGATACCCTTTCTCGTTGACCCCTTGCAACAGCCATTCTTTGGACTTACCGATTGCTTTCAACACTTCAGGCTTTATTTCACCCTCATCAATTAGCAACACACTCGGTTCTTCTTCCTTCTTTTCGATTCCCAAATCTTCTACTGCAACAGAATTATATTTCGCGAAAGGATTGATAGAAATTTGCCCTCCCGGTTCGATATACATATCACGTACTTCCTTTAATGAAAAAATCCCTTGTTGACGAAGCATCGATCGGACCTGCTCCATTTCCAATTGATTTTTCTCAAACGCTTTCCGATTGATCTTTCCATTTGATAGTAACTGATCGGCTTCACCTTTTACTAAAATACGCAACGGATTAAATTTAGCAACCAATTTCTCAACCGCCAATATAGCTATTGCCCATACTGCCAATGAAAAAAGGAACATCCAAATTGTTACTTTCTTGTCATAAATACTTTCTTCAAGGATTCCGCCAAACACTATTAAATAGATGATGTCATACGGAGTCATCTCAGCTAAAGGTTTCTTGCCTAAAAGCCTAGTGATGGTCATAAGAGCAATTAACCCAATAATAAGCTTCATCCCAATTAGTAGATAATCCATAGCTATTCCTCCTATTCATCATTTAGTTACCCGAATCGCATTATTTAAATCTAGTAGAATCTGTCATGTTTCAAAATGGAAGGTTCGGGTATTTCCTAGAGTAGCAATTACCTAGAACAAAAACTTTGATCAGGAGGCGTTTTAAATGGTACAACGACATGTAGTAGGTTACTATGATACTGAATCTGAAGCTGTGGCTGCAATTGAAGACTTAAAACAACAAGGATACAGTTCAAGTGAAATTTCCATCATTAGCAAGGATCGAGATCATGTAGATCATATAGAGGAAGAAACTGGAACCCACGCTGCGGATGGAGCGGCTACCGGTGCAGCAACAGGAGGAGTTCTAGGCGGGCTGGGCGGCGTGCTAGCTGGAATCGGAGCACTTGCAATTCCAGGCGTCGGTCCAATTATCGCAGCAGGTCCGATCGTAGCAGGACTGACCGGCGCTGCCGCAGGAGCTGGGGTTGGCGGACTCGCTGGCGCATTGATCGGAATGGGGATTCCAGAAGATGAAGCAAATCGTTATAATGATTATTTCAATGAAGGAAAGATTCTTGTTTTAGTGGATGGAGAATACCGGAATACGCGTCTAGATTATCCTGACCGTCCGATTGTTTAAAATAAAGAAAGGCTGTTCCCGATCGAAGGGAGCAGCCTTTTCATTTTAATAATATGGTGATATTAATATGTAGACAAGTACACCAGTAAGGCTGACGTATAACCAAATCGGCATCGTCCAACGTGCGATTTTACGGTGACGCTCATGTTCCCTGTTCCAAGCCCTTGCTACACTTGTCAATGCTAGAGGAACGATAGCTGCAGCGAGTAGTATATGAGTGATGAGCACAAAATAGTAAATACCCGCTAAAATCCCATCCCCACCATACGAAGTGGATGGAGCCAAATAGTGAAATGTTACATAGGTCACTAGGAATAAGGCTGTTGTACAAAAAGCAGCATAGATAAATTTACGATGAACATTTATATTCCTTTTTTTAATTGCGATGAGGGCTGCAACTAAGAAAACAAATGTGAAGCTATTAAAAATCGCATTCAAAAGAGGAAGTATTGTAACATCGAATGCATCAAAATCTTCCACTCCTCCTCGCCTGCCTGACAATAAGCCGATCACGCCGAGTAAAACAATCGTTAAAATAATGATGGCTGGCCGATAATTTCTTTTTTTAAATAACTTTTCTTGCTTTATTTCTGCAGATTGATTCATGTAAACAACTCCTTAAACGCTACAAGTCTTCTCGTAGTGTAACATAATTTCGGCTCCATAAGACCGACTTCACATTGTTGTCAAAATGAAAAAACAGCCGGGCAAACTACCCCGACTGCACTATTTTTTGGATAAGGTCCGGTACAAGAATGCCTTTGTCCGTTCCATTTTAGGGTTATTCAATAATTCTACAGGATTTCCGGATTCAACAATTTCCCCTTTATCCATAAAAATCGCTTTGTTTGCGACATCCTTCGCAAATTCCATTTCATGTGTGACAACAACCATAGTCATATCCTCAAAAGCTAGGTCCTTCATGACCTGTAGCACTTCCCCTGTTAATTCCGGATCCAGTGCTGATGTAGGTTCATCGAACAAAAGAATTTCAGGGTTCCTCATCAAGGCACGTGCAATTGCCACCCTTTGTTTTTGACCACCCGAAAGCTTTGAGGGCAACACATCAGCTTTATCGGAGAGACCGACCTTTCTTAACAATTCCATACTCAACTCACGGTTTTCCTGTGGACTTCCCTGTTTTAAAAGCTTCGGTGCAAGTTCAAGATTTTCCACTACTGTCAAATGAGGGAATAGATTAAAATGCTGAAAAACCATTCCCATTTTAGATGTAATCTGTTTTACTTGTTGAGGTTTTGAGTAGATTCCGTCTTTTACAATGTATTTACCGTTGACCGAAATGCTTCCTCCATCCAATTCCTCTAGGTGAACTAAGCTCCTAAGCATCGTGCTTTTCCCAGATCCGGAAGGACCGATGACGGCAATGACGTCATTTTTATTCACTTCAAAACTAATCTGCTTCAACACTTCAAGCGGACCATATGATTTTTTAATATTTTTCACTTCAAGAATCGGCATATCTTTCACTCCTTACATTACTTTTACTATGCCATTCAATCAAATCGCAATCGTCTTTCCAACCATTTGAAGAACAATGTCAAACAGATCGTAATCAGTAGATAGATGACGCCTGCCAACAAGAATGGGATAATTGTGAAATCGCGGTTGACGGCTGTTTGTGCAAAATGAAGCAATTCAGGAACTGCCACTGCATATAGCAATGCTGTATCCTTCACCAAAGTGACGGATTCATTTGCAACTGAAGGCAATGCAATACGGAACATTTGAGGCAATACGACCTTTCTCATCGTCTGCCATCTATTCAAACCAAGCACTTGAGCTGCTTCATATTGGCCTTTGTCAATCGCAAGCAATCCACCGCGGAAAATCTCAGCGAAATATGCGGCATAATTTAAAATGAACCCTATACAAGCTGCAACAAATCGATCCAGCACCAAATATTCTCCTACAACCGGAATAAGCGGCAGACCGAAAACGATGAATAGTAATTGTAATAAGAGAGGTGTTCCCCGCAATAAATAAATATATGCGTTAGCCAAATACGCTAACGTTTTAATGGAACTTCTTGCAATTAATGTTAAGATAAACCCGAGTGGAATGGAGACTGCAATCGCAATTAAGAATAGGAGAACTGTTGCTTGTGCTCCTTCCAACATCGGCTTTAATATCGATAATAAATAGTCGATAGACATACGCGATAACCCCTTCTAAAAAGCAAAACAGGTTTTCTTATCGAAAACCCTTCCTGCCCGTACTATTATTTAAGTATTTTATCTTCCCCGAACCATTTCTCGGAGATTTTTGCTGCAGTACCGTCTTCATTCATTTTATCCAAAGCGTCCTGTAGTTTAGCAAGCAACTCTTCATTCCCTTTTTTCACACCGACGCCATACTGTTCAGGAGCTAATGACTCGTCCAACACCTTAAAAGTACCTTCTTCTTTTGACATATAATAATCGATGACGACTTCATCAATGACAACTGCGTCAACACGGCCCGATTTCAAGTCGGAAAGTGCAAGTACATTATCCGAGTATTCGGAGACGGACTTGAGTTCCGATTGAATTGAATTGCTGTTCAAAGCATCTGCAGCTGACGATAGTGCTTGCAAACCAATTGCTTTACTAGACAGGTCGTTTAAGCTGGTAATTTCTGAATCAGCTAAAGTTGCTACAACCTGTGCGTTTTCCAAATACGGCTTTGTAAAGAGTACTTTTTCTTTGCGCTCATCCGTAATCGTATACCCGTTCCAGATCAAATCAATTCTTCCGCTGCTTAATTCGGTTTCTTTTGTTTTCCAGTCGATCGGCTGGAACTTCACTTCCATACCCATATATTCTGCTGCAGCCTTCGCATAATCGATATCAAAACCTGTTAGTTCATTGTTCTCATCGCGGAAACCCATTGGAGCGAATTTATCATCAACTCCGATAACGAGCGTATTATCACCACTGGCATTTCCGTTTGTATTTGAACTGCCACAGCCTGTAACGATGAGCAATGCGGCTATTGAAATGATAGCTAATGTCATAAGTTTTTTCATTGTTGTCTCCCCTTATCATAATCTCGCTTTAACACTTTAGTCTGTTAACGTACTGATATAGTATCATGCTTTACACATAATGAAAACCCCCATAGTAATTTACGGAATTTTCGTTATTAGACAATCGTCCTTAGTATATGAAGCGGATAACGTTTTGATTCTAATGAAAAGGGAAAATGTACAGTAGTAGCTCGTAGAATGAATGACGGAAAACAGATAAAAAGGAGGATGTAAAATGGTGAGAGATTTTCCGGAAGATAAGGATCGTAAGCCAAATGAGGATAAGGAATTCAAAAATGAATATGTAGAAAACAGTATCGAAAATGAAACGATACAATCCGAGCAGCCTCCTTCCCCTGTCGCGGAAAGTTATGAATTGGGCAGAGAACCAAATGGAATCGACCCGGTTTCGATTTTTGAAAAAGGGCAGTCGTTTCAGGAATTCCCCGAAGAATTTCATTCACAAAGGATGAATCGACTCGGCAAAGAACCGAACGGCATGGACCCTGAAGATTGATAACCTGAAAAGCAAAAAGCCAGCTGCTCTTTCCGCAGCTGGCTTTTCGATGTCGTCCCGGCAGACTTCAATAATCCCGTACAAACATTGATTAACAGCATTCATGCGTGCCAATGTGTAAAATTCGTGTGAAATAATTTTACGTTCTACTTCTCACATGATTTATTGACTTAAATTAATGTTCTTGAACGCTTACCTTTTGTTCGGAATTGTTTCATTCGTCATGAGTTCAATCCACTTATTTAACCAATCTATTTCCTCTTGAGATATTTCTTGTTCTATTTCCTTATGACTTGCTTTCAGATGGGATTATAGCCTGTTTTTATGAAACCATAACAGGTATGGTTCTCATTTCATAGATTTTTTGGAGAGTATTTACATACTTCGACTTCTCGTCATCAGCCTCTGTGTATAGATACCCCTCGATAAGCCTGTATCCGAATACGATGTGTCCCAATCAATGAGCGCGATTTTCCCGTCGGCATAGATCAGGTTGGTCACCCAGAAGTCCCGGTGGCATAGCACGAGGGGCAGTCTTTCGATGCGGGCGAGTATCTCGTCTGCGTGCTTATCGATGTCGATGAGCATTTGCCGCACGTGCTGCGGCAATTCGCAGTCTTCCGATCGTATATAATCGTAGACGACCGGCCATGACCGGTAATGCAGATACGTATTTTTCATGAAATCAGCATGGCTCAGGTTGTTCAGGCTCTGCAGCACAGCGGGCTGCTCCGTATACAGTTTGCCTTGGTAGCGTCCTAACTCCAGCGCGGCCTGTTCATACATGTCACCGGTCAAGTCTAAACCGGTTATGCCATCGATATATTCCAACCACAGCTGGAATTCATTTTCTTCGGCATTGATCTCGGCGTGATAACATGTTGGCCAGCAGAAGGCATCCGAGAACGTCGCTCCCAAGTCGGACATATATAGATCATATTCCCGGCGCCATGAACCTGGATCTCCGTAACGCTCCCATTTTTTCTGGATTTTCAACACAATACGGTACGGCATTTTTTCACCATCTGCAGTTTCGGCGATTCCAGTTACTAGGTAAACATTCCCCACAGTTCCACCTTGTAATGGTGTTGTTTGGTACTCTGTAGAAATAATATTTGTTTTAAAGTGTTGGTTTAAAGTATAAATTAGCTTTTCAAGTTCGATATTCATTTTAGTCCCCCATGAATATTTAATTAAAGCATCAGATCGTCAAATAATATAGTGACGTTTATTAACTAGATACTAAGCTACTGTCGACATAAGGCAGTAGATAGTCCTTAAAATAATATATAGGTCTTGATGAATCATCTTTAATACTGCTTGTCATGACTACTACCAATTGATAGTTAGGTACAAGCATAATATATTGGCCCTCGTATCCTTTCGCCAGAACGATCCTATCTTTTTGATTATCAAATTGTTTATTCCACCAGTGGTATGCGTATGAAGTACCATCACCAACTTTGACTTTTGGACTTGTAGATTCCTCAATCCACTGAAGGGGCAAGATTTGTTTGGATTTCCATCGTCCTTTATTTACATAAAGCGTTCCTATTTTTAACATATCAACCGTTTTCATCGTTAATCCGAATCCACCAATGGCTATATCTTGAGCATCGCGGTTCCACTTATAATCTGTTATTCCTAGTGGTGTAAATAAATGCTTTTTAGCGAATTTTTCTGTGTCCAACCCAGTTGTCTTTTGTAAGATTGCACTTAACAAGTGTGAAGAACCACAACTGTAGACCATTTCTTTTCCAGGAGGATGATCAACGTCCTGATTAAGTACAAAATTGACCCAATTTTTGCTGGGTATCATACTACTATTACCCGGATAGTGTAACCCTGAAGTCATTGTCAGAAGGTGCTTGATTGTAATTCTTTGATCCTCTTTATCTTTATTAAATTCCGGAAAGTAATTAATTATTGGTGTGTTGACATTTTCGATGTACCCTTTGTCTATCGCAATTCCAATCAGTGCTGATAAGATGCTTTTTGTAACAGAATATATTTTATGTTGTTTTTCTTTCATTTTGTTGTTTCGAAAATATTCAAATATCACAGTACTATTCCTTTGTACGAGGACGCTATCAATTTTGTCCTTTTTTATTGCCTTTTCAAACTCCGTTAAAGATTTCACTCTTCTGTGGATCCCCCTTATATATTAATCCAATATCTTTGTTCTTCTTTCTTAATTTCAAATCCAAGAGATTTATAGAAATATCCGTCCACCCTTTCCCCTCCTAAAACAAATTATTAAAATCCTGAACATAAGCCATAGCCACTGTGTCTGTGTTTATCAATATACCCTCACCATAGTAACATAACATTTTGAATATTCAAGTCGAAGAATGAAAGAATATTACATTATATCCCAAGTTATTCCCCCTAAAACAACTAAACAACGGAATTCTCAAAAAATTAACAAGATAGTGTAGCATCTGTTTCGGAACGGCAAATTTGGAGTAGGGATTCTTTTGAAGAATCACCCTAATTCTCTTACGGTATCCTTTGGAATTTCTTTATCTAAATGAATTTGAAAGTATTGATCATTTTAAACATAACCTAGAAGACTTAATGAATTACTTTTACAACAAACGGATAAAAGCAAATTTAAAAAGGCAAGAGTCCGGTACAATACAGAACTCTTGCCCAACAGTCTTCTTAATATTCATCTGTCCAACTTAAAGTCTGAGCGTTTATAATTAGCTATTTATGCTCCCTGTTCCTATTGAAGTATTACATAATTAGGGCTGTTCTTGCATTGTATTTAGAGTTATTCTCCCCGCCAACTAAATCCGTTAGAATGAACGTTCCCCTCTCATTATATCAGTATGCTAATTCCACTTTTAGATCCATCTCAATCTCACTCATAGCAAAGAAGTTGTTCAGTCTTCTTGTAATGGATTCAACCAATGCCTCCGCCAATTCATCAGGAATCGCCTTTTGGTAAATCATTGTAAATCCGATAAAGCAACAGGAGAGAAGCTTTCAAAAGCAGAATTTTATTATTTTTGTAAACATTTAATTATAATTACACTTCGGTAATTTGTAACATTCCAACTTGTATACTCAATGAATCGATATCCTTTTTTTGAGTAAAAGTTTCTAAGATGCGTAGCCCCCTCAGCTGTATCAAGGGCTAACTCCTTTACTTTTTCCTACTATTTCCCCTTTGTATGACTGCTTTTTGACAATATCAATTTTCTTAAAAGGAAGTTAAGCAAACGGGTTTAGTGTTAGGCATAAACCATCGATCTAAATGTTTTACTGGCCAATTGTTCACTTCTACTTTTCCATATTGGACTAGCTGCTCCATGCTAATACAACCCATCCACCAAGAAATTATATCTGAAATCGAAATCTCAAATCAACTTCATCCCTAGAAATGGGCGATTTTTCGATGCTCCAAGAATCTTCGCTAAATGTTAAATGGTAACTACCGTTTTGCTCCTGAATAAACGAATCCTGGACAAATATAGTAATCGTTACAGAGCTTTCTGGTCGATCTAAGGAATGAAAATTAGTTTGTTGCACAAATGACCTGATAGAGCTTATTCTGTACATGATCCCGGTACCAACAGTTCCTATTTTATGATAAACACTTAGAATCAATCGATTGCTATCGTTTCTAGGATCTTCAAATTGATGAATAAGTGATTCATCATGCGTTCGAACGTATACACGATCTACTTGAAACTGCTGTGAATGAATCCACGTACACATATCGATGAAAGTGCTTGGCTTCGTCCATACCCATTCAAGAATATTCATTTCATGATGAAGAAAATGACTATCTTTTACTGGTTGTAGTGTATAAGCAAGTGTACCAACTAACTCATTTCCCTCATAAACTCCGGCATAATACGAAACTTTTTTCTTAATAAAGTTTCGTTCTATCATGCCATGTTGCATAGATACTTATTTATTGTAGGTGGCAACAATCTCTTCCTCATTGGCCTCAGACAACATGACTACTTTTTTTCTATCACCACTGCTTGGAAAACTTGCAGGCTTCAGTTTATATTGATATCGTGTTGGTCCATAACCATATCCCATCTTTTGATAGAAAGATGTATTAAAAGCGTATTACGATACAACCCCAACATTTTCTTGTCTAGCAAGCTCGTGAAAATGTTGTAGTAACTGTTTCGCTACACCTTCTTTTTTATGAAAAAAGTGAACTACTACTGTACCAATTCCCCAAATACGAACAATCTTTCCGTTTACATTCCCTTTAAGGTCATGGAGTTTATATAAACCTAACAACTCATTTTGTTCGGTAAACAGCCCGTAAAGCGTTAAATTATTTTCAGATTCAATTTCAAAACTGAGTCGCTCATTAAATGCATTTTGAGCTTCCTCTGTCGATATTTGCATCCCTGGATAAGCCATTGCTACTAGAGAAGCAGCTTGTTTTAAATCGTTTTTAGTTAATAAACGAATCACGTAAATCCTCCTTCTGTAATTACATTGGAATAACAAGTTTGTGAAAGTTACTCCATTGATCTCTCAGTTGAAATTGGTTGATTAAAACCTAAGATAAATGAAAGGGTAAAACCATTACATGCTTGATTGTTTAACAGCACATTTTGTACATCTTGCTCTAACGAGTTAAATTTATTTGTAACTTACATACATATTTTCCCTCTTTATACATATTTCGACAAAAGGAGAAGGAAACCCTTCTATTGCCTTACGGTTTCCTTTTTTTGCATTGAACTATATATATCCGACAATCTGCTACCCTTCCTATTCAATCATCGCGCCCGTTTGCTTAAATTTATGAAACCCTTTTCTTAATCCGAGAGTTTCACTCTAATAATTTTGAAAGGATACATTTTCTCCCTATAAGCCGAGTAATTAATCGGAAATTCTTCACCGCCGATCACTTCAATAGCGGTTCCATCCTCAGGAATATAAACGATCGGATTAATGGTCAATTGAGTGGCATCGTCCTTTATTGGATCAAATAAAAAATTCCCTTTTAAGTATCGACTGCCAGTTGCACTGCCATTATTCTGTTTGTATTCATTTCCGTTCTCGTCAAAAACTTCAAAACGAATGAAGCTCGCTATGTGCTGATCATACGGACTTTCGATTTTGTAATTAAGAAGCATCCCACCCGGCCCGGACTCAATTGACGTCACAATCAATTTAAGATTAAGATCTTCAAGCTGCTGTACTTCATTGATTGTAATCAACCTTTGATCTGCCTGTTTGACCACCGGGATCTGGAAGTCCCATTTTTCACCGTCTTCTCCTTCAAACCAGAGTCCTAATTCAAATTTTCCCTTTAGCGGTACCGTCTCTTCTTGATAGTAAGTCAATTCGTAAATTCCAGTCCTTTCCGACGGACTGATGACTACCTCATCATATCTTCCCATGCCGGAAGCATACTGTTGCCCGTCGATCGTCCAAGAAGGCGTTAAGTAATTATCAGTAATCGGGACATCCGAAGCCAATGAATAACTAAAAGTGAACCGAGTTCCGTCATAGAACAGCTCATCAATCGTCAATGATTTTCCGTTGACCGTTTTCGTCTCTCCGATTATTTGAGCTAAGCCCGTTTCGCTTACTTGTACCAACCCTTTGTCTTTGGACTGGCTGAAAATGGAACCGATAATCGGAATTTGTGTTACGAATTTCGCCATAGCAGGCGAAACAGCTGCTGAACCGAGCAAAATGCCCAAAGACAAGACAGCGCCACTTGTTCCGATCGCCATTCTCTGCCAAACCATCCTTTTCCGTTTCGGCATCTCCCCATCCAAAACGTTATCTATAATAGTATCCAACTTTTCAACCGGCACTTGGATTTTATCGATTTCCCTTTTAAATGATGGAATTTTGTCGTTCAATGACATACACTCCCTTCAATTTTGACTTCAACTGTCCAAGACCCCTGCGGATATTCGTCTTAACTGTTCCTTCAGGGCATTCCAAAAATACCGAAATCTGCTTCACCGAATAATCCTCGTAGTAACGCAATAACAGAACCGTTTTATACTTTTCCTCTATTTCATTGAGCGCATTCATTAAGTCTATCTGTACTTCGACACCGCCATGTTCCTCTTGGCCGCCCTCTTCAATCATTCCTTGATCGATCGGCACTATATTCTTCTTATTCTTCAGTATCCGAAGCGCTGTGTTAATTAGAATCCGTGTAATCCAAGTGGAAAAATAGCGGTCTTCCTTCAATAAATGAATGGAAGTGAACGCATTCAGAACCGTCTCCTGAAACACTTCCAATGCATCATTCTCGTTTTTCATATATATGAAAGCCATCTTATACAACTTCTCTTTCTCGTCATGCATTAATGCCTCAAACGCCTGCTTGTCTCCTTTCTTCGCACGTGCAACTAATTTTCTTTTCAAGACCAATCGGCACCCCCCTTTCCTTGCTCTATCTATTAGAGCATCATATCACTGAAAACGATTCAACTTTTCAAGAATTGAAAAGATTTAATCCGAACACGAAAAACCAACTTGCTATTCCATGCAAGTTGGTTCTTTTTAAATGCACGTCTTCACACTCCGTGTTGCCTGGCCCGATAAGTTAAAAAACAAACTTCTAAATTAACAAAGTTAACCATTACGTGTTTCTCCTGTTATCAGAGACCATTGAGTTTTTCTTCATCTGATTACGAAAAATTAGATAATTTGGGTTGTCAGAGCAATGCAAATCAAAGTAATTAGTAGTCGAAAAATACGATCATCCACAGACACGTTAGTCGGAAAACTCATTAATAGCCAGAATACAGAAGATAAGGTGTTTACCCCGAATAACGTATCCCCAACGATATCTTTCCAAACACGTTATTGAAATACGTTTTTTGATTACCTTCTGTTCATCTGATCTTTAAAAGTCCATAGGCTCCAGGATGCTTTCCAATACCTCTTGCTGCATGGATTTTACTTTATTCAGCGTTCTTTTAGTCAACAAAAAAACCTCCTAATATAATTATTAGAAGGTTTTCTCCATTCTAAGTTTGTAGAAAAATGAAGGGATATTCACCAAAGTTCGTATCCTGTTCATTTACCTTACCCACTTAAAACATTGATATGACGCGGTTTACACCGCATTTATTTACGTCCCAGGCAGGAATCGAACCTGCGACCCACAGCTTAGGAGGCTGTTCGTTTTACACCTCGGAACACTGACGCTAAGTCAAACGTTGACGTGACGCTGTTTAATGCGCCTTCATGCGTTCTTTTGTGACACGTTTCGACCCGCAAGTCATACGGCTTCGGTTGCGGAATCTGTGTTATTAACGATTATAGCGATATAACTTTCGCGCGTCAAAGGAACGAATTACCTCGTCACAGAAACGCCTTCGCTACCGTCTTGCCTACGTTACTTTTAGCGGGCGCTTGCGCAACCATTGCGTCAGGCACTACAGGCATCGGCATCACTTGCGCAGGTGTAGCGGACAAGCTCGCACGGTCGCGATCAATAAGACGCTTAATATACGGACCGAACTTACCGCGCGCAGGGTCAGTCGCAAACGCGTAAAGCTCGCTTTCGTATTCGTCGTCGTGCGAAAATGACACCGCCTTGATTGTGCGATTCTCTTTCGCGTTCATGCATACGTCAGCCTTGCGATTTCGTAGAAGCCGACTGCGTTAGCAAACGTAGGTAAGTGTATTTGTAGACCGTTGTGCGCGTTCAATTGCGGAATTAACGGCTTAATTTGCGTATAATGCTCCGCAAGTAATGGCATGATGTCACTAGCGATTCCACCGCATACGAGGACGTTATCGGTCTTGCGCCATTTAAGTTGCGTTGTTGAACGTATGACAGCGCGCGCAATAGCATCCGCGTTCTCGCGACCACCCGACGTTTCTACACCGTAGTTAAACGTAGCCGACGCCGTATTGATATGCCGGTAATCGCTGATTGATGCGCAATTAACCGTCCCACTACCGACGTCGATAATGCGGTAAACACCTTCGCGCGGTGACGCCATAGATGCGCCCGAGCCTTCGGCAGCTACGCCGACGCGATCAATCGTAAATGTGAACGGCTTTCCATTAACCGTTATATTGTGAGTACCGCGCAATAAGAGTTCGAGCTTTTGCTTCTCCGACTTCTTATGCGAAATAATCGGCTGACCAACTACGAGGTCGAAGCGTTCAAAGCCCGGACAGTATTTCGTAGTATAGCGATAGATTGCGAGCAACACGCGAATCAACGTATCATCGTGCGCCTTACTGTCGCCATACATCGCACCGCCACCGAATTGATCCTCGTAGGATGCGAGAGTCCCTGCGTAACCTTTGCGTCCTTCATACGCGAACTCCATATCATCTTCGCCGAAATCTTCCTCGATGTTTCGCTCGAACCAATCGCAAATCGCCGTCCGGTAACTGTCAACTCCGTAAGGGCCTGCGGTCTTACCTCGATAATTCCCCGGATCGACACCGAGTATCAACTTTGACATATAAACTCCCCCTTTTCGTTATACGAGCGTATAACAAACGGCTACTTTTACGCTTCGTCTGTTTTACGTCAGTATATCGCTCGTAAAACATACTACGCTGAACTTGCGTCGAATATTCGTCAGACTTTCGCATAGACTAAAAATAAGTCCGCCACATGCCACAAATAGCGGGCTAATACAGCGAAATGAGGGCGATAATTGTTTTTTAAAAAGAAAAATAAAAACGGAGAGGAACGCAAGGAGAGGTCGGATAAAAAAGTACACGTCGGCCCGACTATTTCTAGTAGACTAATATACGAGGTCGAGAGGTTCGCTTATATCACGGATCAACCAATCGGAAGAATCGGAGTATTACTATGTTACGAAGGAGTCCGCCATCGAGAAGTTATTGAGCGATTTGCGCCGTACTTCCAGCGGGGCATCTTACGCGTAGAGAATACGCTATTTTACGGCTATCCCGATAATCCTACTATTAACGAACCGATAGAGTCCGAGGCTGCTGACCGCATTAGCATCCGTTTTACACAGCGAGATTACGAGGATATTAGTCTGCTTGCGAACTTACTTGACATATCCCCTACGCGCGCAACAGCTATATTAATAGACGCAGCAATACGCCACCCCGAAATCATCGAATACATACTCCAACATCACAATAACCGCATGGCCGCCTTCGACGACGTTACTACCGCAGAATTAAAGAAGTTCATGCGCTATGTCAATCGCGATAATCCGTATAAGGCTACGTGGAATGAAACGCTTGTCTTTCTCGTAGAAGGCGCAAAGCAGAAGTTCCGAGGCATCACCCGCAAGATTACGCCGAAAGCCGTTGACCGCGAAACCTACCGGTGGAACTTCGACGACTCAGATTGAACCGCGCATTAAGTAGATTTCGAGAAGTTCCTCCGTCCGATTGCGCAATCTAACGTTTAAATAACGCCGTTCCTCCGTATAGCCGCCGTAGTAAAATATGTATGTCGTAAATGTATCGCCTACTGCCCCGCGTTCTAGGCGCAGTTTATTCGCGCGCAAGTAATCCGCAGTCTCTTTTATATCGCGCTGTACTGCCTCGATTGCGGCGTCAATCAGACGTAAATAAGGCGCCTTTAGTTTGAATGAACCGCGCTCAATGGTCGCACGATCCCGCGATAGTATCGTAAGAACTAGCGGTAAATACAGTTGATTCTCGAAATACGGCAAAGATTCCTCGGGAATTAACGCCATGACATACGCCTCCTTTACGCCATTATAACAAAAAAAAAGACGCCCCATCCACGACGGATAGGGCGTTACTCTTATTTATTTGCGCGAATCAACGCGCCGACTGCAAGCGCTGCTACATCGCCATCCGCGATGTTTCCATCCGCTAGTTTCTTAATCCAAGATTCGGAGTAGCCCGCATCTACCGCAGCCCTAACCGCAATCTCGCGTTGCGCCTTGCTTCCGAGAAACGTTTCCCATTCCTTCCGCAATGTACCGCTTGTAAACTGCATATCGTCCGCCTCCTTTGCAGGCGTGTGCGAAGACGCTACCGGTTTCTTCCGCAATTTAAAGTAAGTCGCCAAGCCGTCCGCGATTGCGTAGCCTTGCGCCTTTAGCTTCGCAGGATTGCGCATAGCCTTGATATCAACCGTCGAATCCATAAAGCCGCCTTCGGTTAATATCGCAGGCATCCGGCTTTCACGCGTCATGTGTAAGTTCTTCGTCTTTACGCCACGGTTACGTAAGCCCATCGCCGCTACAATCCGCGGGTGTACGATAGCAGCGATATCCCTTGACGCCTTGCTTGCGTTAGGCGCTACGTAAGTCTCTACGCCGCCATGCGTCGCCCACACGCCTTTATCCGCGTTGTGATGAATCGATACGAGGACGTCTGCGCCCCACGCGTTAGCCTTGTCGGTACGTTTGCGCAAAGGAACATCAGTCCGTCCGGTCGGATCGTCAAGTCGCAATATAGATACGTCTTGATACGTATTCAAACGCTCAACGCACGCAAGCAAGACCGCATTATTGAACGTCCATTCGAATTCACCATCGGGCGTGCGCTTGCCGGGCGTGTTGATTCCGTGACCTGCGTCCAACGCAATTTTAACCACCTTATCGCCATCCTTATCGTATTTAGTTAATTCGTATCGTCCGATACAATCGTTTAGCTTCGCTGGATACCTTACATCTGTCGCATAGCCCGCCGCAAACACTGCAGCCGTAACCTCGCGGTAATCCGTCTGATTGAGGACTGCGGCGTACCGATTGTGCGACTCCCATCCGGTACCGTGCGTATACTTGCGGACTAGATCGATAACGCAACCTTCATATGACGGATACTTGCGAAAGTCTGCGTCTATATGATAAACGGTGCCGTCCGGCTTTTGCTCCGCCGTGCGCTTCGTGTAAACTTCGCCTTTCCAGCCGGCTCCGGCTTTAATTCCGAATAGGTTGCGCGCATTGACGGCGAGTTCCGATGCGCCGGACGCCGATTCTACGATTCCCTGCGCAATAATTAACGAAGGCAAGACGCCGTTCGTGCGTCCGTGTTTAATCGCAAACGGCGCCAGTTGCTCTACGAAACTCAATTTGAATTATCTTTCGGCCGCTCGTAACGGAGAGCATCCGTACTGTCCGATATGCCACGCACGACCGGGTCATTTACCGCGTTAAATACGCTGACTCCGATCATGAACAAGACATACGGATTAGATAGCGCGTCCGTAATAATATCGAATAGAACGCCCCATGTCGTAATGTCGCTGCCTGTGATTCCGAAGTATGCGCCAATCGGAACTGCGACGGCTAATACTATTTGCGTCCAAAACATCGGGTTTCTAAATCGTACCTTCCAGTTAATGCGCATGTAATTCGTCCTCCATTCGTTTATTGTCCGAAGATTGATACGATAGCTATTCCGAGCAGCCCTCCGCAGATTGCCGTGATTACTGCGGTGATGATTGCGCCCGTAATCTTTCTGCGGATGAAATTCGTATCCTCTTTAATTTCGCTGAGTGTCGCCTTTAACGTCGAAATCTCCTGATCCTGCAATTTATCCGACATTTGTAAGTCGCGTATATCGTCCTTGATTCCGATTTGATTCGCGTTCAAGCGATTAATATCGTTCTTTATGTCCGTGATGTCTTGGTTAACGCGTTCCCGCCATAAGTCCATATCGACAGACCCTCCATTCATAACGTGCCCCCTTAAGTTGCGATATATCTGCGTATCGCCTATAATGTAAATACACCGTCTTCGTTACCCTTCGATTGACGGCGAGGCATGGGCGCAATCCATGCCGTTTTTTATTTTGCGAAGAAAAAAGAACGCCCGTGGGGACGTTCAAAGTTTCTTTAATTCTTCATGAATCACCCGCAATTCCCTTGCCAACTTTTGACGTTGCTGTAACGCCTGTTTCCGATTGTTTTCGGGAATCTCGTATTCAAGTTGCCTATACTTTTTCCGCTGTGTATCGTAGAGTTGCTTTTCTTCCCAACTCGACACGTAGAATTCTTCAACCTCACCCGCATCATTTTTACGGAGCATCTTAATACGCAACGGACTCGCCCTCGCTTTCGTAAGTCACTTCCAGACGGACATCTTCATAACCTTTACGCTTGGCTTTGATTTCGTAGGCGAATGGAATGTCATCACCTTTTACTGTAAAGCTGTCAGGTGTCATGCCGTCAGGATCTACATAAATCTGGCCTTTGCCGTAAGGAGTTAAGAAGACTTCGTATTGAATGTCAGTGTTGACGGTTTCAGCGAACAATGAATCTATGTGGATGACGCATTCACCGTCCGTTACTTCCCCTCGTCCGATATCTCCGAAGTAGTATTCAGCAGTCTCATAAGCTGACACGTTGACCATTCCTTGAGAGGTCGATACTGATGCGTTTTTCGAACCTTGCACATTAAAGTCACCCACGACACCCACACCGCCGTTAATCGCCCAGATTTCGAGCTGGCCAACATTGTTAGAAATGACAGACCTGCTATCATACAGTTGAATAGATAAGGAGTTGTTATTAGTGACGATGCCGAATTTGGCATGGTCTGTCCACTCTGCAGGATTCATTGTTATTCTGTTACTTCCGTTTGCAGCTTGGAAGCTCGACTTGTTTAATACGATGCGGGGATTCTGTGGCAAATAATCGGTCTGAATTGTAAAACCCGTCAGATGTCCTGCAATTAATTTTTCAACGTCTATACTATTTGTGGTAATTTTCCCACCGTCAATTGTCGTACTTCCTTCATTGTTAATGGCGTGAATCATGCCTGTCACATTGATGTTATTTGCTGATAGCTGACCGATAGCCCCAGCCGACAAAACGAACCCGTCAGCAGTTATTGCTTCAGTAAATGATGCTCCGCCATTTTTGCTGATGCCGATACCTTTGCTATTAATAAGCACCATCCGGTTTGGGTTTGTCGGATCAATGGCGAGAAATCCATTTTCGAACTTGATTTGAGTTTGTGCGGATTGCAATGCTTGCGTCGCCCGTTGCACCGCATCATCAAGGACGTTAAACGGTAGCTTCTCTTTACCTTCAAATATGCCGTCAATCCGGTCTTTCGTCCGTTGAAAGTCCGCAATGCTATCGACTACACTCCCTCGGACATTTGCAATGGTGAATCGATTGGGAGTTGGCTCTTCGGGAAACCTAATTCTCTCGACAATACGAGCATTAATATCGATATTCAATGGTTCATAAATGGTGAAAATGTCATCGCCTAACTCGATTTTCTCGGTATCGATACCTGCCTTTTCGAGTTCAACCGCTTCAAGGGTTATGCTTACTTCGGGTATGTCTTGTAAATCATTCTGTAAACGTTGCAACAAACCGGCATACGTCGTGTAACGTTCATCCCTTACAGGTTTGGCATGACGAATACCATAAATAGATGCGAGTGGTGAAGTGTACTCGGCAGAAGCAGCATAAGAACCATCCTCATTCTGCTTCCCGTACCCTCTGATATAGGTTGAAAGATTACTACTGTCCACATTCAAATCAAGTGTTTTGATATTGTACCCGTACCTGAATTGAATATCTGTTTTCCTTCCGATTTGACGACGGAAACGGAGGTGTTTCTTATTGATTTCGATCTCGGCACCGAATCGATTCAAGGCAGTCTGAATTAAAGCGAGCGCATTATCATCACCGTAGTTTTCAAAAGTAACGGATGAAAACGAATCGATGACTTCAAACGTGTACCCTGTTCCAGTTAATGCATGAGCGAGACACACAGATAATTGTTTTGCGCCTGAAATCGTGTCGTATTGGTACACGTCCACAAGATCAAAGAAAGTGTGGTCAGCCTGAATTTGTTTTACAGGCGTTTTACCTATTACTTTCTCAGCCAGTTTTTTGATTCGATACTGTTGCCCGTCGTATTCGATTATGCTTTCTTCCACAGCTAGTGAAAATGAATGCTCGTTTCGCTCAGTTTTAAACAACAAAAAAGAGAGAGAATACTCGCCATTCACTCTCTCCTTTATTTGCAATGATTTGTAGTCGGTTAAAAATTCGCTACGACCGTCTATGTGCGTGACAATCAAGGTATCACCTGCTTTCAACCATAAAAAATACGCCTATCAGGCGTTCGGCGCTTCGATATCATAACCGGATTGAATTAATTTTTTTCCAACCTCATCCCTAAGATTCGAAACATCAGGAACCATGGAATAAGGATAAACTCCTGACATAACTGCGCTATACCATGTGCGTACAACGATACTGTTTTCATTAAACATTTGCTTCATCTCCTTCCACAATTTGAGTAACGATATCAATAAGATTAGAGAGATTAGGTACTTCTTCAAGTTTCTTCTCCCCTTTTTTGACTGCGTCCGCCCATGTCTTTGCAACAACACTATCAACTGTAAACATTACTTACTACCTCCTAAAGCTACCATCATGGATAGTTCCATAATTGCCTGGTTCAAATCATTTCGCATGTTTTCAATTTCTTTTTGAGTTACAGTTGATTCACTGATGTTTGCTGAAATATAAGCTATAACCTCGTCTTCTGAAGCAGAGATGGGCAGCGTTGATTTGTCGATATCAATTCGTCGTTCTTCTCCATCCACTTCAAAGAGGACAGAGCGCTTTACAAAGTGTTCGGGTATACGTCGGGTAACGCCACCGTCATTCGCTTTATACTGAAGCTTACTGCTAGTTATTACAATGTTCATGTGACTTCCTCCTCTAAATATTCATCATCTGCGATAATCTCATCATCCTCAAAAACATAGGTTTCTCCTGTCCAAGATTCACCTACTTCCCTCTCGACACCTTTAATGTTCCATGACTGAACCGAATCATGACCGTCATTACGTGTGCCGATGACAAGGGTTTTGTATCTTCCAGCAAGTTCACAAGTGACGTACAGGGTGCCACCTTCAACCTTACCGAATGCCCTTCCGAAATGTCCTTCACCGTTTACCCATACGTCCACGTCTTTGTTAAGGTATTGGAAGTAATCAGGTAGTTGTAGCGTGACTGTTTCACCGTCTGTTTGGGCTTCGACTGTATACCTATATAAATTATCCCCTGCTGTTGGTGATTCCACAGCGCTATGACGCAATACATGAGTGTCTTTTTTGTCAGGGTGAGGATGTGGCATTTCAAACTGCTTTGTTCCACCGACTGAGAAAGAGCCCGGAACACGCCATTTATTTGTTCTATCGGCAGTACCCAAGATACCATCGCCAATATTTATTGCCTTTGCAAGTCTTCCTAGAGCGACAGCATTTTCCGCAGTAGCTTCAGCAACATATCCAAAAGCTAGTCCTGCGAATCCAGAAGCGATAGCATTAGATGAAATAGCTACACTTGTTTGATTAGTTGCCGATGCAGATAATCCGATGGCTACGCTACTTCCTCCTGATGCGGTTGAGGCTTGCCCTATTGCGATATCGGCGGCGAAGCTTCCAGTAGTTTTTGCAAACGCTCCTATTGCGATTGAGTTAGAGCTTGATACATTCGAAGAATTACCTATAGCGATTGTGTTAGTTCCCGACGTTGCCGAATTGGAACCTATAGCAACTATATTATTAACCAACTTATCGTTCACTTGTTTAACCGCATTAGCTGTAGCCGCTTGAGTTGTGCTCGTGCTTGTTATCGTATCGTTCAGCGTTACAGGTGCAGGAATTGTCGGCTTATTGGTTAAATCATTATAACTGCCAGTAGTAGCGACAGTTTTTAATGCCGGTTTATTGGATAGGTCGTTATAATTTCCACTAAAGGTAGGTACTGCAATATTCCCATTTACATCAGGCGCAACATTATTTACTGTTCTAACTTTCCCCTCAACCTCATTACCGGAAGCATCAATGACCTTTCCAGAAGCGTTCAATCTCGCCACTCCACCAGCTACACCTTTTTCCGATGTAGGTACAGCCCCAACATCACTCGCCGTTAGTGTTACGGCGCCAGACTTCCCGTTAACGCTCGTAACTCCGGCTTGATTGGCTATGTCATCCGCCATTCGTTTGGCATAGTCACCTTGCTCTTTCGCATAGGTACCCTGCGTCTGTGCATTCCCCGCCGCAGTATTTGCAGACTGTGTGGCATCCACAACAGCGACTTTCAGTGATTCGAGTCCTGTGGCTTCCTGGTTTGCACGTCCTGCGGCCGCATCGGCTTCAATAGCCTTTTCGTTGGCGTAATCGCCTTTTAAAGTTGCATAGTCGCCCTGTCCTTTTGCGTAGTCACCCTGCGCCTTAGCATAGTCACCTTGCGTTTTGGCATGTCCGGCTTGCGTGGTAGCGCTTGCCGCCGCTGTATTGGCGTTCGCCTTGGCATCTTCAATACTTTGGAGCAAGGTTTCCAAGTTCTGTTTGACAAGAACGTTATCCCGTTCTTTCGATTCACGCTCTACACGTTCTAACTCTGCCATGAGTTGATCTTGTAAATCGCTGTCCTCTATTGCTTTAATGTCCTGCTCAATTTGAGCAAAGTTCGCATTCAAATCATTGCGATATTGCCGATTCAAGTCCACATTTATCGTTCTATACCGTGCCATTTTCTCACCGCCTTTATATCGTGTGGAATCGGAAGTCGAACGAAATCAAAAAGGAACCACTCGCACCGATTAAAGTGAAGTCGTTCCAACCTCTAGCAAGAGTGATTAATTTTCGATTTGTCTGCCCGAATATCGTCAATCCGTTTTTCAATGAGCGGACGCCGTCCAGCAGAATCGTATCGTTTATTCCGCTAGCTCCCGTATACGCCCATTCGTCGCCAGTTGTATTGTTTCGAATCCGGAGGTTTGTGGATGCCCCTTGATACTTAATCAGCAACGGAATTTCCCTCGGATTTATCGGTATGTCCGAACCGTTGTATATACGGAAGTTTTGCGTATTATGTGCGTATATTAAGTCTTCCGCGATAACGCCCTGCCCGACTTGCCATTTTTCAGCCGTAAACGTAAACGGATCGAGTGTCGTTCCGTATGATTCAGCGTATGGAGAAGGGGAAACGAAGGATATTTCCATCGTCCCCGCTTCCGCCCTATGATTAATAGGCGTATACATATCCGCAGTCTTCACCTTCCATCGCTTGCGAGGCTCGTCAATGTCAATGAGATAGAAAAACGTCCTCGCGTCGAATAGGCGAAATACTTCGTCCCTCAATAGTAGGTAATCGTATTTATCCGTTCCTTTAATGTAAAACGTCGAACGCATCGTACGTCCTTCGAAGGTCGTTCCGAGGTCTATATGCCCGTCCCTCCCCTCCACGATCTCCGCAGTGTGCCGAGGTGTCGGAGAGTCTAGCGTAAATATCAGCGGTACTAAACCGAATTCCTTTAAATCGTAAACAGTTCCGTCTAACTTTTCAATAATAAGACTCAACCCTTCACCCCGTTCCACCGTAGCCGCGAATTTACTCGACTACCTAATTCGCGTTCAATAATATCGACCATTTCCATCGCGTCATCGTTACTTCCGGAACCTGAGTAATTCAACGTTACGCTAATTCCCGGACCCGTCGCGACAGAAGAATTAACCGACGACCCTACCGAACGACTAACGCCCGCACCGCTTCTCGGAGTCTGATAGCCGGCGATTTGCGGTACTTCCGGAACCGCCATTTTGCCCATACGTCCAGCAACTCGCTTGATATCGTTAAGCATGTTTTCCATTCCGACCATTAAGCCCTCGCCGACAAACCCGCCAATTCGCATCATAACGCGTGATGGCGACTTGACTTGTAACGCTTTCGATATTTCGCTCGAAATTGAATTCGCAATAGAACGCGCTGTACGGACTAGCGCCGGCTCCATCGATTCGAGTCCGACCTTTAAGCCTTCCGCCGCTTGACGTCCGATTTTCTTTAACGTCATAAGTTCGTCGTCGGACGCTTTCGTTATGCCTTGAACCTTCGCGACCCAATCCTTACGTAACGCTTCGAGTTCCGTATTAGCAGTTGCACGCAATTCGTCGATACGCTTCTTCGTGTCCGCCTTCATGCCGACGAGTTCTTTTTCCGCCTGCTGACGCGCTAGTTCGGATTTCTTTTTATACAGCGCCGAGTATTCGGATAGCTGCGAATCAGTCATCGAATTTAGCGCGATCAATTCCGGTAATGCTTTCGGACCCATTGCGCGTAATTCGTCGAGTAGACCGCCGTCAATCGCCTTATTCGCTAATAACGTGATTTCCTGCTGCCAACGGACGAATCCGTTAACCTGCGATTTCAAGTTATCGAGCAAATCTCCGCCCGTCTTCTCGATTTTAACTTCGAAGAAATCGAATACTCCGATGAAGTTTTGCAACGACTTCGCACGGTCGTCGAGAGACTTCTCGTATTCATCCGTTAGTTTCTTCTCTTCCTCGCGCAACTTATCGTTAATGACCGTCATCTTGCCCGCATATTCTTCGTTAGTCTTCGTGACTTCATCGTTGATCGCTTTAAGCGCCGCTTGATAACCTCGCTGTATTTCGACGCGTTCCTTCGTGCCTTCCGCAAATAGAGCGAGTGACTTACGCCATACTTCCGATTCAGCTACGAGGGATAACTCGTCTAGCGACTTCTTATCGGCTACGTACGTCTTGACAGCTTCGAGGCGTTCCTTCGCGATTGCCGCTTCTTTCTTCTGCATAGCCGCCCATGCTTTATCGTTAGCTGCGATAAGTTTCTTCTGTTCATCGTCGTTTAGCTTGGCGAGTTTAGCCGCAGCGTCCGCTTGAATCTTGTGGACTTTCTGCGTGCCTGTCGTAACAATTTCGCCTTTTTTATTCTTGTGCGTTTTTAGCGCGGACTGAATCGATTGAGCGGTTTTTCGTTCGAGTTCCTCACGCTTCTTCGCGAAGTCCTCTTTAATAGCGACGCGATTCTTTTCGTTTTCTTCGTCTATCTTCTCGATTTCTTGCGCGCTATTTCGAGCAACTGCCGATAGTACTTTCGCAACTCCGGTGATGGCGCGTTCGTTGGCCGCTTTGGTGGCGTCGACTCCAATCGCGAGACCTTCGCCGATATCCTCACCTATTCCCTTCATAACACGCGAAGGTGAATGAATGTCAAAGAAGTCGGTAATTGCGTTCTTAATTTTAGACGCAATATTCTTAACCGTATTTGTCACCGAGTCAACCATCGACGTAAATCCGTTAACGAGCCCTTGAAGAATGTCTTTACCGACTTGTAATAGGTCGACGTCTTTAAAGAATTTAACGATACCAGTTACTATTTTTACTGCGGTTGTTTTAATCGTATCCCAAGCGCCTTCCCAATCTCCCTGCAACAGCTTCATAACGGTTTGTATAATGCCGAGTACGAGATCGATTGAGGTACTAACGATAGTCTTTATTAAGTTCCACGCAATCTTTACGACACCGGAAATAATTGGCCATACGGTTTCGAAAATACCTTTAATGATGCCCATTACGCCTTTAATGAGTTCCCATATAGTCGTAAAATAGATTTTAACCAACGTCATAATTGCCTTGCCGTTTTCGTCCCAAAACGCTTTGAATTTATCTAATTGCGCTTTCCCGAAAGAAACGATGTCCTTAAATACGTCGATAAGGAACTGTTTCACTACTTCGAATGCTTGGCGCGTAAATTCGGATATCTTCTTCCAAGCCCCGTCAACCATATCGCGGAACCAATCGACCTTGTTGTACGCAAGTACTAGTGCCGCTCCAATCCCGACAATCGCCGCAACTGCAATCGCTATCGGTCCCGCTAATGCCGCTATAGCACCGCTAAGTCCTGTTGCTGCTCCCGCAGTTGCCGTCGCTCCCGCTGCTGCTGGCGCGAAGACTGTCGCAATTGCGCCAAAGCCCGCAATAATATTCGGTATAAACCCGATTAATAAGAGAATTGGACCGGTGATTAACATTAACGCCGCCGCGACTGCCGTTCCAATTACGGCGAACTGCTGAACTACCGGATTTGCCGAGTTAAATTTGTCGACTAATTCTCCAACGAATTCTGCGAATTGCTGGACGTATGGTACTAACTGATCGCCGATTAAGATAGCCGCCGATTCAAACGCGCCCATCATTTCTTCCCATGCACCGCCGATTCCCGCCATCATCTTGTCCGCCGCTTCTTGCGATGCTCCGGCGCTATTTTCGAGTGCTGCTGTGTTCGCGTTGATTGCGTCCGGTCCCGCTTTCATGAGCGCAAGGAATCCGGAAACCGCTTCGGTTCCGACGAGTTTACCTATCGTTGCTACCTTCTCGGCTTCCGTCATTCCTTCGGTCGCTGACGTCATATCGCGGATCATGTCTGAAAGAGATTTCGCATTCCCTTCGGTATCCTGCATCGAGAATCCGATTTGCTTCATTATCTTCGCTTGCGCCTTCGCCGGATTATTGAGCGCTAATAACGATGCCCTTAGCGATGTTCCAGCGTTACTTCCATCAAGGCCTGCATCGGTCATAAGTCCAGCCGCAGCTGCTAGTTCCTCTAACGATATTCCTAACGCCGCTGCCGGCGCTCCTGCGTATTTTAAGACGTAGCCTAAATCGTCAATGCCCGCCGCTGATACGTTCGCAGACATCGCAAGTACGTCGGCCACTCGACTAGCTTCGCTCGCTTCTAAGCCCCACACGTTTAGTGCGGAAGCCACGGTATCAGCCGTTAGTGCAAGCGATTCTCCCGACGCTTCCGATGCGGCGATAACTCCGGGCATTGCGTCGATTACCTGCATAGCGCTAAAACCTTTCGCAGCCATTTCCGTCATCGATTCCGCAACTTCACCGGCTGACTTGGAAGTATCCGCCCCTAACTGGATCGCCGCCGATTTCATAGCGTCGAATTCCTCGGTCGTGGCTCCGGCAATAGCGCCAGCTTTACGCATAATAGTATCGAAACCTGCCGCCGACTTTACCGCTGCGCCGAGGCCGGTAGCAATTGCGACACCACCCGCTGTGATTCCCGCGCCTACTTGCTTAAACGAATCAAACGTTTCTTTATTCGCTTGTTGGAACTTATCGAGGTCGCCAGTCGCCGCTTTCATCTTGCGACTAAAATCGGTGATGTCCGCGCCAACCTTAACTAGAATGTTATTCGAATCCACCGCGTCACTCCTTCCTGCGCTCGCTCGTCAAGCCCGCAAGCCATTCGTTAGCTTCGCGCGTTTTTTCTTTCAACGTTTTTAACTTCGTTTTATCCGCAACCTTATCGGACGGACGCTTAAACAAGTCGCTAAATTTCAGCTTCTTCGCGTGATAAGCCTGACGGTTCATCATTGCTGCGTGCGCCATACGCTCATATTCGTCCTCATTACGTCCGGCTTGCGCGCGTATCATTATCGTAAACTCGCGCGGTGTGTACGATAATACCGCCGTCGCATCCTTCCGCAAGTATCGCCATCCGTCGTAGATAGCTCGCTCGACTTCGCAAAGATCGGCGTTTATTTCAGAAGTTCGTCCAGCGCCGCTTTCGCTTTCTTGTCCTTGCTCATTAACTTCGTCACCGTCGCCTTGTAGAAAAAACTTTGCGTGATTACCTCGTTAGACAGACGTAGGATATCGTTCATATCCAAGCGCTCACCTTCGATTGCTTCGTCGATAGCTCGCTCAATTTGCGCAAACGTGTAGTTCTCGCCCGTGTGTAATAGAGCCGCTTGTATGATGTGCGGGAACGTATCAAGGTCGCCCATCATCGCTTTACCGATAAGCTCGAATGATCCGCCTTCGTGAATTGCGTTCAGTTTCTTAACGCCTGCATACGTAAGTTTCAGTTCGTGTTCTTTTTCTCCGATTGTAAAAGTCGCCATAATTAGTAGCCTCCCGTTTTTAACGCCGTCGCGTATTTGTCCGTGGATTATCCGCCACGTTCGGTAATTGTGCTATCGCAATCTTGCGCAATTAAAAAGACGGAGCGATTAAGCCCCGTCGTTAAATCAGTCGATAGTCGTTGCGCCTTCCGGTACGTCGGTTAACGTTTCTGTTCTCGTATTACCGATCAATTTCGCTTCGAACGAATACGTCGCGGATTCGTCATCCGGATAATCCACGTCGAAAGACGACATCATGTACGTACCGACTTTCGCTTCTAGTGTGTTGATGTTGATTTCGAGGATTTCCGCGAATGTAGCGTCGTCGATATGCTTTTCCAATTGCGCTAGAGCTGGATCGTCCGTAGACATAAGTCCTTCGAACGTAATAGTTTCCGTCTTTTTACCGTAGTCAGTCCCGTCGATATCCTTCGTTGCGATGTCGATTTCATCGCGTGATTTCGAACGTCCACCACTCGTCTGATAAAGTACGCGCAATGTCTGTTCCGTGCCTTCCGTAAATCGGACTGCGAATACGACTTCTTGTCCTTTTAAAATTGCCATCCGTTATAGCCCCCTTGTTTTATGCGTAATAAATTACGTCAATCTCCACGTCAAAATAGACGCGATGATACGTATTCCTCGCGTCCGTACTATCGGCACCAATCGGCACCTCGCCGGTTAATTCCGTATGAAAAAAGCCGCTGACAACTGCCGGCGACTGTCCTAAATCTATTAGCGGTATCTTATCGAAAAGTAAGTGCCGTTTGACTTTCGCCTGTAGCGTCGCACGCTCGGAAGCTGATTTCGCAAATAAGCCGATTTGGAATCGGTGTATAGTTTCGACAGCTTCGCGTCCTTTCGAAAGTACCGCATTGTTATTCTGCATCTGTTCAATCGTCATGAACGGTTTAGCCGTTTCGTCCGGTAACTTAACGCCGTCGAATATCCATACGACTTGAACGCCCATGACCGACGCTAAATACGTACGCAACGAATGCTGTAGATTCAGTTGCACCGCGTCACTTCCCTTCGATTATCCGACGCTTTAATGCCGCCCGATACGCTTCCCGATTCGTCCAAATAGATCGGCGCACGAAACCTTTATGCGACCGATGTTCGTATTCTTGGCGTAAGGCATACGGTAAGTCCGAGCCGAACGTCCACGTCATCTTCGCTTCCTGTTGCGGAGAACTGGCGAGCGAGTTCTTTAGAAATCCGTCCTTAACCGGCGCATTCGTCGCAGCGTCGTTCGCCATCTTGCGCGCATACGTTTCAACCGTCTTGCCTACCGCTTCTTCCGTCGATGCGTTGTAGAAGTTTTTAAAGCGTTTCATTACTTCGTCGATGCCGACCGCTTTTAATTCGAAATTCACGTAATCACCCGCCCTATCACTTCGACGCGATTAATTTCGCCGATGCCTTTTTTATCGGACGCCATGACTGCGTACCATACTCCGTCGTACCGTATCTTATCGATTTTATCCGCGATATCCGCAATCAAATCGAAGTCGATCGATAGCCATACGTCACCCGTTTCGACTGCAATTCCGTTAATTAGAATCCGTTCGTGATTTGCGCCCGCAGCCGACGATATCTCGGTGACTACGGACATAACGTCGCGTGTGACCGTTTCGCCTCCGGTTACTTCGCCTGTGATTTCGTCAACCGTTCCTGCGCCCTCATATGCGATTGTTATTAGCGTCTGCCGGTTCTTGACGATTTCCTTGCGCGTTGCCTTCATGAATTTGATATCTGCTTCGTTTAACATCGTAGTCACCTCCTATAAATATCGCTTGTCTAAGACGGCTGTAATAAAGCTCGAACAGTTCGGATGTGGCATATAGATTTCGCTATCCGTCGGCTTGAATACGCCAGCACCTTCGCCGTATCGATCCTCGCGCGCCAATACGTAACAACGGTGGCTTTCGTGGTTCTTATGTCGCGAGCCGTTATCGTTCAGCTTCACCCACGAAACAACCTCGCTACGTTGCGCTGATAATGCGCTCGCCGTCCGATACGCCGTATTGCCTTCCGTCACAACTAGCCGCTTGATTTTCCACGTTTCGTTATCGTAGGCTTTCCGCACATTTGCGACCATCTTTCCGACTGATTCTCCGCGTATAATGTCGGAGCGTAAGGATGCGCCGATTGCGTCGCGTATGTCGCCGGACGTTCCCCATATACGGTCGGACAGCACGAGGCCATCTTCGCCGAATCGTCGCGTAACGTAGTTAACAACTTCGCGATTCAAACGCTCGAAACTGCCGGTAATCAACGGCACGCCCGCAACTGTCGCAAAGCCTGCGCTAACTGCCGACGTTGTAAATGACGCCGACTTTTCGATTATCTCGTCTATTGCTGCCGTTCCGTATTTCCGGAGGTCACGCTCAACGCCGTCAAGTTCGCGCAATAGCCGTGAAAGTCGTTGCCGTTTGATCGTACCGTCGTCCGCCGCAAACTCCGTTAGTAATTCGGCTACTTCGGCGCGAACACGTCCGACCTCTCGGATTGCATACGCGACTTGTTTGGCGTTTAGCGCGTGATATTCGTCTGCTATGCGCTTATAAATGCGGTCGAGTTCCGCTTGTTTACTCACGGCTTACCGCCACGCAAACGGTCACGCCTCGGCATAACTGCGAATGCTGAACGTGTGCCTACCGCTTGTACGTCTAGCTCCGCTTGATATTCCGCACGGAAGACAGCCGCAATCTCGCGATACTCCTTCGCAATCATCGACTTGTCGACCGATTCTTCACCGTCCGTATATTTAAAGTAGGATGCCGCGTTAATCGCTACAAGCGTCGCCAAGTCTGCGGAAGCGTACGCGAGTAGCTTATTAACGTCAGCCGGTGGTACGTCGGCGTCCGCTACGTAACCGAACGTATCAAACGTATCCGTCATCGTAAGTAGCGCTGCGTCCGCCGGCAACGCGCTTACCGCTTCAAATCGTCTTGCCAGTCGTTGAGTTAACGTCTGTAACGTCGCCATTCTGCGTACCTCCCGTTTATTTATCGTCCTTCGTTTTCTTACGCGCTGCCGTCGTCTTTGGCGCAGGCTTATCGGCTTTCGGCGCTGACTCCGTTGTTTTAGCCGCTTTCGCTTGCGCTAAGATTTCGACATAGCCGAGGGCTGCGTAATGCTCCGCTTCGGCTTGCGTTAGTTCAATCGTTGAGCCGATAGGCTGACCGTTAAAGATCGCGCCTACCGTCTTAACTTTTACGTTTGTCATTACGCAGGCACTACGTCAGCGTGTAATAGTAGCGATGGGTTATCGACTACTGCGAATCCAGTTTGAGCCACTTCGAAGATAGAACGCTTAGGTGTACGCAAATCAAACGCTTCTAAAGTACGAACAGGCGCGAAGTTTGCATCGTCAGGGTTCGGGCCAGTTAAGAACTCGCCTACACCTTCGGAAATAAATACTACGCGGTTTTTCGGGAAGAATTCGATTGTCTCTTCGTTACCTGTTTCGATGTCTTTCACCGTTGCTTCTGTATCTTCGATAATTACGATCTCCGGCAATCCGAATCCAGCCAATACCGTACGCACTTCCGCTTCACTTGCGCGAGTAGAGCCGGCTGGACGTCCTGCTTCTGCGATGATTAAAACGTTTTTCGTCAACTTCGAAAGCATTTCGCGAGTCATCCAAATGGCGTCCGCTTTCTTTTTATTAGTATCGCGATAAGTCTTATCCCACGTTAATAGGTCGCCGATTACATCGCGATTAACATCGTTCCAGTCATTTCCGCTAGTAAGGACAATTTTATGGTTTGCCGGAATTTGATAGTCAAGTTCGACTTTTACGCCGTTTTTGTTATAGACGTTTTTACCAAGTCCGACCGCTTTCATTTTCTCTACTTGAATACGCAAGTCTAGCGCGTCCAATAGATCAGCAGCACGGTTTAACAATTTATCGACCATTGCAGCTTGTTCACCGCTATTACGCGCTTGATTGATTGCGTAAAGTTCTTCGATAGTAATTACGTCTTGCAAACCGAAGTGAGCTAGTTCGCCCATAACTTTGGCCGTAGCATGACGGTCAACTACTGGCTTTTCTGCGCCTAAACCAATCATGGCCGCAATGTGGTTAGAACGTTTAATAATGTCGTACGCAAAGTTAGTGTCATAAGTAACATCGTTCTTCATGTAACGGTCAACTACCGTAGGTACGCGTGCCTCCAATGACTCGTCAACAAACCCTCTTAGTGTTTCTTTAGAAAATTCCTGTAAGTGTGTAATTCCTGCCATTTTTTATATTCCTCCTGTAATTTCAAATAGTTTTGTGTGATTTGTATATTTAAATATGTTGAACAAAATGGATGTTCGGGTTAGCTGCTTTGAATTCTGCCGTAGGTGCTTCCGGTAATTTTGCAGTGTATACAGAGCCTTCGATAAGCACAGCTCCCACGATTACATCGTTCACACCATCGTTAATATAATCTTCATTCAACACGTAAAAATTATCGTATCCCGCAACAGCGCTGAAAGGTTCGTATTTTCCGCTAGTTGTATTTCTAGCGATCAATGTCCCGACTTCAACCAACCCTACTGGAAATTTAGTCGCGTCTAGTGTTGCGCCACCATGTACGTATTGTAAAATTTGAGATGCTAAAATATTTTTACCGCCTACGAATTCAGTTCGTGAAAATTTAGGTGTGTATGCCATTTTTTATATTCCTCCTGTTTTTGTTATTACTTTTTCCGATTTTTGAATAATTCTCTGCCGAGGTCTTTCGGGTCCTTCTGTTCCGGCTGCTGTCGTCCGCCTCCGCCTGTTGCCGGATCAACATACGCCGGTGTCGGTGGCGCTACGGCTTTAAACCGCTCAACTGACGCCTTTACTTCGTCCTCGTCCGCGCCCATAATAAACGGCAGTACGTCCGCTAACTTGTCCGCAGAATAGCCGGCTTCGAGTAATAGCGATTGTTTTTTCGCAGCAAGTTCCGCCGCTTTCGCTTGCGCCTCAATTTCCGCAATCCGTGCCTGCGATTGTTCATAGAGCGTTTTAAACTCCGATTCTTCTTCGAGTCGCTTGCGTTCTGCTTCCGCCTTCGCTTCTTCGACGGCTTTATCCGCCTTCGCTTTCTCGCGCGCTAGTCGTTCGCCTACAATGCGGTCAATGTCCGCCTGTGTGTACGTTGGTGCCGGTGGTTCAGCCGGTGGTTCCTCCGCGAAGAATTGCAAGTTAAGGCGTAGTAAATCCGTTTCTTTCGTTTTCATATCGTTGTCCTCCCGTTTAAGCGCCGTCGCGCGTATATTCCGCATAGTTTAGCGACTTCGCGTGCGGTCATGTTAGGTTTTATTTTTCAGTCGGTTTAGTTATTTGATTAGGGGGTTGTCTACTGACATACTTCCTCCGAATAACATCATTGCTAATACCAATACAAGAAAGATGTATCCTAGAAAATAAATAAAGCTGTCCCAAGCATCTTTCATTTATTTATTCCCCCCTCTCCTCGGCAGTTTTTGTCTACTCTTGTCCGCTATACGGATCGCTCTGAACCTGCGCCCGCTTGCGTTCATTCTCGATTTCCTGTCGCTTGACTGCCGTATTCTCTACGCCTGCCCGCGCCAATGCGCCTGACTGCGATTCGAGTCCCGCGTCCATTTCGAGCGTCAGTAACTCTACGAGGTCTTTGCGATTGTCCGGTAAAGGTAGCGCAAACTTGATTTCGTGTTCGTAGTTATCGCCGATAAGAGATAGCGCCTGCTTGTCGTATGCGAATACCTTCGAGCTTGCGCGCGCCTGTAAATAACGGACGGACTTTTCGTGGAGTTCGTGCAAGCGCGGTTCCCATGCGAGCCAGTGTTCCTCGGTTTCGCTGATAATATCGTGAAAGACGATATGTAGAGCGTCCGTGTTCATTCCGCCGAAGTTGAGGTCGTTAATCGCCATCTGCGGTATTGCCGTGATTTCGTGGAGTGCGCCTTTTACGCGCTCGTATTGCGCCTTAAACGCTTCGTTCCAACGGAATCCGCCTTCGACCTTCTTTATATCCGGCATTAGTTCGGGCGTGCCGGTAATGCCGACGACTGCGCCCGGTGATATTTCCATCTTCTCCGCTGTTCCGGATGGCGCGTTAATAACAGCCGTGATACCGAACATTTCGAATTTGAGCGAATCGATTGCGTCCTCGTTCATCTGATTGAGTACGTCCGTTTGCGAGCGCATATCGTCGATTTCCGTGTTGATTGCCGGCTCGCCTGCGAGGTCTTCAATCGGTATGAGTACGACGGGTATAAAGTCGAGTCCCATCGGCGCTTTCGGCGTTATCGTGCGGACGATTTTAAGTTCCGCGTTATAGACGCCTTCCGATAGCCAGCAGATACCGTCGATCATTTCGAACGTCTGCTTCTGATACAGCGTTTCGCCCGTTTCTTCGTCGCGCAGTTCCTTAACGAAATGACACGCGATTAAATCCTCGAAATCATCTTCGGAGTAAATCGGGAATGTCTCGGTATCCGGATGCCACGCCCATTTGAGCTTGCCCGTCCGCTGATTGAACAGTATTTTCACCGCTACACGTCCGGCAATCAGACGATCTCTAGCGCCTTGTAGTAAACGTTCGCGCATACGATTCTCGCGCCATAGTTGGTAAATCAGCGTTTCTAGCGCTTCGGCTCGGTCGTATTCCGCTTGTTGCGCAGGCGACGGCGTGTAGTCCGGCTTGGTAGAGAGTTCCGGCGGGTCGATTTGACGCGCGTTTACGTCAATGCCGTGCTTACCGCCCATTTGCCAGCGTGCTTTGCGCTTGATGAACGCCTTGAAATAGTTCGTCGCATAGCGCGTCGGGTCGTAGTCGAGTCCGGGTGGGCGTTGTAAGTCGTCCGCCTTTACGAGTTCGTCCGCAGGGCCTCGATGCTGATAGCCGGCGTAGTATAAGTAGTTCGCGTGTTGCTTCTGTAGTCGCCTATGTTCCGCCTCGCCGATTGACTGCTGAAACGGCGTATAGATAAGATCGTTAAGATTCTCCGGCGTTAGTAAGTTAAAATCCGCCAAGTTAGCGCCTCCTTCCTATTTCGTTTGTATTGCATCGACTATGCGCTGATTTGCGATAGCGACGTATTCTTCGCTAATGTCGATGTGAATAAAATTACGATTATTTAGTAGTGCCAATTTTGCGGTAGTGCCGGAACCTCCGAAGCAGTCGAGAACAACGTCGCCTTCGTTTGACCACGTCAGAATATGATCCTGCGCTAGAGGTTCGGGAAATACTGCCGGATGCCCTGTTTTATTTGCTTTATCTCCTGGCATCTCCCATATGTTTAGTCGAGCGCCGTACTCCGCAACTTTGCGCCCAACTTTCATGCCGGTCGGTTTTTTCAGACTTCCATCTATCTGCCGTAGCGTTCCATGTACAGCCGTGCCACCCCATTTATTTTTGCGGTCTTTTATAAGATTAGCGGTTTTAGGCTTTCCTTTTGAAAGGATGAACATGTATTCAAAACTAGCAATATATCGATTTTTATGTTGGAAGGGAGAAATCTTTTGCCATATCATCGTATCGTGTAGTTTAAATCCGCATTCCATAAAGTGAAGGACTTGTCTAAACGATGTTCCCGTTTCGCTTCCGTTTATGGTTGCGTCGTTTACAATCCAAACAACAACTCCGCCGTCTTTCGTCACGCGATATAATTCCTGCGCAATTCCTTCGAAGTCCCACGTAAAACCGTTATACGTTCGTAAATTATCGTAAGGAGGCGATGTCACCGTTAAGTCGATTGAGTTATCGGCTAATTCGCGTAAGACTTCTAGCGAATCTCCTTGCGTAATCTTGTTAAGGTGTGTTGCGTTAGTTTGCGTCATGCTATCGCCTCCTTTGCGTTTATCTCGGCGAGAACAATATCGACGCAAGCCTCTACGTCCGTGTTGATTTCGTGTTCCCAAAAACGAAAATACGAATAATTACGAGATTTATAGTATGCGTTTTTACGGTTGTCCTTCTTTATAACGCTAGGCAAGTTGTGCCAGTAGTCGCCGTCACATTCGACTATTATTCTATACTCAGGTAAATAGAAATCCGGGACGAATATATTGTCTAAGTTAAATTGTTCGATGAATTTAATACCCCGACGTTCCAGTTCTTCCGCCATTTTAATTTCGATTGAAGTACGCCTTCCATCCCTAAAAAGAGCAGCGGATTTCACTCCATTCTTCACACGCAACTGCTTTCCTTCGGGAGTTGAAAAGAATGCCTTATGCCCTTCGTGTAGCTTTTTCATACTCTCATCATGAGTGCCGTTTTCTTTGCGAGCTTGTATTGCCCTCAACGCATTCTCACGTCTTTCTTCTGCTGTAAGTATTGTGCTAGGGTCTGGACCGTACCACTCGCCCTCAAAATTCGGGTTTCTTTCCCCTCGCATTCTTAAAGAGTGTGCTTTATCTGCGCATTCTCTTGTACAATACATTTCAGCATTATTTACCCGATCCGTTCGTTCTATTTCTTCTATACTCTTATTTGTTGGGGTACCGCAATTACTACATTTCACAACTTTGAATGTATTGCGCTTAGTCTTCCTGAATTTATCTCCCATACGACCTTTTTCATGTAGTTTGAATTTCTTTAGGTAATAAGTTATTGTAGTTTCGCTTACGCCTTCATTACGGGCTATAGTTGTCGCGGAAAGCCCTTTATCTTTATATTCGGTACGTAACCAATTTTCGTTTTTATAGTTCTGCATATTCGTCACTCTCCACATGACTTATTTTCCGGCATTAGAAAAAGGCGAAAACGCACCGGAGTGTACGTTTGTCGGGAGCTACCCTATTCGCCTCTGAATTACCTACGTCTATTCATTTGATTACTTCCGCTAGTGCTCCAACGATCGTTTCGTCTCACAGTCGTTACTGCTACGGCGTTATCAGCAAGTGCGGAAATCGCCATCTCGAGCGCGTCAATACAGTCGTCATTTTCGCCGGTACCGTAGCGTTCGAATTGTTCGAGTAATAGCGAATGCTTTCGGCTGAACTGAATTGTGCCGTTCTCGATCATCGGCAGTAACGCCTCAATCCGCAGTTCCTTCCGCGTCCTGTTGTATATCTTCTTGACGCGCGTTTCCGACGGATATCCGACTTTCGTGAGCGCCTTTTTCAACTCGTCAACGAAGAATTCCTGCGCCGCAACCGCTTCCGCCGCAATGACGGTCGGCTGATTCCGCAAGACGTTCGCCACATTCTCGCGTATGAATTCGTCAGGCTTAACGCGCTGTCCGTACATATCCGCAACATAGATAACGCCTGTCGACTTGTCCTTCGCCGTCGTAGCAATCGCAGAATAGTCACCGCGCTGCTTACCGAGGGCTAGGTCGACGCCGTTTGCGACTTCGTATCGGTCGTTAAGCACGTCAATGTCGCCCTCGTAATACGTAAATGTTTCCGGATTGAATACTTGCGATTCCTCGTCTATCGGATTATTCATGTACTCCGTGTTGAAGGCCTTGCTACCGTTATTCCACTTCCACGTCATGAGCGTCCAAATCGACTGTACTTCCGGCCATAGGACGCGAACGCCTTCTAGCATGGCGTCTTTGTTCGCATCAAAAAACGACCTCGCCGTAGTTGCGCGGTTAGGGTCGTTTCGGTCTACGTATAAAAGACGGCATGTTTCCCATAAGTCCATCCGTTTTGGCTCGTCGATAATGGCGCGATAAATACGCGTATTGAAGTCGGCGCGTTCGTGGAGTATCTGCATAAGTAGCGACGACATATGAACGGTTGTTCCGACGACTACGAATGCTGTCCGCTTGCCCTTCGGATCACCTAGCGACATAACCGTTTGCGCGAACCAATCACGTAGTTTAGCGCGTTGTTCCGGTGTCGACGCGTTACCGCCCGGCCTAGCGTCCTCCAAGTCGTCACATATGATTAAGTCCGGTCGAGCACCGTTCCAGTTACGTCCCCGCAAGGCTTGTCCGGTTGAAGCCGCTTGCATTAGCGCGAGTTGCTTCTTACCGCCGTTACCGTCGTCATGCCACGCGATAAATTCTTCGCTATTGTCCGTGATGTTCGACTGATCCTTCGGCGAAAGTAATGGTCCGAAGTCTTCGCGCAACTTGCGATTGAATTTCAATTGATTCCGTATCCATTCCATATTCGCTTTTGCTACCGTTGGCGTTTCGGAGATAATGATAATATACTTACGCTTGCGATAGACGACCTCGCTTATCGGGAAGTCTTTCGTAAACCACGTTGACTTCGCGTGGGACCGAGGCGCAGCTATACCGACCTTTGCGTTTGTGTTAACCGTAGATACGTCGTCGATTACTTCCGTCATTTCACGGTGGAAGTCCGGCGCATCAGCCTTCGTCGGAATGTCGAAACCTTCCCAGTTTCCGTCGTTGCCCGGATTTCTTGCGTCCGAGAAGTATTCGAGTGCAAATTCGTAGCTGTCGCCTTCACAGCGCTCAATCCGTTCGAGGCGTTCTAGTTCCGTCCGTTTCTCGAAATAATCTTCGAGCATTCCGGCGTCCGCCAAGTCGTCCACTGACGGATATTGCGCGTCAAGTACGGCGATGTATTCCGTATAGACTTCGATCAGTTCGCGCCGCTTGTCCTGCGCAAGCCACTCGTTATTCACCCACGCCAAATACATCACCACCTTTTCGTTATTATTGCGCTTGACTTCCGTTATATCTTCGCGTAAACTGAGTGTAACATAACGCTGACGCGTATCATTCAAGAATGGACGGTGTTTCATATGAACGAAGTACAGGCGATTAAAGACCGCAGGCACATCGAGCGAATTAAACAATCGTTACATGGGCGCGACCTACTGCTGTTTACCCTCGGCATTAACGTTGGCCTCCGCATTAGCGACTTGCTGGCGCTGACCGTCGGTGACTTGCGCGATAAGGATGCTGTTACCATTACGGAAGGTAAGACGCGCAAGACACGTACGTTTACGTTAAACGGCGCAGCGAAAGACGCTATAAGTACGTTGATCCCTGCGGATGCTTCCGACTCTGACTACGTATTTCCCTCGCGCAAGAGCTGCGCAGCTAAGGGCAATAAGCCGATCAGTCGCGTGCAAGCATATCGCATACTAAACGACGCAATCGCTAGGGCCGGACTTGATGGCGTTTATACTTCGTTCGGTGCGCATAGCTTACGTAAGACATTCGGTTATTTCGCTTATGAGTCCGGCGTTGATATTGCGTTGCTTATGCGCGTATTGAATCACTCGTCACAGCGCGAGACATTGCGCTATATCGGAATTGAAGCTGCCGAGGTTGCCAACGTTTATCATGCGGTGAATTTGTAAAACGAATAGTGAACGCTAGAGCCTCCGTTATGATGACGGGGGCTTTCGTTTGTGTTACGATGGAATTCCGCAAGTCCAAAGTGAAATTTTAATTTCGCGATTTTAAAACGGGTCAAAGTGATTTTTTAGTTTCCGCGAGTTAGGGGCGCCTGTAATTGTGTCAATTTTTCAAACAACGCCCCCCCCATTAAAACAATTCGGAATTGTGCGTATATCCGATACAATTACCGTTAATTATCACCGTTGTCAGAATTCGATACACAACGAGAATTGTATACGACTTGCATATCGAATGTAACAGAATCATGCGGAGTTACATTCGCAATCACCCGCTAACCGCATACCTACGCCATTTCGCATACTATACGTCCTCTTATCGCTATACACCGTTTATACATCCGCATACCTACGCGGTTTATGCAGTCGGCGCATATGATCGGATTGCATATGCTATACAATTCGGAGTTGTTGCGATAGTTGCGATTGTTTGCGTAATAGGTGCAACGACTAGCAACGGATCGTGCCGTTAGCAAAGCGTCGGAGGGGTCGCACGCAACCGAGGCTCGCCTGATGTTATGCGCAATACACGTTACTCATTGACGTACGCTGACGCCTACTATCCGCTACACTCTACGCAATCCCTACTATATAGTGCGCCTGCATAACGCTACTTACGTCACACACTGCGTATTTACTCCGTCTTATTACCGTCCCTAAAGCGCTCTATCTGCGCCTTCATAGCGTCTACATCTACGCCATTCCCCTTCGTATCTATCTCGACTTTATCCGTTAGCATTCCGTGTGCCTGCAGTAGAGTACGGAATAGTGCCGCATTACCATCCGCAATAATATGATCCGGTATAGAGTCCATAATCTCCGGTAGCCTATCGAGTGTAGTCCGTATGATTTCGTTCTTTAACTCCGCATTGAAATCGTCCTGTTTGCGCCATCGTTGCAGTGTATCGCGATGTACGCCGACCTTATCCGCTACTTCCTCGAAGGTAAGGCCTCCGCGTTTAGGTTGCGATAGAATGGCGATTGCTGCGTATTGTAGATCGTTCAATTTCCGTTTAGTCATCGAATCACCTCCGTTTTATAATACGTATATGTGCGCAGTAATAGCGCTGACAGTACGTGGCTTGCGCGTTGACATAAAAGATTAAAACCGTTGTCGTCGGGCAAGCCCTCCGACTATCATTATTATTACTATTGCGCGTTTATAAGAAAATAATAGACCCGCCGAAATTCCCGGTTTTGGAATTGAGGCGTAAGCTTTCGCTCTTTATCCCTTATAGTTTATTGCGCCGTCTTTTCCCGTTATAGCGGATAACATAGATAAGATAAAACTTCGCCCTCAAAAACGCCGTAACGCACGTGGCTCTAAGGCTCAACCGCATTTTAGGCGTTCCGAGTAGCGTCACACTTTTGGACGTTTTTTCCGAGTAGCGTCACACTTTCGGTCTGACACGTCAATCTAGCCCGAATATCGACCGTTCCGTCACGTCGTATTCACGTTCATTCCGGCGGAATATCTGCGGGTTCAGCATGTAAAACGTACCGTCCGTCGCCGTCGTGATCTTCGCAAATACGGACTTGCCTCGGAATACCATACGGCTAGTCGCGCGACTGATTAGCGCAGGACTCACGCCGACAGCATCCGCCAGTTGCTTCCGGTTAAACTTGCGTACGTGCTTCGCCGACTGTTCCTCGGGATTGGCACAAAGTATATTCGAATCGCGGTGTATATACGGGATCAGCCGGTACAGCAGGCCGATGTCATGCGCGCTGACCTCCGAGTACATTTCGCGCAACTTCGTAATCATCGTCATTACGACGCGGTCACCGTCCGTCTTGCCGCGGAAATGGAATAACGGCGTAACATAAAAACGCCCGTCGTCGCTCTCGGTAATAATACCGTGCGCCGTACAAGCGTCTAAAAAGTCGTAGAAGGTCGATTGCGAAGCCCGTAAAGCGCGCTGCATATCCGCCGGTGACATCGGTGTTTTATTGTTCTCTGACCGGATAATTAGCCCGTCAAAGTCGATGTATGACGACAATATCAGCAGGTATCCGCATTGTGCCGTAGTTAGCGCCTCAATAACGTAATCAAGGCGCGCCATCCGATTAAAGAAGAATGTTTCCTTACGTCCCTGTCCGCCTTGCGCGTTGTAACGGCGCTGCGCTTCCGCCTGTTCGGCGGACTTGACCTCGTATAGCTTGCCGGATGAATCCGTTGCGTAGCCGTGGCCGTGATACGTCATACTGCCGCGAGGTGCGCCGCTTAGTAGTTCCGCTACTTGTTCGCGTGTTTTACTCAATGTCACGCCTCCCGTAACGCTGTCTCGGCATGGTTAACATCGACCCGTAGCGATCTAGGAACGTAAGCACCGCGCTCATATCTGCCTTATTGCGACTCGCCACGCAGTCCGTCGCGATTGCTTCGGGCATTTTATAAACGTCGGTTAAGCGCTTTTTAGCGTCTTCTATCGCAACTAAATCTCCGCGTTCCGCCGCTTCAACCTCGCGCAATGCCTGTGCAGCCTTCTTAGCCTCGCGCTGTACCGCCTTTAAGCCCGTAAGCGCCTCCGCTACATCTACGTCAATCTTTACCGTCAATCCGCGCGCGTCCTTGTCTGCCGCCATTTGCACCAACCCCATTCGTAAGTATGTCGCTTATAGTCCGCCGACTTGACGCAATATAAAAAGACGCCCAACTTGCGGACACCCTTCGTCTTACGGCCGAACTGATGCTTACTTGAATTCTTTTAATACTTCGTGAACTTCATTTGACTTAAAGCCTTTGCGTGCTTTCTACGTAACTTATCGACCCTCTGCTCAATCTGCGCCTGCCTCTCTTCAACCGACACCTCTGAGTTTGAGCGTTCGGGTAAGCGCGTTTGAGTCCGAGCATTTTCGATTAATTTATTCCGGAATGTAGACATAAGCAGATACCGCCTTTTCTTCATTAATTCTACGTCGAGCAATTCCGCGTCTATTCCCGTAATCATTAAAGACGAATGTAGTTAGTCGCCTTTTCTCACATAATCCTTGCATCTGGTTAGACAGCGAGCCTTGCCGCTCTAGGACGGAGTTTGCTCGCTTGTAAAGTTCTTCCTACTATATAGGACAGACGTTTCGCGTAATAATTAAGTAGTTAGCGCTCTTTTGCCTTATATTTACGGTCCATGTACGCATTTTCCGCCGGCGTGCGTTGCCTTCTCGTCGGTATGCGGTAATCCGTGCCGTCCACGCCGACTGATTCCGGTACATTGCGCGTAGTTAGCCCCTTATAATAATCGAGTTCCTGCCGCTCGCTTTCGATCGGGTACTCGGTATTGCGAGTCTTATAGGGCGTATCGTCTGTCAGTTCATCGCGCAATATCAACGAAGCCAGTCGGTCCAGCTGCGCGCTATCCGGTATAACGCCGCGACACTCAAAGTATGCGTCAGTCATGCGCTGTACTGCGGCTATGCGCCCTTGTACGTCCGTCTTGCCGTCGCCTGCTTTCGCGATTCCAAATAGCAGCGATACGTATTCCGCAAATTGGACCGTTGAATGTCCGTAGTTAAATTCGGTTGTAATCGTCATTGGGTAAGTGCCTCCGTTCCGTCTAAGTAATCCCACGCTTCTAGTACCGCGGCCAGCTTCACAACCGACGCAGACAGTCGGTATGTTAACGCAGGCTCTGACACGCCTAGCGCGCCCGCTACACGGTTCTGCGCCTGCCCGCGAATGAACACGGCATCGAACGCCTCGCGCTGTTTCCGCGTCATTCCTGCGCGCTTAATTGCGTAGTGCAGGTCGATCAGTATATCGGTTGCGCCGAAGTCGCCGACGTCTTGGCGCGCCTTTAAATCGTGATACTGCGCGAGTAATCTGCGCACTTTATCGGTGTAATTGCTCAATAAAACCGCCTGCTTTCTTTACGTTAAATTTTCGTCAACTTTGCGCTTGACTTACGCAAACACCTGCGGTATACTTAAGTTAATCAAAAAGACGGGGGAGCGGATTAAAATGAAACCAGTAAAACACGATCTAAACGCATTCACACCGGAGGAACTACGTAGCACGTACATCGAAAAGTACGCAGAAACATTCGAAAGCACGAAGGAACACGCGCTTGAAATGTTCTTATCGGAATACAACGCAGACCACGACTTCCATACGCTAGCTAACGTAGAGTACGCTATCGAAGAAATGATAAGAATTTGCGCATGAGGACGCCCTAACCGGCGTCTTTTTCTATTCCTCCGCAATCCCTTCCGCGCATACTTCGCAAATATCGCCGTAATCCGGACTATAATCGAACGCAATTCCGTCCGGAAATACTGCGCTACACTTGTCGCAAGTAACGATTTTCTCCGCCACTTCATGCCTCACCGCTTCCAAGAACGCATTACCGCCTAAATGCGCAGGGAAGTCGCCTACTGGATCGAAAGGCTCGTATCTATTTGCTTCAAAGGCCGTCCACTCTACGTTAAAATACTCCGCCGATGCATCATCGTATGGAAATAAGTGTATCGCGCTGTATTGTAGATGATCGTCGTTGGTATTCTGTACGAGCCACGCGCCTTTAGCGCCTTTGCGCGATAGAACGTCAACCTGTACGACAGACGCGTTCATGCCGCGGATTGCGAGGTTAAATAGTAGGAACGGCACAGCGCGGTCACTTAATTCCTCGGCTTGATAGAGGAACATAGACGGTACATATTCGAAGAACGGCGTAGCTCGTCTGTCTGCGTCCCATTGACGGATGGTGATTCCGCCTGTACCCGCGCAAGGCTCGTAATAAGTATCGCCCACCTCGCGCTCACCGCTGACGAGTGCTGACAGTAGCGTAGCGACGCTGTTCGGGGTAAAGTCCTGCTTCTTCTGCGCGCGATCGGCGTGTTCGTCTTGAAAATAACGATGAAACCAATCGTAGTCAACGTTGTAATCGTGTAATTCGAGTGCTTTGCGGAATAACGCTTCGCGCCGTTCTTTATCGCGCAGAATCGCCCACAACGCATCGGGCGCCTTATAGCTATCAACGACGCCAAGTAGCGCGTTCCACTCGTCTATGCCGAGATAAATCGGTTCTTTCGTCATTATTTCGCCCCATTCCGTATAATTTCTTGTTAATCCGTCAATGATGCGTTATAATAACGCTAAATAACGCAAATGACCGGAGGTTTTTATATGACCGCATCAAAAAACGCACTAGCTAACGTACTAACACCCGCAGCAATCGACGAAGCCCTCGCCGGATTTACGTTTGTCGCGTCTGACGGCGCGCCTTTTATAACGCTAGACACGCAACGCCGCTTCTACTTTAATACGTCCTTGCGCAAGATGTTCGGCTTAAAGGCGTACAGCAAAATTGCGATCGGTTACAACGCTGATACGAAGTCTATTGCGGTACTAACGAAGAACATGGACGCCGTGCCTGCGAATTTTACCTACGTACTGGACAAGCGCCATTACGCGTCTGCGCGCAAGTTTGTCGCGGAATTCCGCATCGACATTAACAAGGCGCCGCTTACCTACGTATTTGATCGTGGCACGTCCGTCGACGGCGTTTATATCTTCCGTTTAGCGAAGGACGCGCCGATTGATGCGCAGCTTATCGAGGAATAGGCGGTTTCTTATAGCCGCCAATTCTCCGCTCCCCTTTCGCAATGCCCTCGCGCAACCAGCCGAGGCTTTCCTGCCCGGTATCCGCCAAATAAACGTCAATGAGGACACGCATATCCGCTAATCTTTCGTCATCTATGCGTCCGCCGCCGTCGATAATCGAGATAGCTTCGATGATGAACGCCTTGTCTGCGCCCATGTACGGATTTGCCGCTGACTCGCGGAAGCCGGCAACGGGACTAGGCGCGCGGAACGGCTTAAACATCGCTGTCACCTACGGCTTGTCCTTCGATATGATCCGCTGCCCGCGTCAGATACCACGCCGCCTTACGCAAGTCCTCCGCAGGGCTTCCGTGCTTGTACGGTGCGCGGTCGATATACTTCGTTGTGTTGCCGACGCAATAAGCGACGAACGGATCGGCGTAGCCTTGCGTCATATGCTCGATGACTTCAATAGTTTCGAATTTACCGCGGGTGTAGTGTTGCGGATGGTTTACTGCGTCGCTTTCCAATTCGTGTACACGACGTCCGAGATTCGCGATAAGGTCGGTGACGTCCGGTTGTGGCTCTGTTACTAGCTCGAATTCATCGAAATCTCCGCTACCGATAGTCCGCAATTCACCGACGTCATCCGCAAACGAGAAGGTTTCTCGGTGATAATAATAATCGACTATACCACTTCGATGTATATCGGTTACGACGTACTCCGTTCCCTCGGTAATATCCTTCCATTCATCGTTTAATACTCGCACCTTGTCGCCAACCTTCGGCATCTCTTTTAACGCCATATTTACCGCCCCTTTCGTATTATCCGTACTTCCACCGACTGCCACTACATCGTCACTCTAAATTAGTATTTATATAAGCATCCACACCGTATAAATCTAACGCCCAAAAATTGTACATACGAGCGGCGTCATGCTTGTCTGTGAAATAGCCTAAGTGGAATTGCTTACCGTCCTTCGCGATACTTGCCGAGTATTTCTTAGCGAACTTGTTGTAACTCACGCCCTTTAGACCTGTTGATCCATATGCCGGCTTATTTTGCTCATTGTGAGAATTATTTGTTACCCGTAAATTTGATAACCTATTGTCGAACGTGTTTCTATTTATATGATCTACTACCTTATCGTCAGGTGCGTTAGTGATGTGTCTATGCAAGTAAGTTCGTATAGGTTTTCCGTCCACCCAAGTACTTTTAACCGCGTATCCTTCTGTCCTACCGCGCCTAGTTCTATAACTTATAAACCAAGTGAACATAGATAATTCTTCAACTAAGTCATCATCGACAATAATTATCTCCCCGTTATTGGTCACTATCTCTCCCACCTAATTACCTCCTCTTCGTATCATCCGTATTTCCACCGACTGCCTGCCGAACTCTAGCGCCTCTGCATTCGTTTCATGCGCCACGTCGATAATGGCGCCGTTGATCCGCCCGCCCGTGTCGGAAGCTATCGCCTCAAACGACGTGCCATCCGAAAGGGTAACGCGCACAATCGAGCCGAGTGGTATCCTTCGCGGATCAGTCGCAATTACGCGATAACCGTCGCTGTAAATTGATTTGCGCAGGTCGTGACCCGTCCGTGTAATGCCCGTACAGCCTTCGCAATAAGCGGTAAACGCGGTTGCCTCGAATGTCTGCGCCTGTCCAACGTAATTACTGTTGCGCGATACCGTTGCGGGCTTCGGCTTGGCTTGCGCCTTACTTGCGACTGCCTTCGCTATCCGGGCCTGCCTAATGCTTTCTTTCGACCTTGCCCGCGCTAACTTCGTTTCATTCGCCTGTCTACGCTCGTCTAACGTTGCTATTTCGTGCGTGTCATCGTAGACAGGCGGAATGGGCTTCGCTTCTTCGTCTTCCTCGACTTCCTTCGGATTACCGCCGAAGATTGCGCCGAGGAATAGCATGACCGCGAGTAGGATTACGCCTGCTGTGCGCTTAATATCCCGCAGTTAGACCGCCACCTTTCCGCTTAACTTCGGATGCGGATCGTAACCGCTTAATACGAAGTCTTCGAATGTTAGCGCGTCGATGTCGTCTGTCTCGCGCGTGATTTCTAGCGTAGGTAATGCGCGTGGCTTACGCTGTAATTGCGTCTTAACCTGCTCGATATGATTCGTGTAGATATGCGCATCGCCGATTGTATGAACGAACTCGCCGACGCCTAGCCCGGTTACATGCGCGATCATGTGCGTTAATAGCGCGTAGCTGGCGATGTTGAACGGCACTCCGAGGAATACGTCGCCCGACCGCTGATACAGTTGACACGATAGCTTTCCGTTAGCTACGTAGAATTGAAACGCGAAGTGGCACGGAGGTAGCGCCATTCCTCCCAAGTCTCCGACATTCCACGCGTTGACGAGCAGGCGCCGGCTGTCCGGGTTCGTGCGGATTTGTTCGATGACTTGCGCGATTTGGTCGATAGTATCTTCCGTGAGCATGTCGGAACCATCGTCAAAATAATAGTCGTACACCATTTCGGCGGGTTGCCATGAACGCCATTGTTCGCCGTAAACCGGGCCAAGTGAGCCGTCTTTACGCGTCCATTCGTCCCATATCGTTACTCCGTTATCGCGCAGGTATTTAACGTTCGTATCTCCGCGCAGGAACCACAGCAATTCGTAAGCAACCGACTTCCATGCGACGCGCTTCGTAGTTAATAGCGGAAAGCCTTTCGCCAAATCGAAGCGCATCTGATAGCCGAACGTACTAAGCGTGCCAGTTCCGGTACGATCCGTCTTAGCGACGCCATTATCGAGTATGTGCCGACATAAGTCGAGGTATTGTTGCGTCATTCAATCGTCCCCTTTTCGATAAGTTCGTTATATTCCGTAATCCACTCCGGAGGCACCTGACGCCTATCTGCGATATACCTTTCGATAGCACGCGCCAAGTCGTCCTCCCGCTTCTCGTCCCATATCATGCGTGGCATTACGCCTATTGGCGGTCTCATTTAATCGTCCTCCAAAGCGGTACTTAGCGCTTTAGCGAATCTAGTGTAGACCCTCTTCCAATTACGTTTTGCTATCGGATTGTTATAAGGTCCGACGCCTATACACGTAAGTGACGGCGATATAATAAGTCCCATGCGATGTAAAAACCGATTAGGCTTGCGCATTTACTGTCACCCCGCTTGAACCGAAGCCGTGCGACCCTCTCGCCGTATCCTCTACGTCAAACACTTCGACATCTTCGACGGAGGGCAGGCGCGTAATTACTAGCTGCGCGATGCGGTCGCCTTTGCGGATTAAGTACGACCCTAGTAAATATTCGGGATCATCGCTTATGCTTCCGTCTAGGTATCCGACATAGTAGCCGTACGTTGCGTCGTGTTCTTTTTGCGCAATATTGTCGCAAATAACACCGATTTCCCCGCCGTAGCCCTGATCGATAGTGCCGAGGGCGACGCGTAGATTTGTACGGCTAGTAACGCCCGACCGTGGACGCACTTGTGCTTCGAAGCCTACCGGTAGCTGTACGGCAATGCCCGTAGGTACGACCACAGTTGCGCCCGGCTCTACGATAACGTCCGCGCTTGCTACGAGGTCAAAGCCGGAGTCGCTTGCGTGTGCTTTCGACGGCAGTACGGCGTCCTCCGTTAAGCGTTTAAATCCGACGCGCACCGGAGGGATAACGTTACCCTGCGCACGTACCTCCGCACTCTGCGGCTTAAAGAAGTCCTCTCGTTCGCGTAAATACGCCATTTATTCGTCCTCCCCTTCGTCTTCTTCGTAATATTCCTCGCCACCGTCCGCTAGAAAGCCGATAGCTTGCGTATAAACGGCCGTATTGCCGAGCGGATTGATCGCAAGCTGTACGTCGATAGTGCCGTCGCCTAATTCGTCGATGAATGTGCGTACTTTTGCGCCCAAGCCGGCGAGTTCGTCCGCCGTGTTTACGTTTATGTCTATCGTGTAATTACGCATGTCTATCGTCCTCCCGATTTCGTCAGCACAGTTAGCGCGCCTTCTTGACGTACGATTTCGTAGCCTTGCGCGAATACTTCGTTGTAGTCCGTGACAAGTACGGTGTATTCTACGGTCGGTCCCTTACTAACTACGTCGACAATAGCGCTAGTCCCTAATACTAGCGCTACTACTGCCAGTCCTACAACTATCGCCGACCCTACGTGACGTTCGCAGATAAGCAATATTCCGTAAACTAAAGCGGCAATTAAGCTAAACGCGATAGCGGCGGACATTATTACGATTGTTATCACGTATTCTCCGCGCAATGCTGTTTCCGCGAGAATCTCCATAGTATCGCCCCCTATAGTAGTTATATCGTTTCAAAACGCTTACTGCGGACTATTCCGGCCTTTTTCGAGTTCTTTAATCGCTTCTAGCGCATTAAATGCCGCAAGCTGTATAAATGCTACGATAATTATTGCGATGTGCGGATCGTAGCCTCGGAAGATTGCGCCCAATAGTACGCACCAAAATAGCGCCATTATTACGTGGAACATTACGCGTCGCCCCTTTCTACCACGACAATTTATCGGCGTGCTGCGAAATCACACCTCTAAAATTCACGGTTAAATCGCATACCTGCGCGTAAGGTTGGTCGCGATAATGCTCCAAGTAATCCGCGAAACCGCTCTTTGACGGGTCGGCGATGTCGTTCTGACCGACGTGTCCGATCATAATGACGGTTACTGAATCGTGGCATCGCGTTAACACCTTCTTTAAGTCACCGCGCGTCATGTTTTGCGATTCATCGATAATCAGCGTACAGTTTTTCAGATTCGTACCGCGCATAAATACGTGGGACTTCGCCGTTACCCACGCGCCGGCGTTCATAAAGTCCGGGTTACTGTCGCGGTGAATCGCAAGACGAGGGTCTTCGCGTATTTCCGTCAGCGCGTCGATAAGAGGGACGATATACTTCGATTCCTTTTCCTCGACGTCGCCCGGCGTAAAGCCTAGCGCATCTTCCTCGACGGGCGCGAACGTATAATACATCGGCTTACCGAGTAGGCGCGCAACTGCGACGGCCAGCGTAGTCTTACCGGTGCCAGCCTTCGCGTTGACGATCGTTACCTTGTTATCGAAGATACTGTCGACGTAAATGCGCTGTTCCTCGGTAAGTTTCGGTGCATATCCGAATAGTAGGTTATCGCTTGGTAACGGCATTTGATCGCTCCCCTTTGCGTAATTGTGTCGCCTCCTGCGCGCGGAGTTCGCCGAGAGTCATTAAGACCGTAGGCTTGTCCGCGGCTAGGCGTTTTACAGCGAGTAATATGCGGTAGCTCATCGTATCGGACAAACTCCGCCTTCGCATCCGTCCATTCCGTCTAAGTCGCTATCCTCGCCCGTTTCATATTGCGCGAGTATCGCAGGTTCGAACGGCTTGAAGTTCGCAACCATTTCGTCGTATTGCGCTTCTGAAATCGCCTCGTATGGCGCAAGCTCGTACGTACCGCCGTCTGCTGCGAGGAATGATACGCCTACGAACTCGTCCCAACCGTCGTATACGATTTGCTCAACTTCGCCCCATTCGTCCGGCTTGACCGTAATCGTATTCGACGAATTATGCTCGGTGTAATAGCGCTGGAAGTTGAAGTACGTTCCGAATTGCTCCGCCGCGCTGACGTCATCCTTCGTTACTGTTGCGCCACTTTTGACGGGGAAGTCGATGACTAACGTTCGCGCATTTGCTAGGCGTATGTCAGGCGTTTCTCCCGGCGTGCCTACTTCGGCATGTACCGTCCAACCGTTGTCCATTACGGCTTTAGCGAGCGGATCGTTCGCGTTAATACGAATTCTGCGGATATAGTACGGCGAGTGCGAATAGTGCAGTCCGCTACTTACGCCACCCGCAACCTGCGATATCGTGCCTTCCGGCTTGACCGTCGTAACAAGCAATGGCGCAGATACGCGCATTTCCTTCGCATAGTCGTCCGCTTCACGACGCGCAACCTCGCCCAAGTGAGCGATTAACATAGCTTCGTCCGACGCGTTATAGCCGAGTAATGCCATCGCATCCTTAACGCCAGTCAGCGAAGTGCCGAGCAGGCGATCGCGTTGCTGTACGGCGTTCCAATGCGGTATTTCTAGCGTTACGAGCGTCATGCGTAAGCCTGCTCGCGCTGACATTCGCTGTGCTTCCGTGAGTGCGTCTGTATCGAGCGTATAAGCGTCACCTTCGCGCTTAACGAATTGCATGAGGTTGACCGTCGTTAAGTTACATACTCCGTAGCTGTCGAGCAGTATTTCGGCACATGGATTTAAGCCTTCCGCGTTCGGTCGTCTGCGCTTCGCTTCTTCGAGGTTAATAAAGCCCGGCTCGCCCTCCGCCTGCATGATTTCGAAGATCATCGTTAATTGTTCGCGCGTCGGCTTGCTTTCGAAAGCTACCGAGTTATTCGACATTCTGCGATGGTGTAGTGGTCTTGCTTCCGCGTCCATTGTCGGAATTGATTCGAGGAATTCCGCCTGCTCGACTAAACCGGCAGTCCGCGCAGCCTCGATAACTTTTACGTGTTGCTCGACGTTCCAAATTCCGTTGATTCCGTACTTAGCGAACATTGATTCGTAATCGTCCGCATCGAACAGGAATATTTCTGCGGTTCTTCTTACCATTATGTTCAGCGAGGTTCGCTACGCCTCACCCGCGCCGTTACGCGCAGCTATACGTTTCCGCATAGATCAGACTATATCTTCGGCATTTAGCCGCCCTCTGTTTCCGCCGCCAATCGCTTGCGACGTACTGGCTTTCGCCATAGTCGTTACAGGTTCAAACCTTACGTAGAACCGTCCCTTCGTATACGCTATTTTTGGACTTGTTTTTATAGTGAAGCACTCCACCGGTTTCGCGGATTCTAACGAATGCTATACCGAATTTCTTTTCGCAGGCCTTCGAAGTAAGCCTTTCGGAATTTCCGTCTGTGTATTCGACTTCGAAAATTACGGCGTTATGATGCTTCTCTCCGGATCGTCCATACATCGGATTATCCTTTCCGAATCGTTGCACGCCGTACATCGGGTTATCTTTTCCGAATTGGCCGCCCTTCCCTTTCCTACTCTCCGAAATTCTGCGTTTTGTATCCTCGGTATGCTGACGCCCGTAAAATCCGTTTTTCTCTCCAAAGAATTTCTTTTTAGAGAAAAGTGATACCTCGCCATTTCTCAACCTTCGATGGATCGGGTTTAGTTTCCCGGTGGAAAAACCTGTGCCGCCGTTTGTAAAGTTGCAATATGCTTGTCCTATAGCTTTCATTTCAGCGATTCTTTCGATTTCCTTTTCGCAGGCTTCTTCGTTCGTCAGACCGTCATGAACAATACGCACATTGCAATCGTATTTCTTTAATACTGCGTTGAAGTATTTGTTTCGATTGTGCGTTTCGAACATCCTCTGCCCTGTTCCCTTACCCACGTAGAAAACCTCGTCAGAATCTACTTTGTAATACTCGTATACGTAGAACATTCGATCATCCCCCTCTTGATTTGCGAAGGGACGGTGTAAGATTTGCTTCCCTCGGTATCGTCCTCGCCTTATTGCGTTAGGAGTTTCACCGATGAAAAAGGGTTTTTATTTACGTCGGAGGCATAAGGTTTACCACCGACAACAACATTATTGCCTATTAAGTTACCAATGTCTAAAATGTGTACAGGACGCACCTTAACGCGATCATTGTCGTACTGTTCCAGCGGAGCTAACGATGGGTCGATTTCATTCCGCAATACTCTCGAGATACCTTCGAACATATCGCGCAAAGGTTCATAGCCGGAAGCCGTACCGCCGAACGTATTCAGACGCGCGCCTTTTGGACGAATATAGTCGTAGAAAATGCCGATTTGTGTAACGTCTGCGTACTCATGCTCGGTTAGCAGTCGGAAATAAGTCCGCAAAGCGTCGACCCATCCTTCTTTACTGTCGCCGACGTGGATAACGCCCTTGCGTCCGCCTTTTGGCGGATCAATAACGAATAGTTGCGTATCCGGCTGCTTTACGATAGGATAACGCTGTGTAAACGGTTCGTGGATGACTTCGACGTTATTGCGGATCGGGCGCATATTAGCCGCGTATTCCTTCGTCGATTTAAAGCCGACGCCAGTTCCGACGAGTAATAAGTAGAACAAGTCGCCGAGGTCGTCCCAACTTTTAACGCTCACATACGAGCAGTTGAAGTTTGCGAGCGGATACTTGTCGGCAACTCCACCGTCAGCACCGCCAACCCATAGCGTACGCCCCGAAAGGAACTGGCGCAGATTGAACATGTTATCGAAGAATTCCTCCGCCTCTTTGCGGAACTTATCGTAATCGACCGCGTATCCGATCTTTTGCGTATGCTTAACGCCGAGTCCGACGTTGTATTCCGTCGAGCGTCTTACCGTTTCCTTCCACGTTTCGCGCCGTCCCTTTTCCGGTAAGAAGCGCGAGTATGTCCGATAGTAAACGAACTGCCCTAGCGCGTTCATATTCTCCGGGAAATCCGGGTATTGCTCGATAAATACGTCAGTTAGTAAAGTCGTCACTCAATCGTCCCCTTTGCGTCATTTTGTAAATCTTGCATTGCGTCCTCAATTTCGATCAATTCGCGTTCTAGCCGTTGTAGTACGATTTTCGCGTGGCTCCTGTCGTACATTACTTCGCCTTTCCGCTGTTCGAGCAGTCGTAACATTTCGATTCTGCGCGCCTCCGTCATTCCTTGCGGGTTTACAGCGGCCATAAGCGTAATCCCCATCGGATTAGCGCGAGGTGCGCGAAGAATCCACCGACCACTAGCGCAAGGAGGAACAACGCAACAATCGAATAACCGATAAACTCGCCAATCTTCGTCGCTTTCGACTTCATACGATCAATCCTTTCGATTTTAGGTACGCAATGCCGACCGCTACTGCGTCACTCTCGTCGTCCGTCGTAAACACGAAGTCCTCCGGCAATTTGAGTAGCGTCCGTACGCCCTTCTCGACGTCTTCCTTATCCGCGCTGCCGTTGCGCGACGCTGCCTTTTTGACAGCGCTAGGCGTAAATTCGTTGTCTTCCGATATCGCGTAGTTGTAACGGCCAAGCGCGCTGTCCACCGCTGCCCATGCGCCGAATACGAGCTGGGTTGCGCGTTTCGACCGCCCTTTCGTAAAGTGTTCGCGACATACTACGTCGAATGGCCCGTATTCATGGACGACTTGTACCGTCTTCGCTTCGATATATGCGTAGCGCTGACTGTCCGGTGTGTTACTATCCGTCTTAACGTGATCGACGTGCAGTAGTTTAACGCGCGGTCCGGCTTTCAGCGTCTTAACTTCGAGGACTGCGAATCCGGGCGACGTACTTATGTCGAGCGCGAGTATGCGAAGATTCTTTTGCGCCGTCAATATTGCGCCTCGGTGTCGTCGATTATTACTAAATGACCTAGACCGTCGCCCAAATACGCGCGCATGCCTATCTCACCGCCTATATCATCGCGTGCTACAGACAAGCAGTATTCTCGCTCATTTACGCCATCTACTCGATAATTAACCTTGCGATGCCATCCGTCATATGTCGGAAACGTAATGATCTGTCCGTCGACAGCCTCCGTCGGCTGCGGCGCTTTAAAGAATTCCGCCGGCACATCTACGCCGAGCGCACGTCCTAGCGCGATTGCCTTGCCGATGTCTGCGTTGAATACGTCGCCGGGCGCACACTTTGCGATGCCCTTTCCGTACACTTCCGGATGTTTCTGCATATTTCCGAGTCGTGCTAACGCTACTACCGTGCGCTTATCGTTATTAACTACGAATTCCACGCGCAATCTTCCGCATCTCCTGTACAACGGAATTACCGTCCGGCTCCACCCAAGTTGACCGTCAATCTCCGTTAGCAAGTACTCAACATAAGCGCGCGCCTGCTTGATTACGTCGGATCTGCGTTGATTCGGCGTCTTTACTGTCGCGCCGACTTTCGCTAATATTTGCATAGCCTTCGTCATTGAGTCCGCCGCATCTGCCAACGTCATTGCTAGCGTAGGCTTGTCCGCTTTGCCCGCTAGTTGCGCCTTAAGCGCCTTAACTTCCGCTTCGAGTTCGGTTACGCGCGCTGTGAGGTCGGGAGTGTCAGCGATGTGTCGTGTAAGGTTCTCCTCGTTCGCGTAGCCGTGAAGGAATCCTCTCCGAATTCCGTAGCGATTTAAACCGCGGGCATTAACGTTAGTTACCTCGCAGATATCTCCTACTTTGAATCCGCTCATAGCGTGGGTCGCAATCGAAACTACGCGCACCTTATCGCCTACTTTGAAATTCGCCATTATATCGCTTCCTTTCCGTTTCTAATTTCCGCAATATAGTCGACTGCTTCCGTGAACTTTCGCTTCTTCCAGTCCGGCAACGACGAGTTCTGCATCCGGATCGCCTGTGTCCGCAATTCCTCGAATTCTTCCTCCGTAATCGTGCGTGCAATCTGCGTCTTATAATCGTTAAATTGCCACGTATCGAGGTCGACTTTCGGCGCATTCCCTTCGCGCGCTGCTTTCGTTACTCGCGCAAACTTCGCTTTAACTTCGTTCCGAGCGTCCTCTCCGATTTCATAGCCGAACACGCGGAAGTCAGGCGATTTAACGCGTTCCTCGTCCGTCATATTCCACGCCTTCTTCGACGAATTCAGATATACAACGAAGAAGTAATCGAGTCCGTACATTTCGGAATAACAGACGGTTTGCAAATAATGATCCGGATTAACGTCTTTCATGCGGAATGGACCGGTTTCAGCGTACGATGTTTGACGCGACTTGATTTCGAGTCCAATGCGAATGATTTCGCCGTCCTCCGTTACGTGTTCGAGAATTCCATCGCCGAGTCCGAAGATAGCGAAGTCCTCGCCGTCGTACGTAACTTCGTGCATCTTCTTCGTAAAGTGTTCGTACATTGGAGCGCCTTCCGATGTTCGTGCGAATCGGTAGCGAGCAGGCTTTCCGGTAAACTTCGGATAGTGGCGCTCGGCAAGTAGTATTTCGCGCTGTAGCATACCGCCGATCGCTTCTCCAAGCGCCGTCCACCGTCGTTGATGTGGCGCAGGTGGTCGAGTGTCGCGCGGTGCCTTCCGTGCCTTTTCGTACAGTTCCCGCTCACTTCGCGCAGCCGAGGAAGGTCCGAAGTGTGGGCGTTTCTTTGACCAATCGAAGTAACCCCATTTCGACTGCATCCGTAAGACAGCCGCTGACTGTTCATATACCTCCGCGTCCATTGCGTCGTCGTACGGCTGTTGGTACGAATGAAACTCGTTTAGATAGTCCGTGAAATCCTGCGCTAGTTGCTGCATGTTTATCGTCAAGTTATCGACTTCCTTTCGGTTGTTGTCGTTCGTAATCCCATTCTTCCGGTGAATACTCGTCCATCCAACGCGGTTCAATTACCGTATCAGTTACGAGTGGTACGGAAAGCTCGACAGTTTGCGTCATGACTTCCTTTATTAGCGTAATTGTTTCGGGCGTTAAGTCCGCTTTCGGTACGCTAACCTTGACCTCGTCATGTATGCTGGCGTTGAACTCCCAACCGCGTTCCATGCAGATACGCGCCAACCTGTTTCCGTTCATTTTCAGAATATCCGCGCCCGTTCCTTGAATGACTGCGTTAAATGCTGCTCGCTCCCAATACGCTACTAGTCCGCGATTATCCGCCAACGGCTTAATTAATTCTTCGAGCTGATCGAGCCTAGCGTTGTCTTTCGCCGTCTTTGACTTCTTGCCGCGTGACTGCTTGCGTTCGATGTAATAGCCCATTAACTTTCGCTCGTTGCGCTTCACTTCCGCAGCTAGTTTTTTATATTCGGGGAATCTCCGTTTGCGTCCGTACAGCGTTTCGACGAAGCCGTTGCGTTTCATGCCTTCGCGAATGTCCGTTACCATTTGCGTAAACGACGGGAATTGTTCGTCGAAGTTACGGAAGAATAATTCGGCTACTTCGATACTTACGTTCATGTTCCGCGCGAATGCTTGCGGTGTCTGTCCGTATGATTTCGCCAGTACGCCCGTTTTCATAAGTCCGCGTGGGCTGAATTTACCAGTCGGATCGAGCGCTTTGTCTACGCAATATTCCTCGGCCAGTCCGAACACGCGCATAGCCATCGTTGTATAAAGGTCTACGCCGTCAATAAAGATTTGACGCATGGAATTATCGCCGTATTTCGTGTACATGATATGCGCTTGAATCCGAGGCTCAATCTGCCCGAGGTCACTTCCGATGAATATGAAGCCATCTCGCGGTACGAATGCGTTACGGACGCGCTTACCGTTTTTACTGCGTGTCGGTATATTCTGTAGATTAACGCCCTTTCCTACGCGGCTATCATCTTTAATCAGCGACTTAACCGCGTCGATATAGTTGGCGTCATTTACTGCCCCTACATAAGCGTCCTTTGAGCGACCATTGTACGAACTGGACGAATAACGCCCCGTTGACGTGCCGCCCGCTTTAAAGTTCGAATGCAACCGTCCGTCTACCTCGATCGAGCTTTCTTCGCCATGCGTGCCGAGGTATGGGCGAATGTATGTCGTTAGTAGTTTCGTATATTCCGCAACGGACGCCAACGGTTCGAGCGCAGGTTCTTCTTCGTAATACATTTCGAGTACGCCCGCCGCTGTTGAACGTTTCTTACTGCGGTCAACTAGATACGTTCGGTCTTTTATGCGTAAATGATCGTAGATTAAATACGCGAGGTGATTGCCGTTCGTAATCGAAAACTCCGTAATTTCCTGCGGTGCGTTCTCGACTGTTGCCGCCGGCATTTCCGCAAGCTCGCGTTTATAGCGCGCAAGCATATCGACCTCGTTTGCGTACATCTTCGTATGTGTTTTGTCCGTCGCTTCTAGTTCGGCAACGCGCGCCTGCTTCCGTTCTAGTTTGTCTTGCGTCGAGGATATTCGTCTTGCTTGCGTTTCCTGCCAGCGCTTGATTTTGTTAGCGTTGATCGTCCGGTCCATCTTGCGTATGAAATCCTCGTCAATTCCGTACGTTTCAAACACTCGGCGAGTAGCTTCCTCGACCTTCGGCTCAAACTCCGCTTCTAGTTCGCGCAATAAGTCGAAGTCTAATAAGAAGCCGCTACGTTCTAAAAATACGTCCGTTTCCGGCAAGTCCTTGTCAACGAGCGAATAGCATTCGAGTAATCGGTCGGTCTTGCGCATAAGTTCGAATTGCCACTCGAAAAGCGCCCATCCGTACTTAACGTCATTAATCGCATAAATGCCGACGATTTCCGTATTGAACGGCGCAGGGCTTCGATTACCGAAAAGATCATCGAACGAATAAACATCGCCTTTAATGCCGAAATGCCTGCCGTACTTTTGAATTAACGGCTTTAATCCGTAATATTCTTCGTGTTCGTTCATTAAGTGCATTGCGTCTAAGGTGTCCCATATTACGCCGCGCATCGTATAGCCGTCGTTCTCTGCGATGTGTAAGTCGTAACGCGCAGCGCCCATATGGAACGTCTTTCCTTGCTTCGGTTGCGTTAGATATGGCGTAATTGCAGCGAGGACTTTCGAACGCGACAACTGCTTGTCCCCCGCCTTGAATGCATAAGGAACGTCGAAGCCGTCAACGTGACCATAAGGCAGGTAGTAGCCTTCGTTTAGTAACGGCAGCCATATCGAAAAGCCGATCGATAGGTCGATGTATGAATCGATGCCCGTACCCTCGAAGTCGCCCGCCGTCATAGACTCAACGCCAAGCATTTCGAAACGTCCCACCCATTCCGCACGCTGACGCCTGACTTCCTCGCGCAACCGCTCAACGAACGCAGGTAACTCGCTGGCATCCGTCAGAATGTAGTAACCGTCGGGCTTATTGTCTAGCGTCTGCTTAATGCGTTCTTCGCGCAGGGCGTCCTCGCGCTTGGCCGCAACTTGACGTCCCATTTCGAGGACTTCACCCTTCGTCAGATTGCCAGTCGATAGCCTGCCGATCTTTCCTGCACTATGTGCTTCGCGCGCCAGTTCGTAGAGTTCGCGTTCTCTCTCGTTGTATTTTAGCGTGCCGATACGCGCCCAAGCCTCGTCGATAGTCTCCGTATGCGCCCGCTTAGATGCCGCAGCCTTTGCGACCTGTTCACTTACGTTCACGCCCTCCGTTGGGCTACGCAAATTCAACGTTAGTTTTACGTCTTTCAAATACGCTCACCCTCCGTTTAGTTAACGTTCATCTTCTCATAATACGCAACTACTTCGTCAAAATGCGCGTCCGCCCAATCGCGGAAGCAACCGACGTCGCAGTAGTAGCGTTGCGTGTTGTCGTCGTAGGTCGCTTCGGTGTGCGGATCAGTGGCGTCTAGCTGTGCGTTGCAGTGGGCGCAGTTCATTTCGTATCGACTCGCGATTCTACTGGCGCGATTAGCGTTAAGAATTTTCCTAGCGTTATATCGTCGCCTTTAAGATAGTAGTTTCCTCCGTCTGTAGCTCCGACAGGCCCTCGCTCTATTTCGAAAATACCTCCGCTGTACTCGGTTTCTATTGTCCAAGCCGCCCGCACAATATCGCCTTTGCGGAACTCGTTCGGCTTGCGTCCAATCTTCGTGAATACTGCGTCCGCTTTCTCCTTTGCATCCGCTTCTGCTACCGCCTTTTCATACTGCGCAACTTCCGTAGGTGTGGCGAGGCGCATTTCGGAATAGCGCGTCCAGTTGCCTACGTCCGAACGTCCCTCGACTTTTACGCGAACACTATGCGCGTTAAAATGTACGTCACCGACTTTACCGATGTCTCCGACTTCGTTCACCGAGTCATTCGTATTCGCCGTAATAACTACGATGTCGCCCGTCTTTGGCTTCGGCATTGCTTCCGCGACTTCTGCGTCGGTTGCTTTGACGAAGTGCTTCGCAAGTACAGCGAATTTTTTGCCTATCTGACGCGATTCTTCATGCGCGATAATCTCGACTTTAATAGCGCCCGTAATCGGTAATTCTACGACTTTGCCGAGTTTCATTCGTCTGTCCGTAACGGAATACTCGTCGTCCGCGCTCGGCAACGGTTTAACGTAATCTCCGACTTTTAGCGGAAGCTCTTTCGGCGCGTAAACGAGTACGTTCGCTTCCGTGCGGTCAAAGCCTTTGTGATATACGCAATAACCGCCTTCCTCGGTAACTATGTCGTCCGAATAGCGCGAGACATCGACCGGACCATACGGCTTGCCGATATCGACGCAACTGCTCGTATTCTCCGTAAACACGACGACATCGCCCGGCTGTGCTTTGCGTTCAACTAGCGTGTAAGTTGCGCCTTTGAAGTCGATCGTTTCCGCAGGCTTTGCGTCCTCTACTTTCGACAATTGTTCGCGGCGGTAGTAGCGTTGTTTTCCTACGTCAAGTATAACGGAATGGTCGCCGTCCGCGTCAACGCGTTCAAGCGTGCCTAGTTCACCGTCGTGGTCATTCCCGAATAAACTAAGCCCTGATACGCGCACTCTATCGCCTACCGTTAGCTTTTCCGACGGCTGTGCGTCTTCTAACGCCGTCACGCGCTTCTCTACTGCTTCAACCTGCGCTCCTACGTCGCGGATTTGCGCCGTAATCATTTCCGCGAATGGCTGGCTGACTTGCGGTGTTTCTACGGCGACTTTGCGGAATACTACGAACTTACTATAATGAAGTCCGTTAGGTTCGTCTAGTTCGTCTGAAACAACTCCGAGCCACTTGTCGTCGTATTTCGGTTTTGTACGCATTTTATAGAACGATTTAACTAGGAGGTCATCGCCTAGATAATCGTTACTGACTAATCCGATATCACCCGCTTGAATTTCGCCGGCTTGCGTTATCCCTTCAACGCGCACATACTCCGCGCCCTTATGCGAAATTTTCGTAATTTCGCCGTTCACCATATCAACCGTTTTAATGCCCGTTAACTTCGCCATTATATAACCGCCTCCATTTGCGTAGTTATGACTCCTTCTGCCGTATATGCCGCGCGATCAAGCGCAATAGACAGCTCAACCCACCGCTTGCTTGCGCGCGCTTCCGACGCCCAATACTCGCGGATTTCACGATTCTCGAACATAAAGACGCGTGGGAACTCGCCTTCACCGACCAGTACGCCGATTAGATAATCCGCATCTGACTTGGTGTATGGCGTGCCGTCGCTCTTGCGCGCATGGACTACATACTCGCCTCCGCGATCCGTCCGAATTTGAATCGTTTTGACCTGTATTTTGACGGTTTCACCGCTCAACGGGTCAGTCGCTAACAAGTCGTGCGGTTCCGCAGTTGACGGCTTGCTGACGACGTAACCGTTCGCAAGCAACGCCATTTCTGCGACAAGTTCCGAATATACTCCGACTACTTCTGTAATGTGCGCGATAATGTCCGCCTACCTTTCGTATTTGTTTGGACGTGACGCTCTCCGTTAGAATGGGAGAACGTCGTCCGTTACTTCGATTGAATCGTCTAGCGGTGTATCTCCGCCTGTTTGCGCAACTGTTGGCTTCTCTAATCCGATTAGCGAAATATCGAATCCGGCTTGAATTAAATTCGAAATCTGCATCGCTTCGTCCGCTTCAAATAGAAGTCCGTCAAATAGCGTTTGGTCAAACGTTTCACCGGCGGACTTCTCGAAGTTGGCGTTTTCTTCCTCCGTAAGCCCTTTTTGCAGATTGATAATCGGCGTTAGCGAGAATGACGTCGATGTACTTGCGCCAGTCTTACTTAGCTTAAACGCCATGTTTAGGAAATCGTGTTCGGCACCTGCGATCGGATTACCGTTTTCGTCTAACTCCGCATACTCGAGAATCGTTTGATACACGTTTAACGCTTGCTTCTTCGTCATGTCCACTACGATGTCTTCGCCCTTCGATAGTTCGAAGAATCCCATCAGATATTTTTCGGTAGCTTTATATTTACGCGCTTCTTCTCCGTATTTGTCCGCAGCAGCTTTGTTCTTGTTGCGGATTTCAGCGAACTGCAATTCTCGATAATGCCTTTCCGCCAAATCCCACGCAGTAAAGTCGCTTACGACGTAGCCTTTCGCATCCCTAGTCGATGGTTTATCCGGAACAAACGATTTAACTGAACCGAATATTCCGTAGTTGAAATACTGCGCCAAGTCTTCTGCGCTTTTAACGCGTACTTTGATTGATTCGCCACTTTCCAGCTTCGTAAAGTCTGTCGTTTTTTCCACCGCCGGTTGAGCTGTTAATGATCCGATTGCCATTGCGCCTTTATTAAGTGTCAATTTAACGTCCCCTTTGCGTATTATTGTCGGTAAAGAAGCGCGTCCGCTTCTCGCCAAGTGTGCGTCCATCACCTTGCGCCCGCTAATCCGTTAAACGCCGACCGCATGGTCTGGTGTAGTCGCGTGTAATTAACGCGCTGATGGCTCTTTTAACGGATTAGCCGACGCAAGTGCCGGCTTTAAATCGCTACTGTTTCGCTTACTTCCTCGCCCAAAAACGCCTTCGCTTCGCCCTCTACCGCGCGATATTCCTGCTCTTGCGTCTGCATGGCGTTCTTAATTGCGCGCGCCTCGTCTTCCAGTACGTCAATCTGCGCTTGAATAATCGCCTGCGTCCCCGGATGTTTGCAGCGGACTTTATTGCGAAAGAGTTCCGCAATCTCGACGTTTAAATCCGCAAGGCGAAGGTTATACTGCCTGTAAGAACGGCGGAAGGTTGCGTGTGCTTTGCGTAATTCACGTCTAATTGTCGTCATAATTGCGTCGGATAGAATGCCGGTTGTTGCGATTTCTTGCGCATGCGCACCGCCTTTGACGGAATCCATCGAGTACACCGTTACGATTGTATCGCTGTTTTTCGCAACGATAAGGCGCGTCCTACTTGCGTAATGGTCGAATACGCGGCAAGTTTTGTGTTTTCCGGTACCGCCTGTCACTCCGTTAAACACCGCAGTCTGCATAAGCTGAATCAAATGATTCTTCGCGTTGTGCGCCGGTTGGCCAAATCGCTCGATTGCGCGATCAATTGCGTGTGGCTCGACTTCGTAACGTTTCATGCGAGGCGCACTCCTTTCAGCGGAATATTATAATCGGCAGGGTCGTCATCCTCCGGTATATCTCCGTTGTATTGCGCATATGTTAATTTAGCTTCGTTGAGGTTGCGTTTGTGTTGCGTAAATGAATCTTTTACAATTGGTAATTCGTACATAAACATGTGTAAACCTCCTAATTTAATGTATTGTAAAATGGGAACAACATATGGTATAATCAGTGAGGAAATATTAGATTAGCCGACAAAAGCTGTGGGCACGGTTAAATAATCGTAATGATTGCCAAATTTTTTACAATCGTAAAAATTGGCGAGCTTACGGATTCGTGACTTTATTGTTTTGTCGGTAGTGCCGATTTGCTTGGCCGCTTTTCGGTAAGAATTTGTTTCAATGAAGGCAGATGCAGATGTCAGAGTTTGTTCATCGGCCTTCGATATTAGGAACGCGACTAGTTGGCGCTGGTCGTGTTTTTTTTGTATTTCTTCGATGATGTTTGATTCGTCTGTTGTTGGCGCAACAGTTAGAATCTCGTAGACTTCGTTTAAGCTTCCGTCATCATCTTCGTACATTACTTCTGCTTCGTGCTTGTCCCTCCGTTTTTTCTTTCGTAGTAAATCGACGCAGCCTAACCTAATTGCGTAATGTACTGCGTTTCTGAACTCACCCCGCATGTCAAACTTTGTGGCGATGTCTATTAGCTTTCCGTTTATCATTGATTCAACGTCATGCTCGTTCAGCTTATATTTTCTTGCGTACTTTACAACGATCCACCTGCCCCCTTCGTAGATGTATTCATAGATTTCACCGAATGCGACCTCGCAACCTGTCGCTTGATATTTAGAAACTGCGTCGTTAATTGTCATGTTCTTCCTCCTATACTAGTAATATCGTTTTATAATTCATAGCGCGGAGTTATTTAGCAAAAAACTTTTAAAAAGATTATTTGATTGCTAACCGACTATGAATTATACTAGAATCATATATCATCAGTTTGATAATGTCAAACCATTTACCGGAAAATTATTACATAGGAGTGGGTAATTTTGTTCACATTTCAGCCATTAAGAGATTATTTAGACCTAAAAGGACTATCTGTTAAAAGACTTATGAAGGAACTAGGCTTTTCTACTAACGTAGCTGTAGCGCTGAATAACGATCGTGAAGTCCGCCTAGAACATATCGCGAAAATCTGTAATCACCTCGACCTACCTATCGAATCTGTCGTAGAAATACTTCCGAAAACTGACGCCTAAATTGGCGTCTTTTTCTTTGGCTTCCGCTATCGACCTCCGTTATGGTAAAATTATCCGCGGAGGTGGTCGGCTATCAACGTCCGTTTGCGTTGTAAGTTACGCGACCGACGCCTCTCGCAAGGCCTTTCTCTACGGCAGCTTGCAACATTAGCAAGCGTTGACCGCGGGCAATTATCTCGTTACGAAAATAATATAGTCGTGATGGGCGTGGACACTGCCGCAAAGTTTGCGCTTTTACTCAACTGCACCATAGACGATCTCTACGAATATGAACAGGAGTAGTCGGTCGCAGACGGTCTCAGCACGGCCGTCTGCGCGTTGGTTGCACGATAATACAACCGAACGCTTGTTACCTACTTTACAGGAATATTACGGAAGTGTAAACTAATATCTCGCAATTTTGACACGGAAAAGTTTGACAAATTTCGTAATGCCTCTGCGCCATATCGTCGTAGGTAGTCGTTTGCGTCGTTACAGTCTCCGTAGTTCACCGTACATATATCCACGTAACCCGCTAAGTTGTCGCGCGTCCTTTCGTTCAATCGCCGCCCCGCCGCGTCATTATCTCCGCCGAGCAGTAGTGTCCGTATGCTCGATCGTTTGATTGCGTCTGCCTGCGCAGGACTTAGCGATGCCCCTCCGACTGCAATCGCCGGTATTCCCGCAGTCCACCACGATAACGCGTCGATTTCTCCTTCGCATAATACCGCTAGTTCCTCGCGCCTTTCGTTAATTACGTCTAATCCGTAAACTAAGTCCGCGATAGGCGTTGCGCCTTTGACGTAGAAGAAGTCCTTACCGCGCGTGCTGCGATATTTAACGTTGGCGAGCTTGCCGTCCGGCGTATACCACGGAATCGCCGTAAAGCCGGGCTTGTCCTCGCCATAGCCGACCGCGAACATACGCTGTACTTCGTCCGATATTCCGCGCTTAGTGAGATACGGACTAATCGCTTGCGTAATAGGTTCGGGCGTCTTTACCGTTTCGCGCGTCCGTAGCTTCGGAGCAGTAATCCGGATCGGTTCGCCCGGCTTCATAGGCGCGCCGTACTTGGCCGTCAAATAGTCCGCCACGTCTTCGGTTGTCTCGCCGCGCAGTTCCGCCAGTAGCGCGAGTAAGCCGCCCTTCTGTCCGCTTCCTGAATCGCCCCACGTTCCGGCGTGTTCGCCCGCAAGGTGGACGTAGAATGACGGCGTCTTGTCGTCGCGGAAAGGTGAGCGCGCGATTAGCTTGTCCGCCGACCATCGCGCGCCATAACCGAAGTCATATTCGGCCAGTTCCTCGGTAATGTCGATATTGAGCGTTTGTCCGCGTACCTTTACGAGTGCCATTCGCGCGCCTCCTATCTAGTATTCTACGACTAATCGCCGTGAGCGTTAACGCCTTGTATATAATATTCCCTAAGGCGCGTAGTTCTGAAACACTAAGTTGCTAACTAATTTCTGTACCGCAGTTTGGTCGTACTGTTGATTAAACATCACCGACAACTAGCGTGTAATCGAACCATTCATCATCACAATTACACTCAACTACATTGGTTTCTCCTCTTGGCAACATGTCGCAATTACACTTCGACATTTCTTCAACAATGTCTATTTCATTGCTTTCTAAGAGTTGACGAGCTGTATATGAGCTTTTGATAACTCTCCCCGTTACATTGCTTGTCAATGTTAATTGAATCATCTGTTTGTCCCTCCATTACTCAACATTATTTGTCTATTGCGTTAGAAATCGAAATCCGCTACCGCCGCTTCTCCCGTTTCCATTTCGCGCACGACGCCAAACTGTGGCATGTACAGCACTTCCGACGTATTCCCTTCGCCACCATCGCGCCCTTTAAATACTCCGACTAACGCGCGTCCTTGTTTATATGCGCTATCTACGCCGATCAATAGCGCAGCGTCCTCTAGCAATGCCTTCGTTTTTTTAACGTCCTTACGTTCCGGCAAGGAGAGTTCGCGCTCGCCCTCGTCGTCTTCGTTTTCCGTCGTTTCTTCCGCTTGCGTAATCGCAATAGTCACTACAGACTTGCGCCCGGTCAGCCGGCGCAGTTTAATAGAAGTATTCTCCGCGTCGCCACCAGTCTTTTTAGACGTGTTCGCTTCGTAGTCTAAATAATAAAAAGGATCGATTACGACGAAATCCGCCTCTGTAGCGACAATGTCCGCTTCCAATGCGCGCAAGGAACGGTCATCAAAGCCCTCGTCGTCTACCGCGCGCACTACGATATTACCTTCCAGCCGCTCATTTAGCGTATCTACAAAGAATCGGAACGCCGTTTCAAATTCGTGCGATAACTTACCGAGTCTTACGTCGCGGGAATCGAAGCCTGCCGACATATCGATACCGTTAAATTGCGCAGTCGTAACGCCCATTTCTCCGCTCATAGATACGTAGATACGGACTAGTACCTCGTACCATCCCATTTCGAGGCAGTACAGCAAGACCTTCGCCCCTTGACGCGCCGCATATATCGCATCCTCTAGGACAATAACGGACTTACCGCGCCCTGACTTGCCGAACACCGTATATAAGTTACCGCTGACATATTCGCCGATTGCGGAGTATTTCGATTTCCATATGCGGAAGGATTCGCCTGCCTTGCGACGCTCATATTCCGCAAGGAACTTCTCGCTATCCGCCTTAATATCCGTTCCCACTGTTTCCCGAACGCTTGTTCTAAGTTTAACCGATTCTACCGTCGGAAGCAACCACTCGGAAATAAACTTTTCCCCGCCCAATTCGTTCAGCTTGCGTTCGAATTCGCCCTTGCGGAACCAATCGACGACCTCCTGCTGCGCCGTATACGCCTTCAAGTGGCGCGCGAGGTACGTGTACGTATCGCTGACCCCCGGAACAAATTCGTATCCTGCGACCTCTGCCGCGACTAATGCGTATGACGGCGCCTTACCTCCGCTCTGTTCAGCGTAGTCCATAACGAAGCGATAGGTCGCGCGATCAACTTCCGAGTGCATATCGGCGAGCGTTACGTTATGGCGCGTTAGTCCGTTAATGTTGCCGTCCTCTATCGCTTTATTGAGCAGTAGCTTTGCGTATTCCACCGACTACCTCCTCCCTTCTTCCGAATGGCGCTTCCAATACCCCTCGCGATATCCGATGCTATGTCCGTCTTGCTTCCCTACCTCGTATGCAAACCGCAATAGGACGAGATATACGCCAGTGCCGATGATTAATCCCCAAATCATTCCGCAGTCAACTCCTTTATTTGCGCATCTATTTCGTCATATCTGCGTTGCTTATACGCTTCCATATCCGCAACTGTTACGAATTCATCGGAAGAACCCACCGTATTCCTCTCGTCGAGTAGTGCGTCGATCTTCTGCTGCTTCGTCGGCTCCTTCGGTTTCACAACCGGCTTTACTGGCGCCTTATTGTACTGACTGAACGGATTCATACCGAACATATCGTCATCCCCTTCCGTATATATTGATTGTCCGAAAATTAGCGTCGTGAATGCGGGCATTTCGTAGTTGCGTAAGTAAGCCTCGGCGTTAGGCGCCTTGCATACGACTTCGATATCGTCCTGCCCGCCGATCATGTATTCCGCCGTGATTACGCAATGGCAGTCGTAGAATATGTCCTCCTCGGCGTAGTCGCGTCCGTATACGACTTCGTGCGTAAAGCCGTCAACGCGGAATACGCGGTCGCCGTAGCCTTCGATCGTTACTAGGTCGTCAATTTGCGCGATTGGTTCGAGCATGTGCGCCCTCCTTTCGTTGCATATGCGCCCGATACTCCGCCTCCAATTCTTCCGTTGTCTGTCCGAGTTTGTCCGCCAAGAATTCGAAGAACGCCGTTTTATCTATTACAGTTCCGTCGCATTTATCGCAGTAGTTAGGCGAGTATTCGCCGTACCAACTGGCTTTTTCGTGGTCCTCTCCGAGTTCACCGTTTTTGGCGCGCATACTATCGTAGCAATCTCCGCACAGCATCGATTCGCAATTTCCGCAATTACCGTAATGTCCATGGTCATTAAATATTTCATCGCATATTTCACAGTTATAATAATCGACTCCCATTTTACCCGTCCCCTTTTTCGATGTATTATCGTCGTCCGCGTTTAGACGCGCCCTTGAAAAGCATAACTCCGCAATTGTGCCTGATTCGATCGTACAGCCTCGCGTCAAATACTTTTACCAGTTCCTCGATAGGCAAGTTGGAAGTGTAGACGGAGGGCAATCCGTTCGTAACGCGGTAATTAACGACGCTGTGCAAGTCCTGCCTAAAGCCATCCGTAACGTCACGCACACCTAAATCGTCAAATACCGTAAATGGCGCAGTCCTTGCGTATTCCATCTGCTTGTAATAAAGTCGGCTATTCTTCTCCGCAGTAGCTTCCGGTATTCCGCGCCGAGTAAATCCGGTATACAACTCCTGCCACGAATTTACTTCGAGGAAGTATGCGAGTATTTGCGCAGGCTGTTCGCCCTTCTTTAACGCCGCAATATACTGACGGACTATCCACTCGTTAGCGAGCGCCGCCGCCGTCGTCGTCTTGCCGGTGCCGGGCGATTCCGACCAAAGATACGCAGACTTGTCGGTGCCTGTCGCGAATGATTCCGCGTAGCGTTCCAGCGCTGCGTAATTGTCCGCTTGATCCTTGCGCGCTGGCGAGTTGGCAAGCGTTAGATTGCGGTAGTTTGCGGGCAGATTCGCCGCTGCGATTCTTCCGCCACTTCCGTTCACCCCTTCGAGCATTACGCGGTGTTGACAGTGTTGAGCGCAAGAACCACATCCGCCGCGTTTAAAGCCGTCTAATATGCATGTTTGTTTCGCTTGCGTCAATTACACCGCCTCCGTTCCGTCATAGTTGCGTACGCTTACTATCTTTATCTTCGCGTGACAGCAAAGAGTAACGCGAAATGGAAACACGGTTAGTAAACGCCTTCCGCGCTCTATACTTTGCCTTCCGCAATTACTGCACGAATATAAAACGTGCGGACCTACGATATTAGTTTCCGTAGAACTTACGCCGTGCCGCTTTAACTCCGCTTCGAAATGTGGATGCCCATCATCGTTAGGCTCGCCTAAAACATTTAGCGCGTAATGTACGCATTCGTGTAGTAGAGTATCGATTACAGTCGTTCGCGCGCCGTACTTAATTACGAAACTAGCTATTTCAATGCGGATAGGCTTATCCTCCCACGTTGATATATACCGCCCTTGTGTGGTTCTTAATCGACTGTTTCGTACGATCGGTATTGCGAGTTCCATTCCGTAGTTCATACGCAGAAAGTCGTCCGCTATCTGCGTTAGTTCTTCGATTGTAATTTCCGCCATTTCCCGCCCTCCTTTATTCCGCGAACCAATTCGCAAGCTCGTCCGTCGATGGCGTGTTATCCACGCTTTCTTTGCGTCGTTGTTGCGCAAGTTCTTCCGCCTGCAGCCGTTGCCAGTCCGTCTTTCGATAGCTCCACATAAAGCCGAAGCTCGTCCCCGGCCATTGCGCAGTCGGCGTATATGACGCAAAGGTTTCGTCGATGAAGCGTTTGACAAGCGCATTACTTACCGTCCGCGGCCTCGGCGCCGTCCGCGACTGTGTGCCGATCAATCCGCCGAGTATGCCTTGCTCCGTCCGCCAGCCGCGCATAGGTACGTAGTCGATTCCGAACATTTCGCGGTGCTTGTCCGTTAGATAAGCCGTGAAAGTTGCGACATTCCACGTATCGAGCGGACGGTTGCGCCAGTCTTTCTCAGGTGCGAGTTTAGTCATTCGAACGTATCTCCTTTCATTTCGCGTTTGAAGCGCCACATCTCGTAATTGTACGACTGAATCTTTCGGGTGTGTCCGCATTTAACGCAACCGTACTCGTCTTTGTGGGCGAATAAATAGCGCTTTATCGTTTTCCATTCGTGCTTGCAGAATAACCGTTTAATCATATCCGTCCAACCTTCCGTCCTAAATTACGCTCGATTGCGTCATACGCGAAGTCTTTATGTTCCTCGAAGCGCAAACGTCGTGTAGACCATAGCGCAATCGACGTCATATCTTCGTAAGCCGCCTGCAACCGTTCAACCTCCGCCAGTAGCGCCGGAATATCTTCGCGTGCGTGGGCGATGAATTCTCCGTCTGCTTCTCGACTGATTTCTTTCGCGATACTACGTCCGTCTATATCTCCGCTTTTGACGATACTATGCGAGTAGAGTCGAGGATTAAAGTATTCCCATTCGCCGACAGTAGCCGCCTCCGCCCGTTTGCGGATTGCTTCGAGTTGTTCCGTTGTTAATCGTTCAGTCATTCCGATTCCTCCTTTTCGTTTACTACGTAGCCGACCGCCAACGCCCTTGTCGCGCCAGCTTCGTAAAGTCCTGCGTCGTTCAGCGCGACAATTGCGAGCAAATAAGCGTTAAAATCGTTGCCTGCGCTTGCATTGCGATATTGTTCGATTGCTGCGGCTTGTGGGCGAGTTACGTGTAGCTTCGATACTAGCGTCATAATTGCGTCATCCCTTCGTCTGTTTTAAGCGTGCTACCGCCGTGTAGAATCGTTTCTGCGTCCGTTGCCTAGTGTTCGCACCCTGACGCGTTAGAAGCGCTGTTAGGACGGCGCAAACTACGTTAGTTGTTGAACCTCCGGTGAAATGCGATGCGGCCGCCTACCTTTCTTTTATTTTAATTTTCTTTGGTAGTCTTTTAAAAGACTTGGCGCGCCCTTCTATCTATTAAATAGATTAATATCGCGCAAAAGGATACATAGCGAGAAAACTTGTTTTCGAGCAACGGTCTTGAACTTCTCTTTTATCTTTCAATTTCTTGCGCGGTATGTTTAGTTTAGTTAACTGTAAGTATAGATAACTATAAGTATAGTTCGTCTATCCTTTCTGACACCCCGAGGCTGTCAAATACGACAGTGCCGGACTGTCAATTACGACAGGGCTACGTCTAGTAAGATGTACTGATTGGACGTTTGGAACCCGCGCGCATCCGCCCTTTTGCGAATATCGATATAGCCCGCATCCTTCAACGCTTGCAACGATCTTCGCGCAACCCTTTCGCTACATCTCGCCTTCTGTGCAATTGTCTCTACGCTCGGATACGATGTTTTTGCGTCATTATCCGCGAACATGCAAAGCACCGCGTACACCGCAATATCTACCGGCTTTTCGAGCTTCGTATCCTTGTCGACAATATCGCGCGTCATTAAGAAGAATGGACGCTTACGAAAGTCGATGACGGTTTGTTGCGTGTTATCTTCGCTCATTCCTCGCCCACACTACGCCACATCGCGCAAACCAACGGCACTAATATTACGATCATGTACGCAATCCATAACGCCTTACCGAACTCTGTCATGCGGTTTTCGCCTCCCCTCTTACTAGCAATATCGTTTGCGCGGAGAGAGTGCGGAGTGATTCGTAATAAATAATGCGAAAGTCCTACGTAGTAAACGCAAAAAAAGACCCCACGCAATTAAGCGCAGAGCCTTCGTATAATACCGCTATTATCGTTTTATCTTATATCCGCCGAGCAACTTGCCGGACGCAACCACGTCGTCATTTTGCGCCGACCGGAAATCGACAAGCGTCGTGTCGGGTAAACTCTTTTGCATCGCGATCCCTATCGTAGTCACAAACGATTGTTTCTCGCTTTCGGTGGACGCCGCCCAAGTCGCTTCATCTACGTAGACGTCTACGCGATAATGATTTATGTTATATTCAATAGTTGCGTCGGTAATGACTCCGCCCGAATCTTCGATTAAAACTAATTTAGCTTCGTTGAAACGGTTGATAGTGTCGTCAATTAGCGCCTGTTCCTCGGCTCTTGCGTCAGCTTTAGCCTGCTTCTTCGCTTCTCTATCGGCTTTCTCCCGCTCCACCGCTTCCGCTTTCGCCGCATTTTCCGCAAGTCTTTCTTCTTTGGCTTCGTCCGATTCGAATACCGTCGCTAAGAATCCTATAACTAAAAACGCCATTACAGCGATAAACCATGCTCGCTTATAAAACGGCTTCTTCGTTTTGACTTCGCTCATTATATACACGCTCCAATTTCGTAATATATTCGTATTATTTTAATTATATCAACCGGTAAAATTTACCGCAAGCCTACCTACGATTAAAAAGCCGTCGCACAGGCGAATATTTATTGTGCTGTTGGCGCACATGCTCGTCGTCCATCTGTACGTATTTGCGCGTCGTATCGATGTCCGCATGGTCTACGATCTTTTGCAGCGTAAATAGGTCGCCGCCATTCAGCAGGTAATTCCGGCAGAACGTATGACGGAACATGTGCGGACTAAGGCGCGGGAATCCTAGTCGCTTCTTGCGCCGATTCAGTCGCGTTCGGAAAGCACCCGCCGTAAACGGTTCGCCATACGCGTTATGGAAGATATACGGTGACTCTCCGAAATAGCCGCAGGATTCTTCGTGTAGTGCCCGCAATAACTTCGCAACCTCGCGACTCATCGGCACCTCACGCATCCGACGATTCTTCGCCACCTGCGACGGGACATATACGGTATTCAATCGGTAATCTACGTTGTCTACCGTTAAACTAACCGCTTCCGTAATGCGCAGCCCCGTATCGAGCAGGAGCATGACGAGTATTTTGTCGCGCCATTCTGCGAAGTTGTTAACGTCATAGCTTGCGAGCAGACTATCGATCCCGTCGTCGGAAATGCCCGGCACTTCCTCGACTGTATCGCCCACTACGTTCTTGACCGTTTCCATTGCGTTCGTTTCCGTAATACCTTCCTTCGCCCAAAACCGGCACATCGTCCGTAGCGTCCGTAGGCGTATATTAATCGTATTCACCGATAATCCTATCCGATTGTCCTTGCGACCTTCCGCGCCTTCGTAACGCGGTTTCTCCGTGCGCAAGTATTGAATGTAACTGCGAATAACATCCGAAGTTAGGTCGTTCGCATAGACGACTTCGTAACCGAGTTTAGTTCGCAGATAATCGGATAAATAACGAATATGCTCCCGGTAGTTGTCGATTGTGCGCGGTCTTACGCCTTCCGCTTGCTTTGCGTGGATAAATGCGTCCAATGCTTCGTTTAATGTTGCGTCTGTTAACGCAGTAGATTGCGACTGTTCGCCGTTACTGCCCGCGTTACGTCGTCCGATAAAAGTACGTTTATTGCTAGTTTCCAACGCGTTTACACCTCCGTTAATGTCACACGGATTCCGCCGAAAAGTGTCACACGGCTTATACGCGAAGACGCGGCTCACTGGCGTCAAGTCAACGAGTGACGTAACGTCAATAAACCGCGTCAGTATCGGGTTTGTAACGAGTTTACGTCCCAGGCAGGAATCGAACCTGCGACCCACAGCTTAGGAGGCTGTTGCTCTATCCCCTGAGCTACTGAGACAAAAAGAAGTACGTTATCTATTATAAAGACTATGTACGTTTACGGCAATATATTTATTTCAATTCCAATCAACTGTATGACAACATGATTTGAACACATAGTAAAGGGAAGTAAATGGATTTGAGGAGGTTTTACAAAATGGAAAGAAGTTCTTCCACGGAAAGATTTCAACCATTGACATCCGGAACGAGTGGTCAAGGAATAGAAGTTGCCCCTGATTTATACTGCTTCACGGTTCAAATCGTCAATGTCATTTTTTATGGCTTACCTGGCGAAGGAAATAAGTGGGTGCTTATTGACGCTGGAATGCCAAAGTCGGCTGAAAGGATTAAAGAAGAAGCCGAAAAAAGATTTGGACAAGGTAATCCACCGCAAGCGATCATTCTGACCCATGCTCATTTCGATCATATCGGTGCATTGATCGACTTATTGGAAGTTTGGGATGTGCCGGTCTATGCACAAGAGTTGGAGTTGCCTTATCTGACAGGTCAAAAAAATTACCCTGAACCTGACACTTCCGTCGAAGGAGGGATGGTCGCAAAGTTATCATTCCTATTTCCTCATGAAAGCATTGACATTGGGACAAAGGTACATCCGCTTTCGATCGACCATACCGTACCGTTCATGCCGGATTGGAAATGGATTCATACACCTGGACATACGGAAGGTCATATTTCATTGTTCCGAAATGAGGATCACGCCATGATTGTCGGCGATGCATTTGTGACAGTCAAACAAGATTCTCTTTATAAGGTATTCACTCAAGAAAAAGAAATCGGAGGACCTCCCCGCTATTTGACGCCTGATTGGGGAATGGCGGAAGAGTCTGTCCAAATTTTAGCAGCGCTTCATCCTCATATTGCCATAACAGGTCACGGCGTCCCAGTGGATGGACAATGGCTGCATGAAAATTTGGATAGATTGGCGTCAGATTTCCAATCGATTGCTGTGCCGGATCATGGCAAGTTCGTTGACGGTTCCGAGTAACGTATAAACCATTGCCCCCTTCTCCAACTTTCTTAGTTCATTGTCATATTTACAACTATAACAGGCAAGCTAAGTAAAAGATTGGTGGAGGAGGTCAGGGTTTTGGACCGAGTTGAACGCCGAATTACAAAACGGAATGAAATTGAGCAGCAAAAACGAAAGTATGCAGAGAGATTTCATGAATTTGCAAGTCTGGGCGAGTACAAAAAAGCTATGGTCGAGACTTATCGGAAGACGATTCATGAACAGACGGAAAAAGATGAACGTACGAATCGACAATAAAAGAAGGACGTCTCTAGTCGCTTAGACTTGGAGACGTCCATTTTTCGTTTATTAAAACAATGATGTCGTTACTGCGACAATAAAAAGAACAATGACAACTAGTATGATGATCGGTAAAAAGACGACCAAGGCGGCCATCCATGCTGGAAATCGATGAACTTCTGCGAAAGTGGCAATGAGGGCTACCAATGACCAAATTCCTACAACAGAATTGACAAGTAAAGAAATGATCATCCACATGTACTGTCCAACCGAGAAATCATAGTCACTAACAAAATTGCCTTGACCTAAAATGAGCAGATCCGGTATCCAAATAAGCCCACCAATGACAATAATGATATTTGAAACTGTAAATGCCTTTCGAGATTCCTCAAATGTTCCCGAGCCGCGAAACATAAGGGAAAAAGCATGGTAGATTCCCGATATGAGATAAAGTGCAATCACGCCTATGATCGGTCCCGCAATTAAGGAAACTAATAAAATAGCTACGATATTCCATGTCTCACCTAAGTCCTTGCTTGCTGCTTGATCTAGGAAGTGGATAATTCCCGTAATCGCCGCAACGAAAAGAACAAAGCTTCCTGTTTTATAATTCATGACAAATTGGACTGTTTTTCTCGGGTGAAGCCATACGGAAGTCCATGGGTTGATTCGAGCTTCATGCACTTCGATCTCACTGTTTTGCAAAGAAACCTCACTCCCTATTATTCTTTTTCTATCACTAGTCATACATACGTATGAGATATGAATTCGTTTCAAGAATAATTGGGAGTTGTGGTTTACTTATCAAGCCCTTTTCCCATACCTTTCAGGAAATCCATGCCGTATTTCACTGCACGATTTATATTCGGGTCGTTCAATGCTGTCATCAATTGGATAATGGACACTTTATCTCCATTCCCTTTATACAGTTCGGCCTCTTCGACTCCCTTCGTTATACTATCCTTCAAATTCGCCGTAACTTCCGGGTTTAATGAAGTCAAAAGGCCGGCCCCATTCAGTAAATTATTGATAAGATTCGTCATCGGTTCCCGTGAAGCTTGTGTCACAGCGATTCCTGCAAGTTCATCTTTCGCCTTAACCATTGCCGTCAATGCATCTAACACCCCTGCATTGTCCAACTCCGATGTGATTTCAATGATTTTATTCAAAGATTGTTGCTGCTCGGCGATCAGGGTTTGCAATTCTTTCATTTTCTGTTGCTGTTGCTCTTCAGGTGTAGGTTCAATTCTCTTAATTGAAGTAATTGGCGCTGCCATCCGACTCACCCTTTCTCCACATGGTCTGTTAGATGCTCATAGCCAGGTCTTGCCCATTTGCGTTCAACTTCCACCCCGTTTTGTGGATGCCGTTTTTTATTCCGGTGGTTGTGTACCGGCAAAGGGTTCTCCCCTTCTGTTCTTAAAACTTCCATCCGAACTTTCGCTTGTTTGAACGCAGGTGTATTCGTCCGTTGATCTACCGCTGTTCCTGTTAAGAAGTTGATGGCCGATTCTTTTTCAACCGAGTTCATCGGCAGGAACAATTCGTTCCCTTTCACTCGGTCGGTGACGAGAGCTGGCAAGCGAAGAGCTCCGTGTGGTGAAACGAGTCTGACTAAAGATCCGCTTAGCACCCCTCGCTCCTTTGCAAGTTCCGGGGAAACTTCAACGAAAATTTCAGGAACTTTTGATTGGATGCCTTCGGATTTATTTGTCAAGTTCCCTTCATGGAAATGTTCGAGCATTCTTCCGTTATTTATATGCAAGTCGAATTCGTCGTCATATTTAACCGGTTCTACCCAATCAGATAAGGCGAATCTCGCTTTTCCATCAGGGAAATTGAATCCATCAACATATAGCAACGGAGTACTTTCCCCGTCCAGACTCCCCCACAAAAAGCTGTCCCAGTTTTCCATATTGCTGTAATCAGCCTTGCTAAATATTGGCGATAAGCTTGCCATTTCAGAGAAAATTTCACTTGGATGTGTAAACTTCCAATCTGCTCCTAGTCTTGTAGCGATTTCCTGAACGATCCACCAATCAGCCTTTGCATCTCCTAATTCGGGTAGTGCTTTATACAATCGCTGAACTCTTCGTTCAGTGTTCGTAAATGTCCCATCCTTTTCTAATGAAGGGACAGCCGGCAGAATCACATCTGCATATCTCGCAGTCCTCGAGAAGAAAATATCTTGGACTACTAAAAAGTCAAGCTTGGATAAGACGTCATGTACATGATTCGCATTAGAATCGACGAGTGCCATGTCTTCACCGACGATATACATCGCTTTCATAATACCTTGATCGACCGCATGCAACATTTGGATATTATCCATCCCAGGTCGATCCCCTATTTCAACGCCATAAGCAAGTTCGAACTTTTTCCGTGCTGCATCATCTGTCACATGCTGATAACCTGGCAGCCACCCCGGGAGTGTTCCCATATCACAAGCACCTTGGACATTGTTATGGCCACGAAGCGGGTACGCGCCTGCGCCTGGTCTACGATAATTACCAGTTGCAAGAAGTAAATTGGAAATTGCAGCGGAAGTGTCCGATCCACCAGTATTTTGAGTTACTCCCATCCCCCATAAAATACAAGTTCCATCTGCGTCACGGATCATTTCAGCTGTCTTGATCAGCATTTCTTTCGGTACACCTGTCACATGCTCAGCAAAATCAAGCGTATATTTTTTCAATACATTTTTGAAATCTTCAAAATGATGGACATTTTCACGAATGAAAGCCTCATCATGCCAGCCTTTGTCAATCATATATTTTGTCACTGCCATAAGCCATACTTGGTCAGTTCCCTGCTTCGGACTGATGAAAATATCTGATCGCTCCGCCATTTCATGTTTGCGTAAATCAGCAACAATTAATTTCTGACCATGTAGTTTATGTGCACGCTTTACACGTGTCGCAAGAACGGGATGTCCTTCAGCAGGGTTCGCTCCCACGATGATCACTAGGCCCGCCTTTGAAATGTCCTTGATCGTTCCTGCATCGCCACCCATTCCAACCGTCCTGAATAATCCGTCGGTCGCCGGCGATTGACAGTAACGTGAACAATTGTCGACATTATTCGTTTTAAACACTTGCCTTGCAAGCTTTTGAATTAGATAGTTCTCCTCGTTGGTGATTTTTGAGGATGATATGACACCAACACTATTTTCTCCATGTTCTTTATGAATGGATCCTAACCGTTCCGCAACTAAATCCAATGCTTCCTTCCAAGTAGCTTCAACAAAAGAATCGCCTTTTCGGATGAGCGGAGTTGTCAACCTTTCTTCACTGTTGACAAAATCCCAGCCGAACTTCCCTTTTACGCAAGTCGATATGGCATTGACAGGTGCATCGGAAACCGGTTGAATTTTAAGGATTTTACGGTCTTTCGTCCATACTTCAAATGAACATCCGACTCCACAAAACGTACAAACTGTCTTTGTTTTCTTCGTCCTCGTTTCGCGCATTGCTGCTTCCGCGTCTGAAATGGCCATGATGCTACTATATCCGGGTTCAACATCTTTTACTAAATCGATCATTGGTGTTAATAATTCTTCCTTCATGTCTGTCATGAAACCGGCTTCACCAAGCATCGACTTCTCCATTAATGCATTGCAAGGACAAACCGTCACACAATGACCACAACCAACACAGGACGACTCATTGATTTTAGCCCCGCCATCCCAAAGGACAATTGGACGATCCCGTTCCCAATCAATGCTCAAAGTTTCATTTACTTGCAGATTTTGACATGCTTCTACGCACTGACCGCAAGCGATACATTGATTCGGATCGTACCGATAAAACGGATGTGTGAAATCAACACTGTCTTTGGAGCATTTCGGTTCATATGGATATTTTTGTTCTTCGATTCCCATCATATCGACAGTGTTATGTATTTTGCAGTTGCCATTGTTGTTATCACACACTGTGCAATATAATAAGTGGTTTTCGAGGATTCGATCCATCGCTTCTGTTTGTGCCTCTTTGGCCCGATGAGAAGATAATTGTACATCCATACCTTTTACAGCTTTTGTTGAACATGATCGAACAAGACTTCCATTCACTTCGACAATACATGTATCACATGTTTCTATCGGATCCACTTCAGGCAAATAACAGATTTGAGGATGTTCAATCTGCTGTTCATTGATCACCTGTAATATAGTCATGCCTTCTACGAACGGATATGCCTTTCCATTAATCTTGATTGACATGAAATGCCTCCTTTGTAAATTAAAAAACCACCATAGACAAATACACCTGCTAGTAGGTGTACATGTCTATGGTGGAATAGTCTAGTAGCAGGGCTTGCTAAATAACCAATCCAACTGTAAAATAATGGAATGATAACACCGGTGCAGTTTCATACCCCGATGTCATACTTATTAGTATTATAGTGTAGAAGAATTTATTATACAATAGGTGTAATGAAATATTGAATGATAATTCATATAGTTTTAAAAGGAGTTTGTGCGAATGTCTAAAAAAATACATGACTTCAATGCGATTATCCGTAAGTTAAGAAAAGACCTATTTGGCAAAGGGCCTGAAAGAATTACGACAATTTTTGTCGACAATATGGCGATCTCCACACTCTACGGTAACTTGACGCCAACAGAAAAATTCATCGCAGGTACACGTGAAGGTAAAGAAATGGTTCATTCTGCCAGAACTAAAATGATTCAAGAAGTGTATAAGGAATCCCCTCCAGATGGCCTTGAAGAAGTGGTAGGTGCAAAATTTATCCATCTTTTTTCAGACATCAAAGTAGAGGATGATATTGCGGTTTCTGTTTTCTTGTTTGATAGAATCATTGAACAATGAAAGGGGAAGAATTATGAACCGGATTCAAAAACGGTCCATTTTGCGATTTGCTAATGGGAAGTTCGAACAAAAGCTGGATGAAATCGCAACCGAATACCCAATTACGGTTAAATTGAATGGAAAAGAATTATTGACGATCGTGTGTACACCCGAGTACATAGAGGATATGGTTGTCGGATTTCTTGCATCCGAGCGGATTATTGTAGACTACCAAGACATCGAGGAAATCCGGTTGGAGGAAGATTCGGGCTTTGTCCATGTACAAACAAGAAGGACATTTCCATTTTACGAACAACTACAAAACAAAAGGTATATTACCTCATGTTGCGGAATGAGCAGACAAGGATTTGTATTCGCTAATGATGCACTGACAGCCAAAAGGATGTCTGAAAAGAATATTCTGCTAGCACCCGACGACTGTTTTTCATTAATGGAGAAATTGAACAAGAAAGCTGACCTTTTTCAACAAACAGGCGGGGTCCATATTGCTGCACTTTGCGATCCGCAAAATTTCATGCTGACTAGAATGGATATAGGACGTCATAATGCATTAGATAAAATTTATGGATATTGTTTAAAAAACGATATTACAGTCAATGACAAGGTAATTGTCTTTAGCGGAAGAATATCCTCCGAGATATTATTAAAAGTTGCAAAAATCGGTTGTGAAGTCGTCTTATCGAAATCGGCACCAACCGAACTGGCATTAAATCTCGCCGATGAGTTAGGAATAACAGCTGTCGGATTCATAAGAGGCCAATCTTTTAATGTGTATACACATCCTGAAAGAATAAGAGTGTGACTCTTCCCCCTTTTTAGACAAAAAATAATATTTAGTGACAAGCCCAAATGATGGTGGTAATATGGCAGAAATGTGACAAAAATATGTCTCTTAATTTTTCAGTAGAATGAAAGGGTTTTCATTTTACAGAATTACTTATTTAACGAGAGAAAATTTCTTTGTCATATTACTTTATTATCAAGGGAGATGAAAAACGTGAAATCGAAGAAAACAAAGAACAGGTGGTTAATTGCGGCCTCCGCTGTTGGGATTCACATCTCAATTGGCTCCGTGTACGCATGGAGCAATTTTACAAACCCGCTCATCGACCAATTTGGATGGTCGACAAGCCAAGTTCAGCTGACGTTTAGTATTGCAATCTTATTTCTTGGCCTCTCTGCTGCTTTTCTTGGCCACTTCGTCGAAAAGCATGGCCCACGTAAAGCAGGGATGCTTGCAGCAATCTGTTTTGGTGTCGGTGTTATGGGTGCCGGTTTTGCTGTAAGCATGTCCTCACTTACGCTATTGTACATTTTCTATGGTGTACTAGGCGGAATTGGATTAGGTGTAGGGTACATCGCTCCAGTGTCTACACTTGTAAAATGGTTCCCCGATCGTCGTGGCCTTGCAACAGGAATGGCAATCATGGGGTTCGGCTTTGCTGCTGCCATCAGCAGTCCAATCATGGAAGCACTCATCACCTCAGTAGGTCTTCAAAACACATTTTATATCTTGGGAGCATCATATTTAATAATAATGCTCGCCTCTTCACTTTATCTTGAGAAACCTGAAGAAGGCTGGGCCCCTGCAAGTTATATTAAAAAATTAGAATCAGGTAAAGTAGAAGCGAAGGTAGATTTAGCACAATTGACAGCGAACGAAGCGGTCAAGACAAAACGATTCTATTATCTATGGATGATGCTATTCATCAACGTCACTTGCGGAATCGCAATCTTATCGGCTGCTAAACCTCTTGCAATTGAAAGTATTGGCATGACGACCGTACAGGCTGCTGCACTTGTCGGCGTTCTGGGTCTCTTTAACGGATTCGGACGACTAGGTTGGGCATCCATTTCAGACTATATCGGCAGACGTCATACGTACACAGCATTCTTTGTAATCCAAGTAGTATTGTTTGCCCTTCTGCCCTTCACAACAAATGCAATTCTCTTTCAAGTAATGCTCGCAATAATTTACACTTGCTACGGCGGCGGGTTTTCATGCATACCTGCTTATATTGGTGATATCTTCGGAACAAAACAACTTGGGGCAATACACGGATATATATTAACTGCCTGGGCGGCGGCTGGAATTGCCGGACCGATGTTTGCTGCGTGGATGAAAGACACGACGGGAAGTTATGAAAGTAGTTTGCTCTTTTTTGCCGGGCTATTTGCAGTGGCATTAGTTATTTCAATCTTAATCCAATTTGATATCAAAAAAGTAAGAGCGGAACAGCAAGGGCTGCAAAAGACGAACGTAGTGCAACCTGCTAAGAGCGTCTAATTATTTTATTATTGTATAGCAATAAACCCCGAGCCTTTTAGGTTCAGGGTTTCATTTTTACTTATGTATAAAAACCGCCATTGACAACGTTGTATCTGATGTCAATGGCGGTTTGATTATCATCATTGGACTTGCGCCTTCATTTCTTTGAATTCTTTTTCAGAGCATAGTACAAAATGACCTGGTGTCACTTCGCGGAATTCGATTTTCTCATTTTCTCCGTAATGATGTTTTTTCGGATCATAGGGCTGTCTTACTCTGGAACGTTCATATATTGGATCCGGAAGTGGAATTGCGGATAGCAATGATTTCGTATACGGATGAAGCGGATTTTTGTATAACTCATCAGCAGGAGCCAATTCAACAAGCTTTCCGAAATACATGACGCCGATCCGGTCAGAGATGTATTTTACCATCGATAAATCATGCGCAATGAATAAATACGTCAATCCTTTTTCTTTTTGCAAGTCCCTCAACAAGTTGACGACTTGTGCTTGAATGGATACGTCAAGAGCAGAAATAGGCTCATCGGCAATGATGAATTCAGGGTTAACTGCGAGTGCCCTTGCAATCCCAATCCGTTGGCGCTGGCCTCCGGAGAATTCATGTGGATAACGGTCAGCATGTTCTTTGTTCAATCCGACGGTTTCCAGCAATTCGACTACCTTTTGCTTCCGCTCTTTAGCATTTTTAACGAGCCCGTGAATATCGAGGCCTTCAGCAATAATATCAAGAACTTTCATCCGAGGATTCAATGATGCATAAGGGTCTTGGAAGATCATTTGCATCTTCTGGTTCAATTCCTTGACTTCGGATTTGGATTTATTGGCATGAACACTCACACCATCATAAAGAACCTCTCCGTCTGTCGCGTCATAAAGTCGAATGATCGTTCTTCCAGTTGTCGACTTCCCACAGCCCGATTCACCAACTAAACCGAATGTCTCCCCACGATAAATATCAAAACTGATCCCGTCAATCGCACGGACTTCAGATGATTTTCCTTCATTGAAATATTGTTTCAAGTTTTTTACTTCAAGCAATTTTTCTGCCATTACGAATCACCTCCAGTAGCTTCTTCATAGTATCTGCTCCCTCGGAATGTCTTCATGCGCTCAATGATTGTCTGAGGTGGATCGACTTTTGGAGCATTTGGATGCAGAAGCCATGTAGCCGCATAATGTGTTTCGCTCACTTTGAAAAATGGAGGGGCTTGTTCCAAATCAATTTTCAATGCATATTCACTTCTAGGCGCAAATGCATCCCCGGTAGGAGGATTTAATAGATCAGGCGGTGTACCCGGAATCGCATAAAGCTTTTCCTCCATTAAATCCATGGATGGCATTGAGCTGAGAAGTCCCCATGTATATGGATGTTGTGGGTTGTAGAAGATCTCATCGACTGTTCCCACTTCGACAATGCGCCCGCCATACATGACCGCTACTCGATCAGCAACGTTTGCGACAACACCAAGGTCATGCGTGATAAAGATGATGGACGTATCAACTTTTTTCTGAATATCTTTCATCAATTCGAGAATTTGTGCTTGAATCGTAACATCCAGTGCAGTTGTCGGTTCGTCGGCAATCAATACTTTCGGATTACATGCAAGTGCAATCGCAATGACAATCCGCTGTCTTTGTCCGCCTGAAAATTGGTGAGGATACATTTTAAAACGGTTTTCAGCATTCGGTATCCCTACCATTTTCAACAATTCGATAGCGACTTCTTTCGCTTTTGGTTTACTTACTTTTTGGTGCTTTAAGATCGGCTCCATCACTTGCTTGCCGATCGTCATCGTCGGATTCAATGATGTCATCGGATCCTGGAAAATCATCGAAATCTCTTTCCCTCTGATCTTCTGCATTTCCTTGTCGGGAAGTTTCGTCAAGTCTTTACCATTAAAAAGAATTTCACCGTTTTTAAATTCAGAGCTCGACTCTGGCAATAATCGCATAATCGATTTCGTCGTCACCGATTTCCCGGATCCCGACTCACCGACTATCGCCAACGTCTCTCCTTTGTTCAAATCAAAGCTAACTCCTCGGATTGCTTTCACTTCACCGGCAAACGTGTGGAAGGAAAGTTCCAAGTCTTTTACTTGCAATATTTTTTCCATCTTGGCTTTCCTCCAATCAATCTTTCATTTTTGGATCTAGTGCATCGCGCAGTCCGTCACCGATCAAGTTAAATGCAATCATCAAGACACTGATAACGATAGCTGGGAATGCCAGGAAATATGGCTGGTGTTCCATCACTTTGTATCCATCATTGATCAACGTACCTAAAGAAGCATCAGGCGGTTGAAGCCCAAGCCCGATAAAGCTTAAGAACGCCTCAAAGAAAATAGCAGTTGGAATCGTGAACATTGTATTAATAATGATGATCCCCATAATATTCGGCAGTAAATGTTTGCCGATGATTCGCTTGTCGCTCGCTCCCAATGTCCGCGAAGCCAATACGAATTCTTGTCCCCTATATTTCAAAATCTGAGCGCGTACGATACGCGACATACCAATCCATCCTGTGAGGGAAATAGCAATGATAATGGCGGTTAGGCCCGGCTCCATAATCAATAGCATCAAGATAACAATAATGAGTGTCGGAATACCGATTAAAATTTCGACAATCCGTTGCATTATATCATCGACACGGCCGCCAAAATAACCCGATATACCTCCGTAAAGGACACCGATGATCACATCGATTACCGCAGCAACGAATGCAATCAACAAGGAAATTTGCGTTCCTTCCCAAAGACGAGTGAACAAGTCTCTGCCTAGTCCATCAGTACCAAACCAATAATACTCATCCACTTTTTTAATTTCATAAAGATTTACTTTCTCGCCACCTAATTGACCATACCCATCAAAAATTCCTAATTGCTCGATTCCAGGAATTTTTGGAGGCAAGTTAGCGTGTCGTAAATTTTGTGCGTCGGCATCACGTCCATTTAGATGCGGCCCTATTAAAGCCATAATGATTAGTAAAACGAGAACGAACACGCTGACGATTGCCGCTTTATTTTTACGCAGTCTCAACCATGCATCTTGCCAAAAATTTAAACTCGGTTTAGAAATACGTTCAGCACTACTACTATCAATTGTAATACGCTCGAATTTTCCCGGCGGCAATTGTTGAAGTTCTTCTTTTCGCATTAACCTTTACCTCCAGACAAACGGATTCGTGGATCAATGATTCCGTATAAAAGGTCTACAATGAAGATGACGAAAATCAACAATGCAGAGAAGAATAGTGTCGTACCCATGATCGTTGCAAAATCATTCGTCATGATAGAAGACACGAACTGCTCACCAATTCCCGGAATCGCAAAGATCTGTTCCACAACGAGGGAACCGGTTACTATGCCGGCAGCTACCGGTCCTAACACTGTAACGAGAGGAATTAGCGCGTTTCGGAATGCATGTTTGAATGCTATTTCAAAACCGCTCGCGCCTTTCGCTTTTGCTAATGTAATGTAATCGGAGCTTAGCACTTCGATCATTTCGGTACGGATGAAACGTGCGGACAGTGCGAGTGGCCCCATCGCCAAAGCGATTGAAGGGAGAATACTTGATTTCCATCCATCATTCCAAAGACCAACTGGCAATAAATGCCATTGTGAAGCAACCCAATATTGTAATAATGAAGCGAATACGAAAGAAGGGATGGAAACCCCTAATATGGCTATAAATGTACTTCCATAATCCCATATCGTGTTCTGCTTTAAGGCGGCAAGCATTCCTAACAGAATCCCTATGATCGTACCGAATACCATCGCCTGCGCACCTAATATGAATGAAGGTTTCATCCTCGAAGCTAATAGGTCATTAACACTTTTACCTTTGAATACGAAAGATGTTCCCAAATCCCCTTTAGCTAAGTTTTTCATGTAAATAGCGTACTGCACTGGTTTCGGTTTATCGATTCCATATTTCTTTTCTACAATAGCTCGTTGAGTTTCGTTCAATTTGTTGTATGAAGCGATCGGTGAACCTGGCAACGTTTGCATTAAGAAAAACGTTGCAGTCGCAATCAGGAACATCGTTAGGAACATGTAAACGAGCCGTTTTCCAATATACTTAACCACGTTGCACCTCCAAAGTTGTGAATTGATTTATGTCAAATTGAGTAATCAATTTTTTTTCAAATTGAAAACACTTACAAACTTTCACTTTATTACCTTTAAGTAGAAAGAGAGTATATGGATATTCCACCATATACTCTCAATTTAATTAAATTGTCAATGCTTACTTACTCTTTACCAGAGATATAAGCCCACTTGTAGCTATAGTCAGCTCCAAAAGGATGAACTCCAAGATTTTTGAAGTACGGTTTTTCAAGTTGGATCAAACCACGTTGATAGATCGGTGCGATTGCTGCTTCATCTTCAAGAAGAATTTTCTCAGCTTTAGCGAACGCTTCGAAACGTGCTGCAGGATCAAGTGCAAGTTCGCCTTTTGTAGCTTCAATCAACTCATCGTATTCTTTGTTAGAGAAGGACATCAAGTTGTTCGTGCTATCAGTGACGAAGAGATCCATAAATGAAATCGGGTCTTGGAAGTCAGGCCCCCAACCAGAAACTTGGATATCGTAGTCTTGGTTTGTATCAAGTTCCAAACGAACTGAGAATGGAACCTCTTTCAACTTGATTGTCAAACCTTCAAGGTTTCCTTCAAGTTGCGCCTTGAAATACTCGTTCATTTTCTTGGAAAGATCAGTGTCTCCGCCTAGGATTTCAAGTTCCAATTCAGATACACCTAACTCTTCCAAGCCTTTTGCCCAGTATTCTTTAGCTTCTTCCGCATCATATACGAGGTGATCTCCACTAATGTCACGGAAGTCAGTTCCGTTTTCATCATAAGCGAATTCTTTTGGCACAATGTAGTTTGCAGGTACAGAACCATTTGCAAGAACTACATCAGCCAAGTCTTCTTTTTGGAAAGACTTAGCAATTGCTTTACGGATATTAACGTTTGCAAGTGGTGTTTTTTCACCATTGCGTTCTTGGTTAAATTTGAAATAGAAAACAGATGTTTCTGCTTCATGAACTGCTTCTTCATGTGAACCATATTGAAGAGCCAAGTCTCCAGATACGTTAGCACGGTCTTTCTTGCCGTCGTTGTAAAGTTTAACTGCAGTAGCAGAATCTTTAACAACGTCTACGTTGATTGTTTCAAGTTTCACATTTTCTGCATCCCAATAATGTTCGTTCTTTTTGTAGACCCAGCTATCTCCAGTTCCATCCCATTCAGTAAGAATGAAAGGACCGTTGTAAAGCAGGTTGTCCGAGTTCGTTGCATATGCATCGCCTTTAGCTGTGACGAATTCCTCTTTTTGAGGGTAGAATGTTCCGAACGACATGAGTGATAGGAAGTATGGTACTGGGCGTTCCAATGTTACGACCAATGTTTTGTCGTCTTCGGCAACAACGCCAAGTTCAGACACATCCATTTTCTCTTCACTAATTTCTGTTGCGTTTTTGATAACTCCAGACATCATGAATGGACCATAAGGTGATCCAGTTGCAGGATCGATTGCACGTTGCCATGCGAATACGAAATCATGCGCTGTTACAGGTGTTCCATCAGACCATTTTGCATCACGAAGTTTGAATGTGTAAGTAAGTCCATCTTCACTTACTTCCGCTTCCTCTGCTGCCATTGCTGGTTCAGCAACGTTTTCCAAGTTCAAGCGGTACAATCCTTCGTTAACGTTGTTCAATACATTAAATCCTACTGCGTCTTCCACGATTGCGGAGTCAACAGATGGGATTGCTGCAGATTCGATCAAGTTCAAAACTTGTTCTGCATCCGGTTCACCGGATTCTTCTGTTTGTGTCGCTTTGTCGCCTTCATTGCCTGTTGAAGCGTTTTTGTCTTCGTCCTTGTCCTTGCTACCACAAGCTGCAAGAACTACGCTTAGCACTAATGAAAGAGCGAGAAGCAATAGCCATTTGTTTGTCTTCAAAGCATTGACCTCCTTTTGTAATTGTCTGAAGAATTATCACTTTTTATTATACCCTCAAAACATCTTAAGTCAAAGTCTTTTTTAATGATTTTTTCTGAAACAACATAATTATAAAAGAAACAAAAGTCTAACAATTTCAATTGAATTACCACTAAACCTTATATTTACTGGCTTTATTACGAATTGCATTCTTGTCTCAAATGTTATAATATACATGAATAATCAATTATATAAATAATAAAAAAAGAGGTTAGAATATGAAGAATCTTGTAAAAAACATTATTGTAAACCAATTATTAATTTTGGTAGTTGTTTTAATTTTCTATAGAAAGTTGACTATTCTTGACTATATTAACGTTTCTTTCTATATAGGAGCTTCTTACCTTTTCTTCGGAATCCTCATTTTAATATTCCAATCTGGCTTCTTTGATTTCTTTTCGACGAGTATTAAAAAGGTTTTCTATCGTAAATATGCGCAAAGTGAAATCACTAATATGCGCGCGCCTTCTGAAGTTGTAACGTTGAAATCGTCTTTCTTTTTCCGTTCCGGACTACCGATCATTTTACTCATGTTTGTCGCATTATTCTTCTACTCAATTTAGTATTAGATGAAGTCTTTACACTGGAATATATTTTCATTGATACTTTCCGGAAATATGTGTACTATATATATAAGCTGCATTGTTCGTATACACATTAAGTTTTAACCTTTAAGCTGTAAAAGGGAGTTTTATATCGGGACAGGAATGGTAAGCCTGGTTCAGTATTAATCAGGACGGACAGGATCGTCTCTGCGAACACCCACTTTGAGGAGTGGTGGTTTAAAACTTTCATGATTAACGATACGGCAAAGGCGGCTTTTTATTATGATCATTAACAAACATCAGCGTTTTTGGCTGGTGTTTTTTTTCATTTACAGAAATACGGATATTTTTTTTGACTGGGGACATCATACATCATGTAAGTGATAGCATTTCACTTAACAAAAAATTAAAGGAGATGTCTCACACATGAATAATCGACAAGACGATCGAAACAACCGAAACAACCGCAACAACGAGAGAAACAACAACGACAACAACAGAAACAGAAACACAGAGTTTGCTGATGATTTCTTCGGACAAAACAACAACGACAATAACAACAGGAACAGAAACGACAGAAACGAGAGAAACAACAACGATAACGATCGAAACAACCGCAATAACCGTAACAACAACCGCTAACAAAAAAAACACCCGCATCGCTTCCTATAGCGATGCGGGTCAATTTATTTAACGACTTTATAGTTTCGACTTACGATTCACACCATTTTTAACAACGCCTCTTCCCCAATCATTCCAATTTTGATGCCTAGTGCCTCAGCTTCAATTGTTACCGATTCAAGTGGTGCCTTTAATAGCTGCTCGATCGTCTTCACTCCAACAGCCCTGCCGGCTATGATTTTACGATCCGCCAATACATTGTTCAATAGGCCGACATCCAAAGCACCGCACATAATATAGCCCTTTTCATTTGAAACTGTTAATAACGTCGTTTTCGGCAATCGAACAGTTACCGCCGTAAACGGATGCCCTTCGATAAGTATAGGAGTTAATGTGACCAAACCGCTCCCCCCTTTCCCCTCTATACATATGGACTTTACTTCAGAATTGTGCCCCTATATGCCTTCCGTATTTCACTGCTATAATAGGAGTACCTAACGAAAGCATAGAGGAAGTGATGCAGGATGATAGATGAAAAGAAGGAAGAACAAATACATACAGATGACAAACATTTTGAGGATTTAAGCGAAGAAGAAATAAATGAACTAGTGCTACAAGCACAGCGGGAAGCTCTATTGGAAAAACAAGAAGAATCTGCAACAGAAAAGAAAATTCCGAAATGGTTCATCTGGCTCTTATCTATAACGCTATTCCTTAGCACATTCGCTGGGCTCTTCCAAGTTTTCTCGATACCAGCCATCGATTTTCTAAGGACGTCAGCATCATTATCTAAAGAGGAACATATTTCAGCCTATAAGAAAGCGGTTGTCGTTGTCGTTACAGAAGACGGAAAAGGAACAGGTTTTTCTGTTTCAAGCGATGGAACTATAATGACCAACTATCATGTTATCGAAGACAATACATCCATTTCGATTGTCTTTCCCGATGATGGCCGTTATGAGGCAACCGTGAAAGAAACGTTCCCGACGATTGACTTGGCAGTTCTTGAGATAGATGGGGACGGTCTTCCTGCACTTGACATCGATACTTCCGCAAAATTAGAAACGGATGATCCGATTACTTTTATTGGGAATCCTCTCAGCTTTAAAGGGATTGCAAATGTTGGCTCCATTGTGGCACCGATCAAGCTTTCCGGTTGGACAGAAGAAGTAATGATGATCAAAGCCCCTGTCTACCGTGGAAATAGCGGCAGCCCTGTTCTGAATGAAGATGGAAAAGTAATTGGAATTATTTTCGCCACGCTGGACCATCAGGAACATGGCAAAGTCGGTTTATTTATCCCTGCAGCATTGCTGAATGACTTTGAATTGGAGTAAAAAGATTCGAGCATCATTCGTACTTTTTGTGGAACGATACAAGTACGGAGGTGAGAGGATGACTCAGCGAATATTATGCGAAGTTAACAACTGTACGTACTGGGGAGACGGCAATAAGTGTCATGCGGAAGTCATTTACGTTGTCAGCCAAACCGGAGATCAAGCGGGCGACAGTGAAGACACCGATTGTAAAACGTTTAAACCTGAGGAGTAAGTAACAAGGAAGAATGCAGGTCATAAGAGACCTGCATTCTTCCTTTAATTTTTTTTGCAAAGCAAACTATTATTTATTTACATTAAATTATTTTATACTATAGTAATATAGATATTAATTTAGCATACAAACGGAGGTTAACGGATTTGAAAAAAGTACTATCAGCTTTGATTGTTTTGACTATAGTCATGTCACCAATCGGCGGTTTTATACTGAACGACCAGGCAACTACTGTTGAAGCGAAAAGATACAAATCAGGGAAGAAAAGCTTTAACATGGATCAAAACAACTTCAATAAACCGAAAGTGGATAAGAAACAGGATGATAAACAGGATGAGAACACTTCATTCAGTAAATCTTCGAAAGCAGATTCCTCTAAAGGAGGTTTCTCCTCTGGCGGCCTTATGCGTGGTTTAATGGTCGGAGGGATTGCAGGACTTCTTTTCGGAAGCTTATTTGCTAATATGGGAGTGCTTGGTTCAGTGTTAGGGTTTTTAATTAATATGTTGGCGATCATTTTTATCATTATGATGATTCGAAAGATCTTTATTGTGCTTAAAACAAAGAGAGAAAAGGCTAATCCATGGCAAAATTAATGCTGTCTGAGCAAGATATTGTTAATGCGATCTGTATGGATCAAGCCAGGCAACTTAATGTTCTTCCCGAAGACATTGAGGTGGAGCTTGAATATGATGATTATGAATTTACTGCAGAAGTAGAATTCCGATATCAAAAACGAGTTCTTGGTTCATTCGACATGATTCAGGCGATTCGTTTCTATATTAAGGAAGTGTTACAGGAAGATCCTTATGCTGCAGGCATAAAATTACTTTTGGATAGAGATGAAGGGATTATTGCCTCAATTCAATGATATTAGCGATAGATCAAAGCCGTGCGGTGTTTACCGCCCGGCTTTTTTATTATCAATTATTTGCTGTTAACTAACTGCCTTTCAAACACTTCATATTTCACTTCAGAATTATTTTTCATTACAAGTTCTTCATGCACAAAATCTCCTGTCCTTTTGTTGACAATTCGCCTCCATATTTCGTTCTGCCTAAAAGTCTTTCCGCCTTTCTTATAAAATTGATGGTCTCTTTCTTCTATATGATAACTATGGGCAACTTCTTCGTTTGAATAAATAGCACCTTTTAAATGACGGTCTGTCACCCATACACGGATTTGAAAAGCATACTCCGTTGTATTCTTAAATTGTAAATCAACATAATTATAGAAAACGCTTGCGCCGCTTCCGAATGGAAGTACTCTGCCCTCATCCGGAAATGGATCAAAACTGTGATGATGTCTTTCAATAACAGTCATTGGAGTATGTAGCACCATCCAGTATAATAGGTTGGCCAACTGACAAATGCCGCCACCTATTCCTGTTTTCACTTCTCCCCTTGAAAGCTGCATTCCTTCGATATAACCTTTTCTTTTTGTCGCTCTTCCCACTAATTCCCAAAACGAAAATATTTCACCTGGCTGTATAATGATGCCGTCAATACGACTTGCTGCTATAGACAAATTTACTATTTTATTTTCCTGTAATATCGGATCACTATTCCCTAGCCTTCTACGTAATAGCGATTGATGTTTTTTGCATGTGAAAAGGAAGCTGGATTCAGCCTTTTGTTTTGCAAATTTCTTTCGATCTCTCCAATTCTTTAAATAACGGAAAAATCTCTTTTGCTCGATTCGAGCATAATAAAAAAACGGATGAATCTCTGACAATCGCATTTCTATTCTCCCCTTGTTACTAACATGCACACTCCTCTACTTTATTCACCTTTCATACATTTCTTTCCTTCTTATAAGAGAAAATTATTTTAGCTTTTACATATTTTAAATGTTCCGAATGATACAATAAGATAAATGTGAAAAAGGGCGGTAATGTTAAATGAAAAAAAGGAAGACTAAAAAGCGATTACCATTTATAGCGTGGCTCGGAGCATCGTTTATTATATTTGTTGCTGTAGTCAACACAATACCGAGTCTCGTTACGAGCACTACAAATATCCCGGTTGTTGGCAAGATCGTAAAAGCAGTTAATTTCGATGATTTTATGATGAATAAAAATGAAGATTTGCAAGAAGAAGTAAATATAGAAAGCGTAAACTTCACGCAGTATGGAAATCCGGTTCAAGAACTATCTTTTAATGAAGGTATAGCAACTGGAGGAGAAATTACTGATAACATTAACGTAAATTCCATTTCCATTTTGAATGAAAACAATGCGGAACATATCGTAATAGGCTTTGCTCTAAGGGATGAAAACAAGCCCTTACTAGCTGCCCCTTATTTTGAGATTGAATATGACGAGAATCCTTATACGATGACTTTTTCCATTTATGGCGCTAGAGCTTTCGATGCCAACGATTTTAAAAACTTGAAAAAAAGCGATTTTATAATGGATGCCTATGAGCTCTTCACGCCTGATGATTCATTAATCCGCTTTGTCATCGTTTTTAAAGGACCTGTTTTCATCGAAGGTAAAGAATATGCAGACCCAGCAAACATTATCGTCACCGTTTTTGAAGATATGCATGTAAAGGATGTGAAGCAATATGCTATCCGAACAGCTCCGTATCTATTTGGCGGAGAAATTGCCATCCTAGAGGAATACTTGCATGAAGAAGAAGGCATTCGAATTTTACGGGAAAGCGGAATCTTATTTTCAACTTGGGAAAGTGAATTTTATATCGAAGCAGGGATGTTTAACAAGCGGGAGGAGGCGGAGAAAAAAGCTAGTGAAATAAATGAAAAATTCGGGTCTGACATTCAAGTATACGTAGAGGAAAGGTGAATAAACCCCTTCGGATATCATCGCGAGAATGGAAAACGATTTGTCGTTTTTCATTCTCGTATTTTTCATCTTCGAAGCCATGAATTTCCTTTACATATCTTCTGGATCTGGCACCTGAATATGCCTTCATCGCTTTATTGCCCAATTCGTACTAAGTCGTTCATATATTCCACTGACACGATTTCCTTTTCAAAATACAAATATATGTCATCTAGCTGTACGTTTATTTCTTCCAAATCAAGTGCTTCGTTGAACAGATATTCATAATAGACCGATTCATAATCCGTTTTGATAAGGATCCGTAATACTTGGAGCGGTTGTCGACCGGCGGTATCTTCGTCCGATAATATCGGCTCCTCCAAACTATAATTTGCCTGGTTGACGTATATTTTTCCTTTAACACGTTTATCCATCATCGCCATTGCAAAATCCTTTAGTTCTTTCAAATCCGTAATTTGTTTCAAGATCATACCTCCTTTATTTCCACGCTTCTTACTCCATTCCCTATCCTTAACGTTCTATTCATGGATTATATTGGCCAAGCCTCTCAATTAGCCTTCTTTTTCGATAAAGCATATTGCCTGCTTCAGCTATATCGTTTACAGCCGAGCGATTTATGAAAGCCCCAAACACGAGACCCGCTATCGGAATCATTTGAAATAACTTTTTCCATCCGAATTGATCCCGATAAGAAAAAACAACTTCTCGCCAGCCTTGCAATTCAGACAGCACTTCACGTTTTGAAGCGGCATTAGGACCATCAAATTGAGACAATTGAGCAAGAATCGCTTGTTTACCTACAATATCGGAGGAAACGAATTGTAAGCACTTCACGACAAATAGACGCTCCTCTTTGCTATTCGGATCATAACCATAACAAATCGCAATGTCCTGCAAAGTTTTCAGTTGCAAACTGAGCAATAGCGGGATATCGACTGTTAATGTGAATACTCCCCCAATGCCGGTACTAGCTCCTTGTACTGTTGCGAGCTTTTTTCTATTGTTTGCTATTTTTTCGACAGCGGCATCCATTGTTGAAACGGGAAGCTCTTTTACCTGATCCAACGTTTGCACATCCAAAAGAGGATAATAATTTGGGATGTTGGAAACGGAACTTAAATAACGGCCTCCCGTCTGAATGTATTGGCCGAGCTCGTCCAAGAGGGTGCCTATTTTCTTTTGGATAAAATCAGGTGTCCATTTATCTAACAGTTTAAATGGCAAACGCCCAAGCTTTTCCCAAAACCATAAATCACTTTGACTCTTCTCCCAATCCTCTACTGCCTTAAGTTCTTTCAACAACCATTCTTTTGATTCATTCATTCCATTTTCCCCGCTTTCTTTACTGATAATTGTCATCTTAGAGTATAGGATGGGATCCATCCTTTTTTATAAAGCCATGCAATTCCATTTAACAAGGCGGCCGGGATTTTCTTCGGAAAGAAGCGTTTGCAATAAAATTGACGATAAGCCTTTTTCAAGTTATTCCATTGACGACAGTCTTTCTTTTGTCTAAACCGCGCAACATCAATTATCTTAATTTTACCATACGTCGTAATGATAATATTCTTTAAGTGAATATCGGAAGGATTGAGACCCCGTGCAGATGCCAATGAAAGAGCACGATCAATTTCTGTTATATGGACAGGTGTTATGAGTTTCCCTTTGTTGATACATTCAAAAAGTGTAGAGCCTTCGATGTAATCCATTACAATAAAATTAGCTCCTGAGGCAAAGATTGAAGGAAAATATTCGATATCCTTAAGTTCTTCGTAGATTTCTGCTTCCTCCTTTGCAATATACGTTAATTTAGGGAAAAACACTTTCATCGCTTTCCTTGTAGACTTTATCTGAAACACAAACGCACTCCTACCCGTCCCAATGTGTAGTAATGAATCATCATAATCCACTAAGCGGTTTTTACTATTTATCTTAACAGTCCTTGCAAGCTCTTCATAAGTATCCAAAATTCGCCCTCCAATATGAATAAAAAAAACGATATAACCAATTATTGGTCATATCGTCTCAAAAAAGACCTCACCAAATAATCGGTAAGGTCTCGCAACAACAGATGTTGTCAACAAAGCCGAGAGTGTGGACACTCCGTGATGACGACTTTGTTGTCTAGCTACTCCCCTTAATGGAAGTTAATTATAATATTGTAGACCCAGTATAAATACAATTGGTCTTAGAGTCAATTCATGCGGCTTTCTCCGGTAAAATATATTATGACTTTAGGAATATAAGCAGCCTAGCAAGGGTACTAGATGCATAAGTAGAAATTGGAAGTTTTTATTTCATCTAAAATCAAAACTTTTTACAAGATGGTACGTCTATATGTAGTGGAAGTTGTCCTTGCCCATGAAGCAATTCGGTGTTATGATACGCGTGCTAAACAATCTTGTAATAGATTTCTAAGAGTAGGTGGTGATTCAAATGAGTAGAATCGAAATTCGAAAGAAGAAAAAGAAGAAAAAGCTCGGTATTTTTATCGGTATTGCCTTAGTCTTACTAGGACTAGGCGTGTATTACTGGTTTGATCAATATAATCAAGGCTTATCACTTGCTGAAGAAGGCACATTGAAAGAGCAGAATGTGGATTTTGGGATTTTTGACGGTCCCGAACCCCAATTCGGCGAAATCAATATAATGTTGCTTGGTTCCGATGCTCGAAAAGATGAAGATGGTCGTTCGGATACATTGATGATTGCAAATTACAATCAAAAAACCGAAAAAGTGAAACTAATATCGATCATGCGTGATACGTATGTTGAAATTCCCGGATACGGAATGCATAAAATGAACTCTGCATATACTCTTGGAGGACCAGAACTCGTACGCAAGACCATCAAAGAAAACTTCAATTTGGATGTTCATTATTATGCAATGGTCGATTTCAATGGGTTTCCTAAAATTGTAGATTTAATTGCTCCGGATGGTATTGAAGTCGACATCCCCTATACGATGTCGCACGGAATTTATATGACACTTCATCCAGGAGTTCAAAGACTGCACGGAGATCAGCTTTTAGGTTATGTACGATTCCGCCACGATAGCCAGAACGACTTCGGTCGGGTGGCACGGCAACAAGAAGTGCTCTCAAAATTGAAGGACGAAGCTGTCGGTGTACACAGTATCATGAATTTGCCAAAATTGTTAGGAGCAGCTGATGCTTATATTGATACGAATCTTGACAAAATGACGATGCTTTCTATCGGTAAAGGGATTTTAGACAATAAATCCGAAAAAATCGATACCCTTCGAATTCCTGTAAACAACTCTTTCAGAGATAAAAGCACCAAAGTTGGTGATGTCCTTGAAATTGACTTCGAAAAAAATATCGAGGAATTGAACAAATTTCTAGAGGGTACAACTGAAACTGTCAATGCAATGGAAAACGAGAAACAATAAAAAAAGGTATCCCAATTTAGAAGGGATACCTTTTTTATGATGATTGTCGTTCTAGCGATTCGCCTTCCCTTCTGAAGAAACCGAAAATCCCGACAGTCTGGACGACATTTGTGAATGCTTGAGGATCAACTTCTTTAATGATTTTTTCCAGGTCATATAATTCATATCTCGTGATCACCAAATAGAGCATGTTTTTCTCTTCCTTCGAATAGGCGCCTCTCGCTGGCACAATTGTAATGCCTCGCACCATTTTCTGATGGATTGCTTGTTGCAACTCATCAGCCTTATGGGTGATGATCATTGCTGTTACTTTTTCATGGCGGGTATGGATCATATCGATGACAGCTGTCGTAACATATAGTGCAGCCATCGTATAAAGGGCATTCTCAGGCTCATATAATATTCCTGCAAAGACAATAATGATTCCATTTAATAATAAGAAATAAGTTCCAATAGGCTTGTCTTGTAGTCGTGACAATACCATAGCAACAATATCCATCCCACCTGTCGAAGCACCGAGTTTCAACGATAGACCGACCCCGATACCTCCAATCACTCCACCAAATACTGCGTTCAGAATAATATCATCGGAAATGGAGAGAACCGGCAAAATCTCCAGAAAAATTGTTGCAAAAACGACTGAGACGATGCTGTAAATGGTAAATCCTCTGCCAACTTTGAACCAACCTAATATGATTACAGGAATATTGAATATGAACAGAAGAACCCCTGTACTGATTTCAATACCCAATTGATCATGTAAGAAGCTTGAAACGAGCTGTGCCGCTCCAGCGAATCCGCTTGCATAGACATTTGCGTTGATCAGGAAAAAGTTCAATGATATCGCCAATAGGAAAGAACCGAAAATGACGACAATAATACGTTTTGCTTCAATAAAAAACATAAGTACCTCCTCAATATCACAATAGCCTTTTGATTATACTCTATTCGTAAAATAATTTCCCTGTTTGACCACTAAAAAAACACCAGTACAGTACTGGCGTTTGGTTGATCGTCTGTTTTGTGAACCACCCACCACTTAACACCCTTTCGGGTTGTTTGAAATGGGGGCTTCTCGACTTATCGTTGCTTTTACAAGCCAACAAAAACTGACCGAGCTAACCCTCTTGTTCCAAGAGTTTTTGTTTTGACTTCATGGTAATGCCAACATCAATTTCCCTTCATTTTTGATGTTGATTGCAGCGTTCCAATCCCTGTCGCGCACGAAGCCGCATTCACAGGAGTAGAGTCGTTCTGAAAGGGCAACATTTTTTACATGTCCGCAATTTGAGCAGGTTTTGGTTGAAGGGAACCACTTGTTGATTTTGACGAGGTGCTTTCCTTGTTCCAAGAGCTTATAGTGCAGGAACGTGGTGAACATTCCCCATCCATTATCCGCAACACTTTTACCAAAGTGAAGGGATTGCGACATCCCTTTCATATTAAGGTCTTCGATGACAACACAGTCGTAACGGCTTGCCAACTGACATGATTTTTTGTGTAGGAAGTCCCTTCGTTGATTCGCCACCCGTTCATGCAATGCAGCGACTTTGATTCGCTGTTTTTCGTAGCGGGCGGAGCCTTTCGTCCTGCGTGAAAGGACTTTCTGTTCCTTTGCAAGTTTTTTTTGTGTCTGCCGAAAGAAGCGAGGGTGATTGGCTTTCTCACCCTGCTCGCTTTCAACATACAGGCTGTCCATCGCAAAGTCGAGTCCAACAATGGCTTTGATTTCTTTCGGAATTGGTTTGTGTTCATATTCTGTCAGAATGGAGATATGATATTTGTCATCTTTGAATTGCTCGTAGGTTTCCTTGCGTTCAGCAAGCATCTTATTATAGACGAAACGGACACAACCAAAGGTCTTCCTTATAAGTTGCTCCTGGTCTTTTGTTGGATAGATCCGAAATTTGTATGCTTTATTTGCCACTCCAATCACCTCAATTCAGAGTTATAGGAATACCTGTTCCTATTATACCAATCAAAAGAGGTGTTGGCTATCGCCAACCGAAATTCATCTCCCTCTTACCGTGGGGCTTTGCCCTTCACACGTTTGAAGAGGGAGACTTCTTTCGGGAATCTGTTAAATTCAACATAAAATAATGATGTAATTCCAAATAAAAGAATAAGTGAAGTGAGTCCGATCAATGCCCCTTCCATGTCAAATCCTTTAAAAAAGGATATTGCTGAGATGCTTACGACAGAACCTACTAACAGTGCCAACATCATAATTCGAAGCATAGTCTTCATCCTCCCTAACTTTCCAATGAATGAGAAACGTTCTCAAATACAGTTTACATCAATTGAGAACAACTATCAATGAAAAACAATAGGCCCTTATCATATGCAAATAATATACGATATATGATTTTTTTGGCTATCAAACAGAAAAGAGTCTTGTATTTCGAGAAACGAAGTATATAATTCAGATTATGAGCTTATACAAATGAATAGAAATGTGGAGAGACTATGCGTACATACAATGAGAAAATCAGCATTTACCACGGGATGGCATCGACCATCGCATTAAATTTTTCAAACAACTTTTTTCCAATCTTTGCAATCACCATTTTAGGTGCGACGAATTACCAAGTCGGTTTGATCAGTTCACTCCCGCCTTTGATGGCATTAATTATGACGATTCCTGCAGCGATTTTATTAAATCGGGCACAAAAACAGAAGAAACTAGTTGCGATGTCCGTTCTACTGGCCCGCCTTATGTTTCTCCTCATCATCGGAATCATATACATGCCTTCCCCTTCGACGCATGCATGGCTCTTTTTAGGAATCATTGCATTCATGAGCTTACCAAATACAGTTGCTAATATTGGATGGCAGACATTAATTAGCGGACTTGTCGAGGAATCTAGACGTGGGGCATTTTTCAGCGATCGGAATAGATTGTTGACAATTGTAGGTTTGATTTCAACACTTATTATCGGAGTGTTAATGAAAGATGCTTCGGCGAGTGTAACTGCCTACCAATTTCTGTTTGGAATCGCTTTTTGTTTTGGGATGCTTGAAGTTTTCTTATTGATGAAGCACGAAGAAGAGCCTTCAAAGACGGATGGTTCACTATTGAAAAAGAAAACGATGGACTGGTCAATCTTCAAGTACAAGAACTACGTCTCATTCCTAATTGCTGCGCTATTCTTCAATTTCGCCTGGCAGATGGCTTGGGGCATATTTAATATTTATCATGTCCGATTCGTCGGGGTGACAATTTTCTGGGTAAGTATGTTCTCTGTCGGTAGCATGTTAGCACAATTCCTGTCCTTTCCTCTTTGGAAGAAATGGGCGGAAAAAAGATCGAATACATTAGTTTTTGTGTGGGCAGCAGTTGGAATGGCAACAACTCCGTTTCTGACAGTCCTCTCGACAAATGTGTATTACATCGCTTTGGTTCAGACGTCTTCAGGGTTTTTCCTGGCGGGTGTCGTATTATTATTGTTCAACTTGTTATTGGAACAATCCCCTGATCATGTCCGGACGTATTGCATAACGACATACAATGTATTGTTATCGATAGTTGCTTTCATAGCTCCTCAAATCGGCATCTGGTTACTGGAGCAGTTAGGTGTTGAAGTTGCTATGTATATCAATTCCACGCTACGATTTTTGAGTGCAGGATTGTTTTTTATTGTTTATGTGAAATTTACAAGGAAGAAAAAAGTAGAGTCCATTTCCTAACATGGGCTCTACTTTTTTGTACTTCATTAACTTGTTGGATGTTCCGGTGATTGGCAGCCATAGGTGTAGGCAAGGCATCGAAATCCGTGTTTTTCTAATATTGGTCTGCTCATTTGACTTGCGTCAACAGTAAGGAATTGATAGCCCTTTTCGATTGCTTTAGCAGCCCTGATAGCTAAAAGTGATGTATAAAACCCTTTGCCGCGATAATCAGGTAACGTTGACCCACCCCACAGACTTGCGAATGAAGAATTCTTTTCTAAGTAGACCCATGCAGCACTGACTAATTGGTCTTTATCATAAACCCCATATAGATAGAGAGAATCCGGGTCATTTTGTTTATCTCTCCACAACCGGTCTCCTAACTCATTATGCGATTCTTCCCAAATGTTATCTAGTAAAGCGATGATTTCCCGAATCCCCTTCTCATCAACAATTTCCTGTACGTCTGTTTCTTCTTGTTGGGGAAATGGATGCATATCGGTAATTTCCATAACCATTAGAGATTCTCGAGGTTCAATCGTAAAGCCCCGCTGTTCAAGGATGTCTTTCAAATGAGCTGGTTTGTCATAGCTATACACTTTCCATTCAAACCCCACACCGAGTCGATTGAAATAACTCAACTCTTCCTGAATGATTTCGTCTGCATTCTCTTCATTTAAATTGGAATGTATGACAAATCCTCTTTCTCCATGCATCGATACATGTCGGACTACATGTTCAGTTTCCTCACGCCGATAGCCTGGTGAATGGAGGTTTTGCCTTAATTCCTTGTCAAATAATAATCGTAACTCTTCCTTTTCCATAATCCCATCTCCCTACAAATGGTATATCCATGCAGTGCATGGGTAATTATAATGGTATATCGGTAACATCATCATTTCATTTAGATATTATCTACTTTTTTAAAATTAAAAGGCACTTTCATTCCTCTATGAAAAAAACCCTCCAAGCGGTGATAGGAGGGTTAACTATTATTCATTCTAGATTACCTCTTCTGCATCCATCCAATTACTTCCTTCTATATGCCTCGTTACAATCATTCCAGCGACAGTGTCCCCTGTGGAATTTAACATTGTGGCAGGTGGATCGACGACTACACCGATTGCAGAAATGATCGGTAACGCCACTAATGGCAAACCGTACATCGTAACAATCACCATTTCACCAATAAACCCTCCACCTGGGATTCCACTCATTACTACACCCGACAATAATGAAATGCCAATAGCAGTTAGAAATGTGCCGATTCCTGTGAAGTCCATGTTAAATACGCCAAATACAAAAGCAATTTTCAACATGGCTGATAAACAAGAGCCGTCCATATGAATGGTCGCACCTAATGGTAAAACCATCTCACGTATATCTTTAGGAATACCAATATTCTTTGCAGCTTGCAAATTCACAGGCAATGTCGCAAAGCTGCTCCCTGTTCCAAGAGCTGTTGCAGCGGGTGTTAAAATGTTTTTCCAGAACCGACTAACTCCTTTTCGACCGCCCGCTATAAAGGCATATAAGGTAAATCCAACTGCAAAGTATGCAAAAGCGACAGGGTAATATAGGATAAATGCTTGTGCATAATCACCGATCAATTCTGTTCCAAAAGAACCTATTAATGCAGCAAAATAAGCTCCTAAGCCGATTGGTGCATAATACATGATTAATTGTATAATCTTCATGAACACTTCTGAGCCACTAGTAAGGAATTTGGCGAAAGGTCTTCCCGTTTCCCCTAATAGACTTGTAGCGACTCCGACGAGAATTGCAAAAACGATAAGGGCCATCATATTTTTCCGACTAAATAATTCAACAAAATCTGGAACAGTAAACGTGCTGATTAGTTGTTGGGAAAGTGTTAACTTCTCAACATTTTCTGGTTCGACAAGGGAGATGGACGTTGCGGAGCCGACTGGAAAAATAAGTACAGCTACGAGCATCACAAATGAGGCAATAATTCCAGTCACAACAAAAACCGTCAACATGGAGCTCATAATTTTCCCTAGTCTACGCATGCTCTCCATATTGGCCACCGCAGATGAAATAGAGAAAAAAACAAGCGGGACGACAACCATGAACAATAAATTTAGAAAAACATCTCCAAAAGGCTTTAATAAGTTTGCATTTTCACCAAAGATGATTCCAATAATTGATCCGATAATAATTGATGCTAGCAAAATGAGTGGAAATCGATAAGCTTTTAATTTGTTCAATATTTCTCCCCCTTTTCCTTATCAATTAATGCCCCAAAAATAAATACCTTCAACTGTTGCTTCTGCAAGTCCTGTCATCCAGACATGTCCATTTTCGGCCCATCGGATCGTTAAGTCACCCCCGCTTAAATGAACGAGAATATCTTTGTTTCTTTCCACATGTCCATTTAGAATGGAAGCTACGACCGCTGCACATGCACCCGATCCACAAGCTTCTGTAATACCTGACCCCCTCTCCCACACTCTGAAATTCAACTCGGTTTCCGTAACAATTTCAACGAATTCCACGTTAACCCTGTCTGGAAATCTATGATCATTTGAAATCAATGAACCTAATTCATCCAATGGTGCTTTTTCAATACTATCTACGAAAAACACAGCATTCGGATTTCCTAAAAAAAGAGCTGTCACTTCCAATGTATGTTCATGTAGAGGAAACGATTCTGCGACGACGACATCATCCATTCTCCCTAGCATCGGAATTTGACTTCGCCTTAATAACGGCTTGCCCATATCCACTTTAATGCTATTGATACACCTATCATTTCCTAACACCTCTGCATGAACAATTCCCGCTTTTGTTTCTATAGAAATATTTTTTGATGAAACAATTCCCTTCATGTATACGTAATGTGCAACACAACGTAAGCCATTTCCACAGCTCTGTCCTTCAGAACCGTCCTTATTGAAAATTCTCATGCCAACGTCCGCACGATGACTTGGATGAATTAAGATAAGCCCGTCAGATCCTATGCCTGTGTTGACGTTAGATATGTCGATAGCAAGTTGGGAAAAAATTTCTTCGTCGTAGCTCATCTCAAATAAATTAAGATAAATATAGCTATTGCCGATACCATGCATCTTTGTAAATGGGATTTCCTTGTGAAACGTCATTCATTCTTCCCCCCTGTTTTAGTTTTTAATTCGACAATAAACTCGACAATTCCTTTCTCTCTTCTCCCAACATATGTCACACAATCGACTTACATCCTTTAGACTTTTATGAAAAGATGTCGGGTCTGGTATAATGAACCAAGAAGAAAGGGGTTATGTAGATGGCAGAACATCATTTTTATCTCAAAGCAAACTGGCCTGGATTACGTAACGATGTCGGGACAATTGAAACGTTGAACTTAAAGACGGAAGTATCCATCCCAACCGAAATGGATGGACCTGGCATCGGGACGAATCCGGATGAAATGCTGCTCGGTGCAGCTGCAACTTGCTATATCATCACTCTTGCAGCCATGATGGAAAGGAGCGGAGTAGAAAAGGAAAGTCTGTCGATGGAATCAATCGGAGTAGTGGACTACTCAAACGGCGTCGTTACGTATAAAAAAATTATACATAAGCCTAATATCGTTTTAGCTCCTGGTATGGATGGGAAGCGGTCCATTGTTGAGCGATTGACGATGAAAGCGGAAACATCATGTATGATTAGCAGAGCATTACAAGGTAATGTTGAAGTCACAGTGGAACCAATCATAAAAAAACAATAAAATAAAAAATCTCTTGGTCGAAAATTGACCAAGAGACTTTTTTATGAATGTTATGCGTTTTGCCATTTCTGAATGAAAAAAGAAGCTGTGCTTTGCAGTTTTGGATAATGTTTATACTTTTTCAAAGCAAAATATAACGTTTTCATGAATTGCATAATGTTCGTACGGGCTTGGTAAAATGATTGAGATTGGCTGGATGCATTCTTATCTAATTTGTCAAAGACTTGTTCGACCCACTCAATGAGAACTTCTTCGGGATAATCCTTCCTCGCCAACGAAATGAAGATAGCGGTTAAACGTTCATCCTCGTCATCGGTATAGACGCCACCTTTCCAAAAGCATGATGCTACTCCTTCAAGAATAGTTGGAATTAGCCTTTTTTCTGCTGCTGGATGGCTTGCAATCATTGACATAAGATCCGCACCGTGAGCAATGCTATGCGCCCATCCTTTTCCGTCTACAAATCCACGTATATCTTGTTCTTGTACTAGATAAGTTGCACTTTTCTCCATCACTTCGCTTCGTAGTTCACTGCTCATGAATGGATGTTCTTTATCCAACCACAATAGCACTGTAAGCCAAAGTGTCGCGAAAGAACGGATAAACACACTATCCGAATCCCTTTCACCAATTGCTGCAAATAAATACTGAGCTGTCGCTATTTCGTTCGTTGCATGTAGCAATTGATCTGTTTTCAAGTGTTGGCCGGAAATCAATTTCACAACTAATCTGTATATTAATTCATCGCGCAGTTCGCCATCCGGAGATCCGAGATTTGCAAGCATCATCGAAAAAAGTTCTTCTCCATGCAATTCCATGTAGTTCTTGCACTGCAAATCATCTAATTCAAGAACCATTTTCATTTGTTGTTTCATCACAGGCCTCTTTTCCGCAGCTTCAGTCATTAAATTCAGATTCAAGCCGCTTCTTGAATTCTTCAGCGGCGCTATAGCCTTGCTGCTGTAAGTACCAGTTGTTTGCGGCTGCCTCAATCAAGCCTGCTACATCTCTTCCCGGCTGCAACTGGATTTGGATGTGCGGCACAGGTACGTCCATATACGTCTTGAATTTCGTGTCCAGTTCAAGTTCATTGTTTAATGCATTGTCTTTCCACTCCGTCAATTCAATATCAAGGGCAATCCGGCTCTCTTCCTGAAAGGCCGCCCGTCCGTAAAGTCTAACAACATTGAGAAGACCGATGCTTCGCAATGCTAGGAATTCCTTGTTCTTTTCATCATGGGTTCCTAGGAGTGTTTGCGGACTTAACTTTTTCAGTACAACAATATCATCTGCTATCAATCGATGCCCTCTGCCGATCAATGTATGTGCTGTTTCACTCTTCCCAACTCCTGACTTGCCACGGAGCAGGATTCCGATACCTGCTACATTGACGCAAACCCCGTGGACAGCAATTTCGGGCGCCATCTCTTTTGTTACGTAAGCATCCAGCTTTGCACTCATTTCGCTCGTTGAATCAGGTGTCCGCAGGACAGGTATATGTTCTTCGGTGCAATATTGCCGCAGCCCAAGGGGCTCTTCCTGATTAGAAGTGATGATGATGCACGGCGGATCGTATTGGACGATGTTTGCAATTCGCAGTTTGCATTCTTCATCAGAGAGCGTATGTAAGTAATTGATTTCATTTTTCCCAAGGATTTGGACATGCTCAGTCGCAATAAAATCAAATTTATCCATGAATTCCAAGCCGGGTCTTCTGACTTTCGTCTTTTTTAAAACTTTGTCCAGCATATGATGTCCGACAAGGACTTCCAATGAAAATCGCTTTACAATATTTTCGATTGTAACGGTTTTCATATCCACACTCACCTTCTGTCATGTATTAATTTTAATCAATTAGTTTATTTCGCTTTAGTATAACATGTTGGACAGCTTATGCATTCACGAAGTGGTGGATGTAAGATATTCTTTCATTAATTTATCTTTTCGGGAAAGACTATGCAAGAAAGGAGTTGAGTATATGGGACGCAATCGTCGAATTTTAGTTCCTGAAGCACGCAAGCAATTGGATAAGCTAAAAGTAGACGTCATGAGGGCTAAAGGATATTCGGTTGACGAGGAACGGCCGGATTCAGTCAAGTTTGAAATTGCAAAGGAATTAGGCATCCCTTTATCGGAAGAGTACAATGGCAAACTAACATCAGAACAAGCCGGTAAAATTGGCGGGCCTATCGGTGGCAATATGGTAAAAGAAATGGTCCGATTAGCTCAAGAACAATTGACGAAAGAAAAACAGTAAATTTTTTTAAAAAAATGTTTAGCTGATAGTAGAGAAGGGTATTTGTAGAGTACAAGGCAGAACGAAAGTGGATGACAGTGAATACAAGTCTATTCCACGGAGATTTGCACAGCCTTGGCGGAAAATTTGCTTTACTGGCAAGTGGAACTCTCGTCCGGGTACGTTGTAATTGTTCCGGCCACTTTAAGTACGGTAAGAGGTAGGTTTTTTGTGGAAGTGCAACTTGAGCTGACACCCATTACGGTCCCTCACGAAAAGGACCAAACTTTCTAAAGTTAGGGGTCAGGACAATCAAACTGCACTGACGGGCGTTTAAGTTTGTCAGGAAGGACGGTTTGAGCAAGTGAACAAACAATCAAATTTTCCGGTGCGGAAAGAAGAGCATGGTCCTGAATGGGGAGCATGCTCTTTCAATTTGTACTTCGATATAACATCTATCATTCAAGAATAACTCCCGCAAAGTTGCCATTCAAAACTTGTTTCCCATTCTGGTTCGTGCAAACGAAAGATGCCTTAATGGATGTCCGATTATTTTCTTGTTTTTCAAAAACATCGATTGTCACTTCGCAAGTAATTGTATCTCCTGTAAACACTGGTCGCAAAAACTCGAAATTCATAGTACGAGCGAGAACATTTTGATCTCCACCTATCTTCGTCGGCAATGTGGCGGTCAACAGACCTTGGATGATAAGTCTCCCCTGTTCGTCAGGTGTCACATGGTGGGTACCTGTATCACCTGAAACCTTCGTGAACAATTCAACATCTTCTACTGTAAAAGTCCGTTCGAATCTAATTACTTCCCCTATTTTCAATGACAACTTTCCCCCTCCTCTAATCATCATTATTGCAGGAGCAACGCATTCCAGTCTTTTGGTTTTACGTCCATATGCAACCACTTCTTTTCTGATGCGTTATATGGAGCTGAAGCTATCAAATAGCCATTTTGCCAAGTTGCCGCCCCGGAACGAATCATTTCGTCGAGCAGGATTTGAATAAATTCTTCAGGAGTAACTCGGAATGAATATCTAGCAAAATCATGAAACCAACCACATGAGATTAGGTAGTCACCGATTTCATCTTTAGCTATTCCGTCTTTCATTATTAGTGTAAATGAAAAAATCCTCTTACATGCATGCCATGCAATTTTTTCCGGCGAACGGAGCCACTTCTCAAGCCGTTTCCTTGCTGCATCAATGGAAGCGTGCGGATTCTCAATTTGTGGTCCGTGTCCTGAATAAGCCTTTTGAATCGGCAGCAAAGATAGTCGGTCCAGACTTTCCATAGATCGTTGGATGGAAGAAACCCCTTCTCGAAAAATATTCAACCATCCAATGTCATTGCCATGAAAGAGATCGCCGGAAATCAGAACTTGCTCCTCTGGGTCGTATAAAGAAATATGTCCCAATGTATGCCCAGGTGTGTGCAAGACAAGTAATGTTCTGTTCCCCGTTTGAATCTCTTCATTATCTACAAGTTTTCGATCGACCCGATAAGGCTCGACTGGCTGATCCAACCATTCCGCACTACAAGCTTCAGGATCACAGGAATTTATTAAAGTGGCATCCCATGTATGCGCAGCAATCGAAACGCCATAATTTTTCTGAAAATGATAATTCCCACCTACATGATCGCTATGATAATGTGTATTTACAATAAGATGCAATTCCTCTGGAAGAACACCTGCTTGTGTAATTATTCGTTCAGTCTCTTTCGCATCACTCCCAAATCCGGAATCTATTAGAATTGGCAGCTCGTCTTTAATGAGAATCGTATTAGCACTTGGAAATTTTCTTTCAAAGAAAATAATATTGGAGTGATTCATTTGCAATTTATCCTCCTTCAAAATTACTTCTTCATGAAATACTTTCGTCCAACTTTTTCGACTACTCCAGGGGCTATCGCATACAGTTTACTCGTGAATCCCATAACGCCTGGCAGATTGATTTCCCGGACCGGCTTTTGGATTGTTTGGACGACCGCATCTGCAACAGTACCGACTTGGAGCAAATGTCTTCCAACCGATAAACGATAGTTCCCTGTTTTATCCGCCCCATCAATGAAAGGCGTATCGATCGGGCCGGGATGAATGGCAGAAACATGAATCCCGTGTGGAGCGATTTCCATTCGGAGTGCATTCGTATATCCGATCAACGCATGCTTCGTCGCTGCGTAGACTGAGGCTTTTGGTGTCGCGACTTTTCCAGCCTGGGAACCTATATAAATGAGATGCCCTTCCCGTTGTTCGATCATTTGCGGCAAAACACGTTTCGTCAGTTCGATAGGAGCTATGACATTTGTGTTCAACATCGATTTTATTTCTTCATCAGCCAAAAGATGGGCAGCCTCGAAATGGCCCACTCCAGCCGAAAAGATGACGATATCAATAGGTCCAATCTGTCTCAAAAGGTTTTCCATATCCTCCGTATTCGTCATATCTGCAGGAATGGCAGTTGCACCTTCATTTTGCAATTCCCAAAGTTTGTCTTGCGCCCTTCCTGTTGCGTAGACGGTGTATTGGTCGGTATTGGACAATAGCCGCATAGCTGTTGCATAGCCAACACCGCTCGTCGCCCCAGTTACTAAAACTGACTTACGTTTGTTCATAATACAAAATACCGCCTTCGGAGACGTTTTCTCTTACAAGTCCTTTTGATACTAAATAATCTGTTTGTCCAATCGTTTCAGATAAAGTGAGGCCAAGTTCTTTTTCATAAACAGTCGGGAATAATTGTTGTGTCAACTCATAGATCGTCTTGCTTCCGCTAGTAAGCATGGCGTGGACTTTCATTGCTCGCTCATGCTGTTTCTGAAGTCGCGATTCGATTAGCGGACGGACATTTCGAACCTCATTTCCATGACCAGCATACACAACGTCGACTGGCAAATCTAAAAGTCGTGTCAATGAAGCGTTGTATTGCAATAATGATTTCGGACGATCCGCTTCTCGGTTTGCAGGAGGCTCAATCAATGGGTTAGATGAAACCTTTTCAAGGACAAGGTCTCCGCCAATCATCTCGCCCGTTTTTTCGTTGAAAAGCGCAATATGGCTTTGGGCATGTCCGAGTGTTTCCAAGACGATCCAACCTGGATGACCCGTCCACTCGTCTCCTTCTCCGATTGTCCTGTCTAGTGTCCGGTTCCCCATCAAACTTATCGGCCGTTTCATCTTTTCTACCCAATTAAAATAGATTTCCGGTACGCCTTCTTCCTTTAAGCAATGCAAATAAAAACAGTCATGGTATTCCATGAATGCCTGATCTCTTTTCAACCAAAGGTCGTTATACGGATGACCGATCACTTCCGCTTTATCGAAAGCATCCATCCAACCTGCATGATCAGGGTGATGATGGGTTAATACAACTTGTTCGATATCACCAAATGAATATCCAATCTCTTTAAGTCCATGTTTTAGCGCCTCGTAGGCTTCTGGTGTTTTAGGTCCTGCATCGACGAGTGATAAAGCATCCCCTTTTACAACAAATGCATTCACATCCCCTACTGCGAACGGGGTTGGAATTTCAATTTTATGTATCATATAAGTAACTCCCTTAAAAAATAAATTTATTATAATGAATGGTTATTCAGTCTATTGTACCTCTTTTCCCTCGTTACGTCATCCTTGAAAAACCTACATTCTTGAAACCTTTCATAGGTGAATCCGTAGTATACTATAATTAACAATTATTTTTTTGAGGGGGATGGCTGTGGGGATCTTCAATTTTTTTAAAAGTCAATTCATCGAAGTCATAGAATGGACGGACCAAAATTCCAATACAATGGTTTACCGATTTCCGGTGCAAAACAATGAAATAAAGATGGGCGCCAGTTTGATCGTCCGCGAATCGCAAGTCGCCGTATTTGTAAATGAAGGACAAATTGCGGACGTATTTATGCCAGGCCATCATGTTTTATATACACAAAACATGCCCGTACTGACGAAGCTGAAATCTTGGAAAACCGGATTCAATTCCCCTTTTAAAGCTGAAGTTTATTTTGTGAATACGAAGCAGTTCATTAATCAAAAATGGGGAACTTCCAATCCAATCATGATGCGTGATCCTGATTTCGGTATGATTCGCTTGCGTGGCTATGGCATTTATTCTTACAAAGTAAATGATGCAGCCGTTTTCTTGAGGGAACTCTTTGGAACCAATAGTTCTTATGATACGAGCAGCATCGAAAACCATCTGAAGAAGATGATTCTTTCAGGATTGACTGACCTGTTTGCCGAATCACAAATACCAGCTCTTGACTTAGCGATGCATTACGACGAACTGAGCACGCAAGGAAGAGAGAAGATGAAAGAACGTTTCGCCGAATTCGGATTTGACATCACTTCCCTTTATATTGAAAACTTGTCGCTTCCGAAAGAAGTAGAACAAGCGATGGACAAGCGGACGACGATGGGTGTCCTCGGGAATATGAACACGTACACTCAATACCAGACAGCAGAAGCAATCAGGGATGCAGCCAAGAATGAAGGTGGTGGCATGGCCGCAACGGGTGCCGGCATCGGAGTCGGCGCTGCAATCGGCAATGCAATGGCTGGAGCTTTCACTCCAAACCAGCAGCAAGTAGCTCCTGCAGCTGAACCTGCAAAAATGGCTTGTCCGCATTGCCAAACGCAAATTAAGGCAACGGCAAAATTCTGCCCGGAATGCGGAAATTCTGTTCAGGAACAGAATGTCCCTTGTGTGAATTGCAAAGTTGAAATAAAAGCAGGGTCAAACTTCTGCGGTGAATGCGGAGCGAAACAAGTGACGGAGAAAAAATGTGCAGGGTGTGGGGCAACTAATAGCCCGACTGCTAAGTTCTGCGGAGATTGTGGAGAGGCCCTTGACGGCTGAACGTAATGGGGTGACGGGATGACGAATGTAGATAAAGAGTATATGGATGATGGGACGATTGAAGAAACTGAAGTAAACCAATGCAGTTCCTGTGGCGGAAATACAGTATATGATCCTGTTACACGTGGTTTAAAATGCCCTTTCTGTGGGACTGAACTGGAGATTGAAGCAACACGTGAAAATACGACAGAACATGATTATTTGGATGCATTGGATCATGCAGACCATAGTTGGAGCAATGAAAAACGAGTATTCAATTGTGATAATTGCGGCGCGGAAACCCTTTTGGACAATGATAAGGTAGCCGATTTCTGTACCTTCTGCGGTTCCTCTCATATCGCAGTTTCAGAGCATGATGCGGGTATCAAACCTGCTTTGGTCATTCCCTTTCAAATATCGAAAGAACAAGCCGTCGAGAAATTTAAAACTTGGATTTCTAAAAGATTCTTTGCCCCTTCCAAGCTGAAAAAGGATTATGAGCTGCAAAAGATAGGTGGTGCTTATATCCCTTATTGGACGTTTGATTCGGAGACGAAATCTGCATATACAGTCAAAATTGGGACGTATTATTATGTAACTGTAACGAGGACTGTTCATCGCGACGGAAAAGCGGAGCAAGTGACGGAGCAAGTGAGAAAAATTCGATGGCGTACTCAATACGGCACGTATAATAAGTTTTTCGATGACGTGCTCGTCAAGGCATCCCGTAATGTCGCCTCTGGTTTGATTGACAAAGTTGAGCCTTTTCAACTTGGCGGTTTGCTGGACTACAGAACGGAATATTTATCCGGTTTCCTTGCGGAGCGTTATTCGATTCCACTGAAGGAAGGCTGGTATTCAGCTCGAGATATTATCGATCAGCGGATTAGAAATGGAATACTCCGAAAGGAAACGGGTGATGAAGTAAGAATTGTGAAAGTCGATACGTCCTATAACGATATTACGTTCAAGCATATTTTATTGCCTCTTTGGATTTCTTCATTTACATTCAATAGCAAAGTGTATCGTTTTCTTGTAAATGGACAGACTGGAAAAGTGAGCGGCCAAGCACCAATCAGTATTTGGAAGGTAACCTTTGCTGTTCTTTTCACGGCTCTTGTCATCGGCGTCGTGTATTTGTTCCAAGACATATTGTAATCATTGACTTTTATCTGACAACGTGCAATAATCGCTGTAATTAAACAATTGAGCGTTGACGAAGACGAGTAGCGGTAGTGATGGAAATCAGGAAGTGCAGTCATCGACTGAAAGCTGTACATCCCTCTCCTACCTCGAACCTGCTTCTGAGCTGCCATGGAAACATGGCCGTTTCTTTCACGTTACGAAAGCTTGTAAGTTGTGTCGGAATAATTCCGGCAAATTTAGGTGGTACCGCGGAAACATGCGTTTTCGTCCTGATATTTCGGGACGAGAGCGCTTTTTTATTTAGAAAGGACGGATAAAGATGGGAACAATCGTTTTCGTAGGAGCCGGTTCCATGGCAGAGGCCATTATTGCTGGTATACTGAGTAATGAAGTCATGGATGCAAAAAATGTATATGTTATGAATAAATCGGATGATGAGAGGCTTTCTTTTTTGCAAGAAACATACGGGATTTCTGTCGTTTGTCAGGAGCGAAATGCTTTGCGCGAAGCAGAACTCATCGTCTTGGCAACGAAGCCGAAAGATCTCCAACAAGCGATGCGTGATATCGCCGATTTTCTGAATGAAAATACTGCTGTATTATCCGTCATTGCAGGCGTTTCGATTGAAACAATTGAGAAAGGTCTTGGCAAGCGTCCCATCGCACGCTCCATGCCTAATACATCTGCGACGATCGGAATGTCTGCAAGTGGAGTTTCAATGAATTCTTTAGTGGATTCAAATATGAGAAAACGTATTTTGGATTTGCTGTCATCAATCGGTGTTGTGAAAGAAGTTGAAGAGGATGAGTTACATACAGTGACGGCTTTATCCGGCAGCGGACCTGCATATGTCTATTATATGGTAGAGGCATTGGAGGAAGCTGCAATTGCAAAAGGCCTCTCCAATGAAGTGGCGCGGGAACTGATCATCCAGACGTTCGAAGGTGCAGCAGCGATGTTAAGGCAAACTCGTGTAGAGCCTGAAGTATTAAGAAGAAATGTGACGAGTCCAGGAGGAACGACTGAAGCCGGGTTAAAAGCTCTTGAAAGCCGATACTTCAAAGAGACAATTCAAGAGTGCATCAATAGTGCGGAAAGACGTTCCCGGGAACTAGGTGCAATGTCTTGAATGATTAGTATGCTTAGGAGGTCATTGGAATGGCAAAGTTATTTACACCTTATACTATTCGAGGAGTGGAGTTTAAAAATAGGATTGTTATGGCACCGATGTGCATGTATTCGAGCCATCATTTGGATGGAATGGTCGAAGATTGGCATAAGATCCACTACGCGACCCGGGCTGTCGGACAAGTCGGGTTAATTATTGTTGAAGCGACAGCTGTACAGCCTGAAGGCAGGATTTCGGATCGGGATCTTGGAATTTGGAGCGATGATCATGTGGAAGGACTATCCGAGATTGTACGTCTTATGAAGCAACATGGTGCAAAAACAGGCATCCAGCTCGCCCATGCAGGAAGAAAAGCAACGGTGGATGAAGATATATATGCGCCTAGCGCCGTTCGCTTCAACGAACAATATAAAACACCTGTTGAAATGTCCCTTACAGATATTCGGGAAACGGTTGAGGCGTTCAAGGACGCAGCTGTTCGCGCTAAAAAAGCGGGCTTCGACGTAATTGAAATACATGCTGCCCACGGCTATCTAATCAATCAATTCCTTTCGCCGCTTGCAAATAAAAGAAAGGACGCTTATGGTGGTCCATCCGAAAATCGATATCGCATTTTGCGTGAAGTTATCGATTCGGTCCGTTCGGTCTGGAATGGTCCATTATTCGTCCGAATATCTGCTGAAGATTATCAGGATGGTGGTATGACAACTACTCACTATATCGAAATGGTGAATTGGATGAAAACACAAGGCGTTGATCTGATTGATGTCAGTTCAGGCGCTGTCGTACCCGCTAAAATTGATGCGTATCCAGGTTACCAAGTGCCGTTTGCAGACCAAATCAGAAAAGAAAGCGGAATTGCTACAGGTGCAGTCGGATTGATTACAACGGGGTTGCAAGCCGAAGAAATATTGAAGAATGAACGCGCGGATGTCGTACTGCTAGCTCGGGAATTGTTGCGAAATCCTTATTGGGCTTATACTGCAGCAAAAGAATTAGGTGTCGCAATTGAGCCGCCGAAGCAATATGATCGAGGATGGGTTTTTTAAATATATACTAACTAGGAAGCTGCCGGTGTCTGTTTTGACGACGGCAGCTCATTTTTTTCGTAATTGTTCATCTTTCCATTCGAAATGACTGAAGTCTTCTGCGATGTGGACATTCGGGAATATAGTGCTTCCTTGCTTTTGTAAATTCTCAATATCCGCTTGCATGAAACGAGCACTGATATGATTCGCGATAAGCGCATTTACATTCGCCTCTTTCGCTGTCCGTGCCGCGTCACCTATCGTGGAATGGCCATACTCTTTTGCAAGGTTACCGGTCTCATTATCGAAGGTTGCTTCATGGACGAGTATATCAGCTCCCGTTGCCAACTCAACAGCAGCGGAACAATATTTTGTATCTCCAAGAATCGCAAGAGAAAAACCTTTTTGCGGAGCACCTGTAACGTCCTTACTATAAATGATGCGTCCATCGTCCAACTCCACGTCGAGACCATCCTTCAGTTTTTTCAACAAAGGCCCTTTCGGCACACCTGCTTCAACTGCTTTCTCAACAAGCAGTTTCCCTGGTAATGGCTTTTGCTCGATTCTAAATCCGAAGCATTCGATGACATGTTGAAGTTCTAGCGTTGACACTTTAAATTGTTCATCTTCAAAGAGTAGTCCTTCATTAATTTCCTCGATTTTCAGCGGATAGGTTAAATGGGTTTTCGTTAAACGAAGCGATGACATGATCCATTCCTTGATTCCAGTCGGACCATAGATGACCAATTCATCGTCCCCACCTAAAAACGAGCGGGATCCGAGGAAACCCGGCAATCCGAAAATATGATCGCCATGCAGATGTGTAATGAAAATCTTATTTATTTTCCGTGGTTTAATCGATGTTCTTAATAGTTGATGCTGCGTTGCTTCGCCGCAATCGAACATCCAGTAGCCTTTGTTCTCCGCAGATAGGTTGAGGATTAAGGAAGACGTGTTCCGTTGCTTAGAAGGCATGCCGGCGCCGGTGCCTAAGAAAAATAACTCCATGATGATGCCTACCTTTCTCCGAGTCCCCGTTTAACGGAATTTGGTCCGAATTTTTTCTCTAGCTCCGTGACGAGCTCTTCCATTTTTGCTTCTTTTGCGTACTTCTCGAAGCTGTCGAATGATAATTGTTCATTCAATTCGTTCAGTGGAATGACGTTAGAAACCGTAATTCCTAATAGCCTGATCGGGTTCCCATCCCAATGCCTTTTGAAAAGATCTGCCGCTTCTTTGTACAAATCGGCTGCTTTATAAATTGGATTGATAACAGTTCGGCTTCTTGTCTGGTTTCGCCACTCAGAAGTCCGGATTTGGATCATCACAACAGTACCTGCTAGCTGTCTCCTGTCCAATCGCTGGGCGACTTTTATGGACAATTGCTTGAAAACTTCAAGGCATGCCGATAGCTCAGTTTCGTCAATCGGCAATGTTGTTGAGCTTCCGACGCTTTTCCTCTCCTCCGCTGTATCCGGATCTACAGGCCTGTTGTCGACCCCGTTCGCCCGGTTTCGAAGTCTAATTCCATTTTTGCCTAGTGTTTTTTTGATCAAAGCTTCATCGGCTTTCGCTAATTCGCCGATTGTGGATATCCCGATTTCATTCAATCGTTTTTCTGTACTTTTTCCAATTCCGTGCATTTCTATGACGGGCAATGGCCATAAAATATCCGGCACTTGTCTTTTTCTTAATATGGTTATTCCCATCGGTTTTTTCATATCCGAAGCGGTTTTTGCCAAAAACTTGTTCGGCGCAATTCCAATTGAGCACGGAAGATCCAATTCATTAAATATCCGCCGTTGCATATGTTCTGCTATTTGCAAAGCATTTGTCAATCCGCCTATAGCTGTAATATCGATATACGCCTCATCGATTGAGACGGGCTCGACTAGTTCTGTATAAGAACGTAAAATCGAAAAAACAGCATCTGAAGCAATCCTGTACTTTTCATGGTCAGGCGGTACGATTACGAGATCGGGACAGATCCTTTTCGCCTCTCCGACAGGCATCGTCGTGTAAATTCCAAGTGCCCTTGCCTCATAGGAACACGTTACAAGGATGCCTCGCCGCTCTTTAGGGTTTCCAGCAACAGCTAACGGGATGCCTTTCAATTGTGGATCATAGGCTTGTTCAACAGATGCAAAAAAACTGTTCATATCAAGATGAAGGATGACTCTCGGCTGTGATTCAGGCACATTTGTCAATTTCCTCACCTCCATCGCTTCATAAAACAACCGGATGGATATGACCATCCGGTCGCAGGTCATCTTTCCTGTGTTTTTTGTGATTCGACGTATTCCCCGATTTCATCAATACCCGTAAGCGTCTTTGAAAGAATTTCAGCATCGACAACAGTGATCATCCGATTATCCAGATTAGCAACAGTCTTAAAATACGGAGTTCTAGAATATGCCATTAATCCGGACGAAGTCAAGTTGCTTTCAGGAATATCCAAAATTTCTTTTGCATCCAAAACAAGCAACCCAATATAAAGAGTTTCCGTTTGAACAACAACGACACGTGCATTCGGGTCATCTTTTGCCGAATTGCCGTAGAGAATTTGCTGAAAGTCCAAAATTGGAACCAATTCCCCCCTAATCTTCATCAAACCGAGCATATACCCGGGTAGATGCGGAATAGGATTGACATGTTCGAGTTTTTCAATCGATACTACTGTATCGACTGGCAGTGCATATTCCTCTTGTCCGCATTGAATGATTACCGCTTTTAAATCGCCCATCGATTAAGCCCCCTTAGTCGCTGCAGTACGTACAATTTCAATTAATAACTCAGTGAGTTTATTTAATTCTTCTACAGGCATCCGTTCATTTTTCGTATGGATTTCCTCGTAACCTACCGACAATGTCACTGTAGGAACACCGGCACCATTGAAAACGTTGCCATCGCTTCCACCACCGCTAGTCATCAATTTAGGTTCCCTTCCAATTGTACGAATTGCTTTCATAGCAGTTTGAACGACTTCTGTGTCTTCGCCGAAACGGAATCCCGGATACATAAGCTTTACTTCCGTTTCCGCCCTGCCTCCCATCGCCGCCGCTGTCTTTTCAAACGTCTTTACCATATGTGTCGTTTGTTTTTCAAGCTTCTCAGAATCGATGGAGCGGGCTTCCGCTACGATCTTTACTTCATCACAGACAATATTTGTAGCTTGTCCGCCTGCGAAACTTCCGATATTTGCAGTCGTCTCTGAATCGATTCGTCCGAGCGTCATAGCAGCAATCGATTTTGCCGCAATATTGATAGCCGAAACGCCTTTTTCAGGTGCAACTCCCGCATGAGCCGTCTTGCCATGTATTGTCGTCCAAAGTTTTGCTTGGTAAGGAGCTGCAGTGACAATACCGCCCACTTTCCCATCACTATCGACAGCATAGCCATATTTCGCTTTCAACAATGAAGGATCCATCGCCTTCGCCCCGACAAGACCACTTTCCTCTCCTGCTGTTATAATGAATTGGATATCCCCATGAGGTATGCCTTCTTCTTTCAATACTCTCGCCATTTCAAACAGGGCGGCTATTCCAGCTTTATCGTCTGCACCTAAAATCGTCGTGCCATCCGAATAAATATACCCATCCTCACGCAATTCAGGCTTGATCCCTTTTCCGGGAACGACTGTATCCATATGGCATGTAAAGTAAATGGAATCCGCATCTTCAATATTGCCTTTTAAAGTTGCTATCAAGTTTCCGGCACCGTGCCCAGTCACCTTTTTGGAGTCGTCCTCAATTACTGTGAAGCCGAAACTTTCCATCTTTTCTTTGAGCACGTTGACGATTCCCTGTTCATGTTTCGTTTCAGAATCAATTTGTACTAGCTCTAAAAATTCATCCAATAATCGTTGTGCATTCACATTGCATCGCTCCTTCTATTCCATCCATTATAATGGGATATTGCCATGTTTTTTTCTAGGTCTCGTCTCTTGCTTATTTCTCATCATTTCTAGAGCTTGTAAAAGTTTGATGCGCGTTTCTCGAGGATCGATAACGTCATCGACCATCCCATGTGAAGCAGCGACATACGGATTTGCAAACTTTGTACGATATTCTTCGATCTTTTCATTTCTTGTTGTATCAGGATCTTCACTGTTTGCAATTTCTTTTGCAAAAATGATATTAGCTGCGCCTTCAGCACCCATGACCGCAATTTCCGCGTTTGGCCATGCGTAGACAACATCTGCGCCGATTGCTTTGGAATTCAAGGCAACATAGGCGCCTCCGAATGCTTTACGTAAAATGACCGTAATTTTAGGTACAGTCGCTTCCGAATAGGCGTAAAGTATTTTTGCACCGTGTCGGATAATGCCTCCGTGCTCCTGCTTTACGCCAGGAAAGAATCCGGTGACGTCTTCAAACGTAATAAGCGGAATATTGAAAGAGTCACATGTACGAATAAATCGCGCAATCTTGTCCGAAGAATTGATATCCAACGCTCCAGCCATCACTTTGGGCTGGTTGCAAATTAATCCGACCGATTCGCCATTCATCCTGGCGAAACCGACGACCGCATTCTTCGCAAATTCAGATTGCACTTCGAGGAATGAATCCTCATCGACGACTTGCTCAATTACTTTGCGTACATCATACGGACGAATCGTTTCAAACGGGACAACATCCGCCAGATCGTTCCGATAATCGTCTTGTGACTCGGCTTCCAGCATAGGAGCCTTTTCATTGTTGTTTTGTGGAAGATAGGAGAGGAGATTCCGCACCTGTTCCAATACAGCCTTCTCATCTTTTCCTCGGAAGTGAGCATTGCCACTAATTGAGTTATGTACTTTCGAACCGCCTAAGTCTTCAGAGGAGATTTTTTCACCTGTAACCGTTTCAATTACTTTCGGTCCTGTGATGAACATCTGACTCGTTTCGTCCGTCATGAATACAAAATCAGTGATGGCTGGAGAATACACAGCTCCACCGGCACATGGCCCTAAAATGACAGAGATCTGCGGGATGACCCCAGAATAAATCGCATTTCGATAGAAGATTTCTCCGTATCCGTCCAATGAAACGACGCCTTCTTGAATACGTGCACCTCCTGAATCGTTCAAACCGATAAATGGTGCACCATTTTTCGCAGCCAAATCCATGACATTTGCAATTTTCATGGCATGCATTTCTCCAAGCGCGCCACCGAAAACGGTGAAATCTTGCGAAAAGAGATAAACAGGTCTTCCGTCAATTTTTCCATATCCGGTAACGACGCCATCGCCAGGCCCCATTTGCTTATCCATACCGAAATCACGTGACCTATGTATAACGAATGGATTCAACTCAACAAATGTACCTTCATCAAGCAATAGATTAATCCGTTCCCGTGCTGTTAATTTCCCTTTTTCATGTTGCTTCGCAATCCGTTCGTCGCCACCGCCTAGTTCAATTTGCCGTTTGCGATCATATAATTCATTGATTTTATCATAAATGTCCATGTTAATTTCCCCCTTTGTCACATAGTTCGTATAACACTCCGAAAGAAGACTTTGGATGCAAAAAGGCTACTTCTGCGCCGCCTGCTCCGGGCCTAGGTTGACTATCTAGCAATTGAACGCCATGTTCCTTCAATTCTTCCATCCGTGTCCGTATATCAGTGACACCGAAAGCGATATGATGGATCCCTTCCCCGCGTTTTTCAAGAAATTTTGAAATAGCCCCATCTTCTCCGATCGGCTCCAAAAGCTCAAGTTTGCAATTTCCTGCATCGATAAATGCTACTTTCACTTTTTGACTTTCAACCTCTTCCATTCCAAGCAGTTGTAATCCTAAAGTTTCTATGTAATATGGCAGCGCTTCGTATATATTTTTCACAGCAATTCCGATATGATCCACTTTTTTCATGTATACTCCCCCCCTTCTATCCATTGTAACGTTTTCTAATTGAAACCGCTACATCTTGAGAAATTCATAGAATCTGTTAAAATAGATGTATCTATAACGTGAGGAGATTTGCCAAATGAGCAATAAAAAAGTACAGAAATTTGTCGTCTTACTAATGGTTGCGGCTATGGTCGCTTCGAGCATTCTTTTTGGATTAAGTATGTTTTTATAAAAAGCAAAAAAACAGTCGTGGTTGGACTGTTACGGACTGTAGACAAACTCCAGTAATTATGGTGTTTGCCTATAGTCTTTTTTTATGGTTCTGAAACTAAAATGTTAGGATCAATATGCCTTCTATACTCTAAGCACTATTTTATTCAACACAAAAAACCATCCCCCCACAGGAGATGGTCTTTGCCCGGCGACGTCCTACTCTCACAGGGGGAAGCCCCCTACTACCATCGGCGCTGAAGAGCTTAACTTCCGTGTTCGGGATGGGAACGGGTGTGACCTCT